>JAIDCJ010000001.1 GCA_029055875.1 Clostridia bacterium
GCGTCTAACAAAAGGTTATAGACGTCAAACTCGGGTTCAACCGTTTCATAAACGACGCTTTTGTTAAACCTCGAATCGAGAGAAAGCTCTAAAAGGTATTTTTGTATTGTAACCTCTTTTCCGTCCGATTCTGCCGACCACTCGATATGGACGGGCGCAGGACGGCTCAGTTCCTCTATCCCCTTAACGTCGGTAGGAAGTTTCAGATTCTTACTGCTTAAAAACTGCGTTTGTAAATCGGTATGAATTCCGACGATACTATCGCCTAAATTATCAAGTTGCCATTCAAGCGAAACGCTGCCCGAGCAGGCACAGAATGCAAACATTGCACCCAAGAATAAACACGCCAGACCGAAAAACCTTGCCTTACTTGATACTTTCACCAAATCTCCCCCTTGCCTACGTTTTCATCATCATACTACACGTTGCGGTAATTTGTCAATAGTAAACTTTTTTACGTTCATAAAAAAGAGTTCGGCACAACGCCGAACTCTTTTTATCAATTAGTTTTCATCCGCTTTCCAAACCTTTAAGCCGTGCGTAACACGCTTGCTCTCGGGCGGAAGCTGCATATAATTTCCGTAAATTTGTGAAAGCCATGCATCATAATTGGCAATCGCATAGACCTTCAAATTTTCAAAAGGAAGCTCTATCAAATCGGAAAAATCGTCGCAGTCCATCAACCACTTTTCGGTACTGAAATTAAATACGGCACATTTTTTGCAGGTATTAAAATCGTTTTTCAAAGCGTTTTTATTCACTTTACGCGCAGCGCGTGCCGTGCCGTAAAGCCAACACCCGACATAGAAAGGGAAAAAGAGTGCGCGATAAATCACCTTCCACTTTTTATCCATCGGAACAGCCCAACGCGCCAATGCGCAAACACCCAAATTGAGTGTACGTTTCTTGCGCAGTTTTTTTACCCCTTTTTCGGTATCGGGCGCACCGTCTAACGGAAATACATCAAGGTAAAGATACGGTACTTCTTTATTCGACCAGGTCTTGATGGGATAACGGTCATCCATCAATTTGAAGAAAGGATAAAGCGCTTTTTTGCCGCGATCCTCTGAAAGAAGATAGTGTTCGCTTAACTGAACCTCGCCTGACTTGACAAGCGCATAGAGCTTTTCATAATCGGGACGGGGCATACAGACGTCGATATCATCGTCCCACGGAATAAAGCCCTTGTGACGAACCGCCCCTATTAACGTGCCGTGGGAAATCGTATAACGAAGACCATTCTCCCTACACACTCTGTCAAACTCCGAAAGAATGCCCAAAAGAGCTTCGTGCATTTCATCTAACGTAAGTCTTTTCATTCCTTACTCCGTTAAAACAAAAATTTATTTTAATTTATCTTTTTTAATATCAGAAGAACAAATACCCGGTGTGCGGCTCAAATAAATAACCTGCTTTCCGTTCGCCTTGCAATACTCTACTGCCCTTGCAAAACCTGCATGAAGCTGATCTTCGCCGACGATAAAAATATCAAAGTCTATCTTTTTGATATCTTCGTCCACCTGCGTGTATTCCACCACGCTGTCAACATACTTAATCGCCGCAATCATTTCCATGCGCTGCTCGGTAGAATACATGATCTGCGCATTGGGTTTCGTCTTTTTAATTTCTTCCTCTTTTTGTACGGCGACAATCAAAAAGTCTCCTTCCTGCTTGCACCGTTCCAAAAGCTTTAAGTGTCCGTAATGAAAATAATCGAACACGCCAAACGTTAAAACTTTCATATCGTTCACCTAACCGAACTTTGGTTCCTCTTATTTTCTGCCGAGAAGTCTTTGCACGAAAGGCGGAAGCTTTTTGCCATTGGTGGGCTCTTCCTCTTCTTCCTTGGGCTCGGGCTGTCTTACAACAGGCGCGGGTTCCACGTATTTAGGCTCCACGGGTGCGGGAGCAGGAGCAGGCTGAGGCGCGGGCGCAATCGGCTGCATAATAGGCGAAGTCATGTAGGGACTCGGCTGTGCGTGATACGCCTGCTGAGGTGCAACGTAAGGCGATACGGGAGGAATGTAGTTGCCCTTGCGGGTAGTTGCCTCCATTACCTCTTCCGCCGAAGGGAAGCCCGTTGCAATAACGGTGACCTCGACCTCTTCCTGAATGTTCTCGTCGATGCACGCACCGAAAATGATATTTGCGGAATAATCGACGACGCCGTGAATGAGCCCTGCGGCTTTCTTTGCTTCGTCGAGCGTTAAATCGGGGCCGCCCACGATATTGATAATGACGCCCGTTGCGCCCTCGATCGTCGTTTCGAGAAGCGGCGAGTTGACGGCAAGACGAACCGCGTCGATAATGCGGTTTTCGCCCTTGGCAACGCCTACGCCCATGTGCGCAAGTCCTCTGTCCTTCAGAATGGTGCGGACGTCTGCAAAGTCGAGGTTAATGAGTGCGGGCGTCACAATTAAATCTGCAATGCCGCGGATACCCTGCTTCAATACGTCGTCTGCAACGCGGAGCGCGTCCGTCATGGTTGCGTTCTTAGGAACGACCTCGCTGATTTTTTCGTTGGGAATAATAACGAGCGTATCGACGTACTTACGCAGATTATCGATGCCCTTCATGGCGTTATCCATTCTGCGCTTGCCCTCGAACTCAAACGGCTCGGTAACAACCGCAACCGTGAGAATCTTTTTATCCTTCGCAATTTTTGCAATGACGGGCGCAGCGCCGGTTCCCGTGCCGCCGCCCATACCTGCAGTAATAAAGAGAAGGTCGGTACCCTCGATTGCATCTGCGAGCGCGTCCTTGCTCTCCTCTGCCGCCTCTCTGCCGATTTCGGGCTCTGCGCCTGCGCCGAGGCCCTTCGTGCGGAGTGCGCCGATTTGAATTTTCTTGGCCGCACGCGAGCACATTAAAATCTGCGCATCGGTATTGACCGCAATATATTCCGCGCTCGTAATACCCGCCTCGATCATGCGGTTTACGGCGTTACAACCCGCGCCGCCCACACCGATGACGGTGATTTTTGCCTTGCCTAAGTTAGCGGGATCGAAGCCCGTATGGGCGTAGCCGCGCTCGTTGTTATCATCTCTTCCGTAAGGGATATTTTCCTGATACATAATTAACCTCCGAATCCGTTTAAGATACGATATAGAATTCCGCCTTTGCGGTGATCTTCGCAAGCCATGTCAATGAGCGAAATAGGCGAACTCATCGACGGTTTATTGTAATAGGGCAAATCGGGTGCAAGCTGTTCGCACACACGGCTCAGCCGCTTACTGACGTGTTCAAGCGCGCCTCTGATTTCGTAGAGCCCCTCACCCGAAACGTACACGGGTTTGCATTCGAGGTTCTTGCCCGAATAATCTTCTAAGAAACCCCCGATTTCTTCACACAGCTCGTCCAACGCGTCTTTTACGGTTTCGGCAAGTATGTTTGCGTCCACCTCGTAGGACTGACCCTGATAAATGTATTCCAGATTGCCCGTGTTGGCTCTTGCGTAGAGGTTTGCTTTGGAAACGAGCCCCACCGCAACCTCGTAAGGAACGCCGAATTTTTCCGCAATGCGTACGGCGATTTGCAGCCTTCCCACCATGCTCGTGCTCTGCACGATGACGCCGCCCCCCAGCAAAATAAGTATCGTGGAAGAAAGGAACCCGACGTCAAGGAAAAGTGCGTATTCGTCGCGCGTTTCCGAGGGAATCAGATAGGAAGCCATTGCGTATTGCGTAGGAATATACCTTAGCGCAATCTTCATCTCGCCGAAGATTTCTTCCATAAGATCCGCAAAGTAATCGGAGCAATAAAAATACGAAAGACATCCGCTGAGCGTATCGGAGCTAAGTCCCGTGGGATCGATCACGCGCCGACTGTCCGCAGTCGTGAAAATCATGCTCGTCGCGCGAATGAAACGGTACCCTTCGAGCGGCTCCCTGCCGCTTGTGAAGAGCGCGTCGATTTCCCTTTGTCCGATTCTGCGTTTCTTGGGAAAGCCGATGGATTTCTCTTTGGGCTCCACCCTGCAGAACACGCCCGGCACGCCGACGTAAAGCTCCCGAATACGTTCCCCGCACATCTCTTCAACGGCGGAAACCGCACGGTAAATAGCGTCTTTCAAGCCTTTCGTATCGTAAAATTCTTTTTCATCGTATCCGTCGTAGTCTTCCGTCGCACTCGCTTTCAGCACGAACGTGTTATTCACGCCGCGCTCCCCGATAATAACTGCCACTTCGGTTGAGCGAATATCCAAAACCGCTACGCTTTTGCGCCCCATATACTTTCCTCTCTGCCGTGTTTGAGTGACATAAATTGACTCATATATTATTATAACAAGGAAAGTCAATCTTGTCAAGAAAATGACAGTAAAAAAAGCGTTTCCGTTTGGAAACGCTCTTTCTTATTTTACCTGTTAAAACCCTTACGGCTCGGGGCTGATGAAAAGCTCGTCGCCGCGCTCATATACCGTGATTTCGTCTTGCACGCGCTGCATATCGGTAAGGCCGTTCCCCTCGAATCTGCCCGTGCCCGTATAGCGTTCCACGGCAAGATGTGCTTTTTCGTACGGCTGCACATAGGGGTTTCGGATATCAAAGAAAACCCCCTCGCGCATCCGGACTCTAATATAGTCGATTATAGTCGTCGCGGAAGAGCCCTTCACAACAAGCTCGATGGAGGTTATGTTTGCGCGCGCCTCGGTGAGCACTTCCTGAAATGCGGTAAAAATCTTAATAAACTCTTCAAAATATCTTACTTCGCCGTCGCTTTCAAAATCAAAGCCCTCGAGGAGAATATTCTTTCCGCCTGCGCGGTTCACGTTGGAATCTTCTTCGCGCAGAGGCCTGCCCTGTTCGTCTAAAATGACGTACTTCCCGTTTTGGTTCTTGTATGCGAACACTTCTTTGCGCTCGGTGATTTTCAGTTCGAGTTTATCGGGATAGTTCTTCCGCACCTCTTCAACACGGAAATACGGATACTGTTCCACCGTCTCTCTTACGTCGTCCAAATCGAGGAACACCGCACTCTTATCTACGAAGGAATCAAGCTTTTCCTGTAGCTCACGCGCTTCGCTCTCCCCTTCCTTCGAGAAGGTGCAAAAATTTGCCCTTACGCTCGTTACCGTGTAAATGGCGTTGAGCCCCGCCAGAATGACGAGGAGAAGCAGAACGAAGGATACGGCCGTTGCCAAAATCACCTTTTTTTTCATTGGTAGCTCCTAAGGAGCGTTATACGCGCACGCGCTTGATTTCCGCCCCGAGAGTTTTTAGTTTTTTCTGTAAATCGGAATAGCCTCTGTCGATATGCGAAAGGTCGATAACTTCCGATACCCCCTTCGCACCGAGTGCGGCAAGCACGAGTGCAGCACCGCCGCGAAGATCTCCCGCCACAACGGACGCACCGTGCAGCTCCTTGACCCCGCGCACGAAAGCAGTTCTGCCCTGCACCTCGATATCCGCGCCCATCTTCTGCAGTTCAGGCACGTACTTGAACCGCGTTTCAAACAGATTTTCGATGACGATCGCGCCGCCCTCGCAGGTACAGTTGAGCGCCGTCATCTGCGCCTGCAAATCGGTAGGAAACCCCGGAAAGGGCATCGTTTCGATTCTGCGGTTACACCGCAGTCTTCCGCTACTTTCTATCCTTATTCTATCATTTTTCGTATGTATTTTGCAACCGTTTTCACGCAACTTATGTAAAAGTAATCCGATATGTTGGTTTTTTACGCCTACAACCTCCACTTCCCCGCCGCAAACGGCGCACGCAATTAGGAATGTGCCCGCCTCGATGCGGTCTTTCATGGGCTTATAGTTCACGCCGCCGAGCTCCTTCACGCCCTCTACGATAATTTCGTCCGTGCCCGCGCCACTCACCTTTGCGCCCATGGCGTTGAGGAAGTTTTGCAGGTCTACGATTTCAGGCTCCTTTGCCGCGCCAGAGAGCACCGTCGTCCCCTCCGCCTTAACTGCGGCAAGCAGGATATTTTCGGTTGCCCCCACGCTCGGAAAATCAAGCGGAATTTCCGCACCGCGAAGGCGCTCGCACTCGCAGAGAATGAAGCCGTCCCGCTCGGTAATATTCACGCCGAGCCGTTTGAGCGCGTTCAGGTGCAAGTCAATGGGACGAAGCCCGATATCACAGCCGCCAGGGTATGCAATGCGGGCGCGGTGAAAGCGCGTAAGCAGCGAGCCGAGCATAAAGACGGAAGAGCGCAGCTCCTTCGTAAGCGACGAGGATATTTCGTGACAGCACGCATTCGAGCTATCGATGGTCACGTCCTCCCCGCGGAAGGTTACGTCCGCTCCGAGTTCGCGCAAAATCTGCGCCATACAAAATACGTCCGAAATCGCGGGAGTTTCACGAATCGTAACGCGTTTATCCGTTAAAATGGAAGCGGCAAAAAGAGGCAGTACGGAATTTTTCGCAGATTGTACTCTGACGCTTCCGCACAGCCTCCTCCCGCCGTCTATCATGTATTTATCCATAGTTCTCTCCTCTCGTTTTTCGCATCACGCGAAAATTACCCTTTGCGGGCAATTCGCGTTCTATGTGTTATATCTTATGTTTTTTCTCCTTTGCATTGTGTCTTGATACGCCGTACACAATACCCATTCCCGACATTGTAACGATAAGCGAAGTATTCCCCGCAGAGATGAGCGGAAGCGGCAGGCCCGTAGGCGGAATGCAGCCGCTCACGACGAGCGCGTTGAGCGCGGACTGTACGGCAAACGCTCCCATAATGCCCGAAACGAGCATGTAGCCGAAGAAGTTATCGCAGTTCCTTGCAATACGGAATCCCCGCCAGATGACGAATCCTATTAAAGCAAACAGCGCGAGTACCCCGAAAAAGCCCATTTCCTCCGCAATGACCGAGAGAATAAAGTCGCTTTCCGCGAAGGGAAGAAAACGGAATTTCTGACGGGAGTTGAAAAGCCCCACGCCGAACAAATTGCCGTTGCCGAGCGCATAGAGCGATTGAATGAGCTGATATCCCTCTTCCTTGGGGGAAGCCCAAGGATTGACGAACGCGGAGAGGCGTTGCAGACGGTAAGGCTCTGCGAGAATAAGCACGGGAACCGCAAAGAGTACGGGAACGCAGATGGCGGCAACCGTTTTCCAGGACGCACCGCCGAGGAAAATCATGCCGATCATGATTGCGCCCACGCACATGGTGACGGACATATTCGGCTCTAACATGATGAGCACGCAGATACTGAGCCCCGCGCCGAGGACGGGCAATACCCCTTTGAGCGTACGCATACGCGCGGGATTCTTGGCAAAGTAGACGGCGGTAAACAGCACGAAGCCGTACTTTGCAATTTCCGAGGGCTGAATAGTGAACGAGCCGAACCCGATCCAACGCGTTGCGCCGTAGTTGCTCTTCCCGAGCCCCGGCACGAATACGAGCGCCAACAAAACGAGCGACACCGCGAGGGCGGAAATCCCCACCCATCTTTTATTCAGCTTCTGATAGGGCAAAAATCCGAGCCCGACCATGGCGGCAAGTCCTAAAACGAAACCGATAACCTGCTTCTTCAAAAAGTAATACGCGTCGCCGTACTGCACCTCGGCGTTGTAACAGCTTGCGGAATAGACGCAGACGAGCCCGTACGCGGCAAGAAGAATCACTCCGCCGAGGAAGAGCAAATCGCCTGCGCCCTTCCGCTCTCTTTTTTCTAAGGCTTTATTCGTTTTCGTACGTATCACTGATTTCCCCCGCGGCGGCGGGTCTTTCCCGCGTTCCTTCCTTAGCGAGAATGGTGAGCATTTCGGCGAATCTGTCGCCGCGTTCCTCGTAGCTGCGGAATGCATCGAAGCTTGCCGAGGCGGGGCTTAAAAGTACGTTCTGTCCGCGCTTTGCGGTGAGGTACGCAATGCGCACCGCCATATCAAACGGGCGGCAAAGCGTAACGGCGGTGAAGCCCTGCTTGAGCGCCGCATTTAAGATTCGGAACGCGTTTTCTCCGTAGATAACGGCGTGTACGACGCCCGAATTTTTGATCGTTTCAAAGAGCGGTTCGTAGGCGTAGCCCTTGTCCCTGCCGCCGAGAAGAAGCACGCTCTCCCCTTTCACGCTTCTCACAGCCTTGATAGCCGAATCCACGTTCGTTGCCTTGGAGTCGTCGATAAACGTTACGCCGCCGAGCTCACCCACCTTTTGCAGACGGTGCTTAACCCCACGGAAGGATTTGAGCGCGGCCGTGACGGAGGCGTTGCCCATACCCATGATTTTCGCCGCGCAGATTGCGGCCAAAGCGTTGGCGTAGTTATGCTCGCCGTCAAGCGGGAATTCGCGCACGGGGAAGAGGCTCTCGCCGCGGTAACAGAAATTACCGTCTTCTATGTATCCGCCCTCTACCTTCTCTTTGAGGGAGAACCAAACCACGTTGGCTTTGGTCTTTTCGGCAAATTCGCGCACGACGGGATCGTCGTAGTTGAGTACCGCGTATTCGCTCTCCGCGCAGTTTTTGAGAATACGCGCTTTGAGGTAGATATAGTTCTCCATGTTGTAGTGGCGGTTGAGGTGATCCTCCGTTACGTTGAGCACGACGGCAACGTGCGGACGGAGCGAATAGAGTGTTTCAAGCTGAAAGGACGAAATCTCCGCCACGACAATGCTCTTTTCGTCAAGCTCACCAAGGCACGAAGTAAGCGGTTTGCCTACGTTTGCGCAGGCAATGGCGTTCTTACCCGCTCTTCTGAAAATGCTCTCAAGCATGGTAACGGTGGTCGTTTTGCCGTTGGTGCCCGTAACGGCAACCACGGGACAGCGCAATGCGAGCGCGCCGAGCTCGGTTTCCCCGATAATGCTCTTACCGTGCTTGCGGAAGGCAACGGGAAGCGGATGGTCTACGGGAATGCCCGGGCTCAATACGAGGATATCGCATTCGGGCACTTTGTCGTACAGCTCGTCCTTTCCCACAATCACACATCCTGCTTCGGCAAGCTTGGCCGATGCGGAAAGCACGTTCTCGTCCTGCACGTCGTCGTAGATGAATACGCGCGCACCGCGGAAAACGAGGTATTCCGCAGCGGAGATACCCGAGCGGGAGAGTCCTGCAACTAAAAAGGTCTGGCGTTCAAATAACATACTTCACTCCTTTTTCCCGCACGGCTATTCGGCGGGAATCAGACAAACGGAAACAGCAAGCTCATTCCGAGGACGGCAGTCACGAGGGAATAGACGTAAGCAATCTTTCCTTCCGAATGCCCCTTCTCCTGAAAATGGTGGTGAATGGGCGCCATCAAAAATACCCGTTTGCCCGTTTTTTTATAGTATATTACTTGAACAATGACGGATATGCTTGATAGGACAAACATTATTCCCGCAATCGGAATGACGAGCGCGTTTCCCGAAAAAAGCGAGGCGCACGCGGCAAACCCGCCGAGCGAGAGCGAGCCCGTATCCCCCATGAACACGCTTGCGCGGTTTACGTTGAAAAACAAAAAGGCAAGGAGCGCGCCCATAATACAAAAGCTTAAATTTGAAATTCCGCTATTCTGTCCCTGCAACAAGACGAGCACGCCGACCACGCAGAAAAAGACTGCGCTCACGGAGCCCGCAAGTCCATCCAATCCGTCGGTGAGATTCACGCTGTTTACCGTTGCCACGAAAACGAACACGCCGAGCGGGAACATTCCCCAGCCGATATCGAAGAAAAGCTTGGTATAGGGAATGCGAAGCACGGTAAGCCCCTCCAAGCAGCAGTAGACGGACGCCATGATTGCCACGGCAAGCTGGAAAATGATTTTCTGATAGGGACGGAGTCCGAGGTTGTTCCCCCTCACCTTTTTGAGAAAATCGTCTAAAAAGCCCACGGCAAGATAGCCGAGCCCCACGGCAACGGAAACGAGAAAAGGCTTGTCCTTAAAGCCGTTTACGGCGAGCGCAATCAAAGAAGCGGCAAGAATAAAGGCGAGTCCGCCCATGGTAGGCGTTCCCCCCTTATTCTTGTGCTCTTTTACGTAAGACAAAATATTCTGCCCCGCCCCAAGCTTTTTCAGTAATGGAATAAGCGCGGCGCAAAGCAAAAAAGATAATAAAAACGAACCAAGAATACAAAGCAGAATAATACGCATAATTGCCTCGGTTATAACGAATTGAGTACCGAGTTAATGACGGCTTTATCGTTATAGCTATACTTTATTCCCATTATTTCCTGTTCGCATTCCCCGCCCTTGCCCGCAACGAGCAAAACGTCGCCCTTTTCCAAAAGCCCTATGGCGTAGCGCGTGGCAACCTCGCGTTCCTCTATAACCGTATAATTTTTGGATACGGGCAAAAAGCCCTTTTCGATTGCAGAGATAATTTCAAGCGGGTCCTCGTAGCGCGGGTTATCGGACGTGATCACCGCGAAATCGCAGTGCTCCGCCGCCACTTTCCCCATAATGGGACGCTTCGCGCTGTCGCGGTTTCCCCCGCAGCCGAAGAGCACGATGAGCCTGCCCTCGCAATATTCTTTGAGTGCACCGAGCGATTTTTCGAGGCCGTCGGGCGTGTGCGCGAAGTCCACGAAAATTTCCGCGCCCTTATAGCTTGCAACCCGCTCCAATCGTCCGTTGACCTGCGTCTTTTTCAGCCCCCTCGCAATCGACTGCGTATCCGCGCCTAAATGCCGCGCCGCAGTAGCCGCCGCTAAGGCGTTATATACGTTGTGCCGCCCCGTAAGCGTAATTTCCGCATGGCACAGCTCGTCGCTCAAATTGAGCACCACGTGCGTACCGCGCAGCGATTCCCGATTGACGAGCGCAAAGGAATCGGACGGATTCTCCATGCCGTACGTCTTATAAGTAATTCCCTGCTTCATGAGCTCCGCGCTGAACGGATCGTCACTGTTGAGCACGGCAAACCGACACCGCTCGGGCGTGAAAAGGCTCTTTTTTGCATTGCCGTAGGAGCGCATATCTCCGAAGAAATCGAGGTGGTCCTGCGTGAGGTTGGTAAAGATTGCGGCGTCGTAGACGACGGGACATTCCTTCCTGAGCGCCAAAGCGTGCGCGGAGACCTCCATAACGACGTATTCCGTACCCGCCCGCGCCATATCCGCAAGCAGCGAAAATAAAAACACGGGGTCAGGCGTGGTGAGCGAGGGTGCGACCGTCACTTCCGAGTAGCTTGCACCGAGCGTGCCGATAATGCCCACTTTCTTGCCCGCCTCTTCCAAAATGTTTTTCAGCATATACATGGTTGTGGTTTTGCCGTTCGTGCCCGTAATGCCGACGATAGAAATTTTCCGTTCGGGGTGACGGTAAAAGGCGGCGGATATCCGCGCCATTGCCTCACGCCCGTCGTGAACGATAAGCTGTGGAATGCCCACGCCCGTATCCTGTTGGGATACGATTGCCGCCGCCCCGCGAAGCTGGGCTTCCTCGGCAAAGCAATGGGAATCAAAATGCGTACCCTGAAAACAGAAAAACAAGTCCCCCGCGCCCGCCACGCGGCTATCGGTACACAGTGCGGAAATTTCCGCGTCGCCCCCGATGATTTCACAGTCGGGCAGCTCCTTTGCAAGAAAAGAAAGTTTCATACGATTACTCCATAGGGCTGATTTCTTTGATTTCGATAATACCTTGAAAAATATCTTTTGCACAAGGAGCGGCAACCGTACTGCCGTAATAGGTTCCTTCTGGTTCATCTACGATGATAAGCGCGAGATAGCGCGGGTTGTTCGCTGGGAAAAACCCGACGAACGAGGAGATATACTTCCCCTGCGCAATCACGCCGTTTTCGTACTTTTGCGCCGTGCCCGTCTTGCCCGCAACGCGGTACCCCTCGATATACGCTTTCTGGCCGCTTCCGTCCCGCACTACGCCTTCAAGCATTCCCGCAAGCAAGGAAGAAGTTTCTTTGCTTACCGTGCGCCCCAAGAGCGCGGGTTCGTTCTTTTGGCGAACGGTGTTATCGTCCGAAAAGATTTCCTCCACCATGCGCGGCGAATAGTAGTACCCGCCGTTGACGGCGGAGGCGGCGGCGCACGCGAGCTGCAAGGGCGTTACGGCGATTGCCTGCCCGAATCCGATACGCGCAAGGTCGCCGTTTTGCACCGTGCTTTCGGGGAGCAGCATACCGATAGACTCGCCCGAGAAATCGATTCCCGTTTCCCGCCCGAAGCGGAACCGCGAGAGATAGTCGTAAAAGGTATCCTTCCCGAGCGCGAGCGCGATATCCACGAAGCACGGGTTACAGCTGTTGTTGAGCGCTTCGGCAAGCGTTTGGTTGGAATGCTTGCCGTTTTTGTGGTCGCTCCAACACTTAATGGTAGAGCCCTCCACCGTGCGCGTTCTTGCGCTGGAAAAGACGTGGTTGAGCGCAAACGCGTTTGCATTCCCTTTCAAATGCTCTTCTATATTTGCCGCCGCCGTTACAATTTTGAAGGTCGAGCCCGGCTCGTACACGTCGGAAACGAGACAGTTACGGGAGAGTCTATTGAGTGTATCGATATCATCGCGCGGAATGTCGTTCAAATCGTACGACGGAAGATTGACCATAGCGAGCACGGAAAAGTCGGACGGATCGAGCACGATTGCGCGCGCCGCTTTGGCGTTGGTTGCTTCAAGCGTTTTTTGCATGACCTCTTCCGCTAGCGCCTGAATGCGGTAATCGAGCGTAAGGCGGATATTCAGTCCGTCCTCTGCGGGAAGATAGCCCGCGGTACTCCCCTCCAAATCGACGCCGACGAGATCCGTTTCAAAGAGGATTTCTCCGTTCGTGCCCGCAAGATATTTGTTGTAGTACTGCTCCACACCCGTCGTGCCCGAGCGATCGAAGGAAGTAAAGCCGAGTACCTGCGAGGCAAGCGTGCCGTAAGGATAAAGGCGCACGTTATCGCGGGAATAGTAAATTCCGTTGAGGTTGGCGCCCTCTATCTTCTGAACGGCGTCCTTACTCGTCTGCCGAACGACGGTCACTTCCGAACGGCTCTTATCTTTGAGCTTTTGCAGAATTTCTTCGTAAGTAAGTCCGAGCTGGGCGGAAAGAAAGGTCGCGCTGTTTTCCGCATCGTCCACCGCCGAGGCGCGGGCAAACACGCTGTATGCCGTACTATTCCCCGCGAGCAGCTCTCCGTTCGTATCGAAAATCTTGCCGCGGTTTGCAACCACGGGAATTTCACGCGTCCATTGGTCGAGCGCGAGATAGTGCAGCTCGTCCTCCCAAATGACCTGTATGTAGAAAAAACGCATGAGAAAAATGCAAAAAATAAAGGCTATCGCCATAATTACGGCAAATAACCTCTTTTGTAGAATCGTAATAGAAAACTGTTTCTGTTTGATACGGTTCCCTCCGATATTCAATTTTTAAGTCTATCTCACCCGCGGATCATTCCGTGTTCCTGAGCGAACTGATCGACGATGTCCTGAATCGAACCCTCAAAGTTCAAAATGTCTTGTCTTTCCTGATCCAAGGCTTCGTACTTCATCTGTTCCTCGGCAACTTCCTCGCGGAGCGTTTCGATGCTCGCATCTAAGCGGTTGATAATACCCGTATTGATGCAGATAACCACGATTGCCATAACGATAGCGAACACGACTGCTGCAAGCGCAATTTTTGCACGCGTGGAGATTCCCGCAAATAAACCCGTACGACGGGCGGTTTCCACTTCCGCCGTACCCTGACGGAGCGTGTCCATCGTGCGCTGCGTGGGAAGTGCGTCCTCTTCGGCAGGTGCGTACACGGGCGCGGGCATTACCTCTACTCTCGCCGTGGGGGCGGGTGCGGTGTAAACCTCTGTCTGCGCAATAGGTGCGGGCGCGGTCTTTACCGCGACGTCCGAAACGAGCTCTCCGTCTTTATAAGTAATTCCGTCGAAAAGCGTGTGGTTTGAAGCAGGCGCAGAGTAAGGCTTGTAGTCTGCAAGTCTTTGTGCGGCGCTTGCCGGTGCAGCAGCAACGGGCGCAGCTTGTACTTCTGGTTCTTCCTCGGCATACAACAGTTTCAGATACTCTGCTCTTCTTTCGTTGTGTTGTCTTTCCGCCGCGGACAGTTCCTCCGTTTGAGCCGTCTTTACCGCGTCTTTTTCAGTTGTTCTCTCAAGGACCGTCGACCCAGCCATGGTTCCTCTCCTTAATTGTATTCCTGTAAGTTTTGAATCATTCTATGATTTTTTCTGCAATTCTCAGTTTCGCACTTTTACTACGCGAATTGTTTTGTATTTCCTCTTCGCTTGCCGTAAGCGGCTTGCGTGTAATAAGCTCGATTTCCTGCTTTCTTCCGCATACGCATACGGGAAATTCTTTGGGGCAGGTGCACGCCGTGGAAAGATCCCGAAAAACTTGCTTGACGATTCTATCCTCTAACGAATGAAAGGTCATGACGCACGCTCTTCCGCCCTTTTTCAGTCGGCGGGTGAGTGCAGTAACGCATTCTTTCAAACCGTCGAGCTCACCGTTTACTTCAATTCGGATCGCCTGAAAGGTCTTTCTCGCACAAGCCGAGAAGCGGTATTTGGCGGGAACGCTGCGTTCTACGATTTCTTCAAGCTCTTTGCAGGTTATAATTTCGTGCTTTTCTCTTTCACGGATAATATTCCTTGCAATCGAAGGAGCGTACTGCTCTTCCCCGTATTCGCGGAGAATGCGTTTAATCTCTTCTTCCGGATAACCGTTTACTACGTCTTTGGCGGTAAACTCTTTCCGCCTGTCCATTCTCATATCGAGGGGTGCGTTGCCGTTTCTATAGGCAAACCCGCGCGATTCGTCGTCTATCTGATGGGAAGAAATTCCGAGATCGAGAAGGTATCCGTCTAACTTGTCCACCCCTTCCGAATCCAAGACTTCTTCAAAGTTCTTGAAGTCGGTGCGGTGCAGCTTGAATCTTCCTTCATAGGGAGAAAGCTTTCTGCCCGCCTCCGCAATCGCTTCGTCGTCTTTATCGGTGGCAATGAGCTTTACCGTGGGATTCCCGCTCAAAATTCCAAGCGAGTGCCCGCCCCCGCCGAGCGTACCGTCAAAATAAATTCCGCCGTCTTTAAGAGCAAGCCCTTCCACGACTTCACGGAGCATAATCGGCTGATGGTAATCACTCATTTTCTTGGGGTTTTTTCTTTTGCGCTATCAATTTCGCTTGACTTAACGATTGATTTGCGATACGCTGTTCATAAACCTTTTGTGAGAATATCTCGATGTACGAGCCGCGCCCGATTGTAACGACGTCCGGCTCTTCTTTGGTAATTTGAGCGGCATCACGGTACATCTTCGGAATGGTGACACGGCCTTGGTTGTCCTCTTCCAAACCTGCAATTAAGCTGTAAATGTGCGTCATTGCATCCTGTTCGTCATCCGTGCCCGCACCCAAAGGATTTGCTTCCTCGAAAGTGCTCATCATTTTATTGAGCGACGATTCGGGCATTACCGCAAAGCAGTTTTCTCTATGTCTGAAAAAGTAGAGCGGTTCGCCCTTCGGGACTGCGCTCTTGAATTTCGCGGGAATACGTATTCTATTTTTTGCGTCCATCTGATGATTGAACGTTCCGTAGAAACCCATTCTTTTTCCTTCTTAGAGATTTGTTTCAAAGGGCTATTGAGCCAATTTAACCAATGTGTGAGTATTATACCACTACTCCTAGCCCCTGTCAACCACTTATAGCCACCAAAATCCACCTTTTTTAAAAAAATTTAGATATTTTTTTGCATTTATAGAAACATTTGTTCGGATTTATACAAAATTTCATTCATTTTTCCATTTTTTCCGACAAAATGTACTCGGTTTTTGTGCTTTTTTTTCAGGCCGTCGTCCAAATCCTGCGTTTTTTGGTGGTCAGCCGTCCCTATCCCACGCATAGAAAGAACCGAGATCAGGCGTCTTGCCGTCCCCTCGTTGCCGTCAAACACGGGTGCACCGTAAAATTTAGAGATTTCCCCTTTCAAATAAGAGTAATGCGTGCAGCCGAGCACCACGCCGTCGAACGTTCCCTCGGGCAGGTGGTCGGAAAGGGTCAGCCTCTCTCCAAAAAGGAATTTTTTCTCGATTGCGCCCGCAAGCCCCGCCGCAGGGTAGACGGTAAAGCGGCAATTCGGCGAATGCGCAATGAGCGTTTGCAAGCGTTCGCTCTCCGCCGTGCGGGGCGTGGCAAGCACGAGCACGTTTTCACAGCGTTCCCCTGCCGGCTTTACGGCGGGCTCCATACCGATTACGGGAAACGGAAACTTTGAGCGCATCTCTTCCGCACACACGGCGGTTGCGGTATTGCAGGCGAGCACGGCGGCGTCTATCCCCAGTCTCTGCAACTTTGTAAGCGCATGGAAGACGAGCCCTGTGATTTCTTCGCGGCTTTTTCCGCCGTAGGGCGCGTTCGCATTGTCACCGTAATAATAAAAGGAATCATGCGGAGCGCGCTTTACGCATTCGTGAAGAACGGTAAGTCCGCCGATTCCGCTATCGAAAACGCCAATCTTAACCTCTTTTTTCACCCTTCCGACCTCCGAGACGATAAAAAATTTCGGAAATTTTACGTCTAAGCCTTAAAAAATAGTTTACAAGGCATTTATTTTATGCTAAAATAATGAAAGTTAATTCAGAAGTTCAAAGGAGTATTATCGTGCCCAACATTAAATCCGCTAAAAAACGCGTTTTGGTAACCGAAAAGAAAGCTCAGCAAAATAAGGCGATCAAATCCGCATTAAAAACCCAGATTAAAAAATTCCTTGCAGCAGTAAATGCAGGCGAGAAAGAGCAGGCAACCGCCCTCTATCCCGAAACCGTTTCTGCAATCGATTCCGCTGTAACCAAGGGAATTATTCATAAGAATAACGCGGCAAACAAAAAGGCGAAGCTTGCTAAAAAGCTTGCGTCTCTCAGCGCGTAAATTTTGCCATTTCGCCTCCGCTTTTTGCGGAGGCTTTTTTCTTTACTTCGGCGGTAAAAGGCTGTCTCAGCGGCGCAAGGGAGTCGCCGCTTCGGTCACGCTCGCATACACGCTCGCTTAGTTCGCCTTGCGCTCACATGCCACAGGCATGTTGAGCATAACGCATGGCTCACTCCTTTCGGGGGCTTTTTTATATTATAAAAAAATTTTGTCGAAAACCTTTTCAAACAGTTGACAAACCATATATAGATATAATATACTTTTCCGCAGATTGAGTTTATTTTTATTAAACTTTTAGTTTATTTTTACGAAAATCTTGTAAAAATTTTCCAAGGGTTTAATACTACTAAACTTCGGAGGAGATTATGGAACTCGGTGCAAAACTGAAAGAAATACGCCGACAAAAAAACTTAACGCAGGAAGAGCTTGCCGACCGCTGCGAACTCACGAAGGGCTATATTTCACAGCTCGAAAACGATTTGACGAGCCCTTCCATCGCAACGCTCGTAGACCTTCTCAACGCGCTTGGCAGCAATCTTTCCGATTTCTTCCATGAAGAAGCGGAAGAGAAAATCGTGTTCTCCGAGCCGGAGTACATTGAAAAGCAATCAGACGGAATGCTGTGGAACTGGGTGATTCCCAATGCGCAGAAGAACATGATGGAACCCGTGCTCGTAGAGCTTGACGCAGGTGCGGCGACGCAGGTGGATTTCCCCCACGAGGGCGAAGAGTTCGGATTCGTGCTCGAAGGGCGCATTTCGGTAATTCGCGCAGGCAAGCCCCACCGCGTAAAAAAGGGCGAGAGCTTTTATTTTACGGCCAACAAAGAACACCAAATTCAAAACGACGGTAAGGAAAAAGCGAAATTCCTTTGGATTTCCACTCCCCCCAACTTTTAATTACGAAGGAGAACCCCTATGGCGGAACATATTATCGAGCTTGTAGACGTTACCAAGAGTTACGAGGATAACCTTGTAATCGACCACGTGAATTTGTACGTGAACAAGGGAGAATTTATTACCCTGCTCGGGCCCTCGGGTTGCGGCAAGACGACGACGCTGCGCATGATTGCGGGCTTCGACACCCCCACGAGCGGCAAAATTCTATTAAACGGCGAGGATATTTCTCAACTGCCGCCCAACAAGCGCCCCGTAAACACGGTGTTTCAGCGTTACGCGCTCTTCCCCCATCTCAATATATTCGAGAATATCGCCTTTGGACTCAAATGCAAAAAGGTGGTGAACACCTACCGCAACAAAAACGGCGAAGAATACACGAAAACGGAGAAGCTCTCCAAAAAGGAAATCCGCGAAAAGGTAGAGCGCGCGCTCACGCTCGTAGATTTGGAGGGCTTTGAAAAACGCTCCGTAGCTACCCTTTCGGGCGGACAGCAACAGCGCGTTGCCATTGCCCGCGCAATCGTGAACGAACCCGAAATTCTGCTTTTAGACGAACCCCTCGGCGCACTCGATTTGAAGATGCGTAAGGAAATGCAGATCGAACTCAAGGCCATGCACAAGCGGCTCGGCATTACCTTCATTTACGTTACGCACGATCAGGAAGAAGCACTCACAATGTCGGATACCGTCGTCGTCATGGCGGACGGCGTCGTACAGCAAATCGGCACCCCTACCAAGATATACAACGAGCCCGCAAATACTTTCGTTGCGGACTTCATAGGCGAGAGCAATATCTTAAGCGGCACGGTGGTCGGCGAGCGCAAAGTAAAGTTCTGCGGCAAGACCTTCGACTGCGTGGACGATTTCGAGCGCAACGAGCCCGTGGACGTTGTCGTGCGTCCCGAGGACATCGTTATGTGCGCACCCGACGAAGGCACCTTGAAGGGCGAAGTCGTTTCCGTCGTATTCAAGGGCATTCACTACGAAATTACCGTGCAGGTCGGCAAATACGAGCTCGTCATTAACAGCACGGAAAAACGCTGCGAGGGCGATATTATCGGCATGAAAATAGGTGCGGAAGAAATTCACCTCATGAAGCCCAAATATACGACGAACATTTTCGACGGCGTGATTACCAAGCGTAACACGGTTGCATTTGCCGACGGCGAATTTGAATGCGACCTCACGCAGCTCTACGCGGGTTCTCATTTGGACGAAGAAGGCTACCTCGTTACCGCCGCGGGCGAAAAGCTCGATTTGACGGATACCGAAGTAAAGGTTGAAGTCGGCCTTAACGATATTGAAATCAGCGACGACGCTCAGGCGGGCGGCACGACGGGACACATTATTTCCATTATTTACAAGGGCGACCACTACCGCCTGATTGTAAGAACGGAGGAAGAAGAGGAAGATTTCGTATTCTCCACCAACGACCTCTGGAATGAAAACGACTTCGTTTCGGTGATTATTCCCAAAGAAAAAATCAAGCTCACGCTCAAAAATACGGAGGAAAAGAAGAGATGAAGCTCCGCTTTTCCCGCAAAATGCTGTGCATTCCGTATGCCGTATTTCTGCTGTTTTTCGTGATTGTTCCCATGCTCGTGATCGTGTTCTATGCGTTCACCGATCAGAATAACCACGTCTCGTTCAACAACTTTATTCAGTTCTTTTCCGACCCCACAAAGCTTTCCACCATTGTGTATTCGCTCGTGATTGCGCTCATTACCACGGTGGTTACGCTCCTCATAGCCTACCCCGTTTCCTACATTTTAGCGCGGAGTAAAATCAAGAAGAAGACGGTGCTGCTGCTCCTCTTTATTACCCCCATGTGGATCAACTTCGTGCTCCGCGTCAACGCGATCCGCGAGCTTTTGAGTTGGATCGGAATGCTTGGTGAAGCGAACTACTTCAACACCATACTCGGCATGGTCTACGACTTTTTGCCTTTCATGATTCTCCCGCTCTATACCACGTTGCAGAAGATCGATAACAGCCTTTACGAGGCAAGCGCGGACCTCGGCGGGAACGCGTTTACGACCTTTTTCCGCATTACCGTTCCCCTCTCTATGCCGGGGGTACTCAGCGGAATTACCATGGTATTCTTGCCCTCCATGACGAACTACGTCGTTTCCGATATGCTCGGCAACTCCAAAGTGACGATTGTGGGTAAATTCATTGAAACCTATTTCGGCTCCGACTGGCACATGGGTTCGATGATTGCGCTTGTGCTCCTCGTTATCGTGTTCGTTTCCACCATTCTCTCGGGCGGGTTTAAGTCCGAAGAAAACGTAAGGGGAGCGAATTTATGAACAAGAAAGCAATTGCAATCAAGTGTCTGAAGGCGGGCTTTATCGGGCTCGTGCTCCTCATTCTCTATGCGCCCATTCTCGTGCTTGCCGTGTACAGCTTCAACTCGACCGATACCATAGGCACCTGGGGGGAATTCTCGTTTACGCACTATGCAAAGCTCTTCGGCGATTCCACGATTCTCGGCATGATCGGGAACACGCTGCTCCTTGCATTCCTTGCCGCGCTCCTCTCTACCGTTCTCGGCACGGCAGGCGCACTCGGTATGTACTACTGCAAAAAGCGCACCAAGACGGCAATCAACGTTGCATCGCAGATTCCCATTATCAATGCGGAAATCGTAACCGCGCTTTCCCTCACGCTACTTTTGTGCGTGGTCATCGGACTGCCGCGTTCCTACTTTACGCTGCTCGTCGGACACATGGTCATCTGCACACCCTTCGTGGTACTCTCCGTCATGCCCAAACTAAAACAAATGGATAACAGTCTTTACGAGGCCGCACTTGACCTTGGCGCAAGCCCTGCAAAGGCGCTCTTCAAGGTGGTACTCCCGCAGATTATCCCCGGCATTATTTCGGGCTTTATGCTCGCCATTACCCTTTCGCTGGACGATTACATTGTAACAAGCTACACGAAGCCCGCAACGTTCAACACCATTTCCACCTACGTTTATAACGCGACCATGCGCGGGAATGCACACACCGCAGAGGTGCTTTCCTCGTTCTGGGCACTCACGACGATCATCTTCATCATTATTCTTGCAGTGGTACTCACGGCAAATTTGACGGGCATGAAGAAAAAGGAGAAGAAGAAATGAAAAAGAAAATAATTTCTCTTGCACTCACGGCGGCGCTCCTTCTCCCCTCTTTAGCGCTTTTTAGCGGCTGCTCGGGCGACGGTACCGTTATTCTCCGCGTCTATAACTGGGAAGAATATATCGACGATGGCGGCGAAGGCTCTTACGTTTATGACACCTTAAAGGAAGAGCTTGCGCCCGATATGTCGCACAAAGCGTTCCAGAAATGGTACAAAAAAGAGTACGGAACCCAACTTGCGCCTTCCATAATAGACGACTTCGAGGATTGGTACGAGGAAACTTACGAAAAGCCCATTCGGGTGGAATATTCCACGTTCGGCACCAACGAAGATATGTACAACCAGTTAAAGCTGGGCGTGACGTTTGACCTCGTATGCCCTTCCGAGTACATGATTATGAAGCTGATTGCCGAGGATATGTTAGAGCCGCTCAGCAACGAATTCTTTGTAGAAGATAACGAGCTGAACTATTATCTTAACAACGTATCGGAATACATTGCAGGCGTATTTGCGGAGGAAAGAGAGTTAGACGGAAAGACATATCAGCTCGAAAAATACGCGGCGGGCTATATGTGGGGAACGACGGGTTTTATTTACAATCCCGAAAAAGTCGATTTTACGGAAAACGCCTATTGGAATACCCTTCTCGATACGAACTACAAAAACAAGGTAACCACCAAGGACAACGTACGCGACTCCTATTTCGTAGGGCTCGCAATCGTACACCAAGAGGAACTGCTTGCACTCAAAGAGCAGTACGAAAACAAGGAAATTACGCGCGAAGATTATAACGAACAAGTCACCTACCTTATGAACGACACCAGCGCAGAAACCGTAAAAAAGGTGCAGGATACGCTTATTAAGATGAAGTCCAACCTCTACGGCTTTGAAACGGATTCGGGCAAGCAGGATATGGTGACGGGCAAAATTTGGATCAACTTTGCTTGGAGCGGCGACGCGGTGTACGCCATGGACCTTGCCGAAGAGCAAGGCGTGGAGCTCAATTACTATATCCCCGACGAATGCGCAAACCTCTTCTTCGACGGCTGGGTAATGCCCAAGGGCGCGAACCACCAAGCGGCGGAAGCGTTTATCAACTTCCTCTCTATGCCCGAAAACGCCGTGCGGAATATGTACTATATCGGCTATACTTCGGCGATTGCAGGCGACGAGGTATTTGAATACGTTGAGGACACTTACAGCGCAGAAGAAGGCGAAGAGAGCGAGCCCTACGATTTAAGCTATTTCTTCGGCAAAGATTTCAGAGCGGACGAAGGCGGCGCGGTGATTTACACGAGTCCCGACCAACTCTCCCGCCAGCTCTACGCGCAGTATCCGCCCGAGGACGTGACGCCGCGGTGCGCAGTCATGAACTATTACGGCGAAAAGGATAAAGAGATCAACGAGCTTTGGACGAAGGTAAAAGGCGAAACGTTGGACGCCTGGGCGATCGTCGTAATCTGCGTTGCGGCAGTCGTGATTGTAGGCGGCGTGCTCCTTGCGAAGTTCGGCGGCAAAATCGACTTCTTCCGCAGAAAGCCCAAAAAAGGCTACGAGCTCGTAAAACAAGAGCCCTACCAACCAAAGAAAAAATAACGCACAAAAAAAGCCCCCTTTCGGGGGCTTTTTTCGTAACCGTTTATACGATAAGATTTACTTTGTTTTTCAGAATATACCGAACTGCAAAGAAGCTGCCAATGTCGATTCCGACGTACAAAAGAATCTGTATCCAGTCCGCAAGATGAATACTCACCTTCGTTGCCAAGTCCAGAATGGGATCGAGGCAATACGCATTGAGAATGGGGAATACGATCAGCAAGCAGCCGATTGCGATTGCAACCGTAATCAGCTTTCTATGCGCCGTAAACAACTGCCCTACCGAAACAATGAGATACATCAGAAGTAAGCCCATGGGAATCGAGCTGATTAAAATAAGCACCAATTCCACCACGAGAAGCGGATCGGATGCAAAATATGCGCTGAGCTGCTGCCACACTTCGCCGAGCATTGCGGCAATTTCATCCATCACTTCTGCAGGAACAGCCGTGAGAACGATTCCGCAGGATGCGGCGCAAACGGCAACTCCGAACCACGTTGCAATCAGCGCAGAAAGCAGTTTCGAGATTATAAGCTGCGTAGGCGTTACGGGAAGCGAAAACGTCATATACCCTTCGCCCGTAAACAGCGAGCGGGAGAACTGCGCAATACTGCCGATATATGCCGCGAAAATTGCAATCAAGGAAAGGTAAATAGCAAAGATAGCGAAAAGCACTCCGATATAGCCGTTGGGGTTGGTGGCAATTAAAAGCCTGCCGATACCGGCGAAAACGAGCACGACGATTCCAATAATTAAAAGCCCGCGGAAGAGCGCTTTCAATTCGTGCTTCATAAGTTTCCCTACCATCTGAACACCTCCCTGAACAGTTCGTCCAAACTCTTTTGCGCCTTCACTCTCACTTCGTTCGCGGGCGCGTTGAGCACGATTTGTCCGTTTCTTAAAAAGATTGCGTGCGTGAGTACGGGCTCGATATCCGCAATCAAATGCGTGCATAAAAAGATTGTCGCACCCTCGGGCTTATTCTTCATAATCGTATCGAGAATGAAGTCACGCGCCGCAGGGTCGACGCCCGCAATCGGCTCGTCGAGGATATACAATTTCGCATCCCGCGACATGGTGAGAATCAACCCGAGCTTTTCCTTGTTGCCCTTGGAAAGTGCTTTGATTTTCTGCTTCATGCCGATTCCGAGGCGTGCAAGCATCTCCTCCGCCTTCTCCCTTCTGAAATCGGGGAAGAAATCGGCATAATAGTTGACCTGCTGTTCAACCCGCATCCACTTGCACAGATAGTTTGCATCCGGCAGATATGCGGTAATTGCCTTGGTAGCGGCGCCCGTCTTCTGACCGTCAATGAGAATCTCGCCGTTCGTCGGCTGAAGCATTCCCATGGCGAGCTTGATAAGCGTCGTCTTGCCGCTCCCGTTCGGGCCGAGAAGTCCTACGATTCCGCCCGCGGGGATTTTAAGATTTACGTTGGAAAGCGCAATAAAACCGCCGTAGTTTTTGCTTAAGTCCTTGCATTCGAGAATGCAGTTTTGAATATTGCTTTCCTGAAAGTCGAAAACCGGCATACCGACCGTCGGCTGTTGCGAAGGTATTTCCGAGCCGATTTCGTTTTTCTCCTCTTCCATAATTCTCTCCTTATAAAACAATATGTTTTCAAACTTCCGTTCATTCGCCCTTTGTATTTCCTTTCTTGCGCTTTTTCACGCACTCGGAAAGAAGATACTCGATTTGTCCGTTCAGCGAACGAAAATCCGCTTCAGCCCACTCCGCGAGTTCTCTGCATAGCGATGCAGAAAGCCGAAGGGGCACTTGCTTTTTTATTTGATTGTCCCGTTCCGACTTTTCGCGTTCCATGTTCGTCCCACCCCTTTCGTTAATAAATGGAGCCGCTGTTTACAACGGGTTGGGCGTCACGGTTGCCGCAGAGAACGACGAGAAGGTTTGAAACCATTTGCGCCTTTCTCTCGTCGTCGAGTTCGACGATATTTTCCTCGGAAAGCTTGGTAAGCGCCATCTGAACCATAGAAACCGCGCCCTCTACGATTTTCTGACGGGCTGCGATAATTGCGGAAGCCTGCTGGCGTTGCAGCATTGCGGCGGCGATTTCGGGCGAATACGCAAGGTGGGAAATGCGCGCTTCGAGAATTTCGATACCTGCCATATCCACGCGCGACTGAATTTCCCCTTTCAGAATATCCGCTACTTCCTGCGCAGAGCCGCGGAGAGACTTCTCGTCACCGTTGGAAGATACGTCGTAAGGATACTGCCGTGCCACCTGACGGATTGCCGCGTCGCACTGCGTGGAGATATAAGCGGCATAATTTTCTACGTTGAATACGGCGCGCGCCGTGTTAGTAATGCGCCAGATAACGACGACGGAAATTTCAATGGGGTTACCCTCTTCGTCGTTTACCTTCTGCTTTTCGTTATTGAGCGTCATTGCCTTTAACGAAAGCTTTCTTGCAAGCCCCATGGTAATACGCGCGGGATTGACCGCCGAGCAGAAAGGATTCACCCAAAAGAAACCGTCGTGCTTAAGCGTTCCGTAATACTTGCCGAACAGCGTAAACACGTACGCTTCGTTGGGCTGTAAGAGCTTGAAGCCCTTAATCAGGAATACGGTTACAATCAGACCGACGATTCCCCCGATGATGATTGCGCCGAGATCCTCGGGAAGCCCTGCGGTATTGGTACCTGCTATGATACCCACGACGAACATTGCAAGACTTGCAAGAAGCACCAGCACGGTTACGAAGAGCATCACCCAGCCGTTTTTCTCGCGGGCGGTCTTTTCGTCAATGTTGTTAAAGTTGTCCATAATTACCCTCCAAATATGATATTATTTTGATATCATAATAATACTATCAAATTTATCACTTGTCAAGGGGTAATCAATAAAATTTCAGGTTAATTTTTCCAAAATTCTTTTGCAGGCGATACGGCAGTGCTCGTAGGTGAGCCCGCCTTGAAAATACGCGGTATAAGGTTCGCGGATGGGTGCATCGGCAGAGAGCTCGCTCGTTGCACCGCCTACGAAGGTGCCTGCGGCCATAATTACTTTATTGTCGTAGCCGGGCATATCCCATGCCTCGGGACGCACGAAGGAATCGACGGGCGAACACTCCTGCACGGACACGATAAAATCGGTGAGCTGTTTTTCCGTATCGAAGCGAACGGCGCGGGTGATATCGGCAGGAAGCTTATCGAGCTTCGGGAAATTCTCGTAGCCGAGCTCCTCCATACATTTACCGATGAGAAGACTTCCTTTGAGTGCCTGCGCAACCGTGTGAGGCGCGAGGAAGAACCCCTCGTAAAAAGGCAAATAGCCGTAGGCGTAAGAGCCGATTTCCGCACCGACGGAGGGCGCGGTAAGACGGTTTTCGCAAAGCTCTACGTATTCCTCTTTTCCCGCAATATAGCCGCCCGTGGGGGCCAGCCCGCCTCCGGGATTTTTTATGAGCGAGCCTGCCATTAAATCTGCGCCGACCGCCGTCGGCTCCTTCGTTTCTACAAACTCGCCGTAGCAGTTATCTACGAAGATACAGCCCTGAAAACCGCTCTTTCTAACAAAGGCGCACGCCGCTTCAATTTCCTCTACCGTGAACGAATCACGAAGCTCGTAGCCGCGCGAACGCTGAATATAGACCGCTTTATAGTTTTTTTTCGGGAGCGCCTTTTTGACTGCGGGAAAATCGATTTTACCGTTTTTATCAAGCTCGACGACGTCCGCACCGATTCCGAAATCTTTAAGCGAGCCGTTGCCCTCTTCCCAAAGTACGCCGCGGAGCGTATCGTAAGGCGTGCCCGTAATAATGAGCATTTCGTCGTGCGGACGGAGAATGCCGAACAGCGCGCAGGTGATGGTATGCGTGCCGCTAAGAAGCGCGGGAGATACGATAGCCCGCTCTGCGCCGAATGCACGCGCGAACACCTTGCAAAGCGTCTCTCTGCCCGCATCGCCGTAGCCGTAGCCCGTGGAGGGCGCAAAGTGCATTGTGGCAACCCGCTCCTCTTTGAATGCTTCCAGTACCTTCTCCGTATTCTTTTCCGCAATTTTATCGATTGCCGCAAAGTCCTTTTGTAAAAGCGCTTCCGCGCGTTTGATTCTCTCTTCAACGTTCATAAATTGTGACTACCTCCTGCGCCGCCTTCTCAATTCCTTTGGGCGCAATATAATGCAAATTTGGCATTTTCTTAAAGAAAGTGAGCTGTCTTTTGGCATAATTACGGGTATTTTGCTCGATTATGCCAGACATAGTACTCTGCTCACCGCCATTCTCCAAATAGTCAACGACTTCCTTATACCCGATTCCCTGCATACACTGTGCGGTTTTTGCTACGCCGCTATTAAGAAGTCCTTGTACTTCCTCAACAAGTCCGCTCTCTATCATTGCCTGCGTTCTGATTCCGATACGCTGATACAGCTCTTCCCTCGGATAATCGAAGGCAACTGCCAAATAGGGATAGCGGGGCGTATAACCGTCGTTTTGTTCGGACTTTTTGCGCCCCGTGAGCTCGTATATTTCAAGCGCACGGATCACCCGCTTGACGTCGTTATAATGCAGTTTTTCCGCGCTCTCTTTATCTACCTCGGCAAGAAGGGAATGAAGATATTCCCTGCCCTTTTCGCGTTCGATTTGTTCGTATTTTTTACGCACCGCCTCGGACGCAGGCGTACTCCCGAACGAGCTTTTGAAAAGCAGTGCGTTCATATAAAAGCCCGTGCCTCCGCAAAGGACGGGTGTTTTTCCGCGGGAGAGAATATCCTCGAGAATAGGCATTGCGAGCCGCTCGAAGTCGCTCACGGAAAAGCTGCTGCAAGGATCCGCAACGTCAATCATATAATGCGGAATTCCCTGCCTCTCTTCCATAGTCGGCTTTGCCGTTCCGATATTGAGCCCGCGGTAGATAAGAAGCGCGTCGCAGGAGATTATCTCTCCGTTTAAGCGCTTCGCACATTCCACGGCAAGCGCAGTTTTTCCGCTTGCGGTCGCGCCGCAAACAGCAAGGATTTTTTTCATACGATTCTCTTAAAGAGCTTTTCGATTTCGCTCTTTTTCATTTTCACGGCAACCGGTCTGCCGTGCGGACAACGCATGCCCATATCCCCTTCCGTTTCCTCGATGAGCGCGCGCACTTCCTGTTCGGTTAAGCTCTCGCCGCCCTTGACTGCCGCCTTGCACGCCGAGGTCGCAAGTCTGTCCTTTATAATATCGGTCAATTTAACGGCGCGTAAACTCTCCACGGACGAAAGCACTTCGCGGAAGAACGCTTCCAAATTGATATTCTGCAAATCAACCGGCACGGCGGATACTTTGATACTCGATTCTCCGAACTCCTCTACCTCAAAACCGATTTCCCGAAGAACGCCCAAATTCTTTTCAAGGAATGCAAATTCCTGCGGGTTTGCATTCACCACGTACGGCACGAGCATGGGCTGGGCAATAATTTCCCGCTTCTCCCATTTCTCTTTCAAGCGGTTATAGATGAGCCGCTCGTGCGCCGCGTGCTGGTCTACGAAATAAGCCGAATCCCCCGTTTCATAAATGAGATAGGTGCGGAAAAGCTCCCCCTTATATTCGAGCCGCGCGGGATCGATTTTTTCCTGAACCTGCTGTTTCTTTTCCTGTTTGAGAAGAAAACGCTGATTCTCAGCAAATATATCCTCTGCGGGCTGAGGCGCACGCACCTCAAGCTTCATAGGCTTGCGCTCGATAAAACGCGGCTGAGAGCCTCCTACGGGCGATATATCGAATTGTAGCTCCTTCTTCGCCTGCTCATAGCTCATGGGCGCGGGCTGCGGTTTTTCCATGGACTGCGGTTTTTCTTTTGGTGCAGGCTGCGGTTCTTGCACGGGCTTGGGCGTTTCCGCCAAATACTCGAGCGCGCGGGAATTGCCGTCTAAAACGGCGGAGACGACCGAATACACGCTTCCGTAAATAATCTGGTTATCCGCAAAGCGAACGTCCGCCTTGTTGGGGTGTACGTTTACGTCCACAATTTCGGGCGAGATTTCCAAAAACAATACGTAAAACGGATATTGCCGTTTCATAAGGTATGCGCCGTAGGCGTTCGTGACTGCCGCGCTTACCGTTTGATTGACGACGTAGCGTCCGTTTACGAACAAACTCTGATAGCTGCGGTTGGGTTTGGAAAAGTTCTGATTGCCGATAAAACCGTGGAGCTTAATTCCGTGCTTATCCGCCGCGATCTCGTAACAGTTTGAAAGTGTCTGCGCACCGTAAACAATGGAGAGCGCACTCTTCAAGCCGTCGCCGAAGGAACGGTATTTCACCTTTCCGTCCGCAATATAAGTAAAGGAAATTTCGGGATGAGAGAGAATGAAGCGCACCATCATGTTCGATACGTCGCTCTCTTCCTGCGTATCCGATTTCAAAAATTTGAGCCGTGCGGGCGTGTTGAAAAACAAGTCCTCTACCTCGGTGCAGGTTCCGTTAGCGCCTGCGGCGGAAACCACTTCGCCGAACGCACCGCCCGTGACGCTTAAAGAATACGCTTCGCCCGCCTCGGTTTTGGACGTAATTTTCATACGCGATACGGCGGCAATGGAAGCAATTGCCTCGCCGCGGAAACCGAGCGTTTGCACGGTAAACAAATCTTCCGCGCATTTCAGCTTGCTCGTAGCGTGCGGCAAAAAGGCGCTTTTCAAATCGGTCTTTTCGATTCCGCAACCGTTATCGCTAATGCGGACGAGACTTTTCCCGCCCTTTTCAATCTCCACGGTAATTTCCTTTGCACCTGCGTCGATTGCGTTTTCTACGAGCTCTTTGACGACGGAATAAGGCCGATCCACCACCTCGCCCGCCGCGATTTTATTATAGACTTCCGCAGAAAGAATATTGATTTTCATTTGAGTTTCTCCTTCCACTCGGCAATGAGCGCAAGCGCCTGCATGGGCGTGAGTGCGTTCACGTCGATTCCCGCAAGCTCTGCGTTCAAATTGAGCATGCTCACCGTTTCCTCTTCCGCTTCTTCAAACGTGGTGCCGCGAGCGGCGGTATCGTTCTTTTCAAGCGATTTTAAGATAGCTTTCGCGCGGGCGGTAACTTCCTGTGGTACGCCCGCAAGAGACGCCACCTCTACACCGAAACTCTTTTGCGCGCCGCCGCGCACGATCTTGCGCAGGAACACGATGCTCCCGCCGATTTCCCGCACGTTGATTTTATAGTTCTTGACGCCCTCTAACTTGCCTTCGAGCTCGGTAAGCTCGTGGTAGTGCGTTGCAAACAGCGTCTTTGCGCGCACCGTTTCGGTAAGATGCTCCACCACCGCCCAGGCAATGGAGAGTCCGTCGTAGGTGCTCGTACCCCGCCCTACTTCGTCGAGAATCAAAAGGCTCTTGGGAGTTGCGTTGCGCAGGATATTGGCAACCTCCGTCATCTCCACCATGAAGGTACTCCGATCGAGAATGAGGTTATCGCTTGCGCCGATTCTTGTAAATATTTTATCGCACAAGGGCACACGCGCTTCTTTTGCGGGCACGAAACTGCCGATTTGCGCCATAAACGTGACGAGCGCGACCTGACGGAGATAGGTGCTCTTTCCCGCCATGTTCGGGCCGGTAATAATCATTGCGCGGTTTTCTCCGCCGTCGAGAAGCGTATCGTTGGGAATAAAGCGTTCCTTGGAAATCGCCTCCACAACGGGGTGCCGCCCCTCTGTAATTTCAAGCGCGCCCTCTTCCAAAATCTGGGGACGGCAATATTTCTGCTCCTTGGCAACCACCGCAAGTGATACAAAGCAGTCGAGAGAAGCAACCGCCTCGGCAATGCTCTTCAAAAGCGCAATGTTGCGCGAGAGAATTTCAAGCAATTCTTCATAGAGGTGCTCTTCGAGGCGCATTGCTTTATCTCTGCTGCCGAGCACGCTTTGTTCAAGCTCTTTGAGTTCCTCGGTGGTAAACCGCTCTGCACCCGCAAGCGTCTGTCTACGGATGTACGAAAACGGAACTTTATCGAGAAGAGAATTCGTCACCTCGATATAGTAGCCGAATACGCGGTTGTACCCCACTTTGAGCGTGCGGATCCCCGTCTTTTCCCGCTCGCGTGCCTCGAGCTCCGCAACGAGCGAAGTGCTGTTTTCCTTGATTGATTTGAGCTCGTCGAGCTCTTTATTGTAGCCCGCGCGAATGTAGTTTCCCTCTTTGCGCGTCGTTGCATCGGGGTTGATTGCGCGGTCTAATAAATCGCACAGACTGCGCGTATCGATGAAATCGTCCGCAATATTTTTCAGAAGCTTGGAGCCAAATCCCGCAAGCTGCATTTTGAGAGACGGAATAACGGCGAGCGACGCAGAGAGCGCCAAGCAGTCCCGCGGTTGTAAATTGCCGTTGGAGATTCTGCCCGTAAGCCTTTCGATATCTCTTACCCCTGCAAGCATTTCGTGAATGCCCATTCTGACGACGGTTGCGTCGTAGAGTTCGCCGACGGCGTCAAGCCGTTCTTCGATTTGCTCTTTCCCTGCAAGCGGGCGGGTAAGCATAGACGCAAGCTTACGTGCGCCCATGCCCGTTTTGGTCTTATCGAGAAGCCATAAAAGCGAGCCGTATTTCGTACCTTCGGCATTGTTTTTGAGGATTTCGAGATTGCGCACCGCAGTAGGATCGAGCTTCATATAAAGGCTCTCTTCGGTAATGCGAAGCGCGTTGATATTTTTGAGCGCGTGCTTCTGCGTATCGCGCAAGTACTCAACGAGTGCACCTGCGGCAATCACCGCGCCTTCGTGACCGTCAAGTCCGAGTGCGGAAAGAGATGCCGCGCCGAGCTGCTCTTTCAAATTCTTTTCCGCCGCCGCCCGCTGAAACGCCCAAGGGAGATAGCACGAAAAAGGCGGAAGCTGGCGTTCCCGCTCTACGCGCTCCTTGGTATCGAATAAAAGTTCTTCGTTGCAGATGATTTCCGCAATCGGAAGATTTGTAAGCGTGGAAATGAGATTATCGGCGTTTTCTTCCTCGCTCGCCGAAAACTCGCCCGTGGTAATATCCGCCCAGGCAAGCGCATAGGTTTTGCCCGCCTTGTAGGCGCAGGCAATATAGTTGTTGCGTTTTTCGTCGAGAAGTCCCTCTTCCGTCACCGTACCTGCGGAGACGATACGAACGACGTCGCGCTCCACCATCTTCACGCCGGGCTGGGGCTCCGTAAGCTGTTCGCAGATGGCAACGCGCTCCCCGAGCGATACGAGCTTTGCAATATAGGCATCTGCCGCATGAAAGGGAATGCCGCACATGGGCGCGCGCTCTTTCAAGCCGCAATCCCTGCCCGTAAGCGTTAAATCGAGTATCTGGGAAATGCGCACGGCGTCGTCGAAAAACATTTCGTAAAAATCACCCAGTCGGTAAAAGAGAACACAGTCCTTATACTTCTCTTTCATTTGCAGGTAATGTTCCATCATTGGTGAAAGTCCCATGGTTCCCCCTTTTATATCCGTTCGCCGTAGAGCGAAATTCCGCTTGCGCGTGTAATTTTAAGCGTTACGAATTCCCCTATGGGGTTTGTATCGCTTACAAAATAGCCCATTCTGCCGTAAGGGTCTCTGCCGAGATACATACCCTTCTTTTCGTCGTATCCCTCGCAGAGAATCTCCGCTGTTCCCCCGACGTATTTCGCGCTCTTTCCGCGCGTGAGTGAATTCACTAAATCAATTAATTTGATAATGCGTACCTTGCTGACCTCTTCGGGAATCTGCCCCTCCATTTCCGCCGCCTTGGTGCCCGTGCGCGGAGAGTAGATAAAGGTGAACGCCGATGCGAAGTCCGCTTCCCTTACGAGCGAGAGCGTGTCCTCGAAGTCCGCTTCCGTTTCGGTGGGAAAGCCCACGATAAGGTCTGTAGTGAGCTCCGCATCTGGAATCTCGCTTTTTAAGTACTTCACGCAGTCGAGATACTTCTCGCGCGTGTAGCGTCTGTTCATAAGAGAGAGAATACGGTTAGAGCCCGACTGCGCGGGAAGGTGCAAAACTCTGCAAATCTTCGTATGCTTTTTCATGACGGCAACGAGCTCCGCAGAAAAGTCCTTGGGGTGCGACGTCATGAACCGCAGACGGAAATTCCCCTCGATAGAGGCAACCTCGTCCAAAAGTGCGGGAAAAGCCGTATCGCCGTCTCTATAAGAATTTACGTTCTGTCCGAGGAGCGTAATTTCCTTATACCCCTCTTTTACGAGCTTTTCCACCTCCGCAAGAATATCTTCTTTTTTGCGGGAGCGTTCTCTGCCCCTCACGTAGGGCACGATGCAATAGGAGCAGAAATTGTTACAGCCGTAGGTGATATTCACCCACGCGTTGGGATAGCTCGTCCGAACGGGCGAAATGCCGTCCTCGGTTTCCCTGCGTTCTTCGGGCACGGAAAGCACCGCCTTTTTTTGCAAACGTTTTTGCTCGATCAAATCGCCGAGCTCGGCTAAGTTATGCGTGCCGAACAGGATATCGATAAAGGGAAACTTTTCCTTTAACGTTTCAGCTTTGCCCGCTTCCTGCACCATACAGCCGCCCACGGCAATCATCAAACTTTTTTTTGCGCGTTTAAGCTTTTTGAGTGAGCCGATATTCCCGAACGCGTGGTTTTCCGCGTTCTCGCGGATACAGCAGGTGTTAAATACGATGATATCCGCCTCTTCCATGGGTGATTCTTCTTCGTACCCCTTTTCGCGTAGGATTCCCGCTATTTTTTCCGACTCGTGCAGATTCATCTGACAGCCGTACGTTACGATATGATATTTCATGTGTATTCTAATTCTCCGATGATACATTATATCATAAAAACAAAAAATGTTAAAGAAATTTTCCGAAATATCTTGATTTTACGCGTAAATTTAGTTATAATAGTGATACAATACCAGTTTATAATGAAACCATATAGCCGCTTTTCCCGATAAGCGGCTTGTTATATCCTTTCACCCCCAAAGAAACCCAAAGGAAAAACCATCCATGCAGATAAAAGGCGAAACGTCGGTTAACAAATTAATACTGCTCTTCGTCTTTGATAAAATGGAGAGTCCCCTTTCCGAGCGCACTATCATTGATATGTGCTCGCTTTCCAACGACTGGATCCATTATATGGACTGCATGGTGCTCATTCATAAACTCATTTCCGACGGGTTTATCTGCGAAATTCCAAGCTCGGACGATCCCCTCTATATTATCACTCCCGAGGGGCGCGAAACGCTTGCGAATTTCTACATCAACATTCCGCAGAGCAGACGCGAGGAAATTTCCCGCTTCGTAAAAAACAACAGCGCGAAATTCCGCAGACGGCAGGACTGCAAGGCGGACTA
>JAIDCJ010000010.1:0-129462 GCA_029055875.1 Clostridia bacterium
AAATCCGAAGAAAAGCAGAGCTTTACCAATGAATTCGGCGGACAGTCTTTGTCTTTCAGCTCATATGTAGTTTTACCCTTTTCAATTATAGCGGTATTTCTGCCGTACCTTTGGTCCATTTTGTAAACAAAGCAATTTTTACAGCCTGCGCTTACCTTTTTGCACCCGTGCCACGGATTCCACGGTATGGCTTTTCCAATTTCATTGTTTTGCATAATCACACCTCCGAACTATTAAATTTCATAATATTATTTGCTTTTTCCGCTAATTCAACCAAGGTGCTAAAATCATCTTGCCCAAGCCCGTCTATCAACCAATCGAGTTTATGTGTTAAATCGGCTTTTGCTTTTTTAACAAGAGCTTGTGCTTTTTCAGTCGGCAGAATGTAGTAGGCCCGTTTATCCTGCGGCGACGGACTTTTGATAATATATCCTTTATTTTCAAGCGAAGTGATATGTGCCGTAATCATCGGTTTAGACACTTTCAACATTTCTGCAAGCATAACGGGCGTATGCGGACCTTCCGTTTCGGATATGATATTAAGTACGCCCATTTCACTTGGACGGATAGGGAGTCCTTTTTTCAAATCCATATAGTTTTTACTAAAAACAGAAAGCACGGCATTTGCAAAAAAATACTTATCCATACTACCTCCGCAAACTAATTCATATAGGTTAACTATATTTTAGTTTATCTACATTAACTTGTCAAGCACATTTACGGAATATAATTTTTATGGCATAAAAAAGGGACGAGAGTATTCTCGTCCTGTCTCCTTTAAATTACTGTTTATCGTAATTTCATTATATCAAGAATGTAATAAAAAAGCAAGGACAGATGAAACACCCTTCCTTGCTTTTTAATTTCCATAAAATATTATTCCTGAATGTCTTTCACAATGTCGAGCACGGCTTTAATTTGAACGAGTGCGCGGTCCATTTGCTCCTCGGTATGCGTTGCCATGTAGCTCGTGCGGATAAGGCTCTGTCCCACGGGAGTGGCAGGGGAAACCACCGAGTTTACGTACACGCCTCTATCGAAGAGCAGCTTGCACGCCGTGAACGTTTTCACGTCGGTATAGGTGTAAATGGGAATGATGGGTGTCGTGCTGTCGATAATGTCGATTCCCTCGCGCTTCAAGTTCGCGCGCATATAATTGCTGATTTCGGCAAGCCGTTTCACGCGCTGCGGTTCGCGCTCCAAAATTTCAAGCGACTTCATGGCGCACGCCGCGTTTGCAGGCGTTAAGCTCGCGCTGAAAATAAACGGGCGGGAATTGTGGCGCACGTAATCGCAAACGTATTTCTTTGCTGCCATGTATCCGCCGATACTCGCAAGCGATTTCGAGAAGGTGCCCATGTAAATATCAACTTCGTCCTCTAAACCAAAGTGCTCCGCCGTGCCTCTGCCGTGCTCGCCCAAAACGCCGAGCCCGTGCGCGTCGTCCACCATCACGCGCGCGCCGTACTTCTTGGCAAGCGCTACGATTTCGGGGAGCTTCGCAATATCGCCGCCCATGCTGAATACGCCGTCCGTTACGATTAAAATACCCGAAACGCTCGTATCGATTGTTTTAAGCTTTTCCTCTAAGTCTTCCATATCCGCATGGCGGTATCTAAGCATTCTCGCAAAGCTCAGTCGGCACGCGTCGTAAATGCTTGCGTGGTTTTCCCTGTCGCATAAAATCACGTCGTTGCGCCCCGTAATGCCCGCAATAATTCCGAGGTTAGACTGGAATCCCGTCGAGAAGGTGACTACGTCTTCCTTGTGCAGGAACGCGGCAAGCTTTTTCTCAAGCTCGATATGTAAATCGAGCGTGCCGTTTAAGAATCGGCTGCCCGAACAGCCCGAGCCGTATTTTTCAAGCGCCTTCACGCCCGCTTCAATCACTTCGGGGTGAGAAGTCAGTCCCAGATAGTTATTGGAACCGATCATAATCATGTCTTTCCCTTCCATTTTCACTTCGGGAGCCTGCTTGGAAGTGAGCATATGGAAGTAGGGATAAATATCTTTTTGCTTCAAGAAATCGAGTCTTTCGCGGTTTTCACATTTTTGAAATAAATCCATTTCTTTCCTCCGTCTTGTCATATTTTAGCATTACAATTTGAATTTGTCAAATTATTGACATACAAATTTTATTCGATTATAATAATGTCATTATGGAAAAAGTTGCGGTAATTACGGGCGCGACGAGCGGAATCGGTTTGGCTACGGCGCGGCTCTTTTTGAAAAAGGGATACAAGGTTTACGGCATTGCCAGAAAGCCCTTCGAGGGGGAATTTTTCTGCTATTCCGCGGACGTGACCGACTACACGGCAATCGAAAAAATCTTTGAAGAGATTCACGAAAAGGAAGGGCACATTGACGTCCTTGTGAACAACGCGGGGTTCGGCATTGCGGGTGCCATAGAAGAGGCTTCGCCCGAACGCATTGCGCAAATCGTGGAAGTCAACCTCACCGCGCTGTGCGTGCTGTGCAGCAAAATCGTGCCGTACCTCAAAGAAACGCGCGGGCGCATTATCAACATTTCCTCGGTGGGGGGCATTATGCCGCTGCCCTATCAGGCAATGTATTCGGCAACCAAGGCGGGCGTCGAGGTCTTTTCGCGAGCCTTAGCAAACGAGTTAAAGCCCTACCGTGTCCGCGTGACGGCAATTCTCCCCGGCGATACCAAGACGGGTTTCACCTCTGCCCGCGTGTGCGAGGGCGAGAACGAGACGGCGAAGAAATCGGTTGCGAAAATGGCACGCGACGAACAGCACGGCAAGCCGCCCGAAAGCGTTGCAAAGCTCGTGTACCGTGCGGCGAAACAAAAGCACCCGCCCCTTCGGAAAACGGTCGGGTTCGTATCCAAAGCGGAAATCTTTTTATCAAGACTTCTGCCCGTGAGATTTGTAAACTTTCTTATCAGAAAAATATACGGCTAAAAAGCTCCGCGCATATACTGCAAGTATGGCAGTATATGAAAGCATAACGGACGGTATCGGAAACACCCCGCTGTTGAAGCTTAGCAGGTATGCAAAGAAGCACGCCTTACAGGCAAGCATTTATGCGAAGCTCGAAGCCCTAAACCCTGCGGGTTCGGTGAAGGACAGAGTTGCGCGGGCAATGATCGAGGACGCGGAAAAATCGGGCAGGCTCGAAAAGCATTCCGTGATTATAGAGCCGACCTCGGGCAATACGGGCATCGGGCTGGCGGCGGTGGCGAGCGCAAAGGGGTATCGCGTGATACTCACCATGCCCGAAACGATGAGCGCGGAACGCAGGAAACTTTTGAAAGCATACGGTGCGGAAATCGTGCTCACCAAGGGCGGGATGCAGGGCGCAATCGATAAGGCGCACGAGCTTGCGAAAAAAACGAAAAACGCGTTTATTGCGGGGCAGTTTGAAAATCCCATAAATCCCAAGACACATTTTGAGACGACAGGCCCCGAAATCTGGAAGGATATGCAGGGCAAGGTGGATATCTTTATTGCGTGCGTGGGTACGGGCGGTACGCTGACGGGCGTCGGCAAATTCTTAAAAGAGCAAAACCCGAACGTGAAAGTGGTTGCGGTGGAACCTGCGGGCTCGCCCGTGCTTTCGGGCGGCAGGGCAGGGCCGCATAAGATTCAGGGAATCGGCGCGGGGTTCGTGCCGGGCGTGTTAGATACCTCCGTGTACGACGAGGTGCTCACCGTGTCCGACGAAGCGGCAGAAGAGGCGGGCAGGGAAATCGGCAGGACGGAGGGCGTGCTTGTCGGCATTTCCTCGGGCGCGGCACTCGCCGCCGCTACGGTGCTTGCAAAGCGCAAAGAGAACGCGGGCAAGAATATGGTGGTTATCTTCCCCGATTCGGGAGATCGGTATCTTTCCACCGAAACGTTTTCTTAAATGCAAAGGGCGTCCGATTCTTGCAATCGGACGCCCTTTATGGTATAATACGGAAAGCAAGGGGGAATACGGTATGAGTATCACGGTCAACCTGTACTATACGGGCAAGGACGGCGCGGCAAGAAAATTCGCCGAAGAGATGGTTGAAAGCGGAATCGTTGCGGCGGTGAGAGCGGAAGCGGGGAACGAACGGTACGAATACTTTTTCCCGATGGACGATCCCGAAACCGTGCTCCTCATAGACCGTTGGAAAGACGAGGACGCGCTCGACTTTCATCACAAGTCGGAGCTGATGCCGAAGATTGCCGCCCTGCGCGAAAAATACCGTTTGAAATTAAAAGCGGAAAAGCTCACCGAGTATTCAGAGAAATAAAAGATACGAAAGAGGGGAAAACTTGAAACAAAGCTTTGCGGCACTCAGGTTTATCGAGGACGCGAATATTGCCGATAACGTTTACTGGTACTTGTGCGAATTTCCTATAAAGGCAGGGGAGCGGGTGCTTGCGCCCGTGGGAGCGCACAACCGTCTGCAATGCGCCCGCGTCGAGCGCACGCTCACGGCAGAGGAAAACGGCGCGCCCTACGACGTGCGCCTCATTAAAAAGGTTGCTGCAAAATACGGCGTCTGCGAACGCAATTTTGGCGGATATACCTGCCGCGATCTCGGCGGACGGCGGTACGATGCAAAGCGGTATACCCGCTTCGGGGAAGTGTACTACTGCGAAGAAGTGCCAAGCGAAGAACAGCTCTCCGCGCTTCACGCCTTAGGAATTGCGGTACTGCATACCCGTGAAGACGCGCTCAGCGCGGTTGCGCGGGCGAACGCTCCCGTGCTCATTTGCGGAGCGGGGGCGGCGGATACCGCGAAAAAGCTTTTTGCTCTCGTGTGCGGCGCGGAAGACGCGGGGCTTACTCCCGAAGAAATTACGCTTTTGAAAAATAAACTGATTTGAGTAAAAGTATGAAAAACATTCTTATGATAGCAACGGGCGGCACGATCGCCTCAAAGAACAACGGTGCGGGGCTTACGCCCGCGCTCACCTCGAAGGAGCTGTTATCCTGCGTGCCCGAGATTGCCGAGGTATGCCGCGTGAAGACCGTGCAACCCTTTAACCTCGACAGCACGAATCTGAGCCCCGCGCATTGGCTGGAAATCGCGCGGCTCATCGAGGAAAACTATCAAAAATACGACGGCTTCGTCGTCACGCACGGCACGGACACCATGGCGTACACGGCGGCGGCGCTTTCCTATCTCGTGCAGAATTCGGGTAAGCCCGTGGTGCTTACGGGCTCTCAGAAATCGGCGTTCCTGCGCGATACGGACGCGCGGAAAAACTTAGCGGACGCGTTCGCGTACTGTGCGGACGACGGCGCATCAGGCGTGCATATCGTGTTCGACGGCAACGTGATTTTGGGTACGCGCGCCAAGAAAACGCACACGCACAGCTATAACGCATTTACGAGCGTAGACTATCCCAATACCGCCATCATGCGCGAGGGCAAGCCCTTTTACTACATTCCGCAACCGCACGGAGGAGAGCCGAAATTCTATCACGAGCTCAATACGAACGTGTTCGTCCTGAAAATGATTCCGGGGCTTCGGGCGGATATTTTCGATTATCTCGAAACGCACGCAGAGGGGCTTATCATTGAATCGTTCGGTTCGGGCGGACTGCCCGACTACGGCGACGGCGAATTTTTCAAACGGCTGAAAGCGTTTCTTGCCATGGGCAAGACGGTGGTGTTCACCACACAGGTGGAGCGCGAGGGCAGCTCGCTTTCTACCTACGAGGTAGGGCGCAGAATTTTAGAATGCGGCAGAGTGTTGGAAGCGCGCTGTATGACGCTGGAAGCAACCGTCGCAAAGCTCATGTGGATATTGTCCTTTGCAAAGGGCGAGGAAATAGAGCGGCTCTTCTATTCGCCCATTGCCGCCGATATTTTCTGAAAAGAATAAAAAAACACCGTGCTATTCAAGCACGGTGTTTTTTTATGGAATCAATTATTTTTTCTTCTGTTTGCTTAAACCCGCGTAGACGGCGGCAACCACAATGGAGAGTGCCGCAAACACGAACTCTACGATAATGTAAGCATAGTTGAATCCGTCGTCAATTCCGAGCTTATCCGCACTTACTGCGAGTGCCGATACGGCAAAGGCAAGGAAGACCGCCGAAACGATTGTAAGAGCAATCGCCGAGCCGAGTCCGCTCTTGGGCTTGTTCGTCACAAGGTTCTTAACGCGATAGCCAATGACTGCCATTCCGAGAATTACTACGACGATCTGCATCAGCATTGCAAGAATCGAAAGTGCAAACGGTGTGCCCGCGCCGTAAATATATTCGGAATAAGCGGCAAGCGATCCCGCCCAGGCAAAGAAGCTTACTTTTCCTTCCGCATCCTCGCCCTTCATAACGCAAGCGGGTTTGGTTGCAAATGCGACCGCAATCGAGAGGAGTACGAGCGCGCCTGCCGTGAAAGCGAGCTGCATAATCGATTGCTTGGTTGCAAGCTGTTTTCCCTTCTGTGCGATTTTGCAGCCGATGCTGCCGGCAAGGAATATAATTCCCAAAATCGTTCCTGCCATACTAGCGTCATTCATTGAGAGGGCAACAGAATATTCGATCTCTGCGGATGCAGAGCTGATTGCTACGAGGAGTGCCGCGCCGCAGATAAACGAGAGTACCGCGTTAAGCGCGTGCTTGAAATAATCTTTCTGAGATTTTCCCGCCGTCTTTTGGCCGAAGCGTACCGCCGCGAGAATGGAGAACGTAAGAACCGAAATAATGGTACCGACGGAAACGAGAAGCCCGATGACCGCCATCATATACATATCCGCCTGCAACATGGTCGAGGGGTCGTCAAGATTTTTGAGTTCCTTCCAAACGTCGCCGAAGAAATACCAAAGCTTCTGCGATTCGGAGTGAGAGAAATAGTCCGTAGAAACGGTCATTTTCACGCCCATGAGGAACGTGCACAAAAGCACGCAGAACACGGCAACCATTGCGCTGATGCCGCCCGCAAGCTCCACCCATTTCTTCCAGCCGCCCGCAGTCTTTTGCTTGGCGGGTGCGCTGTTTACGGGCGCGCCGTCCTCCGCTACGATCCGCGCTCCGCACATCACGCAAACTTTTGCGTCCTCGGGGTTTTCTTTCCCGCAAGAAGGGCAATAGATCTTTCCGTCTAACCGATTGCCGCAATTCTTGCAGTAAACGGCATCCTCTGGATTTTCCGTTTTACAAGATTTACAAATCATTTTTATAATACCTCCGTTTTTTATTCTATCACATGGGGGGGGGTGCTTGTCAATAGCATTCCTAAATTTCCCGTTAGAATTTTTGCGTGGATAATATTCATGCACTTTGCATATATTCACAAAAATACGCTTAAATACCGCATAATTATAAGGAAAAATTAGGAAAATTTCATTTTTGAGGGAAAAAAGTTGCAAACTTCATATAAATGTGGTAAGATAGTATCCATGTCTTTATCGGGTTTTGCCTGAAAAAAGACGGAATTTAAGAAAACTTTTTACAGAGGTTCTCATGAAAATTCGTACGAGAAAAACGGCGATTCGCGTCTGTTCGGTGGCGTTTGCGGCAATGCTTGCATCGGGCTTTGCGCTTTTCGACCGTCAATCTGCACAGAATTATATTTCTTCCGCACAGAGTGCGGGAGGGTTTACGGTTACCGACGTTTCGGGAAAATATTCCACGGCGGGAATCCGCTCGGAATATATGAACGGCGACGTCGTTTCCGCAAACGTTTCCGTCAAGAACGAAGAACGCTGGGTGGTAGTTGACCTCGGCGGCACTTCCCTTATGGACGAATACGAAAAGACTTCCTATTCGGCGACCTTCCCCGACTTTGCGAATACCACGGCGGCGCAGAATCTGAAAGCGAAAATCGAGCGGAATAACGGCGCGTTTCTAAACCGTCTTTCCGCAAGCGGCGTCAAATACGAATATAAATATTCCTATTCCACGCTCTTAAACGGCGTGGCAATTAAAATCAAAAACGCGGACGTTGCCGCCGTAAAGGCAATGGGCGAGGTAAAGGACGTCTATTCTTCCGAATCCTATCTCGCGCCCACGGTTGCGGTTTCCAACGACGCGAACGTATACACCACGGGTATCTACAATACCACGGGAATCGAGCAGCAGGGGCAGGGCATGGTCGTTTCCATTCTCGATACGGGACTCGACTACACGCACCCCGCGTTCAACGAGAAGGCGCCTTCCGCTCCCGCAATGAAAAAAGAGGAGATGAATCTCGAAGGGCTTGAAATTCTCAAACGCGATAGCTCCCTCACGGTGGACGACGTCTATATCAATTCCAAAGTTCCCTTCGCTTACGACTACGCGGACGACGATACCGACGTGTATCCTGCGTATTCCACGCACGGCACGCACGTTGCGGGTATCGTAGCGGGACAGGACAGTACGAAAATCGTAAACAACGAGACGAAGGAAAAATTCATCGGCGTTGCGCCCGAGGCGCAGCTCGTTATCTGCAAGGTGTTCACGGACGACTTAGAGAGCAAGGCGCTCGGCGGTGCGAACAGCATCGATATTCTTGCTGCTATTTCGGACAGCGTTGCGCTCGGCGTAGACATTATTAACATGAGCCTCGGCCAGAGCGTGGGCTTCTCGGAAGAGGGCTATGCGACGGCGGGCGACTGGCTTTCCAAATGCTACGAAAGAGCGGAAGAGGCGGGCGTGAGCGTCGTTTGTGCGGCGAGCAACGATTACAGCTCGGCATACGGCGGCGCGTACGGTACCAACCTCACCTCCAACCCAGACAGCGGTACGGTCGGCTCGCCCTCGACGTTCGACGGCGCGCTCTCCGTTGCGGCAATCAGCGGTCAGGCGTCCAAGTATTTCGCCATCAACGGCGACGAAAACAAGGTTGCATTCATCACCGAATCCGCCGATGCGAACGGCAAAGCGTATAACTTCCTCGACGGCTTGTACGATAAACTGGGCGTAGATAAGAGCGAATCACTCACCTTGAACTACGTCGTCGTCGGCGGCGTAGGGCGTTCCAACAACTACACGCAGCAGGTTAAGAACGCGCTCAGAGACGGCAAGACGATTGCGGTTGTAAAGCGCGGCGAAATCTCGTTTGCAGATAAAGTACAGTACGCACAGAATGCGGGCGCGGTCGGGTGCATCGTTTATAACAACCTGTCGGGCAATATCCGTATGTCGCTCGGCGAAGTGAACAATCCCATTCCCACCTGTTCCGTCAACATGGACGCAGGCAAGCTCCTTGTGGACAGCGCGAAGAGCAGCAGGGGAACGATTACCCTTTCTTACGACCGGTCGGCAGGGCCTTTCATGTCCGACTTCTCAAGCTGGGGCCCTACGCCCGACTTGAAGCTCAAGCCCGAAATCACCGCGCACGGCGGAGAAATCACGAGCAGCGTTCCCGGCGGCTACGCCGTCATGAGCGGTACGAGCATGGCGGCGCCCAATATGTCCGGCGCAACCACGCTTCTTCGCCAGTACGTGAAGGAAACGTATCCCGAATTAAAGGGGAAAGAGCTCAACGACCGCGTGAACCAGCTCCTCATGAGCACGGCTACCATGGCGAAGAACGAAGAGGGCAACCCCTATTCTCCCCGTAAGCAGGGCGCGGGACTTGCAAGCATTCTCAATGCAATCAATACGAACGCCTATCTCACCGCAGAAAATAATTACCTCGGCGAGAACAGCACCAAAGACCCCAAACCCAAAATCGAGCTGGGCGACGATCCCAATAAGACGGGCGTGTACGAGTTCAGCTTTACCGTAAATAACGTTTCGGACCATGCAATCACCTACAACCCCGAAGTGTACGTTATGACGGAATCGCTCTCCACCGATTTAAGAACGGTTGCCGAAAAGGCGTATATGCTTACCGACAACTGCAATATTACCGTTCCTAAGAGCGTAACCGTACCCGCAAACGGCACGGTTACCGTTGAGGTGAAAATCGAGCTCAACAAAACCGCGAAGGACTATCTCGACAGAACCTTTGAAAACGGTATGTTCGTAGAGGGCTACGTGCGCCTGAACAAGACGGACGAAAACGAAGTCAGCCTCGGCATTCCCTACCTTGCATTCTACGGCGACTGGATGAAGGCTCCGCTCTTCGATTATTCCATTTACGAAGTGGAAGCGAGCGATGCGGATAAGTCGCTCGAAGAGGACGAAAAACTCAAGGCAAGCTCCAACGCAAGCCGCCCGTACGGACTCTATTACGACCAGAGATATATTATCACGCTCGGCTCCTATCTTTACGATATGGCGCCCAACTATACGGACATTCTTCCCTCCGACGAGCGCGCCGCAATCTCCTGTTACGACGAGGAGGGCAAGAGAACGGTATACGAGCTCTTCTCCCTCAACGCGGGACTTTTGCGTTCGGCAAAGGAAATGGAAATCGTCATTTCCGACGCCGCCACGGGCGAAGTGGTTTACCGCCATACCGAAGAGAACGTACGCAAATCGTACTCGGCGGGCGGCTCTAACTTCGGCACGAACATCGGACTGAGAATCGATCCGCTTACCTGGAATTTAAGCAACAACAAAACGTATACGGCTACCTTCACGGGCAAGCTCGACTACGACGGCACGGGCAGTACCGACCGCAGCTCCTATTCGTTTAATTTCACGATCGATACCGAGGCTCCCCAGCTTCTCGACGTGCGTCTGCGCTACGAGCCCTACGAGGAAAACGAAGTCACCAAGTACAGAATTTATCTCGACGCGGACGTCTACGATAACCAGTACGCCATGACGCTGATGCCCTGCTATCTCGACGAAACCCGTTTCGATGAGAACGGCAACCCGCAGCTTGCGCTTTTGTCGGAGTTCCCCGTTCCCATCTATTCGCAGAAGGGCGGCATCACCACCGTCACCTACGAAGTGACCGACTGCTTCGAGGACTATCTCGTAGGGGGAGAGAACGGCAGCAACTTCTATCTCAGTCTTCAGGACTACGCGCTCAACGAAATCACGTTGCAGATTACCTATACCGACGCAACGAGATATCCCGATTCCCTTACGCTTCAAACGGACGAGAAGCTCGTAAGCGTATCTGCCGAGAGCAGCGACTATCCCGTCTATTCGCTTTCGCTGAACCGCTACGAATCGTACACGGTAGAGGCGGCAAGCGGACTTCCTTCGGGAACGGCTATCACGGCGCTCAACTTCGATGCGCAGAACGGCTACGTTGCGTGCAAGGAAAACCAGATTTTCGCGGCGGAAGCGGGTTCGGGTACCGTGCTTGTGCAAACAGTGCAATTTGTGCAAGACGGAGACAACCGTAAAGAAATCCGTACAACGCTTGCGCAAATCAACGTAACCGTGAACGCGGGCAGCGCGTCTGCACCCATTATGGAACGCATTCTGCTCTCGCCCATGCTCGACGGCGACGGCTATCTGCAACCGTTCAAGGGTGAAATTCATTTGAAGCCCAACACGACGCGCCAGATTCAAGCAAACGTTCAACCCTGGTACAGCGCAATCGTTCATCAGCCCGAATACGAATACAAGAGCTCGGACGAAACGGTGCTCACCGTGAGCGATACCGGTTTGATTACGACCTACAAAAAGGGCTACGCCTCCGTGACGGTCAGCATCAAGGGCAATAACGTCGTACCGCCCAGTCAGGTAACCGTAACGGTAGACGAAGAGCTCAGCATTACCAACAACGTTCTCTACCACTACTACGGCGGAAAAATCTGTGAAATCCCCAACAACAAGAACGTGCTCAGCATCGATAAAGAGGCGTTCAGAAATAATAAACTGGTAGAAGAAATTTACCTTCCCATCTCGGTCACCTCGCTTCCCGAGGACTGCTTCCAGGACTGTGTGAATTTGAGAAAAATCGTCATTCCCGCGGAATGCACCGTCATTCACCAGAATGCGTTCAAGGGCTGCACCGCGCTCGAAGAAATCGTATTCGTCGAGGCGGAGGATGAGATTACGAAACAGCCTTACCCCGGCACGATTACCATCGGCATGAGCGCCTTCGCGGGCTGCACGAGCCTTACGAAAATTTCCAATCAAAAGCGCATTACCTCGGCTTACGACTACGCGTTCGCAGGCTGCACCGCGCTCGAAGAGATTGATATTTCGGGACTGAGAACGGGCGGAGATCATATCTTCGACGGCTGCGAAAAACTTACGACCGTCACTATGAGCTCTCTTACGCACGTCGGCAAGTATATGTTCAGAGGCTGTGAGAAGCTTGAGGGTATCGAATATTATTCGGACGTCATTCCCGACTACGCGTTTGCGGGCTGCAAACTGCTCGACGAATTCACCTATTCGGGCGAAACGCTCCGCTACTTCGGCGCGTATGCGTTTGCGAATACGGCAATCGAAGAGTTCACGCTACCGGGCGGCACCTATACGGTAGGGGCGCACGCGTTTGACGGCAGCGGCTTAAAGAAGCTTACCTTCTCGCAGAACACGGACGTTTCCTTCGGCGCGTCGGTATTCGCGGGTTGCGATACGGTCAGCTTTGACGGCGCCAACGTGGTAGATGGAATGCTCGTAAAAGACGATACGCTCGTACTTGCCCCCGCGGCAAGCGGCGCGGTAACGCTTCCGAGCGGTATTAAAAAAATCGGCGCAGGCGCATTCGCAGGCACGGAAATTACTTCCATTGATTTAAGCGGCGTTACCGAAATCGGCGAATACGCATTTGCCGAGAGTATGCTTCAATCGGTATCGCTTGATATTGCAAACATTCCGAAGGGTGCGTTCCAAGGCTGCACCTCTTTGAGAACGGTTACGTTCTCGAATGCGGTCGTTTCAATCGGCGACTACGCGTTTGCGAATTGCAGTGATTTAATGAATAATCTTTCCCTTCCCGCAGTGAAGAGCGTAGGCGCGTTCGCGTTCTACTGCACGCCTGTGGAAGGGCTCACGGCGAACGCGCTGGAGAGCATCGGCGCATACGCTTTCTACGGACACAACTTCCAGTCGAACGTAAAAGACCGCGCGGTTATCGTGCTTCCCGCGCTTCACGAGGTCGGCAGCTTCGCATTCGCGAGAAACCTCGACTACAAGGGCTTTGAGAGCAACTACGGCAGCGCGCTTACCTCCGTCGAGCTCGGTGCGGTTACGAAGATGGGCGAACACGTCTTTGCGGACTGCCCGATCACCACGGCGAAGTTTGCCGAAGGCACAACCCAAATCGGCGCGTTTGCATTCGTCTCCTCGCAGGTAACGCGTGCAAGCATATACGTAGAATCGCCTTCCGCGAACACGCGTCTTACCAGCGTAACCCTTCCTAATACGGTGAAGACGATCGGCGACTATGCGTTCCTCAACGCAACTAATTTGAGATCGGCGAACCTCGATTTATCGGGCGTGGAATCTATCGGCACGGGCGCATTCTGGCTCTGCGCGGGCATTACCTCCCTCGACTTGTCGAACGTTCTCACGATCGGCGACTACGCATTCGACGGCAGCGGCATTACCGAAGCAAATCTTCAAAAGGCGACGAACATTGGCTCGTATGCGTTTGCGGAGTCCAAACTATCAACGCTGAATATGCCCGTTATGAAGCGGATCGGCCCCTACGCCTTTGCGGCTACGCTCCTCACGAGCGTTGAAATTCCCGCAACGCTTCCGCTCACCTACGAAGATAAATGGGGACAATTAGACGATTTCGGCGTTGTGAATCCGCGTGCGGGCAGATACTTCTACGCATTCGGCGAGAACGCGTTTGCGGCCGTTTCCGCACTCCGTACGATTACGGTTGCGGAGGGCAACGACGCTTACTTCGTAGACGAATACGGCGTGCTGTACGGAATTCTTTCGGGCACGAAGGAAGAGGGCGCTTACGTTCTGTTGCAATACCCCGTCGGAAAAGATTCGTATGAAGACGGTTACAGCTACGCTATCCTCAAAAACACCGTGAGAATCGGCGACGGCGCATTCTACGGCGCGGTTGTGACAAGAGACGACGGCACGGTATTGTCCTCGCTCGATCTCAAAGAAATACGCATTCCCGCCACGGTAAAGTCAATCGGCAGCTTCGCTTTCTATAACTGCGCCGCGGAAAAATATATCTTCGAGGGTACGACGGCTCCCATTCTGGAAGCGACTTACAGCGTTCCGGGCTACGGCAGCGATCAAGTCTTCAATCAGATTATCGATTTAATGGCTCGTTTCGGAATCTACTATTCCAACTTCTATAGCTACGTTGCATTCTCCGTCATCGGCGGAGCGGATTACGGATTGACGATCGAGTATCCCGAAAACGGCAAGGGCTACGACAACCTCATTTGGTCGGGCTTCTTCTCGAATCAGGTGCCCGTGAAGGCTCCGACGGACGACGATAAGCATTCGGGCAGCGGACTGAGCGCGGGCGCGATTGCGGGTATCTGCATCGGCTGTGCGGCGGCCCTTGGCGGGGCGGCTGCGGCGGCAATTATACTCGTCCGCAAACGCAAAAAGGCGTAAACTGCGCCCGACCCCTAAATTAATTGACAAAAACGGCGTATCGGTTTATAATGATACAAATTGAAAAGCGGAGAAAAATCACGGTGAAACACGTAAAGCTGAAAATTGCATTGCTTTCTGCGGCGGCGGTAACCTTCGGGTTGGCGCTCGTCGGCTGCGGGCCGAGCAATGCGAAATACGACTATAAAGTTACCTTCGATTACAATATTTCCGTTTGGCAATGTGAAGACGAGGAATGCGGCGAAGTATTCTTCGATATGGAAAAGCCCGAGGTCTGCCCCAAATGCGGGAGCGAAGAGGGCAAGGGCGTTACGCTCAAAGAAGATAACGTCGGCATTAAAAACAGCAATAAATATCTTCAATACCTCGGTGCGTACGACAATTCGCTCGTTGTGAAATATCCCGACGACGTGAATCCGGATCAGCATCTTCCTCTTCAAACGATCGAGGGCTACGCGTTCGACGGTTGGTATCTTCCGCAAACGGAAAACGGCGAAGTGGTCGTCGGCGAGGACGGCCGCGTCGTCACGGGCGAGAAGGTAGACTTTGCCACCTACCGCGTCAAGAGCGACGTCACGTTCTACGCGCGGTTTGCGAAGAAAAAGACGCTTACCGTTTTAGGCAGAACGGAGCAGGGTGAAGAGCTTACGCTGAGTAGAGAAATCGTTTACAGCGGCGCCATGGGCGGCGTATTTAACGAGCCGTTAGAGGGCTTGGTGGCAGAGGTAGCGGGATACTCGCTTGTAGAATATTACAAGGACGAGTCGCTTACGGAAATCTTCCCCTTCCCCTACACCTTCGGCGAAGAGGACGAAACCGTTTACGCGAAGTTCTTAGAGGGCACCTGGGCGGCAGTCACTTCGCCTACCAACACGGCGGGCAGCTCCGAGGTCATCAACGGCTTCAACAACGCAATTCAAAGGAATATGAATATCTATTTGCGTGGGGATCTCGACTACGCGGGCGTTACCTGGCCGACGTCGAACTCGACGCGCAGCTATTCGGGAATTATTCGCGGAAACGGATATAAGATTTCAAATATCTCCGTTACGAGAACCGCAAGCAGAAACGACGAGTTTTCTATCTTCGGCGACATAGCCGACGGCTTCGAGGTGCACGATCTTTCGTTTGAAGACGTTTCGCTCAACGTTACGTTCGTGCTGGGAGGAATTTATCCGGTTTCCGGCTTTGCGAAGAGCATTTCCCCGAATGCGGTATTCGATAAGTTCAGCTATTCGTGCGTCGTCAATATCGAAAAAGAGGGGCGCGGGACGAGTGCAATCGTACAGACCTCCCCGATTTGTCCCGAGCCTCCCGAAACGCTCGACGAAAGTATGTTCAAAGTTACAATCAACGGAAACGATTAATCAAATAAACCAATCAAGGTAAACAGCCTTAAAAGGAGTTAAATTATGAGTAAATTCAAAAATGCGGTACGCGTCGGAATCGGCGCCCTGCTTGCAACGTCTATCGCACTTACGGCGGTAGGCTGCGGCGACAAGGGCTATAATCCCGAAGTAAACGATCCCGAAACGCGCCCCTTGGTTCTTTCTACCAATAAGCCGGACGAGGTTTTCAATCCCTTCTTCGCGACTTCCGCGGTGGACTCCGACCTCGTTGCGCTTACGCAAATCGGACTTCTTTCCGCCGACAAGGAAGGGAATATCGTCTGCGGAGAAAACGAGCCCTCCGTTGCGCTCGACTATTCCGTGCGCGAAGTCAGCGGTCAGACGATTTATCAGTTCGTCATTAAGAACGGCATTAAGTTCTCGGACGGCGTAGACCTTACCATTGACGACGTACTCTTTAATCTCTACGTCTATCTCGATTACGCGTACACGGGCTCTGCAACCATATATTCCACAAGAATCGTGGGGCTTAACGAGTACCGCACCAACGACCCCAATGCAACCGAAGACAGCGCTGCTGCATGGGATGAGCAATTCGAGGCGACTGCAGATCTGCACGTCAAAAATCTTATCAGCTACGTAAAACACTACGGACACACGTTGGGAGAAAAACCGGACGCGCCCGTGGGATACCAGAAGGAAGAGGCGGAAAAGGACTTCAAGCGGGTAAGCGAAACCTTCCGCAAGGAACTCAGCGACGACTATAACTCTATTTTCGGTTCCATGGAATCGTATAAAGAAAACTACCAATACACGGCGGCATGGCAGCCCTTCCTTGCACAGGAAGTCGGTTACGATTTCTATTTGAGAAGGACGGAGGGCGGAGCTCTTATCAAAGACGAGAACGGCAACCCTCAATACGATAAAGACAGCGCCAACGCACAGGACTGCGAAGAAAGACTTGCGGCTTATATCGAAGAGCATAAGGACGACGAGGGCTATAATTACGACGAAGCCGTAAAAGCATGGGCGGTCAGCGACGCATTCGACAGCTATATCGGCGAATCGATTGAGGAAACCTATGGCGATGATTTCGAGACCGTTTTAACTTACTTTGCTACTGCGAGCTCGATCCGCGACTATTTCAAGACGGTTGCGGCAAACCAGCAGTTCTCGGGCAACCGCGTCGTAAATTCCATTTCGGGTATCGAAGCGAAAAAAGCAAACGAGTTCGTTGCTTCGTCCGATAGCAATGCTGCTACCTATACGGATTCGTACGATATGCTCCAAATCAGAGTGAACGGCGTTGACCCCAAGGCAATTTACAACTTCTCCTTCATCGTTGCTCCCAGGCACTATTACGGTGACGAAGAGTACCGCAACGAGACAACGGGCATCGGCGTGAATGAGTTCGGCGTGGCTCCGGGCGATATCGAATTTATGGAGAAGGTTGTAAAGTCCCCCGAGAAGAATCCTACCCCCGTAGGTGCGGGCTCCTATATGGCGACCAATTCAAGCGGAGGCGATTTGTACAATCATGAAACGGGTGAAATCAAAGGCGGCTTCTTCTCCGGTAATATCGTGCACTACAAGCGGAACGGAAATTTTCACACGGTCGGTGCGGGACTTCAAGACGCAAAAATCAAATACCTCAACTATCAGGTAATTGAATCCGACAATATTATCACCTCCCTCAACAGCGGCAGCATCGACTTCGGCGAACCTAGCGCAACCCTTACCAACGAAAAGGCACTCAACAAGAATATTCAAGGCGAAACCGTTTGGACGAACGGTTACGGCTACGTAGGCGTCAATGCGCGTTTCGTACCCAACATCAACGTGCGCCGCGCCATTATGAAGGCGATGGATACCAGCATTATCGTCAACGATTATTATCAGGGCGGCTATGCAGACATCATTTACCGCTCTATGTCCAACCAGAACTGGGCTTATCCTACGGGCGCGAAGGTATATCAGTCGAAGGACGGCACCTCTTACGCATTCGACTCCACAGCCAAAGATATTCAGAAGCTCTTAGACAGCATTTTGGAGGAAAACGGCGGAAGCTACTATCCGAACGGGGACGGTATTTACACCAACGGAAGAGACACGCTCGACTACACCTTCACCATTGCAGGCGGCAGTAAGGACCACCCCGCTTACAAAATGTTCCTCAAGGCTGCGGAAATCCTCAACAGCTGCAAAGGCATTCACGTAAAGGTAGAAACCAGCCAGCAGGCTCTGAGCGAGTTGAACATGGGTAAGCTTACCGTTTGGGCGGCGGCTTGGATTTCCGCAATCGACCCCGATATGTATCAGATTTACCATAAGGACTCTCAGGCGTCGAGCATTCTGAACTGGGGTTACGATTATATCATGAAAGATCAGACGACCTACGCATACGAGTGGCAGCTCGTTCAGGATTTGAGCAAGAAGATCGATCAGGCGCGCCGTACAACCGCGAAGCAAGCGCGGATAGATTACTATGCAGAAGCGCTCGATCTCGTTATGGAGCTTGCGGTAGAGCTTCCCACCTATCAGAGAAAGGACCTCTTCGCTTACAACAGAAATATTATCAATCCCGATACGTTACAGCCCCGCAAGGAGCTCTCTCCCACCAACGGACCTCTTTCCCGCATCTGGGAAGTGAACTACTATCTCGAAGGGGATATTTGATTTCGGGATATCCGATCCCAAGAAAAAAAGCTGAAAACGGAAAGGCGGGCTTGCTCGTCTTTTCCGCATAAAGGCGGTGTACATGGATACATTAAAATACATAATCAAGCGCATCCTGTTGGCGCTCCTCATTTTGTTCGGCGTTTCAATCATCATCTTTGCGCTTTCCCGCATGATGCCCACCGACTACGTAGACAGTCAGTACGCAACGCAGGTCAACATGGGTAACATGAAGCAGGAGGACGTAGACCGTATCAAGAAAATTTACGGTCTGTATTCCCCTGACGCGTATCTTTCCGTGAAATTTGACGAAAGCCACGAATACGGCGGCAAGAAGTTCACCAAGGACACGAAGAAAAACACCTATGAGAGAGTGCAGGACGGCGTAGTCCCCTTGGCGGAATTTTATGCGGGCTCTTACGATTATAAAATTTACCGTATTACCCTCAACACCAAAACCGAGTCGATCGGCGGCGTAAACACGCAGGTGCCCACTACCTACGAGCTCTTTGAAGTTCACGAAAACGGCTGGAGAACGGAGGAGGTCGGAGACGGCTCGGGTTCGGACGATGAGGACGATAACAAGCTAATCATGCTGAACGAGCAGAAGAAACCGCTCGAAGAGGGTATTTGGACGGTATCCGAAGAAGAGGAAAACGGTGTGATTACGCGCGGCGTGAAGCTCACCGCCACCAAGGTTTACGAGTACGAAGGCGACAAGGCAACGGAAGTCGAAGTGAACAAAGAATACGGTCTTTCGGTGAAGTACCGCGTTGCGTCCTTCGGCGATAAGCTTGGCAACATTCTTGCAAACTATTTCACCTGGCTCGGCAACGTATTAAAAGGCGATTTGGGTGTATCCTTCAAGTACAAAAAAGAAGTTGGTACCGTCATTGCCCAGAACATGGGTATTTCCTTCGGCATTGCCCTCGTTGCAACCATTCTGCAATTCTTAATTGCAATCCCGCTCGGCATCAAGGCGGCAACCCATCAGTACGGCGTGGTGGACTACACCGTAACCGTACTCACCATGATCGGCATCAGCCTTCCCACCTTCTTCCTTGCGGCTATTATGATTCGTATTTTCTCCGTGGGGCTCGGTATCTTCCCCGTAAACGGACTTCACGATCCGCACCTCGTGGGGGCGTCGGGCATTGCCGCGTTCGGCGATATGCTCTGGCACTTAGTGCTGCCCATGTTCGTGCTCGTCATTCTCTCCGTCGGTTCGCTCATGCGTTACACGCGTACCAACACCCTCGAAGTGCTCAATGCGGATTATATCCGTACGGCGCGCGCAAAGGGGCTTAGCGAACGGTCGGTCGTTTACAAGCACGCGTTCCGCAATACCATGATTCCCATCGTCACGCTCCTTGCGGGCATTCTGCCTTCGCTGTTCAGCGGCGCAATGATTACGGAAACGGTATTCGCAATCCCCGGCATCGGTCTATTAGCGTACGACGCGCTTCTCGTTGCCGACGTGCCCTTCATTATGGGCTATAATATGTTCCTTGCAATTTTAACGGTCCTTGGCACACTGCTAAGCGATATCATGTACGCGGTAGTCGATCCGCGCGTGAAACTCAAATAAGGAGTCAGGTATGGGTAAAAAGAAGAATAACGATTTAGAAGTACAAACCGAAACCGAGCTCCAAGCCGAGAGCGTTTTAGAGAGCACCGAGCTTCAAACGAACGGCGCAGCGGCTGAATTGCCCGAAGCCGAAGCCGTGCTTGAAGAAGTGCCCGAAACGGAAGCGGAGGAGCTTGAGGACGAAACGGCGGAAGTAGAAGCGGCAACCATGCGCACGCTCAGCCCTGCCCGCCTCGTGTTAAAGCGGTTTTTCCGCTCCAAGCTTTCCATTACGGGACTCGTCATTTTAATCTTTTTGTTCGTGTTCTCGTTTTTGGGGCCTGTGTTCAAATTCTTCCCCTTCATTTGGGGAGAACAGCAAATGGACGAGGACAACCGCGTCGCACAGGAATACGTTTCCGTTCCCTACGAAGTGGAGGGAGAGGACGGCGAAACTTATACCGTTTACGTTATCACCTATTCGGAGCCGGGCAGCTATTTAAGCCCCTCGGCAACGCACTGGTTGGGCACGGACGATTTAGGCTTCGACGTATTTTCGCGCCTCATGTACGGCGGCAGAATTTCGCTCACGGTGGGGTTCGTCGTCGTCATACTGGAAACGCTCGTCGGCGTGCTGTTCGGCGGACTTGCGGGGTATTTCGGCAAGTGGGTCGATCAGCTCATCATGCGTATCGTCGATATTTTCCAATGCGTGCCGACTATGCCAATGCTCATGATTACGGGCGTTGCCTTAGAGAGCAGCGGTATTGCAGGAATTTCCAAGCTATATATCCTCATGGCAATGCTAACCCTATTCGGCTGGGCAAGTACGGCAAGGCTGGTGAGGGGGCAGATTCTATCTCTTCGAGAGCAGGACTTCATGGTCTCTGCCGAAGCGAGCGGTCTGCCCGTATGGAGAAAAATATTCAAGCACTTAATTCCCAACGTCATGCCGCAGCTTATCGTTACCATGACGCTGGGCCTTGGCAGTATCATCCTCACGGAAGCGACGCTCGGGTATCTCGGAATCGGGCTTCCCACGCAGTACGCTACCTGGGGAAACATGATCAACTCGGCGGCGAACAATACCGTGCTTACGCTCTATCCTAATCTTTGGATCGCGCCCGGTATCTGTATCGTGCTTGCCGTATTGGGATTCAACTTTGTGGGCGACGGCTTACGCGACGCGTTCGACCCGAAATCGAGGAGATAACGGTGAAGAAAGAAAAGAATGCCGAGTCGGCAAAGAAAACAAAAAACTATATCTCCGCGAAAGAATCCGCCCGTATCGCCAAAGAAAACCGCAAGCAAATTTCCGCGCTGCAAAAACAGCGTGCGTCGTTCAAGCGCGAGGACTATCTCACGCAAATGCGCGACGAGAAGAATATCGTAGAGTTTGAAGATTTACATACCTATTTCTTCACGGATAACGGCACGGTAAAGGCGGTAAACGGCGTATCGTTCGATATTCCGCAGGGCTCCACCGTGGGCGTCGTGGGCGAATCGGGCTGCGGGAAATCGGTCACGAGCTTATCGCTCATGCAGCTCGTGCAGGGGCCGAGCGGACAGATCGTGAGCGGGAGTATCCGTTTCAGAACGCTTGCCCGCACGAAAATCGGCACCGAGCCCGCTACGCAGGAGAAAAAGGACGAAAAGGGCAACGTCGTACGCGACGAGGCGGGGGGTCCCGTCATGGAGCCCGTGCTCACCAAATGGGGCAGACCGCAAATGCGCAATATCTACGAGGAGCACGAGGAAGTGGTGGATATCGCCAAAATGCCCGTATCGGAAATGACGTCCATTCGCGGCAGGGAAATCGCCATGATTTTCCAAGAGCCCATGACCTCTTTGAACCCCGTGTTCACAATCGGCTATCAGCTCGACGAGGTTTCGCTTCTGCACATCAACGGTGCAAACAAGGAAACCGCGAAGGCAAGAAGTCTTGAAATGTTGGAGCTCGTCGGCATCGCTATGCCCGAGCACGTCTATAAATCTTATCCGCACCAGCTTTCGGGCGGTATGCGTCAGCGCGTCATGATTGCAATGGCGCTTTGCTGCAACCCTCGGCTTATCATAGCGGACGAACCGACCACCGCGCTCGACGTTACCATTCAGGCGCAGATTCTCGATTTGCTCCGCGATATCAAACAGAAAATCAGCGGCAGTATCATGCTCATCACGCACGACTTGGGCGTCATTGCCGAAATGGTTGACTACGTCGTCGTCATGTACGCGGGGCGTATCGTGGAAATGGGCACGGTGGACGAAATCTTCAAGAACCCTCTGCACCCTTACACGATAGGGCTTCAAAAGAGCAAACCCGTCGTGCGGCGCAAGGTCGACAGACTTTACAGCATTCCCGGCAACGTGCCCAACCCCATTAATATGCCTGCGGGCTGTTATTTCCGCAGCCGCTGCGAGAAGCGTTGCGAGAAGTGCAAGGCGGAGTATCCCGAAATGATTCAGGTTTCTCCCACGCACCGCGTTGCCTGCCACCTCGTGACGATGCCGGAGGAGCCCAAGGCTAAGGAGGAAGTATGTCCGAAAAAGAAATCGCGCAAGAAGAAGTAACCGTAGCGAATGAACCCGCGGAGGTTGCGGAAAACGCAAACGTGCCTCTTTTGCAGGTAAACCATCTAAAAAAGTACTTCCCCATCAAGAAGTCCTTCAAAAAAGAGAAGAACGTCTATCTCAAAGCGGTAGACGACGTATCCTTTCAGGTACAGCGCGGAAAGACGGTGGGTATCGTAGGCGAATCGGGCTGCGGTAAAACCACCATGGGGCGTACCGTGCTTCGGCTCTACGACGTAACCGACGGCGAAATTCTCTTCGAGGGCAAGGACATTGCACACCTCAAAGGGGAGGCACTCCGTAAGATCCGTCCCAACTTCCAAATGATTTTCCAAGACCCCTACGCTTCCCTTTCGCCCCGTCTTACGGTAGGCGAGCTCATCGGCGAAGCGGTGCGGGTACATAAAATCGTGCCCAAGAGCGAATACAAAGCGTATATTTTGGACGTCATGAAGAAGTGCGGTTTGCAAACGCATTACTTCGAGCGTTACCCGCACGAGTTCTCGGGCGGTCAGCGTCAGCGTATCTGCATTGCAAAGGCGCTCGCTTTAAGACCCAAGCTCGTTATCTGCGACGAGCCCGTATCCGCGCTCGACGTTTCCATTCAGGCGCAGGTCATCAATTTGTTCAAGGACTTGCAGGAGCAGGAAAACCTTGCCTATATTTTCATTTCGCACGACTTGTCCGTCGTGGAGCACATCTCCGACGAAGTCGGCGTAATGTACCTCGGCAGCATGGTGGAGTACGGCAAGAAAGAAGACTTGTTCGACAACCCCATGCACCCGTACACGCAGGCGTTGTTCTCGGCAGTGCCCGTGCCCGACCCCGACTATAAAATGAAGCGCATTATTCTCGAAGGGGATATCCCTTCACCCGCCAACCCGCCCAAGGGCTGTAAGTTCCACACCCGCTGCAACCGTTGCATGGACGTCTGCAAGGAAGTGACGCCCGTGTTCAAGGACTACGGAAACGGGCACTGCGTGGCTTGCCACCTCTACCCGCAGGACTGATATGCGCAAGAAGAAAAAGAAGGAAGAGTGGGTTGACGACGGGCACACGATCGTGCCCATGACGGGGGAAGAGATTCCCACGTCGAGCCGCGCATTTTTTCAGGGGCGTGAGCGAAAGCGGAACGTAAAGCAAAGGGGCAAGAGCGATATCACGGGCAAGGAAACGCGCGCCATGATCCGCGCCTTCTTCGCGGTAATGTTCCCGCGCATTCTCATTATTCTTTGCAGTTTCGGACTTGTAGCTGCAATCATGTATTTCTGGCTTAGGTAACGCGTCAAGCGAGAGGGAAAATTTCCCGCCCGTTCGGGCAGGTTCTCTCATTGACGCATTTACATTATTCGTGGTATAATTAATAAAAATATTCGCAATTTTGAAAAAAGGAGGAAAGAGATGACGACTTCGCACCGTGTTCGTTTTTGGTACGGTATCTTTTTGAGCGTGTTCACCGTTGCCGTCGGGATACTCTTCCTTGCGACGGTTGCGGATATTTATTTCGGAGTGCAGATTCCGGGCGCAGAAGAAGTCAAGTTCCCGTCCGAAATACTCCGCGCGAAATTTGGCTCCGCGCAGATTCTTGCACCGTTTATTCTTTGGATTGTTGCAGTCATAGTAGGGTTCGTGCTCTCGGTAGTGTTCCCGATTGCTCTAAATGAGAAGAGAAAGCCCGACGCGGTGAAATCGCTTTCGCGTATGAGAAAGAGAATGCCGCAGGGTGCAGAGGGGCTTTCGGAAGAATTGCAGTCGGACTTTGCCCGCGTGAGAAAGTACGAGCTTGCCCGCATCATTCTTTGGTGCGTGAGCGCGGCGGTGTGCCTTGCAAGCGCGATTGCAACCTGCGTTTACGTGTTTAACAAAACGAATTTTGCAACCAAAGATTATAACGGACATATGCTCGATATGGCGAGGTTCGTGCTGCCCTTCGTGGTGGTTTCTTTCGCGTGCTGTATCGCCGTAGCGATATATGAACTTGTAAGCGCAAAGAAAGAACTCCCGCTCGTGAAAAAAATAGTTGCGGCAATCATAGTCGGCGGAGAGAAACAAGAAGTTAAGAGCAAGATGCCCGCTTGGATTCAAAAATTCAAGGCGTTTTGTGAAAGACACGATAAATGGATTTTGCTCGGCGTAAGACTCGCCGTGCTGGTAGTTGCTATCGTATTTATTGCCGTCGGCATTGTAAACGGCGGCATGAACGACGTATTTGTGAAGGCGATTCAAATTTGCAGAGAGTGTATCGGAATCGGTTGATATGAAAAAGTTTTTTACCAAAATTAAAGACTGGTTCAAACGGCATAAGCCGAGTAAGCGCAGACTCATTCAGATCTACGCTGCTTTGCTATACAATGCAAATATCAAAGGTTTCATCAAGGGCGAAATCTACACGGGGCCCGTCAAGAACGTATGCGTTCCGGGGTTCAACTGCTATTCTTGTCCCGGTGCGGGGGCGGCGTGTCCGTTGGGCGCTCTTCAAAACGCGCTTGCAAGCTCGGGCACGAAGGCGCCCGTTTTCGTCCTCGGCATTATCCTGCTGTTCGGTCTGATTTTAGGCCGCACCATCTGCGGCTTCCTCTGCCCCGTGGGTTTAGGGCAGGAGCTGCTCTATAAAATCAAAACGCCCAAGCTGAAAAAGAGCAGATACACGAGAATCCTATCCTATTTCAAATACGTACTATTGCTCGTGCTCGTGATTGCGTTGCCGCTTGCATTCGGGCTGAACGGAAGCGCGGTTCCTACGTTCTGTAAATATATCTGCCCCGCAGGAACGTTCGGTGGCGGGTTGGGGCTCATTCTTCACCCGAATAACAGTTTCTCGCTCGGCTCGCTCTTCACTTGGAAGTTCGGCGTCATGGTTGCCATGATCGTTGCGAGTATCTTTATCTTCCGTTTCTTCTGTCGTTTCTTCTGCCCGCTCGGCGCGTTGTACGGTTTCTTCAACCGCATTGCGCTCCTCGGCGTGAAGCTCGATAAAAACAAATGTACCGACTGCGGCTTGTGCGTAAACGCCTGCAAAATGGATATCAAGCGCGTCGGCGACCACGAGTGTATCAACTGCGGCGAATGTATTGCGGTCTGCCCCACCAAGGCAATCCGCTGGAAGGGTTCCAAGCTGTTCGTTCACGAGAACGCGGTGGAAGCGGTGCCCGCTCCCAGCGAGGAAAAACCGCTTGGCGCACTTCTCACTCAGGGCGTGAAAGAGCCCGAAGTAGTAGAAAATAACAGCGTAATCAGCGAACCCGTGGTAAATACGGAAGGCGGACGCGCCGAAGCGATTGCGATTGAGGCAAAGGAGAACGCGGCTGTTTCCGAAGCTCCTGCAAAAGACGCGCGTGCGAGAGAGAAAAAGCGCAACTTCTGGCTGCAATTCGCGGCATGGGCGGCGGCGCTTGCGCTCCTCGTCGGTGCGCTCGTGTATTATAACTTTATCTACGACGCCTCGAATGTCGGCAAAGACGTGGGCGACGAATGTCCCGATTTCACGGTAGAGCTTTACGGCGAAGAGGGCGGTACGTTCACGCTTTCCGAGCATAAAGGACAGGTGACGGTCATCAACTTCTGGGCGACCTGGTGCGGCCCCTGTACGGAAGAGTTGCCCGATTTCAACCGTTTGAAGGTGAACTATCCCGAAGTGGAAATTATTGCCATTCACGGGGCAATCACGGAAGACGTGCCTGCGTACATTCAGAAATATTGGGCTGATTTTGTAATCACGTTTGCGCAGGACGATATGAAGGTAACGAACGGCGCGGTATATTCCACCCTCGTCAAGGGCTCGGGCGGAATCCCCGTCACGGTCGTCGTGGATAAGGAAGGCAAGATTGCGTACAACAGTAAAGACAGCATGAAGTACGACGCGCTCGAAAAAATCGTACTCCCTCTGTTGGAAAAATAAGTAAAAATTTGGCAAAAAGCCATAATATGAAAGGAGATATTATTATGAAAAATTTCTGGAAAAAATTTGCGGTAATCGGGGCAGTTCTTTGCCTTATGGTAACTTTTTGCGGAGTGTTCACCGCTTGCGGCGGTGATACAAACAACGGAACTTATAACGTTACCGTGGTAGATCCCGACGGCAACGGCGTACAGGGCGTTATGATGAAGTTCTGCATTCTCGACGAAGAGGGCAAAGAATTGAATTGCGAATTGTTCACCACGGATGCAAACGGTAAGATCGAAGCCAAACTGACGACCGAAAACTATCACGTTGCGATTATCGGCGGTATTCCCGCGGGCTATGCGGCGGCGGAATATATGAACGGCGTATCGCAGCTGTATACGAAAAACTTCAAAAACAACAGTTATACCATTACGCTTACGGCGGAATAAGAAAGAGAGTATTCTATGAAAAAGACTTGGAAAAAAATTGCGGCAATCGTTGCCGCGGCTTGTCTTGCGCTTTGCGGGCTGATTTTGGCGGCGTGCGGGGACGGCGACAAGCAAGACGATTATAGCGTTACGCTCGCCTTCCAGAGCGGGAGAGTCGTGCCCGACGCCAAAGTAATTTTCACGCCCGAAGCCGAAGGCAAGGAAACGAAAACGGTAGAAGCCGTGACGGACGAAGAAGGCAAATGTACCGTTCGGCTCTATACGGATATAGATTATTCGGTTGCGGCGGATAACCTGCCCGAAGACTTCATTCTGCAAACGAAGAAGATTCACACGACGAAGGGAGAGGAGATTCAGCTGAAAATCGTTCTTCCCGAAGAGTATTCGTTTGCAGTAACGGGCCCTGCGGGCGCGGATCTTTCAAACATTACGGTGTCCTACAGCGCAACCGTTGACGGCGAGAGAAAGCCGCTCGGGCAAACGGGCGAAGACGGCAAGCTCATTGCAAGAATGGAACCTGTGAACGGTTACGCGTTTATCACGCCGCCCGAAGGCTACGTCTATAACGAGTTCTACGGCTCGAATTCAAACTGCCCCTATAAGATGTCCTCGGTGAAACCGGAAAAAATTACGTTCGAGCTCATCTCGCATGAAAAGCTTACGCTGGAGAATGCGATCTCAAGCGAAGAAATCAATGCCTTCCAGCAAGCAACGGGGAACACGGTATTGGGGAATATGATGAAAAGCAGTATCCGCAAGGCGTATTCTTTCAGCAAGACGTCCGCCGAGGCGCATACGGTTTACTCTTTTGAGGCAAAGGAAGCGGGCGACTATTGGGTGTTCGTCAACTATAAGCACAAGGACGACGCGGAAGAAGGTGACGCAAACGAAGTCGCAACGGATAAGGTTGATTTTGTTTTTTCCGTATCGAATAGTCTGAATCTGGACCCGAAAAGCGCGCTCAATTCTATCAGCGGTTCGTTCAGCCACTTTTCCGTTGTTTGCGAAGAGGGTGCAACCTATTACCTCAACGTAAATGCGGATACGACGGAGCAGGAGCTTCAATTTCTAATCGTTTCACCCGAGGAGAGAAATGAAACGCTCGTTACGGCGGAGGGCGACGTAACCCTTTCCGTTCTTGAAAATATTCCTGCGGAAATCAGATTCACGCCGAGCGTTGCGGGCGAATACACGTTCACTACCGATAGCAACGTGAAAATCGAGGTCATCTCCAACGGCTACACGGGCGAAACTTCCGTAGACGGCACGATTAAAATCGAAGTAACGTCGGGCCATCTCTATTACGGCGACGGAACGCCCAGCCACATTACGTGGTACTTGCGCTTTACGGCTTTGGGCGAGAACCCCGTTTATCCCTTGAACGTCACCGTGCACGTTACGAGAGAAAATATCATCGAGTACACGTTGCAGGTTCGGGTGGTAGAGGTAACCGAGACGCTCACGAAATATGAAGACCAGACGGGCACGCTCACCGCAATCGGCGTAAACAACACGACCGGACAGGTCGTGAGGGGCGACGACGGATACTGGCATTACGGCGATAAAGACGGCGCCGTGGTGGTCGTTCAGTTGAAGGGCAACATTCCCGTATTCTATCCCGAAACCAAATTCGAGGACGTTGACAAGGAAAGAGACTTTTTCAGATTCCTTGTCGGTACGGACGAGGAAAAGCACGTTTATCTCCACGACGACTATACGCAGCTCTTCCACACCTATACGGAATACGTCAACAAGGACGGTATGTATCGGCTCACCGACGAGCTTGCCGCGCTCTTAAAATTAGTAGCAAAGCAAAACGAGCCGTTCTTCAAAACCTGTGTAAGCAATTACACCGCGGATAGCTTATGGCTCTTCTCTGCATTCTACTATGCAGAATAATTGAAAACGAAAAAAGGCGGGACGCAAGTCCCGTCTTTTTTGTTAAAAGGGATAGGTTGACAAACGTGATACCGCGGTGCTATAATTTTTCACGAGGGTTACGGCAAAGAATATGAATTATAAGGAATTATCGTTAAAAAAACACGGGGAATGGAAGGGCAAAATCGAAACGGTTTGCCGCGTTCCCGTAGACAGTAGGGAGGCGCTCTCCGTTGCCTACACGCCGGGCGTTGCCGAGCCGTGCATGGCAATTCATAAAGACAAAGAAAAATCGTTCGAGCTCACCCGCCGCTGGAATACCGTTCCCGTCATTACGGACGGTACGGCGGTGTTGGGCCTCGGTGATATCGGGCCTGAAGCGGGTATGCCCGTCATGGAAGGAAAGTGCGCTCTCTTTAAGGCGTTCGGGGGCGTAGACGCTTTCCCGCTCTGCATCGGCTCCAAGGATACCGAAGAAATTATTAAAACAATCAAGCTGTTGGCGGGTTCGTTCGGCGGCATCAATTTAGAGGATATTTCCGCGCCACGCTGTTTCGAGATTGAAACGCGGCTAAAGGCAGAGCTCGATATTCCCGTATTCCACGACGACCAGCACGGTACGGCAATCGTTGTGGCGGCGGCGCTTCTGAACGCGCTCAAGCTGACGAAAAAGAAAATCGATGAAATCAGGCTTGTCATAAACGGCGCGGGGGCGGCGGGAATCGCAATCACGAAATTCCTTTTGAAGCTCGGCGTAAAGGACGTAACGCTTTGCGACAAACAAGGCATTATCTGCAAGGGGAGCGAGTGGCTCAATTCCGCGCAGAAAGAGGTTGCCGAAATCACCAATCTTAAACGTATGAAGGGAACGCTTGCGGACGCCGTGAAGGGCGCGGACGTATTTATCGGCGTTTCGGGGCCGCATTGCGTTACCAAGGACATGGTAAAATCGATGGCGGAAAAACCCGTTTTATTTACCTGTGCCAATCCCGTTCCCGAAATAGACCCTGCGGATGCAAAGGAAGCAGGCGCGTTTATCGTGGGCACGGGCTCTTCGGAAAATCTCAATCAAATTAACAACGTTTTGGTATTCCCCGGTTTATTCCGCGGCGCGTTGGACGTAAGGGCGACGACGGTAAATACGGAAATGATGATTGCGGCGGCGCACGGAATCGCGGGGTGCGTATCCGAAAAAGAGCTTTCCGTCGATTACATTCTTCCTTACGCGTTTGACAAAAAAGCGCACGATGCGGTAGCGAAAGCGGTGGCTGGGGCGGCGGTTAAAACGGGCGTCTCTAAGCAATTTTAAGTGCGTTTGAGAAATAAATTTTCCGTTACCTATTGAAATATCGGAAATTTCGTAATATAATAGTATCAACGAAGGGGAAAATATGTGGAGACTGTTACCGGACAATCTAATAGAGCTTGAGTACTTTCTCAGAATGCTCATTGCTATCGTTTTGGGTTTTGCAATCGGCTTAGAGCGCAAAATCCGTTTCAAGGAAGCGGGTATGCGTACGCATACCATCGTTGCCGCAGGTGCGTGCCTGTTTATGATTATATCCAAATACGGATTCGACGATATCGATAAGAATTTCGACGTTGCACGCGTTGCGGCGCAGGTCGTTTCGGGCGTCGGCTTCCTCGGCGCGGGTATGATCATGTACCGCAAGCAGGCGGTGCACGGACTCACCACGGCCGCGGGCGTGTGGATCACGGCGGGCGTAGGCATGGCGGTTGGTGCGGGTATGTATATCGTTGCGGCGTGTTCTACCGTGCTCATTATTGCGGTGCAGTGCATCATGCACATCAATCACGGGCTTTTCAAAAATAAGCATTACGTTCAACTGAAAGTGGTGTTCATTTATAAGACGGACGAAAGCGAGACGGTGAGAAGCGTGTTTGCGGCGGATCGGTATTTGAAGCTCGAATCCGAGAAGAAGGGCGACGATATTATCTTTACGGTGGTTCTCCGCACGGATAAGGTGCCCGACGATAAGTTTATTTTAAGCACGTTGCAGGAATATCCCTTTATCCTCTCGATTGAACGAATCGACGACGAGTAATAACATTTGAAAATACAATAAAGATGGAAGCCGTCTCCTAATGGAGACGGCTTCGCTTTTGACTTATTTGGTGAATATAAACGTAATCAAATCGAACTTGTAGGGCGGGAAAAAATTCCAAAAAAATTTTTGGAAAAAGTATTGACAAATATCGAAACGCGTGCTATATTGTTAATAGTTATAAAAGTTTGATAGATTTTAACATTATCCTTTTTTCGCGCAGTTTTTCTAAAAACGTGCGAAGGAAAGGGTAATTAAATTTTCAAATCTTATTAAACGGTTAACTAAGTTGTTCAATGGAAAGCGGAAAAATTCGTTTTTTCATCAAACATAAAAAAATTATTTTTAGTGAGGAAAAATTATGGGAAAGAAGAAAGCCATTTTGGCAACACTTACCGCGGCGACGCTTGCGCTCGGTTGCGGTGCATTCGTTGCGTGCGGAGGACATACTCACACGTATTCGGACAAATGGGACAGCAATGCAGAGGGCCACTGGCACTCCGCTACCTGCGACGATTTGAAAGCAGGCGACAAAGACTATCAGAATGGCTATGCCGCACACGTTTGGGGTGACGATAACGAATGCGACGTCTGCCATTACATAAAGACGGAGCAGGGCGGCGAGCACACCCACAGCTATACGGAATGGGGCAAGAGTGATACCGAGCACTGGAAATATTGCGCGGACGATAACGAAATCGATGAAAGCACGAGAGCCGCACACAATTATGTGGAAGGCAAGTGCGAGTGCGGCCAGGAAGACCCCAACGCAGGCGGCGGCGAGGAAACCCAAGAATATACCATTACGCTGGAAGTTGGCGATGGCACGCTTCCTGCGGGCGCTGCATTGACTTATACGACGGTGGGCGGCAAGCTCAACGTAACTCTTCCCGAAGCTGAAATTGCTACCGCGCACTGGTCTTTTGACAACTGGTACGATGCGGAAGAGGGCGGCAACGCAATCGTTGAGGCTACCACGGTATTCACCGAGGACACCACGATTTATGCAAGATACGTGCGTGACACCGGCTTGTGGGTAGGCGATACCTTCCTTCAAGCGTTAGAGGTAAATACCGGTTGCACCGACCACCTGCAATATTGGATCAATGGTCGTGCTATCGAATTGGAGAAGGACACCGTAGTATCTGCATACGTTGACGGCGAGCTTATGGAATACACCATATTCCAGAGCAGTAGCTGCATCGTAGTTCCTGAGTCTTCCGCACGCGTTACCTCGGTTACCGTATCGGAAGATGCAAACTTTACCGCAATTTTCCTTAACAAATGGGGCGAAGGTAACTGGCAGATGGAATATACGGGCGCACCTCTCCACGTTGAGGGAGCAGATGAAATTCCCGATGGCTGCGAGGCTATTACGCTCAAATTCTCCAACGGCGACGTAACCCTTTATATTATCAATAAGTCGGGTGAGGGTATCAATTCCACAAATGCTTCCACCATTCAAATCCATGCTTGGCAGCCCGAGAATGTCTATGGCGACTGGGCAAAGAATCCTACGTTGGACGACGCCGACGCATTGGATTTGTCTGCAACGACTGCATTAAAGTCTGGCGTAACATTCATGTTCCATTGGAGCGGTGGACAGTCGGGCAATATCAGCAACATTGAAGTTGGTAAGGCGTTTATCGTTGACTTGCGCGACGATTCCACCAAGTTATTCACGGGTAACGCGCAATAATTTTGCAACAAATTTATCGAAATGAAAACTTTACGGGCTATATTTTAGCCCGTAAAGTTAAACTTTTTTGTTAAACGGTTAATAGAAAATTGGGAGGATCTTATGAAAAGGAAAAGCATTCTTTGCGTTTTCGTTGCGCTTATTATGCTGCTGGGCTGTGTGCTTGCGGCGTGCGGAAGAACGCCGTACGTGCCCGATAGCGAAACGGCGCAGAAGTACGAAGAAAATTTGAACTGGGGGAAAGCAGGACACTTATACGTGCACTACCTGCGCGGGAACCATTCCGAATCCGAGCAGGGGAGAGAGAATTCCTCGAAGGCTCCCGATTATTCCGAGCAAATTAATTCCCGCGTCTACGGCGACTGGGGGCTTTGGGTTTGGGAATACTTCCCCACCAACAGCGAGGGCAGAGCCTTCTACCCCATGAAGATAGACGAATCGGGCGCGGTGTACGATATCGACCTCACCGCCACCTATAACGACGCGGGCTGGGACGAGGTAACGCGCAACAACAAAGGGCTTGAAATTACCTACGGCAATGCACTCCGTTTGGGCATTCAGGTCTATTCGCAAAGCAGCCGTGTTAACGGCGAGGGCTTCTGGGTAAACGACGGCGGCGACGTGTATATCGTTCTCGACGAAGCAAAGCGCGACAAAGGCGACTATCATTGGTTCGTCCGTCAGGGTGACGTGCAGGAGGGTTCGCCTGCCTTCTCGGGCGCAGAGGTTTACGACCCGTACGAGGGGCTCGAAGCCGGTTCGGCAATCACGAAGTACGACGTGGTTTCCAACAAGGGCAACAATAACGTTTACAAACAGCAAGCGGTTGCCGAGGGTTGGGAAGAAAACAGCGTAGGATATCAAATCTTCATTGCTTCGTTTGCAGACGGCAACGGCGACGGCATGGGCGATTTGCGCGGCGTTATCAACAATCTCGACTATCTCGAAGAGCTCGGCGTAGATACGCTTTGGCTCACGCCGTTCCAGCACTCCAACTCCTATCACGGTTACGACATTATGGACTACTTCACGGTAGACCCCCGCTTCGGAACCATTGAAGATTACCGCGAGCTTTTATACAAGGCGCACGCAAAGGGCATGAAGGTGGTTATGGACTTCGTTCTCAACCATACCTCGCCTTCCAACCCTTGGTTCGTGAAATCGCAGAAGCTCGTAAAAGAAACGGTAACGCTTCCCGACGGCACCACGAAGGAAATCGATTACCGTAACTTCTACACCTGGCAGAACGAAGAATACGTTCAAAGCCTTAAAGACCCTATGGCGAAAGCGCAATGGTTTAAGGATGCGAACGGCTACTATTACTATTCGAGCTTCGGCTCTTCCATGCCCGAGCTCAACTTCGATAATCAGGCAACGCGCGACGCAATCTTAGAGGTTGCGCTCTACTGGATGAGCTTCGGGTTAGACGGCTTCCGTCTTGACGCGGTGAAGCACATTTATATGGCAAACGAGAGCCGCGACCGCTCCGACTGGGTGGTTTCGGATAGAGGCGCAACGGGCGATTACTCCTTCGATATGAACAAGGACGCGCACTTCTTTATGGAGTTCAACGCGAAGCTCAAAGCAAGCTACCCGAACGCGATTCTCGTCGGCGAAAACTTCAACGGCGATCCCAGCAAGCTTGCGGGCCTCTACGGCGGTATGGATTCGCAGTTTAACTTCAACTGGTATTACGATACGACCTCCCGCCTCAACGAGATCGCAAACGGCGGCGAGGCGGCGGCGGGGATCCTCAATAAATACGCGGCGGCACAGGCAAGCTTCTCGGAGTTCCGCACCGATTATATCGACGGCGTATTCACTTCCAATCACGACGTACAGCGCGCCCGCGATAAGTTATACCTCACGGACGCAGGCGTTCCGCTCGATACGCAAAGCGGCAGTGCGGCGTGGAATCAGTCCGAATACCTTGCAAAGCTTTGGGCGGGCATGAGCCTCACCATTCCCGGCATTACCTGGATCTATAACGGCGACGAAATCGGTATGTTCGGCACGAAGCGGGATAACCCCGCAGCAGACGGCGCGGGACACGAGGACAGATGGTACCGTCAGCCCATGAAGTGGTCGAAAGAGCTTTTAGACAGCAGCAATAACTGCCGCTACGTTATGGGCTTCAACAACTACTATATGGAATGGGACGATCTGAACAAGCAGCTCGACGGCGTTCAAGAACAGCGCAATGATCCGAACTCGATTTTCAACGTTTATAAATCGATTATCAAAATCCGCAAAGAGAACCCCGTGCTTGCAAGGGGTAAGGTGGTTTCCCACACCGAAGGCGGCAACGTTGTTTGCTATTCGGTTACGGACGGCACGAGCGAAATTCTCGTTTACGTGAATGCAGCAACGGAAGCCGCGGAGGCAACCTACGCGCTTCCCGCAGAGGCAACGCTTCTCTACGGCGCGGGATTAAGCGGAAAGTCGGTGCCTGCTACGTCTATTCAGATTTACAAGGTGAAATAAGGAGGGGACGGATATGAAAAAGATTTTAACTCTCGCGCTTGCGGGCATTATGACGCTTGGCGGCGCGGCGGCACTTACGGCGTGCAATAAACCTACGACTTATACGCTCTATCTGGTTCCCGGTACCTACGTGCAGGAAGGCGCGCAGGTGGAAAATACGCTCAGCGACAAGAGTGCGAAAAAGCTCACCGAAGCCGAGTGCGAAGAGCTCCATCTCGATAACGTTTATCAATGCTCGCTTGCAAAGGGAAAAACGCTTCCCGTGCCCGCAAGCACAAGGACGGACGAGGACGGAAACGCCTATACCTTCAACGGCTGGTGGACGATCGTTGATGCAACCGTAACCTATTTTGAAACGATGCCCGTAGTCAACGAAACGACTTATCTCTACGCCGACTGGCGCGCGGATCTTTCGCAGCGCAAAGACCCCGTCATTCCCGACGGCGGCGAAGAGGTGGAACCCAACCACTATATGCTCGTTCAGCGCGGCGGGGTAGGCGAGCCGGAGAGAATTACGCTCCGCAAAGCGTACACGGATATGATGTCCGCAGAAATGCTCGGGTATCTCTATCCCGTGGAACTCGTTGCCGAGGGCTTCGAGCTCACCCCGGGCGATATTATCACCGTTTATACCACGGGCTTGACCGACGACGAGGATGCGGTGATTGCGCCGCTCCGTTCCCCCACGACCAACAGGGGCACCATTCAGCTTGAAAAAAGCGGCGAAAAACCGGTCGATACGGCGAACTACCTCTCGGCAGACGGCGGTTCAAGCAGAAGAACTCCTTCCATGACCTACATTGCGGAAGAGAGCGGTATCTATAACATCTACATTAAGTTCTTCTCCAAGGGAAATACGATGGCGGTGTATATGGAGCCGAAGGTGTAACGGTTGAAGCTCAAAAAAGTCAGTTATTTTCCTCCATTTGTTCGTGACGGCCTTCCTTCTTCGGGAGGAGGGCCCGAGCGAACGTAATTCAGTAAAAAACTTCGCTTATGGAAAAAATCACAATAAAAGATATCGCGCGCATTGCGGGCGTATCCGTTGCAACCGTTTCCTATATCATAAACGGAAAGCATGAAGACAGATACACGCAGGAAACGAAGCAAAAGGTTTTGCAAATCGTAAACCTGTATAACTTTCACCCTTCGCGGCTTGCGCAGTCGTTTGCGTTGAGCAAAAGCAGGAACGTAATCGTCCTCACGGGCAAGCATTCGTCCATTCTGCAAAAGGCGGAAAGCTACGACTTTTTAAGGCTGTTTTGTAAGACTTTCGAGCGAATCGGATATAATCTCATCATGCGCACGCATTTGGAAAATACCCGAATCGACTCGGCGGATGCAATCGTCTGCGTCGGCGTGGAAGAGGAAAAGTTCCGCAGAATCGCGCAGGAAAATTTCGTGCCGCTCATTTCCGTAGACGGAAAAATTAACGACGAACTGTTCTTCCAAATCTATCAGGATTTTAACCACGTTTTAGAGGAGGGCGAAAAGGCGTTCGGCAAGGACAATTTTTCTCTGGCGCTGGTGGACACGTACAATCAGACGCTGAAGGACGAAATACAATCGTTATACGGAAATATCGTGTTCTTAGACGATAACGACGTGAGCAAATTGCCGAAAGGGAATATCGTAACGGTGCATGGCTCTCTGAAAGATATCAAGGGAATTGACAATGAGAATATCCTCGTCGTTCCCGCCAACACGCAGGAGCGGGTGGACGCAATTTTAGAGTGCTTCAATAAAGCAACCGAGCGCGTGCAGGTCAACTCGCACATCGTCAGGGTAAAATAGCCTATGAACAAATACGCCGTTTTTCACAGACCCGAAAGCAGCTATGCGTACGCGGTGCAAAGCGACCGTCTGAAAATCGTTCTGCGCCTTGCCGCAACCGACAAGATAGACGCGGTCGAGCTGCTCTACAATAATAAATACGATTTTACGAAAAAGCGTTTTATCTCTCCCATGCGGCGGCAGGCTTCGGACGGAATCTTCGCCTATTACGCCTCGGAAATATCCTTGCCCGACGCGCGGTTCGCGTATATCTTCAAAATTACCGAAGAGGGAAAAGTTTATTACTATTCCGAGGAAGGACTTTCGGAAAAGTATGAATTTGACCTTGCCTATTACACGTTCTTTCAGTTTCCGTTCATTAACGCCTCGGACGTGATGAGCGTAGTGGAATGGGCGCACGACGCGGTGTTCTATCAGATTTTTATTGATAGATTTGCCCGCGGAGACTACGGGAAAGACGATTCGTATATCAACACGCCGTGGAACGGAGAAATTGACAGACACTCCTTCACGGGCGGCGATTTAGACGGAATTACAAGTAAGCTTTCATACCTGAGTGATATGGGTGTTACGGCTCTGTATTTAACGCCGATATTCCTCTCGGAAACCAACCATAAATATAACGTAATCGATTATACGCAGGTCGATCCGCATTTCGGGGACAGCGAAAAGCTGAAACGGCTTTTGGACTCGGCGCACGAGCGGAACATGAAGGTCGTAATCGATACGGTGTTCAACCATTGCGACGCGAAGCACACATTCTTCCGCGACGTGTCAAAGAGAGGAAGAGAATCCAAGTATTACGATTGGTTCTTCATAGACGGCGACCGTCCCGATCCCGCGCAGGGGAATTACGCGCGTTTTGCGGATTGCAAGTATATGCCCAAGTGGAATACCAATAACCCCGAAGTCAGGCGGTATTTAATCGATATCGCGCTCGGATATCTGCGGCTGGGGTTCGACGGACTTCGGCTCGACGTCGCCGACGAAATCTCCCACGAAATGTGGCGGCAGCTCCGCCGCGAGGTCAAGCGAGAATTTCCCAACGCGCTTCTTATCGGCGAGATATGGCACCTAAGCGAGCATTGGCTCAGAGGCGACCAGTTCGACGGCGTAATGAACTATAAACTGCAAAAAATCCTATGCGATTATTTCGGCGCGGCTTTGATTAAAGCGGAGAGCGCGGCGGATAGAATGAATGCGCTGCTCTTTGCAAATACCTCTCAGGCAAATGCAATGGCGCTGAACTTTTTGGACAATCACGATACGCCGAGGTTTTTAAGAGTTTCCGGCGGGAATACGGATAAGCTCGTATGTGCGCTTCTCGCCATGGTGATATTCCCGGGAATGCCGTGCGTGTTCTACGGCACGGAGCTGCCGCTCGACGGCGCGGGCGATCCCGATTGCCGTAAACCCTTCGACTGGACGTTTCAAAATCAAAGCGAAGAATATAAGCAGAATTTCAGGGCGATACTCGGCCTCAAAAAACAGGCGGCGCTCGCGGGCGTGAACGCGGAGATTTCGGCGGAAAAGGGGATTTTGAAAATTATCCGCGAGGCGGACGGAGAGTGCTTGACGGCGTACTTTAATACGAGCGGGAAAGCGAAAACGGTAAATGCCGAAGGCGAAATACTCTTCGCGTTCAATTATAAAAACAATACGGTTTTGAACAACGGCACGGTCGTTGTAAAAAATAAAAAAGGTAAAATTTAGGAGGGAAACAATATTATGAAAAAACGGATCTTATCGTTACTTGCTTGCGGCGCACTTGCGGCAAGCGCAGTTGCAGGCTTTACGGCTTGCGGGTTTGACGGCATTACCGTCTGGGGCTCGGCGGCACAGCAGGATACGCTCAAAGAGATGGTGAAGGAATTCAAGAAAGCCAATCCCGACGTGAAGTGCGACATCAGAGTGGGTATCGGCGAAGAGGACATGGCGTACAGCAACGTCGGCAAAGACGTATCTGCGGCGGCGGACGTTTACGCGTATTCAAACGACCAGCTTATCAATCTTCTGCGCGTCGGCGGACTTGCAAAGGTTGGCGGACAGCTGCTTGAAACGGTAAAGGCGGACAACAGCGAGGATTCAGTGAAGTCCTGCGCAATCGGCTGGGGAACGGCACAAGAGGCGGTTTACGGCTATCCGTTCGCTTCGGATAACGGATACTTCATGTACTACAACAAGTCGGTTTTAGGGGAGAACGACGTCAAGTCGCTTGAAACGATTATCTCCAAATGCGAAACCGCAGGTAAGAAAATTGCTTGGGCGTTAGACGTCCCCTGGTACGTTGCGGGCTTCTTCTTCACGTTCGGCGGCGAATACGGTGTAGAGCACGACGCCAATTACAACGAAAGCAACCTTTCCATTAACTTCAACGAGCCCGAGGTAGGCATTAAGGCTTCCAAGGCAATGGCAATGCTTGCAAACAGCTCCGCATATGCGGGAAAGGGAACGGACGACAGCACGATTATCACGGGCTTGAAAACGGGTACTACGGCGGTTGCCGTTTCCGGTACTTGGAACGCAAAGAGAATTCAAGACGACCTCGGTGAGAATTACGGCGTTTGCGAACTGCCCACCGTTACCATTGACGGCGACACGCAGCATCTTTCTTCCTTCAAGGGATATAAGCTCTTCGGCGTGAATCCCACCAGCAAATACTTGGTGGAATCGCACCGTCTTGCGGCGTTCCTTTCAAACGGAGAAATGCAGCAGCTGCGTTTTGAAAAGCATTTGATCGGCCCCACCAACGTTGCGGCATCGAATATCGACGCAATCAAAAACGATCCTACCTTTGCGGCTTTGAACGCACAAAACGCGCACGCAAAGGAGCAAACCACCGTACCTTCTAACTTCTGGGAACCGTTGAAGGCTTACGGACTGTATATCATCGACAAGATAATCAATGATACTACCTACCAAACCTATCTTGACAATATGGTTACGGGCATTCTGAAAAAATAAACGGTGAAAACATGAATTTAGAGTATCTGAAAATGTCGCCGTTTGAAAAGTTTTGGTATAATTTCAAAGCCTTCTTCAAGCGGCTGCCGCACAGGTTCGCGGCGTTCTTCAAGGCGATTCCTCAAAAGCTGAAAAAGCTTTGGCTTGCCTTTGCGGGAATTTTCGTGAACCTCGGCGAAGCGGCAACGAAAGGCGACTGGAAAACGCGCACCTCGTTTGCGGTAATGGGCTTCGGGCTTCTTTGCCGCAAACAGTATCTGCGCGGAATACTGTATCTCTTCTTCGAGGTACTGTTCATTCTGTACATGGTGTTTTTCGGCTGGAAATATCTCTCCAAAATGGGGAGCTTGGGCGAGCAGGCCGTCGTAAAGGGGATAGACCCGATTACGGGACTTGAAACCTATACCTATTACGACAACAGCTTATTGATACTGCTCTATTCGCTTCTCACGATATTTATTATAGCGGCGTTCGTGTATATGTGGTATCACAGCGTAAAGGGGAGTTATCTTACGCAGCAGTTTGCGGAGGCGCGGTTGAAGCTTCCCACCACGAAGGACGATATCCATTCCTACGCGGATAAAAATTACCATAAAACGCTTTTGTCCATTCCCATGCTCGGGCTTGTAATCTTTACGATTCTGCCCATCTTCTTCATGATATTCATTGCGTTTACGAACTACGATAAGGCGCATATGCCGCCCGCGCAGCTCTTTCAATGGACGGGGTTCGAGAACTTCGTAAACGTATTCGGCGGCGGCGTTTCGGCGAACAGCAAGGTGTTTGCGTTCACGTTTACGGAAGTGCTGTTGTGGACGGTCGTCTGGGCGTTTTTCGCAACGTTTACGAACTACGTGCTCGGCATGATCGTCGCCATTCTCATCAACAAGAAGGGCGTGAAATGCAAAAAGCTGTGGCGTACCATTCTCGTTATGACGATTGCCATTCCGCAGTTCGTATCCTTAATGTTCATGTCGCAGGTGCTTGCCGATCAGGGACTTCTCAATAACCTGCTGTTGAAATGGGGCTGGATCGATAAACCCGTTCCTTTTCTTACGGACGGCACGCTGGCAAGGGTAGTTATCATTATCGTCAATATGTGGATCGGTATTCCGTACACGATGCTCATATGTACGGGAATCCTCATGAACATTCCCGCGGACTTGTACGAGTCGGCAAGAATGGACGGTGCAGGGCCCGTTCGGGCGTATATGAAAATAACGCTTCCGTATATGCTGCATGTTACTACGCCGTATCTTATTACGCAGTTTATCGGCAACCTCAATAACTTCAACGTTATCTTCCTGCTTTCGGGCGGAAATCCGCCGCTCGATATGTCGGGTATCCCTACGGGCGCAGGCAAGACGGACTTGCTCATTACCTGGCTGTATAAGCTCACGGTAAGCGATAGCGAATACGGCATTGCTTCGGTCATCGGTATTATCACGTTCGTTATCGTTGCGGTGCTGTCGCTCCTTCTATATAACCGTTCTAAGTCGGTGAAAAACGAGGAGGAATTCATGTGATGAAAACGAAATACAGAAGCAAGAAGGGCGCAGAGCGCGCGTCGCTCGTTGCGATTTACGCAGTCCTTATCATTATTTCAATCATTTGGCTGATTCCCTTCCTCCTCTTAATTATTCTATCCTTCCGCGGGGAAACGGTAGGTATGTCAGCCGACTATATCTTCCCCAAGCAGTGGTCGTTTAACAACTACGTGAAGCTGTTTACCGAAACACAGTTTTTGCGGTGGTACGGCAATACGCTTCTCGTTTCGGTGGTGGTTACCATCGTTCAGACGATTATTATTCTTGCAACGAGCTACGCTCTATCGCGGCTTCGCTTCAAGCTGAGAAAACCGCTCATGAACTTAATGCTCGTACTCGGAATGTTCCCCGGCTTTTTGTCCATGACGGCGGTCTATTTCGTACTCAAAGAAATCAACCTCACGCAGAATTTATTCGGCTTGATACTCGTGTACACGGCAAGCTCGGCAATGCAGTACTATATCTGCAAAGGCTTCTTCGATACGATTCCCAAATCGCTCGACGAAGCGGCGCGGATAGACGGCGCAAGCAGGCACACGGTATTCTTTAAGGTGATTCTGCCGCTTGCAAAGCCCATTATCATCTACACGGTTTTACAGGCGTTTATCGCGCCTTGGGGAGAGTATATGTTCTCGTCGTTCGTCATGCTCGGCGATCCCGATCACTTTACGGTGGCGGTGGGCATGAAGTCCTGGTTGGACAGCTCTCAGCTCATGGCAGAAGGATACTTTTCAATATTCTGCGCGGCTGCCGTTATCGTTTCCATTCCGATTACAGCCCTGTTTATCTGGCTGCAACGGTACTACGTGGAAGGCATTACGGGCGGCTCGGTGAAAGGTTAAGGAGATTAAAATGGCAGACGTAAGTTTAACACACATCTATAAAGTTTACCCGAACGGAACGAAAGCGGTAAACGATTTCAATATGCAGATACGCGATAAGGAGTTTATCGTGTTCGTAGGCCCCTCGGGCTGCGGAAAATCGACGACGCTGCGCATGATTGCGGGACTTGAAGATATTTCCGCAGGCGAGCTGAAAATCGGCGATCTCATCGTAAACGACATGGAACCGAAGGACAGGGATATTGCAATGGTATTCCAAAACTACGCGCTCTATCCGCATATGACGGTCTACGAAAATATCGCGTTCGGACTTCGGCTTCGCAAGCTCCCCAAGGACGAAATTCATAGGAAGGTCTGCGAGGCGGCGGAGATTTTAGGCATTACCGAATACCTCAACAAAAAGCCCAAGGAAATGTCCGGCGGACAGCGTCAGCGCGTTGCGCTCGGCCGCGCAATCGTGCGCGAGCCCAAAGTAATGCTTTTGGACGAACCGCTTTCCAACCTCGACGCAAAACTCAGAACGCAGATGAGAGCGGAAATCGGCAAGCTGCACGCCCGGCTCAAAACCACGTTCATTTACGTTACGCACGATCAGGTGGAAGCAATGACCATGGGAACGCGTATCGTCGTCATGAAGGACGGCTTCGTTCAGCAGATCGATACGCCCAAGAACTTGTACAACTATCCCGGCAATAAATTCGTTGCGGGCTTTATCGGCACTCCGCAAATGAATTTCTTCGAGGGCACGCTCTTGAAGAAAGGGGATAACGTACTTATCAAATTTGAATACACGGATGCGCAAATTACCGTGCCGTATTCCCTGCTCTATAAGGCAAAGCCTTCCTATCTCGACGGGCAGAAGGTCGTCTATATCGGACTTCGTCCCGAAGATATTTCTCTTGCGCCCGAGGACGTGAAGAATAACAAGGCGGTCGTAAAGGTCGTCGTATCGCACAAGGAAGACCTCGGCAGCGAAACGCTCGTGTACGGCGATATCAATCCGGACGGCGACGGCTACGTGGAGAGCTCGACGCGCATTATCATTAAGGATAACAGCGGGCGCGACTTGCAGGCGGGCGACGTTGTGGAGGCCGCTTTGAATATCGAACGCGTGCACCTGTTCGATAAAGAAACGGAGGAGTCCGTTCTGCCCCGTGTCCCCGAATACAACTATCTTGACTGCGAAGTGAAGAAGGGGAAACTGAAATTCCTCGGCGCGGAGGTGGAATTGCCCGAAGCCGTTCAAACGGACGATTTGAAGGGCGAGCTGCTTTTGCCTACGAACGCCGTAACGCTCGGCGGGAATTTACAGGCGGAGCTTGTTTCCTGCGAGGAAATAAACGGTGTCTATCTGCTTTCTTTGACGCTCGGCGGCAAGCGGTTGTATGCCGTTTCGCACGAAGCGGTTGAAAAGAAGTCGGTAGGTATCGGAATCGATTTCAAGAAAATTACGGTAACGGCAGACGGGGAAACGAAAATTTCGCCCATGCCCGAGCTCAACTGCTTCGATTGCAAATTCGTCAAGCAAAAAACCCGTGAAGAGGTTGAAGTCAAAGGAAAGCTCAAAAAGAAGAAGGTCGTGCGGTTCGGGTTTGCCGCTCACGATGCGTTCTTTGAAGCGAGCGACGAAATGTCGCAAAAAATATTTGCGGCGCTCGGCATTAAGGGCGCGCACACGACGGCGCTCAGAATGGAGTGCGATGCGTATCACCTTGCCGTTTCCGAAAACGGAATTGCGGCTGAGGCGCTGGAAACACTCGACTACGGCACGGAAAAATTCTTGAAGTGCAAGGTTGGTGAGAATACCGTCTACGTTAAGACGGATACGGATTACAGCGGCAATATCTGCCTGCTGCCCGACTTCGAGCATATCGGAATTGTGGAAATCGAACGGGAGATCAAAATTATTTAAGGGCTATGGATATCACGCAGTTTACGAAAAAATTGAAGGAGCTCGAAACGGAAGGGAAGAGCACGCAGGAGCTGTATAACGAGATTTCCTCGCTTGCAATGAGCTTGGCTCTCAGTAAAGAGTCGAAGCCCGCCGAAAAAAATGCGTACTACCTTTCCATGGAGTTTTTAATAGGACGCAGTTTTTTCAACAACCTAATGGAACTCGGCGTTCTGGACGAAACGAGAGAGATCCTTGCCCGCAAGGGAATCGATATCAACGTATTTGAAGAAATAGAGGACGCCGCGCTCGGCAACGGCGGCTTAGGCAGACTTGCCGCTTGTTTTCTCGATTCTGCGGCGGGGCTCGGACTTCCGCTGCACGGCTACGGGATAAGGTATAAATACGGACTTTTCAAGCAGGCGATAGAGAACGGTTTTCAGGTGGAGCTGCCCGATAATTGGCAGCGGTTCGGCGATCCTTGGAGCATTCGCAAAGAAAACGAAAAACGCATTATTAAATTTGCGGATATGACGGTTACGGCGGTGCCCTACGATATGCCCGTATTCGGTAAGCGCGTCAACGTGTTGCGGCTGTGGCAGGCGGAGGGTAGTGAAGAGGCGCAGAGAATCAGCGAATACCTCTACCCCGCGGACGACACCGAAGAGGGGAAGCTCCTGCGGCTTCGGCAGGAATATTTCTTCTCGGCGGCGGCAGTCGGCGAGCTTGTAGAAAAGCACGTGAAAAAGTACGGCAGGGAGTTCGAGCACTTTGCGGACTACAACGTGATTCAGCTCAACGATACCCACCCCGTACTTGCAATCGTAGAGTTTATCCGCATTTTGAAGACGGACTATAAGGTCGGTTTTGCGGAAGCTCTCCGCATTGCAAAGAAAACCTTTGCTTATACCAATCACACCGTTTTGCCCGAGGCATTAGAGTGTTGGAACGCCGATCTCGTCAAGAAAATCTTACCCGATATTTACGCGCTCCTCATCAAATTGTACTTAACACAAAAAGACGAATTTGCGCTTCTGAAATGCTCGGCGGAAGAAGCCGCGGATATGGCAATCTATTCTTCGGATAGATTTTCCATGGCGAACCTTGCGGTATTCGTCGGCAAATCGGTCAACGGCGTTGCAAAGCTGCATACCGAAATTCTCAAAGACAGTCTTTTCAGAACGGCGTATAAATACTACCCCGAAAAGTTCCAGAACAAGACCAACGGCATTACCCAGCGCAGATGGCTGATGCTGTGCAACCGCGAGCTTTCCGAGCTTATCGATAAGGCAATCGGCAAGGAGTGGCGGACAGATATTTCTGAGCTTAGCCGTCTTGGCGGGCACGTTCCCGCTATCACGGACGAGTTTACCATGGTGAAAGCGGCGAAAAGAAAACAGCTTTTCGAGTATATCAGTCGGCACGAAGGAATAGAGATTCCCGAGCACTTTATCGTCTATTCGCAGGTAAAGCGGCTGCACGAGTATAAGCGGCAGCTCATGACGGCGTTTGCGATTCTTGAAATTTACAAGGGCTTGAAGGACGGAACGATTAAGAACTTCCAGCCTTCCGTATTCCTGTTCGGCGCAAAGAGCGCACCGAGCTACAAGCGCGCAAAGGCAATCATTAAGTTTATCAACGAGATTGCGGCAAAGCTCAATTCGGACGAGGAAACGAACGGGCTTTTAAGAGTCGTGTTCGTGCAGAACTATAACGTATCCTACGCCGAAAAAATCGTGGCGGGAACGGACGTTTCGTTGCAGGTCTCCACGGCGGGCTTAGAGGCAAGCGGCACGGGCAACATGAAGTTCATGATGAACGGTGCGGTGACCTGCGGAACGATGGACGGCGCGAATATCGAAATCGTGGAGCTTGCGGGCAAAGAGAATAACTATATTTTCGGCGCGGAGGTGGACGAGATCGAGCGGCTGAAAACGGAGGGCTACGAGCCCGAGAAACTGCTCAAAACGAACGCATTGCATAACTATGCCGTTTCCTCGTTGATCGACGGAACTTTTTCGGACGACGGCACGGGTTGCTTCAAGGAGTTATACGACGCGTTGACGGCGGGGGCGAGCTGGCACAAGCCCGATAACTATTTCGTTCTGCACGATTTGCAGAGCTACGTGGAGGCCCTCCTGAAAATCAATGCGGACTATCAAGATAAAAAGTCCTTTGCGGTGAAGCAGCTCAAGAACACGGCCTTTTCCGCATTCTTCTCGTCGGACAGAACGATCAAGGAATACGCAAGAGATATTTGGAATATATGACAAAAGGCGTGGTCAAATCTTAATGCATTAAAATATAGCGAGAATATTATGAGAAAGTTTCAAAAGTGGTTCTCCGCATTAGCGGTAATGCTGAGTTTAATCCTGTTTACGTCCGCACTTACGGCGTGCGGGAGAACGGGCCCCTCTCATGAAAACGATGATTCGGACGACGACGCAGTGTACTGCGTCGTCACGTTTGTAACCGACTGCTCGGTGTCGCTTCCGCAGCAGACGATTAAAATCGGCGGCAAAGTGAGCGAACCGAATATCACAAATCCCGGATACGAATTAAACGGTTGGTACACGCCAAGCGGCGCAAAATGGAATTTTGCGGATATCGTAATGGGAGAAACGCTTACGCTTACCGCCCGTTGGACGAAGATAAAGACTGAGGTCAAAAAGGTTACGGTCACGTTTGTGACGGGCTGCTCCGCGACGGTAGCAGAGCAGACGGTTGACGTCGGCGGCAAAGTGAGCGAGCCGAGCATAAAAAATTCGGGCTACGTATTAGACGGTTGGTATACGGGCAGCGGCGCGAAATGGAATTTTAATACGGATACCGTAAGCGGAGAAACGCTTACGCTTACCGCCCGTTGGACGAAGATACAGGTTGAAGACAAAGACGTTACGGTCACGTTCAACGTAGGGCGTGCGGCGCGTACGGCAGGCGTATATAACCCCGCGGCTGTTACGGTAAGGGCGGGGAACAAAATAACCGAACCGTCTGTCACTCGCTCTGGCTACACGGTAGAGGGCTGGTACGTGGAAGAGGGCAGTCGGAAATGGGACTTTGATACGGATATTCTGACGGAAAACACTACCCTCTTTGCCAAATGGAAAAGCGGCGGCACGACCACTACGGAGTACACGCCCACCATGAAGGACGACAACACGCTGTACATTCACTATTTGCGCCTTGCGGGCGATTATGACGGCTGGACGGCGTGGGTATGGACGACCGGAAACGGTAAACGCTACACGAGCGTTGCCGTGGATCAGTCTGGCACGGTGATTGCAGTCAATCTTAGCGCGATTGGTTCTTCTTCGACAATCAATTTCAAAATAGCGGTTATTTCGGATAGCGGCAATTGGGGCACGGCAGACGGCGGCGACGTTGCACTCAATCTTGCGGATACGCAAAAAGTAGGCGGCAGTTATCATTGGTACGTCACGCAGGGCGGTACCGCAAGCGGCAGTAACAAACTGAATTTGTCCACCCGCATCACCGAGCCCAAGCGCGCAAGTGTGAATAACGTAAACCGTCAGACCGCTAAAAATTTGCCGGTTAAAAACACGGTAAGCGGCTGGGACGATATGGGGGTAGGCTACCAGATTTTCGTTGCGTCGTTCTGTGACAGCAACGGCGACGGTGTGGGCGACCTCAACGGAATTACGAGCAAGCTCGACTATCTGCAAAGCCTTAACGTAGACGTGCTGTGGCTCACGCCCGTTCAAAGCAGTGATTCGTATCACGGCTACGATTGCTACGATTATTACAGTATCGATAGAAAGTTCGGTACCAATGCCGACTACCGAAATCTTGTGAATGAAGTGCACGCGCGCGGCATGAAGATTATCATGGATTTGGTTGTGAACCACACCTCGCAACAAAACGAATGGTTCCAAAAATCCAAGGCGGGCGTCGTGGAAGAGGTCACGTATCAGGACGGCACAAAAGCTACCGTCAATTACCGTGACTTCTACCGTTGGAAGAATACGTCCGGCACGAGGTATGAATCTGCGGGGGACGGCTGGTACTTCTATTCCTCTTTCGGCGACAGTATGCCCGAGCTCAACTACGACTATCAGCCGGTGCGCGACGCCATGGTAGACGTTGCCGCGTATTGGATGAATTACGGGTTGGACGGCTTCCGTATGGACGCAATCAAACACATATTCATGTGGGATGAAAGCGATAACGCGCAAGGCGACGTTGAGGGTGGCAGCAACGATAAACCGTATAACTACAATCTTACCAAGAACGTCGAGTTCTTCAAAGAGTTCAACTACAAGCTGAAAACCAAATTTCCGCACTGCTATTTGTTGGGCGAGCAGTTAAACGGCGATCCCGCTCAGGTTGCGCCCTTCTACGCGGGAATGGATTCGCTGTTCGACTTTAACGCATATTACGACTTGCCGAAACGGCTTGACGGCGGTGCGTCCGCACAGGCGGCTGCGTTCAACAGCAACGCGGGGCTGTACGCAGGCAATAGAGTAAACGGCAGAGCTATCAACTGCATGATAAGCTCTAACCACGACGTAGACAGACTCAACGCCCAAATAGGCGGCAGCACGGAGAAGGCGAAGCTGTACATGGCAGTCATGATGACGATGCCGGGACTCCCTTGGATCTATTACGGCGATGAAATAGGACTCGTCGGCGATAAGAGCGATAACAAGGGCGACAATGGCTTGCGCCAGTCTATGAAGTGGACGAGCGGCTGGGCGAATAAGTGCACGGCGATTACCGATTACAGCCTAAACGCGAACACCAAGAGCGTTGCAGATCAGGAAAAGGAAAGCAGTTCATTGCTCAGCTATATCAAGCAGCTGACCAAATTCCGTAATGATAATCCTGCTTTGATCAGCGGCAATGCTTCTTGTTCGGAGCAAAACGGAATGTTGAAGATCGTTATAACGGGCGGCGGCAAAACGTACACCGTTTACCATAACTTCTCAGGGGGCAGCAAGACCGTCAGCGGCAACGTTCTGTTCGGCAATAAGACTATCCCCGCATACGGTACAACGATTGTGGCATAATAAATAAGACTAATTTTGTACTGCACACGAAAAATCGGACAGTTTGAAAAAGACTGCAGAAAAAATAAACGAGATTATTTTTCTCATTTTACTCCTTGTAAGACGGAAGCACGTCAGGTGTTTCCGTTCTTCTTTTTAATTGACTATGTTTCTTTATATAGAAAAAACTATCCGAATGCTTTGTAAACTCACAAAGGTGTTCGGATAGTTCCAATCTGGTGAACTCTCTGAAACTCGCGTCGAGCCGAAAGATTGGAATATATGGTAGATACGGCACTTCATTTTAAAAAGATCGTTTAATTTGGTGCTTTAAATTCTTATAGTATTCAACTACGATTAATAAAGATAAAATTTACAATTTCGATGTGGAATGATTTTTGCGACTTAAAATGTGTTCGTTAGCTAGGTATTTGACTGATTTACAAAAATATGATATAGTAATTTTAAATATAAGTGTTCTTTTGAGGATTAATTATGTCAAATGCAAGCAAAGGAAATTTATTCGAGTTATTGAATACCGATGATTCTATAAAAGTGACAAAGGCGAACAGGTCGATTGAGGAGGCGATTATTCCCGATGGAGTGACTGTAATAGGCAAACGCGCATTTGCGATGTGTAAAAATTTAAAGCGTGTTGTTTTCCCTGCCACCGTTTCTGTTATAGAAAAAGAAGCATTCCGTTTTTGTAGTGGGCTTCGCAGCGTTGTTTGCGAAAATGGCGCGGCAGTTAAAATTATGGATTTTGCTTTTGCGAGTTGTTCTAGCCTTGAAGAAATAGACCTGATTAAAGTTAATGAAATTGGCAACTATGCTTTTTCGGGGTGTGCCAAGTTGCGGGGAGTAAACCTTTCCCAAAGCTTAGAAAAGATAAGTGACGGTACATTCTACGGATGTGAGTCCATGGAATCGATTGCTTTTCCCGATTCTTTAAAGCAAATAGGTGAGTATGCTTTTTATAACTGCAAATGTCTTGTAGACTTAACGTTGCCGAGCGAATTGAATGAAGTCGGCACGAATGCGTTTCAATGCTGTTCGGCACTTAAAAAGATTAATATAAATGATATTTATCTTTGGTACGGAATCAGATTTAAAAATTATAATGCCAACCCTCTTTCTCTTGGCTGTGCACTGTTTGTCGGTGATGAACGGATTTGCGAATTGAAAATACCGAACGGTATCACTGAAATACTGCCGTATTCTTTTGCCGGATATAAAAATCTTCGTTCGGTGATTATGGGGGACGATGTTGTTTCAATCGGCGAGGAAGCGTTTTGCGGCTCGTCGTTAAACCGCATTGTTTTTTCAAAGAGGTTGATGTCATTGGGTGTGGGGGCATTCTGCCGTTGCGCGTCGCTGGAAAATGCGGAGCTTCCAGCAGGCGTAGTTGCGCTGCCTGAGCGGAGCTTTGCGTACTGCTCCAAACTGGAGAGTGTTGTCTTGTCCGAGGGCGTTCGGGAGATTTCAAAACACGCATTCAGTTACTGCCCAGTTTTGAAAAAATTGAGCAGCATGGACGGATTAGTGCACTTTTGTTTTTCAAGTATTGAAGGATGCCACGCGCTGGAGACGCTTTCTTTTTCGGATAAGTTAAAACTACTCGACAATAAAGAACTGTCACACTGTTCCGTTAAATTTATCAATTATTCGGGAACCAAAGAAAATTGGACGAAATTACGAAAAGGCATCTGTGATTATTATGATATTGATGCCGCGACCTATTATAAATTTATGGACATACCGCATGCGTCAATCATCGTTCATTGCAGTGACGGAGAGATTACCGAAAAATATTATTCACGGGAAGATGTCGAGGATGAGTACGAAGGAGATTGGGGGCATTATGTGGCGCCATGGCTGCCCGATCCAATTAAAAAAATGTGGAGCAAAGAGTAAGGAACGATAAGAAATATTAAAATTCACATTATTACGACTGAGTCGTTCTATGCGATGTCATTAATAAACCGCGTACTATTGACTGAGAGAGATTTAAATGATATAATACATATTGAATTGTATACATAAAGGAGAAAATAAAAATGGCAAAATTTACAGCGTCACAGGTAGCAGAAACAATAGTAAAGTACTGCATTGAAAACGGAATAAAAATCATATATATTTCGGGTAACGGTGGTAGCGGCAAAACGACATTAAGCAAATTAATACAGCAAAGCGTGAACCCGTACGGCACTTGTAACGCAATTGAAATGGACGATTTCGTCGTTGACACAAAACTGCGTAACAGTGCAAATGCTGCTTGGATTGATGTTGATACTGGAGAGGAGAGAAATGGTAAGTATACGACTTCATTTGAAGCGTCGTATTTTCTTCAAAACATCAAGGCAATACTTTGCAATCTTATACGAGGGAACAACTATTGGCATTGGCCCAAGAAAGGGAAGGTTCTCGAAGATTCCGCAGTCGAATATAAAGCAGACGCATTATTAACCGTTGTAGAAGGTATCAGTAGCGTGTTTTTACCTAAATTTGCGCCGACGCTGACTATTTTTATGGAGTGTTCTAAGGACGTGGAAATAGCAAGGCGCGTGCAAAGAGCTCGCTCCGAAAATGAAAAAGATCTGGCAGCGGCAGAAAAGAGTTATGAGGTTCGTAACAGTCAATTTAAGGCTAATATTCTTCCGCATGCGAGTGAATTTGATATTGAATTGCATAGTGACGAAGATTACGGGCTGGTAGTCAAAAAAGATACGATGAAAGTATTATGACGCATAAAGAGTTGTTGATATTTGATCTCGACGATACTCTTTTTGATTACGTTCAGACAGAGATCTTTGCGATAAAAGCAGCGTGTCTGGCACAAGATATCCCGTTTGATGAAAATACATATAAGGTATATAAGCGAGCCAATAATTTGGCAAAAAAGGAATTACCTTCGTATATTATGAATTTACCGCAATTCCGTATGCTGCGCGCCGATAAGTTTTTTGAACTTATGTCGTTAAATAGTAAGGATAAGGACAGGTTTATCGCTGATTATATGAATGCGTCACAAACGGGTGTATTGTTCGACGATGTGGAAGATGTATTAAGGCAACTCAATAAATTTCGAAAGGTAATAGGGACGAATGGTTCCACTTTTCCGCGCTACCAAAAGTTGATAAATTCAAGCATACGCGATTGTTTCGACGGATTCTATTCTTCCGAAATGCTTGATGTAAGTAAGCCCGATAATCGTTTTTATGAGGCGATAATACAAAAGGAGACCGTTAGCAAAGAGCGGGTGCTCGTTATCGGGGATAATTTAGAAACAGATATATACGGGGCAATTAACGCCGGCATAGAATGCTGTCTTATTGATAGAAAAGGTAAATATGATAATGTCGCTGATGCTATCGTTATTCATGAGTTCGGACAGCTCGCGAATATTCTGAAATAAGTCAGGTGTTTATTATATACGAAGGATTACGCATAACTATGTTTAATATAGAACGATATAGAACAATCAGATTTAATAGAGTGAATTATGATTACGCAGGTAATTTAGAGTATTTGTGTAACAGTATCGTACCTACGGACGATGACTTTCGTGTCGCTAAAGAGATAATGAAAAACGGTTGTTCTCCTGATGGCTATAAAGGTTTTGCTGAAAGCATTTTAAGGAATACTGTTCAAAAGAAGGGTACGGTGTTTGCAATAGCAGGCAACATAGGTAGCGGAAAAAGTACGTTTATTCACGCATTGCTTGAAAATAATATGCTTGGCAGTGACGTTATGCCCGTGCTCGAAGACGTGTATAAGACGGTCTTTTTTGATGGTGTTGACAATATGAAAGTTGCTTACGGCTACGCCAAGTCGTTCGTAAAGAAAAAAATACTTGATTATTGCAGTTCAGGTAAAAATTTTATTTATGAGTTTGTGCCGTCTAATGATGAAAAAATGGAAATTTTAGACGCGCTTAAAAGTATAGGTTATCGCGTAGTTGTGTTATTCATTATGACTGATGACATAAACATTAATGTGAACAGGGTAAAAAACCGCGTGGCGAGTGGCGCGGACTTTGTTTCCGAAGACAAGGTGCGTAGCCGAGAATTCTTGACTAACGGCAATTTGAATAGGCTTTTGCATTGTAGCGATGAATTTTATCGTTATTATTCAAAGGACGGTTCGTTCATACTGCGCTCGTATAAAGTCGGAGGAGAAGAAATGCTGACGGTAAGTGAGGAAATGCCTATATGAAAGGTATCAACTTTGAATACGGATACAAATCTCTTTATTCCGAAAGAGCTTCGATGATTAAGCGCGCTGGGTTTGATTCCGTGTTGCTCAGTTACGACGAATTTGTTGAAGATGCAATGCTTTCCATTCGGAATGCCGGACTTAATATAGATGCACTACATTTGCCGTACCGTAAGATGGTAAACAATATTTGGCTGAGTGGCGACGTGTCTGAGCCGTATTTGCAGCTGTTATCAGGTTGCATTGCGTATGCAGATAAAATGGGGATAAGAAGGGTTGTTGCGCATATTACGAGCACCGATAGCCCGCCACCAAAGAATATCAGGGGCGTAGAATTTATAAACAAACTACTCGCCGTGTGCGAGAAGTATAACGTTTATCTCTGTTTGGAGAATTTGCGCAGGCTCGATTATCTGGAATATATTTTTGAAGAATGCGGAAGTCGGCTTCTCGGGTTTTGTTTTGATAGCGGTCATGCTTCGGCGTTTACCCACAACCCAACTTCGTTTCCTTGGGAAAAGTTCGGTGAAAAACTAACGTGCGTACACTTGCATGATAATAACGGGGTAGACGACGAGCACTTGTTGCCGTTCGATGGGTCACTGCCTTGGGAAGTTATTGCACCTAAAATTGGGCACTATTGCAAGACGGGAGCCGTTTCACTTGAACTTCACGACGGTGCAAGAGCAAGATATAACGGTTCCGAAGAAGAATTTTTAAATATGGCGTATCAACGGATTTCCAAAATTTATAATCTTATGTGAGATGGATAAATGAAAATAGAAGAATACGAAAGAGATAGTATAGCTGCTTATATAAAGGCTGAACGCTACGTTAATGACGGTTCACCCAGCAGGTTTTCCCAAAATACCACCAAGATAGGCGCACCGACGTCTGCAATCGGTGGGTTTGACGTCGTTTTGGCTGAGTTGCCCAAGGATATCTTTTGCCGTGACGTCGGCGACGAGCAATGCGGATTACCGAAAGGAACGATGTTAATACATCCCGATATGATGGATAATCCTATTTTGCGTGATGTCGGCATCAAACAATGCGGCAAAGAGTTCGTATATCCGACCGCGAGCGGAAGAACGGTATTTGACGCTGACGATAAGCGGTTTTATAAACTTGCATATCTGAATTATTTGGGTCGCATAATACGGCACATGGAATATAATCGTCTCATGTCCGCAAAAGAGGCGACGGATTTGCTGGTGCGTGTTGCGACAGATAACAGAGCGAACAAGAGATTTAGTTTGCTTAAAGAAGATTGCGGTCGTGTTGCGTTTTTGCCGATAGATCCCAAGACGGTCGACCCTTCCTTAAAAATTCCCCAACAGTGTATTGATTCTGGGCTTTACGAGTGGGGCGTTTTGTTCCGCGAGTTCAATCCGTATCCTTACGTAAAAGAGAAGGAGTATCTCGTTCCGTTCTTTTCTCTTTTCGGCGGAGAATACAAGCCTGAAACTAACGAGTTTTCTAAGGATCACGAGATATTTATTTCGCAGATTTTTAAAAAGCAAAGTAAATCGTTAGAGAGATTTTTGCTTGATGAATTGCTGTTTCCTCTCTATAATACATATTTTGATTGCTTATTGCTCGGCGGTGTGGAGTTGGAAGCACACGCACAAAATATGCTGGTAACGCTGAATAAGGACTATCAGATTAAACGAATCGTATGTCGCGATCTTGAATCGGCGGGCAGGGATATGGATTTGATAAAGTATCTGAATATAGATTATGCGACGACCATCACAGATTATAAGTGTAATTACAGAAAGCCCAAAGACCCTGATCAGAAATACGATAAGTATACTATTACGCATAGTTTTATGTTTGATTTTAAGTTGGGTGAATATATAGTTACGCCGATGTTGGAGAAGTTGAAGCAAATATACCCCAGTATGAATATTGCGCAAATAACAGAGGAGTTAAAGGACTTCAACAGACAGTTTATTAAGCTGTTGCCACTGGGATTTTTCCCTCCCGATTGGTGCCACTATGAAAATATCAATTTCGAAGAAACAGGCAAACCTCGCGTATACATTTGGCAGGATAATCCCAAATACAGATAAATTATTTTAGGAGTGATTATGAACAAATCGCAATTTGACACAATCGTTAACGAATATCTTATCCGTACGGATAAGGACGGTAACAGACTTAAAATGGATAGCATTATAATTTCAGATTCCGACGGTAATTATTTTAAGCATTGTTTCTCGGGTAATGACGGGCTACACGCAGTAAGGTCGGTATGCAAATCGGTCGTATCTATGTGTCTTGGAATCGTTATGAGTGATAAGGATCATCGTTATACCGATACTGAACTGACTTTTGATACGAAAGTCTGGCCTATTATTAAGGACAAGGTCAATCTTACAAATGTGGATAATCTTGCACGACTTGAAAAGTTGACGATGTTTAACCTGTTTACGCATAGTATAGGATTTAATGTTAAGTTGTTAAAGAGTAAAGACGTAAAAGGCATAGATCCTACGACGTATCTTGACCTTGTTTGTAATACGCCGCTTGTGTACGAACCTGGCGAATCTTTCCTTTATTCCAACGCCGCGCCGTTTTTGCTTGCCGTTGTATTTCAGGAGATAACGGGTATCAATCTGGCGGATTTTGCTAACGAGCACATATTCAAAAAAATCGGTATCAACTCGTATGCTTGGCGTAATTACGGCAAGTATTGCGCAGGTTCGACGGGACTTGAATTGCAAAGTGATGACCTCCATAAAATAGCGCAATTAATTGCTAATGACGGGAAATACAACGGACGGCAAATTATTCCTGCCGAATGGATAATTAAGATGCGTACGCCGCAGGTACTCACTCCGTCTATGTATGACGAACAGAGGGTTTTCCCCAAGTATGCTTACGGATTATTGATGTGGGTATGCGGTAACGAGGTGGACAGCAACTATTTTATTGATGGCAGCAACGGACAATATATAATAATAATTCCGAAGAAAAAGCTGGTTATTACCACTTTGGCCGATCAATCGGATATGAAACCGATAACTGTGTGCCTGCGCAGTTTGATTTCATGAGGTAAAAGTTATGGTGGATAACAGCTATATAGAAATATATTTCAGAATTGCCGTGATTCTTAACGAGTCCGGCTTATTAAGGAACAATTACAGTAATATTATTCCAAACTTAGATATGCTCATGAATTCGGCGAACGACGCCGGAAGTAAGATCAGAAAGCGATATCTTTTTACTGGATTTACCCGTTCGAATTTGTCGGATATGTTCAATGTGGAAAACGACAATTACATAAATAACTTTGATGCATTGTTTATATCCACAAACGCAACCAACGATAATGAAGTAAAATCGAAACTTACCGCAAATACCGAAGTATTGGCTGAGTTTTTAAATTCGGGTAGGGGTTTGTTCATCGGCTCGCAGAAGAAGCTGAGTGACAAGCCCGACACGATTTCGTTTTTGCCCGACACGATTTCATACAGCTACGTCAAGCGTCCGGAGATTAAATCGTCAGAGGGCGAGATAAGTATAGTAAACGAAAAATCTCCGATAGTGGCGGGTTGTGACGGCAATGAGATAACGAACAAATGTCACAATAACAAATTTAAAGACCACGTTTACAGATCCTGGCTGCAACTCAATTATTCCGAGCTGTTTGAACCGATATTGGTTGATAAAAAAGAAAACAGTCGCGTTTTGCTCGTTCGCGCGAAAAATCAAAAGATAGTTTATACTACTATTTCCGCAGATTACGAAGAGCAGAATGAGCTTCTACATAACATTATAATTTATATAACTGAGGGTATATCTTCAATAGGCTTTTTCGGCAATGTAAATAATATGCATTTCGAGGCCTCTAAGTTTAGCGATCTTTTTTTGAGTGCTAAAATCAACAAAATGACTTTTGATATTTATGGTTCGCTTGATATTACTCCTGATGTTTTAAGCAAAAAAATATACGTAATATCACCTGAATTCGATTTTGAGGAAGTCAAAGAGTTTTGGCGGGGTTTGCTCAGCAAGAGTAAAGATCTTAAAAAGATTCTATATATACACGACAGTAATAAGTGCGATAATGCAATAACCGAATACAGAAATTACAGCAATACGGATTTACGGTTACAGCAGGTCATACAATGGGTTGAAAAAACTCTCGATAAAAAGACTCGAGATAAGGAAGAAAAAAGCCGTCGCGAAGAAGAGGAAAAGAAAAAACGCGAGAGCGTTTCAGCCACCGATGCGGCGAGAGAACATGGCTCGAAGAAAGCTCCTCGTACCGTCGTTCATTGGGGTGCCGATTTTTGGACGACTTATGATACTATGACCTTCTTTTACGAGCTATCGCAGACTTATGGTGAGCAGTATGCCGACATAATTGCGAGCTATGCGCCGTCAGTCCTTGATTCGTGGGAATCTCATTACCGTTTACCAGATAAAAACGATAGCGCAAGCAGCGATAACGACGAAATCGGCAGCTATGACGGTATGTTGAATTGCTCGTGTGCTATGCTTGAAATGTTTTATCTGTTTCATCTTGACGAGTTAAAGGCAAACGGAAAATTTAAAGGCAGATCGTTTCAAAAGTATCGTACGGAAAGCACGCTGGAATATATCAAGCAATGTCTCAATAAGGTTGCGGGCGCAAGCTATTTGCTCGATATGGAATCCTCGATAATTTCATTTTATAATCTAAAACGAATTGCGGGAGATGATCCTATCGTCAAAACGCTGTTCGAGCCTGAAAAAGATGGGACAAGTTATGTACAAAAATTGCTTAAAAAAGTAGTTAAGGATAGGATACTCGAAAAGTTTAAGGGTGTTATTCATAAACCTGCAAACAGTGGGCAAGTCAGTAAGTATTATGCGCATCAAACGGATACGCAGGAACTTTGTAAAGATATTGAAATTATTGGCCTTGCCCTTTCCGATGAGGACAACATTTTCGAGAGTGACGAGCAGTTGGATGCTATAAAACGCTGTCTGTTCCATCATATCGTGCAGCTTAAATCAAAGCAGGTTAATGGGTGTTGGATAAATCTCAATCGTACTGCGGCAATTTTTAAATCGCTTATTCGTGCGAAGTATTTGTACGACGATATAGAAACAGAATGCTCGTTTGAGCTTAACAGCGTATTGTCGCAGCTTATAGGCGTAACGCTCAACTATATTAACAAGACTGTGAGTGGTCAAGATAAAAAATTCGATCGCAGTAGCGCCTGGATGAGCGATCTGATGGCAACCGTTACCACCGCATATTCTCTTTGCGTATACAACCGTTCGAATAAGAGCCTTGCGTACGAAATAGAGCATTCGATATTAAATAGCGTTGACAGCATTATCGGCGCCGCCTCGGTAGAGATGGCGGCAATAGAAATGACGCGAATGAGAAACCGAATAACTGATATTTTGCAGGAGAAAAGTGCTTGTGAACGCGAGCTCGAAACCTTGAAGAGCAATTATAAAAAAGAGGAAGCGGACAATAAATACCGCCATTTAAAATTACGGAATACTATGGTATTGGCTATCGTGTTTTTGTTCGTCATAGCCGTAGAACAGTTTATAGTTATTGCGCAATACGGTATGTTCAACAAATTCTTGACTTGGTTGTTCTCTCTCTTAGGAACTATTGTCGCGTTTGGCGTGTCAATTCTACTTAAAAACCTGATAGAAAAGAAGATGTTTATGACTGATGACGATTTAAAAGAAGCCAGCATGAAAAAACAAGCCCGTAAAGAAAAAAAACAGGAGAAAAAGCGCAAAAAAGCGGAGAAGAGTGAGTAACGTAACGCATTATTATGTTTATATATCTTGTAAGACATGGAGAAACCGAATCAATCCGTAGGTCTGGCTGGGGCGATAATCGTTTGACACCTTATGGTTGTCAACAAGCCTATAATTTACGCGAATTAGTATTGAATAGGAAAAATGAGCTTGATATAGGAAAAATTTATTCAAGCGATTTGCAGCGTTCAATTGAAACCGCATTACCGACAGCAGAAGCTCTGCATCTAAATATTACACGTTGTCCTGACTTCCGTGCTCCCGATAATGGAGTTTTGGCTAATATGCCGTCTGAAGAAGCAGATATTAAATTTCCAGGCTTGCATTATTACAGCTTGGATTTTGATCAAAAATATCCTGGTGGAGAAAGCCCGCATGAATTTTATGACAGAGTAATCGTCGCCTGGAAAAAATTTGTAAAGATGGTTTTACCAGATCGCCAAAATGCAATTTTGTTTTCGCACAGTAGCGTTATTAGAGTCGTGTATTGTTTTGTTGAAAATCTCCCATATAATAATAAAGATAATGGCAAAATACCGGAGGCGGAGCTATTAGCTATAGATTTATTTGATGAAGATAATTTAAGATGTTTATTTAAATTATGACCATTGTTCTAAGTAATCTGTAATAGAATTATTGTTCTATTGGATGAGTTTCGATTGCAGATTAGTGTTTTTCATAGTAAGACAATGGGGATACGCCTTTTTGTATATTGGTCGTTCCCTGTATTCTTTTTTCGATATAATACCTTATGCAAAACGGTTATCGAATAATTTCCGTTGAGACAGCGGATATATATAAGAACGAACAAGAAGACGGCGTTGCTGTCAGGTACAAGTTGCCCGACGTGAAGAGCGACGCCCATTTTTGGTTGTTTAAAAACAAATTAGATTATTCGTTAGATAGTATTGAGCTTGAAAAAGCGTACACTCGAATTTGCCGCAAAAAGTTCTCCTTTGTGGATGAACATAATAATCACTATACTATTGCCGTTATCAATGTGAAGTTTAATTTTACATATAAGATGGAGGGCGGTAGGTCCCTAAAAGTCAAACAACTGCGAGAATACTTTTATGCCAACGGTTTTAATGTGAGCGGTATTCACTACGTTAGATATAAACGCAGCGCTGGAAGTTCACTCGAAGGCACTTGTTTATTCATAGACGAGCGGTTATAAAGTACATGACAAAATGGAGCGAGTGTGGACTGAAACCGAAGAACGATCTTGCCTCGTGGGAATCGTATCGAGCGTTATCGCTAAGCAGCATAAAAGGCACGATTAAAATACCGCTTGACGGAATTCTATTTGTTCCGGATTATAAAAGCACGTTTACTGACGAAGTTGTTTCCGTAGAAATGCAAGACGGTAAATTGACTGCTTAAACTAAACAAACTCAAATCACCAATGACATTTGGGACGGAGAAAGTCTTTTAGATGCAAGCTTGTTTGTAGGTGAATATGCGGATAAGCATATGCTACTTCTGCGCAACAAGTTTTTCAAGTCGTGCGCATTTAAGACGAAACTGCAAAAATGGATTAAAGACAAAAGCATTACGCTTGATGACTTGAAAGCTCGCGGCTTTATTACGCTTGCGAAAGATATAAGCCAAATCGTAATGGTAACAACGCCCAATAGCTTGAAATATCTCAAATTTGCTGGTGCATTGAACGACAAGAATATTCGTCAATGGACAGAAAACGTAAACAGTACCTTGGGCGTAGTCAAATGGGATAAACGTACAAAGTATTTCGGCGGTAAATTAGTTCAAAGCAGTTATCAATTTTTGAACACGCTTGGGCTTACCGAACAAGAGGTCAACGAATTATTACAGTCGAGCTTTAAATATATTTCCTATGTTCGCAAAGATATAGACTTTATGCGTTTCCACTTCGCCGTCGCTTATGTAAAAGAAAGCGACGGCGAAGTGGAAACGCCGGATGGTCTTGCTGACCGCGCCGACGTAATTTTCAAACTTCTATATGACAGCCCGTTTTTCGATCAGACGGCACTATATTCCAATTTCAAAAATGACGTTGTAAGCAGTTTGAAAGAAAAATTATGGAAAGGACATATTCTTTTGAATGGCACAAACGCTACATTGTTCGGTAACGGTGCGGAGCTATTAAAATATGTTGCTGGAGAAGAAGTAACAAGCGAACTAAAGAACGGTCAAATTCGTTGTGAAAGATTTGAGAATGGTGCAAAGTTGCTCTGCGCTCGCTCACCGCATATAACTATGGCTAATCTTTATCTTGTGGAAAACAAGCTCGGCAGCAAATATGGGATTACTTTGATTTAGGCGATAACATTGTTTGCGTAAACGCTATCAATGAAAATATACAGCAACGCCTGAACGGTTGCGATTACGATTTCGATACAATGCTTATAACGGATGACAAGTTATTGGTAGAGTCTGCGGAGAAAAACAACAGCCTTTTCAAAGTTCCCGTTTGCAGTATAATGTCGGGCGGGAATGCGAGCAATGCTCTTTCCGAGCTCGACCACAAGACAAGCGAAAACAAAATCGGTGAAATTGTTAATCTGTCGCAAAAACTTAACAGCCTTATTTGGGACAAGCTCAATAGCGGCGCAAGCACGACAGATATACTTCCTATTTATAAGGACGTTTGTAAACTCGCCGTTCTTTCGGGATTGGAAATAGATAAAGCAAAACGCGCCTATGACAATGTAAACGTCGGCGCAGAACTTACGGCTCTGCGCAAGAAATACAATGCTCCTGCGCCAATATTCTTTCAAGAGATAGATGAAGCATATAGAAACGGAGAGAAGCAATACACCTTTTATAACACAACGATGGATTATATCTATAAGGCTGTAAAGTTGTTCCACTTCCGCAAAGGTAAAGCGAAAGTTAAAGACTATGAGCCTATCTCGCGAATATTCGGCAATAAAACGACTTCGGACAATGCAACCAATTATCGTCACCGCGACAAAATTATAGAAATCTGCGACGAATATAAGGCACGACTAAGCAAGTTATATATGGCGCTTCGCTCGGCAGACGAAAAAGAACGCGAAGTTATATACGAAAGAATACAGGATGAAAAAGTCGAAAGAGACCATAAGGTTTCGAGGTGGCTTACGAGCATAAACGTGATGCTTTTTGTAATACGGCATTATGAGAAGAACAGTCCGTCAGATTGGCGCATTTATGCGCCACTTATAAACACGCCGCTGTTTCAAAAAGAAATGCTTGCTTACCCAGTGCCGGAGTTTTTATCGTAGAAGATCCCGACGGAGAGTATTGTTTGTACGGCAGAAATTTTACAAAAACAATGTAAAAAGTGAAAGAGCCTAAAAGGTCAATAAGTTTTGTGTGAGGCATTATCAAACCCAATCGGGCTTAAACTACTATTTTCGACACTATTTTGTGACAAAAACTGCTTAATGAAAGCACCATAATAAAATTAAGTAATCGGCGTAATAGGACGCGCACGAACAGAGCGCGAACATAGCTCGACTGTGGACAACAGTCGGGCTTTTTATATTGCTGGACAAAGCATGTATCAAATACATTTTCAAGGAGGAAAAAGCAAACAAAAAAAACAAGGCGTAGCTGTCAGCCTCAAAAACGACGGTAACGGTATATTTAATATTAGGGGTGATAACTGAGCCTGTCGGTAATAGCGAGGAACGTATTTGGCTTGCCAAATACCGCCGACAGGTCGGCGTCCTCGTTAGGGAGTACCCTAAGACCCCGATAAAACGGAATGAACAAGGAGGAATGATTATAGGTAACAGAACAAGACCGTTCGCTTATACATTCAGAGCGACGGATAATGAAAGACAAATCATTGATGAGAAAATCAAGCAAAGCGGACTTACAATGACCGAGTTTGTAATAAGAGCGATTAAGGACAATCCTATCACTGTTGTCGAAAATGTCGGTGAAATTTTGACCGAACTAAAACGGCAAGACAATAATCTGAATCAGGCGGTGCGCAATTACTACTGCGACAACAATACAAGAGCGGAGCTATTATCTTGTGTGCAAGCATTAAGGCAAACATACAAAAGCATAGTTGTCGCTATGGGCGGAATGAGCAATGCCGCTACTTAAATGCAGCGCGGGAAAAGCGAAACCGCAAGCGGCAATTTTCAAACTATGATTCCGCGCGAACTATTTGACGAAATAACTGCGCTTCTTCATGAATGCAATATGACTAAGGTAGAATTTATAAAGAAAGCCTACGAAATACTTAAAAATCAATAATACGAGTATGGCCCGACGAAACGAACAGTGAGTCGGGCTATACTATATTTTAAAAAAATATAAGGAGGTAATACGCTATAAATGATGAGAGAACATAGTAGTTATATGGAGAAAGAACATTATATCCGTTCGGCAAAGAGAACATTGTATGCCGTAGCGCAAACAATAATTCAAGGTGAAATAATCAGCAAAGAAGTGATTACGTAAAGAAGAAATTAAGTGCATATACAGGCAGCCCCAAGTCTTTAGTTAATTCAGAGAATATCGCAGACGATACGATATTGTGCGATATGCAAACGGGTGAAGTCAAATCGGGAACGCTACATTACAGCGATGAGTTTATAGTAAGCTGTGCACAAAGCCTTGCCTACTATCTACTTGACAATCCCGATATCGTAAAACAAATGGAGAATGATTATGGACTCAAATGAAAATAGAACAGTAATTTATGCTCGGTATAGTTGCGAAAAGCAAACCGAGCAAAGCATTGAGGGACAGCTTCGTGTATGTCACGAATTTGCTAAGCGCAACGGTTATATCATCGTGCATGAGTATATTGACAGAGCGGTTTTGGGAAAAACTGACAAGCGCGAACAGTTTCAGCAAATGTTAAAAGACAGCGCGAAGCAGGAATTTAATTATGTGCTTGTGTATAAGCTCGACAGGTTTGCTCGAAATAGATATGATAGTGCAATCAATAAAGCGACGCTCAAAAAGAACGGCGTAAAGGTATTGTCGGCTTGCGAACAGATTACAGATTCGCCCGAGGGTATTATACTCGAATCGATGATAGAGGGCATGGCGGAGTACTACTCCGCCGAGCTCTCGCAAAAAGTCAAGCGCGGTATGCGCGAGAGTTGTTTGAAAGGTAACGCCGCGGGCATTAAGCCGATTTACGGCTATTGTATCGTTGATAAGAAGTATCAGATTGTGCCGCAGGAAGCCGAGATTATACGAAAAATGTTTGACGATTATGTAAACGGCACGACGATTAAAGAAATCAAAACTTGGCTTGACGAGAGTGGGATTCGTACCCACAAGGGCAATCGCTTCTCTTTCGGGCGTGTGTCGGATATGCTTCGGAATCAAAAGTATATCGGCAAATGTCAATATGCCGGCGAGGTGTATGACAATATTATTATGCCTATCGTGGACGAATTGACGTTTAACCGCGCACAAGAAATGCTCGTAGTAAATTCGCACAAATCGGGACGGGTGCGCGCCGGAGAAAAGTTTATCTTGAGCGGTAAGATTATATGCTCGCATTGCGGAGCACTTTATAACGGTGAGAGCGGTACTTGCAGGAACGGAGACATCCATTACTTTTACAAGTGTCGCCGCAAAAAGGAAGGCAAAGACAAATGCTGTTCCCACGCTGTTCCAAAACATGTATTAGAGGACAGCGTGTACAAGACTATAATGACGGCATTAAAGGATGAGACTTTTTTGCGCCGAGTCGCGGAGCAAGCCGTAGAAATACATAATAAGCAGATAGTAGAAAAGCCTGAGCTTAAAATACTCAGGCGACAGCTTGCCGAAACGGAAGATATGCTAAATAATATCACAATGGCGATTTGCAAAGGAATATTTAACGAATATACGCAAAGTAAGATGAGCGAGCTAACGCTTTTTAAAACGCAGTTGGTAGCGAAAATTGCGGAGGAAGAATCAAACAATATTAAGCCGTTACAAATTGAAATGTTAATGGATTTCTTCCATAAGAGCGTGTTTGCTATTGAATGTGCCGAAGATCCGACCAATCTTGATAAGCGCAAAAAGCTATTTGATACACTCATAAAGCAAATTATCTTTGACGGGGAAAAGTATCTGATTGTACTTAAAACAAGCAATATGCCCGACTATCAAACGACAGACGAGCAAAAAGAAAAGTCTCGAGCCGAATGCGATGAACTTCGCACTCGGTTCGAGACACTTCGTTTTGGTGACCCTAACGTTAATTATCCGAACACAATTTGTGTCGTTAAGAATACCTTATTATTTATTATAAAAATTTAAATAGCGTTTATTTGCTGTCTTGTGTATCAAAGATTTTTTTAATTGCAAACTTATCGTTTTTAAAATAACTTATAAATAATTGAGAAGCATCTGTACAAACCCCATCGAACTTTTCTCTAGCCAAGCAACTTTCTTGACGATGTATCTTCATAATCCAAATTAACATATTGCCATCTTTTTCAATTTCTCTCATTAATTCGTCTTTGTCAACCCATAGATATTGTTGCTCTGCAGCATGGCTATCTCCGATAGAATAGTATTCTGCTTTTATTTTGTTAAACGAGTTATAAAACAAATTTCCATCCGTATTAGAAATACCTAATTTTTCCCTTATGTATGGGGAAGGGAGATTCATCTCACAATCGCCACACCCGACTAAATTATAACAACAATGATCAACTGCGCAATGACATTCCGCTCCGATATCTTCGAGAATCCAGCTGTCGTCATGTTCTTTCCACGGAAACCAACATATTTCTTTGGGAGTCAAATAACAATCGGTAGCAATTCCACCCAACAAATCATCTATAGAGTGTAAATGAGCTAATAAATCTTTATTATGCACGCTTCTAATAAATTCGGATAAATCAGTTTCCTTGATAATCAATGTGGAAAAAGTTAAATAAGTATTGACATTTTCTTCGCTAAAATAATTATAGCTATATAGCGCCATAATGTTTTCGGCATCAACATTTGAGTGTTGTGGATTGTTACATAGTATCCATTTTTTCCATTGAATAGACGGCATATTCTTTATGGATTTGATTACATCTTCAGAAGAGATATTTATAGTGTTCGCAGAATGTGTAAAATTTTGTGGTATATACCATTGCAATAATTCTTGTGATTCATCATAATCAACATTTTGAATTTCTTGCATTGGATTTACAAAATCGTCAATCAACCCATAATCCTTGTAATAGGAATTATCCGGTAAACTTATACGATCACACAAAAACCCATAAATCTCATTACGCGCCATCCATACATACTTTTCGCATACAGTCATAAAGTTGCTTTGCGCTCCATGATCTGCTCGATAAAATGTACCAACTATATCTTTGTCAATACCCCCAATATAGTTGTCATTTTCATCTTTTTCCATGTTGTAAAAAATTGATTCATCCCAACCCATATTTTTAATATAGGCATAAGCGGCCGAAAGAATAAACTGATCAACCGATATTCTTTCATTAATATTGAAATAACGGTTGCATATTTTATTAACAAAGTCGTTCATTAATTCTCTTTGACTATCTTTGTGATAATCAAAACTCCCCTCGATATTATCAACTAATACGTATCGAGATAAATCATAATGGATTTCGCTATAACCACTCATTCTATCGCCATTAAGAGCTTCACGATTTAATAAAATATCATTATTGTGGATCTCATAAGGTGGCAATAATTGACTCAATTCAGTGTCTCCAATTAGTTGCATCATATTTGCCTTGTGTGCGATAGCCATTGCATAATATCTTATTGATATTTGCCGACTATAATCAATTTTATCTGGAGCCAAAACATTTTTGGAAATCCACTTGTACGCTTTTTCAGTGACCTCTTTATTATTAGTTTGGTAAACAAGGCACATCATAATTGCAAAAATATCGTTACGTATTTGTGGATCGTTCACTATTGCAAATTTCTCAAATAACTTATAGTATTCTTCTGGGCACGACAATGCCCAGCGCATTAATTCATCACGGTAGTCTTTTCTTAAAGTATTGTTTAATGAGGACAATGCCCACGCGTAAACAGTTGGGCAACCATCATGGGTGTCTGCTTTATTTAACTTATACACTTCATTATCAAGTTCTAAAGAATATCGTCTATTCCACTTATCATTACCACATGTTTTCAAATATCCAATAGGTGACCAGATTATATCACGCTGCGCAGGTTTATCAAAGGAAAATAGGAACTCATCCAAAAGGCTTATTCCCAAAGGATGGTTAATATTGCGACTTAACGGTAAAACAATATTATTGACTATACTGATTAAATCGTCAGAACTATTCTGCATAATTTCCAAAATGTTTGACTTGAAGCTCTGCGCAGTGGATGCTGGCGCATTTTGTAAAGACCAATATATAAGCATTTGAATTAGGTCATCGGTTGCAATAGCATTTATCGTTTTATTCCACGCAAGCAAATAATCATATTTTTGAATAGATATTACCGCTAAACCATATAGTGAATTTCTATCAATATTAACGCATTGAGTAAAATCAATTGAATCCGGATGCTTATATTTTTCCAGCAAAACCATTGAAGAGATGTAATCGAAATAGCCTTTTATCCCCGGATAGTAGTAATATGTTTTTGCCATGAAATCATTAGCAGGCTTGCAATAGCATCTAAGTATACCATATCTTTCTAAAAAATCGACTAGCGTGTTAGAACATTCAGTAGGAATTGATAATGCGGTCGAAAGCTTTTCTATTAGCTGTTGATACTCTATTTTATCATTTATTATAAATTCGTCCGTTAATAAAGTAATAGAACGAAAAACCAATTGAGATTTTATACTGTGACCACTTTTTTTAGAAAATGATTCCTCGATTAAGTCTATCTTTTTTTGCAACAATCCAGATAACGATACATCAAATTTATTAGACATATCAAGAGTTTGATTAGCGTATAATTCGCAAAAAAGTTTTAATGCGAGTGGGGTTGTGATTTGATATTTAAGACTTGTATTATTCTCTATTCTTATGTTGTAATGTTTTATGTATTTGTCAAAAAGGATGCTAGGTGATACATCTCCATTGGGGCTTAGATATCTAATTTCAAAATATTCACTTGCCGAAAAACCATAGGGTCGAGAAGTAAAACAAAATCTAACACGTGGATATTTCTCTACAATAGCGCGTGTTTCATTGATTCTTTCTATCCATTTTTCTTGTTCTGCTGATTCGTCAATGCCATCCACAAGAATTAATACTCTAGGTGATATAATTAAATTGTCGCTATGCGTTTCGGCGTAACTATTTTGATCAGCCGTTGTAACCAATGCTTGCCACAGCTCAGATTCGTTCCATGACGAAGATAAACCTAAATTTGTTCTAATTAATTCAAACCAAGTTTGTGAAGCAGTGATGTCTTTTGCTTGAATTACAATCGCTATATGGAATTGATTATTAAGTATTTTATCCGCAACGGCAGCAATACCTTGAGTTTTGCCCGTGCCGGGTTCACCTAAAAATAGAATGCTTGTTCTGTTAGATAATTTTATAAAGTCATGATATATTTGGTACAAATCTGCCTTTGTAATTTTTTTCAAATCATGTTCTACGGTGGAAGCGTGAAAATAGTATTTTGAGCCGAAACTTCTTTTATCAAGCAAATCAATTAAATTTTCAAATCGGACATAAAATATTGACTCATCAATAGTAGGAGGACAAGAATTGCTGTTTAACAGCCAATCGCGAACCAAAGTTAGTGAGTTTTCTAGATTTAAAATATCCTGTGTGGCAAGGTTTAGCTCATCTTTTATTTCTACTGATTGATTTGCTGAGATAGTGAGCAAATCGGAAATATGCTTTTGCGCAGCTTGGCAGACAGTGAGTATATTGTTTACTCGCTTTACAAATAATTGATATTCAGTATTATCGCCAATAAAAGAATTTATAGTTGAGAATATTTGACCATATGAATTTAAATCTGGCACATATCTTGAAGACAACCAACTATTGCGACATTTTTCAAAAGAAAATTTAATATTCGCATAAGATAAAGTCGAATTAGTAAACCAATATTTTAATATCCCTTCGGAAGTGTTTTTTTCAAGTTCCTTTGTTATTCTATCGTCATTCCACAACTCGAATTGGACCTTAGGGTAAGTGGTTGCCAATTTGTTGATTAGATTATCCCATAGATCTTGTTCGCAAGATTCGCCTTTATTAGTTTTATTCGATAAATCGCGCGGGAGGCATATAATATATCGGGCTATTTTAGGGCGTAATTTAATGGCAGTATCAATTGACTTTTTTATTTGGTTAATTTGCGATGATTGCAAACTATATATAAACCACTTAGCTTGTAGGCCAATAATACTTCCATCATTCAAAGTAACAAATGATTCGACTCCGCCATCGCCGCCTGCGCCGTTAACAACATTGTGTGATTGAATTTGTGCTTTATATTCTTCAGAACTCCAATTGTCGAATAATTGGTTACATATTATTTCAAAAGCTCTAGTTTGAGCTTCGCCATGTGTTTGCATTGTTGACCAATTCATAATATTTTTTCATGATTCTCCTAATTTGTATTTTAATAAAATTATAGCATAATGCTAGTCAAAAATAAAGTAATACGCCGATCGTTTTATAAGTGTGTTTTCAAATTTAATTCGAAAAAAATAGCCGATAGAGCGTAACACTCTATCGGCTTTGCCGTTCTACACATATTCTAATCGGCAGTCCCTAATTTGGATAAATATCCATTTATATACCGCTACTGTGGCGGTTTCCTTATTCCGTCTTTTTCAACGGTTATCCCTATATAATCTAACGGGATTTTTTTTCTTTATTCAATTTTTTATTCAGTTGTCTTTGTTGCCTTTCGGCTTGCCACGCCGCAAATTCTCTTTGTCCTTCTTCGGTTGCAAAATAGGCTTGTATAGCGGGCAATAATGCTCTTGCAAGGGAATCGATCTCGAAATCGGGTATCCCTGTGGTGTTCTTTTTCCTTCTCGACATTAACTGTTGGTGTTTTCCTCCTTATAGGTTTACTTTCCGTCTTTGCCGTTGTGATTGTTCTTGAACGGCGTGGACGGAATTTTCTTTGCTCTTGATTTTTGTAACAGCGCATTGAATTCTTCCGGATATGCACTCATCATATCCGTTACCATACTCAACGCTGTGTCCGCGCCATTGTTTCGGCGCATAGCTTCTTGTAGCTGCTTGAACAAATATTCTTGGTCTTTACCGCGAACGGCAATTTCGCGTTCTTGCAAAACTGTCTTTGTTCGCAGTTCGGCAATCTCTTGTTCAATGTCCTTTTTCTTTTTGGGTATTGGTTTGTTTGCCGCTTGCGTTACCGATTTAACCGTTTGAGTAAGTTCGTCAAGCTCGGCTTGCTTTTGCTCGGTTTGGCGTTCAAGCTCATCTCGCTTTTGTTCCGCAGATTGCACAATGACTTTTGCCTTATGCTCAGCGGCTGTAATGTGTGTTGCCTGGCTGTTTTCTTTGCCGCGCTTCAATCCGTATTTCTTTCCAACTTGTTCCCATAGTTCGGTTTGCAGTTCTGAAAGCTTCTTCTTGTCGAAAAGGCTTTTACTACTTAATCGTCCGTCATTGATAGGCACGAAGTTCAAGTGCATATGCGGTGTTGTTTCGTCCACGTGGACGACAGCCGACAGCATATTTTTATAGCCGTACTTTTCTACAAAGAACCGAGCGCAATCTTCAAAGAAAGCTCGTTGTTCCCAAGCGCGTAAGCCTTTGAAAAATTCTCCGCCGGAAGATATGACAAACGAGTTCATTAGGATTGCATCCGAGCGTATCTTGCGCTTGAGCGTGAGAGTAACAAGGCGTTTATTTATCATCTCTATGTATTTGCCTTGCGGACGAATTATGTGGTAATTGTCGCTTGTTCTCTCGCTGTCGATTTGCGGATTAGAGCCGATATAGTTCTCGTCGCGCTCGTTCTCTTTCTCGATGGGCGATACGTCTTGACGCTTATACTTTTCCATATGGCACACTAAATAACTTATAATGATTTCCTCCTGTAAATAATGTTTCGTTCTGTGGTCAAATGCCCCGCAGGGCGAACGCAACTTAGCTTGCTAAGTGTAGTGAGCTACACTTATGCTCGGCGATAAGTGCTTTTCTCCGTCGTTGCTTTCCGTTTATTTACCGATTAAGGCGGGCGTATTGTCACTTTGGTTTACCTCCGATTGAAAGATTATTTATATCTTCGTCCACACAAGAAAGAGTGGAATAGATACCGCAAAAAGGACACAAAAAAGCCGCTGATACTTTAAACGTAGTCACCGACTTCAAACCGTATTTAGCAACTTCTAATTGCTCTATGGTGGTTAGCCATTCTATTAAGTTAAAGTGATACTTTTCGGAAAAATTGTAAAACAAAATAAGCCTATCACGGCTCGCGAATTTTGCGTACAACTAAAAACTTACGCACTATCCGTAAGCTAAGGCACGGGCGGTTTACGCCCAAAACCTTCCGCTTTCTATGAGCTATCGCTCATTGCGGAACACTACCCTAAAAGGGTACACTGCCACAACTTGCATTGTGGTAGACTGTAGTATATCACAAACTTTTGTTCGTTGCAATAGTTTCACCGCCCATAAACGGGCGGTGAAAAAGTTTTTATGACTTTTTGTTGAAAGTTATATTTTATCCATTATTTCTTTATGGCTTTTCAAACTCTTGATTTTTGCTTTGCATTATGCTATACTAACTATGCCAAACAAGTTATATGCCCTAATTAGGAGTACGGGCTTTTTTATTTCAATAGAATAGGTATATCCTTTTTTCATGTCGTCCATATTTTGAATTTGGTAAAAATGCAAATTCCATTTATGTGGACGATTTACCCGTACTGCATATAAACTTGTTTGGCGACAGTCGGAGTTTGCGTTTTTCGTGCGTTGGCTTCGGCTGGCGCACTTTTTTTATGTACTCAATAGGCGTGTTCAAAATATTTAATTCACGGAGGTATATATTATGGGATTAGGTAAAGGCTATTTGGCAACATTCAAAGGACAACGTGTCATCTTCAAAACGGTTTCATATGGTGAGGAATTGAAAGTTAAATTCGTAGATTACGGAGAAGATTACAAAGTTAAAGCGTCCGATTATAAGTCGGGCAATAAAGTAGTAAAAATCAAAGTCGTTACATACGGAGAAGATGTTAAATTGAAAAGGGTGTCTTACGGCGGAGATTTCGAGGTCTATTTCGACTAATAATAAACACGCCTATTTGAGTATATTTTGAGCGTGTCAAAACTTGAAAAACTACACTTTATGTGCTATAATATATTAAATCAATAAGCATTAGGAGTATCCAATGGCAAAACTTAATATTGACCAAAAGAACATTAAAGATTTATTCGAAGATAAAAAATCCGATTTTCTCATACCTGATTACCAAAGACCTTATGCGTGGGAAGAAGATGAGTGTAAAACTCTTTGGGACGATATTTTTGAATTTGCATTCCCTAATAATAATGCAGATGACTTCAATAGTGAAGAAGAATACTATTTAGGCCCTATTGTTACTTTTAGAAATGACGATGGCAAAAAAGAAATTATTGACGGACAGCAACGCTTAACAACATTAATGCTTTTGTTGCGTGCTTTCTATGTGAAGTTTGGAAAAATGCAAGACTCAAACTCAAAGAAAATGCGCGAAAATATTGAAAAGTGTATATGGAAAACCGATGAATTCGGTAACCCCAACAAAGACGCTTTGAAAATCAATTCTGAGGTAGCAACAGACAATGATAAAGATGAGTTTTTGAAAATACTCAATACAGGTGACGCTACTAATATGAAAAGCCGATATGCCGAGAATTATCGCTTTTTTCAAAAACAAATTGATGAGTTTTTGAATGGTTATCCGTCATATTTTTCGTATTTGCCGGCACGTATTCTTAATAACTGCATATTGCTTCCGATAGAAGCTGATGACCAAAACACCGCTTTACGCATTTTCTCTACGCTTAATGATAGAGGTTTGCCATTGTCTGATGCTGATATATTTAAGGCACAGTTCTACAAATATTATTCCAGCAAAGGATTGAAAAATGACTTCATTGAAAAGTGGAAAAAATTAGAAGAAGTATGCGGTAGAATTTTCAGTCCTCAAAGTGGGACTCCGCTTGATGAGCTGTTTTCTCGATATATGTATTATGAACGAGCAAAAATGGGCAACACTCTATCCACTACAGAATCATTAAGAAAATTCTACGAAAAGAATAAATACGAATTGTTAAGGAAAGATGAAACATTAGAAAACCTTATTGATTTAGCAGATTTTTGGAATGATATTGCCGCGCAAGATAACGATAGATTTTCAGAAGATGTATTGAAGCGTTTATTTGTACTCAACTATGCCCCTAATAGTATGTGGACATATTTTGTATCTGTATATTACTTACATAATCGTAATGACAAAGGCGAATTGGATAATAATGTGTTTGATGCATTCTTACAAAAAACAATTGCCTTTGTATGGGCACACGCTGTCTATATGCCCGGCGTTAATGCTTTGCGTACACCTATATATACTGCGATGGTAAACATTGTAAATAATCAGCCTATTGAGTTTGCTGATAGAAAATTCGATTTAGTGCAGTTAAAGAGTATGTTTCAGAATTACGAATTTAACAACAACCGTCCAATCACAAAATCTATGCTCGCTTGGTGGGCATATCAAGATCCCGATCAGCCTTTGCTGTCTATCGAAACTTCGTATGATATAGAACATATTTATGCTAAAAATCGAAATGAAAAGGAAAACAGCTTAACAAATATCAAAAACATAGAAAAGCTCGGCAATAAATCATTGTTGGAAAAGAGAATAAATATACGGGCTTCAGATTATCGGTTTGAAGATAAGAAAAAGTATTATGAAGGATTTGTTACTGCAAGAGGAAAAAAGAAAGAGGCTACCGGTATTGTATCGTTGAAGAAACTAACGGCACAAACAGATTTCGTTGAAGCTGACATTATAAATAGAAACAATGCAATCATAGAAGCCTTTATGGAATATCTTAAAATGAATAAACTAAATAAGTGACGAACATTTTGTTTAACGGCAAGAAGGACTATCATACGGTTTTAACCAAGTGGTAGTCCTTTTATTTAAAATGACATCTAATAAACCAAACTTCATAATATTCGATTAAAGTGTTGACTTATATTCGATAATCGTTTATAATGTTATGCGAGGAGTCTAATATGCAAGATAATATTATTGGTAAAAGATTAAAGCAATTAAGAGAGAGTGTTAAGCAATCGCAAGTCAAAATAGCAACTTTGCTTGGCACTACTCAATCGGCAATCAACCGCTATGAGAATGGGCATTCCGATGTTCCCAACGCTACGCTACTTTGGTTTGCGAATTATTACGACGTGTCGCTCGATTATATCTTCGGTAGGTGCGACGAACCGCAAGGCAAGTTATTTGATTATCAGCCGAAAGTATTTGAGAACGACAAGCGTATGCAAGACTTTATAGAGATGTGTTTCGATCCGTCCTCTGCCGCTAATGCTAAACTCAAAGAGGCAGTAATGAAGTTGTTGGAAGAAAGTAAGAAGTAAACATTTCAATGGTGATAAAATGTTAAATTTTGCAAACCTAAACGACGTAGAATTTGAATACTTGTGTCAAGACATAATGCAGAAAAAACTCAACTGCTCTTTACGCAGATTTGCGCAAGGGCGGGACGGCGGTGTAGACTTAACAGACAGTGTAACTAAAAGGAATATCGTTGTTCAGGTAAAACATTATGTCAACTCCTCGGTTGATGCTCTTGTGGGCGCATTAAAGCAGGAATTGGACAAAGTGAAGAAAATCAATCCCAAACAGTATTACATTTGTTGCTCCAAAAACTTATCGCCACAAAAAGTTAAAGAAATTTATGAACTTTTTGCTGATTATATGGCTTCAGATAAAAATATTATAACCTTAAATGAAATTGATGATTATCTAAATGCGCCGGACAATATTGATATTTTATCTAAACATTATAAACTTTGGTTAGACTCCACTGGGATTTTAGAACAGCTTGGTAACAATGATATATTTGTTGATTGCGAATCTTTGTTATCCAACATAGAAAATGATAAAAAGTATTTTGTTCGGACAAAAATATTCAATAGATGTTTAGATTGTCTTGCGCATAATAAAACTATTTTCATTACAGGGGATCCAGGTGTTGGCAAAACAATTACTTCTAAAATGCTTGTTATGCATTATGCGACCGCAGGATATAGGGTGCGGTATACAACAAATAGTTCGGATTTAAAAGAATTAAAAAAAGCATTATCTAGAAGTCCTGAACAAAAAGAGATAATTCTAGTGGATGATTGCTTAGGACAAGCATATTTTGAGATGAAAGAAACTCAGAATGAAGAACTATTATCGCTGATAAAATATATAAGTCTATCAAAAAATAAGCTCTTGGTGTTAAATTCGCGTGTGACCATTTATCAAGAGGCTAAAGATCGAAAGCCTGAGCTAGTAAAAAGCTTAGAAAATGGTGAATTTAAGGTTTTCATTATAGACATGAATGCCATATCCAATATTGAAAAAGCGAAAATTCTTTATAATCATTTATATTTTAACAATACCCAATCACAATATTTTAATGCAATCAGAGATGACTACAAATATCGCAAAATTATCTTACATCCAAACTATAATCCGCGGTTGATTGAATTTATTTGCAATCCCAATAGATATATTGGGGTCAATGCAAATGAATATTATAGTTTTATTATAAGACAACTAGATAACCCCAAACAAATTTGGAAAGATGAATATGAACGAAGGCTTCAAAAGGTGGACAGAATTTTATTGTCTACAATCTACTCTATTTCGGACAAAGAAGTACCGATCGCTTTGCTGAAAACTTGCTTTGATAAAGCGATTCATGATGAACAAAGCATTGATAAAACCATCAATCAATTTGAAGCAGCTTTGACAAGATTACTAGGAGGATTCATTAGTATCGTTGATAAAAAAGGTTCTAAAATGATATCTATGGCTAACCCTTCTATAAATGATTATCTTGATGGACGGCTTAAAGAAAATGTTACAGAAAAAAAGATACTAATTAGTAATGCTATACATATTTGGCAGTTTAAACGATTGATGACAAATCGTGAGTTTGAAGATTGGGCTGTTGGTCTTATAATTGGCCATCAATATAACAATGTTATTTTTGAAAATGAAAATCAGAAAAAAGCATTTATCGCCAACTATATTGCGAAGGGAAAAGTTTGCGATATAGTTTTTCGAGAAGCAGTCTATTCATATTTGTTGAACCCATGCCATTTTATTATAGCACGAGAAATCGTACGAAGCTTAACATGTGTAATTCAAGGATTGCTTGATGATAGCTGTTATGGCTTCTATGATATTAAAACTCTATTAATAGAGAATGATGGGTTGTTTAAGATATTATCCGTAAATGATTTAGATGATGTTATTGAAATTGTTCGGCTACTTGATAAAAAGTTTCAGGATGGTGACGATCGAAATGTCTTCATTGAAGTTGCAACGGAACAAACCGAGAACTCCATATCTACATACTGTGATTCTTATACTGATGTATCTGATTTTGATGTGGACATAGACGACATAGTAAGACATTCTTTTACATCAGAAGAAGATTTTGATGAAGACTATGCTGCCGATAAGCTTTCTGAAGAGGTCTGTGAATTGATACTTGAGCATGTTCATGATGAAATAGACTTACTCCCTTCAGATATCGAAATCTCGCATGAATTTATTGATAATTTAACGATCGGAACATGCGGAGTGTCTGAGGCAATTTTGGATTACGTGAGCGAAGCACGATATGATGAAATGTTGGAGTATAAAGATTATCTAGGTGGAGAAAGCGAGTGGGATGAAATTGATTTCATTTTTAAAAGCAGGTAGTTAAAATTTGCCAAACCACTAGTTGTGAATTTAACAATGCCGTTTATAGGAGTATAAAATGAAAGCCGTAATTTATGCAAGATATTCAAGCGACAATCAAAGAGAAGAAAGTATTGAAGGGCAAATGCGCGACTGTATACAATATGCCGAGTATAACGATATTCACGTAGTCGGCAGTTACATAGACCGTGCTTTATCGGCAAAGACGGATAACCGCCCGAACTTTCAGAAGATGATTAAAGATAGCGCAAAGCGGCTGTTCGATGTGATTATCGTTTGGAAGTTAGACCGTTTCGCTCGTAACCGTTTTGACAGCGCATACTACAAGAATATTCTTAAAAAGAATGGTGTGCGTGTGGTGTCCGCAAAGGAAAGTATTTCCGAAGGTGCGGAAGGTATTATCCTTGAATCGGTCTTGGAAGGCTATGCAGAATATTATTCGGTTGAGCTTGCCGAAAAGGTAACTCGTGGAATGACGGACAATGCGTTAAAAGCTATGTCAAACGGCGGTATCACTCCGCTCGGATATTATCTTGATGACGCACAGCATTTGCAGATAGACGAAAGCAAAGCACCGTTCGTGCGTGAGATATTCCAAAGATTTTCCGACGGTGAAATGATTAAAACCATTATTGCCGATATGAACGCTCGTGGCGTGGGGTTGACCGTGCGTATGAAAAAGAAGCCCGGCAAGAAGCCGTACACAAAACCGCTGGGCTATAACAACGTGCGCCGTATGCTCTCAAACCGCAAATACATAGGAGAATACCGCTTCAAAGATATAGTTATTGAAGATGCTATTCCTGCGATTATAGACAAAGGCTTGTTTGAAAAAGTACAAAAGCGCATAGAAGTCAATACTCGTGCGCCCGCTATTCACAAAGCGGAAGATGAGTATCTTTTGACCACGCATCTATTCTGCGGTAAGTGCAAAGCAATGATGATTGGCGATAGCGGAACGGGCAAGAAAGGTACGGTTTATCATTGCTACAAATGCGCTAACGCAAAGAAAACGCACACTTGCGACAAGAAAGCCGTGAATAAGGATTTAATCGAGAACGCCGTTATTAAAGCAGTTGTGGCGAAGATTATGGACGACGATTATGGACGACGATTTGATGGAACAGTTGTCGTACAAACTCTACGATTTGCAAATGCAAGGCAGTACGATTTTACCTGCATTGCAACAGCAATTAGCCGACGTGGAAAGCGGTATCGATAATATGCTCAATGCAATTCAGCAAGGTATCGTCCTTGACAGCACGACAAAACGACTTTCCGATTTGGAAAACCACAAGAAAGAATTAGAGATTGAAATAGCGCAAGAGCAAATCAAAAGGCCTATTCTTACAAGAGAACAAATTCACTTCGGCTTAACGAAATTCAGAAAGTTAGATTTGTCCACGCAAAGAGGAAAGCAAACTTTAATCGACGGTTTTGTAAATGCTATTTATCTCTTTGATGATTATGCGATTATCACTTGCAACTACAAAGACGGCGAAGAAAAGATTACTTTTGAAGATATAGAGAATTCCGAACTTGGAGTGTATATAAAAAACAAATCCGAACAAGGGTGTTCGGATTTGTTAGCAGATGGTGACCCGTGCGGGAATCGAACCCACGATACCACCGTGAAAGGGTGATGTCTTAACCTCTTGACCAACGGGCCTTATGAACGGCGTTTCGCCGTATTTGTCTGGTAGCGATGAGTGGAGTCGAACCGCTGACCTATCGGGTATGAACCGATCGCTCTAACCAACTAAGCTACATCGCCATATGGTTGCGGGGGCAGGATTCGAACGTGCGACCTTCGGGTTATGAGCCCGACGAGCTACCTGGCTGCTCCACCCCGCGATATAGGTATCCGCTCATGCGAATAGCTTATTCATTTTAACGGAACACGGCTTTTTTGTCAAGTGTTTTTGTAGCCTAAAATAATATTTTTTATATTCAATCAGTTTCCCGCTGTTGCAAATCAAAAAAATGTGTGTTATACTATACGCACTATGAAGTTATTCTCTTTGGAAAAATATCGGGGTAAAAGAGTCTGCTGTGCCGTTTCGGGCGGGATAGACTCCGTCTGCCTTCTGCACGCCTTCCGCAAGGGTGCAAAGCAGTATAATATCACGCTTTCCGCCGTCACCTGCGAACACGGCATTCGCGGCGAGGCTTCGCTTAGCGACGTGGAGTTTGTAAAACAGGTTTGCGCCGCGTGGGATATCCCGCTGTTTATCTTTTCCGCCGATATTCCCAAGCGTGCTCAGCAGAGCGGGCGGGGGCTCGAAGAAGAGGGGCGCACGTTCCGCTACGGCTGTTTCGCGCAGATTTTGCAGACGGAAGCCGACTTAATTGCTACGGCGCACCATCTTGACGACGTTGCCGAAACCGTTCTCTTCCGCTTGGCGCGGGGTACCTCGCTCAAAGGGCTTGCCGCCATCCGTGAGCGTGACGGAATCGTCCGTCCCATGCTCTCCGTTCCCAAGACGCAGGTGGAGGAATATGCCAACCGCTACGGGCTTCCCTTCGTGACGGACGAAACCAACGAGGACGAGAGCTATTCGAGAAACGCGATCCGCAAAACGGTTCTGCCCGAGCTTGAAAACGTGGTAAACGGTGCGAAGGAGCACTTGGTGGAATTCGCACAGCGCGCCGTGGAGGACGACGAATATTTACAGGTTCTTGCGGGGAATACCCTCACCCGCGAGGGCGACGGGATCCGCATTTACGCGATGCTTCCTCCGCCCATTTTCTCGCGGGCGTGCATTCTTGCCTTAAACGAGCTCGGCGTGAAGCAAAACTATACCGAAGCGAACGTAAGAGAGATTACCACCTTAAAGCGCTTGCAGAGCGGCAAAAAGGTTTGCCTGCCGAGCGGAATAGAGGCGGTGCGCGAGGGCGACGACATTTATTTCTATAAACCCAAGCCGCGGCTTGCGGAGAGCATTCCCTTTTCGCAGGGAGTTTTTGCGGTAGGGGAATATACCGTTACCGTGCGCGAGGGGGGCGGCGAAGGGCTGTATGCCGACCTTGACGCATTCCCCAAGGGCTGCGTGATAAGAACCCGCCGCGTGGGTGACAGGATCACGCCGTTCAAGGGCAGTGAAAAGGGACTGAAAGAATTTCTCACCGATAAGAAGGTTCCCGCCCGCGTGAGCTGGAATTTGCCGCTCATTGCAAAGGGGAGCGAGGTATTCGCGGTGTTCGGTGTGGATATTTCCGACCGCGTGAAAGTGACCAAGGAAACCAAAAGGTGCGTGCGCCTGAGCATGAAATAAGAAAAAAGCCTTTCTCAAAAGAAAGGCTTTTTATTTTGTAAAATAATACCGCCCTGCGTGAAACGCGGGGCGGTAGTTTGTTTAGCTCTGCGAGGAAATCGAATAGGTGCGGTAGTAGTAGCACATTTGCAGCCATTCGTTTGCGATATAGTTCGGGGTGTCGTTTGAGCTTGCGCTTGCTCTCCAATCCGAGCAAAGGTGCGTCAGGCGATTGAGAATATCCATTACGGTGGCATCTACTTTCACCATACCGCGGGGCGGCAGACCGTTTTCCGGCGTGCCCGAATTGGTTTTCGCCTGCGCAATCAATTCCTTCATGAGTGCGGTTTCTTCGTCGGTGAAATAATCCAACACGCGTTCGTAAACGAAGTGACCGTCGTTATCCTTTACTTCGTTTCCGTTGGCGTCTCTCTTGCGTACGAACAAGGTGTAGCCGTCCGTGGAGGCAAAGATTCTTTCAAGGGAAACCATGCGCGCTACCTTGGGATCGGAGAAGTAATCGTTGGTAATCACGTTGGGAGTGAGAACGTCAACGAAGACGTCGCTGTCGTGGCCCCCGAAGTTCAGAACGGGTTGTCTGTTGCTGACTCTGAACGTATCCGCCAAAAGGATAATGATAATATTTCCTTGCAGGAAAGATTCTTCATCACCCGCCAGACCGGTGTAGTCGGTTGTATAGGAGCCGGGAACTGCTGCGTTCACGAGTACGGATTTGCTCTCGCCCACGTTGCGAATGCTCAAATAGTAGGTGCCGATAACGCTTTCGCTTTCATAGTCGGTTGAACTGATCTGTTCGTACAAGTCGAGCAGGATATAATAGGTGTGGTGCGCATACATGGGAACGTATTCGATGAAGTTTGTTTCGTAGACGGTTTCGCTGTTGAGCTCGTGATAATCTTTCTTGCTGACGTACGAGTTGACTTCGTCTCCGTCTACGATCCAGCAGATTGTACGTTTTTCGCCGTATGAGCGGAATTCATACACGCCGTCCGTATCGGGCGTAAACTTGAAGTAGGTGCCGCGCGGCAGGGGTTGTTTCTTGATTTCGATTTTGTTCAAATCATTGTTGGAAATGCCCTGCTTGTAGGTGTCGTCCGTATACTCGTGTTCGGTGATATGCAAATCGTATGCCGTGAAGGGCGTCATACCCTCGATGGGATTTGCAGGGGGTTCGCCTGCGCCGTAGCGAACGAGATATACGCACATTTCCAGCCACTCGTAATCATGTCCGGTGCCAAGGGCGTCGGCAATGATATCAAGCGCTTCTTTGAGCTCTTTCGTTACGGGAACGTAGGAAACGTAGTCCGAGAAGGAAGCGTACATACAATAGTTCATAATGAAGTCGTTGTAATTCTTCCCGTTCTTAATGGGCAGCTTCTCCTGCAATGCGTAAGTGTAAAGCGAGGTATTCGACCAGTGCGTGCCCATCATGGTGCTCAAATATACGAGCGGGCCGTTAGGCTGGTGATTTCCATCGAGTATGTGATAGAATCCGTCGGTTTCGTTGAAGCCGACAAGCTCGTAGTTTTTCCAGACGCGGTAATCTTCGTCGAAGTCGCTCGTGCAGTCGAAGAGGATATCGAGGGAAACGTTCTTATCCTTCATTTCATTTGCGTCGGTCAAACGGATATTCTTGATTTTTACAACGTCCTCGATGAGCGAACCGTCGGGGTTGCGGAGGTCGGCATAGTAGAGGAACGAAACTTCGTATTCGCCGTTATCTCTTGCCACGTCAAGGTAGCAGGTCTGCCAGCCGTCCGTATGGCCCGTCAAGGTGGAGAACTGTTGTTTGCCGTCGAACATAACGTAGAGAATATCGTAGCCGTTTTCTAAATCGGCATAGTAATCGAAGGCAAGCACGTCGCCCTTCTTCGCCGTATAGTTGAGGTAAACCGTTGCGAAGGAGTAGGTCTGTACTCCCTTGTTGGAGTTGTAGATATATTTTTCCCCGTCTTTCTCTTCAATGAGGAAGGGCCAGGAATATTCCATACCGCCCGTACCGCCCGGGTCGCTGGGTTTGGTTTCGGGGTGATAGGTGCCGTTGAACTTCGTTCCGTCAACGTTCGTGCCGTTGATTGCAGCAGCGATTTCGTCGGAAGAGGGGATCTGGTTCGGGGTGTAGGGGTTGAGAGGACGCTGAACTTCGCCCTCGGGATCGTCGGGACGATCGATGATTTGGCTGTAATTGGGCGAGCAGTATTGGTCGAACAATCTCGTGAAGTCGGATACCGTTACCATACTTCCTTGGTGGAAATAGCTGAACACGCCGTAGCGGTCTACAATGATGCTCGCAGGAACCGACAACTGGCTTGCGAAGTGCATACAGTAAGAGGGATCGAATACCCAGTACGCATCGGTTTCCGAGGGGTAGTTGGTATTCCAGAAATTCTGAACTGCGGAATTGCTGTCCGATGCCCAGGAAGAAATTAATACGAGTGCAACCTCGTCCGCAAAGGTACCGGTACCTTCTTCATTGTACACGTTGTACGCCTCGTGGAACGCCTGTAACATATAGGGGAGCTCGCTGACGCAAGGCCCGCAGTTCGTTGCCCACAAATTGATGAAGATCATCTTTTTCTCTTCCAAAAGCTGAGAGAAGGTCGTTTCGCGTCCGTCAACCGTATTTATCGTGTAGTCGTACATGACGTCGCCTTCGGTATAATAGTAGCTGCCGGGAATATCTTCCGTAATGATTTTGGACTTGAGGTAGAATACGACGGGTGTGCCTTCCGCGTCTGCCATTGCAGCTCTCGATTCAGCCGAATAGCCTCTCGGCAGATCGGCAAGGGTAACGAAGTATTCCGCGGGTTCCAAACGCGCGGTAAAAGTACCTTTCTTGTCGGTAACGCCGTCCGCAACCATCTCCGCGCGGTCGGAAGTGTAAAGTTTAATGGAAACGTTTCTTATTTTATCGCCGCCTTCGGAAAAGACGGAAACCGTATAATCGATTTTTCCGTCGTCTTTATTTCCGCCGCACGCAACGAGCCCGCCCACGAGGCAGGCGGCGGCAATGACGGATAAAATAATTGCCCAAAGTTTTTTCATAAAACCTCCTAATATACATATAAACGTGAATATATGCGGAATTTACTGAAATTTATACAATTAGCATAGCATAATAATAATGAAAAGTCAACAAATATTCACGCTGAAATCGAATTTATAAACTTGATATTTTTCTTGCGGTGTGATAGAATGTGCTGGAAAGAAATGCGGGAGTAAATACAGTATGGACGTTTCCGGACGTTTTTTTGAGTGCGCGAGGCAATTCGTTTACCGCAATGCGCGGCCTTTGGACTTTGCACGCTGGCAATATCATTTTGAAAAGGGGAGCGCGGAAAACGTTTTGCGCATTCTTTCCGCCTATCAAAATTCGGACGGCGGGTTTGCCCACGCGATAGAGCCCGATTTGTGGGATCCCGAATCCACCACGGTGGGAAGCTTTGCGGCGGCGGAAATCATGCGGGAGGTGAACGCGCCCGCCGAACACCCCGTCGTGCAGGGGCTTTTGAAGTATCTCGAAAGCGGGAAGGAGTTCGACCGCGATAAATGGCAATACTTTGCGCCGCCCGGCCGCGTTTATCCGCATGCGGCTTGGTGCGGGTATGCCGCGGGCGAAAAAGCGCCTGCGTTGAATTTTTCGGCGGCGTTTGCGGGGTTTATATTAAAATATGCGAAAGAGGACAGCGCGCTCTATCGCGTCGGGCGGGGGATTGCAATAAAATGTATCTTTGAATTTTTCGTGCAGAAGCCGCAGGACGCGGAAACGCTGAAGTGCTATCTCTCTCTTTTGGGCGACGCCGAGGGGATTTCCGAGTTCGGGGCAATCGATATGGCGTACTTCCGCCGTCAGCTATACCGCGAAATCCGAGCGGCGGCCGAGAAGCAGGAACCGCCGCGGCTGATGCAGTTCTACGAACCGCGCGGATACGTGTTTCAGATTTTCGGCAAGGAGCGGCCCAAAGCGGACGCGGCGGCAATGCGTGTTGCACAGCAGGCAGACGGCTCGCTCCCCTACAGCAGAAAGTGGTGGACGGGCTTCAAACAGGCGGAAATCGCAGAAAACTGGCACAAAGCAGCTCAGCTTATTTCCGCTCTCGTATTCATGAAGGCAATTTAATATATCTTATTGCGGGCAGACGAAAGTCTGCTCTTTTGTTTTATAGTTTCAATATGGCCGCACTCCGCTGCAAATCTTTTGCAAAAAAAGAAAAAACTTTTCAAACGGGTATTGACATATAGATATAGTAGTGTTATACTATTTATCTACGGACATTAAGGCTTTTTGCCTGCCCGCTAATATATTTCAAATGGGGGATAAACATGAAGAAGTGCAGAAAAATTCTGCTCATACTCGCGGCGGCCGTATTCGCATTTGCGTTGTTCGCACTCACCGCGTGTGGTGGAGAGGAAGGCGGAGACGAGGACGCCGTAAAAGTTACGCTTGACAAGACGTCCGTTACGCTCAAAGCGGGCGAATCCGCAACGCTTAACGCAACGGTTACGGGCTCCGAGGAAACCGTTGAGTGGACGATAACGCTCGGCGACGGTTCGGTGATTGCAATTACGCCGAACGGCAACGCTTGTTCGATAGCGGCCATTGCCGAAGGCAACGCCAAGGTGAAAGCAGCCGTCGGCGAAGCGTCCGTGGAATGCAACGTAAAGGTAAATCCTGCGGACAGCGGCCACGAGGACGAAGTAAGCATTTCGCTCGATAAAACCTCGCTCACCATGAAAGAGGGCGACACCGCAACGCTTACGGCAACGGTGAGGGGTTCCGACGAAGCGGTTAAGTGGGAGTTATTGAATCCGGACGATCTTACGGTAATTAAGTTTGATACTACGGATGGAAACGTTTGCGCGATAACGGCGGTTGCAAAAGGCGGTGCGAAAATTACCGCAAGCATAGGCGACAAGACGGCGTCCTGCATCGTTACGGTGACGGAAAAAGACAGCGAGCAGGGCGGCGGCGAACAAGGCGGCGGTGACGAAGATCTGCCTAAAATTACGACTTGGGAAAAGATTGACCAAGATATATATAACGGCGAAAACGTAGGCGGCGTTGATTATATCTGGCATCATATTTACTTCAACGACGTTGATGCAAAAGAGTATGATTTCGACAGCTATGAAGTAACGGTAAAGCTGGACGGCGTTGCGGGCGAGGTCGTTGCGTCCCTGCCGTTTGACGGGGCTGCGGCAAACCATGCATATCATATGCATATCCGCATTCAAGGCAACAAATATCAGACGACTGTGTTCACCATTCAGTTCAAGAAGGACGGCGAAACGGTTGCCGTAGGTACTTATACCCGCGAAGGCGATAAAGAACTTATTCTCAGCGACGAGACGAAATCTATTTCCTTAGACGATACTCAGCCCACTAAAATTTCCATTATTTCGGTAAACGGTAAAACCGAATTTACGGGCTTGAACGTTTCGTGGACGATTGATGATACCGCAGTTGCAACCATTACGGAAAACGAAGACGGAACTGTTTCCGTTACCGCAAAAGCGGTGGGTACGGCTACGCTTACCTGCACAATCGGCGGGGGCTTCAGCGCCACCTGCGAGATTACGGTTGTTGAGGGCGAAGTGCAAGAAGTACCGCCTGAAGACGTAACCGATAAGCTTCACCAGCAGGAAGAATACGGTGAGTGGAATGTCAATGTAAGATTTGACTGCGATGCTGATCTCGGCGGCAAAATTACTTCCGTAGAGGTGACGGCTACAATGGACGGCGAACCTACCAACGTAACCGTTTACGAGCTTTATGGCGGCGGGCCCAAGTACTTGAAAATGGGCGTTACCCAAGACTGGACGCACGCGTACGTGTTTACGATAAACTATAAGAATGCCGCAGGCAAAGTAATTGCAACCGGCACGTTTATCAAAGAACCCGCAAGAAGCTTGACGCTTAGTTCTACAACGCTTAATCTCACGCTGGTAGCAAATGAAACTGTTACGGAAACGCTCACTGCAACGACGAGCGGCAAAGTAGAGGGCAACATTGAATGGTCTATTGACGATAACAGCATTGCGACCATTACGGAGAACGAGGACGGAACCGTTACCGTTACCGCGATTAAAAAAGGCACAGCTATTATTACGGCGACCGTCGACGGTTTGACGCAAACCTGCACGGTAAACGTGCTTGAAGAGGGTGACGAGATACCGGTAATCACTATCACCGATTTTGAGAAATTTGAAGGGCCTTACGGCGACGGAAGATACTACAAGTTCTTGTTCAAAGCTACCGACGCGAATGCAAGCAAATATGCCGATATCAAGGCGAGCTTTGACCATACGGATGTAGACGGCGCTACTACAGACCACAGAGAGTTTTACATCGGCGGCGGAGAAGGTTGCTATATTGTAACGGTACATTTCTCTTCTGCGGTAGAGAGCGGCACAACATACAAAATAGACTTGTGCAATGCTGGTGGTGATATTCTTGCAACGTTTAGCTGGACAGCCGCGTAAATAACAATTACTAAACAACAAACGGGGCGGATTTATTCGCCTCGTTTGTTGTTCAATGCGGTTTTTAGAAAAAACTAAAAAATAATTTTACGCATAAAAAAATTTGCGGGCATGCCCGCAGTTGCTTGTCGAAGACAAGCAACTGCAAAAACGCTTCATAGCAAAAGAAAAGGAGGTGGGATATGAGGAATATTGCAATCGTGGAAGACGAGGACGATGCGGCGGCAGTTCTGATTGAATACATTAAAAAATTTTCCGCGGAAACGGGACAGGAATTCCACGTGGACAGATTTTGCGACGCCGTGCAATTTCTTGACGATTACAAGGCGAAGTACGCCGTCGTCTTCATGGATATTCAAATGCCCCGCCGCGACGGCATGAGCGCGGCGGAAGAGCTGAGAAAAACCGATAAAACCGTTTCGATCATCTTCATTACCAACCTCATTCAATACGCGCAAAGGGGCTACGAGGTAGACGCCGTGGCGTACATCTTAAAGCCCGTGCAGTACTACGATTTCGCACTCAAATTCCGCAAAGCACTCGATATTTATGTCATGAACGAGAAGCAGGACTTAACGCTCAGCACCTCCGACGGCCCCTGCCGCATTTCTACCGACAGGCTCGTCTACGTGGAAATCGTGCGGCACAGGCTCTACTATCACATGGTGGACAGCGTCATAGAGCGCACGGGCGTTCTTTCGCAGGTGGAAGAGGAGCTCAAACAGTTCGGGTTTTTACGGTGCAATCAATGCTATCTCGTCAATCCCCGTTTTATCGTCAGCGTGAAGGGTTCTGCGGTGCAGCTCGGTACGGAGTCGCTTGCCATCAGCAGGCCGCGCAAAAAGGCGTTTATGGCGGAGCTCGCAAACTGGTACGCAGGCTTGGAGGATAAATAATGACACTCTGGCAAGTGTACGGTTTTATCATTGCGGAATTTTTGTTCGAGTATTCCGTCTTCGCCGTATTGTTTTTACATAAGCTCAACCGTCGGAAGCTCTTCGTGCTGCGCGCTGTTTTGTCCTTTCTTGCAATCTTTGCAATCGGGCTCCCCGTCGCGTATTTTTACAAGGCGTTCGGCGGAACGCTTTGGGGAAGAATTCTCGTCTATTTATTTTTGTTTGCGGCGTTTACGCTTCTTACAAAGGTATGCTTCTGCGAGAGTTATCTGACTTTGCTGTTCGGATGCAGTATGGCGTACGCGGCGCAGAATATCGCCTATAAGGTGTATCTCATTATCTGGACGACGGGAGAACAGCTCCGCCTCTACGACGGCTGGGGCAGTCGTTTCGATTTGTATTACCGCCTCGTATACTATTTTATTTTTGCCGTTTGCGTCGTGGGCTCGTGGTTTCTTTTCATTCGCAGAATTACGGCAAAAATGGAAAGCCGAAAACTCAATTTCAAAATCTTATTGATTTCGTTTTTTATCCTCGGCATTACCGTCCTTTTGTGTTCGGTGGAGGACTTGTCCTTTGCCGATCTCAGCGTGATACGCGAAAACCGCTTTGATCATTACGTTTATTTCGTACTGCGTCAAACGAGCAACGCGTTCTCCGTGGTGTGCTGTATTATCGTGCTTTCGCTCGCCTCGAAGGCGATTATCGAAAACGAGCTCCTGCAAGAGGTGGAATATCTGAAATATACCATACGGCAGGGCGAAAGACAGTATCAGATTTCAAAGGACAATATCGAGCTTATCAATATCAAGTGTCACGATATTAAATACAAGCTGGACTCGCTTGCGGCGCAGGGCGGCATGACGCCCGAGGCGGTAAAGGAGCTGCGCGACAGCATTTCCATTTACGATTCCAAGACGGAAACGGGCAATCAGCTTCTGAACGTTCTCATTACGGAAAAGAGCCTGTACTGCGAGCAGAACGGAATTAACCTTTCCTGTATGGTTGACGGTGCGAAGCTCAGATTTATGGAAACGGGCGATTTATACTGCCTGTTCGGGAATCTTATCGACAACGCGCTCGAAGCGGTGAAGAAAATCGAAGAGCGGGAACGGCGCGTGATCAACTTAATGGTAAAGTCGAAGGATAATCTCCTTCTCGTGCAGGAAGAAAACTATTTTAACGGCACGCTCACCTTTGAGGACGGACTTCCCGTCACCACCAAAGAGGATAAAAGCAGTCACGGCTTCGGAATGCGCAGCCTTAGAATGATCGTAAAAAAATACGGCGGAGAGCTCACCGCCTCCGTCACGGACGATATCTTCCATTTGAATATTATTTTCAGCCGCTAAGCAGTTAAAAACTGACAATTTGTGTAATAAAATTACAATTTAAGAAACCAATCTTGATTCGCTTCATTTGTATATTTATAATGAGGAGAGCAGAAACTGTATTAAGGAGTAAAAAAATGAAGAAGGGAATGTCAATCAAAAAATCGATTGCAATCTTTACGCCCTGTATAACGGCCGTAGTCGCAATCATGATCGTAATTGCGATTATGGTTTCCATGTTCGTTGAAGACATCAGTCTTTGGCTGTACGGTCGTGCGCAGAATACGGATGCGGCTGTTTTGGCCGACGGCCGTGCTCTCTGCGAAGATATCGTAGAAGAGGGCATCGTTCTTTTGAAAAACGAAGAGGATAAAGACGGAACCCCCGCGTTGCCGCTTTCAAAGAGTGAGCTTGAAAAAGGCGTTAACGTGTTCGGCTGGGCGGGTTACGACTGGATGACGATGGCATTCGGCTCCGGTTATTCCAATACCGATCAGCCCAGAGAAAAGCTGTTCCCCGCACTCGAAAAGGCGGGCATTGCGTACAACGAAGATCTTTATAATCTGTATAAGGATTACTATACGGCACACAACAAGACGTACGGCGACGGCGACTATTTAGAGTACAGGGGCGGCGTTGCATTCGGCTCGGAAGAAATTTTCGTATTGCGCGAGCCGAGCTATAACGATTATATCAATACCGCCGTAAAAAGCCCCGTAATCGACAGCGGCGTCGGGCTTGTGGTTATCGGCAGAACGGGCAGCGAAAGTAAGGACTTATCCGCCACGCAGCAGGTAAGACAGACCAAGTCCGGAAGCAACACCACGCAAACCTTTGGTGATAAACACTATCTTCAACTCTCTCCCGACGAAGAGAATATGATTAAAGCCGCAACCGAGCTTTGCGATAAGGTTATCGTCGTGCTCAATACGGCGAACACGATGGAAACGGGCTTCATTGAAAACGAAGATATCCAAGGCGCGCTTCTCGTAGGCATTACGGGACTTTCGGGCGTCAACGGACTTATTAACGTGCTCAAGGGCGAAAAGGACGCGCCCGTTGTGGTAACGGACGGCGAAGGTAACCCCGTGTATTACACGGAAGCAGACGTGGAAGCATTGGTCGGCACGCCGACGGGGGAAAAGACCGAAAGCGGTGAAGATATCCTCTATACGGCGGAAGAGGCTCAAAAACTGCTCGGCACGCCGAAATACGAGAAGAACGCGGACGGCACCATTAAAACCGAACCCAAGAAGGTTTCCCCTTCGGGCAGAACGGCAGATACATTCGCCTACGATATTCTCGGCACCACGCCCGCTACGGTGAACCTGAGCGCAACGAAATATTCCAGCGGGGCGGGCAATAACGCGTTCGACCATTACGTTGACTATTCCGAAGGAATTTACGTCGGCTACAAGTGGTTTGAAACCGCGGACGCCGAGCACTATTGGGACGAAGTCGACAACGATTACGGCAAGGGCTACGAAGGCGTCGTGCAGTACCCCTTCGGTTACGGACTTTCCTACGCAAGCTTTGAATGGGAAGTTGAAAAGGTAAGCATTCCTTCGGATTCCGAGCTGAAAAAGGATAGCAAAATTGAAATTACCGTTAAGGTAACCAACACGAGCACGGAATATCCCGGTGCGGACGTAGTAGAGCTCTATTACAATCCCCCCTATATTAAGGGCGGCATTGAAAAGGCTTCCAGAAACCTTGCGGATTTCGCCAAGACGAACGTCATTCAGCCGGGCGGTTACGATATCGTAACGCTTACGGTTACCGCGCAGGGCATGGCGTCTTACGACTGCTACGATAAAAACGGAAACGGCCACACCGGCTACGAGCTTGACGGCGGCAAGTACGAGGTGCTTCTCATGAAGAACTCGCACGAACAGGGCGATATGGCAACAGGCTCCTCTGCGGTACTCACCTACACCGTTCCCGAAGGCGGCTACAACTTCGATACCGATGAAGCGAATCCGGATGCAACCGTAGAAAACCGCTTCACGAATAAAGACGGTAAGGGGAACGATCAGACGATCGACGAAGCAGACCTCGACGGCAGCCACGAAAACGGCGGCGGCGTCAAGTATATGTCGAGAGATAATTTCAAGGAAACCTATCCCAAGGCAACGGCGGCAAGAGCAATGAACGCCACGGCTTTGAGCGTTGCACAAACCGAAAGACCCTCCGAGGCGCAATTGGCATATGCGGGTTATACGGACGACGACTTGGGCACCAAGCGCGACAGAACGGGAAGCGGCAACGGTTTAACGCTTGCCGACGCTCTCGGCACAGATGACTACGACGACGGTATTTGGAGCGACCTCATCGTAAATATTACGGACGACGAGCTTAGAACCTTGGTGAAGGACGGCTATTTCAAGACGGCGAAAATCGACAGCATCGGAAAGGGCGCTTACATCGATTTGGACGGCCCTCTCGGCTTCAATACCCGCGTAACGGGCGGTAACGGTACGACCTGCGAGTTCATGGCGTATCCCAGCGGAACGATGCTTGCACAAACCTGGAATACCGATTTGGCAACCGCAATGGGTCGCAGCGTCGGCAGAGAAAGAAATTCCATGGAGGCTTTGCGCGGCTGGTACGCACCCGGCGCGAATACGCACCGTCATCCCTTCGGCGGCAGAAACGGCGAGTACTATTCCGAGGACGGCGTGCTTGCAGGTAAAATCTGCGCGGGCACGGTATCCGGTGCAAAGGACATGGGCGTTTACTCCTACGTGAAGCACTTCGCCGTCAACGATACGGAATTAGAGCGTGAAGGCCTGTTCACCTTCCTCACCGAGCAGACGCTCCGTGAAATCTATTTGAAGCCCTTCGAGATTATGATCAAAGAGGGCGGCGGCAACGCACTCATGACGAGTATGAACCGCCTCGGCAGAGTTTGGTCGGGCGCGAACTACGGACTTATGACCGAAATCGTCAGAGACGAATGGGGCTTCCGCGGAACCGCCGTAACCGACTGGATCAATTCGGACAGCGATAGATACGCGCCCACCTACAGAGGCATTTGGGCGGGTAACGATATTTGGTTATCCAACGGTTTGAATTACAACAGCTCGTTGACCTCGTTCCACAACGATACGGGACTTAAAATTGCAGAAAAGGTTGCGCACAACGTTTTGTGGACGTACGTAGACACCGTAAATGCGGAAACGGCGTACGATCCCAGCGTCGTAACCGATACCGGGGAAACCGCGCAGTACAATCTCGTATGGATTGCGGGCGTCGTAGTCTTAGAGGTAGTCATGCTTGCGGGCGTCGGCGTCATGGCGTTCTTCCTCGTGAGGAACATTCTCAAAGGCAGGAAAGCAGGCGCAACGGAGGAAACCGCGGAAAGCTCCGAGGCGGAATCCAACGATACGGCAGAGAACGAATCGTAACGATTCGTTTGATGAATAAATCAGAAAAAATTTTTTAGGAGGATTTTTATGAAACTCAAAAAGCACATTTTGTCTGCGTTGGTTGCTGCGCTTTCACTGGTATTAGTGTTTGCGTTCGTAGCCTGCGGAGGCAACAAAGACCCCAAGGTCACCGCAATCGAGCTCAACCCGAAGACGGTAGAGGTTGAAACCGAAAACACGGTGAAACTCACGGCAACCGCAACCTATGACGACGAAACCACCGCCGAATTGAAAGCGGGCGACGTTGAATGGTCAAGCGACAAGCCCGATATCGCAACCGTAACGAGAGGTGTCGTTTCGGGCAAAGCGCAGGGTACCGCAACCATTACCGCAACCTACGGTGATTTCTCGGCAACCTGCACCGTAACCGTTAAAGCGATTATCGTTGAAATTACGGGCGAAGGCGTTGAAAACGGCGCAATCGATCTTGAAGTAGACGGTACTTTACAGCTTAACGCATCCGTTAAAGAAAACGGCGATGAACTTGAAGGCGCTGAAATCGAATGGGAAAGCGCTGACACGGCAGTTGCAACCGTAGATGAAAACGGTTTAGTTACGGCTGTTGCTCCCGGCGAAGCAAAAATTACGGCAACCCGCAAGGGCGGCGTACAGACGGCTTCCGTTACCGTAACCGTTTTGGAACCCGCAGGCTATGCAAAGGTTACCGATAAGGAACAGAACAAGCAGGAAGCTAACGCTTGGGGCTATTGGGGCGATCAGGACTACAACTGGGGTAGCACCACTATCAGTAACCCTTATTCAGAGGCTTACAGAGAAGAAAATGAAAATCTTGCAGACGGCTACAAATATATCGGCGCAGGCAAGATGAACCTTATCTATACGATTAACAGCTTTAAGGATCCCATGCCCGAGCAGTTTAAAAACGACAAGTACTCGGCTATACAGCTCTTCTACCGCAGTGCGGGTGAAGACGGTAAGCTTTTAACCAACCACAACTACACCGTAAAGTTCACCATTCTTTCAACTGCAGCAGGTACGGCAGTCATTAACCCCTACGACGATGCTGAAGGCTTAAGATTTGGTACCAATAATTTGGACGCCCACAAGGTTGAACTTGAAGCAGACGTGGCAAAGACGGTTGAAATCACCTTCCGCCACGGCGACACCGGTGCTATTTACAGAGCGGGAATTTTCCAGAACATAGAGTCCGCAATGGATATTCTTCTCGGCTTGGTAGGCGAAGTCGGACAGCAGGTAAAAGTTTCCGTTTACGACATTCAGTTCAAGGATTTAGGCGAATCCACCTACAAGTGGAAAGACGTTGATTCCGATCTTGACGGCTGGGTTGACCCCGAATTGGCTTTGAGACCTAGTCACCCCGAGACTGAGTCTGAATATATCGCTGACGCTATTACGGCAACGGGAGTTACCCTTTCCGTACAGGGCGAAGGTGATGAGGCAAAGGCTGTCTACAACCTTGCAGGTACTATCGATATGACCAAATTCGATAGCAAAGAAGCAGCTGAAACTTGGCTTCTCGGTCTCTATTTCGACCTTCAGCAGTACGAAGGAGATTGGGCGAACTATGCGGCAGGCAGACTTTCGGCAGAAGTTAATGAAGAAGAAGGTACCTTCGTAATTCATTACGATATCACGTACACTCCTGTCGGCAGCTCTTTCTACAACCGCTTCAACAGACAGGCAGCGGGTGGTGATCCGGCTGACTTGAAGCTTTCTACGGAAGCTGCTGTTCCCGGCGAAACCATAACCGTCGGCAACAAGAAATTTACTATTGAAAACGACCCGAGTATCAACTGGGGATTAGTTTCAGTAAGGGTTTCGGCTGTTTAATCCTAACTTCTAACGGCGCAAGCCTAAGGTTAAACAAAATAATAAGGGCTATTCCGAAAGGGATAGCTCTTATTTTTTGCAGTTTATGCACGAAAACTTCAATTTAAGAAACGGCACTTGAATGGAACCGTTTCCTATTGTATAATATTTAAGCATAAGGGGTGGTATGGCAAAATCGGTTAAGAGCTTTTTCATCATTGCAATCAGCGCGCTTTTCATGACGCTTGCAGGGTGCGGAGCGTCCGAGCCTCCGCCTGCCGAGCCGCCCGAGGATTCCGATCCGCCTCTCGGGCAAACCTTTACGCCGCACGCGTCCGCCGCGGGCATTCCCGATAGGCTCACCTTGGAAAGCGAAAAAATCGTAAAATTTTCCGAGGGCGGAGCTTCCGATTTTTATTGGGCAAACGAATATTCTAACGGCGGTATGTTCAACTGCGTATGGCAGAAAAACAACGCGGTCATACAAAACGGCGTTATGAGTATGTCCGTTATCAAAGAGAAAGCAACGTGCAGTAAAGGTACTTTTGACTACACGGGCGCGGAGTACCGCACCGACAAAACGTATTCCTACGGCTATTTCTCTGCTTGTATGAAAGCGGCAAACTGTTCGGGCTTGGTTTCTTCCTTGTTTACTTATACGAATAGTCCCGTCTGGGACGAAATCGATATCGAGTTTTTGGGTAAGGATACGACGAAAGTACAGTTCAACTATTTTACGAACGGCGTTGGCGAACACGAGTTTCTTTTTGATTTGGGCTTTGACGCTTCAAAGGAATTTCATGAATACGGCTTTGACTGGCAGTCCAATTCCATTGTTTGGTACGTCGACGGGATTGCGGTCTATAAGGCAACGCAAAGCCTTCCTTCGCACCCTATGCAAATTATGGCAAACGTTTGGAACGGTATCGGCGTTGACGATTGGTTAGGCACAACGGACGATTCGTCGCTCCCCGCCACGGCGCAGTATAAATGGTTTGCGTATGCGCCGCATTAAACAGCTTACAGATTTTTTTCTCCATTATAAAGAAGAGGGGGGAACGGTTTCGTTCCCTTCTCTTCTTTTTCATTTTGAAACAAACCGATTAAGGGTATCGTAATCTGCGGGAATAAATTGCCTGTTTTCAGCTTACACTATATTTAGAACGGGAAAAAATTTACAAGTTACGCTAAAAAATCGTCAAGTCATGCTATCACGTTAAATTATTTCACAAAAAATGATAGAATTTTGCTTGCGTAACCTTGTAGGAGGGTTATTATCTTTTTGCGCGCGATTCGGACGTGCCGAACCGCTTGTGAAATTTTAAGGATTTTAACATGGACGTCAGTCTGTGGTAAAAAAATAAAAGGAGAAAACACGATGAAAAAACTCAAAGTTGCTTTGCTTGCGTGTATTGCCTGCATGGCGTTGGTTGGCTGTTTAGTCTTCACAGCGTGCGGCAATTCGACCACGTATGCAATCGAATGGAAGCTTGACGACAACGTAACGGTTGCTGCCGAAGGCTACGACAAGCTTCCCGAAAAGGTGAAAGAAGGCGCTGAACTCGTCTTCACGGTAACGCCCGCGAACGGTTATGAAATTCAATCCGTTTCGGGTGCAAAGAAGAAGAGCGACGGAACGTACACCGTTACGCCCACCAAAGATACCACGATCACCGTAAAAGTGAGAAAGGGTATTGAAAGCGTAACCGCTACGTTAAAGGACGAGACCAAGATTTATTACGCAGGTCAAACGATTGCGGATGACGATATTACCGTTAGCGTAAAGTATAAGACCAACGAAACCGAAACCATTACTTCCGGTTATAGTATCGAATACGAAACCGAAAACGCTGAAGCATTGACGATTGGCGACAAGGCGGTTACCGTAAGATACGGCAGTGTTTCCGATACGATTACTCTTCCCACGTATGAAGACGAAGAGGGCGTTGTTGCTAAAATTACGCTTGATTTGAACGGCGGTAAGCTTACGGACGAGGAGAAGGCTGTTTACGAAAGCAAGCCTCACTATGCAAGCGAAACGAAAGACAACAAAACGATTATCAGCTGGACTTTCAATGCTGTTCCCACGGAAGCAATCGCGCTTCCTTCGCCCATTTTACCCGTGGGTGAAATTGAATTCCCCTTCTTGAAATGGACGGGAACGGACGTAGAAGAGCATGCAGTGCCCGCTAAAACCGCCGTATGCGTAAGCGCAGTTGCGGCTTATGAAACGACGCTTGTCGAGCTCGCTTCCATTGAGCTTGTCACCGAGGAAGAAGGTGATGCAGTTGTTCCCTATCTTGTAATGAAGGGTACGTTTAAGGCGGCGAATGAAGTTTATCTGTTCCTTTTTGAAGGTAACGTAGGAAAAATTGTAGAAGACAAGTTTGTATCCGCTCCTGCTACGTTCAAAGGAACTACCGTAACGAAGGCAACGGATTCCAACGAATTTGCATTAAAGTTCAATTTAACGGATCTTTCTAACGCGACCTTGCCCGAAGAAGACAACTATGTAAATAATAGTAAAGACAAGAATCATGTTACTTCTTTTGTGGGCATGTGGATGGATATCAAGCTCTGCACGACAATCGGAACGCAGACCATCACGCAGGAAATCGACCTTAACAAATATGCAACCAATTTCATTGTAGGCAAAAGAAGCATAAGACTTCCGGCAGACGAAGATAAGATTTGTACGTACAAATACGAAACTTGGTCTCCTAATAAGGGCGATAAAAACGAAGCTGACAACTCCATCTATGACGGCACCGAAACCCTTCTTAAAATTTCTTATGAAGTGGGAGATGCTGCCGACTTCTATCTTGGTACAATCACAGTTGAAGAAAGAGGCGGCAAGCCCTATTTGGTAATCCCCGGCGAGTGCGGACTCATTGCGAGCAAAGAGGCAGCCGAAGCAGCGCTTACTGATTATATTAAGGATATGCAAGAGTTGCAAGGAAGCTGGGCAGGTCAGACTATTACGCAGACCTTAAACGTAAATGACGATTTGACCTTTGAAATTTTAATCGGTCTTGAAAACGTAACTTCAGACGGCAATTACGTTATGCACGTAAATGATGGAAAGAAGAATCCTACGAGCACTGATAACAACTTTAACCCTTCCGTTTACGATGCTACTCCGGTTCAAATAGGCTATTATACCTATACGCTTGGTAAATATGCTACTCCTTGGGGTTGGAGCTGGTTCGGTGTTAAAGTAGTTGATGAACGTTATGCACATGATAGATCCGTTATCCTTGAAGGCGACGTACCTTACTTCGTTTATATGGGCGATGCCGGCGAAAAAACTGCGGAAGAAATTAAAGAGATGTTAACGCAGTTTGACTTTGAAAATGAAAACGGCAACGCTAAAACCATTATCGATGAATCAAAGATTATCATAACGGTTGAAGACGGTATTTTTACCGTTAAAGTGGACGTTTCCGAATTAGGCGCAGGCCAGTATTGGATCCATGCAGTTGGCTTGGTAGACGGCAACGGCGACGTTGCGGGTGACGGAACCAAACCTTCCGTAACCGTAAACGGCAAGACCTACGGCTGCATAGACGATCAAAGAGACGGTTGGGTTGCTCACTTGTTGAAGGTTACAGGCGGCGAAACTCCCGACGCTGAATAATTAGCAAACAACTTAATAAAGTTAAAAGAAAAGCTTTCCGTTCGGAAAGCTTTTCTTTTAACAACTATCATAGCGGTAAAAATAACAAAATAAGAGGCGGACAAAAGTCTGCCTCTTATTTTGGCGCAGAAGACGAGATTTGAACTCGTGCCACCTTTAACAGTGCTACTCCCTTAGCAGGGGAGCCCCTTGAGCCACTTGGGTACTTCTGCATTTCAGCTCTAAATTACTATACCATAAATTATTCCGATTGTCAAAGTATATTTCCAAAGAAAACGCGAATTTTCAGAAAAAACTTTTTCAAAGTATTGCGGTTTGTCCGTTTTCATGTTAAAATATAACTATGAATATTTGGCATGATATCGATCCCAAGCGCATTAACCCGAACGATTTCGAGGTACTCATTGAAATCCCGCGCGGGTGCAAAGCGAAATACGAGCTCGATAAAGAAACGGGACTCTTAAAATTAGACCGCGTTCTCTACACGTCCACCGTGTATCCCGCAAACTACGGGTTCATTCCCCGCACGCTTGCCGACGACGGCGACCCCTTGGACGTGCTCGTGTTATGCAACGAAATGATCTATCCCATGACGCTTATCCGCTGCTATCCTATCGGCGTCATTAAAATGATTGACGGCGGTGCTTCCGACGAGAAGATTATTGCCATTCCCGTGAAGGATCCCAACTATAACGAGTATTACGATATTCACGAGCTGCCCCAGCACGTGTTCAGCGAAATGATGCACTTCTTCGAGGTTTATAAATCGCTCGAACACATGACGACTGCCGTAAAGGAAATTGCCCACCGCGACGAGGCGGTAGAAACGATCCGCAAGGCCATTCTCCTTTATAACGAACAGATTGCAAAATCTTAATTTGTAACAATAGAAAACCGCCCGACGCGTTCGCGTCGGGCGGTATTTCGTTTAATCGTTAATGGTAGCGTTTTTGAGCTTATAATCTAAGAAGCCGAACCCGCTGAGGACGGGCACGCTCATTTCCACGAGCAGGTTGCGGTAGGTATTTTCGCCCTTGTCCTGTTTCGCCGCATAGACGAGCTTTTGCGGCTGTCCCGCATTTTTGCCGCTGTACGAAAGCGTCACACCGTAAACCTTTAAGGGCTCTTTTTCCGTGAACGTCTGTTCTTTTCCGTTCAGCGTGAAGGGGCTCGTGTACGCGAGCGCCGTAGGCGACGAGGTCGTGACGTTCGTTTCCTTGAGCGTGAGCGGGTTGATGGTTTTCATGGAAACCGCGCTGTCCATGCTCACCCCCCGAAGCACGAAGAGGAGCTGTTCGTTATCGAAGAAGATATCCTTGCTCTTCACGGAAATCGTCTTTTCTTCCGTCTTTACTTCGGGCAGCGTCTGTGCGTATTTGATTGCCGCCTTGGAAAGATCGCTCGTATATTCCACCGTGTAGGTGTATTCGTACGTCTCGTACGCCTCGTCCATCGTTTCGGGCTTGAGCGTAAGCGGCGAAGTGGAGTGCACCGTCTTTTCACTTCTCACGGGTTGCAGACGGGAAGAGAGCGTCATAAAATACACGTCGGAAACGATGCTGTCGGTGAAGGTTTCCGTCGCTTCGCCCACGGTATAGGTGACGGGAATGGAGAGCTCGGAATGCAAATGATAGCCCTGAATTTTCGATTCGTCCGAAAGGGTGATTTGCTCGACGCTGAGTTCGGTTTTATAACTGCCCGTGCCGTAGTCGAGCGTTTTTACCGTTTCGTCCGCGGGCTTGAAGGTCACCTCGTATTCGAGCTGTTCGCTCTTTCCGCTGACGCTGCTGCCGTCGCCCGATTTATACCAATACGCGCCGAGCGAAAGCTCGGTAGAGCCGCACGCGCAGAGGAGCAGGGTAAGCGGCAGAAGGACTGCCAATGCCGCAACAGATTTTTTCATGTACTAAAGTTCTCCGTTTTTGAAGTCGGCTCTATTATATCATATTTTTCCTGCTTTGTAAAAATAAATTTGTGTAAACGGATTGAAATTTTTAGGAAAACCTGCGCCGTTTATGATATAATATAGCCGATATGACGGAAATCATTTATGCGCCCACGCTCGACGACGCACTCACCGCGCTGAAAAACAAGGCTGCGGAGCGGGAAGAGCGGCAGGAGAAAAACTTCATATTCTGCGAGGACAGGCTCACTCTGCTTGCGGAGCGTGCCGTTTTGGAGCGCACGGGCGGAACCTTCCACACGGAGGTTTCCACCTTTTCGCGCTTTCTTTCGTCCACGCGGCGCACGGTTTCCAAACAGGGCTCGGTGATGGCGCTCTCGCAAATTCTCGAAGAGAGCGAGGGGCTTACCTGTTTCAAGAAAGGCTCGGCGCAGGCGGTGTACGAAACGATTGCGCAGCTTTCCGCTTCCCGCGTAGACGCGGATATGCTCAGAGAAAGCGCACTTGCCGCAGACGGCCTTCTTCGGTTAAAGCTGAACGACCTTGCCCTGTTGCTTGAAAAATACAACGCCTATTTAAGCGAGCGGGAGCTTCTCGACGAGAACGGCTATCTCGCACTTCTGCCCGAGGAAATCGCTTCGGGCGGGCTTAGAGATAAGAACGTGTTTTTCTTCGCGTTCCCGTCCTTTACCGCGCAGGCGCGGGAGGGGATCCGCGCGGCAATCGAGCACGCGAAGAGCGTGACGGGCATTTTCATTGCGGGGAGCGAGGAGCTTTACACCAACGAGGCGGCGCGGGAGTTTCGCAAAATCTGCGAGGAATACGAAAAGCCGGTTATCTCGTCAACTCCCTGTTCGCTTAGTGCGGACGCGCTTGTGTTGCGCGACGGCTTATTCTCGCCCGACCGCCTGCGGGGCAAACCGCATAAGACGGAAAAAATCCGCGTATTTACGGCGGAGGACGAGGCGCAGGAGATGGACGCCGTGTGTGCGCTCATCAAGGCGTATATTTTCAAAGGACTGCGCTACCGCGATATGGCGGTGCTCGTGGAGGGGAGCGGCAGCTTTGCCGCCCTCGAAAAGGCGTTCCACGCCTACAAGATTCCTTTCTTTTCCGATAGAACGCGCGCGTTCTCGTCCCATCCGTTCTGCGCGTTCGTGCTCTCCGCCTTGGAAGCGGCGTCAAGCGGGGGACTGCCCGACTGCATCGACGCAGTTGCCTCGTCCGCATATTTCGGCAAGGGGGATAACTACCGCAACTATCTTCTGAAATTCGGGGGATACCGCGGCGCGTATAAAAAGGAAATCAAAGAGGGGGAAGCGGTCAAGGACTACGACCGCGAAGAGCTTCTTGTATGCCGCGAGAAAATGCTTGGCATTCTTTCGCTTCTGCCCGCAAAGGGAAAGGGGAGTGCGTACACGGCGGCCGTGCGCGCGCTCTACACGCTCGCGGGCAGCGAAGAAGTCACCGCGCGCTTGCAGGAATACTTCACGGGCGCGGAGCGGGAATTCCTCGATATTTCTCCTTTGGAGGGCGTGCTCTTTGAAATAGAAGAGCTTGCGGGCGCGCAGACCTTTACGGCGCGGGAATTTTTAACGCTTTTGGAAAACGGACTTTCCGCGCTCGAAATTTCCATGATTCCGCAGTTTGCCGACGCGGTATTCGTGGGCGACGTGACGGAGAGCAAGCTCACGCGCGCAAAGGTGCTCTTTTGCACGGGGCTTACCGACGCATTGCCCCGCGCTTCTTCGGATACCGCTGTGATTACGGACGGCGACATTAAAAAGCTGTCCGAGCTTTCCGTTACCATAGAGCCCGCCATTGCAATCGTCAACGCGCGCGCAAGGGAGAGCTTTGCGCTCAACCTCTGCGCCTTTGAAAACGCGCTCTATCTCTCCCGCCCCCTGCGCTCGGGCGATGCGGAGACTTCGGCGAGCGAAGTGCTATCTTACGTCAACAAACTGTTCGAGCTCCTGCCTATGCCCGAGCTGTTCCCCTATAACTGCTCGGAAGAGGTGCCCGCTTTCTTGCAGCTTTACGCCCTGAAAGAAGATTTTGAAGAGGGCAGGGAATACGACAAACGCAGGTTCTCTGCGCTGCTTGCACTCATGCAGGAGAAGGGCGAGGGGGAACTGCCCGTAAGCGCCGAAAAGAAAAACGTACCCGCGGCGGCGGAGCTGTACTTCGCGCGGGATATTTCGCCCACCCTTTTGGAGAGCTATTTCGCCTGCCCCTATTCGGGGTTCATGATGCGCGGGCTCAGGCTGAGGGAGCGCGAGGAGCGGAGCGTACTCGACACGGATACGGGCACCTTCGTGCACGCCGTGCTTGAAAAAACAGCGGTAAAATTCAACGAATTCGAGAGCGAAGATCAATGCCGCACCTATGCCGCTTCTCTTGCCTTAGAGCTGCTTTCCGCGCCGCGCTTTGCGCTCCTTAGCGACACCAAGGCGGGCGTCTATACGGGCGAGCGGTTAGTGCGGGAGAGCGCAGAGGTTGCGCTTGCGGCGTACCGCCAGCTGGTCGGCTCTTCCTTCCGCGTGGCAAAGACGGAGGGCACGGTGAGCATTCCCGAGCTATCCATTCGCGGCACGGCGGACAGAATTGACGAGGCGGACGGATATATCCGCGTCATCGATTACAAGACGGGCGAAATCGACGATAAGGCGGTTTCCTACTATACGGGCAGGAAGCTGCAATTACAGTTATATCTTCTTGCGGCCTCGCGGGAAGGGAAAGCGGCAGGCGGATTCTACTTCCCCGCACGCGACGATTTTTCCAAGCCCGACGAAGAGAAGTTCCGCATGAAGGGCTTTTTCTCCAAGGACGAAAGGGTGCTTTCGCTCATGGACAAAGTGCGCCTGGATGGCGAAAAGAGCCGTTTCTTTGAGGGCGGCGGCCGAACCGAAAAGGGCATGGAAGGCGAGGACTTTTCTCATTTCCTAAATTACGCGTTGCTCGTTTCCGAAAAGGCGGAGCGGGAAATGCGCGCGGGCAATATCACCCCCTCGCCTTACGAGGGCGCGTGCTCCTACTGTAAATGCAAGGGCATGTGCGCGTTCTCGGGCACGCCCCGCAAAGAGGGGAAAGTCAGCCCGCAGACCGTTGTGAAAATCGTGCGCCGCGAAAGGGGGGAGGAAGTATGAGCATCGAACTCAAACCCGAACAAAAAGCCGCGGTCGAGCGTGAAGGCAGAGTTATCGTTTCCGCTTCCGCAGGGAGCGGCAAGACCTTCGTCATGATCGAGCGGCTGGTACAGCGCATTCTCTCGGGCACGGATATTCGCAGCGTCTTGTGCGTTACCTTCACCAATAAGGCTGCCGCACAGATGCGCGAGAAGCTCCGCACCGCACTATTAAATGAAATCACCCGCCGCGAAGGGAAGGACTGCGCGCATTTGAAGGCGCAGTTAAACGCCCTGCCGCTTGCGGATATCAGCACTATTCACGCGTTCTGCGCACGGCTTATCCGCACCTATTTCTATTCTTTGGATATCGATCCGTCCTTCCGCATTATTTCGCCCGACGACGCAGAGGGCAAGACGCTTTCGGCGCGCGCGATAAACGAAACGTTCGATAACGCCTACGAGCGCGGCGGGGAAGATTTTTCCCGCCTGCTTGCGGTGTACTTCCGCAAGAAGAAGGATGCACGGCTTCGGGGTATCGTGCTCGATTTGCTCGGCTCCGTGCGCGGCAATCCCGACTACCGCACCGTGTTAGGGCAGGTCGGCAAAGAGGGCTTGTTTGAAAAAGCGTGTATAACGCTCTTTGAAGGCTACCGCGAGCGCGCGCAGTTCCTGTTAGAGGAAATCGACGAGCGGGGCGCGTTCTTTGCGGAAAAGAATTCTAAAGCGCTCGAAGTCTGCCGCGATATCGTTGCGGCGTGCGAGCGGCTTCTCGGCGCGAAAAATTTATTTGAAATGACTGCGCTTGCCGCAGAGCCGCCCGCCATACACAGAATGCCGTCAACGACGAAAGCGGCGGGGGAAGAGCTTGCCAATCTCAAATTCTTATCGGGCGCGTCCAAGGCGGTGAAGGCACTCTATTTAGAGCTCAAAGAATACGAGAGCGAGGAACAAGAAAGGCTCCGCTATGAGGACGGACAAAACCGCGCCGCCGCGCTCGCCGCGCTCGCGCTCGAATACGACGAAATTTACACCCGCTTGAAGCGGGAAGCGAACGTTTTGGACTACGACGATTTGGAGCAGTTCGCACTTCAGATTTTAAGCAACGAAGAAACGCGGAAAGAGATTTCCGAAAAGTATAAGCTTGTGTTCGTGGACGAATATCAGGACGTCAACCCCGTGCAGGAGCGCATTCTCTTTGCGGTAGCGGACAGCGAGGTCTTTCTCGTCGGCGACGAGAAACAGGCAATCTACGGCTTCCGCGGCAGCCGCTCCGCCTACTTTAAGAAGAAACGCGAAGAGCTTGAAAATTCGCTCTCGCTTACCTATAATTTCCGCTCGGCCCCTGCCATTTTGGACGCGGTGAACCGCGTGTTTATTCCCGTGTTCGAGTCCTACACGCCCATGCAAAGCGGCGGTCGGTACGAGGCTCACGCGGGCAGCGTGCACTTCCATTGGGCGCGCGAAGAGGAAGAAGAGGAAACAGAGCGCGGAATCTATTCGGTGCTCACAGGCAGCCGCGTGGTGACGGACGTGCTTGCCGAACAGATTGCCGACCTCATTATTTCGGAATACGGCACGGGTTGGTACGACGTAGACGAAGGGAAAGAGCGCAGCGTCACCTACGGCGATATCGCGGTGCTTACGCGCAAGAACGACGGCATCGCGGAGCGAATCGTGCGGGCTCTTTCAGACCGCGGGATTCCCGTCACCACGTCCTCGCGCGTGAATATCTGCGAATGCTTCGAGGTGCGGCTCCTCATCGACTGGCTTTCCCTGCTCGATAATGCCGAACAGGATTTGCCGTATGCTTCGGCGCTGCTTTCGCGAATCGGTTCGTTTACGGAAGAGGAGCTTGCGAAAATCCGTCTGCGGTTTCCCTCGCCCTTCACGTTCCGCGCGGCGTGCAGAGAGTACGAACGGAAAATGGCGGACGCTATCGCAAAAAAGCTCAAAGCGTTTACGGAAAAACTGGGCGGGCTTCGCATGAAGGCGCAAATGCGCACGGCGGCGGAGGTGCTCGGCGACTTGCTTGCAGAAGGCTTAGAAGCTCAGATTGCATCTCTGCCCGGCGGGCGGGCACGGCTCGCGCGGGTGCGCAGGTTCCTGAGTGAAGCGGAGAACGCGGGAAGCGTACACGAATTTTTATCGCGGCTCAAAGCGTCTTCGTTCCGCGTGGACTTTTCGGAGAGCGGGGGTGACGAGGCGGTGAAGGTGCTCACCATGCACGCCTCCAAGGGGCTCGAATACCCCGTCGTCATTCTCGCGGGGCTGGACGGCGCGTTCCACGAAGACCACGACGAAGTGCTCTGGACGGACGAATTCCACGCCGCGCCGCGAAGCTACGACGAGGCGAGCAAGCATATCTATGAAACGGTGCTTCGCCGCGCCGCAAAGCGCAAACAAAACGAAGAGAGCATTAAGGACGAGAGCAATCTTTTGTACGTTGCCATGACGCGCGCCAAGTACCGTATGCACCTCGTGTTCGAGGGCGTCGAGCGTGCGCTTTCCCCCCGATATGCAAAATGCTTTGCCGACTTTTTCGACTTTGCCGCTCTGTCCGATTATTTCACGGAAGAGTTCGCGCAAGAGCTTCCGCCCATTCCGAGAAAGACGCTTGCCGACGGAGCGGACGAGGGTATGCTCAAAAAGCTCCGCGCCGTTTACGCACAGCCCTACGAGTTCGCGGAGAGCACCCTTCTGCCCGTGAAGAGCTCGGCAACCGCGCTCATGAAGAGCATGGAAAAAACGCCGTATACGGGCGGCGGGGCAAAGGGCTTTGCGGCAGATACGGGTATCGCGTACCACGCGTTTTTGGAAAACGTCGATTTTGGCGCGGACGCGGGTGAAGAGCTCAAGCGCATGAAAGAAAAGGGGCTGCTCGGCGAGGAGCTGCTTGCACTTCTCGATGAAACCAAGCTCAAAGAGATTTTGGAAATTCCCTGCCTGAAAGCCTTAAAGGGCAAACGCACTTACCGCGAACAGACCTTCCTCGTAAGGCTCCCCGCAAGCGAAACGTTCGGCGGCAAGGCGGAGGACGAAATCGTTTTTCAGGGCGCAATCGATTTATTGGCCGAGGACGAAAACGGCTATACGATTATCGACTATAAGTTCTCTTCGCACGACGACGAGCGCATTCGCAACGACTACGCTCCGCAAATCAAGCTATATAGAAAGGCGGTTTCGCGGGCGCTGAAAATCGACGAGAACACCATTCGGGCGCGTATCGTGAATATTGCGCTCGGGCGGGAAATCGAGATGTGAGCGGAAACGCGCTCGTTCGACAAAAAAAGAAGTAAAACGCGGCGGCGATTTGTCTATCCTTGAATGGGAGTTTTGTTTATGGAAACCTTTCATGCAATGATTGACGGAATCGGCAAAGGGGTGCCGGCGTGGCTGCCGCTTATCCTTCTGCCCTCACTTTTGGCGGCGGTCGCTATTGCGCTTACGCTCTTCGGCGGAAGAAAATTTTACCGCTATATCGCCGCACTTTTGGGCGGAATCGGGTTTTTCTTCGTCACCTGTATCGACGATTTGAAGGGTGCGTTCGTCTTTTTGGGACTGTATATCGTGCTCGCGGCGGCGCTCAGATTATTGTTCTTCATTCCCTGTCCGTTCAAACGGCGGGGGCGGGGGAGCATGGAGCGCGAAGAAAAAATTTACCGCAAGTTCCGCGAATCGCTCACCGAGCAGGCTTGGGAGACGGAGCAAAGAGCCATGCCCCTGCCCGATGACTTTGAAGAGGAGCCGCACGCTACTGCGGAGGAGTACGGCGCGCACCTTTCCCATGCGACGGAGCTGCTTTCCCGCCTCAAAAAAATGGAGCTTTCGCCAACCGACAGGTTGGAAACGGATGCGCTCTCCCGCTCGGTAGAGGCTTTGAGAGGCAAGCCGCTCAGCGAAGAGGAAACGGGCGTTTTGAACGACTGCCTCGCTTCGGTTCTGAAACTTACGGCAAAATATAAATTATAAAAAAAGGGTTTCCTTTTTTATAGGGAACATTGGACAAAAGATGGATTATACGGAAATATTAAAAAAATTTGTAAGTGGCGAAATAACGATTGAAGAATTTCGGGAGATATATTTCAACAATGTTGAAATTCAACAATTTTTACAGGATAATTTACCGGACAAAATGCTAAAAACCTATGGCGGGTTAAAATTATCTAACGGAGATTTTAACGAGGTGTTGAAAGCATATCATTGGGGAACCAAATTCGGCAACTATGGAGTACAATGTTGCATTAAAAGGTGGTTATCCGATAATTCTATCGACTGTGTAGTAACGCCAACTTATCAGGACGATTTTGAATTCCTTTTGGATATAATGCCTGATTATATAAACGGAGTGGAAGCGGAAAGACTGATAGAAAGCATCTGTCAAAGCGCACCTCAAAACCTTGGAAAAACCAAATATCGTCGGCTTATAAAAGAAAAAATAAAGGAAGCATTTCACATTCAGGACGGCAAATATCCCAAATGGGTGCAGCATACGGATTGGCCGTTTAGTCCAATCGGCAAACCGTTAAAATATTTATCGACGAAAAAAGACGGAGATTTAATTCAATATACTTTCGTTGATATTGATACGGGGAATATAACCATCGTGGAAGAATTTGATTAGATTTTAATAACTTTATAAAAAAAGAGTTCGGTTTCCTACCGAACTCTTTTTCATATTCATAGTTTTTTCTAAACGGTTGCAGGCTCTTCATTCTGCGGCGGTTCTTCGGGACGGGGAGTTTTTTTCTCGCCCGTGTATTTCGGGATAAAGAACCGGTACAAATATTTCTTTTTATCCGCAAACCAGTCGATTGCTACGATAATGGAAACGAGCACCGCGCCGCCGCTGCAAATTGCCATATCACAAATGGTATCGATAAGTCCGATATCGAGATAGCCGTTGATATGATATTCTTGTCCGTTTCCGTAATAGATAATCGTTTCCGTAATATCTTTGAAAACTTCGGGGTTGTTGTGATCGCCCGAAAGCAGGAAGGACTGGAAACCGCTCACGACGGTATCTTCTTCGATATCGAAGCCCGTTACGAGGTGCACCGTGTACTCGAACAGCTCCCAAAGCGAGGCAATCGCCATGGAGAAGATAAGCCCGACGAGCAAGCACGCAATAAACGATTTCGTGTTTTCGGGCTCGCCGATAAATATTTTCAAAAACGCGAAGCCGATGCAGGCGAACACCACGCCCGAAATGCCGTGCAGTATGGTATCGAAGAAGGGAATAATGGTATAGAGGTTATACCCCGCGCCGCCGAGCAGACTCCCCGTGGGAACGAAGAGCAGAAGCGCGCATGTTGCGGGCGTGATTTTAAGGCGGAACAGCCATTCGGCAAGCAGGATCACGGGCACGAACAGCATGAACGCAATCGCGCGGATACAGGTTCCCGTCACGCCGACGACGCCCAAATAAATAGCGGAGCCGAGGCAGAAGGCGAGATAAATTGAAACGATGATATCGAACGCGATATCCGATTTCAAACGCTCTTTGGTAAAGTCAAGTATCTTTTGTCTTTTCATAGTTTTATTATATCATGTTTTAAGAAAAAAGCAACGGGTAAATTTTTACATTACGTTGGTGAGCGTGTTCACGGTGAGCTGCAACAGGCGGTTACTGCGCCGCGCGCGTGCCACAATGGTTTCCGTAATGCGCTCGCCCGCCTCGGCAATGGGGTAACCGTTTTCGTCGTACACCGTCTTTTTGAGCTTCTTCCCCAAAAGATTCACGCGGTTCAATGCGTCCTCTCTGCGGAAAACTCTCGGCGCGGGTGCGGGAGCGGGTTCCGCGGGTGCAGGCTCCTCTTCTACCGCTACGGTTTCCATCTGCACCTCGGGTTTGGGTGCGGGTTTCTTTTTGGGCGCGGACTTTGCGGGCGCAGGTTTACGCCTTCCTTCGGGGTAGACGATGAGCGCATCGCCGAGCGCAACGCGCGAGAGGGGGAACGTGAGCTTTGCGCCGTCGCTGTGAACGATAAACAGGGGATCGGCGTTATCGCCTACGAGCAGCTCGCCGAGCGTACCTAAAAAGCCGCCCGTGTGCGAGAATACTGTTTTGCCCAAGGGGCAGGGAATGCCCGCGGGGGAACAGATGCGTGAGCGGTTTGCAATCAGCGCGTCCGAATAAGAAATAACGTTTCTTGCGGGAAGGTAGAACTCTTCCTCGTCCTCGTCGGCGCAGAGGAAGCAGGCGATTCCCTTCACGTCGCGCGTGGGGTTTACTGCAAGAACGTATCCTAACTTTTCGCCTGCGGGAGTAAGTACTTGTTTACCGATAAGTGTTGTAAGCTGCATAATGAAATCCTTCCGAATTTTGATATCCTACTATATGCTTGTAAATGCTCTTTCATAGGCGCGGGTGAGGTTGATTTTTGCGCGAAAAGTGAAGTTTTTGCCGAAAAATTTTTTCACAGGGGAAAATTGTCATATAAAACATTGACATTTTTTATAATATATGGTATATTACATGACATTGGGTATTATGTCCGCCCAAAATATAAACGATAAGGAATGGGAAAATGATCGAAATAAAAGAAATTTTCTCCAAGGCAGATAAAAAGAAATTCTTCAAGTTTAATATAGATTTATACCGCGATAACGAGTACGCGGTACCCAACCTTTATTCCGAGGAGCTGGGGGAGTTCGATCCCGCAATCAACGACGCGTTCCGCTTCTGCGACTGCAAAATGTTCCTCGCCTATAAGGACGGAAAAATTGCGGGTAAAATTGCGGGCATCTGGCACCGCGGCGCAAACGAGAAGTCGGGCAAAAAGCAGCTCCGCTTCACCCGCTTCGACGTTATCGACGATTTCGAGGTGACGAAAGCACTCTTCAATAAGCTCTTCGATTGGGCGAGAGAAATCGGCATGGAAGAGATTGTCGGCCCCATCAGCTTTTCCGATTTGAACGAAGAGGGAATGCTCATTGACGGGTTCGATAAACCGAGCTCTTATATCGAGATTTACAACTATCCCTACTACGTGGAGCATATGGAAAAGCTCGGCGCATACAAGGAAGTGGACTGGAACGGATTCCGTATCGTTTGCCCGAAAGAGCCCGATCCCCGTATCGAGCGGCTTGCAAAGGACGTTGCCGAAAAGAACGGCTATACGGTGCTCGACGTAAAATACTATTTGAAGCACGATAAGAAAAAACTCAAAGAATACATCATGCAGGCGCTTGACGTTCTCGACGAAGCGTTCTACGATTTGTACGGGACAAGCCCCTTGAACGAGAAGCAGAAGAAGCGCGAAATGGATATGCTTCTTACCGTGCTTGTGCCGGAATTCCCCACGGTCGTATTGAAGGACGACAAGGTTATCGCTTACGGAATGATTATTCCGTCCATGAACAAGGTATTACAGAAAGCGAAGGGAAGCCTTTTCCCGCGCGGAATTATTCCCTATATTCAAACGATGAAGCACCCCGAATCCGTCGATTTGTTGAGCGTAGCCATTGCCAAAGAGCACGCGAATAAGGGCGTTATGGCAATTATCGTAGACCACTGTCTGAAAGGGCTTATTCACCACGGCGTGAAATATTTGGAAGCGGGGCCCGAGCTGGATACCAACAAGAACATTCAGAACACCTGGAAAAATTTCGACAGCGAGGTTTCTAAAACCTGGCGTTGCTGGGGCTTGAAGGTTCCCGAGAAAAATTTATAAAAAGAGCTTATGCGGGGAGACGCGGCGGTGCGTTTCCCCGATTTTTTATTCCGCGGAAAGTTGACAAAATTCGCGCGGAGTGATAGAGTATAGAAAAGGAGCAGACTATGGAATTTGAAACGCTTTGTCTGCACGCGGACGGTAACAAAAAAGACGAATGGGGCAGTATTGCAACGCCCGTTTATCAGTCGGCGACTTTCGTACATAAAGACTTTAACGAGGTTTCTAAGTATTCTTATTCCCGCCTAAGCAACCCCACGCGCGCACACCTTGAAAACACCGTTGCCGCATTAGAGGGCGGGGCGGCGGCTTTTGCTTTTTCTTCGGGCATGGCGGCGCTCAGCTGCGTCATGAAGCTGTTTGAAGCGCCCGCGCATATCATCGCTTCCGAGGACTTGTACGGCGGCAGCCTGCGGTTGTTCCGTAACGTGAACGCGCGCGAGGGCATGAGCTTCGACTTTATCGATACGGGCGACTTAAAGAAAGTGGAATCGCTGATTCGCAGGGAGACGAAAGCAATTTACGTGGAAACGCCGAGTAACCCCTTAATGCAGGTTTCGGATATTGCGGCACTTGCGGGAATTGCGAAAAAGCATAAGCTTCTTCTCATTGTAGACAACACGTTTTTAACACCTTATTTTCAGCGTCCCTTGGCGCTCGGTGCGGATATCGTTTTGCACAGCGGCACGAAGTACCTCGGCGGGCATAACGATACGCTTGCGGGATTTGCCGTTGCGAAAACCGAGGAGCTTGCCGAGAAAATTTTATACTACGCAAAGACGATCGGCGCGTGCCTTGCGCCCGCGGACTGCTTTTTAATCGAGCGCGGCATCAAGACGCTGCCGCTAAGAATGGACAGAATCAACGAGAACGCAAAGCAAATTGCAGAAATGCTGAGAAGCTGCAAGGCGGTAAGCAAGGTTTACTACACGGGCTTTCCCGACCACGCGGGTTACGCCGTGAGCACGAAGCAGGCGACGGGCTTCGGCGGCATGATTTCATTCGAGGTAAAGGACAAGCCGCTCGTCGAAAAAATTCTGACATGCGTGAAGGTGTTCCAATATGCCGAGAGCCTCGGCGGGGTGGAGAGCCTTATCACCTACCCCGTGCGGCAAACGCACGCAGACGTGCCCGAGGAAGAGCGGAACCGCCGCGGAATCAACGATAGGTTTTTAAGAATTTCCGTCGGCATTGAAAATATAAAAGATTTAATCGAGGACTTAAGGCAGGCAATCGACAAATGAAATACGATTTCGATAAAATAATTGACAGGCACAACACGAGCAGCTTAAAATACGACTTCGCGAAAGAGCGCGGCTGTCCCGAGGACGCAATTCCCCTCTGGGTTGCGGATATGGACTTCCTCGCACCCGAGGCGGTAAGAAACGCATTGCGGGAGCGAATCGACCACGGAATTTTCGGATATTCCGATCCGCGCGAGGGCTATTTCAACGCACTCCAAAATTGGTGCAAGACGCACTATAACTGGAAGGTAGAGCCCAAGAATTATATTCTTACCTGCGGCGTGGTGTTCGCCCTCTGCGCGCTCATTCGTGCGCTCACCAAAGAGGGAGACGGAATTATCATCTGTCAGCCCGTTTACTATCCGTTTGAGGAGTCCATTCGCGAAAACAACCGCACCCTTATTGTGAGTCAGCTCAAATTCGAGAACGGACACTACTCCGTAGACTACGAAGATTTCGAGCGCAAGATCGTGGAGAACGACGTGAAGCTCTTTATCCTCTGCAATCCGCACAACCCTGTGGGGCGGGTGTGGACGAAGGCGGAGCTTGAACGCCTCGGCGACATTTGCTTGAAGCATAACGTGTTCGTCATTTCGGACGAGATCCACGCCGACTTCGCGCACGAGGGACACAAGCATACCGTGTTCGCTACCGTGAAAAAGGAATTTGAAGAAAACTCAGCAATTTGCACCGCGCCCACCAAAACGTTCAATTTGGCGGGACTGCATATCTCGAATATTTATATCGCGAACGATACCGTACGCGCGGCTATGCGTAAGGAGATGGACCGCGTGGGGTACTGTCAGCCCAACGTGATGGGGCTCGTTGCGTGCGAGGCGGCGTACACGCATTGCGCCGATTGGCTGGAAGAGCTGAAAGCGTATCTTGCGGGCAATCTCGATTTTGTGCGCGAACGGCTCAAAAATACCTGCTTGAAGCTCGTCGAGCCCGAGGGCACCTATCTCGTTTGGATCGACTGCCGCGCACTCGGACTTTCCGACGAAGAGCTTCACGATTTTGTTTTGAACAAGGCAAAGCTCTGGTTGGACGACGGAAGCATTTTCGGCATTGGCGGAAGCGGGTTCGAGCGAATTAATCTCGCCTGCCCGAGGAGCGTTTTGTCTTCCGCGCTTGATAGACTGGTTTGCGCAGTAGACGGGATAAAAGTATGAAAATCAACGAGATTCTGGCAAGAAAGCGGACGCTCTCGTTCGAGGTATTCCCGCCTAAAAAAGCGGAAACGGAGACGGAAGAGCTGTTCGCTACGATAGACGAGCTCAAAAAATTCCACCCCGATTTTATCAGCGTCACCTACGGCGCGGGCGGCTCGAACGCGCGCAGTGCGGTGGAAATTTCGGGGCACTTAAAAGAGGTTGGAATCGAGCCCTTGGCGCACCTTACGGGCGGGCCGTCTTCTCCCGAAGAAATCGACGGCGTGGCGGGCGAGCTCAAAGCGCTTGGCGTGGAGAACGTGCTCGCGCTCCGCGGGGATAAGCCGCAGGATTTTTCCAAGGAGTACTGCAAGTATTTTCCGCACGCAACCGATTTAATGAAGCATCTTCAAAAATACGGCTTTGCAACGGGCGCGGCTTGCTATCCCGAGGGACACGTGGAGAGTGGATCGCTCTACGAAGATTTGAAAAACCTCAAAAAGAAAGAGGAGTGCGGCGCGTCCTTTTTCATCTCGCAGATTTTTTACGATAACTCCTATTACTATCGTTTGGTGAACGAGGCGCGGAAACTCGGTATTACTTCGCCCATTATCCCCGGTATTATGCCGCTCGTAAATGCAAATAATCTTAGGCGTATTCAGGCAATGTGCGGGAGTACCGTGCCCATCGAGCTTCGCAATATGATTGAGGTATACGGACAAAATCCCGCCGTCATGCGGGAGGTCGGCATTAACTACGCCGTCTATCAGATTACCGATTTAATTGCAAAGGGTGCGCCCGGCGTGCACCTCTATATCATGAACCGCGCCGAAACGGCAAACGAAATTTATGCGCGGCTTGAAAATTGCTTCCATGAACTATTCTAAGTTAAAACCTCAAATTTACAGCTATCTCGGCTATCACGGCGTGAGCGCTTCCGAAGAAACGGACGCGCTCATTCTCGATTGTCTGAAAGAGTTAGAAAAGGTGCAGACCTTCCGCTACCGCTATCAAGCGTTCGAGGAGATTCCCGCGTTCCTTGCAAAGGAGCCGTACCTCGAATTTCTGAAAGGGACGAGCGGCGTCGTGCTCTCGGTCATGACGCTCGGCACGGAGGTAGACAGGCTCTTGAAGCTGTATGCAAGAACGAACGCCGCAAGGGGCGTCGTGCTCGACGCATGCGCAAGCGCGTATCTCGAATCCCGTTCGGACGAATACGAAAAGACGATAGGGAATCTTTCCTACCGCTTCTGCCCCGGTTACGGCGGGAGCGAGGTGGGCGATATCCGCTATATCTTCGAGCTCCTGCATCCCGAAAAAATCGGTATGACGCTGCTTGAAAACAACTATATGCTGCCGAGTAAATCCATGGCGGGCGTGCTCGGAATCGGCGGTCAAAATACGAAAAACTGCGGAAGCTGTATTTTGCTTGCGCACTGCAATTACAGGAAGGAGGGCACGCGGTGTTACGGCTCGGAAAAGAAATAATCGTATTCGACGGGGGAATGGGCAGCGAAATCGAGCGGCTCGGTCTCACGGGCAATCCCGAAGAATTAAACGTGACGCACAGCGAAGAGATAAAGGCGATTCACCGCGCCTATGCGTGCGCCGATATTATTACCACCAACACGTTCGGCTTGAACCGTTTGAAATACAAGGGCAAGTACGACTTAAAAACGCTTGCGCTTGCGGCAATCGAGAACGCGCGGGCGGCGGGCAAGAAAGTCTTTTTCGATATCGGGCCTACGGGCGGAATGCTCGCGCCCTTGGGTACGCTCTCCTTCGACGAAGCGTACGAGGCGTTCGCGGAAATCGCAAAGCTGACTTCCCATTTGGTGGACGGCTATATTGCGGAAACCTTTTCGGACTTGTACGAGATGAAGGCCTGCGTGCTTGCGCTCAAGGAAAATTCGGATAAACCCGTGTTCGCCACCATGACCTTTGATAGCACGGCTCGCACGCTCACGGGCTCCACGCCCGAAATCGTAGCAAATACGCTCGAAGGATTGGGGGTTGACGCGCTCGGCGTGAACTGCTCGTTAGGGCCCAAGGAGCTTGGTGAAGTCGTTTCGCGGTTATTAAAGTCGAGCGGCGTGCCCGTCATCGTTCAGCCCAACCGCGGACTGCCGCGGCTCGTGGGCGGTAAGACGGTTTACGACCTTACGGCCGAAGAGTATGAAACCGCCATGCGGGAATTTGTAAAAACAGGCGTGAGCGTCATCGGCGGGTGCTGCGGCACGACGCCCGAATTTATTCAGCGTATTGCAAAATTCAGCGGCAAGAAAGTGAAGAGCCGCAAAGTCAAGCGGGAAACAATCGTGAACTCCGCAACCAAGCTTACGGTGATTGACGGCGTGAAAATTTGCGGCGAACGGCTCAACCCCACGGGCAAGAAGGCGCTCAAAGAGGCATTGATTGCGGGCGACTTTGAGTACCTCGTCGACGAGGCGGTCAAACAGCAGGAAGCGGGTGCCGATCTTTTAGACTTAAACGTGGGCGTGCCGAAAATCGACGAGCCTGCCGCCATGCTCCAAGCGGTGCGCACCGTTCAGGAGTACTGCGATTTGCCTTTGCAGATAGACAGCTCCAATCGCGAGGCAATCGAAAAGGGCGTGCGCTACTATAACGGCATTCCGCTCATTAACAGCGTGAACGGCGAAAACGAAGTGATGGACGCGGTGTTCCCGATTGCAAAGAAGTACGGCGCGGTCGTCTTGGGGCTCACCATGGACGGCAGCGGCGTGCCCAAAACCGCAAAGGAGCGGCTGAAAATCGCAAAGCGCATCGTGGCGCGTGCGGAGGAGTACGGCATTCCCCGCCATAAAATCATGATCGATACGCTTGTTCTCACCGCCTCGGCGGAGCAGGCACTCGTAAAGGAAACGATTGAGGCTTTGCGGCTTGTGAAGAAGCTCGGCGTAAAGACTGCGCTCGGCGTATCCAACGTATCGTTCGGGCTTCCCAACCGCCCGCTTCTCAATAAAACCTTTCTCACCATGGCAATGACCGCAGGGCTGAATATGCCCATCATGAACCCCTTGGACGGTGAAATGACGGGCGCGGTGAAAGCGTTCGGAGTGCTCTCGGGCGAGGACGAAAACAGCGCAAATTATATTGCCGCATACGAAAGCTTTTCCCCCGCGGCGGACGGAAAGGAAAGCACGGTAGCTTCGCTCTACGACTGCGTGAAGAAGGGCGTGAAAACGCAGGCGGCGGCTCTTACGAGGGCGGAGCTTGAAACGAAGCCCCCCATGGAAATCGTGAACGAAATTTTAATTCCCGCACTTGAAGAGGTTGGGAAGTCGTACGACAGCGGCAAGCTGTTTTTGCCCCAGCTCGTTTCGGCGGCGGAGGCGGCGAAAACCGCGTTCGGCGTCATTACGGAAAAGCTTCCCAAAGGCGGCGCGGAAAAGGGCACGGTGGTGCTTGCAACCGTCAAGGGCGACGTGCACGACATCGGCAAAAATATCGTAAAGGTCGTGCTCGAATCCTACGGCTACCGCGTTATCGACTTGGGCAAGGATACCCCCGTGCAAAAGGTAGTGGAAGCGTATGAGAAGTATCAGCCGCTTGCCGTCGGGCTGTCCTGTCTCATGACGACGACGGTATTTAGCATGGAAGAAACAATCAAAGCACTTCGCGCGGCGAACTGCACCTCTAAAATATTCGTTGGCGGCGCGGTGCTCAGCGAAGAGGTCGCAAACGAAATCGGTGCGGACTACTACACTAAGGACGCGCTCGGGTTTGTGAAGAAGCTCGAATCGCTTGACAAGCCGCCCCGCGCGTAATATAATCAAAAAACAATTTAAGGAATTGAGGTACGCTCTGACAAGATAGGAGTGTTCAATAGGGAAGTCTGAGCCAATTGCTCCGCAGCCCCCGCTGCCGTTTCAACGGCGGGTATCCCCACTGAGAAAATCGGGAAGGAGGATACCGCAAAAGCCGCCGTTGTTATAAGCCGGAAGACCTGCCTCTATTCCCAACCGTTTGTATTTCCGAGGGGATGCGGAAAGCCGAATGCACCTTGCACGATTGTAGCAGGGCGTTTTTGCTTTTGTCTTTTCTCTTCGGAAAACCCGAAGAGAAAATTTTTTTATATAAGGAGATATACTCATGAAAAAGAAACTTTTAGCACTTACTTTGGCGTTCGTATCCGTGTTTGCGTGTTTGGCGCTCACCGCCTGCGGGAATGAACCGCTCATCAAAGTGGTTTCCGACGGCGAATGCGTTGCGTTCACCGCGAAATCTTCCGTAATCACTTTCACCGATACGACTTCGGTAAAGGACTATATGGACGCGCTGGTAGAAAAGGGCGAGCTTCAATATGAGGGCTACAACGGGGACTGGGGCTATTATATTACTTCGGTCGAGGGCAAAAAAGAGGAAACGGGTTATTTCTGGTCGCTCTATACCGACCTCGTCACCATCGAAGGAGATAGCGCGGTATATTCGAGCGCGGAATTGGGCACGTATGATTTGGACGGAAAGACGCTCAATACCGCAAGCTACGGCGTTTCCAATCTCCCCTGCGTAGAGGGCTATACCTACGCGCTCGTTTACTCTTCGTATTCCTATTAACATGACGAAAAGAAACCGACAATTTACTGCAAAGGATATTGCCTATCCCGCGCTCATGTGCGCGTTGCTTCTCGGCGGGCAGTATATCTTTTCCTTCGTGGCGGGCGTGGAAATCGTAACCGTGCTTTTGGTGTGCTTTTCCGCTGCGTTCGGGGCAAGGCGGGGCGTCGTTTGCGCCGCTGCCTTTTCACTGCTTCGCTGTTTGATTTTCGGTTTCTATCCTAATATCGTTTTGCTCTATCTCATTTATTATCCCGCCCTTGCGGCTCTGTTCGGCGGCTTAGGACACTTGAAGAAAGAGGCGTTTGCAAAGCCGCTCTTTGCGGTGATTATAAACGTTTTGCTTTTGGGAATTGCCTGCGCCTGTCTGCTTTTGAACGTGCTCGACCTTATTCAAATTTCCCGTCTTATGAAAACCACAATCACGGTGCTTTTGTGGGTGACGTTTGCACTCACGCTTGCGCTTTGGATTGCGTTTAACGCGCTTCTCACCGTGCAACGTATCGGGAAGAAGAACGCCGCCGAGCTTGTACGGCTCGTCGTGTTCACGGCACTTTCGGCAACGTGCACCGTCTGTTTTACGCTTCTCGACGACGTAATCACCCCGCTCTTTTACGGTTATACGCGTGGCGCCGCGCTGGCGTATTTTTATACTTCGTTTACGGCAATGCTCCCGCAGACGGTGTGCACCGTCGTCACCGTGGGATTGCTGTTCCTTCCGCTCACGAAAGCACTCGAAACCGTGAAAGGGAAAGGCGGTTAACGCGCCGCGTTTCGGGGTATAATAGAGGAGAAAGTAAGGAGATTGATATGTACGATTGTGCGATAATCGGCAGCGGGGCGGCGGGCGTTTCCGCCGCGCTCACTTTGAAGGCATTGAACGTCAATTTTATCTGGTTCGGCTCGCGTGCGCTTTCCAAAAAAATCAGTAGTGCGGAGAAGATAAAAAACTACCCCGGGCTTCAAGACGTGAGCGGCGAAGAAATGCGTGCGGCGTTTTTAAGGCAAATCGACGGGGCGGGGATTACACTCACGGAAAAGACGGTGACGGGCGTTTATCCCACGGGGAGCGCGTACACGGTGCTGTGCGGGGAAGAGCTCTTCGAGGCAAAGACGGTGATTCTTGCCACGGGCGTCGAGGCGGTGAAACCCGTGAAAGGTGAGTTAGAATTTCTCGGCAAGGGCGTGAGCTACTGCGCCACCTGCGACGGCGCGCTCTACCGCGGCAAGACGGTTGCCGTCTTGTGCACGCAAAAGGAAATGGAAGGGGAAGTCCGCTTTCTCGCCTCGCTTGCAAAAAAGGTGTATCTCGTTCCGCTCTGCCAAGGTTTGGAGATTGCGGAAAAGAACGTGGAAACGGTGCGCGGAATGCCGCTTGAAATCAAGGGGAACGCGCGTGCGGAACAGCTTGTGTTCCGCGATTTTACGCTTACTATCGACGGCGTGTTTATGTTGAAATCCGCATCTCCCGCCGTGCTCGTAAAAGGGCTTGAAACGGAAGAGGGGCAGGTAAAAATAAACCGAAAAACGGAAACGAATTTCAAAGGGCTTTTCGCCGCGGGCGACTGCACGGGCAGGCCCTATCAGTACGCCAAAGCGGCGGGCGAGGGCAACGTCGCCGCGCACGCGGTATTCGAGTATCTGAAATAAATAACAAAAAATCACTCCCGAATTTCGGGGGTGATTTATTTATATTCAAAAGTACAAAAAAGGAGAAAAACGGAGAAAAAATCGGTACAAAAACGGAGATTATTTTTTGTGCAAATATGGTATCGTTATGTCGAATCAGCGCGAAAAAAGGAAAACGCGTTTTTGTTGCGGAGGATAAAATGCAAGATAATCTTACTGCCGAGCAAGTGCTGGCATATTTAATTGAAACGTTGGAAACCGACTTGTCCGAAATACTCGGCGCGGAATCCAAAAACGAATTTATCGTCGGCGAATGGTATGCCTACGTAGAATGCTTGGAAGTGATTTCCAACTGGAAGAAAGCGAAGAAATTCGGGTTAGACTACAATCCCGAATTAAAGTACAACATTACTTAACCGCGAATCCTATCCGTTCGTTCCGTCGTGCGGAGCTTCGTTGCAGGAGCTTTCAACGCGTTCAACGGTCATATCCTTGCGCGCGGCGCAAGCGGCAATAACGCCTTCGCGGCAGGTGCGCACCGTAACCGTATGCCGTCCGTCAAAAACAATTTCTATACACTTTGTAAACCCGTTCTTTTTAGGCGCCTCGTCAAGCGTAAAGCTCGCGCCGTACTTCGCCAGAATTTGAAACACGGTAAAAAGACCAATCCCGCTCCCGCCTACGCCCGCGCGCGTGGTAATTTGTTCCAAGCCGAGCTTCGCAAGCACTTCTTCGTCGAATCCGTTTCCGCTGTCGTAAATGCGGATAATCGGATCCGGCTTTTCCTCTCCGCCAAGCTCTACGCGCACTTTTGCGCCTGTCGAGCCAAGGGCGGAAATCATAGCGTTATCGCACAGGTAGCGAAGCAAAATATAGATATCGTCTTTGTCTATCTTGCCTCTAGCAAACCAACCTTCAACGCCTTCGGAAATATCTGCGCTCACGTCAAAGTTTTTGCGTTCCGCCGCGGCAAACAGCTGAATAATAGGAGCGTCAATCCCGCTTACGCCCGTTTTCGGAACGTTTTGCAAACTGCATTTTTCATATGCGAGGTTCATCTCCCGCAAAACGCGTTGCAGAATCTCCAAGAGGGCACGCGCGTCCGCACTACCGCTTTGTTCCGCGGCGCTTTCCGCAAACAGAGCACAATCGGGCACGGCCTTGTTCAAATAGTGAAACAGTTTAGAATACACCGCTAATTGCAAATCCTTTTCGGCGGTGTTTATTTTGTACTCTTCAAACGAATTTTCTAAGCGTTCAACGTTCTGCTGTTCAACCGCCTCGCGGTAGTTGTACGTAATGTGCCTCCGCCACCAAACGATAAGGAGCAGCCCGCATAACGCTATCACGAGAAGAACGATTTCAAAAATCGACTGTTCTGCATTCTTTGTATATAGCAGCATCATTGTAAAGATGCAACCTACGCTGAGGAACAACAAAATTTCAAAAGTGGCGGTTTTTCCTTTGGGTTGAACTCCGCTTCGCAAGCGTTTTATTTTGAATAGAAAAAATGTTGCTATTATCTGAATTATGCTTACTGCTAATTGCGCAATAATAGTTTTAATTGCCTCGTTTTTTATAAAAAATAGTGCGAATGTAATCGGTAGCCCAATAATAAAAGAGGGCAACATCATAGTGATTGATACACCTAATGAAATCGTACTTACGGTAGCCGTTTCGTAAAAAGTCTTTCTGAAACGCAAAAGTAAAAAGACAGTGCCGAATATCAGGAAACCAATCGGCACAAGTATTTTTACGTAGATTTTTACAAAATGCAAAACTGCGGATAGAGCTATAAATAGCGGGATATCGAATACGTCCCAGACGCTCAGCTTGATGCGCAGCAGCTTGGTATAAGCGTACAAAATGCACGTAAAAATGGCGGTGTATTTTATTAAAGATAAAACAAAATCAATCATACGTGAATTATATCACAATATTAGTTAAAATTCGCCAAAACCTCCTAAAATATAACGTGCCGTCCTCCTGTACACTCAAAGAAAAAAAGGAGGAAGTACATATGTGGGGTTTGCTTAAAAGCTTTTGGAGCTGGGTTAGAACTTTGTGGCTTATCTAATTTCTAAGATAAAAGCGGGTTGCAAAATTGCAACCCGCTTTTGCTTTATCGATTGAAATGACTTAGGAGCTTTTGTTTGTAGAAATATACGAACTCGTTCGTGGTCGGCACGAATTTATCTTTCCGTAGCGGCGCGGTATAATACTTTTGTAGGGTATATATGTCGGAGTTCGTCCAAGTATTGTTTAGCGCGTATTGCATGGCGTGTGCAACGCCGCTTTCGCTTTTGCCAAGCTTCTCGCCTAGTATCTTTGCCCAATTTTGGTTTTCTCCGTTGGCGGCCAAAATAACGGCGTCAACCAAGTATCCGTAACCCGCGTTCTTTACGCTTACGCCAAGCTTGTTAAACTCATTCTGCACGAAGTCGCGCATCTTGTTTTCTAATTGATCTTCGCTAAGCGGTTCGGGCAGGTCTTCCTCTTTGCCCAAAATTTCGGGCATGACCAACAGCAATTGCTTGATTACCATTTTGGGCGAATAACCTTTTTGCCATTTCGCAAATGCGTAATCCGCGCCCATTCTCTTTGCGCTGTCGAGCGTAACTTTGCTCGCGTTATTGGTATTAACAACAACGTACGGCTTGGGGCAAAGAACGGTGGAGCGCAGTTTGTCTAAAAGGTCCATTCCGTCGCCGCTGCCTTCCTGAAGCTCCAAATCCAATATTACCGCGTGCGGCTTATGGTTGCGTATAAAGGCGAGTGCATCGTTTGAAGACTTCAAAGCACCCGCAAGGCAAAGCCTGTCCGCGTTTGCGTTGACTTCGGCAATCAAGGCGTTGCGGTCGTTTTCGTCGTCTTCAACAATCAGTACGTTCAGCTTTTTTGTCATATGTGCTCCTATATTTTTATTATAGTACAAAAACTGCTTGGCTGCAACATATTAGGAGTGGAATTTAATCTCTGGCGGTTTTTTTAATGAAATTGGCGAACTAAGCCTTACACGAGGCAAGAGTGGAGGGGATTATTTTGAGTTTGTCAGAGGAATTTACGCGAAAATGTACCACAACATATAGTGGTTTCAATGGTTTTCAAAAATACGCTCTCGAATCACTCCCAGAATTTGGGAGTAATTTTTCACTTTTTTTGAATGACGGACTAACAATTTTTCCGATTTGAATGACGGACTTGGTCCGTCATTCAAATTAGGCTTTTTAGGGAACAAAATAGAGTGGGAGGTGCCAATTTTGTTTCACATAAAGTTGTTTTCTCGAAGAATCCAGTTCAGAGAATGTATTTAGTGAATTACCCTTATCCTTGATAAAATTGACTAGAAGTAAGACACATGGTATAATTTTATAAGAAAAGTTTGTGTTTGAAATTTATTTTGCAAAAGAGAAATTATATGAAAGAGAAACTAAACGAAGTTGGTGTTTTAAACTCGATAAAGATTGAGATTGGTCGGCTGGTAAAAAAGGCCCTTGATGCTGGTTTACACGACATTCCTTATCAAGTGTATAATGTTGCTCAGTGTAAATTAAGAAAGAGCATTTCCAAAAAGTTAATTGTTATTGAAAATGATTTGGTTGAGTGTATGAGATATCAGGAAAAGACTTATACGCTTCTGAACAATCTTTTAAAGAAATTCACGGATGGGCAGGGAGATGCTTCTGAAAAGGATGTGATGGAGTTAATATTAAATACGGACAACTCTTTGTTTTTTTTAGATATTTCTTTAAATGAAAAAATAGGTGTAGCGTTACATTCATTTGTAAAAAAGGTGTCAGATGCTAAAAAGACATTTCTTGATATTTATTATATACACAAAATAGTTGAATTTGAAGGATACAGGATTGGGTTGTCGATTCCTCAAAATATTCAAAAATATTTTCTTAATGTCGTTGATAAGTATTTTGTGACAAATCCATCTCATGCTACCTCTGAGAGTTACTATTTATTAAAGCAAATTTCAGATGAGAAAAATTTCGATAAAGCATATTACTTGTATTATAATAATTTGGATTTGTTATTTGATTTTACATTTATTAAAGTTAATGATGGGAAAGAAGGTACATTTGTTCCTGTAGATCTTTATCGCCCGTTTGAATCAGTTGAAAACATTTCAGAAAATCTATATTCACCATTTCATGGTGGTAAGGTTAATTTTGTAAGTGGAATGACTACACAACGCATTTATAATATATCAATGACACAAAGAAATATTGCATTAGATGTCAATACAGTTTCGTATATAAGAACCATGGCTGATGGGCAGTTAGACAAGTTACAGTCTGACCATATCAAATACTTAATAGAAAATATAAATATTATTAAAGAAGCTTCGTCATTTGACTATTTGCCTTATATTCTAGAAAATTATGTTTTTTCACCTGAAAATGAAGAAAGAATATTAAAAACAGTAAATAGTTTTGAACACTATTTTTATCCTAATAATGAAGAGCAATGTTCACGTTATTATGAGATTGTGAAAGCTACTTTTAAAAATGAGGAAATGATTGAGCAGACAAGAAGAGAATATTATGTCGGATATGCGCTCCTCGTACTAATTTGTTTCATAAATTTCAAATTTAGCAAAATGAAGACATTGCAGAAATTAGAGGAATTCTGCTCATATATGAATGGGATGCTTTTTCTTTTTCGTGAGCCTTTTGTCGAAGTTGCGTTTCAGTTTTTTGAATTAGGGAATCAATATCGATTTTTTAAGAAAATTCAAATTAATGCAAAGAATATCCTTAAAGATTTAAAGAATATGGCGTGGGATGTTTTTCATCTTTGGAGTCTTGAGGCGAGATGTTCAACAGAGGATAAGGGTGCGGATTTATTGGTTCCTTATTTTTACTGCTTCGATAAAGGGTTACTAGAATTAAAAGAGTGCTTTGATTTGGAAACATTATTTGTTAATAAACGAACAAAGGAGAGAATATGTTTCTATCATAAGCATTCGTATCCAATGGAAATTATTGAAAAATATAAGACTATTGAAAAGGAGAGGGAGCGTAGAGAAAAATTTTCGTATGAAAATATTATGATTCAAATTGGATGTTTAGAGAATGAGATAAACTCATTATGGTAAGGCAGCATTTTGTATTATTAATGTACAGTTAAAGAATTTGAGTACTCTCGCAATTTTTTTATACTATGTTTATAGTTATCAATCGGTTTTACATTTCGTAAAACCGATTCTTTTATTTTACTGCAATAATATATTCTCCAATTTTTAGAGATTATCTTGCAATTTTGTCTTTGAGGTATTATAATAAAAATAATTAATATATGACTAGGAGATTTCGGTATGGCAGCAAGCTATAAAAGGTTGTGGAAACTGCTGATTGATAAAGATATGAAGAAAGAAGATTTACGAAAAGCGGCAGGTATTACGACTACCGCTATGGCAAAATTGGGAAGGAATGAAAATATAAATACGGAAGTTTTGCTGAAAATTTGCAAAGCTTTACATTGTGATATTTCGGACATTATGGAGATCGTTGAGGAAGATTGAATATCACAGGAAGAGGATTAAGCAATTTAAAATTTTAAGTATGCTTTAGAGATATAAAGGAGTGATTACAATGGCAGATACGAGGAAAGAGCAGGAGAGAGCTGAGCTTCACAAAATGATATGGAACGCTGCGACCGATTTGGTACATGCTGGCGGTGTGGATGCGTGGGATTTCAAGCAATATGTTCTCGGTACAATGTTTTATCGCTACATATCAGAAAATATTACGGAGTACATAAATGCCGGCGAACACGAAGCGGGTAATGTTGATTTTAATTATGCAAATCTTCCCGATTCCGAAGCCGAAGTCGCTTGTGAAGACTTAGTAAAATCGAAAGGGTTTTTCATTCTGCCTTCCGAACTGTTTTGTAATGTAAGAAAGCGGGCTGCGAAAGATGAAAATCTTAATGAAACGCTTGAAAAGATTTTTAACCATATAGAAAGCTCAGCGCAGGGCGAAGAAAGCGAAGAAGATTTTAAAGGGCTGTTTGATGACTTTGATGTCAATTCAAATAAACTGGGCGCTACTGTTGCAAAGCGTAACGAAAAACTTGTAAAACTGTTGGATACCGTTGCCGAAATGAAACTTGGCAAGTATCAGGATAGTACGATTGATGCATTTGGCGATGCCTACGAATATCTGATGAGTATGTATGCCTCTAACGCTGGCAAGAAGGGCGGGGAGTTCTTCACTCCACAGGAAGTTTCCGAGCTGTTAACTCATCTTGCAACGGTTGGTAAAAAAGAAGTAAATAAAGTTTACGACCCTGCTTGCGGTTCGGGTTCGCTCTTATTAAAAGCCGCGAAATTACTTGGTAAAGAGAATATCCGTCAAGGGTTCTTCGGTCAGGAAATAAATATAACGACCTACAACCTCTGCCGTATCAATATGTTCTTGCACGATATTGGTCCCGATAAATTCGATATCGCACACGGCGATACACTTATCGAGCCCGCACATTGGGATGACGAACCGTTTGAAGTTATCGTTTCCAATCCGCCATATTCTATACCTTGGGCGGGCGATGATAATCCGTTACTTATCAACGATACGCGCTATTCTCCTGCGGGGATCCTTGCTCCTAAATCAAAGGCGGACTTTGCATTTATTATGCACTCGCTTTCATGGCTCGCCAGTAACGGAACTGCGGCAATTGTTTGCTTCCCCGGAATCATGTATCGCGGTGGGGCAGAGCAAAAGATAAGGAAGTATTTGATAGAAAACAATAAGATAGACTGTATTATTCAGCTTCCGTCAAATCTCTTTTTTGGCGCAACGATTTCAACTTGCATCATGGTTTTAAAGCACTCCAAATCGACGAACGACGTGCTATTTATTGATGCAAGTAATGAGTTTGTAAAAGTTACGAACAATAACAAGTTAACGGATGCAAACCTCGATAGAGTTGTACAAGCATTTATTGATCGCAAGGACGAGCAACACTTTGCAAAAATCGTGCCGAACAGTGTTATTGGTGATGAAGAGCACAATTATAATCTTTCTGTTTCCACCTACGTTGAACAAAAAGACACGCGTGAAAAGATTGATATTGCAAAGCTCAACGCAGAAATAAAAGAAATAGTTTCCCGTGAACAGTTTCTGCGCGAGGAAATTGATAGAATTATTGCGGAGATTGAGGGAAATGAGTGAAAAAGAAATATGTGTAACATTATACAATGATGATATTGAATTGGCGAAGAAACGCTGCCCGCAAGGATATCACATTGAATATACGCGAAACAGCCATCTTCTTTATGTATTAGATGGCTATTGTTACGACATGGAAAATGATTTTTGCGTTAAGGACAAAGAGTAGTTTTATAGTGCTGATATTGGAGAGGCGTTGTGAAAAAGTGGGAACTTGCAAGATATTTAATTGAAGCAAAGAAAAACATTGATACGTTACTTTATATTAAAGACAACCAGCAATTACTTAGGAATATTGATTTGCGTGAAAAGATTGCGGCGGCTTGTCAACAGTTTTATATAAACTGCTGTGTAGTATTAGACAATTCATTTCCTAAAGCTAAAAAATGTCTTTGTGAAAATGAAATAATTGCTTCAATATATTATGAGCGGGATAAAAATTCAGCGCACAAAGACGAAAATTATCGCAGTCAAAAATTTAAAACGCCAGATGAACTTATTGCTAGTTTAAAAAATCAATTAGAAACAGCACGTATTGTTTGCAAAGAATATTTACCAGAAAATATCACTCTCGATTATGTACCCCACAATAAGGATCTATTTCGGTTAGTTTATCGCGTTAATGCGCAAATGGAAAATGATATTAACACGGTAAAATATCCGCGAGGAGTTTTTCATTCCTATCAGCTGTCTGAAGAGGGGAGGCACTACTTTCGTAATATAGATACAACCGAGCAGGATAGAGGAACGGCTGAAATGTTCGGATATGACTATGAAGAAGTTGTCAAGCGACAAGTGTTGCAAAGTACCGATGATATCCGCGAATTGAGTGAAGAAGAAAAAGCTCGGCAGGCTGTTATTTTTGAAAATGGTTTGAATAGCTATGAGGGGTTACAAAACAGACAAGACTCTTGTATAAAAGTGAATTTACTGTTTGGTTTGAATATGTGGGTAACGCCAAACTGGAAATTTTTTGAAATGTTAGATGAGTTAAAGGCAATTGGTTTTATGGATCAGTTTGAAATTGAGCATTTGGAAATAATTCAAGATGAAGGTAGTCGAGCGAAGCTGAATTCCATTTTTGAAAAATACAAATTGAAAATACAGTAAATTAAAATTGTTTATTTAATAAATTTTAATTAAGGTTTACAGATGAGATTAAGTGATGTGCTATCTAAACCTGTCGATTTAAAATTTTGGCAAGTTGACGGTTTTTTAGATAACAAAAAATTAAAAAGTGGTAAAAGTAAAAAGCTGGCTATCGGAAAAGTGGGCTTGCCTTATTTTTGTAAATGTTGCGATAGCGATATGACCTTCATTTCCGCAGAAGATATTTACTGTATCGGTGTAAATAGTAAGCAGATTAGTATCGACAGTATATTAACTTGTTCCCGTTGCGGGAATGAGTTGCCCGTTTGGTTTTTAGTTGATAGCAATACGGATATTCATAGCTCTGCACCCGAAGTAAGAGTTTTAAAAAGAACGGAAAAGTTTACTAAAAACGCGTTGAGCGCAAAAAGTACTTACGGTAATTTTGCGGAACTATTAAGTAAAGCCGATTGTGCTTATCGTAATGAGTTGGGTGCAGGTGTGATAATTTATTTGCGAAAAGCTTATGAAAAGATTACTTTGCAAACAGCGAGTGCGGCGGGAATAACGGTTATAAAATCAAATGGCTCAAGCCAAAGACCTTTTAAAGAAATCTTGCAGGAAGTTGATGCGAAAAAATCAATTATACCCAAAGAATTTTCTGAGAATGGATATAAACTTTTTGGAGAATTGAGTGCAATTGCACACGGCACAAATGTAAGTGAAGCGGATGCTTTATTAAAGTATGAACCCCTACATAGATTGGTTGTCGGTATTATAGAAAACGCAAAAAATAATGCCGAACTTATGGCGGCCCTTGGAAATCTCGGTTGGTAATAGGTGTATGAAAATGACGAAACTTCAAGAATTGATAAAAAAGTTATGCCCGAATGGGGTGGAGTATGTATCATTGGTTTGTGTGGCTAATGTGCTTTATGGTTATCCCTTTGAATCAAAATTCTTTACGACTCAGAAGGGATATATGCCGTTGATTAGAATTAGGGATGTTAAAGATGGAATAACGGAAACTTATTACAAAGGGAAAGTACTCAATGAATATGTTATTCATAAAGATGATATTTTGTTGGGAATGGATGGCGAATTTAATTTGGCTCGTTGGAAAAGCGAAGATGCGTTGCTAAATCAGCGAGTATGCAGAATTTCCACCAAAGACAGTAAGATTGTTTTGGATGATTTTTTGTTTCATGTGTTACGCCCATTATTTAAAAATATTGAGAATAGAATACAAGGTTCTACTGTTAAGCATCTGTCTGCAAAAATTATTCAATCGATACAATTTCCAGTACCGCCTTTGGAAATACAACATGAAATAGTCCGCGTACTGGATAGGTTCACTTTATTATCAGAAGAGCTTACAGAAGAGCTTACAGAAGAGCTTACAGCTCGCAGAAAACAATATGAATTTTATAGAGACAAGTTATTAACTTTTAATCAAAATATTGATTGGCTATCCATTAAAGATGTTTGTAAAGAAATATCTTCAGGAGGAACGCCCAGTTCCAATAAAAGAGAATATTATGGTGGAAACATTCCTTGGTTAAGAACACAAGAAGTTGATTGGAAAGATATTCATGATACAGAAATTAAAATAACACAGGCGGGTTATGATAATTCATCAGCAAAGTGGATACCAGAAAATTGTGTTATAGTGGCAATGTATGGGGCTACGGCTGCCAAAGCGGCAATAAATAAAATTCCACTAACAACTAATCAAGCATGTTGTAATCTGTATGTGGATGAAAAAATAGCTTTATATCGTTACGTTTATCACTGGTTATGTAAAGAATATTTGAATTTAAAGGCTTTAGGTCAGGGATCGCAATCAAATATTAATGCAGGGACAATTAGAAACTATAAGATTGCAGTTCCGCCGCTTGATGTTCAGGAACGGATAGTAAATGTTCTTGATAATTTTGATGCAGTATGTTCGGATTTAGGAATAGAATTACCTGAAGAAATCGAAAAAAGACAGCAACAATATGAATTTTATCGCGATAAACTGTTGACCTTCGATTTGAGTTCGACTACAATCTCTCAGACAGACAGACAGACAGACATACAGACAGACAGACAGACAGAATGTATTATTAAGTTATATAAATAAATATAAAAAAAAAAAAAAACGCAG
>JAIDCJ010000010.1:129472-338440 GCA_029055875.1 Clostridia bacterium
AATTATACTAAAATATTTTTTTACTTTAATAGTTAACTAATTAGATAGATAGATAGATAGATGAATAGATACAGACAGACAGACAGACAGACAGACAGACGGGGTTAATTAGGCTCTTTCAATATGTTTTCGGATTTGCTCATGTTCGTTTGGGGGATGTTGCTACAATTACGAGAGGCATACGTGTGGTTAAAAATCAACTTGACGAAAATGGAGAGTATCCAGTATATCAAAACAGTTTAACGCCGTTGGGTTATTATAAAGTGGCAAATAGAAGTTCAGAATCTACATTTGTTATAAGTGCTGGGGCTGCGGGCGAAATTGGTTTTAGCGAAGTAGCTTTCTGGGCGGCAGATGATTGTTTGTGCTTTGACAGTAATGATTGTATAAACAGTAAATATTTGTATTATTCATTACAAAAGCAATATGCTCTTATATCTTCACAGGTGAGAAGGGCTGGAGTGCCAAGATTATCTCGTTCTGTTATTGAAAATGTTTTTATTTTCTTGCCGCCTATTGAAGAACAAAATCGTATTGTTGGAATTTTGGATAGATTCGATAAGCTTTGTAACGATATTTCGGAAGGCTTGCCCGCTGAAATAGAAGCAAGACAAAAGCAGTACGAATATTACAGAGATAAACTTTTAAAATTTGAAAAGATATGATATACAAAAGGAAGCGTTTATGAGTGATAAAATTGGTTGCACAATGCAGTTAAGTTATGGTGGGAATAATATAGAAGCTGAAGCAATTATTTCTTTGTTGCAGGACGAGAAACAAAGTACAATAAAAAAATACACAATTAATTATGGCGAATCGTTGAAATATACAGAAGATTTTGAAAACGATACACTAAGAAAAATCACCATAAATACCAAGGATGAGATTGATGCATCAATTAAAGGGGGTGGAATTTATTTCATCTTTTCTTCCAATGGAGACAAATTATTGTATATCGGCAAAGCGAAAGATCTTAAAAATAGATTAAAACAGCATCTAATTGCATGTACACTTTCAACCTATTCGCATATTGAAGATGTGTGTAATTATTTAAAAGAACGAAAAATTAGGAACGAGCAATTGAAACTTCAATATTGTATTATAAATTCAATGGATGATAATCATAATGCGGCAATCGAAGGAGCGCTACTTGATTTCATACAGGCAAACAAGGAAAAAAATACATTTGTATGTGATTGTTGGAATACACGGCATGATTGATAACGAAGAGGGATTTGAATGAGTTATTTTAATATCGTCTTGCAAAGCAGTGAATGTACCGTTGTTTCTGAATATAAGCCCGAAAGCAAACGTTCGGAAGCATATCAAAGTGAAGCCGATCTCGAAAGAGAATTTATAAAATTGCTCGGCGAAATGAGCTATGAATATTTACCAATACATAATGAAAAAGAGCTTATTATAAACTTGCGTAAAAAGCTGGAAGAACTCAACAATTATGTATTTACCGACAGCGAGTGGAAGCAGTTTTTTTCAAATTGTATTGCGGGACAAAATGACGGTATTGAAGAAAAGACAAGGCGTATTCAGGAAGACCACGTTCAGATCTTGCACCGCGACAACGGCGAAACGAAGAATATTCTATTGATTGATAAAAAGGATATACACAACAACAAGTTGCAGGTCATTAATCAGTACGAGGAAGAAAACGGTAAATATAAAAACCGCTACGATGTAACGATTTTAGTGAATGGCTTGCCACTTGTGCATATTGAGTTAAAACGCAGAGGCGTTGCTATTCGAGAGGCATTTAACCAGATTAACCGTTATCAGCGCGATTCTTTCTGGGCGGCTTCCGGTTTGTTTGAATATGTTCAGATATTCGTAATTTCCAACGGTACGCATACAAAGTATTATTCCAATACAACGCGATGGAATCATATTAAAGAGAACAATTCTTCCAACAAAAAAGGCAAGACAAGCAATAGCTTTGAATTTACCTCTTTTTGGGCTGACGGAAACAACAAGATAATTCCTGATCTGGTTGATTTTACAAAGACGTTTTTTGTTAAGCATGTATTGCTGAACATTTTAACGAAGTACTGTGTTTTCACTTCGGAAAATATGTTGTTAGTCATGCGTCCTTATCAGATTGTCGCGACAGAGCGTATTATCAACCGAATTGAAATTGCAAACAATTACAAGAAATATGGCACGATTGCAGGCGGCGGATATATTTGGCATACGACGGGAAGCGGCAAAACATTGACCTCTTTCAAAACAGCTCAACTTGCTACTAAACTTGATTATATTGATAAAGTTCTTTTCGTTGTGGATAGAAAGGATTTGGACTATCAGACAATGAGGGAATATGACCGTTTTGAGAAGGGGGCGGCAAATAGCAATATATCGGTTCGAATTCTAAAAAAACAATTGGAAGATCCGAATACTCGTATTATCATCACGACAATTCAAAAGTTGGATAAGTTTGTATCAAATAACAAAGAGCACGAAATTTCCAATAAACATGTTGTGCTGATTTTTGATGAATGTCATCGCTCTCAATTTGGAGAAATGCACGAGAAAATTGTTGGTAATCTTTCAAAAGAACCCAAGAAATCAGGGTTTTTCAAAAAGTTCCACTTGTTTGGTTTTACGGGTACGCCGATTTTTCCTGCTAATAGGCCCACGGGAGCAAATCAAAAGTGTTATACAACCGAACAGGCTTTTGGTGATAAATTACATACTTATACCATCGTTGATGCAATTAATGATAAAAATGTTTTGCCTTTCCGTGTAGACTATATTTCTACAATGGATAAAGAACCTGATATTGACGATAAGCAGGTTTGGGATATTGATAGGGAAAAAGCGTTTCTTGCTCCCGAAAGGATCGAAAAAGTTGTTGCCTATATACTTGACCATTTTGAGCAAAAGACGAAACGTAATGAAAGGTCTTATCAATTCCGTCAACTCGTAAATATCCAGCAAGTTGCAAAAGCAAAAAACGGAACGGATACTCAGGAACTTAAAAATAAAATTTATATAAAGGGATTTAACTCAATCTTTGCGGTTTCGTCAATCGAGGCTGCAAAGGCATACTATACCGAATTTCAAAAGCAAATGAAAGCGCATCCTGAAAAGGCAATAAAAATTGCGACTATTTACAGCTTTGCTCAAAATGAGGAAGAAGAGGACGGCTTGCTCGGAGAGGAAAATTCGGACGATACCGACGGACTTGACAGTTCTTCAAGAGATTTTCTGGACAAAGCTATTAAAGAATATAATCAGTATTTTGGAACACAATACGACACTTCAAGCGATAAGTTTCCTAACTACTATAAAGATGTTTCACTTCGCATGAAGAACAAAGAAATCGATTTACTTATCGTTGTTAACATGTTCTTAACTGGTTTTGACGCAACAACCTTGAACACGCTTTGGGTTGACAAGAATCTGAAAATGCACGGGTTGGTTCAGGCATTTTCGCGTACTAATCGTATTTTGAATACAATTAAGACATATGGAAATATCGTTTGTTTCCGCAATTTGCAAAAACGGACGGATGACGCCATTTCTGTTTTCGGTGATAAGGAAGCGGGCGGTATTGTCTTGATGCGCGGATATAACGATTATTACTTTGGTTATACAAATGAAAAGGACGAATATAAACGTGGATACGCCGATATGATCGGGGAATTGATGGACAGATTCTCTCTTGTTGACGAGCGTATTACGGGCGAAAAGAACCAGAAAGATTTCATCGTTCTGTTTGGTGCAATTCTTCGTATGCGTAACTTGTTGACTTCATTTGACGAGTTTGCAGGCAATGAAATTCTTTCTGAGCGTGATCTGCAAGATTATCTTGGTAGATATCAGGACTTGCGCGACGAGTGGAAGGCCCGTCGTGAAAACGGAGAGAAGGAAGATATAACCGACGATATCGTTTTTGAAATTGAGCTTATAAAGCAAATTGAGATTAATATCGATTACATATTATTGCTTGTGCAAAAATATCATGATACGCATTGTCAAGACAAAGAAGTTCTTATTACAATTCAGAAGGCCGTTGATGCAAGTCCCGAGCTTCGTAGCAAAAAGGCGTTAATTGAAAACTTTATTGACGGTATAAACGATGTTTCGGATGTAATGATTGAGTGGCGTGAATATGTCGCGGCTCAAAAGGAAAAGCAGCTTACGGATATTATTACACGGGAAAATTTAAAACCTGATGAAACAAGGAAATTTATAGATAACTCTTTCCGTGACGGACAGATTAAGACGACGGGAACGGATATTGATAAAATCATGCCTCCGATTTCGAGATTCGGTGGTGGAGATCGGACAAAGAAAAAGCAATCAATCATTGAAAAATTGAAAGCCTTCTTTGAAAGATTCTTTGGAATTGGGTAAAATCAAAAGCACATGAATTATGTTGGCACGATAATGATATCGATCAATTTTTTTGAAAAATTCCCGTGAAAGCCGACGGGGGAATGATAGTTCTAAATTATAGTTTTGCGCGGCGGATATTGTTTGGGGAGAGAAGCAATTCTCACGAGTAGGATATGATGAAAGGTCGCAATCCTCAATTGGTTGCCATCTGTAAACTACAATACTAAAAGCTAATTCAGTTAAAAAAACAAGGAAGTTAAAATGAACTTCCTTGTTTTTTAATTTAATAGATTCTTAAAACCATATCAACAATTAATCGGTAATATTATCGGCAGCAAATAATGGAGAATTAAAGAAATCTTGCAAAGTAATTTTTAACCCGTCGCAAATTCCGTAAATAGTGGAAAGTTTGACAGTAGTGCTTCTCGTCATTGTAATAATAGTAGGGCGAGGCCCGCCACTTAAATTTGCCAAAGCGTTTATAGTAATTTGTCTTTCTTTTACCAATTCAACGATTCTTGCGTAAACAGCATCTACTAATCTCATAATCACCTCATATTGGAAAGACTTGCAAGCGGTCTATAAACGCTTCTTGTGATAAATAAAATTTTTTGGAGGAATAATGGAAAACGAACACCTGAAACAATTTACTTTTTACGACTTGTACGCCGAATTAATGGACGTACTCAGCGATGAAGAACGCGGCAAATTATTACGCCTTATGTGTGATTACATGTATACGGAAGGAGAGCAGAAAGAGCTTACGGACAAGGAGTTAATCTATCTTTGGGGTAACATGATAGATTATCTTGATGCGGACAAGCAAGCACAGATAAACGGTAAAACGGTGAGGGCTAGTAATAAAATGCGGCACTTTAACTTTTACCGAAATTTCTATGAAGCGTTAGAGCTTATGGAAGACAAACAAGCGGGGCAGTACATAAAAGCGGTGTATAACTATGCGTTGAACAGCATAGAGCCGAGTAAATTATTCTCGCCCGTTGACTTGTATTACAAGCTTGCTAAACGGAAATTAGAACTTTCAAAAGTGCGTAGCAGTATCGGGAAGAAAGGCGGAAAGGCAGAGCGAATACCCGTAACAGTCGAGCAAGTAAACGCGATTCAACCGAAAGGTTTAACATCAATTGGGATGGACGGTTTCTCAAAAACAACCCGCAAGTCGAGAACGATATTTATAAATCAAGTCTGCACTTAACGGAAGGAGTAGATTGGACAATGCTTGACTATGAACTGCCCAATTCAGCGTATAGAGATTGCAAAAGTCTGCATCAAATTTTAATGCATCGTGAGGAGATAGTAGGCGGGAGTATTTAATCAAAACGGTATGCTTTCAAAGCAAGAGGTAAAGGAAATGAGGCAACGTGCGCAGACAGGAGAGAAAAATCTTTGGCACGGATTCATCTCATTTAGTAAGGAAGATTCCGAAAAGATAGATACACCCGAAAAGTGTATTGCGCTTGTAAAGCAAACGTTCGGACAATTCTTCAAGGACGCGGGCTTTGACGAAAATAATATGGATTTGATGGGCGCGTTGCATTTGGATGCCCTGAACACTTACATATTCATTACATGTTTTGGGAAAAGGAACCGAAGGTAAAGAATCAACGTGCAGCGGGTTATATCTACCGCAAGAAAGGCAAGATGCCCTTTGAGGTAATCGCTAAAATGACGGAGCGGCTGAATGCTTATACCAGAGACGACGAATTGCAGAAAAAGCGCGACGAAGAGATATCATATTCAGAGCGAAATTATTACATAAAATTAGGTAACAAAAAAAGACATTATATATTGCGTTCGTTAATTTGAACCTACAATATATAGTGTCAGTAGCCGAGAATGATAAATGTAAATTGAACTTTTTAGAATACATAAAACGAATATTATATTACTCCAAATCGCTTTTGCCCAAATTACAATCTCTACATAGTGTTTGTAAATTTTCCAATGTTGTTTCGCCACCTTTTGTCCACGGCTTAATATGGTCTACCTGTAATTCAAGTCCTTGCGCAGTAGCAGGCGAACGTCCACAAACACAACACTTAAAATTATCTCTTTTCATTACTAAAAATCTAAGGCGCAGATTTATATCTCGTGAAGTTTTATGTGAGAATTCTTGGGCTGAATTTTTTTTCAATAGTTTCATTATCATTTTCACTATCATTGATATAAGTTACGAAAGATTTTAGTGCATTAGTCCAAGTATAAAAATGTCTCTTGTACGCTCCAGAAGAAATTTTTGAATACTCTTTGTCCATATCTCTGCGTGTTGGCTGTTTACCTAAATAAATCCACACATTTTCAATATTAGAATATAATTCTATCTCTTTCCATTCTTTATTATTGACTGCAAGATTTGCTTTAAGAAGTGCAGTATTCCAACTTCCAAATCTACGACAAAAAACTGAAACTTCATATTTTCCCATACTATTATATTCTGCCATTGTAGGAGATTTGCCGAGTTTTTCGGCAACACTAACTAATTCTTTTATTAATTCGTCGGTTTCAATCTTTTGATTTTTAGGTGGAGTAAATTCAAATTTCATATAAGTATCCTGTTTTTGTACTTAAATTATAGCACATATATACACTTTTTTCAAGCACTCCAACAAGTAACAAATCAATCTGATACAGTGGAGAGCATTTATTGTAAAAGAAAAACCCAAATTGAACACATTGTTCAATTTGGGTTTGCTATGGCTGGGGTAGCTGGATTCGAACCAACGAATGACGGAGTCAGAGGAATTTACAGAAAGTAGTACCACAATATATAGTGGTTTATGGCTTGCCCAAAACCACAAGATAAGCAATTTTCGACGATTTTCAAAACTCTCTCCCTAATTACTCCCAAAATTTGGGAGTAATTTTTTACTTTTTTTGAATGACGGACTAAAAATTTTTCCGATTTGAATGACGGACTTGGTCCGTCATTCAAATTAGGCTTTTTAGGAAACAAAATCGAGGCAAAAGCCCCGATTTTTTTCTAATTGTAATCCTTTATTTTTTGAATGGCAAATAATGTATTTGAATGTTGAGAATAGAATTTATAAAATTTTTTGCTCAACAAGCTCAAACTTATTACTCTCAAAATTTGGTTTCATAATAGAGAATGAAATGCCTAATTGGCTTGCAATCTGTTTCAGTTCTTCAATGTATTCCGAAAGATAACCTGCAATGATTTTTATGGGCTGTAAGCCAGAATTTATGGCTGACTGATTGTATCCTTTATCATTAAGCAACGTTATATCAATCGCTCTAATTTCTTTTTCAAACGACCATTTTGAATATTTAAATGATTGTATATATAAATAATATTGAATAAGCTCTTTTGCCGAAATTCCGCGTAGGCTCTTATTAAGCTGCTTTAGATATCTCCTACATATTCTCTCTTGTTTTTTACTTTTAAAAAATCCAGATAAAATTATACGTTTATTAAGGTACGATACAGGAAAAAGCATTTCTTGGTTTAAAACATTATATTCAACACAATACCCTCTGCATCCGTTTGCGTAATAGCCCCACATTTGAACATCATTATTTGTGGAGGAAAAAGAAGTTTGACAATACTCGTTTCTAAAGTCACTTAATAAATTAATTAATTCCTCCGAATTTTGTACACTATACTTTTGCCTGATTTCTTCAGGTAAACCATATTTGGAAAAATCCTTTTCGGGGAACATAAACATTAGCCCTTCAAATGGGTCATTTAAATCAGAACATTTTGAAAACCAAATTTCGTTATTTTTCAGACTGCGTAATTTACTATTATTTAAGGTATCATCGCTATTTTTTGAAGCTAATGAGCAAAATTTATAAACTGTTTGAGGTATATGTTTTTTACTTTCACGCATTGCCTCGAGGCTTAGAGGCTTTCCTTCGCCTTTTGCTTTGCTACGTTTATGTAAAAAAAACAAAACTATTGGGAAAAAGGGGATGGGGAAATAAATTACACGAATTACGATTTTGAAAATCAATAAAAGATTTTCAGCATCAGAATTTTCATTTTTAGCAAAAAATAAATAAAGTGAACCCGCTATGATTGTCCAAACGATAGAAATAATTAAAAATAAAATATCTGTCCGTAGTTTCTTTTGTTTCATTTTTCAATCTTATCCAATATTTTATTTATTCTATTAAGCCAGCATTGCGGATACATTCATCTAATTTGTTCATTAGCATACTTGTAAAGATCAATCGTTCAATAGCTTGTTCTTTTGTTAGGCTCGTATTTGCGTGAGCTTTGGGATTTCTTATTCCTTTCCATAATCCCATAAAAAGAAGTCGGTAGCCTTCTTGCTCATCTTTTCCGCTTTGTGATTCAAGGTCGGTGCCAGCCATCAGCAGGGTCTTGTCTTTATCACTATTAAAAGCATTAGCAAACAAATCGGCACCATCTAATTCTTTACTCTTATATTTTTTATAAAGATTTTTAATTCTAACATTTATTTCTTTAATAGCGGCTTCTACGGATTCCGCATAATAACCGTCATTCAGTTTCTTGTAGGATGTTTTATAAATTATTGGATGTAAAAGTTCATCCCAATTTGAAGTAGTTGAAATTTTTATGCCTTCTATTAACAATTTGTTTCGCACAGCCCCTAAAATACCTCTGAGAAGGTGAGCCTTCTCTGAATCAAGGCGGCTTGATTTGCAGATGCTGATAAAATACAAATATTCGCTACTATCTTTCCCCAAAACTGATATTAATAAAGCATCTAATTCAAATTTAATTTTATCGTAGGCATAATGTTTGTCATTATCACACAAATATGTTAATGAATCAATCCTATCAATTAGTAATTTCAAGTTTTCTTCCATAGTATTTTTCTCCCTAAAAATGTTTTAAGCGTATAGTCGGGTTATTACGCAGGCCGTAGTAATTTTTATCTTTAAAGATTTTGAGCAATAAATAATTTAATTTTGTATAAATTGTTTCATAAAGTTTAGGCTAATACTCCTTAAATAATAATCAATGTGCCTTTTCAACTATTGCTGAGATTTTTGATAGCATTTTTTCTCCAATTAAAATATCAACTAGACATTGTAAAATTTTGTCAATGTTTAATAAGTCGTTGTTAGGATAGAATGAGCTAGCGTAATTAAACGGTTTCATTCCTCGATAAACACCCTGTGATAGGGATATACCTTTATAATGTAAAAATTTGTGTTCGAACCCTAATCCTTCATGTACAATTTTGTTTCTATATTTATAAACGCCGCCTATTGCTTGAGTTAAATTTTCAGTTTGTTGTACTGAATAGAAATCATTAACAAAATTTCTTATTTCTATTTTTAATATTTCTGATTTGCCGCTACCTTTATTATTTATAAAGACAGATTCCATTAAGGCACAAAGAATTAAAGAACAGGTATCATATTTTTCAATTGATGCAAGTTCATAGGCTGCGTTATATAATAAAATCGAATTGCACCATTTGTTCAAAGTTTTGATTTCTTTTGTAGAAAGTTTTCTCTGATCAATAAAATGTGCTTTAATAAAAACATCGAGAGTATGACAAAACCAATCCTTGTTTTTTAAAAAATGGGTTGAATTTATATCTAAAAAATTAGAGAAATTGTATCCATATGAATATCCGTAGTAAGAAGTAGTATCTATATTATCGTTATAATATACAGTATAAGTTCTTGCTAATGGAAACTTGGCGTTTTCCCACTCGCCGCCGTGATGCCGATAAACAGGTTTTTCCATCGAATAATCGATCATTCTTAGAATAGAATAAACAGCTTCAGTAATAAATCTTGCTGCTGATTCTGCCTCGGCATCGATTTCATCTATTTGGATCGTTAAAATTGGATATTTGAAAAAATATCGATCTTTTGCAAGTAATATATGTTCCTTATCTAAATGACCATTTAAAATATCGTTGAAATATTTGCAAAGTGGTTCATTAAATTGTTTCTTTTTTTGCTTTTTTTGTTTTTTCAATAGTTTGCCTGTAGAAGAGTCTATTAAATCTTTTTCCGTAGGTAAAAAAATGCGAATTTTATCATTAAGTATTAAGTCTTTTTTAACGACATTGCTATCTAAAAAGTTTAATGGAAGCAATATGATATTAGGTACTATCAGTTTTTTTAATTCAGTTTCTAAGTCATCTAGAAATGCTTTATAGCCTAATGATACATATTTTGAATTTTTTACTAAATTTAAAAAAATATCTTGAAATCTACCATCGAGGGTATAATAACGAAATTGCTTGGTGTCATCATAGATTTCATCTATTATTTCTTTAAATGGCTCGGATAAGTTGTAATGATAAAAAACTCGTGCATCCGCTTTAGCCGCCTCTAAAAATTCAACAAATTTTTTTTCGTCCATTTTGATGTCTCATTAGTTTTTGTTAAGTCTCATCTTCATTGTCGTTGCGTAGGCTTGTGTAAATTTCATCTGTAAAAATTCCAAGTACTTGGCGTTTGAGTTCTTCGTTATTTAAAAGTAAAGAAAAGAAATCTTGATTCTGCGATAATCCTTCAATGAGGGCGTCGTCTATATCGTCAAAATAGGAGAACTCGAAGTCCTTGATTGTATTATTTTTTGCACTGGTACGGAGTTTATCGGACTTCAACAACAAATCTTTGATTTGCAACATAGCCTTTATAGCCACGTCATTATTATAAGATTTTCCTGTCTTGCTGTTGATTTCCGCAATGATAACAGAAAGTTTTTCCTGTTTATCCTCGGGTAGAACTATTGTGTCGGCGGTGGGCAATTTAACGATAGGATTAGGAGTAATCTTTTCTTTAATGTGTTCACCTTCTTTTTTCTGCACGAAATTGGAGGCTTTAATTTTGCCGTTAAGGTCGAATCCTCCGCCAGGATGTTTAATATTGATATATGCCATAAGATAGTTGACGAACAAGTACTTTTTATGTAAATCAACATCCTCAAAGCAAGACACCTGAATGAGGAACTCATAGAAACGAATGAAGTGTCTCATTACAACTGCAATTTCAAGTTGTTTTATGGAATCATATTGCTCGATACGTTTTTTCGCACGGGTGAAGTAGTAAGTCAGTTTTTGTTTTGTCTTCGCGTTATTATCTCCGTTATATAACAAATCTACGGCAAACTCGATGTCGGAAGGGTCAAGTACGGTGTAACCGTCAAGACGTGCCTCCAAATCATACACGGCGGAGGGGGTAACCGAGTTCGCAAGCAGGGTGGTCGTATAATACGGCTCAAAGGCTTTTACGATATCTTCGTATTTGTTTACAAAGTCAAGAATAAATGTTTTCTTGTCAAAAGGAGAGAATATTCGATTTAAGCGCGATAATGTCTGTACGGCGTTTACACCGCGCAATTTTTTAAGAACATACATAGCGCAGAGTTTCGGTTGATCAAAACCCGTTTGATACTTGTTTGCAACAAGCAGGACTCTGTTATCGTCTTTTTCAAATTCTATTGGTAGTCTGTTTTCCGAAAAACCGTTGATAGAACTTTCCGTATATTCTTTTTCGTCGTCAGACAGTTTTACTTTGCCGGAAAAAGCAACAAGAGCGTGAATATTTTTATAGCCTTTTCTTTGGATATAATCTTCAAACGCTTGACGGTATTTTACAGCACTTGCACGTGATTGAGTAATTACCATTGCCTTTGCCATACCACCAAGTTCATCCATAACAGTGGTGCGGAAATGTTCTATAATCACTTCGATTCTCTGGGCAATATTTGTTTCGTGCAGTTCAACAAAACGTGCAATTTGCCGCTTTGCTTCAACTGTTTTACAACGAGGATCTTCTTCAATTTCTTTGTTAATCTGATAGAAGGTTTTGTATTCTGTAAAGTTTTGTAGCACGTCAAGAATAAAACCTTCCTCGATTGCCTGCTTCATCGAATAGATATGAAATGCTTCTCTTTGTCCTTTTTCATTCACTTTTCCAAAAAGCTGCAAAGTAGTAGGTTTTGGTGTTGCCGTAAATGCAAAAATAGAAACATTAAGCTGTTTTCCGTTACGGGAAATTTCGTCAACAATAATATCTTCGGAATCAAGCGTGCCTTCCGTATCGATGTCAACTTCTCCTGCGCCAAGTGTCATTGTAATAGCGGACATATCCTTGCCAGAAGTAGAAGAATGAGCCTCGTCGATTATTACCGCAAATTTTTTATCTTTCAGTCCTGACACGCTATCAACAATATAGGGGAACTTTTGAATTGTGGTAGCTATTATTTTTGTGTTGCCTTTCAAAGCAATGGCAAGGTCAGCAGAGGAGCATTTGTCATCCATTACGCGGACAAGCCCCGTTTTGTGTTCTATACCAAGAATTGCCGACTGTAGTTGTCTATCAACAACTATCCTGTCGGTAACCACGATTATATTATCGTATATAATTTTATTATCCGCATCATGTAAAGAAGAAAGCCTGTGCGCAAGCCAAGCAATTGAATTTGTTTTTCCCGAACCTGCACTATGTTGAATCAGATAGTTCTGAGACGTTTTATTGATGCCAACGTCTGCAAGCAATTTGCGGATAACGTCAAGCTGATGATAGCGTGGAAATATAAGTGTTTCCTTAATTTTCTTCTTGCCTGTAAGCTCGTCTGTGGACTCTTTTGTTTCAATAAAAATAAATTTATTTATTAAGTCGAGAACGGTTTCTTTTGTGAGAATATCTTCCCACATATAAGAAACGCTATAATTATCTTCGCATACAGGATTTCCTTTGCCTGCGTTCACTCCTTCGCCGTTACCCATATTGAAGGGCAGAAAAAAAGTAGCTTGTCCGTCAAGTTTTGTTGTCATATAAACTTCGTTCAAGTCCATAGCAAAATTCACGAGACAGCCAGCTTTGAAAAGAAATAATCGTGTTTTAGGGTTGCGTTCCGTGCGGTATTGATAGATTGCATCCTCGTATGATTGCCCAGCGAAATTACATTTTAATTCAAAAGACATAATTGCTAAGCCGTTTAAAAAGATGACAATGTCTACACGCTCCTTGTCGCTTGCCCAAACCTCTTCCATAACAGAAAAGATATTTTTATTGTAGTTTGCAAGCAACTCTTTATTGAAAGTGGTAGCAGGCTTTATGTATATTAAATTGAGCCTGTAATTTGCAAGCTCAACTCCGTGCTTCAAAACGTTTAAAAGACTTCCTCGCGACTTCGTCATTTCGGAATTAATAAAGTTGACAACCGTATCTTCCAACTTATCCTTAAAAATCTTCTTTAACGCGTCCATGGTGGAGGACTGTGTATCGTTTAAGAATTTGAATAACAATTCTCTGTCGATTGCAAAATTGCGGTCAAACGCAGAAGAGGGGCGTACAATGTAGCCGTTTCCCTGTAACTGCTCTAATAAGTATTTTTGATACTCTTTTTCGGAAAATATGTTATTCATATTCTTCTCCTGATTCAAGAAATTGATTTTTATAATCACATTTTATTTCGTTTGCAGTATTATTTAACGTGGGGAATAAAAAACTTTCTTTTATTCCACGGTAAAAAAGTTCTTGCAATATTTTTTTCTTTGCTTCTTTTAAAATAATAATTTTTTTCATGGGAGAATTGTTGAAATTTTCAATATCTAATATTTCATCAAAGCATAGAGTTTTGGAGCTATCTTCTAAAGGTGTTTTCAATTCATTGTTTCGAATTTGTGCAATTTCCGATGTGGATAATTTTTTTGTTTTGATTATATTTCCGTTTTCATCTTTATAAAGTCGAGCAATTCCATTACATTCTGCTAAAAAAATAGATTGTTGATTAATTTCGCGTGTATCAAGTTTTGGTGGCTCGAAATAAAATCTTGCGTCAGAAGCTAATAACAAATCAAGATAGTCTTTTCTTTCAGTATAACTGAAATGATTATAAAAAAAGTTTTCTGCAGATTCTGATGGGGATTCCATGATGATTTTAGTAATAATTTTAATCATGCTGTGTGCCATTAATATAGCACAATCGTCTAAATAGATTAACCCATTAGTATCGTTTTTAATATTTTCATTTTTTTGACAAGCAAACCATAGGGACACATACGGATTTTTCGTAAAATCGATAAATCTGGTGGGGAGCCCATAGTGTTGCATTTTTGCAATCATTTCAAAATCTGATTTGCAGGAAGAAAATTCAGCAGGGCATTTGTTATACATTTCGTTGATAAGTTCATCTTCAAAATTTTCCAAATAATTAACTCGCAAACTGCTTCTTAATTTATAGGCTTCGTTATTTACTCCACGATAGAAAAAATAACTAGTAAAATTGACCTCATTTTTTATTTCATGCAGAATTGAGACTAGAGTATCAAATTTTAAAAAACTATCAACTGTAAATTTAATTTCAGTATCCGTGGAAGCAACCTGAATTCCCGTGCCTTTTAGTCGCTCATGATATACGGAAAAATCATTTTGAATTATCATACGACTTCCTTTTTGCCTGTAACGTATTCATAGATAAGCGATTTTTTATATTCGTCAAGAGTTTCAAGTTGTGCTTTTTTGTCGTTGATGATTTGTTCTATTTCGGTACACTTATTGTCGAGATATTCGGCGATTGCTTTTTGTTCGTCGAGAGGGGGAACAAGTTGTTTTATCGCTCCAAGCTGTTCTTCGGTCAAAGAATGTCGCAGGTTTTTTGCGAGGTGTAATAGTTCCTTTGTATAATCAAGCATTAAATAGTAGTAATAATAGTAATCTGCAAAAGCGATATTTGTAGTTTTGAATTGACTATATGCTGGGCTTGTTACGCCATTCTGTTTGATAATTCCAATACATCTAGGGGTAACATCAATATCAAACAAACACATTAACAAATTGCCTTTTTGAACATATTGATAGCCGTCAAATGAAGTCGGCATTTTACCGCCCGCGTCTAAATCTCTCACAATAACTCCATTCATTGTTAGAGAAAGAATATCCTCGCCTTTATATTCACTACAGATATTTTTTGTTTTTTTCAATATGTGCTTGTTGGGCATTGTTTTCCAATGTATTGGAATATTTTTTGCCCATATAATTCCGCTGTTTTTCATGGGGGCGGAGGGGTTAAGCCCGTGAGTTACGACTTCAGTAATGACAGAACGCTTGTATTGTTCAAGCCAATCTATCTGCGTTTGAATATCTGCCTTTAAACTGTCAATCTTTTCACATTCTCTGTCCAAATAACATGTAATGTATTGTTGTTCGTTAAGCGGGGGAGTGGGAATATAAACATTTTCTATATCCTTTGAGTTGATATTACCTAAACCCGAAGTTGCATTTTGCAAATATGCAAATTGTTCTCTAACAAAAATAGAATTAAAAATATACCATGCGAATTTTGGGGAATAAGTTTTTTTCAACCTTATTCTTTGTAAGAAATTTGAGTAATAGCATTCATGTTGAAGAAAATAGGAATCGGCCAATGTTGTTTTTCCAATATGTAATGTACTGCCACTTGATTTTGTTATAAGTAAATCATCGGGCTTAATAATATAGTTTTTATATGATACTGCACTTAATCTTCTTTTCGCAGGGTCTATGATTTCCCATTTTCCGTCAATAGTTTGTTCTGTTGAGCGCAAAACAACTTTGTCTGTGTCGGAATTAGTTGGATCATCGCCCCATACTCCACCATCATTGGAATAAATAACATATTTTGCCTTTATAGATATCCAATTTTGCGGGATTTTTCCGACCCAAGCAATTCCGCTATCTTTCATTTGTCGCATTGTGTTTAATGCTCCTTTGCACATTATTTTATCCTTGACACCATTTGTTTATAAACAGATTTCCGCAGTTTGTATTCTTCACTTTGAAGATACTCGTCGTTTCTCTGCACCTTTAATATAGGAGCAAAATACTCTCCGTAGCTCTCAAGGTATGGCACATAATCACTTGTCCCTGCACAATAAATACTCTTACTGTGGGGAGATTTCCTCTCTCCTAATCTCAACTGTATTTCCCGTAACGATAATTTTCTAAATCCCTTTTCAAAGAAAATAAAGTTTTCGCCACCTTTAAATGCATGTGAATCAAAGACGAGGCAATCAGGCTCTAAAGACATAATTTCATTTATAGTATTTTGTTCTTCATCAGTAACCTGATGCCCATTATCAACTTTATCAATAATCGGCTGAACACCAGCTATGCGCCCATCAACAATTATTAATTGTTCTCTATCCAATACTGTGGGAATAAAACTTGATGTATCATCATAAGCCCAGAATGTCAGTAGATTGTTTGTTGCGCCATGTTTCTTAACTTCCGCTCTTGCGGTTTCGGGACTATCAGCCCAATATGACAATCTTTGATTGGGAAATAACTTCGAGTACCGTCCCGAACAGATTCTAAGATTTCCATTATGTAATTCGCTTGCCGTTTTATAGTACAGACCTTCATTAAACTGAACACATCTATAGAAACTAAATTCTTGTGTTTGATAAACAGGTAGTGTTAGATGTTTGTATGTTGGAATGCCGTAATTTTGAGCTTTAAAAACTTTACTCCACATAGCTTTATCTATCTCCGTAGCTATCAATCTCTGCAAGAATTTTTTTAATTTGTTCTATCAATTGAGATATAGTATAATTATCTGTTAAAAAAGAGGGAATCCTTATTGATTTTATAAAGCTTTCAACCCAGCTGTCATTTTCTCTATACCTGCATATATTGAATAGAAACTGCAAATCGTTATAAAAACCTTTGTTATAATATTTATAAGTATAAGTATAAGTTTGTCTTTCTCTATATGTATAACGGTAGATTTGCTGATAACTGCTTTCATTTATATCTTTTCTATGATAGGGACACAAATCAAGAATAATTTGATTATCATCTTTAGGTATATCCACCAGCCTACTATAGTGTTCATTACTGAGCATACGGTATAACAGCATTTGCATTGCAAACCAAATCAATGCCGGATGACAATTCAAAATAGTAAATACTATTTTTTTGCTGACAGAAATATATTTTTCTATATCGCGATTATCTATATTATTTTCTTTACCTTTATCGACTATTTCTGACGTAACTTTTATTAAATCTTCTATAATAAAGTCAACGCCGTTTTCGATAATAGCCTCTTGACGTTTATCGTTTAGTTCATAAAATAAATCAATCAGTTTATTCTTTAATAACGTAACCGCATTTACAGATAACTGAAAATTGTATTGAAAAAACTTACGAAAATAATCCTCGCTTTTCCCTCCATAATTTTTTTCAAACGTGTTTTGTATTGCCACTTTGTTTAATGCAATAATCACCGAACAATTTTTTATATCAAATAAATGATGTAACCGTTCTAATATCTTTAATTGCTCATCAGGCAGACACCTATCTATTTCATCGACCAAAATAATGAGCTTCGTTTGTTTTTCACGATATTCGCCCTTTTGCGTAATCTCATTCAAAACTCCTTTTGTTTCTTTTAATAGTTTTTGATAAGATTTGAAATCACCGGTTAATTTCATATCAATAGGGTTATGGAAATTTTGAATTATCTCTTTTATTCCATCAGTAACCGCTTTAAGCTTAAAAATTTTTGAGGATACTTTTTCAAGTGTGTTTGCAGTTGTTTTTGCTGCTTTTTTTATCTTTTCCTTGTGTTGCTCAATAAGATAAAGTTTTTCGTCAACCCCGTCGATAATACAACTCAAAATTGCTATGAGAGGATCGGAATAAAAGGAATTGTTCCACGCATCATATTTGACAATTACATATTCTTGCCTTTTTGATAGTTTTTCTTCAATCATTTGCAAAACAAAAGATTTTCCGCTACCCCATACACCGTTTATTGACAAGCAAAAATTCTGGTCTTTTTGCAATGTGTCGACCAGCCCGCAGACTTTATTTACACTTTCTTCTCGCCCAATTTTATCTTGAAGTGCCATATCGCAGATTTTCCTTTGTGGCTAATTATTAAACAAATTCTTTATTCTTTCGCTTACGCTTGTTTCCAATTCCATAAATTTAGTGGCAAGTTCTTCGCTGGGTTGCGGTTGCTGATATTTATAGAAATATCTTGTGAAAGGTATCTCTGCGCCGATTTTAATAACGGGCTTCTTCACACCAAGATTTTCTTCCCAGAACCATTGCGCATCTGGAACGTAGGGGAGAACTTCACGCGCCATATAATCTTCGATATTTTCGGTATATTTTACAATCTCTTTGTCGTAAGTTTCCTTATCGTAAATAATGTTGCCCTTTTTATCCCTCTGAATTTCCGCCGTTTTATCCATTTCGGAAAGTCCGTCGGCAATTTTTTCTATCAGTTTTTTATCTACCGCTAAAACAGATGACAGCAGAGAAATGAAGCTGTTCGGTTCTTTGTAAACTTTGTCCGATATGTTCGCCCTAAGTGTTTGTAAAATATCGTCGTAAATCGGTTTGTTATTGAGCATCGCTTCGTATTTTAGCTTGTCTTTTCCCTCGATGGCTACGCCTAGATTTTCGTATTCGGCAATTTTTGCTTCTTCATAAAGGGAGGAAAGAGAGTTTTTCACAAGCATTTGCTCGATACGCTCTTCGGTAATTGCGTAACTTCTTTGCAGGGGTTGCATGACGGCGTACTCACGATATAAAAATTCGCTATTATCGCAAATTTTGCAATTCTCTGTGGGAATAAAATCTGCGTACAAGTGAACAATTGCTTTTCGATCGTCTTTATTCAGTTCGTTTTTCTTGTTGCCTAACGCCTTGCGTAATTTATGGTAAATATCCGCTGCGTTAATAAGCTGTATTTTGCCTTTGCGCTCTGTGCGCTTATTTTTCGACAGAATCCAAACATAAGTCTGAATACCTGTATTGTAGAACAAATCGGTGGGCAAAGCTATAATCGCTTCAATCAGATCTTGTTCCAAAAGCCAGCGGCGAATCTGACTTTCCCCAGATGCGGTGTCACCGTTAAAGAGGGGGGAGCCGTTTTCGATAATCGCAGCGCGACCAAAGTTATCGTCCATTTTGTCGATAGCCGATTGTAAAAAGATCATTTGCGAGTCACCGCCGCTCGGAAGCCCATGCCCCCAACGACCACTATTGCCTTTCTTATGTTCCTCGCGCACGGCAAATTCCTGACCCTCTTTGGCGTCTTTTCCACTCCACGGTGTGCCGAAAGGTGGATTCTCAATTACAAAACGCATTTTTTGGCCGCTGAAGCAATCTTCCTTGAAGGTATCAACGTGGCGGAAGTTTTCTGCATCTTGATTTTTAATTAGCATTTCGGCAAGCCCCACGGCATAAGACTGCCCCATAAATTCCTGCCCGAAAAGGCGCACATCGGCTGTGGGGTTGAAATGCTTAATATAGTTGTATGCCGTGGAAAGCATGCCACCCGTTCCGCAAGCCTGATCACACACAGTAATTACTTTTCCGTCGTCGAAAATATCGTCGCATCCTTCAGCCATGAGAATTTCCACAAGAAGCTTAATAATGTCGCGCCCCGTGTAAAATTGTCCGGCATCAACATTCTGATAGAATCTACCGATTAAGTTTTCAAATATGTAGCCCATACGAATGCTATCAAATGTCTGTAAACTTAGATCAAGTTCAGAGAACGCTTTTACAACCGTATATAAACAACCGTCTTTGTCCATTTTGTCAATATGCTTTTCAATTTCAAGTTCGTTAAGAATATCCTGAACATTTGCAGAGAAACTTCTTACATAGGATTTGAAGTTTTCGGCAATACTTTCTGACTCATTACAAAGTTCAGCTAAGTCATATCCACTTGTATTATAAAACTGAAATCCTGAAATGCGGCATAAAGCCTTGGGGGGATGGTTTGGATTTGCCTCGTATTTTGTCCTTACCTGATCTTTCGTTGCCGCCAAAGCGCACTCGAATCTTCGAATAATAGTCATGGGGATGATAACGTCGCCGTACTTATCAGGCATATAAGAACCGCGCAGTTTATTTGCTATTGACCATATAAAGTTTGCCTCTGCAGTTACATCAACAGGGGTATCATCCCAAACATTATCTAATATTTTGTTTACCATAGTAAAAACTCCTTGCTCAAATCGCTTTGATTCTAGCTTGTAAAAAATGACACATATAGTTGTGTTAGAAAAATTTTATAAAATTGTTTGTTTGTATTTGTAGGTTGCCTCTTTAACAACAGGAAGCATAATTTCAAATATCTGCAAGTACTCGTTTATTCTATTTGCTAAATGGTCCACAGCATAATCTTTTTCGTTAATGTAACGCCAGTCTACGAACACATTGTTTATGTCTTCCAAATATTCTTCAAATGACTTTTGCCATGCTAAATTATTTAATTTTGGTGTAACTGCTTCTCTAATTTCAAGCTTAATATCGTCCGCAAGTTTATCAAATAATGTCTTTAATTCATGTCCGTAAATCTTAGGCGGAAGAATACTTTTAAAATATAATTCCAAGGAAAATGCACCATTAACAATAGCAGGGATATGGCAAGCAGAAAATTTTAAGATATTTCCCTCATGAACGGGATTTTTATCTTCCCGACATCTTTTGTAAGCCTCGTAAAAATCGTCAGCAATTAATACTATATCTGTGCGAAAATCATATTTCATAGTATACTTTATGTAATCAGTTTCCGTATTTTCCTTCGCTTTCAAGTCTTGCACGTAAGTCGGCTAAAACTTCGCCGTTATATGTAAAGTGCAAAGTGCCTTGTACGGGGTGGTTTAATTCTAATAACTTTTGCGCCAATGCACTTACTGAAGTAGTTGTTCCGTTATAGTTAATTGTTCTGTCGCCTACAACTGTACAAATAATGGAGGTATTATTCTTGTAAACGATTTGTTCGCCTTTCTCAATTCCGCAAGCGTAGAAAGAAAACGGAGAACGGCGTTCAATGCTTTCCTCCTTAACCTCATTCGCGGTTTCTGTATCGGTGACTTCGCTCTGAGTAGGTGTATGTAATTTTAAGTTCTTCGTAAGTCCGTTGATTTTTGCTATGCCCTCCAAGAGTTTAAATGCGTCTTCTTTTGTCATAGCGTAAAATTCACGCACACGCTTTTTGCCCTCGAATGTTTCAATCGAACGAAGGTTAGGATTTAGGCTATCAATGATGTTGTGAATTTGGATATCTGACAACCTATCGGTAACTTCATAAGTAGCATAAACTCTGAATGCAAAAGGCACGCATTCGCTACGATTTAGCTGTTTTAACCTTTTCTGAATGTCATCGGCATATCCGATTTTTACGTATTCGGGGAATGACGGGTTAGTAAGAATATAGATCACGCCTTTAGTTTCCATAATCATTTTCTCCTTAGTTAATAGACAGTTGCAGTCGGCATTTTTTACGCAAATTATATATTATTTTGTCGACATCGCGTTAAGATTTGCGCTAAACTCGATTCCGTTTTCTTCACAAAACTTTTTAAAGCGGTAAAGTGTTAGCTTCTGAGGAACGGCTTTACCGTTTTCCCAACGGTTGATTGTAGCAAACGACACGTCGAGCTTTCTTGCTAACATTTCCTGACTTAAATTAAGTTTGAGCCTTGTTTCAAGGCAGAATTTAGAGAATTCCATAATACACCTATCCATTATAACAAATTATAGCAAAATATAGAAAATTTGTCAATACAACTATATTAAATATGTTGCCGTATGGCGACAAAAAAAGCGGGTTTCCCGCTTGTTTAAGCGAGCGAAGCGAGTGACTTCGAGAGGGCACATTGTTGCACTCTCCTTAACCTGCTTAGGCATTAAAAAATGTCCCACTTTTGCCACAGGTTTCGAGCGAATATAAATCAAGAAAATTCTTTGAAAAATTTATCAATTATGACTATGGTTGTCATGGTTGCTGTGTTATAATAAACGCATGGATAAGTTGGCATATCATTTTAATAAGAAAATGAAACCCGCTAAGACCGAGGGGAAATATCTTTACTACTATCCTTGCGACAGCGCGGATAATCCCGACATTTGGTATGGCGATCGGGCGTATGTGGTTCTTGAAGTGAGCGAGTCGGAATGGGAAACGTTGTTTGAGCTTGATAGGTTGGAATATAATAATCTCCACAAATATCAACGGCATACTAAGCATATTTCGGGCAGGGACGAGGATGAACTCAGCCCCAATGAACAGCAACGCTGGATCGATAAAAGTGAACCTTTAAGCGATTTGGTAAACGAGCGAATTGATAAAAAGATTCTATACAACAACATTCCGCTTCAGGATAGAAAGGTTCTATCGGCTATTGAAAAGAGAGATACGCAAACCGAAGCTGCGAGTAGTCTTGGATTTACACAGGGCTACATGTCCACTGCACTAAAGAGGGCAAATCGTTCGATAGATAATTACATTGTTGAGACGGGTACGCACACAGAAATTGTATGGCACTGTTGGAACAGATTCTTAGAAAAGGGAGAAATGCCGTACTTCCTTGATGTGGAATTGGAGTTTGTGTTGCGAGGACTTCATTTCGAAATGTTACCGCTTTTTCATTGGTATTACAGCGTTGGAGAACTCTGTCGTTCCATATTGCAATTTTACCTATTCGAAAACGAAAAAATGGACGATAAAATTACGGAGTATTTGGAGGCTGCAAACGAAGAGGATAGAGTACATTTTCAAGAATACTATGGCGATCAGCCGCCTATCATTGGGGCAGTGTATTTGCGACTAACGAAGGAAATGCATCGCAGACAAGAAACGCACTTGCACGAATCAGACAAGTTTTATACAAGCATATACGCTACGGCTGAAAAGATTGCAAAGCGTTTGAATGTAAGTGTAGAAGAATTTATCAATCAGAGATTCTATCCCTATATTGCGAAGTGGAGAAATAAAAGATTAAGACAATTCTACAAAGCTTATACTGGGAAGAAGTTGCCCGAATAAAACAAAAAAATAAGCCGCCAACGGATACCCGTCGGCGGCGTTTTATTATGCTTTCAAAAAATTTTTAAAAAATTTCCAATTTTACTAATAATTTCGGCGTTTCCGTGGCTTATAAGTAGGAGGGCGCCCCTGCACTCTTCTAATAATCATAAGGAGGTGAATAATGAATAACTACCATTGGAACAAGAAAAATGTTGATTTGTATCCGGACGAAATTGCGCCGTGGAAATTGCCGCGAGATAAGCATGCGACCATTTCAGTATTGAAGCATAGAATGTCTGAATTGGGCACCGTGGATGAATATCTTGCAAGATGTGAACAGTACTTCAAGATTGAATATCTACGGCGAATGAATGGACCAACCGAGCAGGCTTGGCACACGTTAATGATTGGATTGAACGCAAAGTTCAATAAACGTGAACGTAGCGTTGTGTTAGAGTGTCTACAGTTCGGCGGCAACAAAGAGTTTTGGGACGGTTTTGCAGACGAAGATGCAATTAAAGAGTACTTTCAAAAGTGCTACGCGTTTGCCATAAACAAGATAGGCTTCCTTCACACTCATGAGAACATCATATGTGCCGTGATAATTACAGAGCTGAATAGGCGAAATTTATTTGTCTACTACCTGCCCGTAACGCCAAAATGGAGAACAAAAATTATGAGTACGAATAGAAACAAATGCGGAACGCTCTTGCAGCAGACTGACGAAAATGGCATTCCGCTTTATCGGAAAAGATCAAATATAGACAATCCTCTCCTATGCCGTACCGAGTTTTGGGAACAGCGCGGCGGACTTACTTCGTTTTCCGATTTACAAGAAGATTTCTTCAAAAAAATCTCCGGGCAATATGGAGCAGTACGCGGTAAAAGCACTTCGCTCGTAAAAAATACAAATCTTGAACAGAGGTTGCGTTTCGGACGATACGAAGATGATAAGTACGATATTCTTCCTGACTTTGACGATATGCCATTCGATTAGTAAATTTTTAGAAATAATTTTTATGAAACTATTGACTTTTTTGAAATGGTCGTTATAATCGTATTAACATTTTATATCGGAGGTGTTAATATGGTTACAGAGAAGCAGCTTTACGGAAAGTGGGGGACGCTCAAGCGCAAGTATCTAGAAGATAAGGGAATAGATTGGACGATAGCAAATCTTCCCGAATACTTGCACGGTGTGGACAAGCAGGCGGAGGATATGTACAATGTCCTTTCTGCAAAGCTCTCGCAAAATCCGTTGTACAAACGGGCGGGCGAGTTTATGGAAGACTATCGTAGGCTTACGGCGATGCAACATGCCATCGAAGACGAAATACTGCACGAACTTATTTACACGGAGGAAGCTGTATGAAAACGCCGAAATCGGAAATCGACAAGAGATACGAGGACAAGCACAAAGAGGAACGCAAGGCGGCACACGCCGTGTGGGGTACTTCTATGAGCCGTGAGGACTTTGAGGAGCTGAACAAGTTCCTCAAAGACAATCACATAAAAAAAGTCCAACTCATTTATGCGGGCTGGGCGGCATTAAAAGAACAATATAAAAATTAATCAATGAGGAGGAACATGCAATGAAGAGAGGACATAGTATTCAAAGCTATAAGGGCGCGGAGTAATTCCGAGTTACCGTCCGAATAAGGATACTTGAAAGAACAAATTAACCAATTACAGGGGGACGGCTTTCAGCAGCTTCTTGAAGCGATGAGAACTCAAAACGAGTTGTACAAGCAGGTGCTGGCGGGGTTAGGTCCCATAGCAACAGAGAGTAAAGAAAATCGTCGGGGTGTGCTGAAATTTACTAGAAAGGAGATTTTACAGATGCCGACGAACTACAGAAATGTTTTTGCGACGAACGATATGATCGTTCACTACCGTTTGAGAAAGGACGGTGTGTATGAAGCGAGATTCCACAGAAATGGAATCGACATAGAGGTTTCGTCCAAAGACTTAACAAAACTGAAACAAAAATTTATCGAAAAACTAAATAACAAGGACTTTTGTCCGAGGAAAAAACGCGATCCGAATGAGAAGACGTTTGCACAGTACGCCGCCGAGTGGCTCAACATTAAGAGGGTAACGACTAAGGAATCTACCTACAAAGAATATGTGCGAATGCTTAACCGCGACGTGTTGCCTGTATTCGGCAAGAAGGGTGCAACCGAGATTGACAGAAGCATGTTGCAGAACTATCTTTTGACCTACGTGGATAAGGGCACATTGCGAATGGCGCATAAGCTATTCCTGTTACTGCGCTGTATCTTCGACATGATAGCGGAAGATTACAACATTCCCACGCCGATGAAAAAGGTGGTAGTGCCGAACTACCAAAGCAAAAGCGGAACGGCGTTCACTTACGAGGAAGAAAAGAAGCTGGTGGGTCATTGCCTTGCAAACCTACAAAAAGACACCTCTCACGCCCTTCTCGTGCTTTTGTACGCAGGATTGCGGAGAAGCGAACTTGCAAGTCTGAACGTCATTGACGGAGCGTGGTTAGAATGCGAAACGAGCAAAGAGCGCATGGGGAAGAACGTAGTCAAGCGAAAAATACCGTTCACGCCCATGATGAAGCGCATGCTGCCGTATATCGATTTTGAAAAGGCAAAGCGCGTAAACCTGAGTTCATTGCACACGGCGATGAAGCGGTTATTCCCCGAACACCACTCGCACGAACTGCGACACACGTTCATTAGCAGATGCAAAGAGAGCGGCGTTTTGAGCGAAGTCGTGAGTATTTGGGCGGGGCACTCTTTGGGCGGAACGATTACGACAACCGTTTACACGCATTACTCGGACGAATTTCAATTAAAAGAAGCGGAAAAAGTAGACTATCTACAATGGGATTTTAACGCCTAAAACCTGCGGATTTCTCCCAAAAAACTCCCAAATCGGGGTAAAAAAGCCCCAAAATCGGCTATTTTTAGGCGATTTTGAAAAACAGCCAAAAAAGAAAGACACTATATATTGCGTTCAAAATAAAGAACCTACAATATATAGTGTCAGTGGCTGGGGTAGCTGGATTCGAACCAACGAATGACGGAGTCAGAGCGGCTTTAAAATGTTGAAAAAGAGTATAAATAGTGTAATATATGCCTTGTTACGCTCTTTTTTTGTGATTAGTAACATTGTTGCGCATAGATAAGTACATTTAAGTTAATTAAAGTTCGTCCCAATGTGGGGCATTTGTGGGACAATTTTTAAGTCAAACAAATCACAGTTATAGTTTATTTCGATAATTGAACTTTTTGAGAACTTGCTTTTTACGGTTTGTTGTAACTTCTGTATAGATTTGAGTGGTTGATACGCTCGCATGCCCTAGAATTTCTTGTACGGAGCGTAAATCCGCTCCATTGGCTAGAAGGTTTGTTGCAAAAGTATGGCGCAGATAATGTGGAGTAGACTTCGTGTATATTTGCGCTTTTTTAACATACTTTTTATAAATATCTTCGATGCCGTGAATTGTTATAGGCTGGTTGTAGCGATTAACAAAAAGATGGTTGTCGTCATCCTTTTTTCTATCCTTAATTAGAGTCTTTAATCTTTCCCAAGTTTGTGCCGAGGATATATAAATAAGGCGTTGCTTTCTGCCTTTGCCGTGAATTAAGAGCGTTCGTTCACTTGAGATTATATCATCTAAAGTCAGTGCAGCGGCTTCACCGATACGTATACCAGTGCTTATAAGTAAATCTAATAAAGCCGCATCTCGAATATGCTCTTTTTGTGCGAAAGAGGAGAGGGAAGAAGTGTCAATATCAAAGCATTTAAGGATTTTGCTAATTTCGATAACGGTTAGTGTTTTAGGAAGTTTTCGTTCTTGCTTAAACCTGAATTTGAGTTTTGTAAAAGGAGACTTATCAATAATTTCATTATCCACAAGATAATTATAAAAAATTTTAAGAGTGATAATTTTTCTACGAATGGAGGTGTCTTTAAGTTTTAATTGACAGCTTAAGTAGGAAATAAAAGCGCAAATGTCGGGTTGAAGTATAGTATTTTCATATTTAAAAAACTGTTTCAGATCACTGGTATATGCCATTAAAGTTGTTTCAGATAAATTTTTTGTTGCCTGCAAATAGTTGATAAAATCCGATAAATATTCCATAAAATCTCCAATATTTTTATTTTTGTATTGAAAATTATATCAGAAGATGGTAAAATGTTGTTAAAATAACTAGCAATTATTTAAGGGAATTATGATAGTAGAATCAAATACATTATACTCTAAAAAACAAATGCTACTCGCTAAAATTATCGATGTAGTAATTGCTATCGCCTGTGGAATCGGAGTATGTTTAATTATTGCAGGTACTATAGTAGAAAATAATACTTTGAATGTTATAGGCAGCGTGCTTGCCGCTTTTGGTGTATTCGATATCGTAGAAGTAGGCGGCTTAATATTTACGCATAAATATTTCACTCTCAAAATTTTTGGTAAATTATTTAAGGTACAAGCCTTAGATAAGCCTAAAGACACTCAAAATGAAGTTTTAAATCATTTTTTTGCAAATGAGGAAAATACACTAATTTGTTGTGCGGTACTTATAAGCGGAAAGAAAGGAAGCGGGAAAAGTCAGTGTACTGATTATATAATTAATATGGCGCTATCCAATTTGAACACAAAAGAGAAAGCGTTAAAACAAAATTTCATTTATATAGATTGCTATAATGACACTCAAAATTCGTCCAAAATTATTCAAGATTTTGAGATTTTTAAATTAAATAATTCGTTAATAATTATTGATAATTGCAATGAAGCTGATTGGGTTATAATTAAAAATATTATTGAAATAATCAATCACAAAAATTGCAGTCTATTAATAATTGAAGAAGATTCTGAAATGTTCAGAAATAAATTGAGCGAATTATCCACACAGAATGCAAAGAACGAAGTAATTATAGTGCCTTTTGAAGAAGAAATAAAATTCGAAAATCAATCTGCAAATGCTCTGCTTCAACAAGACTTTTCTGATTTCGAAAAGAAGATAATCATTGCTTGTGCTCTTTATTGCCGTTTTTTCAATCTTTTTTATTTAAAAAATATAGTAGATGTTCTTAAGTTAAAAGGTAAAAAGAAATATGCTTGTAAGAAAGTTCTGAGAAGCTTAGTTCAAAATTATTTAATAAAGCATTTCCCAATGAATACGGAGTATTATAAATTCAGTCGAGAATGTGATTTGGAATATATAATTGATTCAAAATTAAATAATGAAGAATTGTTCGACAAAACTATAGATATTTTTAGCACAGATATTAAGTTTAAAAATCCCGAAGTTTTGTGGCTGATTATGCTTTACCGATCAAAAAATTCCGTGTTGCAAGTAGAAGCGTCGCAAAGACGGCAATTATTTATAGATGCTGCGAAATTTTCTAATTTTAAAAAACTTCTCAATGCTTTAGATAATTTTACCGCTAAATATAATTGCAAGAATGACTTCCTATATGAATACGGCTATCTAAATTACAATTTAAACGATTTTGTTTCGGCATTAGAAAATTATAACAAATATTTTGCCGATGACGACTGCGAAAAGAAATTAAGGTTTATAGAAATTTTTCATACGAGTGATAACGCTGAAATAAAAAAACTCATTGATAGATTTTTATCCGAACTTAAAAATGAAAAAGAGCCTAAAAGGCTCTTTGCGGATTATTGGGAAACACATATTCAAAACGAGCGTGGCTTTTTTAATATTAATCGTATGCATCAAATACTCAATTCACTCATTGCGGTTGAAGAAAAAGATGATATCTTGCATACTCATATAGAACGCTGTTTTACCGATGAGCTACGTATGTATTGGATTACAAATTCGTTAACGGAAAAAATTAATGCTGATTTACTAGAGTTGTTTGCAAATTTGTATAAAAACGATAAGAAGTTCAAATTTTACAGTGACTTATATTTCAATGCGTGTTTTTATCATTATATCAAGCTGCCCAACGCCTTTCTTGAAAATCGATTCAATGAATTAGCAAATTTAGTTGAAACTGCTGAATGCTTTTACCGCCATGCTTTAAATGATAATTATGGAAGAATACGTTCAACGGCTACAGCAAAAATAAAACTTGCCGAGCTGCAAAGTTTGAAAGAAGAAAGCAAATTTGATGATCTGCTAGTTGAAATAGACAAATTCAGGTTTGATTCAGAGAAAAAGAATGCTAGCTTACATATAGCATATGCTGAAACGGTTAGAGCAAAGGTAATAGCTACCCAAAAATTATGTTGGCAAAATTATTTAGTTTCGGATGATATTGAAAAGGTTATGCACTCTCTGCAAGAAGCAAACGGTATATATAAGTCATTTGGAAATGAATACGGTACATTAAGATGTGAGTATTTATCCTTAATTATAAGCATTTTAAAAGATAACCTAAAAGACTGCAAAAAGCGGATTGAACAATTCTTACCAATAACACAAAATTATGAACTTGAAAGAAAACTTTGTGAAAGACTTGTAAAAATCCGCAAACCAGCGTATTTGGATTTCTATAACAGCATTAAATATTACCCGATTATTTTGCAGTAATTTTTTTAATAAATTTACGAGATTGATTTATAAGTTTTTTTGATAAGGATTGCTGAAAATATGCTTCTTTTATGATGCCAGCCAATTGAGCGATATGCTTTCCCCTTAATCCTTGGCGCACTGCGCCATTTATTCCAATCCTTATCCCATAACCGATATCATAGGGCAAAAGCCGATAATTGGTTAAAATTTTCAACTGTTCGAGTTTTAGATACAGTTGGTAAGATTTATCTCGCGTTTCAGGCTTCAACCAAATGTGAAGAGTATAAAAATCGGATTTCCCACGCTCTACTACAGGTAGCCCGTTTTTTAATAATTCATCATATAATCTATTGACGCATTGTATACATTCGATGGAATATTTCTTTAATTTTTCAATGTCCAATAAAGGTATAATTGAACTTATAAATTCCGAGGGATGATTATTAGAAATAAAAGTCTTTGAGTTAAACTCGTACTCGTTCCATGTATCATTCATGCTTTTGGTGCAAATCAAACATTTTTGCGGCCCAGGATAATTTTTATGCAGGGTAGATATCAGCACATCAAATGTTTTAAGCGGGTCAGGATAATGTTTAGTTAAAATTTGGGTTATATATTGCGATGCATCAAATACCTTTGTGCACTTAAATTCACTAAGCCAGGTAAAATCTTCGTATTTTAGGCCTTCACTTCTATCGATTAGAATGAATTGGGGGTTATTTTTATATATAATTATTTTGCTTTTTTCTATATCAACGCAATGATTACCTTTATCAATAATCAGCGGTATAACATTCAAGCCTATTTTTGTTAATATGTTTTTTGTTGCGTAATGACCTCCCGCCTCTTCAGGGAGCAATACAACGGTGTCACCCGGCTTTGCGGCACAAAGAAAAAACAACAAATGTGCGTTTAAGCCCGAAAAAGTTTTTAAGTCCACGGCGGCGCAATTTAATCTTTTGCACCAGGTTTCTTTTACGAAGTCATATAAGTCAACAATGTCATTTCTTCCGCCGAATATAATTTTATCATTTATTCCGCGCTTATTTTCACTGACATATAATCCTTCAAACATGCTTGTGTCAAAATTATCATAAAAGGGGAAGTTTTCAGTTGGGTTTAACAATAATGAATTTTTTATGTTTTTAATGTAAACATTCAAAAGCGAATTATATAGATTTTTTTCGTTTACATAATAACACATACTAACATTACTTTTTGGGGTATCTTTCATTTGATTTTTAAATCCCATTTTTTTAAGCAGTCGTTCAAAGCGATTTAAAGACTTATCAAATTCAACATTAATTCTTACAATACCATTGGTCAAAGCGTTTCTGAATAACACAAACAGCAATTTTTCTCCGTATCCGTAACGGCGAACTTTGTTTATTATAAAGAAATGTTCAATTTTATATGTATCCTTATATTTATGTTGGATAATAAGATAGCCGAATAAGTTATTGTTTTCGACTAAAGCCCAAGTTTTACAGTCAATCGAATTAAATGGGAAATCATTATTTTCCTTAGCAAGATTTTCAACTTTATTCATTAATTCTATGTCGTCTACAAAAATTATATCCATAATTCCCTTAAATAATTGCTAGTTATTGTTGGATAAATTTGGAGACAATGAAATAACACTGTTCACAGAAAAAAGTCAATTATTGTAAAAAGTGGCTTTTTGGATTTTTGGAGTGAAAGGAAAATATAAAAGATAAAATGACATTTTTAAGCAAAATATTGTAGTTATATTTAAAGATGTCATTGTGAAGAAGATAAAATCATTTGTAATTCCACAGATAAAGCAAAGTCGCTGCAATCTGTTCCTTTTATTGGGGATTATTATACTTAGAAAGAGTTGCGAAAGCTATTGCTTTCGTTGAAGGGATCGTAGATTGAGTTTCTCGTATACGTGGCGGTATATTACGGCTTGCGGTGAAGCGAAATATCGGGACGACAATGGTCGGCGGTTGATTTTAACTATAAGACGAATACAATATGTAGAACAATCGTCGGGTGCGTTGTGGACAGGGAATAGAAGTATTTTGAAGAAGAGCAGACAAACACAAAAACGAGCTTACGAACATTATCGCTCATGTCGGTTATTGAAGAAATGCTTTTACGAATGAAAGCGAAGCAGGAAGAGGAAAAAAGTTATTAGAAAACATCTATAAAAATACAAATTATATCTACGTTTACGAGGACGGTGAGTATTATAATCCAAACTAGATTAGCTGTACATTTGTAAAGCATTTGAAGAACCGTCGTTTCAGACAGATACGTTTTCACGATTTACGTCCCAGTTGCGCTACGCTTATGCGACATAAAGGCGTTAAGATAGCACATATACAAAAGTGGTTAGGGCATAGTCCACTTTCAACGCCGAAGAAGATGTACGCGCTTTGAAGAAGAACAACATATTGTATCTACGAAAATAATCTTTTAAACATTTATTGTTTACCGATACGTAAGAATAAAAGACTTCCGAATTCGGAAGTCTTTTATTCTATATTGCTCCCCAAACGGGAAGTTTGTCATTTGTTTCTATTTAGAACATTTGAGAGGATGCATTTTTTTGTTTTTTATGTGGTTAATCCAAAATTTCTCGCTGTAATAATCTAATAAAAACTCAGGAATTCCACTTAATACAAATATTTTATTTTGTTCTGTATAATGACATTCTTGCAAATAAATATTATATGGTGTGACCGAATCTTTATAATTTCGATATGATATTACTTCGTCTAGCTTAAATAAGCAGCTTAGTCGTTGAGAGAACGAAGAAAGGATGTCTTTCCATTCAACTATGGAATAATTCGAAATTTTGGTATTGGCGTTATTCGTTCCAGACCGATGTTTGTATGAGGTGAGCTGCTCGAAATCCAAAGTACATTCTGTAACAATATTACAAGTTCCAGATTTATAGTCTCGTAAAGCTTCTATCATTGGATAGCTAATATAGAGCTTTCCTAACTCTGTTTCGTTATCAAAAGTTTGAAGCATCTCACTCAATACATCTTTATCTCTATCTTCTATTTTTAAATTATCGTGATGACCATCAAAGTCAAAGAAGAGGTAAATTTCGTCGAAGTCATCTCGGCTATACGCAGATAAAATCCGGTTGGCATCAGAATCTGTTTCTTTTAATATCTCAACCAAATCAGTTTCAAAATCATCGTTTTTTAGTTTGTTCCAAAGCATATATACATTTTGCTTTGCCGATAAAGTGAGAATAAACACAGGTTTCTTGCCACTAAAAAAAGTGTTTCGAATGTTATCAATTACATCGTATTCACGATCTTCGCCTTCAACTATAGCAAGTATATGACCAAGCTTATCAGCCATTGAAAGATCCTGCCTTGTACATCTTTTGGATGTTATGCGCTTTTCTTAAATCCTTATCAGTTAGATCGCTAAAAGAATTTATCTTATTGTCTTTTATAATAAAGAAACAATCTGGACGCAATAGGTCATTGGATAACAGATCCGTATTGTGTGTGGTGAAAAAAACTTGAGTATTTTTAAGTTCCTTTACTAATTTTATAATCGCAGTTGATAATTCGAAATGATAAAACGCATCATACTCATCTATATAGACAAACGAAGCGTTAGCTAATCGAAGATACCAGTAATAAAAAAGCGCTAATGATTTTGTTCCAGTTGAAGCCACAGACATAAAATCATATTCACCATTTGCAAATTTGCAATAAAGCTGTTTAATGCCATTAACTTCTCTTTCAATAAGATTATACTTGATGCCTTGAGAATAAAGGAATTTTTCAAACTCTTTTGTTTTTCCCGCTCTAATAATTCCTTGTGTAAAACTGTCGGGCCCAACTATTAAACCTTGATAACCCCGTTCGTCTAATGAGTAAAACATAAGCATCCTTTCGATATAATCAATAAATTCATAGAATGCACAATTTAATTCGTCTTTTTTATCGAGCATGGCATTGCTTTTTATATATTTTACTCTAGAAATTCCATCTCGGTTTGATACTAAATTGAGGGTTTCGGCACCTTTTAAGTTCGTAAATCCCTCATTTTTGATAAAATCGTAGAATACTACTTCCTCTCCATTAACCAATAAGGATTCATACGTAAGCTCCAATGCGCGCGTCTTCCCGTATTTATAGAGGAACTCAAACGAACCGAACTGAAAAACATATTCAAATTCTGCCGAACTTTTAGGCGAATCCAAATTGAGATAGATATCATATTTTTGTAGTAATTTTTCTTTATCGGTTAAATGAAGGATAATATCAAAAATAGCGAGTGCTAAATTTGATTTGCCGCTTCCATTAATTCCATAAATTATGCCTTTTGTTACGCAATTAGCGTTTATAGCTTCCTGATTGTATTCATAACTATAGGGTTGATTTAAGACAAACGTAGTTTTCTTCTTGAAATTTTTAAAGTTCTCCACGGAAAATCTTGTTAGCATACTAAATACCTCCAATAATAATATTATTATAACACGTAATCATTAAACATGCAACATCTTCTGCAATTTTTTTACGGCATTGCTGCATTTTTTTTACATCATTAGTTATTTCCAACTATAAAACTTTTAACCGCAATAGATTAACCACTTGTTATACAACAATACAATATGGAAAGTTTTTACTTTTTTAAAAATGTACGTAGTAAAACATTTAAAGAACCGATGTTTTAGGCATTTACGATTACACGATATGCTTAATAGCTGTACAACGCCTATGCGAAATGAAGGCATTAAGAAGGAAGATATACAAAAGTGGTTAGGACATAGTCAACTCGCTACCACTAAAAAGATATATGTACATTTTGAGGAGGAGCAACTTATCGCATTAGCGTAAATCATTTAAAAAACAATGTTGTTTAATTAAAAGACTTCCAAGGGAATCTTGGAAGTCTTTATTTGTATTTGAACAATTTTTATATCTGAACTCAAGAATGACTTTTTTTAATTGTGGGGCATTTGTGGGACGAAATTCGAATCAACTGTGGGGCAAAACGATTGTAAGATTCTAAAAGTTAGGGGGTGATACCTACCACGAGAAAAGGGGTAAAACGCGTTAAAAGGCATTCTGCGAGGCGTTTTGATTTTTGGAAAAAGAAAAAAGGGCTATTTTTGCTTAAAAATAGCCCTTTTTAGTGGCTGGGGTAGCTGGATTCGAACCAACGAATGACGGAGTCAGAGTCCGTTGCCTTACCGCTTGGCGACACCCCAATGAAATTTAATTACTGCTCTATTTTATCAAAACACGGCAAAATTATCAAGCATTTTCATACACTTTGAGAAAATTTTTTGAAAGTCTTGATTTTTATCAAAAAACAAGTTATAATAAATTGAATATTTACAAGTGAGGAAACGCATGGAAGAGCCCGCTATCACGCAGGCGGAAGAGAATAAGAAAAAGCGTCTTCCGCATATCAATTTCCGCCCGATTCTCTTTTGCGCACTGGGGCTCGCCTTCGGAATTTTCCTCTATATCAGAATACATTTCGGAGGCCTCGCTGCCTCCGATTTTCTTTTTATCGGACTTTTGCTCTTTTTCGCAATCCGCCCGTACGGTCTGAAACGCATTCTTTGCGCGGCTCTTTGCTTTTTTATTTTTGCAGGAGTCGGGGCTCTGTCTATTCATATCTATACAAGCCAATTTTCAAAAGGCGTGTCTTCGGGCGAATATGAAATTACGGGCGGGGTGCAGTCCTTTACGATAGAAAACAGCGCTTCCACTCTGGTTCTTTCCAATCTCAAAATAGACGGCAAGCGGGTGGACGGAAAGCTTTCGGTAAGCGTCAATTCGGACGAATTCCGCGCGGGAGATATATTGAGCTTCACGGCGGAAATTTCGCGCAGCGCGCTTCCAAAAAACGGAAATTCCTATTCGGAATATCTCTATGAAAACGGCATTCGCTATTCGGCGGACTACGTTGCCGCAGAAAAGACGGGCACCTCGTACAACGTGTTCCTGCGGTTCAATTCCTCTATCTATGACGCGTTGCACGCGAATATGCCGAAGGACGAAGCGGACGTGGCGTATGCGCTACTCACGGGCAATTCGCGCGGTGTGGACGATACGCTCATGCAGGCGATCCGCAAGGGCGGCATTGCGCATATCTTCGCCGTTTCGGGACTGCATATCGGGATACTGTTCGGAGCGGTATCTCTGCTGTTTTCGCCGCTGCTTAAAAAGAAAGCCTTTCTGCCCGCGCTGGCCGCGGCTATTTTTTACTCAGCCGTTTGCGGATTTACGGTATCGTCTATCCGCGCCGTGATCATGTGCGGGGTGCTCTCGCTCGGACGCGCGTTCGGGCGCAAGACGGATTTTTTGGATTCGCTCTCGTTTGCGGCGGTTCTCGTGCTTCTATTCATGCCTGCCGAGTTTCTCTCGGCGGGGTTCCGGCTCTCCTTCGGGGCGTGTGCGGGGCTTGCGCTCTTTTCTCCGACTTTGGAGCGTGCATTCAGAAAGCTCCCGCGCGTTATCGGGAAATATCTCGCCGCAGCTATATCGGTACAGATTTTTATTTTCCCCGTTCTGATAGAGAGCTTCGGCTATTTCTCCGTGTGGGGAATGCTGTTGAACTTCTTCCTCATTCCGCTTTTGCCCGTGCTGTTTTTGGGGCTTCTGCTATGTACGCTGTTTGCGCTTATTATTCCGCCTACGGCGGCTTTTTTTCTTTTTCTGCCGCAGGGGATGCTCTCCGCTCTTTTATACGTCGTTTCCGTGCTTGATTTCTCGTTCGTGCTCACGGGCTTTTCGCTCGGCGCGGGGGCGGCGGTCTGGCTTTGCGGCAGCGTGACGCTCTCGCCGAGGGTGCGCTTGAAACCGCTGCTACGCGGAATCGCAACGGGGGTATTCTGCGTGCTATTCGCGTTTTGCATGATTTATGAAAACGCCGTTTTTTACGGACTGAAAATCGACGTATACGAGGACGGCAAGGCGGCCGCCGCACTGCTGAGAACAAGCGATACTGCCGTGCTCGTCATCGACGGCGACGTATCCTTGAAGAAGTGTGAAGACTTTCTATCCCGCACCTACGGCGGGCAGCTGGAGGGGGTTGTCGTGCTGTGCTCGGACGAGCTGGACGGCATCAACGTGGGCGCGTTCCTGTCCGCTGCCGTCGTGTATGCGCGGGAGGAAATCGCCACGGGGCTCAACAAAACGGACGTAAGATTCGCGGAAAGCTTCAGCGTGGGGGATATGGCGTTCCGCTATGAAAGCTCCGAGAAAATCACGCTTTCGGCGGAGGGCAGGGTTGTGGAGTTCGATTTTGAAAATAACCCTGCACTCGGCGCGGATTTATTCATTGGAAAGGGGAGCGGGGGCTTGAAATTCTTTTTGAATCATGGTATAATCAAAGCGATATGAAATTCGTACAGCTTGCAAACGCCTTAAAAGAAAACGTAGAGCCCTTCTACCTCGTAGAGGGCGAGGACGCTTACTTTCGCGACCACGCGGTGAGCGCCATCCGCGAGGCGTGCCATATTACGCAGCCCGTGTTCAATGAAACGCGGTTGGACGGCGAGTCGCTCAAGGGCGATTTGTCGGGCTTTGTGGCGGGGCTGAATACGCTTCCGCTCCTCGACGAAAAGCGGCTCGTGCGGGTTTACGATTTTTATCCCACCGAACGCGAATGGGAAAAATACTTCAAGCCCTATGCGTCTGCGCCCTGCCCTTCGACCGTGCTCGTAATCGTCAACTCGGGCAAGAAGGCGAACACTGCCGACTTAAAGCGCAAGGGCGGCGTAACGTTTATAGACTGTGCGCACGAGAGCGAGGATACGCTCGGCAAGTGGCTTTTGGGGGTAATGCGCCGAAGCGGGCTTGGGATAGACGTGGACGCCGCTTCCCTCATGGTGCGCTACTGCGGCTCGGATGCGGCGCGCATGAAACGCGAAACGGAGAAGCTTGCGCTTCTTTTGGGCGAGGGCGGAAGAGTCACCCGCGCGGAAGTGGAAGAGTACGTACCGAAGGACGTGGAGTATAAAATTTACGAGCTCACGCAGGCGGCGTCGCGGGGGAGCTTTGCGGCGTTTTCGGAAATTTTGGACGACCTCATGAAAAAGGGCTACGACGAGCACGCCGTGCTCGCAAGCCTCACCTCGCACTATAAAACGCTGTACGAGGTTTCTACCATGAAGGGGAGCGACGGCGAAGTGGCGGGTGCGCTCGGCATGAAGCCGTACGCCGTGCAGAAGAACCGCGAGGCGGCGGCGAGGCTCGGGCGGAGTCGCGTAGAGGAGCTCTACACGGCTCTGTATGCGCTCTCATGCGGCGCAAAGGGCGGAATTTACACAAAAACGGGCGCATTCATAGATGCGGTTGCAAAAATATTTTTCTCTTAGCACAAAATAACTTTGCATTTTATACGAAAAAAAGATATAATGAATAACATAAAAAGGTAGGAGGGGTAGCTATGCGTTCGCCGCAGCAAATTTGGGAAAATATCAAAAATGCAGTGCTCGGCATTCCACAAAATTGGTTCGTGTTCATCGAAGCGATTTTCGTGTTCACCGTCATTTACTTCGTGCTCAAAACACTTTGGGATAACGACGCGAAGAAAGCAATCATCGTGTATTTATCGCTCTTAGTGCTTACGGGTGCAATCGCACTCTTCCAGTCGCATTTCGACGCGGGTGTTTATTATATCGTTTTCCTGTTGATTTCGCTCTTCTTCCTTTTGCTGTTCACCGCCGAAATCAAGCGCGGGCTTTGGAAAACCTCGCGCAAGGTTGCGGGCAAATCGGCCGCACCTGCCGCCAAGACGTCCGCAGTCAATGCGCGGGCGGAGGTATATATCAACAACATTGTAAAGGCGGTGCAGAACCTTTCCAAGACGAACACGGGTGCGCTCATCGTTCTTTCCAACGGCAATCTTCCCCGCAACATTACCGACAGCGGCGTAACGCTGAACGCGAACATTTCCAGTCAGCTTATCGAGGGTATTTTCATTAACAAGGCGCCCTTGCACGACGGCGCGATGGTCATTTACGGCGATAAGATTCAAGCGGCGGGGTGCTTCTTGCCCCTCACGCAAAGAGAGTTCCCCAAGGACTACGGCACCCGTCACCGCGCGGGCATCGGCGTGACGGAAATTGCGGACGTTTCCACCATTATCGTTTCCGAGGAAACGGGAATCGTATCCGTCGTCAAGCTCGGCAAAATTACGCGCTATATCGATTCGGAGAATCTGAAACGGTTCCTGCGCGAATACTATGTGAAAGAATTCAGCACGGAGGGTAAAGTTTCATGAAATTCAAAAAATTTATGAAGGACCTGTTCACGAAAAGGCTTTTAGTCAAAGGGCTTGCGCTCGTGTTTACCGTGCTCGTTGTTCTCGTTATGAACAGCATTATCTGAGATTATGAAAAATTGTATCCAAATACCGAGAATCTTACTCCCCGAAAACGGGTTTGAGACGTGGGCGGTTATCGCGTGCGACCAGTTTACCTCCGACCGCGCCTATTGGGAGCGCGTGAAGGAGACGGTCGGCTCCGAGCCCTCCACGCTTAACTTTATTTTGCCCGAGGTTTACCTCGGCGAAGAGGACGAAGTCCGCATTAAAGAGATTCATGAAAACATGTACCGCGCGCTCGAAGAGGAAACGATCACCAAGCTTGCGCGCGGGTTCGTATTTTGCGAGCGGGCCACCGCGTCGGGTACGCGGCGGGGGTTGGTTGCCGCAATCGATTTGGAAGCATATACTTGTAAGAGAGGGGAAGTTTCTCCAATCCGCTCCTCTGAAGAGGTGGTGCCTTCCCGTCTTCCCGCACGCGTTCGGCTCCGCCGCGGCGCGCCGCTCGAATTCCCGCACGCACTCGTTTTTTATCAGGATAAGAAAAACCGTATCGTGAAAGCACTCCTCAGAGAGGATTTGGAAAAGCTGTACGATTTCAAGCTCATGGAGGGCGGCGGTCATTTAACGGGCTACTTCGTGCCCGAATATCTTGCGGAGGAAATTGCCGAGGAGCTGTACTCGCGCGAAGAGCCCAGCTTTGCGGTCGCGGACGGCAACCACTCGATTGCGGCGGCAAAGGCGTATTGGGAAGAAATCAAAAAAACGCTCACGGGCGAGGAAAAGCTCTACCACCCCGCACGCTTCACGCTCGTGGAGCTCGTCAACCTCTACGACGACGCGGTGGAGTTCCACCCCATTCACAGGTTAATCAAAGAAATCGATACCGAAGCGCTGTGCGACTTCTTCTCGAAACGCGTAAAGTGCAAGCGGCAGGGTAGCGTGCTCTATCCCGCGCTTCCCGCTTCTGCCGAGACGGTAGAAACGGTGGACGCCGTCATTGAGGAATTCGTGCGCGTGAACGGCGGAAAGATCGATTATATCCACGGAGAGAAAGAGCTTTTGGCGTTTGCAAACGAAGAGGACGCGGCGGGCATTATGCTCAAGCCCATTGAAAAGGACGGCTTCTTCGAGCGGTTAAAACACGGAGATAATTTCCCGAAAAAGACTTTTTCCATAGGGGAAGGCGTAGAGAAACGCTACTATGTGGAAGGGAGAGAAATCAGTTATGATTAAGGTATGTAAGTTCGGCGGAACGTCCATGGCGGACGGCACAAACCTCCTCCGCGTGAAGGCCATTCTCGATTCGGACGAGGCGCGCCGCTACGTCGTCGTGTCCGCGCCGGGGAAGCGCTTCGGCGGAGATATTAAGATTACCGACCTTTTATATGAAACGGCAAAGGACGTGCGCGAAACGGGCCGCACGGGCGAGGCGTTTGAAAAAGTGAAAGACCGTTTCCGCGGAATCGTAAGAGAGCTGAATTTAGACTTCGATATCGAAACGCTTCTGCTCGGCACGGAAGGGGAGATCCTCCGCGAAAATTCCGAAGATTTTGCGGCTTCGCGCGGCGAGTATCTTTCGGGGCGCGTAATGGCCGCGCTTCTCGGCATTCCCTTTATCGATGCGCGCGCCGTCGTCAAGTTCGACGCGGCGGGCAAGTTAGACGGCGAGAGAACGTTTTCGCTTCTGCGGGAAGCCTTAAAGGGCAAACCGCGCGCGGTGGTTGCGGGCTTCTACGGCGAGGACTATCGCGGCAAGGTAAAAACCTTTTCCCGCGGCGGGAGCGATATTTCGGGCGCAATCGTCGCGCGGGCGGCGGGTGCGGATTTATACGAGAACTGGACGGACGTTTCGGGCTTTTTGGCTTGCGATCCGAGAATCGTTCCGAGCCCCGCGCGTATCACCGCGCTTTCCTATAAGGAGCTGCGCGAGCTTTCGTACATGGGCGCGGACGTTTTACATAGCGAATCTATCTTCCCCGTGCGCGAAGCGGATATTCCCATCCGCATTAAAAATACCTTCCGTCCCGAGGACGAGGGCACGGATATTCTGCCTACCTCGAAATACCGCTTCACGGGTAGGACGGTAACGGGCATTGCGGGTAAGAAAAACTTTACGGTCATCTTTATTGAAAAATCACTCATGAACGCCGAAATCGGCTTTACGCATAAGGTGCTCGGCGTGCTCTTCAAGCACAACATTTCCTTCGAGCATATGCCCTCGGGAATCGATACGATGTCCTTCGTCATCGATAGCGAGCAGCTCAAAAACGGCGTGCTGGAAGAAATCTGCGAGGATATCAAGGCGGCGGTTTCCCCCAATAATCTGCGCATCTACGACGACATTGCGCTTATCGCAGTCGTGGGGCACGGCATGAGCCGCAACGTCGGTACGAGTGCAAGACTGTTCGGCGCGATTGCCGGCGCGGGAATCAACGTGCGTATGATCGATCAAGGCTCCTCCGAGCTGAATATTATCGTCGGCGTAGACAACGAAAATTACGAGAGAACGCTCAAAGCCGTCTACGACGAATTCTTCACGGAAGCGTAAAAGAGAGCCCAAAACGCAATTTTTAAGAATTTTATCCTATTTTGTCAAAAATTGTACGGAAAACTTCCGTACTTTTTTTTATAAATTGTTGCGAAAGTGTTAAAGCCGTGATATAATGTCATATGTTAGTATGACAAAAGCAAAAAGAGGAAGAGATTATGAAAATTGCAATTACGGGCGCAACGGGCAATATGGGCAGAGCCGTTATGAATGCGATTTCCGCCGAGGCTTATATCGAGGAAATCAGGGTACTCAGCCATAGCTCGAAGCGCACGAAAAGTCTTTTGAAGAAGAATAAGAAATTAAAAAAGAAAATCGTTGTCGTAGAGGGAAGCGTTGCGGACGAAGCCGCGTGCCGCGCTCTCGCGGACGGCGTCGATATCGTTCTCAATTTCGGTGCGGTAATTCCGCCCCGTTCCGATCAGAATCCGAAAAGCGCAATCGAGTGCAACGAGGTGGGCGCAAACGTTTTGGTTTCCGTAATAGAGGGAATGGAAAGCCAGCCCATGCTCCTGCACACCTCCACGGTCGCGCTCTACGGTAACCGCTGTAAGCCGCACCTGTTCGGCAGAGTGGGCGATCCGCTTCTCGTGAGCCCCTTCGATATCTATTCCGCAACCAAGCTGCGCGGGGAATTCCGCGTTTTGGAGAGCGAAATACGTAAATGGGTGGTGTTCCGCCAGACGGCAATGCTTCACCCGAATATGCTCACCGATAACCTTTCCGACGGGCTCATGTTCCATACCTGCTTCGACGCGCCTTTGGAATGGGTGACCTCGCACGACAGCGGGATTCTCATTCGTAACTTCCTGCGCAGACTCAACGCAGAGGATTTGCCCGAAAGCTTCTGGAAACGCTGCTACAATATCGGCGGCGGGCCCGAGAACCGTCTTTTCGGCTACGAAACTTATAACGACGGGTTTAAGATTATCGGCGGCAGTACCACGTGTTTCTTCGACCCCGGCTACAACGCAACGCGCAACTTCCACGGCGTTTGGTATTCGGATTCCAACGAGCTCGAGGAGCTGTTCCATTTCCAAGAGCAGACCTCTACCGATTACTGGCAGGAAATCTTGAAATGTCACCCGATATTCAGGGCGGGTAAAATCGTGCCGAAGAGGGTGATACGCCGTTTTGCTATCAAGCGGCTTTTGAAAAATTATAACTCGCCTGCGTACTGGGCAAAGCATCAGGATGCGGCGCGCCTTATGGCATACTTCGGCGGAAAGGACAAGTACGAAGAGCTTCAAAAGAAGAGTTGGAAGGAAGCGCTGCTTCCCGAAAAGTACGATCCCGCAAGCGGCATTTCCGATAACGAAACGCCCGTATTCTACGGCTACGATATCGGGAAAGCGGACGCGGATATTTCTTTGGAAGATTTGAAAAGCGTTGCCGAGGCGCACGGCGGAAAGCTCATCAGCGAAAAATTCAAGACGGGTGATATGTACGCCAAAATCGAGTGGGAAACGCAGGACGGCGAACGCTTTACCGCCACGCCCTATACGGTGCTCCGCGCGGGGCATTGGTATAACAGCATCTATACCGAGAACGTTTGGGACTTCGACCGCCTCTGCAAAAAGGACGCGGTGTTTGCATCGGTTTGGTACGATTCGCACGAAAAAGACGAGGATATGCGCTATTCCTTCGACGAAAATTTCAAGGCGCAGGCAGTAAAGACGCATGAACATTCTAATTATCTACTTTTCAGGAACGGGGAACACAAAGAAGATCGCAGAGCAGTATAAGCTCGCGTTCGAGGAAAGCGGCAACGAAGTTACGCTCCGCCCCCTTCCGATTGAAGGGGAAGTGAGCCTTGAGGGGTACGACCTCGTAGGCTTCGGCTATCCCATTCACGCGTTCAACGCGCCTGCAAACGTACTGCGCTTTGTGAAGTCGCTCAAAAAATGCGAAAAGCCCGTAAAGGCGTTTGTGTTTAAGAGCTCGGGCGAGCCCGTGCGCATGAGCGACGTTTCCTCTCTGAAACTCATTAAACTTCTGAAAAAACGCAATATTTTGGTGACGAACGAGTATCAGTACGTCATGCCCTATAACATTATTTTCCGCCATTCGGATGCGATGGCATACCGCATGTGGGATACGGTGCAAAAGCTTGTTCCCGTTGACTGCGGCGAGATTCTCGACGGTACGCCGCGGAAGGCGAAAAAAATGTTTTTGGGGAGCTTCTTTGCTTGGTTTCTTCGCATCGAGCACTGGGGCGGACGGCTTATCGGCCGAGGCTACAAAGTAAAAAAGGATTGCATTCATTGCAATATGTGCGTGAAGAACTGCCCGACGCAGAATATTAAAATAACGGAAAAGGGCAAGTTCAAGTTCGGGGGTGAGTGCCTCATTTGTATGCGCTGTGTGTTCAATTGCCCGACGGACGCATTCAAGCCTTCGCTACTCAACGGTTGGAAGGTGAACGGCGCGTATTCGTTCGAGCCGCCCAAAGAGGACGCACCCAAGAAAAAGGACAAGCACGCAAAATATTGCGCCAAAGCCTACAAACGCTATTTCGAGAACGCAGAAAAGAAAATTAACGCAAAATAAAAAAGCCGCCCGCGCTTATCAAGCGCGGGCGGTAAAATTTTATTCTTCTTTTGGCAGTAAGTCGGCGAGGGTGTAACCCGAAAGGAAGTTATAAACCGTTTCGTCGAGTGCGCGCCAAATAGGCAGCGTTGGGCACTTGCCCGCGTTCGGGCAACCGCTTTCCCCCGAACAGCTCGAAGCGGACATCGTCGTTTCCGCTTCGCTCAAAATCTCCGCAACGGTGTACTCCTCGGGCGCGCGCGCTAAGCGGTAACCGCCGTTTTTCCCGCGCGAGCCTTCCACAAACCCCGCTTTAACGAGCGCGGTCATAATGGTTTCCGCGTACTTGTGCGGAATGCCCTGCTCCTCGGCAATGCCTTTTAAGGACTGAAAATCCCCGCTCTTTGCAAGCTCCGTCATAATGTGCAGCGCATAGCGCCCTTTGGTGGAAACAATCATTCTTCGTCACAATGTGCGCACGCTTCTTCCAAAGCGGGGTCGTAGGGGAGATTGTTGCGCTTGTAATAGTCGAGAATGGCGTTCTTGATTGCCTCTTCCGCGAGCACCGAGCAGTGCAGCTTGTGTGCGGGAAGTCCGTCAAGTGCCTCGGCAACCGCCTTGTTCGTCAGCTCCAACGCCTGCGATAAGGGCTTGCCCTTGATCATTTCCGTTGCCATGGAGCTCGATGCAATCGCGCTGCCGCAGCCGAACGTTTCAAACTTTACGTCCACGATAATATCGTTTTCGATTTTCAAATAAATTTTCATGATGTCGCCGCATTTCGCGTTGCCCACCTCGCCTACGCCGTCGGCGTTCTCAATCACGCCCACGTTGCGCGGGTTTCTGAAATGGTCCATCACTTTTTCGCTGTAAAGAGCCAAGTTGGTTTCCTCCTAGTTTATAAAATATATTGCCGTTTGCCCGACTGCAAATCGCGCCAGACGGGGGAGAAGCCGCGAATTTTTTCCACGACCTCGGTAACTGCTTTGATAAGATAGTCGATTTCTTCTTCGGTGTTTTCCTCGCTGAGCGTCAGACGCAAAGAGCCGTGCGCCACGTCGTGCACTCTGCCGATAGCGAGCAGAACGTGGGAAGGGTCGAGCGAGCCCGAAGTGCAAGCCGAACCCGACGAAGCGGAGATGCCCGCGTCGCTCAGATATAAAAGAAGCCCTTCGCCCTCGATGCCCTCGAAGCAGAAGCTCACGTTGCCCGCGAGCCGTTTTTTTCTATCGCCGTTGAGCGCGGAGTGCGGGATTTTGGAGAGCCCCTCAATCAGCTTCTCGCGGAGCTTCGTCACCTTTTTCACATTTGCGTCAAGGTGTGCAAGCGATTCCTCGAGCGCGGTTGCCATTGCCGCAATGGCGGGAAGGTTTTCCGTGCCCGCGCGCTTGCCGCGTTCCTGCGCACCGCCCTCCACAAGCGGGAAGAGGGGTGCGCCCGCTCTCACGTACAACGCGCCCACGCCGCGCGGCCCGCCGAACTTGTGTGCCGAAAGCGCGAGATAGTCAACGCCGAGATCGTTCACGTCGACGGGGATATGCCCCACGGCTTGCACGGCGTCCGTATGGAAGGGAACCTTTTTCGCCTTGCAGATTTCACCGATTTCCTTGATCGGTTGAATGGTGCCGATTTCGTTATTGGCGAGCATCACCGAAACGAGACAGGTGTTTTCGTCGATTGCGGTTTCAAAATCTTTTACGTTTACGATTCCGTCCGTGCCCACAGGCAGAAGGACGATTTCGTAGCCTTCGGTTTTGAGCTTTTCAAGCGCGTGAAGTACGGCGTGGTGCTCGATTGCGGTGGAAATAATTTTCTTCTTTCCCTTCTTTGCACCGAGCCGCGCTGCGCTGAAAATGGCTTGGTTGTCCGCTTCGCTCCCGCCCGACGTGAAAATAATTTCGCGCGCCGTCGCGCCGATAGCGGCCGCAATTTTTGTGCGACAGTTTTCAAGGACTTCCTTGGCGGCTTGTCCTACCTCGTGCAAGCTCGAAGGGTTGCCGAAGTACTGCGTTGCGGTATCGATATAAGCTTTGAGTGCGGAAGGGCGAATCTTCGCCGTTGCCGCGTTGTCTGCATAAACTTGCATAAGCGCTCCGTAATTCCTATATTTACGGTAGGAATTATAGCACTGTGATGTGAGGCTGTCAAGCAAATTTGCATAAAAAAAGCACTCCCGAAAGGGGAGCGCTTTTTTGTGAGGCATTTCGCAATTATCAGTAAACGACGTTACCGTCCGTACAGTGTACGACGACACCGCTTCGGAGCTTAACGTATTTTCCGAGGTAACTCCAATCATATTTCGTGCATTCAATATAAATGTCGGTAAGGTCGTTCGCGTTCTCAAATGCGTCATCTCTTATATAGCTGTCGATTGCAGTTGCAATCTTTGCGCTGATATGAATCGTCTTTACGTTGCAGTTTTCAAATACCTTGGAACCGATACATACGAGTTCCTGCGAAAGGTACAAATCGGTATTGGCGAGTTGCTTGTTTTTGAATGCGCAATCTTCAATCGAAGTGTATCCGGCCGTGAAATCTATATCCGAACCGTCGCCGATGAAGGTAACTAAACGTGAGCCATTATCCTCACTACCGGTGCTGTAACGTAAACCTATCTTATAATAGAGGGCATTGTTTTCAAATTTATAATAATCGTTAATACCGTTTATATCGATTTTTTTCAGCGAGGGCATATTGTAATAATGTAAATCTAAAAATTGTAGTTCGTTTTGATCTCGAGGGAAGTCCAATGGCGGAAGGCGTAAGGTTTCAATGCCCGAAAAATCGAGTGCGTCCTCGGCAACTCCGAAATTGCTATCAAGTGTAGAAGGCAGCTGCATCTCCTTCAATCTTTCGCAGCGCGCAAACGCCTGTGAACCAATATGGACCACGCCTTCGCGTATTCCTATATGACTTAAACTGGGCATATCGGCGAACGCTTCGGACTCTATATACTTTATCGTAGAAGGTAGAACTACGCGCCTTATTTTACTTTCGCCCTTTAATGCCTCGGGGCCTATCGTAGTTACCGGCAAAGCTCCAAACTCAGGATACATAGGACTCTCATAATACGCAGGAATAACAAGTTCAATTATATCAGTAGGCAAAGCCGGTAGAGGTAAATCCGATAACGGAAGCCTAAATCCCTCAAACATCCAGCAATTATTCCCGGCATCTAATGAAAAAACCATCCATTGTGTATCACTGTATTCGACAATAGTTTCGTGATAATTACAGCTACTGCAAACACCGTCATACCAATCGTCCAGGGCTAATTCATGCTCTTCTTTTTCGGTTGCGGTTTTACAGTCGGAGCAGACCTGCCAATGCTGGTTGTAGTCATACGAGTATTTATAATTGTGGCTCATAGGAATCACTTCCTTCTCTTTTTCGCCGCAGCTGCAGACGCGCTCTTGCAGACCTTCGGTATCACACGACTTGGGCGTTAAAACCGTCCATTCGCCGAAAACGTGCTCGTGGGGCGTACCGGGTGTGATCGGCGTACCGGGGTGACAGGCGTCTCGGGTGCGGGCGCTTCCGCGCCGTAGCCGGGGTCGGACGGAGCTCCTTCGCCGCCGATCCACAAAGGCAAGCCTATGCCTAACCCTGCCGCAAGCGACGTTACTGCCGCGATTGTCGCAAGAACGAATCCTACGTTGCCTGCGCCCTTTTTGGGCGTCTTGCTCTTTTTAGGCGCGTTATATTGCGCAACTTCACTTTGAGGAATCAGTCCCTCCGCACCCGCTTTATCCAGAATTTCGGAAAACAATTCGGGTGTTTTTTCGTTTGCTTCATTTTTTATTAATTTTTCGATATTCATAATTAACTCCTTTACTCCGCGAGCGCCTTACGCATTTTTTCCGTGGCGCATTGGTACTTGTAGGTTACCGTTGATACGGGCAAGCTTAACATTTCGGATATTTCCCGCCGCTTGTATCCGTCGGCGGCAATCAAAAGCAAGATTACAAATTCGTCCTCGGGAAGTATTCGCCTTGCGGTATCGATTAAAAGACCGTACTCGTCAATTTGTTTCGAGCCGAACATTGCAATATTTTCCTGCTCGTTCACGGGGAACTCTCTCTCGCATCGTTTTTTGACGAGAAGCGCTTCGTTTCGGGCAATCGTGTATATCCATGCGTTCGCGTTCGTTCCGACTTTATACGTAGCGGCGTTTCTCAGGATGCTGAGATATGCCGACTGCACGACGTCTTCCGCAAGCGAGCGATCCCTGACGATAGAAAGTGCAACGTGATACGTCGTCTTTTTCGTTTTTTCGTATAGCTTTTCAAAAGACGACGTATCGCCTTTTGAAATATTTGCTATTAAATTATCCAAATTCATGACTTGCTCCTACGTAGGTCGTACATATATATAAAGTATCGAAAAGCGGATTTTGTCAGTAAAAAACGAAACTTTTCAAAAAATTTTTTCCGTATACCGATATTTTACCGCAAATTCACAAAAAACAAAACAATAAAAAAGACCTCGTTTTTACGAGGTCTTTTTAACTTTCAATTATTCTGCTTTGAAGGGAAGCAGAGCTGCAACTCTTGCGCGCTTGATTGCCGATGCAACGACTCTCTGGTGCTTTGCGCAAGTACCCGTCATTCTGCGGGGGAGAATTTTTCCGCCCTCAGCAATGAACTTTTTCAGCTTTGCGGTATCCTTGTAATCGATTTCCGATTTTTCCTGGCAGAAGAGGCAGACTTTCTTGTAGTTCTGCTTCTTGTAGTTCTTTTTCGCGGGTCTGCCTTCGCGGGCATCCTTCGCTTCCTTATTTTCTTCTTTCGCCTCCACGGCTTCCGCTGCTACGGGTGCAACTTCTTCCGCTTCGGGCTGCATGATTTCTTCTTCCATGATATCTCCTTAAATAATGTTTGTCCGTCTTAGAAGGGAATATCCCCGTCGTCGTCGAACGATTCAAGCGCGGGCTTCTTTTTCGCGGGAGCTCCTGCGGAGGGAGCGGGGGAGTCGTAGAAATCGTCTCCCGAATTTGCGCTTCTCTGCGATAAGAATTCCACGTCCTGCGCGATAATATCTACCGCGTTGCGTTTTACGCCCTGGTTATCTTCGTAGCTGCGAATCTGAACACTGCCCGAAACGGCTACCTTGCTGCCTTTCTTCGTATAGCGGGCAATGTTTTCCGCTAAGCCGCGCCATGCGGTAACGTTGAAAAAGTCAGTCTGGCGTTCTCCGTCGGACGAAGTGTAGGAGCGGTTCACCGCAATTGCAAAGTGGCAAACGCTCACGCCTCCCGAAGTTTCGGTAAGCTCGGGATCTCTCGTTAAGTTCCCGATCAAAAACACTTTGTTCATCTCAGTTCTCCTTAACTTTCGTAATCATGCGTCTTAAAACGTCGCTGGAAATTCCTGCTACACGGTCAAGTTCTTTCACGACCTCGCCGCTTCCGCTGAACGTCATAAGCGCATAAAACGCTTCTTGCTTGAATGCGATGGGATAAGCCGTTTTCTTGACACCCCATTTATCGGTGCTTTCAACGGTGCCGCCGAGGGAAGTTACGATATCGGCATATTTTTTGAGTTCAGCCTCTCTCGCTTCTTCTTCCATGTCGCTTTTCAGCAGAATAAGCATTTCATACTTCTGCATACTTTTCACCTCCTGGTCTTTACGGCATACCTTAACGGTATGCAAGGTTTTGTTTTCATATTTTACTATATTTCAAAAAACAAGTCAACTTTTTTTAAGGGATTTGCGGAAGTTCCTTCACGTAGTCGATAAAATCTTTCAGGTTATATTCGTTAAGATTTTTTCCGCCCGCAAGCTCTTTATAGGGATTCGCCTTGATAATGTTGTGCAGCCAAAGCCACCAAAGGGGCATTTCGTTTACTTTATTGATTACCTCTAACACGTCGGTGCCCATTTCGAGAATGGGGGTTTTGCCCATTTTCTCGTTGTTGCCGAAAAGAAGATACCAAGTGCCGTCCAAATATTGGTCGAGCTTATCCGCCCGCGCGCCGTTTTGATAGAGATAGTAGCACTCTTCCGTTTCGTCGTATTTGATTTCTTCGCCCTCTGCAAGCTCGATGGGGTTGGGTCTGATTTCGGATTGTGCTTCGTCGAAGCGGTAGGTGTTCTCGTACGCTTCAATGAGCTGGTTATAGCTCATTCCGCTGCTTTCCTCCAAGGAAAGATAGCAGTACATATCCTCGCCGAACACCTCTTCTACGGTGAGGGCGGAGATTCTCGAAGAGAGGGTAGAGAGGGTGCAGTCCTTTAAGTTTCTGAGGATTCTGTTGCCGTCCATGCCCTCTACCATTTCACCGAGTTGAAGCGTCTCGATTCTTTTGCCGAGGTTGCTGATATACTCGTTTTTGAGCGTTCGCAAAATCAAGGGGGACTTTTCGTCGTCGATTTTGATGACTTGGCCGAGTGTGAGGTCGTCCGAAATGCCCGTCATTTTTTCTTGCAACCAGCCGCCGATTTCGGTGAAGGGCACCGTCATGAGCTCGTCTTTTTCCACCGCAACGCCCGCATCGCCGAGCTGTGTGACGACGGTGTCCGCCAGCGTATCTGCAAAGGAAATGTATTTGGCAACGCTGCCGAGCGTTGTGAACTCGCCGTTTTGAACGCTCTGCACGATTTCCATAATGAAGTTGAGCGCGGAGAGCTCGGCGGAGTATTCGGAAAAAATGCCGCTGTACTCGAAGCCTACGTCGCTGGTGACTTCCTTGATGGATTTCTTATCGCCGTAAATGGAAAGTCCGCCGACGAGCACGCCGAATGCGGCAAAGAAGCCGAGGACGAACGCAACGCAAACGGAAGCAATCCGCGCAAAGCCGTTGCGCGGAACGTAGCGGTAACGGGGCGCAATTTTGCCCTCTTTTACAAGCTCCTTCTCGTACTCCGCCTGTTGTCTGGCAAGCTCCTTGCGTTCCTTTTTCGTAAGTTTTTTCTTTGTTTCGGGTTCAAATTCTTCGGTATCGTCGATTTGTTCGTCGAAATCGTCTATTTGATTGCGGTCTTCCACCGTGCACCTCCTTATCCGAAGAAGTCTTTTTTACTCTCGTATTATAATATAAGTATGCTAAAAAGGCAAGTAAATATTTTGGCGTCAAAAAAGCGCACCGGTTTCCGGCACGCTCAACTCATTTTTCGTACGCGTTTCAAAAGGCCTTCGCGCTCGTTTCTGCTTCCGTCCAACGCGCAGTAGAGGAGCAGCTCGTGCAGCACCGTGCCCACCCGTTCGGGCGCAAGTCCGATACCCAGCAAATCGTTTCCGTTTACTTTAAGCTCCTTTACGGTAAAGGGCGCACCCTCGCGCTTCATTTGCTCGATTACCGCTTTCCATTTGACGACGCTCGGCGCGGGGGATAAATCGTCCTTGCAGGCGGTAAAGTCGGCTTGACGGAGTGCAAATAAATCCTCTAAAAAGGGATAGCAGTTCACGATTTCAAGGCGCACCTTGCTCTCTTTCATGTTGAGGTCGTAGTCGCGCATATGCAACGCAACGAGCCGCACCGTTTCCTCTGCAAGCTTTTTGGGCGCTTTGAGGCGGGTGAGAATTTCCGCGGCGATCCGCCCGCCCTCTTCCGCGTGCAGGTGATATTTTCCGTCGCGGAGCATACAAAAGGGCTTTCCCACGTCGTGCAGAAGCGCGGCAAGCCGTATGCGGGGCGAAGCGTACTTCGCGCACCGTAGAGAGTGTTCGAGCACGTCGTGGTCGTGGAAATCGCTGCGCTGCTTCATGCCGTCGCCGAGGGCAAGCTCGGGCAGAATTTCCATGAGCACGCCCGTTCGGTGCAGAATTTTCAGGCCGCGGTAAACGGCTTCCCTGTCGCCGTGCTTTTCGTCGGCGTGCAGAATGAGGTCAAGCTCTTTGTAAATGCGTTCGGGCGCAATGTCGCGGATGAGCGCGCGGTGCTCGCGTGCACCTTTGATTGCGTCTTCGTCGGGCGAAAAGCCGAGCTCCGCAGATTGGCGTGCAAGCCGCATGAGCCGCAGTCCGTCCTCGCCGAATACCTTGCGCGCAGGCATCACCGTGCGGAGCGTTTTGCGTTTGATATCTTCTATGCCGCCGAGCGGGTCGCAAAACTGCTCTGCTTTTATATCGTAATAAACGGCGTTCGCGCAAAAGTCGCGCCTGCGTGCGTCTACTCCCATATCGTCCGTGAACGTGATTTCCGTCGGCGTGTGCGTGCCGCGGACGTACTTATCCGAGCGGAAGCGGGTGAACTCGTATTCCGCGCCCGTTTCGTCCCTAAGCTTCACCGTGCCCGTGTTGCGGTAGACCGATTTCACGGCAAGCCCGCATTTTTCGGCGGCGGCAATAAAGTCCTCCTCGCGCCCCGCCGCGCAGATATCCCAGTCGGGAGAGCGTAGGGGGAAGCCCGCGAGAAAGTCTCTAACGCTCCCGCCCACAACGTAGAGGGGGAAGGGGCATTCGCCTGCAAGCCGTATTAAATTTTCGGGAAGATAGCGTTTCATAAAAATTTGATGAAAACATTATAACACGTTCCCAAAAAAATTGCAATTCCCGAAAAGTTCATGTATAATGGTTTCATCATGGCAAGACTTTGCAGGGACGTTTTAGACCACGTTCCCACGGCGGCAATCGTCGTGGATAAAAATTTCAAAGTACGCTATACCAACCGTGCGTTCCGCGCGTATTTCCACGCGCAGAAAGAAAAGGGCGAGCTGCGCGGCGTTATCTCGTGCGGCGAGCACGAAGGCAAATGCGGCGACGGCGTGCAGTGCGGTTACTGCCCTATGCGTGCGGTCTTTCTCGACGCGGCAAAAAACGGCGGGAATGCGTTCCGCAAGTTGGTTTTGCGGGGCGAGAAGGACGACTGCGCCTTCCGTATTAAAGTCCAGCCCATGGGCAAGTACTACCTCGGCATTATGGATAACGCTTACGAAACGGAAATTGCAAGGGAAATGTATTCCGCGCAGGACATTCAGCAAAGGCTTCTGCCGCCTGCGAAGAACCAGCAAACCGCGCCCTATTCGTTTATGTATATTCCCTGCCGTGAAATCGGGGGCGATTTGCCCGACGTTTACGAGGTGAACGGCGAAACGATGGGTCTCATTGCCGACGTGTCCGGCAAAGGCATTTCGGCGGGTATGCTCTCCGCGTTCGTGAAAGCGGGGTGGGATAGAAGCGAGCCTTCGCCGAGCCGTGCCATCAACGGACTCAATTCCAAGTTTCAGGAGCTTAACCTCGACGAGCGTTCCTACGTGACGGCGGCGGCGGTGAGAATCGACACCATGCGCCGTGAAATTTGTTACAGCGTGGCGGGGCACAACGCGCCTCTTTTATTGAAGAGTGCGGAGGGGATAGACGAAATCGTTATGAATTCGCCGCCCGTTTCCACCTGGATTCCCGACTTCCGCTATGAAGACCGCGTGATTGGCTACCGCGAGGGGAGCATTCTCGTGATGCTGACGGACGGCGTGACGGAGAGCAAGAACGCCAAGGGCGAGCAGTTCTCCTTGGAGCGCGTGGAGGGTATCCTCGAAAAATCGGTGAACGCAGAGCACTTTATTCAACGCCTCAAAGCTGTATTAAAGGAGTTCTGCGGCACCTTTAATGACGATATCACCGCAATCGCGTTTGATTTATAAATTTTATATCAAAAGAAAAAAACCGCCGAACGGCGGTTTTTCCTTTTCTGCGTTTTAGATGTTAATCAAACGAAGAATGTGTTTCCGAGCAATCATGAGAATGAGGTCAACGAGCCAGATAATCCAGCAACCGAAGATGATGCGAAGAAGCGCAGCAACAATTTTGCCCTCGCAGATTCTGGTGATGATTCCGAGGATCCATGCGGTGAAGGGAATGATCGCCAAAATGATGCTCACGATGTAAGGAAGACCAAAATAGTCAGAACCTTTCTTTGCCATGATAAACAACTCCTTTTTTAGTTTTATACTCATATTCTACACGCTTCGCGCAGAAATGTCAATACTTTCATAATAAATTTTTCAAATACGTGCGATTTTGAAGGGGATTCCCGTCTCCACGTCCTTCCAAGTGAGCGTATCGCCTTCCAGCACGAGATAGGAATGCGGCGAATTTTCTTTGGGAATGGATACCGAACCGCAGTTGATATAAGTGCAGTTTTCTTTTTCCTCGAATGCGGGAACGTGGAAATGTCCGTTCAAGAGAATATCGCCCTTTTTGAGGATTGCGGGCGTCTTGTGTCCGTGCGTTGCAATCACCGTCCGCTTGCCTGCGGGAAGTACGGCGAAGTCCGCCTCCACGGGAAATTCGAGCACCATTTGGTCTACGTCGCTGTCGCAGTTGCCGCGCACACAAATAATATATGCTTTGAGCGCGTTCAAAATGCCTGCGGTTTCCAAGGTATTATATTCGGGCGGCAGGGGGTTGCGTGCGCCGTGGTAGAGCAAATCTCCGAGCAGAATCAGCTTTTCTGCTTTCTCTTCCTCGAACCGTTCTTTGAGCATACGGCAGTACTTTGCCGAGCCGTGAATATCCGATGCGATTACGTATTTCATTTGGAACACACCTTAATAATTTTTTATACGAGCGGGGCGAAGAGCCGTAGAACGGCACCTACCGCCCGCTTCAAAGGGCTTGCTTTTTTGAGTGGCGTGCCCGCTTCCCACGAAGCGGTAAAGTCGCGCTCCAACGCGTTTGCTAACTCTTCGCTTTCTGCGTACAGCCCGCACTCGGCTTGCAGATACAGACTGCGGAAGTCAAGATTATAGGTGGAAACGAAAGCACGTTTGCCGTCGCAGGTGACGCTCTTTGCGTGCAGGAAGCCCGCTGTGTATTCGCGTATCTGCACGCCTGCGCTTGTCATTTCCTGCGCGTAGGACTGCGTAATGAGAAAGGTAAATTTCTTGTCGGGGATATGCGGAATCATAATCCGCACGTCCTTGCCCGCCCGCGCGGCCGTTTCCAACGCGGAAAGAAGTGCCGTGTCGGGCGCGAGGTAGGGGGTAAAGAGCCAGACGGATTTTTCCGCCGCAGAAATAAGCGAACAGAGCGCGGCTCCTCCCGCGCGGAATTGCGTGTCCTCGGCGGAGTCGGCAATCACGGCGCAGGGGATATTTCCCTCTTGCGGTTTGATTTCGGGAAGATTTAAGGCGCGGGGCATATCGCTTGCAAGCAGCTTTGCGAATGCGCTAGCGGGTGCGCCCGTCACGCGGACTGCGGTATCCTTCCAATGCCCGAAGCGGATTTTTTCGCCGATATATTCGTCCGCAAGATTAATGCCGCCCGTGTAGGCAATCTCACCGTCGATTACCGCAATTTTGCGGTGGTTCCTGCGGTTTGCGGCGCGGGAGGGGAAGCGGATACGGCGCACCGCGTACGCCTTGATTCCGCGCTTTGCCTGCTCTTTTTCAAAGCGTTTGGGCAGGGTAAAGGAGCAGCCGAAGTCGTCGTATAAAAGCCGAACGTCCACGCCCTCCTTCGCTTTGCGTTCGAGGACTTCCGAAAGGGCATGAAAAAACGCGCCGTGCGCGACGATATAGTATTCGAGCCAAATAAATTTCTCGGCGTTTGTGATATCGGTCAGGAGCCGCTCATACATTTCTTTGCCTACGGGGAAGTACTCGATGCTTTCCGCAAGGCAGTTTATCGTTTCGGGCGGGTTCGCGTTCGGCGTTCTTCTCAGCCATACGAGCGCGAGAATCCCGCCCGTCCACGGCAGAAAAACGATTAAAACGATTTTGGAAAGTTTGAACTCAGGCGGCTCTTTTGCGCATACAATAAAAAGTGCGGCAATCAAAGAAAAGAGCCGCTCCGCAAGCGCAACGGGTGCAAGCGCGCGGGGCAGCCATACGGCAAGCACAACAGTTGCGCCTACGCTTGCCGCAAAGATCAGCGCACAGGGAAATAATCTCCCGCCGAAAAAATATCTCAGTTTTCTCATGTATCGGGCGGGAGCGTGGTTATGAATTAAAGCATTTTAATAAAGAGGTAATCTTTTTCTTCCTCTTCCGCAAAACCCACGTAAGAGGGGTAGAATTCCAAAAGCGTGTTGGGGTCTACTGCCTTCGCCGTAAAGTTTTGCAAATTCACGCCTTTGTTTGCTACGAGGTTAATTGCCATTTCAAGGTTTTCCACGTATTCTGCAAGGCAGTGAATGGAAATCTCTTTGCGGATCGCAATCGTCGCGTCGATATTCACCGAGCGCGAAACGTAGCCGCCGATAACGACGTTCGCCTCCCGCGCACAGACCGAAAAGGCAACCGAGGGGTCGATATCCTTTGCGTTCGTTACGAATACCGAACCGTCCGCAAGCCGTCCGCCCGTGAGCTCGGCAACTCTGTCAAGAAGATTATCGTCTACGTGTATGGTGTAATATACGCCGCAGGTATTCGCAAAATCCAAACGGCTTTGGTCGGCACTGATAAGAATGGGCGCCGCCTGCTGATAGATGAGTAGCTGGCAAATTAAAATGCCGAAGCCGCTCGCACCCGCCACGGCGATATGCTGACCTTTTTTCACGTCGAGCTTATCTACGATTGCCTTTGCAAGCGCAACGTGGTGCGTGAGGAGCGCGTCCTCGTCGGAAACCGAATCGGGAAGCGGCGTGAGCTCGTCGGGCGAAAGGGTTACGATATCGCGGAGGAATCCGTCCCGCGTCTTTCCGCAAACCTCGTAGTCGTCCAAGGAGAAATCCTTCTTCTCCGTGCCCGTATCCGTTTCGGGGTGGTAAGCGTGAAGAAGCACGCGCGTGCCCTTGGGGAAAATATCCTTGTAATCTTCCGCTACGATTCCCACGGCGAGTCTGCCGGGAACGAGGGGATATTTGGTTTTGAACTCTCCGCGGAAAACGGGCGCATCCTGATTGCAAAGCATAACTTTGGTGATGCGCACCTTAATTTTCCCGTCTCCCGCTTCGGGGACGGGTTCATCGAAAAGTTCGATTTTATTCGCGGCGGTGAGCTTCCAGACGTTCATAAACCCTCCTCTCATTTTCCGCAATTTGCTAGGGTATTATACCGCACGAAAATTTTTTTGGCAAGCATTTGAACGGGGAAAGAGAATTTTCACGTTTTTTGAAAAAATCGTGAAAGCGGGCAAGATTTTTCGTTTCAAACACAAAATCAGTTGACGAACGGGGAAAAAGCGGATATAATGTAGTACGTAATTTCAATTACCGAGAGAGGTGAACGAACTATGAAAGCGGACATTCATCCCAAATACCACGAAGTAACGGTCGTCTGCGCCTGCGGCGAAACCTTCAAACTTGGTTCCACCAAAGAAGGCGATATTCTTAAAGTGGATATTTGCAGTAAGTGCCATCCGTTCTTTACGGGTCGCCAGAAGCTGGTTGATACCGGCGGTCGTGTGGATAAGTTCAAGAAAAGATACGGCATTTAACAACATTCAGCCTCACACAAAGAGGCTGTTTTGTTATTTTATGAAATAGGCTCAGGATATGAAAAAGACCAATCGTACTTACGTCGGCGGGCAAGCGGTAATTCAAGGCGTCATGATGCGCGGCAAAAGCGGCATGGCAACGGTCGTCCGCGACGACAAAGGGGAACTTCATATGGAGGCCAAGCGCACCAAAGCTTCCAAAAAGCGGAAAATATGGATGCGCATTCCTTTCGTGCGCGGAATTATTAATTTCGCGCTTTCTCTCGTTATGGGAATGCAGGCGCTCATGCGCAGTTCGGAAGTTGCTATCTCCGACGATGAAGAACCCTCCAAGCTCTCAAAATGGATGGCGGATAAGTGGAAAATGAGCCTCGGCGACGTGGTAACCGGCATTGCAACCATTTTAGGCGTTGCGCTTGCCCTGGTGCTCTTTATCTATCTGCCAGATAAGTTTACGCAGCTCATTGCCGACGCCGCGCCCGTCATCGGGACGGCAGGCAGTATTTACTACAACCTCATCGAGGGCGGGTTCCGCCTCGTGATGTTTATCTTTTATATCGCGCTGACGCTATTATTGCCGTCTATGCGCGAAACCTACCGCTATCACGGCGCGGAGCATAAAACCATTAACTGCTACGAATACGGCAGGGAGCTCACCGTCGAGAATGTGAAAAAGTGTTCGCGCCTGCACGATCGCTGCGGCACGACCTTCATTTTTATCGTTCTGCTTATTTCCATTCTGATGTTCGCGCTCGTGGGCTGGGTGATTATGGACGTTGCGGGCTTAGAAGGCGCAATCGGAAACAAGCTTGCGGAAAAGGCAATTTTACTTGCCGTTAAACTGTTGATGCTGCCCATTATTGCGGGCATCTCCTACGAAATCTTAAAATTCTTCGCGCGGTTCCAGTCGCCCCTCGTGCTTCCCTTCAAGGCACCCGGATTTTTACTGCAATTACTTACGACGCGCGAACCGACCGACGAAATGATAGAGTGCGCCATTATGGCGTTTGAAAAGGCAGTCGATATGGACGAAAATCCCGATTCCCCCGAAAAGATTTTTGCGACGGAAACCAAGCTTTCCAAGCTCCTCGATATGATGAAAAAGAAATTCGCGGAGAAGGAAATCGACGAATCGGACGCGGAGTGGATTTTAAGCCTTTCGCTTGATATTCCCAGAAGCTCGCTCGGGCAGGAAAGGGTGGTAACCCGCGCGGAGTGCGAAAAAATTCTCCGCATTTACGAAGAGCGTTTAACGGGCAGACCGCTTTGGTACGTCATCGGCGATACGTCCTTCTACGGGCGCACCTTCAAGGTAGACGAGCGCGTTTTAATTCCGCGCCCCGAAACGGAGGTGCTCGTCCGTCAGGCGGTGTCCTCGCTGAAGGCGGGCGATACCATGCTCGACTTGTGCACGGGCAGCGGCGCGATTGCCGTTTCCGTTGCGTGCGCCGTTGCGAAGGATAAGCGCGTAAGCATTACGGCGGCGGATATTTCCGAGGACGCGCTTGCCGTTGCGCAGGAAAACGCTTGGCAGAACTCGGCGAACGTGAACTTTATCAAGTCCGACCTATTTGAAAATATCCACGGCAGATTCAATTTGATTACCGCCAACCCGCCCTATATCAAGAGCAGCGAAATTTCGTCGCTTCCGCAGGACGTGAGAGACTTCGAGCCGCGCATTGCGCTCGACGGCGGCGTGGACGGACTCGAATTCTACCGCCGTATCGCGGTGAAAATTAACCGCTATCTCGTGCGCGGGGGAATGTGCATTCTCGAAGTTGGCGAGGATCAGGCGCAGGAAGTTATTAAAATTTTCCAGTCTCTTTCCCGTTGCGATTTCGCAATGGTCGTGAAAGACCTCAGCGGCGTGGAACGCGTCGTGAAAATCGGGTTCTGATATGCTGAGTAAATTGCAGGCGATTGCCGCGCGGTACGACGAGCTGACGGAGCTTCTCTCACGCAGTGAAACGCTTTCGGACATGGAAGCTTGGACGAAGCTCACGAAGGAGCGTGCGGAGATCGAAGAAATCACCGAGGCGTACAGAGATTACCGTAAAACGGAAGAGGAAATGAAAGCCGCCTTTGAAGAGGCCGAGCACGAGCAGGGCGAAATGCGCGATATGCTTTTAGAAGAGGGATACGCGCTTAAAAGCTCGCTCGCCGAAAAAGAAACGGCGCTGAAAATTTTGCTTCTTCCCAAGGATAAGAATGACGAGCGCAACTGCACGCTGGAAATCCGTGCGGGCGCAGGCGGCGAGGAAGCCGCACTTTTTGCATGCGAGCTCTACCGTATGTATATGGGCTACTGCGAAAAGCACCGTTTGAAGTGGGAGGTCATCGACCTCAACGAAACGGAGCTTGGCGGCATGAAGGAGGCAATCGTCTCCATCGAGGGCAAGGGCGCGTATAAACGGCTCAAATACGAGAGCGGCGTCCACCGCGTACAGCGCGTGCCCGAAACGGAATCGCAGGGCAGAATCCACACCTCCACGGCAACGGTTGCCGTGCTTCCCGAAGCGGAAGAGGTGGAAGTGGAAATCAAGGACGACGATATCCGCGTCGACTTGTTCCGTTCCTCGGGTGCGGGCGGGCAGAAGGTAAACAAGACGGAAACCGCCATCCGCATTACCCATTTCCCCACGGGAATCGTGGTCACCTGTCAGGACGAGAGAAGCCAGTTAAAGAATAAAGAAAAAGCGTTCCGCGTTCTCAGAACGCGGCTTTACGATTATTATAACGGAAAAGCAAGCTCCGAGGAGGCGCAAAGCCGCAAGAGCTTGGTCGGCACGGGGGATAGGAGCGAACGCATCAGAACCTACAACTTCCCGCAGAGCCGTATTACCGATCACCGTATCGGGCTGAGCCTGCACTCTATGGAAGCGTTCCTTTCGGGAGAGCTGGACGAAATGATAAACGCGCTCGCCCGTGCGGACACGGAGGCGCGGCTCACGGCCTCCGCCGAAAACTGATTTTCCGTTTCGTACGCAAGAGGTATTTATATGGAAGAAAGACTTGCACGCCGTATGCGTTCCATTTCACCGTCGCTCACGCTTGCCGTCAGTGCAAAGGCGAAAGCAATGAAAGCGGCGGGAGAGGACGTTATCAACTTCGGCGTGGGGGAACCCGATTTCAATACGCCCGAGCATATCGTGGAAGCGGCAATCGAAGCACTTGAAAAGGGACATACGAAATACACGGCGTCTTCGGGCCTGCCCGAGCTGCGCCGCGCCATTTGCGAAAAGTTCCGCCGCGACAACGGCCTCGAATACGAGCCCTCGCAGATTATCGTATCAAACGGGGCAAAGCATTCCATTTTCAACGTGTGCTTCGCGCTCATTAACGAGGGTGACGAAGTAATTATTCCCGCACCCTATTGGCTTACCTATCCCGAGGTCGTCAAGGTGTGCGGCGGCGTACCCGTCTATATTCATGCGAAGAAGAAAGCGGGCTTCAAAATTACGCCCGAGCAGCTGAAAAGCGCAATCACGCCCAAGACGAAGCTGTTTATTTTCAACTCGCCCTGCAATCCCACGGGGGCGGTGTATTCTCAGGAAGAAATCCGCGCCCTTGCCAAGGTTTGCGAGGAAGCGGGGATTTTCGTCCTCTCCGACGAAATCTACGAAAAGCTCGTGTACGGCAACGTACAGCCTTTCTCGTTCGCGGCTTGCTCCGACAAAATGAAGGACTTGACGATTACCGTAAACGGCGTTTCCAAAACGTACGCCATGACGGGTTGGAGAATCGGCTACCTCGCCGCGCCCAAGGACGTTGCGAAGGCAATCGATTCCTTCCAGAGCCACGCAACGAGTAACGCGAACTCCATTGCGCAGTACGCGGCGCTCAAGGCGCTCAACTCGCCCGAGGCGGCGGTAGAGGAAATGGTAGCGCGCTTCGCAAGAAGAAGAATTGCCATGGTCGAGCGCATTTCCGACATGAAGGACGTCTACTGCATTATTCCCGACGGCGCGTTTTACATGATGTTGGTCGTGAGCAGCTGCTACGGAAAGAAGTTCGGCAAAAAGAAGATTACCGACTCGGTGAGCTTTGCGGACTGTTTGTTGGACGCGGCAAAGGTTGCGGTCGTGCCCGGCGTATCGTTCGGCGCGGACGACTGCGTGCGCCTTTCCTATTCGCTCTCCATGCGGGATATGCTCGAAGGGCTGGAGCGCATCGATGCGTTCATACAAAGTTTAGAATAACTTTTTTTCAAAAACCCCTTGAAAAGTGACGGAAAACTTGATAGAATAATAATATCAAAAAGGTTTGGAGGTTCTTATGGTTAAAATTATTTGCGGTACGAAAGGCAGCGGTAAGACCAAGAAAATTATCGACGAGGCAAATGCGTCGGCAGCGGGTGCAAAAGGGCACCTCATGTTCATTACCGATACGAAGAGATATATGTACGATTTGAAGCGCGAGATCCGCTTTATCGACGCGACCGATTATAACGTTGCGGGCGAGGAAGCGCTTTGCGGATTCATTAAGGGCGCCATTGCAGGCGGGTACGATAACGAGTACGTCTATATCGACGGCTTGGCACGCATTGCGGGCAAGGAACTCAAGGACATGGCGCAGACCTTCTATATGATCGATAAGGTATCCGAAATGCGCGGGCTGAATATCGTTCTTACTTGCAGCTGTGCGCAAGAGGAGCTTCCCGATTTCGTAAAGAAATACCTTTAATGATTGGTTGCTTTACATACAAAAAGAATAAATTTTAACAGCGAACCCTTCCTCAAATTTTGGGGAAGGGTATCATCCTAAAAAGTAGGTGTAATATGTACTTTATCAGCACGAGAGGAAAAGAGCGCGTGACGGGCGCACAGGCAATCGTCCAAGGCATTGCGGGCGACGGCGGCTTGTTCGTTCCCGAAAAGTTCCCCGCGGTTTCAAGCGAAGAAATAGAAAAAATGCTTGAAATGGACTACGCCGAGCGTACGGCGTTCGTGCTCTCGAAATATCTTGACGACTATCCCGCGGACGAACTACTCACGGCAGTCCGCACCGCCTATTCGCGCTTTGAAGAGGGCGACGCCGCACCGCTTGTGAAAATCGAGGACGGCGTGTATATTTTAGAGCTCTTCCACGGCCCCACCTGCGCGTTCAAGGATATGGCGCTCACCGTGCTTCCCTATCTTTTGAAAAAGGGGTGCGAAATCGTCGGCATTAAGGAAAAGGTGCTCGTGCTCGTAGCCACGAGCGGCGATACCGGCAAGGCCGCCTTAGAGGGCTTTAAGGATGCGAAGGGCGTTAAGATTATGACCTTCTATCCCGAAGAGGGCGTCTCCAAAATGCAGAAGCTGCAAATGTGCACCACGGAAGGAAACAACGTGAACGTGGTTGCCGTAAACGGCAACTTCGACGACTGCCAGACGGGCGTAAAAAAGATTTTCAATTCCGAGGAGTGCAGGGCGGCGTTGAAGAAAAAGGGGTATCTGCTTACTTCCGCAAACTCTATCAATTTCGGCAGGCTTGCGCCGCAGATTGCGTATTATTTCTCCGCCTATTGCGATTTGATTTCGTCGGGGCAGATTCAGCTCGGCGACAAGGTAGACTTCGCCGTGCCCACGGGCAACTTTGGCAACATTCTTGCCGCGTACTACGCAAAGCGCATGGGCCTGCCCGTAGGAAAACTGCTTTGCGCTTCCAACCGCAACAACGTGCTTACGCTGTTCTTCGGCAGCGGCACTTACGATACGAAGCGGCCCTTCTTCAGAACCATGTCCCCCTCTATGGATATTCTCGTTTCCTCGAACTTGGAGCGGCTTTTATTCGAGTTTTCGGGCAGGAACGCCGCGCTTACGGCGGAGCGCATGAACGCACTCTCCGCAAAGGGGAAGTATTCGGTACACGCGGACGAGCTTGCAAAAATGGGCGAGAGCTTCTACGCGGGCTTTGCTTCCGAGGACGACACCGTAGAATGCATTTACGAATTCTTTATGGAATACGGTTATCCCATGGATACGCACACGGGCGTTGCCATGCACGTTGCCCAGAAGTACGCCGAGGAGCAAAAGGACGCAGAGGAGAAGCACCCCATGGTGGTGGTTTCCACGGCGAGCCCCTACAAGTTCCCGCAGGACGTTTTGTACGCACTCACGGGGAACGACGTAAAGGACAGCTATAAGGGCGTTAAGCGCATTCACCTTTTAACGGCAATGAAGGTGCCTGAGAGCTTAAAGGCAATTCGCTATCTTCCGCTTCGGTTCAAGAAAACGACGAGCCCCGCCAAAATGTTCGACGAAGTTTTAGAATTTATCGGTTAAAATAAAACCCCCGCAAAAGCGGGGGATTTTAATTTTCTCTACCTATCAGATAATCCAAGGTAATTTTCATATAATCGGCTAATTCGCAGACGGAGGAAAGCATTGGCATTTGCCCGTTTTGCCAGTTTGTAAAATACGCGTCCTTAATGGCGGTTTCTTTGGTAATTCGGTAACGCGTCTTTCCCGTTTGTTTCATGACTGAGCGCAGGTTTGCATAAAATGGAGGAAGAGGGCGGGGGATTATTGTTTGGTCTGTTTCCGTTCTTCCTGCAAGAAAGTCTAAGGAACAATGAAAAAAGTCCGCAACCTTTATTGCATTTTCAAGCGAAATTTCGTTTGTAGCGTTCAACCAGGTACGGACGGTAGAACCCGCCGTCCCGAGTTCTTTTGCGAGCGCTTCCGATTTCATATCATTGCGGTCAAACATCAGCTCTTTGAGCCTTTCTGAGAAAATCGACAAATGATACATAAACTTCTGATTAAGGTGTTAAATTTCTCTGCCGAGAATATAATCTACCGAGCGGTCAAGGGCTTCGGCAATTTTTACAACGTTCACGATTGAAGGCTGTGTCTTTCCCCTAACCCAATAACGCATAACCGATTCGGGAATGTTCGTTCTTCTCCGCAGTTCGGCGCGCGTAATATTGTTTTCTTTGCAAAGCTCTAACAAACGGGTTCCGAAGGGCGGACAAGGTTTGAAACGCTTTGCATAATTTTCGGATTCAATTCCCAAAAGAAAATCGGTCGTGCATTGAAAATAATCGGCGAGACGCAAAGTCATTTGCAGAGATGGATAGAATCTCCCAATGATATAATGGCTTATATTAGAATTTCCGCTACCCAATTTTTTGCTAAGCTCCGTGGGAGTGATTCCCTCGTCAAAAATCAATTCTGAAAGCCTTTCGCCAAATTTCGACAAATTCATACAAACACTCCTATTTTTCTACAAAATATTCTCAGCGAAATTCAACGAAATTGCTTGCCGTCGTGGAATTTCGCTGATATAATATAGCTACACTATCTATGCGCAGGATGTGAATAAAAATTCGCGAGGAACAAAAGAAATGAACAAAAAGCTACGGCAAGAGCAAAAAGACGAGCATGAACGTGACGTCGAAACGGCGGATTTACTTCTTTCGGTAAAATACGCTTTGAACAATCGTATCGGGGCGGGAATAGAAATACTGAGCAGTAATTCTTTGCTTTTATCGTTTGAAAGCGGCGAGCGGTTTGAATTGAAAATTGAAAGGAAAGCATAGCTATATTTTATGATAAAGCCGCGCCGACTATTTTAGTCGGCGCGGCTTTATTGTGTAAACAAAATGAAATGCAAAGGGAATGCCTTGCAATTTTTGAAAGAGTATGTTATACTGTTTGGTAAGTTATGGAAAAGAAAATTTTGTATTCGGCGGTTCAGCCGAGCGGAAACCTCACAATCGGAAACTATGCGGGCGCAATCCGTAACTGGGTGCAGCTGCAAAACGAGAACGATTGTTTTTACGCCATTGCCAATATGCACGCCATCACCGTGCGCCAAGAGCCTGCCGAGCTTCGCCGTCATACGTTGGAGCTTGCCGCGCTCTATATTGCCTGCGGAATCGACCCCGAAAAGTGCGCGCTCTACGTGCAGTCGCAGGTGCCTCAGCACGCGGAACTCATGTGGGTTCTTAACACCATTACCTACGTCGGCGAAATGAACCGCATGACGCAGTTCAAGGATAAATCTCAAAAGCACGCCGATAATATCAACATGGGGCTTATGGACTACCCCGTGCTCATGGCGGCGGATATCCTTTTATATCAGGCAGACCTCGTGCCCGTGGGACACGACCAAAAGCAGCACGTGGAAATCGCACGCGATATTGCAATACGCTTTAATAACCGTTACGGCGAGACCTTCCGCGTACCCGAGCCCCTCATTATGAAATCGGGCGCGAAGATTGCTTCGCTCCAAGAGCCCACCAAGAAGATGAGCAAGTCGGACGAGAATATCAACGCCTGCATCTATATGTCGGACGATAAGGATACCGTCATTCGCAAGTTCAAGCGTGCCGTGACGGATAGCGACAATGAAATCCGCATCTCGGACGAAAAGCCGGGGATCACCAACCTGCTTACCATTTACGCGACCTTTACGGGCAAGACCGTAGAGGAGGCGGAAAAGGAGTTCGCGGGCAAGGGCTACGGCGATTTCAAGCTCGCCGTTGGGGAGGCGGTTGCGGACGCACTCGCGCCCATTCAGGCGGAGCAGAAAAAACTGCTTGCCGATAAAACGTATCTTACAGGCGTTCTCGCTTCGGGTGCGGAGCGTGCCTATAAGGCGGCGCGGAAAACGCTTTCCAAGGTGTACCGCAAAGTCGGCTTCTATCAGGGTGAATAAGCGTGTTCGGTTACATTCGGTACGATTACCCCAACCTCTATATTAAAGACCTCATGCTCTATAAGGCGCTCTACTGCGGGCTGTGCAAGAGCATCGGCAAAGCCTGCGGACAGATGGCACGCGTGGGACTTACCTATGATTTTACATTTCTCTCCGCGCTTTTGCATAACATGACGGGTACGGATATTAAGGTGGAAAAGCAGAACTGCTTCGAGCACTGCTTCAAAAAACGCCCCATTGCAAAGGTTGACGAGCTGACGAAGGAGCTCGGCGCGCTCAATACGGTGATGCTGTATTACAAGCTGACGGACGATATCGCAGACGGCGGCAAGGGGCGCGGGAAACGCATTTGGTTCAAAAAGGGCTTCAAGCGTGCGAAGAAGAAATATCCCGCACTTGTGGAAATCGTCGAGCGGTATATGACGGAGCAGTCCAAAACGGAGCAGGCAAAGACGCCTTCACCCGACGCGGCGGCAGATCCTTCCGCTTGTATGATGCGCGAAATTTCCGTTCACTTTTTGGGTGAGCGTGCAACCGAGGCGACGGGGGAGCTTTTCTACGAGCTTGGCAAGTGGGTGTATCTTATCGACGCGCTGGACGACTACGATAAAGATTTGAAAAAGAAAAATTACAATCCGTTCGTTCTGAGCTACGGCTCGAAAAGCAAAGCGGAGCTTATGGAAAAGAACGGCGGGGAAATTTCCTTTTTGTTCGATACGTTGTTTTATTCCCTGCGGGAGAGTTTAAGTAAAATAGAGTTCCATTTCAACCGTGATTTAACGGATAACGTGCTCCTGCGTGGACTGCCTATGGAAACGGCGCGGGTGATGAAAGGCGCAAAGCCCGAAAAAATGCAGGCGAAAATTTAGAGGTGCGATATGGACGAGGAGAGGGAAGAGGAGTTCTTCGGGAAGGTGCGTAAGGCGCTCGATATCGGCGACGCGGGACGCGCGGAAAAACTACTCTACGAAATTGAGGAACGCAATGCGGAGTGGTATTATTTGCAGTCACTTGTATTCCGCGAAAAAATGTGGTTTTCGGAGAGCAGAAAGAGCATTAAAAAAGCAATCAAGCTCGAACCCAAAAACAAAGAATATAGAACTGCGTTGAAAGAACTTGAACAGAAGGCAAAGGAAAACCGCAAAAAAGAACGGGCGGAGCAAAAAGAACGAGAACGTCATGCCCAGCAGATGGGTGCAACAGACAAGGCGGATGCTGCGTTATGTCAGGCAATCTGTGAAGGATTGTGCGACGGTTGCAACGGTTGCTAAGAATAATAAATTTAAGGTAAATGTATGAATCAGGAAAATTACGAGATTTTACAAATAAGCCCTTCTGCGACGGACGAGGAAATCAAAGCGCAGTACGAGCGTCTGAAAGCCAGGTATAACGAAGAGAAGTGGCAGGACGGCGAGGCGGGCAACAACGCCGCAAAAATGCTTGGAAAGCTCGACGCCGCTTATAACGAAATTATGGAAGAGCGCAAGGAGAAGAGTGAAAACACGAGCGGCGCGAGTGCGTTCGACGAGGTTGCAAGCTGTATCCGCAGCGGCGATATCACGCGTGCACAGCAACTCCTTGACGGCTTCAACGAGAGGAATGCGGAATGGCACTATTTGCAGTCCGTCGTATTCTTCAAAAAGAATTGGATGAACGAGAGCAAGAAACAGCTCGAAATCGCCATGCAGATGGACGGAAGCAATCCCAAGTACCGCGAAGCGTACGAAAAGCTCAGCGGGCGCGCAAACTATACCGAGCAGACGGGCGGTGCGCAGAATATCAACCCCAACCCCGCTTCGGGTGACGATCAGATGGGCGGAAACTGGTGCGCAAACTGCGCAAGTATGTGCTATACCTTCCTCTGCGTAAACTGTCTTTTCAATCTCTGCTGTAACTGCCATTAATAATGAAAAGATTTTCAAAATCTTATGAAATCGCGCTCTCCGCTATCGCCTGCGCCTTTGCGGCAATGGCGCTCACGCTCGGCACCTACGTAGACGTAATGCTCGCGGCGGGGTATCTTCTGGCGGTGTTCGCGCTCATGGTTCCGCTCTCCAAGGAATTTATCTGGGGCGGTGCGCTCGCCTTTATCGGGGCAAGCCTTCTTGCGTTCCTCTTTAATATCGGCGGAATTTTGAAGCTTGCGCCGTTTATGATTTTCTTCGGGCTTCACCCGCTCGTCAATTTTCTGCAAAAGAAGTATATTCACAAGCTCCCCGTACATATCGCGGTGTTTGCGGTAAAAGCCTTGTGGTTTGACGGCGTGCTGTTATTTTTGTGGTTCTTGGTGGGGCCGCTGTTCGGGCTGAACGAGCTTTCGTTTTACCCCGAGCTCGCAAAATATATTTACTATATCGTCTTTTTCGGCGGTACGCTTTTATTCGCCGCATACGATTACATGATGTTCCTCTGCCAGCGTTCGGTGAACGCAATCGTCAGGAGAATCAGGAGGTAAGGTTTGGAAAAGAATGAAACCGTCGTCGCTATCGCGGACGCCCTCGGCAGCAGTGGAGAGGGAATCGTACGCCTTGGCGGCGTTACTGTTTTTGTGCCCTATTTGCTCCCCCGTGAAAAGGCAAAAATCAAAATTCTAAAATGCAAGGGCAATATCGCCTACGGCAAAATCGAAGAAATCTTAACGCCCGCCGAGGAGCGCGACCGCCCGCATTGCGCTGTGTTTTCCCGCTGCGGGGGCTGTCAGCTCCAACATATGCGCTACCGCGTGCAGCTCAAACTGAAAACTTCAATCGTGAGCGACGCGCTCAAGAAAATCGGCGGGATAGAGTTTCCCGTATCTCCTTGCGTAAGGAGTGAGAACGAATACGGCTACCGCAATAAACTTCAACTTCCTATCGGAAGAGTGAACGGAGAAAACGCCGTCGGGTTTTACGCAGAGCGGTCGCACCGCATCGTGCCCACCGACGAATGCCCCATTCACCCCGAATGGGCGGGAAAGCTGATTGCCGCAGTCAAGAACTTTATGGAAAAGTGCGGGCTGGACGGCTACGACGACGAAACGGGAAACGGACAGCTCCGCCATATCGTGGTGCGGGAGATTCGCGGCAAGTATATCGTCACGCTCGTTTCTACCGTGCCCGAAATCAAGGGAATCGATTATTTCCTTTATCTTTTAGACGGAATTTTTCCCGAATATAGCTTCTATCTGAATCTGAACGATAAAAAGACGAACGTCATTTTCGGGGAGCAGTTCACGCTCTTGAAGGGAAAAGGGTTTTACGATTGCACCGAAAACGGCGTTACGTACGAGGCGGGTGCGCAGACCTTCGTGCAGGTGAACGCGTCCGTCCGCGGCAAGCTTTACGATAGGGTTGTTTCTCTGATTGAAAAGGACGAAACGGTAATAGACTGTTTTTCGGGCGGCGGGCTTTTAACCGCAATGCTTGCGAAGAAATGCAAGAAGGCGTACGGAATTGAAATCGTGCCCGAAGCGAGTAGGTGCGCCGAGGCAGTGGCGGAGCGGAACGGACTTTCCGATAAAATGACGAATATCTGCGGAAGGGTGGAGGACACGCTTTCGGATATTTTGGCGAAGGAGCCGAACGCGACGCTCGTTTTAGACCCGCCCCGCGCAGGCGTGGAGCGGAGCGTATTGAAAGCGATTCTCGCCTACGGCGCGAAGAAGATCATCATGGTTTCTTGCGATCCCGCAACGCTTGCGCGCGATCTCGGAATTTTGACGGGAAGCCTTGTTGAAACGGAAAAGGGCGAGCTTGTAAAGTCGGCTTCTCCTGACGGAAAGTACACGCTCACCGCAGTAGAGCCGTTTGATATGTTCCCGCAGACAAAGCATGTGGAAACGCTCGTGGTGCTTTCCCACAAATTCAAGTCAGTCGGGGCACAGAATGCCCGCGTTGGGGAATGAGATAGACGAGCAGCTTGCGACCACGCTGACCGAAGAATTATTGCGGCTTGAAGTGTTGCAGCCGAAAAACATACGCGATACCCTGCACGCTTACCAAATGGCAAAACGCTGTAACGAAAAGCGCGTCATGTACGAAGCGGTAAGGTGGGGAGAGCGCGGTGCGCGCCTCAATTCCATTTCCCCCGGCATTATTGTAACGCCGCTTGCGATAGACGAATTTAACGGCCCGCGCGGGGATTTTTATAAGAATATGTTTGCGAAATGCCCTGCGCACCGCCCCGGAACTGCGGACGAGGTGGCAAACGTTGCTGAGCTTTTAATGAGCGATAAGGGTGCGTTCATTACAGGTTCGGACTTTTTGATTGACGGCGGTGCGACTGCCGCGTATTATTACGGGGCGTTAAAGCCCAAGGGAGAATGATATGAAAAAAATCGTACAGACGGCGGGCAGAAGCGCACTCGGAGAATTTGCGCCCGAATTTGCTCATTACAACGACGACGTGCTGTTCGGCGAAAACTGGAACAATACGGATATCGATATTAAAACGCGGTGTATCATCACGGTGGTATCGCTCATGTCGCAGGGCATTTGCGATAGCTCTCTCAAACACCATTTGCAAAATGCCAAAAATAACGGTGTCACCAAAAAGGAAATCGTTGCGGCAATTACGCACACGGCGTTTTATGCGGGCTGGCCCAAGAGCTGGGCGGTGTTCAATCTTGCCAAAGAGGTATGGAACGAGAATGCGCCTGCCGTAACCGAAAAGGAAGAGTATGAAAATTCGATATTCTTCCCCGTGGGCGCGCCGAACGACGCATACGCAAAATATTTTAAGGGGCAGAGCTATCTTGCGCCTATTTCCAAGGAACAGGTTTTCATTGCAAACGTAACCTTCGAGCCGAAGTGCCGTAACAACTGGCATATCCACAAGGCGAAGAAGGGCGGCGGACAAATTCTCGTGTGCGTCGGCGGAGAGGGGTACTATCAGGAATGGGGCAAGCCCGCCGTAAAGATGAGCGCGGGCGACGTTGTGAATATTCCCGTCGGCGTCAAGCATTGGCACGGTGCGGGGAAAGATAAATGGTTTTCCCATCTTGCAATCGAGGTTCCTGCCGAGGACGGGAAAACGGAATGGTGCGAACCCGTATCGGACGAAGATTACGAAAATGCAGTCAAATAAATAGGAAAAAGAAATACGGCGCGCGAATGCGCCGTATTTCTTTTTCCCGTTTGCTTTGTGGAAATATCTTGACAATCTTTTCTGCAAACGCTAAAATATATTCGATTAGAAATATATCTAATTAGTGTGATTCATAATAATTGTATAAAAATTTCGAGGGAACTTATGACAAAACGGAAAAAGGGCCTTATTATTGCGTGCGCTTCAATTTGCGCACTTGCGGCGGGTGCGGGGCTGGGCTTTGCCCCTGCAAACAATTTTGCGTATGCGGACGAGAGCACGGCCGAGGCGAGCTACTGGAAGGAAGTGCCTCATATCAGCGGTTGGAGCTGGGGCTCTTTCGACGCGGAGAAGAATTGTTTTAGAGCAATTCCCGCCGATTATTATAGCGGCGACGTTACGTTTACCTTTCAAAATTCGGAAGGTCTAACGATTTTAACCGCATACGAGAAAGTATTGAACGGCGAATTCGCGTACTATTCCGACGTATCCTTCAAAAAATTAGAAGGCGAGTATCTGAATTTATATTTGGAAAGCAATCTCGGGAAATGGGACGCGGGAGAATATACGATGACGGCGGCTGCCGAGGCGCTTGAAGGATATCCCGCCTACGAGGCGAGCGTGCAGTTTTCCGTACAAAAGGCGAAAAATTACTGGGTGCAAACGCCTTATATCGAGAGCTGGTACGAGAAGAGCTGGTCGGCAGAGGAAAATCTTCCCGCGGCGGAAGACGCATTCGGCAATACGGTGGAATATACCGTCTATAAAGCGAAGGCGGACGCAACCGAGCCGGATGAAAGCGCCGTCTATTACGATACCGTGACGGATATGAACAAGCTGAGCGGTGCAGCGGCGGGGCGTTATTATTTAGCGGCGCGTGTTAAGGGAAGCGGGAACTATGAGGAGCTTAAATCGATCGTTCCTTTCCGCGTTTTCGATTCTCAAGTAGCTTCCACTACGCTTGAAGCTACACGGGAAGCGGCGTTCGACGAGATCGACCGTTTTATCGAATGGGACAATCCTTTTGCAACCAATTTGAAGGTAGATAAAGAGCTTGCCGAGGTGCAGGCGGATATCAGCCATATCAAAGACGCTACTTCGGTTTCCACCATTCAGACGTGGCTTCCGAAGGTGAAGCTCACCATTTGTAAAATTTACGCGCAAGAAGAAATTTTGCGTTATGCAAAGGACTTAAAGGTGGATATCACGCTTGACGAGCTTTTGATGAAGCCTTGGGCGGAGGATATTCAAAACGCAGACGATATTGCCTTAGTGGCAGTGAAGCTCGGAAGCAAGACGGAGCATACGGGCGCGCTCGGCGAGGTTTACAAGCTGGCGGTGCAAAACGCGAGAAACGCGGCTTCGGCAGAGTTGGACGAGTATGCCAAGGCGGCGGGCGTTACCGAATACGACACGGTATTTACGGACGCCGATACGATTGAAGAAGTAGAGGAACTGCTCGCGCAGAAAAAGCACGATATCGACCTCAAAGCGCTTCAAACGATTACCGATTTGAAAGCATACAAGGACCGCACGTGGGACGCAGTCCGCAATTATGCGAAATATATCGGAATCTATTTGGGGAACGAAGAAGATAAACTCCGCTATAAGGATATCTATGCCGCTCCAACGATTGAGGACGTTGAAACCGTCTACGGCGAGTTAAAGGGCATGATTGACGAGGAGTTGCTCTATAAAAAGCTCGATCTTCTCAATGAGTTGAGAAACCTGGCCGTGTATTACCGCGACGAATATTCCGTTGCGGAAGAGGTGTTTGAGGCGATTATTTCGCTCAATTACAGCAGCGGTTCGGCATGGAAGGGAATTTACGAAAATTCGTCCACGTTTGTTTCGGCACAAACGGCTTATAAAATAGCGGAGAACGATTTGAAAGCCGCCGTTCTTCCCGACGTAAAAATAGCCGTTATCGAAAAACTGAAAGATTTGGCGCAAGCTGGTGTTTCTCCGTTCGAGCTTGATGCGTACGTGCAAAGGGTAGAGGACGCGGAAACGGTAGACGAAGTAGAGAAAATATTACGTGAAGCCGAGTTCCAAGTAGATAATACGCTCTATACCGCGCGTATGGAAGTGGTGCGCGCGCTCGATGAGTTTGCGGCGGAATACTTTGAAGATTATAACTGGAACGTGCTCGTAAAAGCACTCGACGAGGGCAAGGATAAAATTTACGGCGCGAAAGTCCTTTCCGAAATTTACGAGGCGTTTGAAGCCGCAAAGCTCTATTTCATGCGCGCCTACGTGAGTGCCGAGCTCGACCATTACGGCGAAATTTACGCAGATTACGATATCAGTCTGATTGTAGATAGACAAAAGGCAAAGGTTACGGGAAGCTCTACGACGGTGAACGCGCTCTTGAAACTTCTCACCGATGCCCAAAAAGATATTTATGACGCGGCAAAAACGACTGCGCCCCAAAGCCTCAAAGAGATGAGCCTTGCTTATCCGAAATTCGACTACTCGAAGGACGTGGAGAACATAAAGGCCGCGGAAAATCTTGACGAATTGCACAAGGCATATACGGCGGCGAAGGCACGGTTCAACGAGCTTGCCGCGGCGGTGAAAAACGCAAGAGATATGTTAGAGCTCTATGCCAGGAGCTACGGATTGGAAGTGAAAGAGGGTACGGATGCGGCGAAAGCAATCGACGGAATATATACCGCCGCTTCTCCCGAGGATTTGCCCGAGCTTGTGAAACAGGCGAAAGCGGATATCGACGCCGCCGCAGGGGAAGTGCAAAAACGCATCGATTCCGTAAACGCGGCACTCATTGCCTGCACGGCCGTCTTCGCCGCTGCGGCAGTCGGGTTTGCTACTTTGCTCGTAATTCTTTGGAGAAAGAAAAAATCTCCCGCAAAGAAGAGCGCGGAAACGGAAACCGAAAAGAAAGAGCCAGACGAAGAGGATCGGCAAAAACCCGTTGAGTAAAATAATAGTTAAGCCGCGCATATGCGCGGCTTCTATTTTCCGCAGGAGCATTTGTTTTTGCGGGAGCGTTTGAAAATACGGAAAAAGTGTGATATAATTAGATAGAGGAGTATCTATGGACAAACGTACGAAAATATTATCCGTCATTCCCATGCGGGCACAGGTCGTGTTTCCCGATACCGCCGTCGCATTCGACGCGGGGCGGGGAATGTCGCTTGCCGCAATCGAGCGGGCGGACAAGAACGATAAGCTCGTATTTATCAGCAAACAGACGAACGCAGAAAAAGAAAACCCGAACGGGGACGATTTATATGCAATCGGCACGGTGGCGCAGATTCGCCAGACCACCCGCCTGCCGGGGGATAGGTTCCGCGTCTACGTGCAGGGCTTATACCGCGCGGTTGCAAAGGAGTTCAAAACGGAGGGGGGAGTTATCACCGCCAGCGTGGAGGAGCTCGTAACCGTCCGCGGCGATTATAATCTTGAAGAGGCGTCCTTCCGCACCGCCAAGGATTTGGTGAGCGATATCGTGCAGGCGGACGGCAAGATTGCAAAGGAGCTTGAAAACGCGCTCACGGGCATTACCGACTACGACGCGTATATCAACGTATGCGCGCACTATCTGCGCCTGAAAGACGACGTCAAGCAAAAGCTTTTGGAAGAGAACCGCATTCCCGCGCGGTTCAAGCTGTTCGAGCAGTGTCTCAACGACGAGCTTGAAATCACCCGCTTGGAGCACAAGATTGCACAGACCGTGCGCAAGAATATCGATAAATCGCAAAAGGAATATTTCCTGCGCGAACAGCTCAAAGCCATTCACTCGGAGCTCGGCGACGACGTGGAGGACGGCGTAAAATTAAAGGAAAAACTGCTTGCGAAGAATCTGCCCGAGGCAATCATGCAAAAGGCGGAGGCGGAGCTTGCCCGCATGGACAAGACGCAGCCGTCCTCGCCCGAATATACCGTAATTCGCAACTACTTGGACTGGATCGTCGATTTGCCTTGGAGCGAGGAAACGACGGACACCGAAAAGCTTTCCGACGTGGAGGCGGTTTTGGAAGCCGATCACTACGGCTTAGAAAAAATAAAGGAGCGGGTAGTGGAGTACCTCGCCGTGTTAAAGCTCACGGGCGAGTTGAAAGCGCCTATCCTCTGCTTGGTTGGCCCGCCCGGTGTGGGCAAAACGAGCGTTGCGAAATCCATTGCACGCAGTCTTGGAAGAAAGTTCGTGCGCATGAGTTTGGGCGGGCTCAAGGACGAAGCGGAAATCCGCGGACACCGCCGCACCTATATCGGCGCGATGCCTGGGCGCATTATTTACGAAATGAAAAACGCGGGCTGTATTAACCCCGTGTTCCTTTTGGACGAGGTCGATAAAATCTCTTCGGATTTGCGCGGCGATCCTTCGAGCGCACTCTTGGAGGTTTTAGACCCCGAACAGAATTATACCTTCCGTGATCGGTATTTGGAAGTCGAATACGATTTATCCAAAGTCATGTTTATTGCAACGGCGAACTCGCTCGACACCATTACAACGCCTTTGAAGGACAGAATGGAAATTATCGAGCTTTCGGGCTACACGCCGCAGGAAAAGGAAGAGATTGCAAAGCGGTACCTCGTGCCCAAGAAGCGCAAGGAAAACGGGCTTGACGAAGATAAACTGAAAATCACGGACGGCGCAATCTCCGCGCTGATTGACGGCTATACCATGGAAGCGGGCGTGCGTTCGTTGGAGCGCACTATCGGCACCGTTTGCAGAAAGGCGGCGGTGCGCATTGCAAAGGGAGAAGAAAAGAGCATTACCGTCAAGAAAACCGATCTCGAGGACTTCCTCGGCGGCAAGCGGTTTTTCCGCGACGGCGAGCTTTTGGACGGAATCGAAGTGGGCGCGGCAACGGGACTTGCCTGGACGGCGGTCGGCGGCACGACGCTCACCATAGAGGTTTCGGCAATGCACGGCAAGGGCGATATTCAGCTTACGGGCAAGCTCGGCGACGTCATGAAGGAGTCGGCGCACGCGGCAATCAGCTACCTGCGCGCCCATGCCGAGAAATACGGAATCGACGAAAAGGATTTCGAGGAAAAGGATATCCACATTCACATTCCCGAGGGCGCAACGCCCAAGGACGGCCCGAGCGCGGGCATTACCATGGCAACCGCAATTCTCTCCGCGTTCACGGGACAGCCCGTCCGTAAGGACGTTGCCATGACGGGCGAGATAACGCTCCGCGGAAAGGTGCTGCCCATCGGCGGGCTCAAAGAAAAGGCACTTGCCGCAAACAGGCTTGGTATCCGCGACGTGATTATTCCCGAAGAGAACAAAAAGGACGTGGAAGAGATTCCCGAAACCGTGCGCAAAGAGCTCAACTTTATTTGCGTGAAGAACGTAGACGAGGTGTTCCGCTCGGCCGTAACGGGAGGGAATTATGGAAATTAAGGGCGCAAAGTTCGTCACTTCGGCGGCGAGCGAAGCACAGTTTATCCGCCCCGATAAGCCCATGATTGCCGTGTGCGGAAAGAGCAATTCGGGCAAGAGCACGCTCATAAACCTGCTTGCGAACCAAAAGGGACTTGCCAAAACGAGCTCCGCACCCGGCAGAACGCGGCTCGTGAACTATTTCGATTTCGGCGCGTTTCTGCTTGCAGACCTGCCCGGTTACGGCTATGCCGCCGTATCCAAAGCGGAAAAAGAGAAGTGGGGCAAAACGCTCGATTCCTTCTTTGCAAGAAAGGAAGAGATTGCGCACGTCTTCGTTTTAAGCGACATTCGGCGCGATCCGTCCGAAGACGATATGCAAATGATTACCTTTTTGAACTATCACATTTTGCCCTTTACCGTGATTGCGACGAAGAGCGATAAGCTTTCGAGAATGAAGCGCAAAGAGCGGACGAGAAAAATCGCGCAGAGCTTCGGGCTTGGCGAGGGGAACGTGATTGCGGTATCGGGACTTACGGGCGAGGGCAAAGCGGAACTGCTTCATAAAATCGGAGAGATTATCGAGCTATGAATTTGGAAGAAACACCTGCAAAAAAGAAATGGCAAAAGCCCGTCGGGATAATTCTGAGTATCCTTGCATACGCTTTTTTGGCTGCGGGGATTGCGTTAGCTTGTCTTTCGTGGCTTTCATTGGAAGTCAGAGTTTATGCGCCGATTTTCGGGGCTATCTTGTTTGCGCTTGCCGGCGCTTGGGGATTTGTATTTTGTGAGCGCGCAGAATTGGTCTTCTCGCTCAGCGAATACGCGTGGTCGCAGCAACCGCATGGAAACCGCGCACTTTACATGATTACCTTTCCCTGTCGTTTTCTTGCCGTTATTTTTCAATACTTCAACGGCGCATAAAAAACGGTAATTCACTTTTTGCAAAATTTTTCATAACAGTCAAAAAATCGCTTGCCAAGGGCGGGCGATTTTTGTTATAATGAAAAGGCTGTAAATACGCACCCTTGGCGTGCCGCTCTCCGTGTCCGTAAATTTTTCATGCGGATATCGGGCGGAATAACTCACAAAGAGGGGAAGTAAAACGGAGGAATTATGGCAGTTATTTCTATGAAACAGCTTCTCGAAGCTGGCGTACACTTCGGTCACCAGACCAGAAAGTGGAATCCCAAAATGAAGAAGTATATCTTCGCAGCGCGTCACGACATTCACATCATCGATTTGGAAATGACCGCGAAGCTCATCGAAGAGGCGTACACGTTCGTATGCGAATCGGTGAAACAGGGCAAGACCGTCCTTTTCGTCGGCACCAAAAAGCAGGCGCAGGACGCAATTAAGGAAGAGGCAGAGCGTTGCGGTCAGTACTACGTGAACTCCCGCTGGCTCGGCGGTATGCTCACCAACTTCAAAACCATTCGTTCCCGTATCGACTATCTTGAAAAATTAGAGAGAATGGAAGCAAGCGGCGAATTCGAGCTTCTTCCCAAAAAGGAAGTTTTAGGGCTCAAAAAAGAGATGGGTAATTTGCAGGAGAACCTCGGCGGTATCAAGAACATGCACGGTATGCCCGGCGTTATGTTTATCGTAGACCCCAGCAACGAGGACATTGCGGTTGCAGAGGCAAGAAAGCTGAACATTCCCATCGTAGCAATTACCGATACCAACTGCGATCCCGACCTTATCGACTACGTGATCCCCGGCAACGACGACGCGATCCGCGCAATCAAGCTGATTGCTTCCGTCATTGCAAACGCGGTTATCGAGGCAAATCAGGGTGAAACTCCCGTTATCGTAGAAGAGGGTGAAGCAGCAGCTCAGCCTACCGATATTGAGGAAGTAGTTGCAAATGCCGAGGAAGCGGCAGAATAATCTTTTTAAGGAGATACGAATTATGGCAGAGTTTACGGCAAAAGACGTTATGAAGCTCCGCGAGCAGACGGGCGCAGGCATGATGGACTGCAAGAAAGCGCTTGTTGATGCAGACGGTGATATGGATAAAGCGGCAGACCTTCTCCGTGAGCGCGGAATTGCAAAGGCTGCAAAGCGTGCTTCCAAAATTGCTGCGGAAGGCATTGTTTACGCACTCGTAGAGGGCAAGACGGGCGTGCTCGTAGAAGTGAACTGCGAGAGCGACTTCGTTGCAAAGGGTGATAAATTCCACGCGCTTGTGGAAGAGGTTGCAAAGCAGATTGCGAAAGTAAAGCCCGCAACCGTAGAAGAACTCCTTGCTTCCAAGATGGGCGGCAAGACGGTAGATACCTTCGTTCAGGAGCAGACGGCCGTTATCGGCGAGAAGATTTCCGTTCGCCGTTTCGCGCTTTACGAGAGCAAGGGTTTCGTAGAAACCTACATTCACATGGGCGGCACGATGGGCGTTATGCTCGACTTCGACGGCAAAGAGAACGCCGATACGAAGGAGCTTGCACACAACGTTGCGCTTCACACCGCATTCTCGAAGCCTTCCTACAAGACGGCTGCGGAGGTTTCCGCGGAAACGCTTGAAAAAGAAAAGGCTATCATGAAGCAGGAAGTCATCAACGAGGGAAAACCTGAAGCGATTGCAGAAAAAATCGTGCTCGGCAAAATCAAGAAGTTCTACGAAGAGAACTGCCTCATGGATCAGAAGTTCGTCAAGGACGACAAGGTGACCATTGCGCAGCTCATTGCGGAAACGGCAAAGAAGACGCCCGTAGAACTGAAAAACTTCTGCTTCTTCGTCATGGGTCAAGGCCTTGAAAAGAAGAGCGAAGACTTGCAGGAAGAAGTCAACAAGCAAGTTGAAGCAATGAAGAAATAATTTTTCACAAAGGATAACGGAGGGCGTTTGCTCTCCGTTTTTCATATCATAACTACGGTTTTGTTTTTGGAAATTCTTGCATTTTTTGTCAAGGTATGGTATACTGTTAAAAACATATCGCAGGGGGAAAACAATGCAACCCAAATATAAGCGAATTTTGCTCAAGCTCTCGGGCGAGGCACTCGCGGGAGAACAGAAGCACGGCATCAACGCCGAGGTTGTTGCGGGCGTCGTAGACCAGATTGCCAAGGTGCACGAGATGGGCGTGGAAATCGCGCTCGTTATCGGCGGAGGCAATTTCTGGCGGGGACGGCAAGGCACGAACATGGACCGCGCAACCGCCGACTGCATGGGCATGCTTGCAACGGTAATGAACTCTCTTGCCATGATGGACGCCATTGAAAAGCGCGGCATTCCTACCCGCGTTCAGACGGCACTCAACATGATTTCCGTTGCCGAGCCTTACGTTTTAAGAAAGGCACTGCGCCACTTTGAAAAGGGGAGAGTCGTCATTATTGCGTGCGGTACGGGCAACCCCTACTGCTCAACGGATACCGCCGCGGCACAGCGTGCGTGCGAAATCGACGCGGACGTCCTTCTCATGGCGAAGAACGTAGACGGCATTTACGACAGCGACCCCGCCACCAATCCCAAAGCGAAAAAGTACGAAACGCTTCATTTCGGCGATATCGTAAACAAGGGACTCAAAGCAATGGACGCCACCGCCGCAACCATGTGCATGGAGAATAATATCCCCGTGCTTGCATTCGGGCTTGGCGAAAAAGATTCCATTCTTCGCGCCGTCTGCGGCGAACATATAGGAACTTTAATTTCCAATAAATAATTTCGCGGATTTTTTCTGACGAAAAAACTCCGCGAGCTATAAGCTCGGTTCAATAATCTTTCTTGCAGGAGCGTTGAACGGATTCAACAAAAGACAGTAAGCCGAAAGTAATCGGCAAATTGAGTCGTGTTACGGCGAAGTGAATTCGCCTAACACCCTAATTTTGAATATCAAAAGGAGAAACCATGGTAGATAACGAAAAAGTAGAGGAAATTTTCCTCGTTCTCGAAGATAAGCTTGATAAGACGGTAAACGTCTTGAAGGACGAATACGCAGGCATTCGCGCAGGGCGCGCCAATCCGCATATTCTGGATAAAGTGCAGGTAGAGGCGTACGGCGGCATGAGCCCCTTGAACCAGCTCGGCAATATCTCCGCCGCAGACGCAAGATGCCTCGTTGTAAGCCCTTGGGATAAGTCGCTCTTGAAGTCCATTGAAAAGGCGATTCTTACCGCGAACCTCGGAATCAATCCCACCAACGACGGCAACGTGATTCGTCTTGTGTTCCCCGAACTCACCGAGGAGCGCAGAAAGGAGCTCGTAAAACAAATGAAGAAGCTCGGCGAGGATGCAAAGGTCGCCGCACGCAACAACCGCCGCGACGCAATGGAAGCGTTAAAGAAAATGAAGACGGCAAAGGAGATTTCCGAGGACGAATCCCGTAACCTCGAACAGGACGTAGAAAAGAGCGTCGGGAAGGCGATGGAGGAAATCGATAAATCGATAGCGGCGAAGGAAAAGGAGCTGCTCACCGTCTGATGAAGAAACAAACTCAGGCCGGCCTTCCGCGCCACGTTGCAATTATTATGGACGGCAACGGCCGCTGGGCAAAAAAGCGGTTGCTTCCGAGAAGCGCGGGACACCGTGCGGGCATGAACCGCATGATTTCGCTTTCCGAGGCGGTATTCGACCGCGGCGTGGAAGTGTGCACGGTGTTTGCCCTCTCAACGGAAAATCTTTCCCGCCCCGAAGAGGAGCTGAAAGGTCTTTTCTCACTCTTTCGGGAATACTTTGCAAAGAACGTGGAAAAACTCGTTAAAAAGCATATTCTTCTCAAGGTAATCGGGAATCTTTCGCTTTTGCCGGAGGATATCGGCGAGCTCGTCCGCGCGGGCGAGGAAGAAACGAAGGGCGGCGATAAAGGCACGCTCGTGCTTGCAATCGGCTACGGCGGCAGACAGGATATTCTCGCCGCAGTAAACGAGGCGGTGCGCCGCGGCAGGGAGGTGAGCGAGGAGGAGTTCTCCGCGCTTCTCTACACCAAGGACTTGCCCGAACCCGATCTTCTCATTCGTACGGGAAAGGAGCTGCGCATTTCCAACTTTTTGTTGTGGCAGTCGGCATACACGGAATTTTACTTTACCGATACGCTCTTCCCCGATTTCACGGACGAGGAGCTTGACAAGGCACTCAAAGCTTATGCGGCGCGCGAGCGCAGGTACGGCAAAATATAAAGGAGCTTCATGAGCCATAAAAATCTAAAACTCAGAATCATAACGGGGACGATTTATTTCGCTTGTCTGGTCGCATTTTTCGTTTTGAAAATATTCGTCAACAAGCTCTTTTTCGACGGGTTGATTCTGCTGTTCGGCATTGTAGGAACGTACGAAATGCTGCGCGCGTTCGGCGATAAACTGCATATCTCGCAGAAGATCGTCGTGCTGACGTTTTCCATTCTCGTTCTCACCACCTATGCGGTCAGCGACTATATCTATACGGACGTGTACCGTTTGCGGCTCCCCGAGGGAAGTCCGCTCGAAGCGGTAGGGCGAAACTACGCGCCCCATTTCATGCTCGTGGTGTTCGTTGCGGGGTTTGCAATCCTGTTCGGACTTTTGGTGTTTGCGCACCAACACGTAACGCTCGAATCGACGGGCTACGCGCTCATGTCCTATCTGTATCCCACGGTATTTTTGATCGTGCTCGTCGTATGTAACCACTTGGAGAAATATTCGGACGTAGCAATCGCGTTCGTGTTCGGAATCAGCCCGTGTGCGGATATGTTCGCCTACGCGTTCGGCAAGTCGTTCGGCAAAAAACTGCCTGCGAAAATGGCGCCCAATATCAGCCCCAACAAGACGGTCATCGGCGGATTCGGCGGACTCATCGGCGGTGCAATCGGCGCAATTCTCGTATTCTTCGTGTATTACGGTTTCTGCAAAGCAATCGTATTGCAGCCGGGCAGCTTTGCGGACGTAACCTTCCACTTCTCCGAAGTCGTCTTTGAATGGGACGAAATGATTTTCTTTGCGGGAATCGGTATTCTCACCTCTGCGTTCTCACAGTTCGGCGATTTGGTGGAGAGCGCAATCAAGCGCAAGCTTGAGCTCAAAGATATGGGCAACATTCTTCCGGGGCACGGCGGAGTTTTAGACCGCATCGATTCGTCCCTGTACGCAGGGTTAATCATTGCGCTCGTTTTCGTCGTTCGACTCATGTTGTTCCAGTAAAGCGCATATATTATACCGTCCGCCGTGCGGCGGGCGGTTTTTATCAAAAGACTTATGAAGAAAATTGCACTCATCGGTTGTACGGGGAGTATCGGTAAACAGACCGCCCAAATCGTACGCCAATACCCAAACGAATTTTGCTTTTCCGCGCTCGCCTGCGGGCATGATACGGCGGGGCTCAAAAAGCTCGAAGAGGAATTTCACCCCAAACGTACCTACTGCGAAGCGGAGGGGAAGGGGGATATTTCCTGCCTCTTCGAGGACTGCGACGTCGCGCTTATCGCGGCGGGCGGGTTTGCGGGTTTGAGATATACCCTTGCGGCAATTCGTGCGGGCAAGCAGATTGCGCTTGCGAACAAGGAATCTCTCGTCTGCGGCGGAGAGCTCGTGCTCAGAGAAGCAAAAAAGCACGGCGTGGAAATCGTGCCCGTGGATAGCGAACACTCTGCCATTTTTCAGGCACTTTCCATGCGGAGAGATACCGCGTATTCGCGGCTCGTACTCACGGCGAGCGGCGGCCCGTTTTTGCATTTTACGGAGAAAGAGCTTGCGCGCGTGACGGCAAAGGACGCGCTCCGTCACCCCACCTGGAGCATGGGCGCGAAAATTACCGTTGACAGCGCAACCCTTCTGAATAAGGGCTACGAGGTGATCGAGGCGAAATGGCTGTACGGCGCGGAGTTTTCTCAAATAGAAGCGGTCGTTCACCCCGAGAGCATCGTGCATTCGCTCGTGTATTTCGAGGACGGCGCGGCGCTTGCGCAGATGGGCTATCCCGATATGCGCCTGCCCATTCAGCTTGCGCTCACTTATCCGAAACGCCTTGCTTGCTGTGAATTTTTGGACTTGGCGAAAATCGGTACGCTGCATTTCGAGCGGCTCCCGAAGGAAAAATTCCCGTGTTTTACGCTTGCTATCAGGGCGGGCGAAGCGGGTGGAACCTGTCCCGCCGTGTTGAACGGTGCGGGCGAAGAGGCGGTTTATGCGTTTTTGGGCGGGTGCATATCCTTCCCGAAAATCGCGGAAACTATTGAGGACGCATTGGCGCATATTACCCGCAGCGCGGCGGAAAGCTACGAAGCCGTTGCCGAGGCGGATTCGCTTGCGCGGGCTTGCGCGCGTAAATTTATCTATGGCAAATAATCTTTTGAGCGTATGGGGCACGATCGGCTCCGTGCTACTTGCAATTTTAGTTCTTCTCGTCATGATCACCGTCCACGAGTTCGGGCACTATCTGGCGGGGAAAATTTTGCATTTCAAAATTAACGAATTCTCTATCGGGTTCGGGCCTGCGCTCTTCAAGCGCAAGCGCAAAAAGTCGGACGAGGTGTTCTCTATCCGTTTAATTCCGCTCGGCGGGTATTGCTCGTTTGCGGACGAGGACGGCTTGGAGGAAGAGCAGAAAGAGGAAACCGCACCCGAACCGTTTGCGGAAGAATTTTCCGAAAACGCAACCGAGGAGAGCGTTCCCGTCGAGGAAATAGCAGAGGCGGCTCCCGAAGAAGAGAATCCCAAAAAGCGCAAAAAGAAGCGCGAAGTGGAGCTTGGCAAGTTCAACGATAAAAAGCCCTGGCAGCGCATTATCGTGCTCGTTTCGGGCGCGCTCATGAATTATATTTTAGCGGTCTTTCTCATTATCATTTGCTTTTTTGCCTACGGGCAGACGATGACCGCCGTGTACAGGACTGCGCCGATAGAGGGGATACCTACCGAATATACCGAAGAAAACAGCTTGCAGGATTTAGATATCCTTCTCAAAGCAAACGGAAAAAGCATTTACCTCACAACGGATATCGCAAAGGCGGTAAACGGCAAGAAAGCGGGGGACACGGTGAAGTTTACCGTTTCCCGCGCGTACGGCGTCGTTTGGGAAACAAACGAAAAAGGGGAAGAAAGACCTTCGTTCGACCACCGCGAGGTGATTACGGTTGAAGTCAAGCTCCGCTCCGACGTGAAGGTGAAAAACAGCGCGGATTTGGACTCCGTGTGGGGTGCGCTTGGAATTAGGCAAGCGGAATCGGGCGGATACGAGCTTGCAAGCTCTTCCTACCGCTTCGGGTTCTTTGAAACGCTCGGTCGCTCGTTCATGTACTCGTTCAAGATTGCGGGCTCGATTTTCAAAATTATCGGGGAACTTCTCACGTTTAATTTGAATATAACTGCCTTGGGCGGGCCCGTAACCACCATTGCAATGACCTCGAAAATTGCGTCAAGCAGTTTCCGCGGACTGTTGGAAATTGCGGGATTCATCGGCGTCAACCTTGCCGTGTTCAACCTTTTGCCCATACCCGCGCTGGACGGCAGTAAAGTCGTGTTTACCGTAATCGAATGGATCCGCAAAAAACCTATCAGCCGAAAGGTAGAGGCGGTGATCCACGCCGTGGGCTTCGTGCTCCTTCTGGGCTTTGCCGTGCTCGTGGATATTCTGCAATTCGTGCTATAAATGAAAAGTCCGCTTATCTTTAAGGATAAGCGGACTGTTTTTATTACGGTAATATTTTAATTGCTTTCAGAATTTCGGTGGTAGATTCCTGCGTGCCGTCGAATTTCAACTCGTCAAGGGGGAAGAGCAGCGCGGCGTCACCCGATAGTTTTATGAGCTTGTAGTTCGTCCGCAGTCTTTCCGCATTTTGTACGATAGATTCCCGAACTGAACGCCGTTCAATTTGGGGTGCATTTGCAAGAATGCCGTCGAGCGTTGAAAACTGTTGCAAGAGGAGTGCCGCCGTTTTCGGCCCGATTTTATCCGCACCTTTGATATTGTCCGCACTATCTCCAACCAAGGCTTTGAAGTCGGCGTATTGCGCGGGGGATATTCCGTAGCGGGAAGATACGTAGTCGGGCGTACAAATTACCGTTTTCATGCCGCGGTAGCGAAGCACCGAAACGTTATCGGTAATCAGTTGAAAATAGTCGCTGTCGAACGATGAGATGATAATTCGGGTATCTCGTCCGTAGGCACGGGCATACGAGGCAATCCAGTCGTCCGTTTCGCATACCGTCGTTTCCGCGTGCTTGATATGGAGATAATCGAGCGCGGCGTAGATATCGGGCAGCTGTGTAAAGGGGTTTTCCTCTTCGCTGACTTTGCCGTAATCGATTCGGTTTGCTTTATAATCTGCATTGAGCGCGGCGCGCCCGTTTTCATGCTCGCCGTCGAAGAGTACCGCAACGTGCGTGGGCTCTGTCATGCGAATGATTTTCAGCAGCGCTCCCGCGAAGCCCAACGTGCCGTGAACCGCCTTGCCGCTTGCGTTGAATATCCGCGCGGGCATTCCGAAAAACATCTGAAAAAGTAGATTGCTCCCGTCCACTAAAAGCAGTTTTTTCATATCCCGATTGTATCATAAACAGGATAGAAAAGCAAGAAATCAATCGTCTTCGCTTTGCTCCGTGGGCACTTCTTCGGCGGCGGGCTGAGGCTTTTCCTCGACTCGGAATTTGCGTGCCTGTTTTACGAACGCGCGCGAGCTGAACACCAGCACTCCCGCCGCAATTACGATTGCAATATCAACGAACACGAAGGAGTTGTAGGTAAGGCTGTAAATCCAAGGGCTTATAGGATTCTCTGCGGCGTCAAGGGCATATTCGGAGAAGGCGAATACGCCCGAGAGGATATGTGCAAGATAACGCAGAACGCTCGCAACGATTGCGCCGAGCGCGAATTGAATTTGAGGGAGTTTATCAAGTTTTTTGATATTTGCAAACATACCCGCTACGCCGATTGCGGCGAATGCAATGGGGTAATCCAAGAGGAACTGCGCGGGGTGTACGATCCACGGGTCCTGAACGGCTTGCAGAATGCCGTATATCATGCCCGCGAATACGCCCTTTTTTGTGCCGAACATATACGCATAAATCATGAGCGGCAGGAGCGAGGCAATGGTAACCGAACCGCCCTGCGGAAGCTTTACAATGCGCAGATACGAGAGCGCAAAGCTCATGGCAATGCAGATTGCGGCGTAGGAGATTGACTTGCTGTCGAAGCCTTTCTTATCCTTTCTGCCGAAGAAAAAGGCAAGAAAAGCAATCACGGCAATCAGTCCCGCCGCGCAAAGATAGAGCGCTACGTTTTCGGAAACGGTGATTTTTACGCCGTTCATGTCCTCTGCGTCGCCCGAGGCGTAGTATACGCCCATGCAGGCGAAAACGGCTACGAGCGCCGCACCAACGATACAGCCGAGAATAATATAGATGAGCTTACTGCGTTTGAATACGAGGGTAATGGCGCTTGCTGCAATCGCCACAATAAGAACGAGCAGGGGAACGAAGAGAATGGTTTGAATTCCGTCCTCGGCGAACGTGAACGCAAGGAACATAATTCCGACGACGCACGCATAGGCAATGGCGGAAATCAAACTGATTTTGAGAAACTTCTGTCTTCGTTCGCCTTTGAGTACGAACACGCAAACAAGAAATGCAGCTACGAGCGCAACCGTCAGCCAAATGGCAACCGACCGCGTTGCGTTCATGGGGGAGTCAAAGAGGATTGGATACCACTTTGCACTCATGAGAGAGAGTAACATAAAAAACCTCCGTAAAAAGTGTTTTATTTCACTCCGCCCAAAGAAAAAACCCGCGAAAAAACGCGGGTGAAAACTTCTTAGAAAATCCTGTACTTTCGTTCAAGTATTACCTTGTCCGATTCAAATGGTATCATCTCAGCCTGTTACGGCACCCACGACGGATATGAAATTACCGTTATTATATCATGTAATCATAGAAAAGTAAATTGTTTTTTTACGGAATTTATAGTATAATGCAAAAAGAGGGGAACGAAGTGGGTAAAAAGAAAAAACACGTTCAAACGGAACAGGAACGGCTCTATCAGGAGGCGGCGGCAAGAAAGCGCGCGGAAAAGCTGGTTGCTCATCAAAAGGACGAGCGCAAAAACGCCATTATTCTTCTTTCTATCTCGCTTGCAATGTTTTTATTGTTCGTGGGATTTTTCGCCTGGCACACCGCAAGAATGCGCAGCTACGAATTGGATTTCGTGCGCATCGAGGGCACCGTTACGGGCTATGAAACCCATCATTCGTCTACCTCGGGGCACGGAAGCAGAACCTATTATTATCTGCAAATTACTTATTCGTACGGCGGGGAAGAGTACACGTTTACGGATAGAACGGGGCACAAATATATTGCAAGCGGCGTGATTGGAAGTTCGACGGAAATTTACGTGGACCCCGCGGCTCCCTCGAATGCCGAAAAGGTGAGCTCCTCGGGCTTCGTTTCCATTATCTGCGCGTGCTTCTTTGCCTTTTTCTGCATGATGTATGCGGTGGGCATGAATATACTTTTAAGCACGAAGCAGAGCACGTTCAAAAAACGGTTGCTGTTTGTTTGGGGTGCGGAGATACTGATTGGCATTGTTTTCTTGCTGCTGTTTTGGCTGGGGCTTCCGCACAGCGGCTTCGGGGAAGTTTTCCGCCGTATCGAGGGTGCGGTGGGGATTACTGTCGTTTCGGGCCTCGTTTTGCTCGCGGCGTTCATTGACGGATTGATTGCTTATAAATTCCGCTCTATCAAATAAAGAACAAAGCCGCCCGCGCTAAGATTCGCGCGGGCGGTATTTTAATAGTTATCGGCAATGCCGAGAAAATAATCGGCAGAAATATTAAACGCGGTTGCCATTTGTTTCAAGGTATCGTACCCCGGTTTCGCCTTACCGCGTAGCCATTCGCTCACCTGACTTGGCTTTACGCCTATTTTGTATGCAAATGCCGATTGCGTCATATTCGTATCGATTAAAAAATTCCGCAATATTTCCTGAAATTCCATACCATTAGTTTATAGAATTTTCTATAAAATTACTTGACTTGTAGAATTTTCTAATCTATAATGTAGAAAATTCTACACAAGACGAACGGAAACCGAATGGATAAAATCACGATAAAGGACGTTGCGCGCCTTGCAGGCGTTTCGGTGGCTACCGTTTCCTATATTATAAACGGAAAGCACGAGGACAGATATACGTCGGATACCAAACGGAAAGTGTTACAAATCGTAAATTTGTATAGCTTTCGTCCCTCGCGGCTTGCGCAGTCCTTTGCATTGGGCAAGAGCAGGAACGTTATTTTACTGACGGATAAACACGAAACGCTCCTTCAAAAAGCGGAAAGCTACGACTTTTTGATGGCGCTCTGCAAGACGTTTGAAGGGCTTGGTTACAGCCTTATCGTGCGTTCCTATTTGGAAAATACCCGAATCGATTCGGCGGACGCAATCATCTGCGTCGGCATGGAAGAAGAAAAATTCCGTCGCTTAGCGCAGGAAAATTTTGTGCCGCTTATTTCGGTGGACGGAAAAATCAACGATAATTTGTTCTTTCAGATTTATCAAGATTTTAACCACGTTTTACAAGAGGGCGGGAAAGCATTCGGAAAGGATAACTTTAAGGTCGCTTTGGTAGATACCTATAATGAAACCTTGAAAGAGGAGATACGCGCATTATCCGATTGTTTTGTTTTTCTCGACGACGCAGGCAAACTGCCAAAGGGGAATATCGTAACGGTGCACGCTTCTTTGTACGATTTATGCAAAGCCGAAAATAGGAACACATTGTTCGTGCCCGCCAACACGCACGCGAGAGTGGACGCCGTTTTAGATTGCTTTCATCAGGCGGTCGAGCGCGTACAGGGAACGATGCATATCGTAAAAGTAAAATAAATAAAAAAGAAAGCCGCCCGCGCTTTGAATAAGCGCGGGCGGTAATTTTATGGATTGGTTGTTTCGGGTTCGGGCTTTTCGGGGGCGGCGGGAACGAGTGATTTCACGTACGCTTCCGCATTCATGCCGATTACGATAAAGCCGATTTCGAGGAATGCAAGCCCGATGACAAGTCCCGCAATTTTGTTAAAGATTGCGGCTATAATCGAGCCGAATGCGATTGAGATATAAAATATAATAAAATTCGTAAGTACCAGCTGTGCGATATTTTTGATGGTGAGTATTTCTTTTAAGTCCACCCGTTTTACACCGTGCACGAGATACGCTTCCAACAGTAATATCGTGCCGAAGAGAAGCGGCGGTACGATAAGAGCAATGACGAAACCCGCGCTCCACAGCTCCGTGAGCCACACGCCGAGGTACGCCGTTCCTGCGGTTAAAACGGAATCGACGAGGGTGACGAGAAACCATTTCCACCAAGCCCGCCGCGCAATGTTTCTGCGAATGAGGTATTTGGTGAGGAAATATCCGCCCACTACGCCCATTGCCGTGAACAGCAACACAACCACGGCGCAGTGCGTAATTTGGGAAACGCACAGCTGCACCGTTTCGCCCAGCTCGACGGCAAGCGGTTCGTAGTTTCCTACAAACGTTTGTAGGCTCGTCTGCAAGGTGGTATTCAGCCATTCGTCGCTGATAAGCGTGTGGAACGCGCTGATCGGCTCGCTCCAGTTCAGCGCAAGCGTCGAATCCCATAAGCTGTTCAGAAAGGGCATGAAGTCGAGCTCTGCCGAATTGGAAATTTCTATGACGCTGTTGACCATGCTTTTGAGCGAGGAAATAATAGAGGGGACTGCAATAGAAACGCCTAAAATCAGTCCGAGTGCAAGCGTGCCGAGCGGCGTGAAGAAATATTTCAGGCTCTTAAAATAGTTGGTTATTCCTTGTTTAATCATTTGTGTAAGCTCAAATAAATCATGAGTACGGCGATATCGGCGGGGTTCACGCCCGAAATGCGTTCGGCTTGTCCCAAATTCAAGGGACGGATTCGCTGCAATTTCTCCCGCGCTTCCAACCGAAGTCCTTCGATTTTTTCATAGTCGATATCCGCGGGCAGGGGCTTTTCTTCCATCTTCTTGGCGCGTTCTATCTGCTCCGCGCCCTGCTTCAAATATCCTGCATAGCGGATTTCCGTCTCCGAGCTTTGTAATACGTCGTACGGCAAGCCGCTTAAAATGCCGAAGGTTTCCGTTATCTTGGAAAGGGGAATGCCGCGGCGCAATAAATCTGCATACGTTACGCCTGCTTTCAAGGGCTCGCCACCCTCGCTTTGTACGAGCGCGTCCGCCTTTTTCTGCTCCGCCCGTTCGTTTAAGAGGGCAAGCGCGTCTTCCCGCATCTTCTTTCTTGCAAGGAATTTTTCATAGCGTTCCCCGCTCACAAGCCCGCATTCGTACCCGATGGGGGTAAGGCGCAAATCGGCGTTGTCTTGCCGAAGAGAGAGCCGGAACTCCGCGCGCGAGGTCATCATGCGGTAGGGCTCGTCCGTGCCCTTGGTAACTAAATCGTCAATGAGTACCCCGATATACGCCTGATCCCGCCGAAGAATGAGCGGGGGAAGCCCGCGCAGTTTCAACGAGGCATTGAGGCCCGCCACAAGTCCCTGCGCCGCTGCCTCTTCGTAGCCGCTCGTGCCGTTTACCTGCCCCGCCGTGTAAAGTCCTTCCACCTTCTTAAATTCAAGGGTGGGAAGCACGTCGAGCGTGTCGATACAGTCGTATTCGATTGCATAGGCGTACCGCGCGATTTCGCATTGTTCGAGCCCCTCGACGGTGCGGTACATCTCCTTTTGCAAATCGTGGGGGAGAGAGGTCGAAAGTCCCTGAACGTAAATTTCCGTCGTGTCCGCGCCCTCTGGCTCCAAAAAGAGTTGGTGCCGCTCCTTTTCGCGGAAGCGCACGACCTTCGTTTCAATCGAGGGACAATAGCGGGGGCCCGTCGAGGAAATCTGTCCGTTATATAACGGTGCACGGTCGAGATTGTTTAAGATGAGCTCGTGCGTGCTTTGGTTGGTATAGGCAAGGTAGCACGGCGTTTGCGTATCGGGAACGCTGTCGTTGAGAAAGGAAAAGGGATAGACCTTTTCGCCGTCCTGCACGGGCAGGCGGGAGAAATCAACCGTTCTGCCGTCGAGGCGGGCGGGGGTGCCCGTCTTGAACCGCCTTATTTTATAGCCGAGCTTTTTTAAGTTTTTGGTGAGAAGGGTGGCGTTCGCGAATCCGTTCGGGCCGCTCTTTTTCACCGTTTCGCCCGTAATCGTTTCCGAGCAGAGATAGGTGCCCGTTGCAACGATGACCGCGCGGCAGGTGAATACGCCGCCGTAAGAGGTTTTTACGCCGACGACCTTTTTGTTCTTCGTGAGAATTTCCGCCGCCTCGCCCTGCACGATGCGCAAATTTTGGGTGTGTTCGAGCACGCGCTTCATCTCGCGGTGGTAGGCGTTCTTATCCGTCTGTGCGCGAAGCGACTGCACCGCCGCGCCTTTTCCCTCATTGAGCATACGGTATTGGAGCGCGCACCTGTCGGCATTCAAGCCCATTTCGCCGCCGAGCGCGTCTATTTCGCGTACTAAATGCCCCTTCGCCGTTCCACCGACGGAGGGGTTACAGGGCATAAAGCCGATACTATCGAGATTGAGGGTGAGCATCACCGTTTTTAAGCCCGTGCGGGCAAGCGCTAAGGCCGCTTCGCAGCCCGCGTGACCTGCACCGATAACGACGGCGTCGCAAACCCCTTCGGAAAATTCTTTCATTATTGTTTGAGTACAACGCTCTTAATGTCGTTTACGTCCTTTTGAATGGTATCGTTCACGCGAATGAGTTCGGCAACCTTATCCCGCGCGTAAATGATGGTGGAGTGGTCTCTTCCGCCCATTTCCTTGCCCACCGTCACGAGGGGCAGAGAGAGCATTTCGCACAGAAGATATACGCAGATTTGCCGTGCGCGTACGAGCTCGTGCCGCTTGCCTTTGCCGATGAGGTCTGCCTTCGTAATGGAGAAGTGCGAGCAGGTTGCGCGGATAATCGTTTCCACGGTGATTTCCTCGGAATCGTTATCGCTGATGGATTCCTGCAACGCCGTTGCGGCGAGCTCTACGGAGAGGGGCTCCTCGTGGAGCTTACTTGCAAAGATAACGGTGTTGAGCCGTCCCTCTAAGGTGCGCACGTTGTTATCGGAATTCTTTACGAGGAAAGCGAGCACGTCCTCGGGAACGACCACTCTCTTTTCAAGCGCCTTGCGTTTCAAGATGGCGATTTTCGTATCGATATCGGGCGGTTGGATATCCGCAATCAGCCCGCCCTCGAAGCGGGTGCGGAGCCGCTCTTCCAAGGTTTTGAGTTCCTTTGCGGGGCAGTCGGAAGATACGACGATTTGCTTGTGCTGGGTGAACAGCTCGTTAAAGGTGTGGAAGAACGCTTCCTGTACGCCCGCGCCTTTCCAGAACTGAATGTCGTCGATAATGAGAACGTCCACGTTGCGGTAGCGGTTGCGGAAGCGTGCTTCGGTATCCCGCCCGCCGTGCTTGGAGAACATACTGTCTACGTATTCGTTGAGGAAGGTTTCGCTCGTGGTGTAGAGTACTTTGAGCGAGGGCTTGCGCTCTGCAATTTCGTTTGCGATTGCCTGCAAGAGGTGCGTTTTGCCGAGGCCCGAACCGCCGTAAATATAGAGCGGATTGAAATTCTCGCCGGGGTTCTGGGCAACGGACTTTGCCGCCGCTAACACGAACTTATTGGAAGGGCCTTGCACGAAGGAATCGAAGGTGTAGCGTTTATCGAGAATGACGTGCTGTTCCTCTACGGCGTCGGGCATTTCGTTTAAGGTATACGTTTCGCTGCCCTCTACGATAATGGTGACGTCCAAAAGTCCCACGTCTGCGGAGATGACCGCTTCGCGGAGTTTATCGAGGTGATGCGTGGTAATTACGTTTGCACCCTGCTCGGTAACCGCCTGCAACACGATTTTACGGTTGACGATATCTACGGGCGTGAGCGATTCCACGAACGCAGAGTAAGGGATAGGGCTGATGAGTTTTTCCGCCCGTTCCTTGATTTTTTTCCAGAAAACTTCGAGTTGAGTAATTTCCGCCATTTTGTCCTCGCAAACGCTTTCTCTTTTCTTGTAGATTTGCTATAATTATATTACAAAAACCGAAAAAAGAAAAGTGTTTTTGCGGAATTTCCCCATGGTAATCAAAAATTTGACTTTGGACAATTTCAGAAATTACGAGCACGAGAGCTTCTCCTTTGACGAGGGGCTCAACGTCCTCACGGGGAAAAACGCGCAGGGCAAAACCAACTGCGCCGAGGCGGTGTTCTACCTCTGCACGGGCGCGTCGCTCCGCATTCGGCACGACAGACAGCTTATTCGCAAAGGGGCGGAGTTCGCCCGCATTGCGGCGGTTACGGAGAGCCGGTTCGGCAAAGTTACGCTGGAAGCCGTCATTTTCGAGAATAAGCGCGAGCTGTATCTCAACGGCAATAAAATCCGCCCCGTCGATTTTTTGGGCAACATGAACAGCGTGTTCTTTTCGCCCGGTGAGCTGCGCCTCATTCAGGACGGGCCCGACGAGCGCAGACGCTTTCTCAATCTCTCTATTTCGCAGACCTCGCGTGATTACCGCGTGGCACTCTCCCGCTATCAGCGCGTACTCGATCAGCGCAATAATCTTTTGAAGGGCTTCGGCTACTCGCAGGATACGGACGCGCTCGACGTATGGGACGAACAGCTTGCAACCTATGCTTCCCGCATCGTGAAAAAGCGCAGGGAATTTCTTGCGGAGCTTTCCCCGCTTGCAGGTGCGGCGCATGCCTCTCTTACGGACGGCGCGGAAGAGCTCACGCTCAGTATGGACGGGGCGTACGAGGGGGACGAGGAGAGCGTAAAGGAAAAGCTCTTCCGCGAAATTACTTCCTCGCGCGAGCGGGATTTGCGCCTCGGCTATACGACGGTGGGCCCGCACCGCGACGATATTCGCGTCAGCATTAACGGAACGGACGCGCGCGGCTATGCCTCGCAGGGGCAGGCGCGTACGGCGGCGCTCTCTATGAAGCTCGCCGAAACGCAGATTTTCCGTTCCATCACGGGCGAAGCACCCATTCTCATTTTGGACGACGTAATGAGCGAGCTCGACCTTCCGCGCCGCAAACGGCTGTTGGAAGGCGTTAAGGACTTGCAGTGTATTCTTACCTGCACGCACGCCGAGCGGGTGCTCTACGGCAAGGAAGCCCGCCGTATCCGCATTCAGGCGGGAAAGGTGATAGAATGAGAGCGGATTTGCATATTCATACAATTTATTCGGACGGCGCAAACACGCCCGAGGAAATTGCGCGCCGCGCACGGGCGGCGGGAGTGGAGCTCATTTCCATGACCGATCACGATAGCCTCGGCGGCTTAGAGGAAAAACGCGCGGCGGCGGAAAAGTGCGGTTTGAAATTCGTTTCGGGCTGGGAGGTCTCTTCCTACGAGGGCGATAAGGTGCACGTGCTCGGCTACCGTTGCACGGCGTGCGAAGAATATTACGCCTTCCTTGAAAAACGCAAAACGGGCGCGGTGCTTCGCGCGCAGGATATCATAGAGAAGGCAAACGCATATCTCGGCTTAAACGTAAGCATGGAGGAAGTGGAGCGGGAACATCTCAAAAAGGATGCGCCCCTTCATACCATGCACGTTGTGAACGCGTTTGCAAAACGGCTTTCAAAAAAGCCCATGCAGTGCTACGAGGCGTTGTTCGATAAAGGAAAACCCGCCTATTCGGAGCTGTGGCGTCCCACGCCCGAGGAGGCAATCAAGGTAATTCATGCGTGCGGCGGGCTTGCCGTGCTTGCGCACCCCGGGCGGATTCGTTTAGAGAACGGCGTGCGCATTGAGCTTATAAACGGGCTCGTTGAACGCGGGCTGGACGGAATAGAATGCTATCACTCGTCGCATACTGAAAAGGAGACGGAGTACTTGAAAGCGTACGCGGCGGCGCACGGTTTGCTGGTTACGGGCGGCTCGGATTTTCATAAGGACGGCGGAAACCGCATTCTCGGCCTTCCCGAATTTCACGCCTCCGAAGACCTTCTTTCTGCGCTCGGTATTCCGCTCTGAGGCGCGAATGATAAATTGTTTCAACGTAGTATCGCTCCTCCTTGCGGGGAGCTTTTTAATTGGAGCGGGCACGCCCGAAGCGGTACCCGCCGCGCGGCGGCGCACCGTGGAATGGGAGAGCGTGCCGTTTACGCTTTTATCCCCTGCGGGTGAGCGCGAGGTTACGCTCTCCTCGTTCGGGGGTCGGCGGGAATGGGCGAATGCCGAGGAAGACGTACTTGCGTTTTGCAGGCTGAACGCGCGGGAAGCGGTGGACGCGAAGCTGTTTTTCGACGGACAAGCGTTTACTTACGTTCCCGAGCAAAAGGGCGTTTACTGCGACTATGCGCGCTCGCTGAAAAACGCGCTTACGGCAATGGAAGAGGGGAGAGCGGAATCGGAAATTATCACCGTGGAGTACGAGCCCAAGGTTACCGTAAAAACGCTTAAAGCGCGTACGAAGCGGCTCGGTGCGTTTACCACCTATTTCGACGGCGCGAATTTGCCCCGCGTGCACAATATCGCGCTTGCGGCCTCCCGCATTTCGGGAACGGAAATTTTGCCGCACGCTGAGTTTTCCTTTAACGCCGCGGTGGGCAAGCGCACGGAGAAAAACGGATTCGAGATTGCAAACGTCATTCAGGGCGGCGAGTTCGTGCCCGGTGTGGGCGGCGGGGTGTGTCAGGCGAGCACTACGCTTATGAACGCCGCGCTACTTTCAGGGCTGAGTATTACCGAGAGCCGCGCGCATTCCCTTTCCGTTGGGTACATTCGTCCCTCGCTCGACGCAATGGTTTCCGAGTATTGCGATTTGAAATTCGTGAACCCTTACGAGTTCCCCGTATACCTCTCGGCTGTAACGGGTGAAAACTTCGTGCGCTTTATTGTCTACGGCAAGCCCGACGGCAGACGCTACGAAATCGAGAGCGAGGTGCTCCGCCGTATTCCGCCCCCGCCCGCCGAAATACGCGAAGGGGAAGAGGAAAAAGTCGTTCGTAACGAGAAAGAGGGCATTGCAAGCGAGAGCTATCTTTTGGTGTACGATAGCGCGGGCAATCTCATATCGCGCACGCTTTTTCGGCGGGATACCTACGCTAGCGTGCAGGGAATTTACGAGATTCCGCCTGCGGTAGAGGAAAATACGGAAAACGGGCAAGAAAAAAATTCCGAAATACGGTGAAAATAAGTTGCTTTTTATTTGAGTTTCCTTTATAATGAATAACTGACTTCGGGCATTCCTCTGCCGCTTAGCGGGAATGAATGTCGCGTAAAACACGGAGGTAAAGTCATGGGGCTCATTGAGCAAATTGAAGCCGAGAACATGAAGCAGGAAGTTCCCAAGTTCAACGTCGGCGATACCGTAAAAGTCGGTTATCGTATTATCGAGGGCGGCAAGGAAAGAATTCAGAACTTCGAGGGTGTGGTTATCGCAAAGAAGAACGGCGGTATCCGCGAAACGTTCACCGTGCGCCGTTTATCGTTCGGCGTAGGCGTGGAGCGTTGTTTCCCCTTGCATTCCCCCAAGGTGGCATACGTCACCGTCGTACGCGAGGGCAAGGTTAGAAGAGCAAAACTCTACTATCTTCGCGGACTTACGGGTAAAGCGGCGAAAATCAAAGAAAAGAAGTAATTCTTCAAAGAGCGAAAGGCGGCAGTCAAAAGTCAATGACTGCCGCTTTTTGTATGCCCGAAACAAAGAATTGCGCACGGCGTTTGATTTTCGGCAATAAATATTTTCAAAAACAGTTTACAATTTGCCCCGAATGGGTTAGAATAAGGAAGATACCAATATAATAGGGAATAGTGTGTTCTTATGAAAAAGTTGCAAAAGCTATCTAAATATCTGATTGCGTTTATCATTCTCGCAGTCGTGTTCTTAGGCGTCGGGCTCGGATCGCTCGGCAGCGTTGAGTCCACGGGGAAATCTTATCTTCTCATGAACGCCACAAAGGAACAGGGCGAATCCAGCGTTATCTTTAAGCTGAGCAACCCGCAGGATAAGGACGGGAAACCTATTTACTGCTCCTTATCGCACGTCTATTTGAACGTTGCCATTCTCTATTCCCAAGAGGGGGAAGACGCGCAGATCCGCATTAACCGTGGCGCTTCGGCGAGCTCGTTCTCTACCTCTTCAAACTATCAATATACGGCGACGCTTGAAAACCTCAAGCCCGATAGCGAGCGCGACGAAAAGACGACGGCGATCGAGAACTGCCAGTATAACTGGATCGATCCGTTTGCGGAAAATCTGGAAACCGTCTATAAGCTTTCGAGCTGGATGTATTATAAGCTTACTGCACCCAAGAGCAATCTTTTAATCAACGAGGTCGTGTTCGTCGGCGAAGTGCTCCGCACGCCAAATGCGGACGGCACCTTTGGCGAGGTTGCTTCGAGCGGCGTTCCCTCGGGAGAATTCGTCGTGCTTCCCACGGAAATTTACTCGGCAACCCAGCATAATAATCAGAGTGCGGAGGACGCGAAAAAGGCGGCGGGTGCGCTCATCGACGCGCAGCATATGCCGAAGCTCTCCCAGTCTACCTACCACCGTTTTACCAAGGAAGAGATTTATACCCTTTCTTCTATTTCCGAAATGAAAAGGGGCAACATTTACGAGGAGGGGAGCGTCTACCACGGCGACACCGTGCATAACACGTTCGGGACAAGCCTCGTTGCATTCGGCACCGTCATGTTCGGCATGAGCCCGTTCGGACTGCGTTTTATGCCCATGCTCTTCTCGTTCGGCGTACTCGTTCTCGGATTCTTCATTGCGCGGGATATGTTCAAGAGCGATAAAGCAGGGTTTGCGTTTGCAATTCTGTACGCGCTTTCGGGGCTCTCAATCGGAATCGGGCATTTCGGTACACCGCTCATGATCGGCGTGTTCTTCTTCCTCGGCGCATTCTACGGAACTTATCGCTTCTACCGCCACGGCTTGAAGAAGAACGGTGTTTCGCTCATTCTCGGGGGACTGAGCGGGGCGGCGGCAATCTGCGTGAGCGGCGCGTACGTCATTCCCATGCTCGGCATCTGCGGATTGTTTGCGGCGGGTATGCTCAAACAACAGCGCGCACGCAAATACTATCTCGGCGCCGCAATCGAACAGGCGGAAGCGGAAGAGGCTTTGCAGCCTGCGCCCGAGGTAAGCGAAGCGCAGGAAGAAAAACCTTTGAGCGAGGCTCAGAGAAAGGTTCAAAGCGTGGCGGCAGAGTACCGCCGCAAAAATACTGCGGCTCCCGTTGCGTTCTTTGCAAGCTTAGTCGTAGGGGCAATTTTCCTCTCGCTCATCTTCCTCATTCCCACTTACTATCTGGCGGTCAAGCTGTTCGATAATCCCGCGTCGCCCTCGCTCAACTTCTTCACGCTGGGCGCGCAATTCTTCGCGGGCGGATTCGTAGGCGTAAACGGCAGTCCCAACGTATGGCTTCCCGCATACACCGTATTTACGGGCGCGGGCGAAACGTTTGCTATTACCTCAATCGTCATTAACGTGTTTGCATTCCTTGCGGGGCTTGCGGGCATTGCGTATGCAATTTGGCGCATTATTGCGCTTTGCAAGAGCGGGAAAGACTTCTATCAGAAAGCGGAATTCGTCAACCTTACTTCGCTTCTCGGCGGAATCGTCATATGCCTCGTTACTGCAATCTTTGCGAAGGGTGCGATTGCGTTCCTCCTGCTCGTCTATCTGTTTGCGTTCCTGCTTGCGGCGGAAGCCGTGCGCCACTTCACAGCGGAAAAGGGCAAGCTTGGTTCGGCGGCGAAAATCGTTTGCATCGTAGGCATTGCCTTGCTTGCGGCGTGGTTTGCGCTCACGGCAATCTTCACGTTCTCGATCCCGCTCCCCGCGTCGTTCATGAAAGCGTTTTTATAAGGTATAACTATGGTATCTAAAATTATCTGCTATACGCTCAGCGGACTCGACGGCGTGCCCGTGGAAGTGGAAGCAGACGTCAACAAGGGAATCCCGCAGTACGAAATGGTGGGACTTCCCGATACGGCGGTAAAGGAGAGCAAGGAGCGCGTGCGCTCGGCCTTGAAGAACAGCGGTCTCCTTTTCCCCGTCAATAAAATAACCGTAAACTTTGCGCCCGCCGATATCCGGAAGGAGGGCGCGTCGTTTGACTTGGCGGTTGCAATCAGCCTCTTAAAGGCGAGCGAACAGCTCGTCGGCGCGGACGTTACGGACGTCGTCTTTTTGGGTGAGCTTGCGCTCAGCGGCGAGCTGCGTCCCGTTTCGGGATTACTTCCCATTCTCATTTCCGCAAAGGGGCACGGCTATTCCAAATTTATTATTCCCGCGGCAAACGCAAAGGAAGCGGGCTTTATGGGCGGAGCGGAAATCTATCCCGCCCGTTCGCTTTCGGAGGTCGTAAAACACCTTTTGGGCACGGCGGAAATTGCGCCGCTTCAAACGGAAGCGTTTACCCTTTCCGAGGGCAAGGCGGGCTCAGCCGATTTGAAGTTTGTAAAGGGCCAGCCCGTCGCGCGGCGTGCCTTAGAGATTGCGGTTGCGGGCGGACATAATTTGTTAATGGTGGGCCCGCCCGGTGCGGGCAAGACCATGCTCGCGCGGTGCATTCCCTCCGTCATGCCCGATTTAACTTTTGAAGAGGCGCTTGAAATTACTAAGATACATTCGGTGGCGGGTACGCTCGGCGAAGAGGGAATCGTAAGCGTTCGTCCCTTCCGCACCCCGCACCATACGGCAACCACCGTATCTATGTGTGGCGGCGGGAACCGTGCCGTCCACCCCGGTGAAATATCTTTGGCGCACGGCGGCGTTTTGTTTTTGGACGAGCTTCCCGAGTACAACCGTTCGACGTTGGAAGCGCTCCGTCAGCCCTTAGAGGACGGAAAAATTACCGTTTCGCGTGCGGGCGGAACTTATACGTATCCCTCGCGGTTTATGCTCTGCGCGAGTATGAACCCCTGTCCGTGCGGGAACTACGGCTCCGTGGAGCGAACCTGCACCTGTACGCCTGCGGAAATCCGTAACTACCGCAGAAAGATTTCGGGGCCGCTACTCGACCGTATCGATTTGCAGGTGGAAGTGGATAACGTTTCTTACGACGAGCTCACTTCTAATCTGGAAGGGGAGAGCTCGCAAAAAGTTAAGGAGCGGGTGAACGCCGCAAGGCGCATTCAGCATTCGCGTTTCGAGGGTTGTGCGATACATACCAACGCCGAAATGGGCGAGAAGGAGCTTTCAAATTATTGTGTACTCTCCGCGGAAGGCGACGGGATCTTACGCTCCGCGTTTGAGAAAATGCACCTCTCTGCGCGGGCGCGCGCGCGTATTATGAAGGTTGCGCGGACGATTGCCGATCTCGATTTTAGCGAAGAGATTTTACCAAAGCACGTTTACGAAGCGGTATCCTACCGCATTTTCGATAAAATGGACTAACCTATGACGGAAACCGAGAGAGCACTTTTATGGCTTGCGGCGTGTACGCCGCTCGACTACCGCGAACGCGTAACGCTGCTGCACGCGGCAAAGCACCCCGTAGCTCTTTTTAACGAATTTGAAAAATTTTCAAATTTGGTACTAAAAGGGGGTAGAAACGGGGTATATAATAGCGACAGGCCTGCGCGCGAGCGGGAAACGGACGAGGTAATTGCCCGTCTGAAAGCGAAAAACCGTTTCGCCGTTACCTACGTAAGCGAGGACTATCCCGCTTCCGTGAAAGCGATACCAGACGCACCGCTCGTGCTCTTCGGCGAGGGCAACCGCGAGCTATTAAAAAAGGAAAAGTTTTGTATCGTCGGCTCGCGCATCACGCCCCCTTGGGCGGAAAAGGCGGGCAAAAAGATTGCGGGCGAGCTTACGGAAAAGTTCGTTATCGTAACGGGACTTGCCGAGGGCGGCGACAGCGCGGCCATTGCGGGCGCGTTGGAGAGCGGAAAGCTCATTTGCGTTTCTCCCTGCGGGCTTGACGAATGCTATCCCGCATCTCACGCGCACCTCAAAAGACAAGTGAAAGAAAAGGGGTTGCTTCTCTCCGAATTTCCGTTCGGTGAGAAGGTGCAAAAGGGTTTCTTCCATGCACGCAACCGTATTTTAGCGGCACTTTCCGAGGGCGTGCTTATCATCTCGGCAGGGCTCAAAAGCGGAACCATTATTACCGCAAGCCGCGCGTTTGACTACGGCAGAGATTTGTTCGTGTTCCCGTACAACCTCGGCGTGAAGCAGGGCGAGGGCTGTAACGAGCTCATTAAAAAGGGCGCGTATATTGCAACGGACGTGGACGATATCTTTTTTCAGTACGGTTTCGCTCCGTCGAAAAAGCAACCGCCTACGCTCAGCGCAGAGGAAGCGCGCATTATGGAAGTGCTCTCTGAAAACGGAGAGCTGCACGCGGCGGTAATTGCCGAAAAAACAAACTTGCAAATATACGAGGCGGCGGCAACGCTCTCCTCGCTTGAAATAAAAGGGCTCGTCACAAAGTCGGGCGGAAACAAATATTCCGCAATATAAGGAGCAGTATGGATTTAATTATCGTGGAGTCACCTTCCAAGGCAAAGACAATTTCAAAGTACTTAAAGGGGAAGTATCGGGTAGACGCTTCGGGCGGACATATCCGCGACCTTCCGCAAAAGACGCTCGGCGTTTCAATCGATAAAAACTTCGAGCCCAAATACGTCACTTCCCCCGGCAAGGAGGAAGTAATCGGCCGTTTGACGGAAGCCGCAAAAAAAGCGGATAAAGTGTATCTCGCAACCGACCCCGACCGCGAAGGCGAAGCGATTTCCTGGCACCTGCAAAGCGTTTTGGGACTTTCCGAGGACGGCGAGAACCGTATCGAGTTCAACGAAATTTCTCCGAGGGCGGTGCAAAATGCGCTCGAACATCCGCGCAAAATCAACTATAATCTCGTGGACGCACAGCAGGCGCGCCGCGTGATGGATAGGCTGGTGGGCTACAAGCTCTCGCCCCTTCTCAATAATAAAATTCAGAGCGGGCTCTCCGCGGGACGCGTGCAGTCGGTTGCGCTGCGACTCGTGGTGGATAGAGAGCGCGAAATTCTCGCATTCGTGCCCGAAGAGTACTGGAACGTGACGGCGGAGCTTCAGGACGGCGAAAAGAAGTTTTCTCCCTTCAAGGCCGCGCTCGAAAAGAAGAACGGCAAGAAGTTCAAAATCTCGAATAAGGAAGAAGCGGACGAAACGCTTGCGGCACTCGGCGCGGGGAGCTACTCGGTAGCTTCGGTCAAGAAGTCCGTCACCAAATCGCACGCGCCCGCACCCTTCACAACGAGCACCCTGCAACAGGACGCTTCCAATAAGCTTGGGCTTACCGCGCCCGAAACTATGCTCATGGCGCAGCACCTTTACGAAGGTATGGACGTTGAGGGCGGCGAGCATATCGCGTTCGTCACCTATATCAGAACGGACTCCACCCGCGTTTCTTCCGAGGCGCAGGCAATGGCAAAGGAATATATCGAGAGCCGTTACGGGAAAGAGTACTATCCCGAAAAGCCCAACTTCTACGCCTCCAAAAAGGGCGCGCAGGACGCGCACGAGGCAATTCGTCCCATCGACCTTGCGCGTACGCCCGAGTCGGTGAAGAAGATGCTCGATAAGAAGCACTTCAATGTTTACAAGCTCATTTACGAACGCTTCGTGGCGTCGCAGATGAGCGAGGCGCAGTACGACTCCATGCAGTTTGAGGTGGCAAACGGCGAATACGGCTTTAAGGCGAGCGGCAAATCGCTCAAATTCGCGGGCTATACCGCCGTGTATCAGGAAACCAAAAAGGACGACGAGGAAGAGACGAAGGGCCTCCTTCCCCCGCTTGAAGAGGGCGACGGACTTTCCTGCCTTGCATTGAAGCCCGAACAGAAATTCACCAAGCCCCCCGTGCGCTATACCGACGCTTCGCTCGTAAAGGCCATGGAAGATAAGGGGATAGGCCGTCCCTCTACTTACGCGTCTATCATCTCCGTTTTGAACAAGCGCAGATACGTTGAAAAAGACGGAAAATACATGAAGCCCACCGACGTTGCGTTCCGCATTACCGATTTGTTAATGCACTACTTTACCGATATTATGGACGTCGGCTTTACGGCGAGCATGGAAGAAAAGCTCGACGAAATCGAAGAGGGCGGTAAGGACTGGCATTCCATTATCGGCGATTTCTATCCGCCGTTCGAGGAAAAGCTCCGCTTTGCGAATACGGACGGAAACGAGGAAACGGATATCCTCTGCGAAAAGTGCGGCTCCCGCATGATTCGTAAAACCAACAAATACGGCAAATACCTTGCCTGCTCCAACTACCCGAAATGCTCGAATATCGTGGGCGAAGAGGGGCCCGAAATTACCGATACGCCGTGCCCCAAGTGCGGCGAGCTCATGATCGTGAGAATGGGCAAATTCGGTAAATTCCTGTCCTGCCCCAACTATCCCGAATGCAAATCGACTTTGCCCTACGGCGAGAAGAAAGAGGACGTTTTGGAGGGCATCTGCCCCGAGTGCGGCAAGCCCGCTAAGAGGCTCCGCTCCAAGAAGGGAAAAATCTACTACGGGTGCAGCGGCTATCCCGAATGCAAGTTCATGAGCTGGGATATCCCCACGGGCGAGAAATGCCCCGAGTGCAAGAGCCCCATTGTGAAAACGCCCAAGGGCAGAGTGAAGTGCTCGAATAAGGACTGCCGCTATCAGCCCCCTCAGCCGCCGCAGGAAGAAAACAAGCAGGAACAGCATGATTAAAATTATCGGCGCGGGGCTTGGCGGAAGCGAGGCGGCGTACTATCTGGCGAAACGCGGCGTAGAGGTCGAGCTCGTGGATATGAAGCCCGAAAAGCGCACCCCTGCGCATAGCTCAAACGGCTTTGCCGAGCTCGTTTGTTCCAATTCCTTAAAGAGCAGCGATATCTACGGTAATGCCTGCGGACTTTTGAAAGAAGAGCTTCGCATTTTAGGCTCGCTCACTATGGAAGCGGCGGAAAAAACCAAGGTTCCCGCGGGCGGTGCCTTAGCCGTCGATCGGGACAAGTTTTCCGATTATATCACGGAAAAGCTTCGCGCAGAGAAAAATATTCGTATCGTCTGCCGCGAGGAAGAGGAGCTGCCGAAAAGCGGAATCGTTGCAACGGGCCCGCTCACGGCGGGAGCGCTGTACGAGGCAATCGAAAAAAGGTTCGGCGGTTCGCTGCATTTTTACGACGCGACCGCGCCCGTCGTTTCGGCGGACAGTATCGACTATTCAAAGACCTTTTCCATGAGCCGCTACGGCAAGGGCGAGGGAGATTATATCAACTGCCCGCTCACGAAAGAGGAATATTATCATTTTATAGACGAGCTTCTCGGCGCGGAGAAGGTAGAGCTTCACGCGTTTGAAAAGCGGGAAATCTTCGAGGGCTGTATGCCCGTTGAGGTCATGGCGTCGCGCGGGAAGGATACCCTGCGCTTCGGTATGCTCAAATCCGTGGGGCTGGAGTTCGAGGGCGTGCGCCCCTACGCCGTATTACAGCTTCGGCGCGAGAACGAGGCGGGCACCTCTTACGGGCTCGTCGGGTTTCAGACCAACCTCAAATTCGGCGAGCAAAAGCGCGTGTTCTCACTCATTCCTGCCCTCAAAAATGCGGAGTTCGAGCGTTACGGCGTGATGCACCGCAATACCTATTTGCAGTCGCCCGAAGTGCTTCAAGCGGATTTCTCGGTAAAGCAAAACCCCGACTTATTCTTTGCGGGGCAGATTACTGGGGTAGAGGGCTACGTTGAAAGTGCCATGAGCGGACTACTCGCGGGGATTCACGCCTATCGGCGGCTTTGCGGGAAGGAGACTATCGTCCCAGAAGATACCTGCGTTTGCGGCGCGCTCTCGCGCTACGTTGCAACGCATAGCGGGCACTTCGAGCCTATGAATGCAAACTACGGGATCCTGCGTGCGGGCTTTGAAACCGTGCGCGATAAAAAAGAAAAGAAACGATTATTAAGTGAACGGGCATTACAAGAAATAATCCGTTTTCAGGAGGAATTATAAATGGAATTTCGCGGAACTACCATTTGCGCCGTCAAGAAGAACGGCGTAACGGCAATCGCAGGCGACGGACAGGTTACCATGGGCGAGTCTGTCGTATTCAAAAATACGGCAATCAAGGTACGCCGCATTTACGGCGGCAAGGTCATTTTAGGCTTTGCGGGCTCGGTAACGGATGCGTTCTCGCTCTCGGAGCGGTTCGAGGGAATGCTCAATAAATTCGCGGGCAACCTCATGCGCTCGGCGGTGGAGCTTGCAGATTTGTGGCGGTCGGATAAAATCGGCAGAAAGCTGGACGCCATGATGATTACGGCGGATAAGGATACGCTTTTAATTCTCTCGGGCACGGGCGAAGTCATCGAGCCCGACGAGGGCATTTGCGCAATCGGCAGCGGCGGGAACTACGCGCTCGCGGCGGCGCGTGCACTCGCGCAGAATACCAAATATTCCGCCGAGGAAATTGCGAAAAAGTCGCTGAAAATCGCAAGCGAAATCTGCGTCTATACGAACGACCATATCATCTGCGAGACGATATAAGCCTATTTACGGGAGCCTTGAAATGCAACCAAAGAGATTCGCGGCGCGCTATGAAAAAGAGACGACTGCGTTCCTGTTTTTGATTTTAATCTTCACGGGACTGCCGCTTGTTTTATTCGGCATTTCCATGATGGCGGAAAGCGGGAACATGAGCTTTACCTTACAAATGTGGGGGTGGCTGTGTCTTTTTATCATTCCCGCGTTCCTCTTGTTAGACGCGTTTTACGCACTCTATCATTCGGAAACGGTTGCGTTCAAAGAGGACGCTCTCGTTCGGTATCGGACGGTTTTCTCGAAAAAGGGAACGGAAATTGCTTACAGCGATATCACCCAATGCGTCGCTTCCAACGGGCTTTGGTATCATCAGGGCTCCTATCGCCGCGGAAGAAAGGTTTATCTTTTTAGCAGAAGCGTTTTGGTGAAGAAGCTCGATTTGAATAGCAAACTGGTTTTGGAGCTGTACACGCGGCTGGGAGAGAAAAAGTTCAAGGTCATAGGGGACAACCGTCATACGAAAACGATCGATAAATTTTTTAATATCGTTTTCAGCGAATTATCCTATGAACAACAGTTGGTACTCACAAAGCGGTACTGCCATTTGACGAAGTCCGAAGAACAGGACGGAGAAGAATTGCTCAGGCAAAAGAAAGCATTGTAGCGGCAAAGAATAAGGAGAAGATATGAATTTATCACCCAAACAAATCGTAAACGAACTCAATAAACACATTATCGGTCAGGACGAGGCGAAAAAGGCGGTTGCCATTGCGCTTCGCAACCGTTATAGAAGGGCGCAGCTCTCTCCCGAGCTCCGCGAGGAAATCACGCCCAAAAACATTATTATGAAGGGTCCTACGGGCGTGGGCAAAACGGAAATTGCACGCCGTCTTGCCAAGCTCGTGAAAGCGCCTTTTATTAAGGTGGAAGCAACCAAGTACACCGAGGTCGGCTACGTCGGCAAGGACGTAGAGGGCATGGTGCGTGATTTGGTGGAATGCGCGTTCCGCTTAGTGAAGGACGAGAAGACGGCGGAGGTCTCCGCGAAAGCGACGGATACCGCCGAAAAGAAAATGGTGAAAATTCTCGCCGAGGCGAAGAAGGCGGATAGGGGCGAAACCCCGCGCGAAATCTTCGAGGCGAATTTGTTGGAATCGCTCAGAAAGGGCACCTTCGATAATCTCGTCATCGAGGCGGAGGTTGCCGACGAGCCCAAGAACATGGAACTCATTCCCGGCGGCGCGGCAATCAACCTCGGTTCTATCTTCGGCGAAATGCTTCCCGCGCGGAAGAAAAAGCGCAAGATTGCCGTAAAAGAGGCTATGAAGCTGTTCGTTGCCGAGGAAGCGGAAAAGCTCATCGACGACGACGCCGTGAAAGAAGAGGCGCTTCGCCGTGCCGAAAACGACGGTATTATCTTCATTGACGAAATCGATAAAATTGCGGGCAAGGGCAACACTTCGGGCGCGGACGTTTCCCGCGAGGGCGTGCAAAGGGACATTCTGCCTATCGTAGAGGGCAGCACGGTCATGACGAAGTACGGCCCCGTGAAGACGGACTATATGCTCTTTATTGCGGCGGGTGCGTTCCACGTTGCAAAGGTGGAAGACCTGATTCCCGAGCTGCAAGGGCGTTTCCCCGTTTCGGTGGAGCTTAGCTCGCTCACGAAAGAGGACTTCGTAAACATTTTAACGAATACCGAGCATTCGCTCACACAGCAGTACGCGGTGCTTTTGGCGGTGGATAATATCGACTTAAAGTTTACGCCCGACGCAATCGAGGCGATTGCGGAAATCTCCGAGGAAATCAACCTCACAAGCGAGGATATCGGCGCAAGAAGATTGCACACCGTTATGGAATATCTGCTTGAAGATATTTCCTTCAACGCGGGCGGGAACGATTATCCCGTTATTCCCGTGGAGGTCAACCGCGCGTACGTCGAGGAGCACCTTAGCAAAATCACCAAAGACAGAGATTTGAAGAAATACGTTTTGTAAGGTCTTTCTATGATGCAGGAAGAAATCAACGAACTCATTGCAAAAGCCGAAGGAGGCGATGCAGAGGCGCAGCTTGCCCTTGCGTACCACTATTGCGACGAGGCGGAGAAAAAGTTAGCGCTTTTTCAAAGTTTGCCGTCGGGCAGTCCGAATCTCAAAGGCGCCGCGGTAATGTGGGACAAAAATCCCATTACCGACGCCGTGAACGAGGATAGGAGACGCGCCTTTCTATGGTTTGAGAAGGCGGCGGGACTGGGCAGCGTAGAGGCCCTCTATGAGTTGAGCGTTTGCTACGAACGCGGCGCGGGTACGCCCTCGTTCCCCGAGAAAGCGCGGAAGCTTTTAGAGCAGGCGGCTAACGCGGGGTATATGCCCGCGCAGTACGATTTCGGAATGTTGTACCTCTACGGAAAGACGAATACGGCGGGCGAGAAGGAATTTCCCAAAGACGAAGCCCTTGCCGTGAAGTGGCTGTTAAAAGCCGCCGAGCAGGGCGATTCGCTCGCGCAGTATCAACTCGGCGAATGCTTTGAAGAGGGCACGGGCGTAGAAGCAAACGAAGAAACAGCAATCGCATGGTACGAAAAATCCGCAGAGCGCGGAAACGAATTGGCGTATCAGGCGTTGGAAAGATTAAAGGAAGAATAACGGAGTTAGTATGATAAACATTCCCAAGGGTACGAAGGACGTATTGCCTGCCGAGGTGTATTTGTGGCACCACGTGGAGGACACGGCGAGAAAGACGGCGGAGGCGTTTTCGTTCAAGGAAATCCGCACGCCCGTATTCGAGCACACCGAGCTTTTTGCACGCGGCGTGGGCGATACCACCGACATTGTAAATAAAGAAATGTACACCTTTCTCGATAAGGGCAACCGTTCCATTACGCTCCGCCCCGAGGGAACGGCAGGGGTTGCGCGCGCGTTTTTAGGCAACGGTCTTGCGGGCGGCGCAATGCCGTTTAAGGCGTACTACCTTATTTCCGCATTCCGTTACGAGCGTCCGCAGGCGGGAAGACTCAGAGAGTTCCACCAGTTCGGCGCGGAGCTCTACGGCGCGGCGGGAGCAACTGCCGATGCAGAAATCATTGCCCTTGCAGATTCTTTCCTTAAAAATTTAGGCTTAAAAAACGTTTCTTTGCAAATTAACTCTATCGGCTGTAAGACCTGCCGTGCGGAGTATCATAAGGCACTCAAAGCGTATTTTGCGCCGCATTTGAAAGAAATGTGTGCGGACTGCAACGCGCGGTTTGAAAAGAACCCCATGCGCATGATCGACTGCAAGGAAGAGGGCTGCAAGAAAATTACGGCGAATGCGCCGAGAATGCTCGACTATTTGTGCGACGATTGCAAGGCGCATTTCGAGGAAGTGAAAAACCTGCTCAATGCGGCGAATATCAAATATGAAATCAATCCCTCTATCGTGCGCGGGCTCGATTATTACAGCCGCACGGTATTCGAGTTCACGTCCGAAGCGGCGGGTGCGCAGGGCACGGTGCTCGGCGGCGGGCGTTACGACGGACTCCTCGAACAGATGGGCGAAAAGGCGGTTCCCGCAGTCGGCTTTGCGGCGGGCTTGGAACGGCTCTTAATGGTAATTGCGGCGGAGAATGCGCCCGTACCCGAGGAGAAAGGCGTAAGTTGCTATCTTGCGGGTATGGACGGAAAATCACGCGGACAAGCATTCGTCCTTGCAAGCGAGCTGAGAAAGGCGGGAATCTCTGCGGAAGTCGATTTAATGGAGCGTTCCTTGAAGGCGCAGTTCAAGTATGCCGATAAAATTGGTGCGCGGTTCGTTGCCGTCATCGGCGAGAGCGAGCTTAATGAGGGCGCGGCGGAAGTGAAGGATATGAAAAATTCTTCTTCCGAGCGGGTTAAATTCAGTGAACTTGCAACATACTTAAAGCAAAAGGAGAACTGATATGGTAAAGGAAGTAAACGACGAAGAATTAAAAGCGCTGATTGCGGGGGGCAAAACAATCGTATGTGATTTCTTTGCGAGCTGGTGCGGCCCGTGCAGAATGCTTGCGCCCGTAATGGAAACGCTTTCCGAAGAGCTTGGGACACAAGCCGAGTTCGTGAAAACGGATACCGACAAAAACCCTGTGGTTGCAATCGAGAACAGCGTTGCGTCCATTCCCACGGTAATTATTTTCGAGGACGGAAAGGTAAAGGCACAGAACGTCGGGTTCATGCCCGAAGAAGTTATGCGCGAATATCTGAAAGCGCATATTTAGATTTCGTAAAAAATGCTTGACAGAATATAGATTGCGTCATATAATATAGGCAATCGAATATTCTTTGGGGCGGAGTGAAATTCTCCACCGGCAGTAAAGTCTGCGAAGAGCGTGAGCTCCCGATCGGGTGCAATTCCCGAACCGACGGTATAGTCCGGATACGAAAAGAAATGAAAAGCGAATTTTACGCGCCCCTTATTTTGAGGGGCGTCTTTTTTTCAAAGAATATCCGAAAATAAACTTTTTAGAGGTATTCTTATGGAAGAAGAACTTGCAACTGAGGCGGTAGAAACCGCTGAGCCCGCCGCGGAAGCGGTGGAAAAACCCACACGCGGCGCACGCGTGAAAGCTATTTTGCGCGAGCATTTCTCCGCGCCCCGCATTGCATACATGGCGTTTTTTACCGCGCTTGCGTTTGTGGTCACTTTTTTGGAATTTCCCATTTTCCCTGCCGCGTCCTTTTTGAAATTCGATTTCGCAAATCTGTTTTTCATGATTGAGGGATTCATCTTCGGCCCCGTAGAAGCGATTATTTCTATCGGTATTAAGGAACTGCTTTGCTGGACGAAGTCCTCTACGGCGGGCGTAGGCGAAATTGCCAACTTTATTATGTCTACGGCGTATATCATTATCCCGTCCATTGCATACCGTTTCAAACGCGGCAAGTGGTGGGTGTGCCTGTATCTCGTATGCGCCTGCGTGCTGCAAATGAGCGTGAGCTTGGTTGTAAACCGCTATATCAACTACTGGTTCTTCTGCGACGTCATGCACTTTATTCCGAACATGAACTCGGGCGAGTTCTTTGCCATTACCTGGCAGTTCGTTTTAGGATTCAACGCCATCAAGAGCGTAGGAATCAGTATCGTCGTATTCCTCGTCTATAAGCCGCTTTCGCGGTTCATTAAAATGACGACGGATAAATTCGACAGGCGCATGGCAAAGGCAAAAGAAAAAAGGAAGAGCAAAAACGAACAAGGCTAAATCATAAAAATTCATTGCAAAATTCAGCCGTATGCGGTATAATAACCGTGTATGGCTGTTTTTCTTTCTAAGAGTCAAGAGGATACGCTTGCTTGGGCACAGGAATATGCAAAAACTCTGCGCCTAGGGGATACCGTGCTCTTAGAGGGGGAAATGGGCGCGGGCAAGACGCTCGTTGCAAAGGGCATTGCAAAGGGGCTTGGAATTAAAGAAGAAGTCACAAGCCCGACCTACGCCTACGTGAACGCCTACGAAAACCGCCTCTTTCACTTCGATTGCTACCGCGTTTCAAGCGAGCAGCAGGCGTTTCAGCTCGGCTTTGCGGACTATTTCGAGGCGGGCGGGATTTGCCTCGTGGAATGGAGTGAGAATATTGCGGGCTTGCTTCCCGAAAACCCGAAACGGGTGGAAATTATAAAATGCGGCGAAAGCGCAAGGGAGATACGGTTTTGAAATTTCTTGCAATCGATACGAGCGGTAAGAGTTTAGCGGTCGTTTCTTACTGCGACGGAAAAACTCAATATTCCTATCTTCCCGAAAGTCAGTCAAAGCATTCGGTTGTTTTAATGGATGCAATCGAGAACAGCTTGAAGCGCGCCAAAATGAAAGCAAGCGACTGTGATTTTTTCGGCGTCGTCGTCGGCCCCGGTTCGTTTACGGGAATCCGCATAGGCATTGCAACCGTAAAGGGGCTGTGCTTCGCCTGCGATAAAAAGGCGGTGGCTGTCACTTCTTTGGACTGCATTGCATACGCTGAAACGGGAGCAAAACGGCTCGCCCTCGTGGACGCGCTTCACGGCAATTATTACGCCTCCGCCTATTCGGAAGAAAACGGTGTGGACGCTCAGCCCGCGTTCCTTTCGGGCGATGAAGTAAACGCACTCATTCAAAAGGGATACGCGCCCCGATACCCCGACGGCGTAGACACGGCGAAGGGGCTGTTGAACGCGATACTTGCGCATAAAGATAAGCTGATTGACGCGAAGGAGCTTACCGCCCTATATTTGAGGAAGAGCTCTGCGGAGGAAAACAGATGAACGGCAGAGTGTGGACGGCGGAAGATTTAGACGAGATTGCCGGCCTCGAAGAGGAGTGTTTTCCTACCGAGCATTGGACGCGGAGAATGCTTGCCGACTCCTTCGTATCGGGGAACTTTTTTGGGGTTCTGCTCGAAGAGGACGGAGCAGTTACGGCGTACGGCGGCATGAGTATCGTATGCGACGAGGCGGAGGTTCAGCTGATTGCGACGGCGGAGATGTACCGCCGCTGCGGCAGGGGCGGTAAGATTTTAGAGGATTTACTTGATGAGGCGGCGCGGCGGGGCGTGAAACACGTATTTTTGGAAGTACGCGTTTCCAACGCAAGCGCGCAGATGCTGTATCTCAAACACGGGTTCAAGGGCGTTTATTGCCGTACCCGATACTATCCCGACGGCGAGGACGCGCTCGTCATGAAAAAGGAGCTTATTTGAAACTTTCTTATATTCAAAAGGGGAGCGGGAAGGACTTGGTTATGCTTCACGGCTACCTCGCTACGAAAGAAAGTTTTTATCCGCAGATAGAATATTTTTCCCGCTTTTACCGCGTGACTGCGCTCGACTTTCCGGGCTTCGGGCAGGCGGAGGAGCTCACCGGGCCGTACTCCGTAGGCGACTACGCAGACTGGCTCACGCGTGCTTTGAAGGAGCTTGAAATCGAAAGCCCTTTCGTCATTGCGCATTCGTTCGGCGGGCGGGTGGCGGTGAAATGCCTCTCGCGCGGGAACTGCTTTGAGCGCACCGTGCTCACGGGCTGTGCGGGAATTATTCCGAAACGAACTTTGAAATACAAGCTGCGCGTGAAGACGTACCGCCTTGTAAAAAAGTTTGCACCGCGCTATGCCGAGAGGAAATTCGGCAGCAGCGAATACAGAAGTCTTTCGCCCGTCATGCGGGAGAGCTATAAAAAAATCGTAAACGAGGACTTACGCGAGGACGCGAAAAAAATTGCCGTGCCCGTTTTATTTATCGTAGGCGATCAGGATACGGAAACGCCCGTAAAATCGGCGGAAATCTATCACGCGTGCGTGAGCGGAAGCAGGCTTAAAGTTATGGCAAACTGCGGACACTTCGCGCATTTAGACGACGCACTGCATTTCAATCTCGCGGCAGAGGAGTTTTTCAAATGAATTTTTCAGATTCACTCATCATCGGAATCGTGTTCGGGGGGATTCTCTCGGGCTGGATGCTCTCGCTCGTCTGTATCCGTATGCTGGGCATTTTGCAGCAGGAGGGGTACGCTTCCAAACCGTTCCTAAAATGGTGTTTCAAAAAAGGAAACTTAGAAGAGCGGCGGCTGGTGCTTCTCACCATTTCGCTCGCGCTTTTGGTTGCGCTGTTTAATTTGTGCTTCTGCTTTTGGGACTATAAAATTGCCAACCTCATTTCCGTGGTGCCCTTCGCGGGCTGGATCGCGTTCTACTTTATTTCCGAGCGCAAACGCGCGTTAAAGGTGAAAACGGTATCAACGCCCCGCATGATCCGCCTCGCGGTTTGCAATCTCTTCTTTTTAATTCTCATTTCCTGCGGATTGGGCTTTGCGTGCGCGGCGGCGTCGCTTGCAATCGATAAATCGTGGTATTATCTTTTCCGCTTCGTATATTTTGCGCTTCTGCCCCTCGTGCTTCCGCTCGTGATAGCGCTTTCAAACACCGTAATGAAGGCTTATGAAATTCCGCACACGAAGAAGTATTTGAAAAAGGCGAAAAAGCTCTTCGCGGAAAGCAGCTGCAAAATCGTGGGCATTACGGGTAGCTTCGGCAAGACGAGCGTGAAGAACTACGCATATACTATTCTTTCGCATAAGTTCCGCGTGATTGCAACGCCCGCTTCCTACAACACGCCGCTCGGCATTTCAAAAGCTGTGAATATGAACGGTTTGGACTGCGATATCTTCCTTGCGGAAATGGGCGCGAGAAAGACGGGGGATATCAAGGAGCTCTGCGATTTGGTGAACCCCGAGTACGGCGTCGTGACGGGGGTGTGCTGTCAGCATCTCGAATCGTTCGGCTCGCTCGAAAACATTCAAAAGGAAAAGGGCGTGCTCGCAAAGCGCGCCGAAAAAGTCGTGCTCGGCAGCAGCGTTACGGCGGAGAAAGAGGGCGCGCTCAAAGAGGGAGTCGATTTTGCCGCGGAGGATATCGAGCTCACGGCGGACGGCACGAAATTTACGCTTCGTATCAAGGACGAAAAGGTTCCCGTGCAAACGGCGCTTCTCGGCAGACACGCCGCCGAAGATATTGCGCTTGCCGCTGCGCTCAGCTTTTTGCTCGGCATGACGATAGAGGAGATTGCCGCGGGGATAGAGGCAATCGAGCCCGTACCGCACCGCTTGCAAAAAATAGAGGCGAACGGCGTGACCATTTTAGACGATTCCTACAACTCCAACGTGGAGGGGGCGAAGGTTGCCGTGGAAACGCTGAAGCTCTTCGGGGGCAGAAAGTTCGTGGTAACCCCCGGTCTTGTGGAATTGGGGCTTATCGAAGCAAAGAAGAACGAGGAGCTCGGCGCATTGTTCACGGGGCTGGACGGCGTTATCTTAGTGGGTGAAACGCGGGTATTGCCGCTTCGGAGCGGCTATCTATCGGCAGGCGGTGAAGAGGACAAAGTGACCATGGTGCCCTCGCTCCATAAGGCGCAGCAGTACCTTGCCACCGTGCTCTCGGCGGGCGATACCGTACTCTTTCTTAACGACTTGCCCGATAAGTATTAAAATAATAAGTTATCAAAACACACCGAAGATGAATGCTTCGGTGTGTTTTATTTTAGGAGGATATTATGAAGACGGTAGCAGTATTTTTCGGCGGAAAATCCAACGAACACGAAATTTCGATTATCACGGGGCTGTTTGCGGCAAATCTTTTAAGCGGGCATTACCGCGTGATACCCGTGTATCTCTCGCGGGAGGGGGAGCTGTATGCTTCGGAAAAAATAAAAAGCATCGAGGACTTACGCACGCCCCCGCTTGCGTTCCCCCGCGCGGCGTTAGAGGGGGCAACGCTCGTATTACATAAAAAGCGCAAAAAGGTGATTGCGAAAATCGACGTCGCGCTCAACTGCTGTCACGGCGGCGCGGGCGAGGACGGAACGCTCTCCGCGCTTTTGAAATTCCACGGTGTGCCCTTCGCTTCGCCCGATACCGCGCTGTCGAGTACGTTCATGAATAAGGAGCTCGGCAAGATTGCGGCGAAGGGGCTCGGCATTCCCGTGGTGGAAGGCTTTGCCGTGCACGAATCGGAGTGGAAGAAAGCCGCGCAGGAAGTGACGGGGAAGGCGGCGGAGCTTGGGTATCCGCTTATCGTAAAACCCTTCGTGCTCGGTTCGAGTATCGGTATCAAGGTCGCGAAAGACGAAGAGGAATTCAAGGAAGCCTTGTCTCTTGCGTTCCGCTTAGATACGGGCGCGGTGGTGGAAAAATACCTCGAGGGGAAGCGGGATATCAACTGCGCCGCCTACCGCAAAAACGGCGAAACGGTGCTCTCTCCCTGCGAAGAGGTTTTCTCCCATGAGGAAATTCTCAGCTTTTCGGAAAAGTACGAGGGCACGGGCGCGCGCAATTCTCAGCTTCCCGCGCTTCTGCCCGATGAACTCGCACGGGATATTCAAGCGTACACCAAACTCATTTACGAGAGCTTCGGGGGGATAGGAATCGTGCGGGCGGACTTTCTCGTGCATGAAGATAAAGTTTATTTTAACGAGCTCAACACCGTGCCCGGCTCGCTTGCGTGCTACCTCTTCGGGGAGTCGCTCAGCGAGAACCGCGATTTTTTAATCTCACTCGTGGAAGAGGCGAAGCCGATAAAAGAGAAAGAAACGGTCGTCACGGGGATTTTGAGCACCCCTGTTTTTGCGGGCGCAAAAGGTTGCAAACGGCGGTAAAATTTTGTATAATATCCCCGAAGGAGATATTATGTCAAAAATCAAGATGACGACGCCGCTCGTGGAAATGGACGGCGACGAAATGACGCGAATCCTGTGGAAGCAAATCAAGGAAATTTTGATTCTTCCCTACGTGGACTTAAAGACGGAATACTACGATTTGGGGCTTGTAAACCGTGACAAGACGGACGACAAGGTGACCGTAGACAGCGCGCTTGCGGCGAAGAAATACGGCGTTGCGGTGAAGTGCGCTACCATTACGCCCAACGTGCAGCGCATGAGCGAGTACAACCTCAAACAAATGTGGAAGAGCCCCAACGGCACCATTCGCCGCATTTTAGACGGCACGGTGTTCCGCGCACCCATTCTCTGCAAGGGCATTCAATCCTACGTTCCTTCTTGGACGCAGCCCATCGTGCTTGCCCGCCATGCCTACGGCGACGTGTACTCCGCCGTGGACGCGGTAGCGAATGCGGGAGAAAAGGTCTACCTCGTTACCGAAAATGAAACCGGCGAAGTGAGCCGCACGCTCGTGCACGATTTTTCAGGCGGCGCGGGCGTGGTGCAGGGTATGCACAATACGGATGCGTCTATCCGTTCCTTCGCGCACTCCTGCTTCCGCTATGCGCTCGATTTGGGTTATCCCATGATTTTTGCAACCAAGGATACCATTTCCAAGGTTTACGACGGACGCTTCAAACAGATTTTCGCAGAGGTATACGAGGAGTATCGTGCACAGTTTGAGGCGAAGGGGATCGACTATTTATATACGCTTATCGACGACGCGGTGGCGCGGATCATGCGCTCGAAGGGCGGGGTGCTCTGGGCGTGCAAGAATTACGACGGCGACGTGATGAGCGACATGGTTGCAACTGCGTACGGGTCTCTGGGTATGATGACGTCCGTGCTTGTTTCGCCCGACGGCAAGTACGAGTTCGAGGCGGCGCACGGCACGGTAACGCGGCATTATTATAAATACCTGAAAGGCGAGGAGACCTCTACCAACTCGGTGGCAACCATTTTCGCCTGGACGGGCGCATTAAAAAAGCGCGGCGAGCTGGACGGAAATAAAGAGCTTATTGCGTTCGCGGAGAAGTTGGAGCGCGCCACGACGGATACGATTGAAGCGGGAGAGATGACGGGCGATTTGGTGCCGCTCTTCTCGCGCGATGGAATCACGCCGAAAAAGCTGAATTCCGAGGATTTTTTACAGGCAATTTCAAAACGGCTATAAGAAAAGCCCCCGCTCAAAGCGGGGGCTTCGGTTTTTTATTTATCTCTTCTTATAAACGAGAGTATGATAAATAGGAATCTGAGGAAGTAAATAAGCGAGATGAGAAGGGAAGCAACGTAGGTGAGTGCGGCGGCGGTGAGAACTTTACTTGCCGCAGGCACTTCCTCTTTTGATAAGATGCCGTCCTCTACGAGCATCTTCTTGGCGCGCCTCGAAGCGTTGAATTCCACGGGCAGGGTTACAAGCATGAACAGCGTCGAGAGTCCGTACATTGCAATGCCCGCGTAAACGAGCCATTCGCCGTAGTCCGTTTCCGAAGTCGCAAAAACAAGCGCGGAGAGCAAGATACCAACGATAATCACGGGGAGTGCTAAGCGGGAGCCGATATTGGTGATAGGCACGAGTACGTTTCTGATTTTATAGGGAACGTACCCCGTCTTCTTCTGCATCACGTGCCCGACTTCGTGCGCCGCAACCGCTACGCTCGCAACGGAAGCCGAACCGTAAGTACTCATGGAAAGATTCACCTGCTTTTTGGCCGGGTTGTAGTGGTCGGTAAGACTGCCGTTCACGCGGTTTACCGAAATGTCGTTCACGCCCCGCCGCTGCATGAGCCGCACGGCGGTATCGTAGCCCGTCATGTGCGAGCTGTTCGCAACCTTATCGTACTTGGAATAAGTGGTACTCACCTTCGCGCTTGCCCATGCCGCAAATGCGAGGAAGGGCAGAAGGATTACTAAATAAATAAGATAAAAGTACATAAATTACCTCTATATATATTGTACCACAAAAAAGGGGATTCTAACACCGCGAAAAAACTTCTTGCGCTTTTGCGCGGAATTTGTTATACTGTGTTCATGGACAACAAGGTATTTACCGACAAAGTGAAAATCACCGTAAAGGCGGGCGACGGCGGCGACGGCATGAATTCGTTCAAAGCCTATAAGGGCAAGCCAGCCTGCGGGCCCGACGGCGGCGACGGCGGAAACGGCGGGAGCGTTTATTTCCTCGGCGATAAGGATATGAACGATCTTTTATCCTTCCGCTTTACTTCCAAATACGTTGCCGAAAACGGCGAGCGCGGCGGCACGAATCAATGTTCGGGCAAGAGCGGGAAGGATATTATTATAAAGGTTCCCTGCGGCACGCTGGTGCGCGACTATGAGAGCGGGAAAATTATCTGCGATATTTACGAGGATGGCGAACAGGTTCGTATTCTCGAAGGCGGCAGAGGGGGCAAGGGCAACGTGCGCTTTACCACGGCGCGCCGCCATGCGCCCAACTTTGCGCAAAAGGGCGTAAAGACTTTGCCGCATACTTTAATACTCGAAATGAAAGTGATTGCGGACGTGGGGCTCGTGGGCTTTCCCAACGTGGGCAAGAGTACGCTTCTTTCTAAAATTTCGGCGGCAAAGCCCAAGATTGCGGACTATCACTTCACCACGCTTTCGCCGAACTTAGGCGTCGTTCGCCGCTATGAAAAGTCTTTTATCGTTGCCGATATTCCGGGGCTCATAGAGGGCGCGGCGGAGGGCGCGGGCTTAGGGCACGACTTCCTTCGGCATATCGAGCGTACGCGCGCTATCTGCCACGTGGTGGATATTTCGGGCGTGGAGGGGCGCGACCCGTTGGAGGATTTCGCAAAAATCAATGCGGAGCTGAAAAGCTATTCCGAAAAGCTTGCAGCTCTCCCGCAAATCGTTGCGCTGAATAAATGCGACTGCTTCGGTGCGGAGGAGAACCTCAAACGCTTCAAACGCAAGTACGGCAAAAAATACGAGTTGTTCCCGATCACCGCCTTGAAAGGGGAAGGGCTGAACGAGCTTTTGGATAGGCTCTCGGCGCTTCTTGAAACGCTGCCGCCTGCCGAGCGCATTCCCGCCGACGAGGACTTCGAGTTTGCCCAGAGCGACAATACGCAGTTTGAAATTTTCAAGGACGAAACGGGCGCGTACGTCGTTGTGGGCGGGCTGGTGGATATGCTTTGCAGAAACGTGGTGCTCACCAACCCCGATTCTATGGCGTACTTCCAGCGCGTTCTAAAACTTCGCGGCGTGTTTAAGGAGCTTGCGAAAATGGGCTGTAACGAGGGCGATACGGTTATCGTAGGTGAAGTTGAATTTGAATATGTGTAGGGTTCACGAGATTTGTTGCAAGCAACAAATCTCCGTGAGGAAACTCACTTAAATGATTTTGAATACCGCTTGTCGTTGTGCGTCAATCGACAACAAGCCGAAAGTAATCGGCAAATTGAGTCGTGTTACGGCGAAGTGAATTCGCCTAACACCCCTATTTTAGAAAATAATATGGAGTAAAAATTATGACAACGCAAATGAAAGCATTCTTTTATGAGTACAAATACTACGCATTTCCCGACGGCGTAAAGTCGCTCGACGAGCTGAAAAAAATGCCGAGCGTGACTTGTATGCGCTTGAAAGAGGAGCGGTGCATGGCGCCCGATTTCATCTTCGAGAGCACGGAGGAGGAAACGCTTGCAATCGAGCACCCCGAGCGGCTGTTCGAGGTGAGCGTTACTATTCGCACGGGCGAGGAATACGACGAAATTCTCCGTAAACAGGTGGATAAAGTCTGCCACGACTGCGAACGCTATATCCCCGACGGCGACCCGCGCGATACGGGGAATTTAGACGGGCACCACCGCGAAATCTCGCTCGACGGCGTATGCTACGAGCGCGAGGGCAAGAACGATCCTTGGGACTTCGGCACCTGCGCAAAGGTGTTTTGGTACCGCATTTCAACGAAGCTCAACGAGCTTGCGAAGTATATTGATGCGGGCAATCAGAAAAAGCTCAACGCTGTACTTAATCGGGAGCTCCAAAACTTTATGTTCCCCGCGAACTTCTACGGCGGCGTGCATGAGGGCAAGTACTGTCTCACGTTTATGCCCGATTTCGACCACGTTCCCTTCGTCCGTCTGCTGTACCGTTATTTGACGGAGGTTGCCATGCAGGACAACTCGGAAATCAAAGAGGCGGGTTGGGAGGTGTTCCCTTGCCGCAAACAGGGCGTGTTCCGCTATACGGGCAAGCACAAGTTCCGCAAAGAGCTTGCGCGCATCGTTCCCGCGGAGAACCCCAACGGCGTCGGACTGGAGCTCTACTGCAAAAAAGCCGACGATAAAAAACGCTATGCGCTCTTTCAGGATTTGTTTGCCTATCTCGCGGAACAAATCGGCGAGGCAAAGGCTTATACGCTCGTGACCGAAGTGACGATCTCGGCGGATAAAACGGATAAAGTGCCCGTTTCCGAGCTTATTCCCGCGCTTGAAAAGAAGTATCGGGAAGCTTACGGCGACGAAGAGCAGTATCCCGCTCCGCTCGGCTACGGCAGCCACGGCGGCGAGCACGACTTTCCCTTCCGCGAAAAAATTACCGAGGGCGCAACGGTCTGCCCCGATATCAGCTTTTTGACGCTCGAAACGCTGCACGAGGCGTGGTGGATGGATTTCTGCGGGTTTGCCTATTTGTACGTACCGCACTCTCCTGCCGACGCGCTCGAAACGGTGTCCTGGTATCTTGCGAACGGCAACCTCGTACCCGAGCCTCTTCGCGATCCCGAAGAGGGCGGACTCACGGGCGGCAGCGCAGGCGTGGGCTTCTGCGGGGAAGACGGCTTTATTCTCGACTGCTTCGTGGCGAGCGAGAAGGCGTTCTTCCGCAGACTGCGCATTATTGCACCCGTGCTTCAAAGCTACGGCGTGAAGCTGGTTACGGTTAAGAAAGAGGGCGTCACCGTTTACGACTGCGGTTATCAATTTACGATTTCGGAGTAAAAAATTATGACTTCAAAGCAGAGAAGTAACTTAAAATCGATTGCGGCGACCATGAAGCCGATTGCGCAGGTCGGCAAAGAGGGCATCGGCGAAAATTTAATTAAAAGCCTATCCGAGGCGTTAGAGGCGCACGAGCTGATTAAAGTGAATCTGCTTCCCGCATCGGGCGAGGACGGCGATAATCTTGCTATGAACATTGCCGATTTATTGCATGCGGAAGTGGTTGCGGTCATCGGCAGAAAGGCGATTTTCTACCGCCGCTCTTCCCGCAAAGATTTCAAGCATATCGAGTTTTAATAATGGATCGGAAAAAATTATTCTATATATGTCTCGGCGGCGGATTGGTATTCGGGCTACTTTTTTTCGCATTCTACGGAATCGAGGCGGGTTACGACAAATTTTTAGCGTTCTGCTCGATTGCCGGCGGCTTGATATTCGGCTTGCTTTTCTTCGTCATTATGGCGCTCGTGCTGAAATTTTCCAAGCCCGTATCGTTTGAAGACAAAAAAGCGCAGGCAAAGCTGCAAGAGAACGAAAGCACTTTTTACGGAAATTTCAAGGAGAAGTTTCCCGCATTCCTGCCCTACGGCAAGGGGCTGAAAAAAGCGGTTTGCGAAACGGCGGTGTACTTGTTTTCCGACAAAATGAAAGTCGTATTCTGCCATTTCAAAAAGCTGTACACGGGTGATTTTCCGTATAAGGATATGATCAAAGTCGTCATGAACGGACAAATGACAGAGCTCTATTCGATAGGGGACGAAGGCTGCTTCGCGTTTTTCATGTTAAAGGAAGAGGGAACGCATTTTGCCGAAATGCTCACGGAGCTCGGCGTGAAAGTGGAAAAGGCGTAAGGTATTCAAGCATATTGATTTTTTAGAAAATAAAAGCCGTGGAAACTTCCACGGCTTTTTTGTTATACCATTTTAACCATTAAATGAGTTCTTATAGGTGTATAAAACAGAAGGGGTGAAATATGTAATTGCAACTGGTTCGCTGGTTGAAATTGCGGAATAAATAGCGGTAGACAGCTCGGACTCGAAGGTGGTATTCACCATTTTTCCGTAAATAAATATATCAATATTAACAAGTTTTCTTTCCGAAAATGAAGATTTGATTTTTGATGCGGAAATAAAGTCCAAATTCATTATTAGTGCGCCCTCATATTGCTTATATTCCTCATATTCCTTGGCGTCAGATACTGATTTAATTATAAAAGAATCTGCACCGTCATTACCAAATAAAGATTTTGTATTTTCCGTTATTCCGAAATTGTCTAACATCTCATTGTAAATATTTTTTTTCAATGTGTAATTGGCAACAACTTGTGCGGATTTTTGTTTGTCTAATTCCTGAATAAAGAATCCTGCTTGAATATAGTTGCCTCTATTTAGCATTTCTAAATCTTCATATTCTTTATCTGTTAAACTGTATTTTAAGAGATACATAGTATAATAATCTGAGCCGTTGTTAGAATTTGTAATTATTGTGCGTAAAAATAATTCATTTTTATTTGTGTCATAAACATAGGAACATGAACCTACGTTGATATAATTGTTTTTAATAGCTGTGATATCATAACCTTGTTTCTCTAAAAAAGTAAAAGGAATATCTTCATATTTATAACCAAGATTTGAATAACTTGCATCATCTATCAAGTCATTGTAGTAATCGCTGTTCAGCACTTCGGTTAAAATTTTGCTGTATTTTCCGCTTTCTTCGTTTCCGCCGTTGTTGCCGCTTCCGTTGCCGCTGTCGGGATTATCGTTATTTCCGCAGCCCGCGAAGCAAGCAATCGCAAAGAACATGATTGCAAAAACCGCAAATATTTTTTTCATAAATAAAACTCCTTCGATAGCCCACATGGGCTATTTTTATTTATTGTACTCCCATGGGGCTAAAATGTCAATAAAAGGGGAGTAAATTATGGAAATTCTTTTTGCAGAGCGTTTGCGTGAGCTCATGAAAGAACACGGATTAAATCAAGTAAAACTTGCGGAGAGAGCAGGGGTGAAGCAAAACACAATCAGCGCGTGGCTATTAAAAAAGAAAGAGCCGAGCGTCACGAGCCTTTGGTTGCTTGCCGATTACTTCGGAGTGGACGTAGATTATTTAATCGGCAGAAAAGACGATTGAATTTTTCCCGAAAAAAATTCGGACAAGTTCTTGTAATTTTTTGGAAAACATGATACAATATATCGCGGAAATTTAATTGGAGGAATTATAATGCAATATTCTCGTGAAGTAGAAGAAATGTGTTGCGTTGCGAAGGGCCCCAAACACGACCCTGCTCCCATTCCCGAAGAAGGGAAATGGATTTGCGCAAAGCAAATCACGGACATCAGCGGATTCACGCACGGCGTGGGTTGGTGCGCTCCCCAGCAGGGCGCCTGCAAGCTTTCGCTCAACGTGAAAGAGGGCGTCATTCAAGAGGCGCTCGTTGAAACCATCGGTTGCTCGGGTATGACGCACTCGGCGGCTATGGCGGCGGAAATTCTGCCCCACAAAACCATTTTAGAGGCGCTCAACACCGACCTCGTTTGCGACGCGATCAACACCGCTATGCGCGAGCTGTTCCTGCAAATCGTTTACGGAAGAACGCAGTCCGCTTTCTCGGACGACGGTCTGCCCGTCGGTGCAGGGCTCGAAGATTTGGGCAAGGGCCTTCGTTCGCAGGTCGGCACCATGTACGGCACGGCGAAAAAGGGCGTTAGATATCTTGAAATGGCGGAGGGCTACGTTACCCGCCTCGCGCTCGATAAAGACAATCAGGTAATCGGCTACGAATTCGTATCCCTTGGCAAAATGACCGACTTCATCAAGAAGGGCTCGGAGCCTAACGAAGCTTGGACGAAGGCAATGGGGCACTACGGCAGATTCGAGAAAGAACAGGGTGCGGTGAAGTACATCGACCCTCGTAAGGAATAAGGGGGTGCGGTATGGCTTTGTTTGAAAGTTATGAAAGAAGAGAAAAGAAGATTTTAGGCGTACTCAAAGAATACGGCATTAAGTCCATTGAAGAGTGCAAAGACATCTGCCTTAGTAAGGGCGTTGACTGCGATAAAATCGTGCGCGGCACGCAGCCCATCTGCTTTGAAAACGCGGTTTGGGCTTACACGGTCGGTGCGGCAATCGCTATTAAAAAAGGCTGCAAAAAGGCTGCCGACGCGGCTGCGGCTATTGGCGTAGGACTTCAATCGTTCTGCATTCCCGGTTCGGTTGCGGAGAACAGAAAGGTGGGTCTCGGCCACGGCAACCTCGGCAAAATGCTCCTTTCCGAAGAGACGGACTGCTTCTGCTTCCTTGCAGGTCACGAGAGCTTTGCGGCGGCAGAGGGCGCAATCTCCATTGCAATGAACGCGAACAAGGTAAGAAAGAAGCCCCTTCGCGTTATCCTCAACGGTCTCGGCAAAGACGCTGCGTTCATCATTTCGCGTATCAACGGCTTCACCTATTGCGAAACGGTGTTCGATCCCTATACCGAAACGGTTACGGTCACTAAGGAAGTTGCTTATTCGGACGGCCCCCGCGCGAAAGTAAAGTGCTACGGCGCGGATAACGTTCCCGAAGGCGTTGCAATTATGAAGCTTGAAAAGGTTGGCGTTTCCATTACGGGTAACTCCACCAATCCCACGCGTTTCCAACACCCCGTTGCGGGCACCTATAAAAAGTGGTGCAACGAGAACGGCGTGAATTATTTCTCCGTTGCATCGGGCGGCGGCACGGGCAGAACCCTGCACCCCGATAACATGGCGGCAGGGCCTTCCTCCTACGGCATGACGGATACGATGGGCAGAATGCACTCGGACGCACAGTTCGCAGGCAGCTCTTCCGTTCCCGCGCACGTTGAAATGATGGGCCTTATCGGCATGGGCAACAACCCCATGGTCGGCGCAACGGTTGCAGTAGCCGTTGCCGTGCAAGAGGGTATGAATAAATAATCGAATGAGTTTGGAAAACCGTCTGTGTATTCAGGCGGTTTTTCATTTTCCTTGACGAAATAATGTGGAAAGGATATAATACCTTTATATATGGAAAGTCAGTTTTCGAGAACTCAGTTATTGTTCGGCAAAGAGGCGATGGAAAAGCTCGCCGCTTCGCGTGTGGCGGTGTTCGGGCTGGGCGGCGTAGGCGGCTACACCGTGGAGGCTTTGGCGCGCTCGGGTGTGGGCGCGCTCGATTTGATTGACAACGATAAAGTGAGCCTTACCAACCTCAACCGGCAAATTCTTGCAACCCATCATACGATAGGGGAGTACAAAGCGGACGTCGCTAGCGCGCGCGTAAAGGAAATTAACCCCGACTGCAAGGTGACTGCGCACAAGGTTTTCTATCTGCCCGAAACGCAAGGCGAGTTCGATTTTACGAAGTTTGATTATATCGTGGACGCAATCGATACGGTTGCGGGCAAAATTGCGATTATCGAAAACGCGGAAAAGTGCGGCGTTCCCGTCATTAGTTGTATGGGCGCGGGGAATAAGCTTGATCCGACTGCGTTCGAGGTTGCCGATATTTATAAAACATCCGTCTGTCCGCTTGCAAAGGTCATGCGCCGCGAGCTCAAAAAACGCGGCGTTCAGAAGTGCAAGGTCGTTTATTCCAAGGAAGAGCCTTTCGTGAAGGGCGCCGAAGAGGACGGCAAACGGATTCCCGCGAGCGTTGCATTCGTGCCGAGCGTTGCGGGGCTCATTTTAGCGGGCGAAGTAATTAAAGATTTAATAGGAACGTAAGTGAATGGAGATTCAAACGAAGGCGGAGGAGAGCCTCAGAAAAAAATTTCATAAAAAGCTGTTCTCGGCGTTTGCGAAGGGAATCGTCGCCTACGATATGATTCAGCCGAACGACCGTATCGCAGTCTGCATTTCGGGCGGAAAGGATTCCATGATTATGGCAAAGCTGTTTCAGGAATTACAGCGGCACCATAAGTTTGAATTCGGGCTCACGTTTCTCATGATGGATCCCGGTTACAGCAAGGAAAACCGCGAGCTCATTGAAAAAAACGCGCTTGCTTTGGGCATTCCTCTAACTATATATGAAACGGACATTTTCGAGAACGTCACGCATATCGAAAAATCGCCCTGCTATATCTGCGCGAGAATGCGGCGCGGGCATTTATATTCCAAGGCGAAGGAGCTCGGCTGTAATAAGATTGCTTTGGGCCACCATTACGACGACGTGATTGAAACCATTTTAATGGGAATGCTCTACGGCGCGCAGGTGCAAACCATGATGCCCAAGCTTAAGAGTACGAACTTTGAGGGAATGGAGCTCATTCGTCCCATGTACTTCGTGCGCGAGGCGGATATTAAGGCTTGGCGCGATTACAACGGACTGCGATTCATTCAGTGTGCGTGCAGGTTTACGGAGAATGCGGCGGAAGAGCCGAGCATTTCCAAGCGGCAGAAGGTGAAAGAACTGATAGCCGAATTAAAAAAGGAAGATCCCGAAATTGAACAGAATATTTTCAAGAGCGTAGAAAACGTGAGCCTTTCCACCGTGATTGCTTATAAAGATAAAGAGGGGAATAAGCACCGCTTTACCGACGAATATTAAAAAAGCGCCGTCCATTTGGACGGCGCTTAGATTATTTATCTTTCAAATAAATCAGACGGTTCGCATTCAAATATTTGACAAAGGCTTTCGATTGTTTCATATCGGATAGACTTTGTTTGGTTTGTAACCATTTTGTTAAAATTCTGATAACTCATGCCAAGCTGCATATACAACCAATATTTTGTCTTTTGTTTTTCTTCTAAAAGTTCCAACACTCGTAACTTCATAATTTCTTACCTTTATATTATATAATGTTTGCATTATATAATAAAAAAATGATTGACATATAGACTATTACATTATATAATGTTTACATTAGATAATCAATATTGGAGAGGTGAGTAGTTGAAAAATTCTGCAATCAAGGATATGTTAAACGGAAAGAGGGGGAAGTTTGATCAGGTTGAGCTTGGGGGGGAATATTGGGAATGCGCATCGCTCTGTTCGCAAAAAGAAAGGAGCTTGTGTGAAAAGTTGGAAGAGTATCCCGAGCTTTTGAGAATGTACGCCGAACTCGATGATTTGGAAGCGAAAAAAAACGCGCGTTTATTAGAAGATTATTATGCCGAAGGCTTTTCTTTCGGGCTATCGGTCGGGTTGGAAACGGCGGAACGCGGACAGAATTACCGCTGAAAAAATTTGAAAAATTTTTCCCAAAATACCGTTCAAATCGTTGACAATACCATATATAAATGTTATTATTTATAGGCTTGTGTCTTAACAGGCATTTTATGCTGTGCAAATCGGCGTATTGGGTTGAGGCGGGAAGTTACTGAAAAATCGAGGCGAAAAAGCCCCTCGGCAGATAATTTCCGCTGACAAATGTAGAGGCGCGACCTCTGCGACTAACCGAGGCTTTTGCGAGGAAACACCGCAAAGCGAGTGTTTTTTTGATGAGATTGCCTCGATACGCACGGTTGAGTTGACGCAAAGTACAACAGTTAGTATAAGAAGGAGAAACAAAAATGGCAGTACAGAAAATCAGAATCAAACTTTCGGCTTACGATCACGAGCTCGTCGACGAGGCGGCTAAGAGAATCGTAGAGACGATGCAGAAGGGCGGAGCAAAAATTTCCGGTCCCATTCCGCTTCCTACGGAGCGCGAAGTGGTAACGATCTTGCGCAGCCCTCACAAATATAAAGATAGCCGCGAGCAGTTCGAGCTCCGCACCTATAAGAGAATTATCGATATCTATTCTCCCAACGCGAAGCTTCTCGACAGCATTCACCTCCCCGCAGGCGTGGATATCAAGGTAAAACTGTAATCCGAGAATACTTTGGAAAAAGGTATTGTGGATATATATTATAAGGAAAAGGAGTGAACTTTACAATGAGTAGTAAAGCAATCATCGGCCGCAAGGTGGGTATGACCCAGCTCTTCGCGGAAGACGGGAAAGTAATTCCCGTAACGGTTGTGGAGGCAGGCCCCTGCCCCGTAGTGCAAGTGAAAACGGTAGAATCGGACGGGTACGTCGCGTTGAAACTCGGTTTTATCCCCGCAAAGGAAAAAGACCTCAACAAGCCCGAGCTCGGTCAGTTCAAGAAAGCAGGCGTTGCGCCCTGCAAGGTTTTGAAGGAAGTCCGTATCGACAGCGTGGAAGGCTATGAAGTCGGCAAGGCGGTAACGGCGGACGTATTCAAGGCAGGCGATAAGGTAGACGCCAGCGGCGTGACCAAAGGTCACGGTTACACCGGTGTCATCAAGAGATGGAACCAGCACCGCTTGAAGGAAACCCACGGCGTAGGCCCCGTACACAGAGAACCCGGTTCAATGGGTGCGAACAGCACGCCCTCCCGCGTATTCAAGCATAAGCACCTCGCAGGTCAGTACGGTGTCGAGAACGTCACCATTCAGAACTTAGAGGTCGTTCGCGTAGACGCCGCGAGAAACGCAATCCTCGTAAAGGGTGCGATTCCCGGCCCCAAGGGCAGCGTCGTCATGCTGAAAACGAGCGTGAAGAGCAAATAAGGAGAAAGACCATGGCAAAGGTGAAAGTTTATAATATGAAAGGCGAAGAGGTTGGCAACATCAACCTTTCCGATAAAGTATTCGGTGCTGAGTACAACGAACCGCTCATTCATCAGGCAGTCGTAACGTATCTTTGCAATCAGAGACAGGGCACGAAGTCCACGCTTACCCGCACGGAAGTGCGCGGCGGCGGCGCAAAGCCCTGGAGACAGAAGGGTACGGGCAGAGCGCGTCAGGGCTCCATCCGTGCACCCCAGTGGATCAAGGGCGGCGTGGTATTCGCACCCAAGCCCCGCGACTTCTCCAAGAAGATGAACGCGAGCGCAAAGAGAGGCGCACTCCTTTCCGCACTTTCCAAGAAGGTTGCAGACGGCGAGCTCCTCGTTGTGGACGAAGTGAAAGTCACGGCTCCCAAGACCAAAGAGATGGAAGCGTTCCGCAAAGCGTTGAAGCTTGACAAGCGCGCAGTCCTCGTCATGGACGAGCCCAATCAGGACGTGATCCTTGCGGCGCGTAACTTAGAGACGCTTTCCACGATTTCCGTAAGCGAAATCAACACCTACGAAATCGTATCGAACGCGGTCATAGTTCTCACGAAAGGTTCCGTCAAAAAGTTAGAGGAGGTTTACGCTTAATGTTGCCCCAGGATATTATTTTGAAACCCGTACTTACCGAGAAAGGGTACGACGGGATCGCGGAAAAACGCTATACCTTCAAGGTAGCAAAGTCCGCGAACAAGACGCAAATCAAAATTGCGGCAGAGCAGATGTTCGGCGTAAAAGTAAAGAGCGTGAACACCGTAACCTGCCCCGGCAAGCTCAAGAGAATGGGCAGAAACGAGGGTTACACCCCCACGACGAAAAAGGCGATCATCACGCTGCACGAAGACAGCAAACCCATCGAAGCCTTCGACTCGTTGTCGTAAGAAACGGAGGAATGAAAAATGGCAGTCAAGAGATATAAACCGACCTCTCCCGCCCGCCGTCTGATGACGGTGCCCGTCTACGGAGAGATTTCCAAGAACAAACCCGAGCGCGGACTCCTCGAAGATCAGCGCAAGTCGGGCGGCAGAAACAACACGGGTAAAATCACCGTCCGTCACATCGGCGGCGGCAACAGACGTAAATACCGTGTCATCGATTTCAAGCGCAATAAAGACGGCATTCCCGCAACGGTGAAGAACATTCAGTACGATCCCAACCGCAGCGCAAACATCGCGCTCCTCGTTTATGCAGACGGCGAAAAGAGATACATTCTCGCTCCCGTCGGCCTCAACGCAGGCGACAAGGTCATGAGCGGCGAGGGTGCGGATATCAAGGTAGGAAATGCACTTCCGCTCTCCGCAATTCCCGTAGGTACGATGATTCACAACATCGAAATGAAGCCCGGCCGCGGCGGTCAGATTGCAAGAAGCGCAGGAATTTCCGCTCAGATCATGGCGCGCGAAGGAAACTACGCGACCATCAAAATGCCCTCGGGCGAAATGAGACTCATTCCCGTTACCTGCAAAGCGACCATCGGTCAGGTTGGTAACGTAGAACACGAAATCATCCGCATCGGTAAAGCGGGTAAGACGCGCCACCTCGGCGTTCGTCCTACCGTCCGCGGTTCGGTTATGAACCCGAACGATCACCCTCACGGTGGTGGTGAAGGTAAATCGCCCGTGGGCCATGCAGGTCCCGAGACGCCTTGGGGTAAGCCCGCTCTCGGTTACAAGACGAGAAAGAAGAAGAATCCTACGAGCAGATTCATCTTGAAGAGAATCAATTAAGGAGGGATAAGAAATGTCGAGAAGCGTTAAAAAAGGACCTTACGTCGAAGCCAAATTGCTTGCACGCATCGAGGCGATGAACGAGGTCAATGAAAAGAAAGTACTCAAAACCTGGTCGAGAGCATCGACGATCTTCCCTCAGATGGTAGGACATACGATCGCTGTATACGACGGACGCAAACACGTTCCCGTATACGTCACGGAAGATATGGTAGGTTGCAAGCTCGGTGAGTTCGCTCCCACGAGAACGTTCAAAGGTCACACGGCAAAGACGACCTCACCTAAGAGATAAGGAGAATCGAGATGGCAGGAAATATGAAAAAGAAAGCCGAAAGGGTTGCCGAGAAAAAAGAAAAGCGCCCCTATGCAACGGCAAAATATATCAGAGTTTCTCCCTATAAGGTAAGAACGGTATTAGACGTTATCCGCGGCAAGTCCGTTCGCGAGGCGCAGGCGATCCTCGAGCACATGACGGACGCGGGCGCAGAGCCCACCAAGAAGGTGCTCATGAGCGCGGCGGCAAATGCGGAACACAACCTCGGTATGGACAGAGGCGACTTGTACGTTGCCGAGTGCTATGCAAACGGCGGTGCAATGCTCAAGAGAATGCAGCCCGTCAGCAAGGGTAGAGGCCATGCGATTTTGAAGAGAACGAGCCACATCACGGTCATTCTTGACGTAAGAAAAGCGGAGGGTGAATTATAATGGGACAGAAAGTGAATCCCCACGGATTGAGAGTCGGCGTTATTAAGAGCTGGGATACCCAATGGTATGCCGACAAAAAAGAGTTCGCGGCTTATTTGAAAGAAGACCACACCATTCGTACTTTCATTAAAAAGAAGTACTATGCGGCGGCAATTTCCAAAATCATTATCGAGAGAGCGGCGGGCAAAATCGTCGTTACCATCTACACGGGCCGTCCCGGCGTGCTCATCGGCAAAGCGGGTTCGGAGATCGAAGTGATCAAGAAGGACCTCGCAAAGCTCACGGGCGGAAAGGCCGTTATCATCAACGTAAACGAAGTGAGAAAGCCCGACGCGGACGCTCAGCTCGTTGCAGAAGGCGTTGCGGCTCAGCTCGAGAAGCGTATTTCCTTCCGCCGCGCTATGAAGCAGGCAATCGGTAAAACGATGCGTGCAGGCGTAAAGGGCGTGAAGATGCAGGTTAGCGGCCGTTTGGACGGACGCGAAATCGCAGGAACGGAGCACTATCACGAGGGCAGCATTCCTCTTCAGACGCTCCGCGCAGACATCGATTACGGCTTTGCAGAAGCGCACACGACGTTCGGTATGATCGGCGTCAAGTGCTGGATCTACAAGGGCGAAGTCCTCAAAGGCAACAAGAAGCCTGAAGGAGGCAAATAATGTTAATCCCTAAGAGAGTTAAAAGAAGAAAACAACACCGCGGAACGCTGAAGGGCACCGCGCAGAAGGGCAATCAGGTTGCTTACGGCGAATACGGCCTCGTTTCCGAAGAGTTGGGCTGGATCAAATCCAACCAAATCGAGGCAGCGCGTATCGCAATGACCCGTTTCATCAAGCGCGGCGGTAAGGTTTGGATCGATATCTTCCCCCACAAGCCCATCACCCGTCACCCTGCGGAAGCCCGTATGGGTTCCGGTAAAGGCGGCGTAGAGTTCTGGGTAGCGGTGGTAAAGCCCGGCAGAGTCATGTTTGAAATGGCGGGCGTGCCCGAAGATACTGCAAGAGAGGCTATGCGCCTTGCTGCAAACAAACTTCCCGTTAAGTGCAAGTTTGTGAAAAAAGAACAGGCGGTTGTCGCCGAAAATACGACAGAAGGCGGTGAAGGTTAATGAAAGGAAACGAATTTCACAGCATGACTGACGTCGAGCTCAATCAGAAATTACAGGACCTCAAAAGCGAGCTCTTCAATCTTCGCTTCCGCCATGCGTCCGGACAGCTTGAAAATCCTCTGTCTATCAGAACCTGCAAGCGGGATATTGCGAAAGTAAACACGGAAATCCGCGCCCGTCAGGCAAAGGCGTAAGGAGGGAAGACATGGAAAGAAATCTTAGAAAAGAAAGAGTCGGAATCGTTGTTTCCGATAAGATGGATAAGACGGTCGTCGTTGCGGTATCGGATAAGCGCAAGCACCCCGTATACAAAAAGACGATCACCTATACCAAGAGATTCAAAGCGCACGACGAAGCAAACGAATGCGGCGTAGGCGACAAGGTTCGTATCGTTGAAACGAGAAAGCTCTCGAAAGATAAGAACTGGCGCGTAGCCGAAATCGTCGAGAAGGCGAAGTAATCGGAAGGAGAATGAGAAATGATACAACCTCAGACTAGATTAAAGGCAGCGGACAACTCGGGCGCGAAAGAGCTCATGTGCATCCGCGTGCTCGGCGGCTCCTTCCGCAGGAGCGGCAATATCGGCGACGTAATCGTAGCCAGCGTAAAAACAGCAACCCCCGGCGGCGCAGTGAAAAAGGGCGACGTCGTAAAGGCAGTTATCGTTAGAAGCGCAAAGGGTATCCGTCGTCAGGACGGTACTTATATCCGCTTCGACGACAACGCGGCAGTCATCATCGACAGCCAGAAGCAGCCCAAAGGCACCCGTATCTTTGGACCGATCGCGAGAGAACTGAGAGAGAAGGATTACATGAGAATTATCTCCCTCGCTCCCGAGGTACTGTAAGGAGGAGCACAAATGAACGTAAAAGTAAACGATAACGTGCTCGTCATCACGGGCAAATACAAAGGCAAACAGGGCAAAGTTCTTGCCGCAAACCCCAAGGCGGGTACGGTAATCGTGGAGGGCGTTAACATCGTCCACAAGCACGAGAAGGCAAGAAAAGCGAACGAAACGAGCAAAATCGTCACCGAAGAATCGCCCATCGACGCATCGAACGTAGAAGTCGTATGCGGTAAGTGCGGCAAGGCGACGAGAGTCGGACATTCCATTGTGGACGGCAAGAAAGTGCGCATCTGCAAGAAGTGCGGCGCAGGGCTCGATAAGGCGTTCGTGAAGAAGTCCAAGGCGAAGGCGGCGGAAGAAACGGAAGCTCCCAAGAAGAGAACGAGAAAACGCAGCCAGAAGGCGGATGGGGCAGAAACACCCGCAGAAGAGAACAAGGAATAATCGGGTGGAGGAATAGTTATGGCAGAGAAGAAAACTACGGCAAAATCCGTAGAAAAACCCGAAGAAACGAAAACCGTGAAAAAGCCTGCAGCTCCGAAAGCGGAAAAACCCGCAACGACTAAGACCGCGGCTGCTAAGAAGCCCGCGGCTGAAAAGGCAGAAAAGCCTGCAACGGCTAAGACCGCGGCTGCTAAGAAGCCTGCGGCTGAAAATGCGGAAAAACCCGCAGCGGCTAAGACTGCGGCTGCTAAGAAGCCTGCGGCTGAAAAGGTTGAAAAACCCGCAGCGGCAAAGACCGCAGTGGCTAAGAAACCCGCGGCTGAAAAGGCTGAAAAGCCCGCAGCGGCACCCGCTAAGAAACCTGCGGCGAAAGCAGCGCCCGTAGCAAAGAAGGCAAGACCCGTAGCTGCCGAAACGAGCAGAATGAAGGTCGCATACGATACGGAAGTCGTTCCCTATCTTATGAAGAAATTCGGCTACAAGTCCGTGATGCAGGTTCCCAAAATCGAAAAAATCGTAATCAATACCGGTCTTGGCGATATTAAGGACAACCAAAAGTCCATGCAAATCACCGAGAACGAGCTCAAAATGATTACGGGACAGAAGCCCATCTACCGCAAGGCGACCAAGTCGGTTGCAAACTTCAAGGTAAGAGAGGGCATGACGATCGGTCTCAAAGTTACGCTCCGCGGCAAGAGAATGTACGATTTCTTTGATAAGCTCGTATCCATTGCACTTCCCCGCGTGCGCGACTTCCGCGGCGTTCCCGACAAGGCGTTCGACGGCAGAGGCAACTACTCCCTCGGGCTCAAAGAACAGCTCATCTTCCCTGAAATCACTTACGATCAGGTTGAGAAGATCAGAGGCATGGACGTGTGCATCGTAACCACGGCGCAGACGGACGAAGAAGCGAGAGAGCTTTTGAAGGCACTCGGAATGCCCTTCAAGCGTTAAGGAGAGAGAAGATGGCAAAGAAGTCAATGATAAACAAACAGCAAAAGACGCCCAAGTATTCCACGCGGGCATACACCCGTTGCTCGATTTGCGGAAGACCGCACGCGGTCTTAAGAAAGTACGGTATCTGCCGTATCTGCTTCCGTAATCTCGCTTACAAGGGTCAGATTCCCGGCGTCAAGAAATCGAGCTGGTAAGGAGGCAAACAATGACAGATCCCATTGCAGATATGCTCACAAGAATTAGAAACGCGCTCATGGTAAAGAAGGAGACGGTGGAGATTCCCGCTTCAAATATGAAGAGAGAAATCGCACGCATTCTTCTTGAAGAGGGCTACGTGAAGGACGTTAAGGAAGTAGAGGACGAACACAACGGCAAGCTCGTTGTTACCCTCAAATACACCGAGCGTCATCAATCGGTAATCAGCGGACTTGAAAGGGTTTCTAAGCCCGGTCTGCGTTCTTACAGCGGCGCACAAACGATGCCCAAGGTCCTCGGCGGCTTCGGAATCGCAATCGTTTCCACCAATAAAGGCATCATGACGGATAAGCAGGCAAAGGCGGCCAACGTCGGCGGCGAAGTGCTCTGCTACGTCTATTAAGGAGGGGAAGTATGTCGAGAATCGGTAAACAGAGTATCGCAATCCCCGCAGGTGTCAGCGTGGAGTTTGCAAATTCCGTCGTAACCGTAAAGGGCGGAAAGGGCACGCTTACCCGTGAAGTAAAGGGTAATATCGACGTAAAGACCGAAGGCGCAGAAGTGCACGTCGTTGCACTTGACGAAACGCAGCAGACGAACGCACTCCACGGTTTATACCGTGCGCTCATTGCGGCGATGGTAAAGGGCGTTTCGGAGGGCTTCCAAAAGAGCCTTGAAATCAAGGGCGTAGGTTGGAAGGCGCAGATGCAGGGCAACAAGTTAGTCCTCAACGTCGGTTTCTCCCACCCCGTAGAATTCGTTCAGCCTGAGGGCATCAAACTCGAGTGCCCCTCGCCCACGGACGTAACCGTTTCGGGAATCGATAAGGTTCTCGTAGGACAGGTTGCGGCAGACCTTCGTGCAATTCGTGTACCCGAACCTTATCACGGATACGGTATCCGCTATAAGGGCGAGCACATCGAGCACAAAGAAGGTAAGACTTCCGGCAAGGGTAAGAAGTAAAGGAGCGTGAATTATGATAACGAAGCAAGATAAAAACACACTCAGACAGCGTCGTCACGCCCGCGTTCGGAAACACGTTTCGGGCACGGCGAAAACCCCGCGTTTGAATGTTTATAGAAGTTTGAATCACATCTACGTTCAGATTATCGATGACGTGAAAGGCGTAACGATTGCATCGGCTTCCACCATGGAAAAAGCGGTGAAGGAGCAGATTGCAGGCAAGACCAAGACGGAAGCGGCGAAGGTCGTTGGCGTTACGGCAGGCGAGCGTGCAAAGAGCAAGGGCATTAAGGCGGTCGTATTCGACCGCGGCGGCTACCTCTACACGGGACGCGTAAAGGCAGTTGCAGACGGCGCACGTGAAGCCGGACTGAAATTCTGATAGGAGAGAATGAGATGGCTAGAGAAAACAGACCTCAGAGAAGACAGGAAGAAAACGACGGGCTCATTAAAAAGCTGATCGGTATCAACCGCGTAAGCAAGACGGTTAAGGGCGGTAAAAACATGCGTTTTGCGGCTCTCGTCGTCGTAGGCGACGGCAACGGCAAAGTCGGCTACGGTCAGGGCAAGTCGAAGGAAGTTCCCGAAGCAATCGAAAAGGCAACGCAGGCTGCGAAGAAGAACATGATCAACGTTCCCATCGTAGATACGACCATTCCCCACGAAGTGCTCGGTAAATTCGGTAAGGGTGCAGTTTTAATGCTCCCCGCCGAAGCAGGTACCGGCGTTATCGCAGGCGGCCCCGTGCGTGCGGTTATGGAAGCTGCGGGCGTAAAGAATATCAGAACGAAGTCGCACGGCACACAGAATGCGGCAAACTGCATTAAGGCTACGATTGCAGGACTTTCCGAGCTCAAGACGGCAGAGGAAATCGCTGCGCTTCGCGGGAAAACCGTTGAAGAGATCGTAGGCTGAGGAGGACAAAATGGCTAAAGCTGCGAAACAAACCGCTAAGGTAAAAGTAACGCTTGTAAAAAGCACGATCGGCGAAATCGAATCGGTGAAAGCTACCGTTGCGGCGCTCGGTCTCAAAAAAATCCGTTCCGAAAAGACGTTTGACGACAGCCCCGCTTTGCAGGGTCAGCTCAGAAAGGTAGCGCACCTCGTCAAGGTCGAGAACGTTTAAGGAGTAAGACATGAGAGTAGATACATTATCTCCCGCAGAGGGAGCTAGAACTTCCGCAAAGCGCCTCGGCCGCGGCATCGGTTCGGGCCTTGGCAAGACGAGCGGTAAGGGTCACAAAGGTCAATGGGCGCGTTCGGGCGGCGGGGTTAGACCCGGCTTCGAGGGCGGTCAGATGCCTCTTGCGCGCCGTATCCCTAAGCGCGGTTTCCACAACAAATTCGGCAAAGATTACGTTATCGTAAATCTTTCCAACCTCAAAGACCTTCCCAAGGGCACCGTTGTAGATTACGGATTCGTACTTGCAAACGGACTTGCGAAGGAAGTAAAGAATAACGCAGGCTTGAAAGTTCTCGGAAACGGCGAACTGAAGGTTGCGCTTACCGTGAAGGCGGCAAAATATTCTGCGTCTGCAAAGGAAGCAATCGAAAAAGCGGGCGGAACGGCGGAAGTCGTTGAATAATTCGCCGCAGGGCAGCCTGCTTCGGCAGGAAAGGAGTCATTTATGATAGAAACGCTGAAAAACGCCTTTCGTAATAAAGACATCAGAAAGAAGATTCTCATGACTCTTCTCTTTCTGTTTATATTCCGCCTCGGGTGCTATATTCCCGTTCCCGGACTTGCGAGAGACACGTTTGCGACTGCGGTAACAGGAAACGACTTTTTCGCGCTCATGAGCGGTATCACGGGCAGTGCGCTTGAAAACGGCACGCTGTTCGCGCTCGGTATCGGACCGTACATTAACGCGTCCATTATCATTCAGCTTCTTACCGTCGGTATTCCTCCTCTGGAAAGACTTTCCAAGCAGGGTGAAGAGGGCAGAAAGAAGATTACCAACATCACGCGAATCGTTACCATCATTCTTGCAATCATTCAATCCGTAGGCATTATCGTTTTATTCGGTAACAATATTCAGATTGACGGCGCAACCACGAGTGCAATCAGAACGGACTTGTTCTTCGATTCCATCGCATTTGCAGGAATTTATATGACCATCGTCTACACGGCAGGCTCCTGCCTCGTCATGTGGATCGGTGAGCGCATTACCGAGTACGGCATCGGAAACGGTATCTCGATGATCATCTTCATCGGTATCCTTTCCACCGCAGGCACGACCATCATTAATATGTTTATTAATATTAGCGGTGATAACGTCGGCTCTACGCTTTTGGAACTTGGATTGTTCATTGTAGTTACGGTAATTCTCTTCTTCTGTATCGTATTCGTCGATTTGGCAGAGAGAAAAATTCCCGTCCAGTACGCGAAGCAGGTACGCGGAACGAAAATGTACGGCGGTCAGTCGTCCGTCATTCCCATGAAGATAACGGGAAGCGGCGTTATGCCCCTCATCTTCGCGTTCGCAATTATCTCCTTCCCGTCCATGATTATCAGCTTGTTCTGGCCGAACAGCACTGCATCGACCAACCTTGCAATTTGGTTCTCGGGTTCTTCCACGGAGTGGTACGGCAGACTTATCTATACGGTTGTACTCTGCTTGTTGATTTTCGCATTCTCGTTCTTCTATGCGCAAATTCAGTTCAACCCCGAGGACGTTTCAAAGTCCATTCAGCAGAACGGCGGCTTCATTCAGGGTATCCGCCCCGGAAAACCGACGGCGCAGTACCTCAAAAAGATCAACAACCGCATTACGTTGTTCGGTGCGATTTTCTTAACGCTCGTTGCGTTTATCCCTTCGCTGGCGTTCGCATGGGTGAGCTTAGAGTACAATCTCACGAGTGTGTTCTCCACAACGGGTATCCTCATCGTCGTTTCGGTTGCGCTTGAATTCGATAAGCAGTTGCAGTCGCAGATTATGATGAAGAACTATAAAGGGTTCTTGAAATAATATAGGAGTATCGTATGAATCTTATCTTACTTGGCGCACCCGGCGCAGGCAAGGGTACGCAGGCAACCAAGATTTCTGAACGCTACGGGCTCGTTCATATTTCCACGGGAGATATCTTCCGTGCGAATATCAAGAACGGCACGAAAATCGGACTTCTCGCAAAATCGTATACCGAGAAAGGGGAGCTCGTTCCCGACGAGGTTACGTGCGAAATCGTGCGCGACCGTCTCACTTGGGACGACTGCAAGAACGGCTACCTTTTAGACGGGTTCCCCCGCAACCTCTTCCAAGCCGAGGAATTGAGCAAGTTCGCTCATATCGACGGCGTTGTGAATATCAATATCGATCACAAGCTCTTAATGGACCGCCTCTGCGGCAGAAGAGTTTGCAGAGACTGCGGAGAGAGCTATCACGTTTCCACGCTCGGCGGCAAGACGACTTGTTCGCGTTGCGGCGGCGAGCTCTATCAGCGCAAGGACGATAACCCCGAAACGGTGGAGAGCCGTTTGAGCGTCTACAACGCACAGACCGCGCCTCTTATCGATTACTACACGAAAAAGGGCATCATCTTAAACTTCACGGGCTCCGAGGCTCCTGCCGAAGTGCTCTTTGAAGAAATCAAATCGGTGCTCGACAAGAAAATAAAGTAAGATGATTCGCGTAAAGACCGAGGAAGAAATCGAGCTTATGCGCGAGCCCAACCGAATCGTGCGCGACTGTCTTTTGTTCGTAGGCGAACGCATCCGTGCGGGCATGACGACGAAAGAGGTAGATACGCTCGTTTACGATTTTATCAAGGCAAGCGGCGCCGAGCCGAGTTGCCTCGGATATTGCGGGTATCCCGCATCGGCGTGCGTTTCTGTCAACGAAGTCGTGGTACACGGTATCCCCGACGATAGAGTGATAGAAGAAGGCGATATCGTGAGCGTAGACATCGTGACGTACAAAAACGGATTCCACGGCGACAGCGCGAGAACGTTTTGTATCGGCGAGGTTTCCGAAGAAAAGAAGAAGCTCATCCGCGTTACCGAGGAATGCTTCTGGAAAGGAATCGAGGGTTTGAAAGCGGGCACGCCGCTCTACGACATCGGTTATAAAGTACAACAGCATGCGGAAGGCAACGGGTTCTCCGTCATCCGCGCCTATACGGGGCACGGCATCGGCAGAGAAATGCACGAGGATCCTTCCGTTCCCAACTACGGCAGAAAGGGCACGGGACCGCGCCTTGCGAAAAACACCGTCATCTGCATTGAGCCGATGATAGCCGCGGGCACGTTCCGCGTAAACGTTCTTGGTGACGGCTGGACTGCGGTTACTGCCGATAGAAAGAGTGCAGCGCATTACGAGAACACCCTCGTCGTTCGGGAGGACGGCGTAGAGATATTGACCCTGTAAGGGAAAACGGAGGAGATATGTCCAAAGACGACGTCATCGAAGCAGAGGGCAAAGTAATCGAAGCCCTTCCCAACGCAACGTTTAAGGTTCGCTTGTCCAACGGTCACGAGATTATCGCGTACATCTCGGGCAAGCTGAGAATGAACTATATCCGCATTATCGAAGGCGACACGGTGAAGCTTGAAATGAGCCCCTACGATTTAACGAAGGGTAGAATCACCTGGCGCAGTAAGTCTTAATAAGAGCAAACACAAATATCAGAATAAAGTTTTAGGAGTAAACTCATGAAAGTTCGTCCTTCTGTAAAACCCATGTGCGATAAGTGCAAGGTTATTAAAAGAAACGGAAAAGTTATGGTAATTTGTTCCAAAGATAAGAGCCATAAACAGAGACAGGGCTAAAAAACCGTTGACAAGCCGCAAAATTCGTGATATAATTATCTTTGCCTTTTTGGAAAAATTGGTAAAAATTGAACGAAAAAGCTGAATTTCCGCACAAAAGTGGTGCGGAGAGTCGGCTTACTTTGCGCGTTTTAGGGGTTTGAGCGGGGTGGAAACACTCCGAACCTGAATGAAAACCCAAACAAAAGTAAGTTGCAAGCTCACGGATATTTGTTTCTTGAAACAAAATTCGTGAATTAAAGTAGGGAAAACTACGCGTTTTTCGTCTGGAAATATTTTCCACTATTTCCGCGGGGAACGGCTTCCATATAGAAAATAAAAAAATATACCGAATAACACGGAGGTTAAAGGTTCATGGCACGTATTGCCGGTGTAGATTTACCGAGAGAAAAACGGGTTGAGATTGGTCTCACCTACATCTACGGAATCGGTCTTACCACGTCCAAGAAAATTCTTGCCGCAACGGGAATCAATCCCGATACGCGCGTTAAAGATCTGGACGAAAACGACGTTTCCAAATTAAGAGAATACATCGACCACCACTACACAGTGGAGGGCGAAAAGCGCGGTGAGGTCAGCCTCAACATCAAGCGCCTGATGGAAATCGGGTGCTATCGCGGCGTACGCCACAGAAAGGGTCTTCCCGTTCGCGGACAGAGCACGAAGCGCAACGCAAGAACGAGAAAGGGTCCCCGCCGTACGGTGGCGAATAAGAAGAAGTAAGGAGAGCGGAGTAATATGGCAGAGAAGAAAAAGACAGTTTCCCGCAAACGCAGAGAACTGAAAAAGGTAGACAGAGGACAAGTTCACATTCAGTCCACCTTCAATAATACTTTAGTCACGATTACGGACATGAGCGGCAACGCAATCTCCTGGTCGAGCGCAGGCTCTCTCGGCTTCAAGGGTTCGAGAAAGGGCACGCCGTTCGCGGCGCAGATGGCTGCGGAAACGGCTGCAAAGGCTGCAAAAGAGCACGGACTTCGTTTCGTTGAGGTCTACGTTAAGGGTCCCGGTGCGGGCAGAGAGTCCGCTATCCGCGCTCTTGCGAACTGCGAATTGGAGGTAACGCTCATTTCGGACGTTTCCCCCGTTCCTCACAACGGATGCCGTCCGCCGAAACGCAGAAGAGTTTAATAGGAGAAAAAGAACATGGCAGTATATAGAGACGCAAAATGTAAACTTTGCAGAAGAGAGGGTGCAAAACTCTTTTTGAAGGGCGAGAAGTGCTACATGGAAAAATGCCCCTTCAATAAGCGTCCGCTTCCTCCCGGACAGCACGGCGCAGCAAGAAAGAAGGTTTCCGAGTACGGCTTGCAGCTTCGCGAGAAGCAGAAGACCAAGCGCATTTACGGCGTACAGGAAGGTCAGTTCCGCAAGTACTACGAAATGGCGGATAGGATGAGAGGCATTACGGGCGAGAACATGTTGTCGCTTTTGGAGCGCCGTCTCGATAACGTCATTTTCCGTATGGGAATCGGCGCATCGCGCACGCAGGCAAGACAGCTTGTAAACCACGCGCACTTCATGGTAAACGGCAGAACGGTAAACGTTCCTTCCTATATCGTGAAAGCGGGCGACGTGATTGCCGTAAAAGAAAACAGAAAGAAGAACAAATTCTTCGAGCAAATCAAAACGATGAAGGTTGCGAATATGCCCAAGTGGCTTGAATTCGACCCCGAGAAGCTGGAAGGCAAGGTTTTGGCGCTTCCGACCCGTGAGGATGTTGACAGTCAGATTGCAGAGCACATGATTGTCGAATTGTACTCCAAGTAATTTTAATATCAAGGAGGTAGCTTTATGATCGAAATGGATATGCCCAGAATCGAGGTATCCGAAAACGAAGCCAAAGATTACGCGAAAATCGTGGTGGAGCCGCTCGAAAAGGGTTTCGGTCTTACAATCGGCAACTGTCTGAGAAGAATTCTGCTTTCTGCGCTTCCCGGCGCTGCGGTGCAGGGAATCAAATTCATGGACGGCGGCGTAAAACACGAGTTTTCCGCAATTCCCGGCGTGAAGGAAGACGTAACCGAAATTATTCTGAACCTGAAACTTCTTGCAATCAAGACGAAGATCACGGATAAAGATTATATGAAGACGTTGCGCCTTACGAAAGAGGGCCCCGCGGTGATTACTGCGGCGGACATTTCGCAGGACGCAGAAGTGGAAATTATCAATTCCGACCAATATATCTGCACGGTAGACGCTGGTCACAAGATTGATGCGGAAATCACAATCGGGCGCGGCAGAGGCTACAAAGCCGCTAAGGACAACAAACAGCCCGTTATCGATTACATTCCCATCGATTCCATCTACACGCCCGTACAGAAGGTGAACTACAACGTAGAACCCGCGCGCGTCGGACAGAACATCGATTACGATAGACTTACCATCGAAGTATGGACGGACGGTACTTTCTCCGGAAAGGAAATCGTCTCCCTTGCTGCGAAGATTATGCAAGATCACATCAGTCTGTTCGTCAACCTTTCGGATACCATTAAAGATATGGATATCCTCGTAAAGACGGACGACGACAAACAACAACAAATTCTCTCTATGAAGATTGAGGATATGGACTTCTCCGTCCGTTCCTACAACTGCTTGAAGAGAGCGAACATTCACACGGTGGAAGATTTGTGCCGCAAGACGGAGGACGAGATGCTGAAGGTAAGGAACCTCGGCAAGAAGTCTCTCGACGAAGTTTTGCAGAAATTGGAAGCGTACGGTCTTTCACTCGAAAAAAAGGAGGATTAAGTTATGCCGGGTAAAATGGGCAGAACCACGAAGCAGAGAATGGCGATTCTCAGAAATCAAGCATCCCAGCTTCTTTGGTACGGTAAAATTGAAACCACTGCGGCTCGCGCAAAGGAATTACAGTCCTACGTTGAGAAGCTCATTACCAAAGCTGTAAATACCTACGACGACGTAGTTGAAGTAGAAGTAGTCGTAAAAGATAAGAAGGGCAAGGACGTAAAGACGACCGTTTATAAGGACGGTGCTAAGAGACTTGCCGCTCGTCGTGCGATTATGGCTAAGACCTACGACTTGCAGGAAATCAAAGGGTTCAACGAAAAGAAGAGCGAGTACAAAGCGCGTACTGAAATTCAGCACCCGCTTATGCAAAAGCTGTTCGACGAGATTGCGCCCAAATATGCACAGCGCAAGGAAGAGCTCGGTCAGGGCGGCGGTTATACGAGAGTTTACCTTCTCGGCGCACGCCGCGGCGACGCAGCTGAAACCGCTATTATCGAGTTAGTTTAATTCGTTTGCGGCAATCCGCATATGCGGAGCAAAACAACTATTAAAAAACACGGCTTAACCGCCGTGTTTTTTTGTTGTGTAAATTTTTTTACTCATTTTTTGGGTATCGTAACAATTTCTTTGTTTGTTTTGATACAATTATGTTATTCCATAACCTTATAAAAAAATAATATCTGTGCGACAGATGTTATAAGACATTTTTTTAGGGACTTTGTAGAATAATTGTGCAAAGGGAAAAGGAGAAACATATGAAAAGTATTTTTGAAGATTTTTATTACAAAAAGCTCGGGCGGAATGAAATGAAGCCGAAAGACAGAGAGTATCTTGAAAGCTTGGAAGAATATGAAAAGGCATACGAAACCTTAGAGCAAACGCTTGACGAAACGCAAAAGAAACTTCTTGACGACGTATTTTTCAGCAGTGCGGGCGTAACGGGTGTTTTAGAGTATTTAAGTTATAAAGAAGGTTTCCGCGTTGCCTTACTTCTTGCGTTTGAAATGATAGGGGAGCCGTCGCCAAATTAATGCGGGCGGAGGGGTTGACATTTCCATATTTTGGGAATATAATCAATAAAAAAGTTCGGAGATAATTATGGCAGATTGTACGCACGATTGTTCTTCCTGCGGCAGTAATTGCAGCTCGAGGAAGGAAACTTCATTCATTAAACCCTTGCACAAAAAAGCAAAGGTTAAAAAAGTAATCGCCGTGGCAAGCGGTAAGGGGGGAGTCGGCAAATCGCTCGTCACTTCCTTGCTCGCCGTGCGTGCGGCGGCGCGGGGATACCGCGTGGCGCTTCTCGATGCGGATATTACGGGCCCTTCCATTCCTAAAATGTTCGGCGTGCATTCCCACGCTACGGGGGACGATAAGGGCATTCAGCCCGTAAAAACGAAGAGCGGCATTCAGATGATTTCCATGAACGCGCTCTTGGAGCACGAGGACGATCCCGTGGTTTGGCGCGGTTCGCTCATTGCGGGCGCGGCGGTGCAGTTCTGGACGGACGTCGTTTGGGATAACGTGGATATTATGTTTATCGATATGCCCCCGGGAACGGGCGACGTGCCGCTCTCGGTGTATCAGAGTATTCCCCTAAGCGGAATGGTGGTTGTTACCACGCCGCAGGATCTCGTAGAAATGATCGTGAAAAAGGCGGTCAACATGGCGGGCATGATGAACGTGCCCGTGCTGGGACTTGCCGAGAATATGAGCTATTTCGTCTGCCCCGATTGCGGCAAGGAACATATGATTTTCGGCACAAGTAAGGCGGAAAGGCTGGGGGAAGCCTATCATATTCCCGCAACCGCACGCATTCCAATCGATCCGCATATCGCATCGCTTGCAGACGCGGGCAAAATCGAGGAGGCGGATACCGATCCCCTTGCGGAAATCTTTGCGCAAATTGAAAAGGCAAGAGAAATTCAATTTCATAAATAAGGAGAGAAAACCATGTTAGGAAACTTTACCTATTGCAATCCGACGAAGCTCTACTTCGGAAAAGACGCACTTGACGGCCTCAGCAAGGAGCTGCCCAAGTACGGCAAAAATATCCTGCTCGTTTACGGCGGGGGTTCTATCAAGAAAAACGGCATTTACGATAAGGTTATTAAAATTCTCAAAGCCAACGGTAAAGAGATTTTCGAGGACGGCGGCGTCATGCCCAACCCGACCATTGAAAAGGTGCACGAGGGCGTTGCGCGCGCGAAGGCGGCAAAGGCGGATTTCATTCTTGCCGTGGGCGGCGGCTCCGTTTGCGACTATGCAAAGGCGCTCTCCGTATCAATCCACTGCAAGGGGGATATTTGGAAGAAATACTTTATCGATTTCGAGGAGCCGACCTGTGAGCTGGTTCCCGTGGGCTGCGTGCTTACGATGGTGGGCACGGGCAGTGAAATGAACGGCGGTTCAGTGATTACCAACCATGCCGAGAAGCTGAAAATCGGTCACGTGTTCGGTGAAGAGGTGTACCCGAAGTTCTCTATTTTGAACCCCGAATTCACATATACGCTTCCGAAGTATCAGATGGTGGCAGGCATTTTCGATATTATGTCGCACATTCTCGAACAGTATTTTTCGGGCACGGACGACAACACTTCCGACTATGTTGCGGAGGGGCTGTTGCGCTCGCTCATTCACAGCGCGGAGATTGCGGTTGTAGATCCCAACAACTACGATGCGCGGAGCAACATTATGTGGACGGCGACCTGGGCGCTCAACACGCTGATTGCAAAGGGCAAGACGACCGACTGGATGGTGCATATGCTCGGGCAGGCAGTCGGCGCGCATACGGACGCCACGCACGGTATGACGCTCTCTGCCGTATCTATTCCCTATTACCGCTATATCCTGCCTTACGGGCTTGATAAGTTCGTGCGTTACGCTGTAAACGTTTGGGGCGTAAACCCTGCGGGCAAGACGGACGAAGAGACCGCCAACGCGGGGCTGGACGCCATGCAGGCGTGGATGGAAAAGACGGGGCTTGTGATGAACATTTCGGAGCTCGGCGCAACCGAAGAGACGATAGAGGGGATTGCAAAGAGTACGCTCGTGATGGACGGCGGATATAAGGTTTTAGATGCAAAGGAAATTAAAAGCATTCTGAAAGCGAGCTTATAAAAAGGGCATGAAAAAAAGCGGAGCAAATTGCTCCGCTTTTTGCGTTTTCAATTAAACGTCTTTGTCTTCTACGACTTCCGCAATCTTTGCGAAACGCTTGGTCGATTCGATTGCGTTCTCACAGCGCGTGCGCGTCTTGTAGTCCGCACCGAGCGCCATCAGTCTTCCGCTTGCATTGAGAAGCTTGAAAATGTAGTCGCCCGTCTTGGTCTGAATAATTTGGAAGTTGCCTTCTTCAATGTTTTTCTTGTACGTATCAATTCCGCTTCTTGCGCTCGAAAGGGAGGAGTATTCGCCGCCCGTGAGCATCAGCTCGCCGTTAGAGGCGTACAGCTTGAATAAGTATTTGTTGCGTTCCGTCTTTGAAATCACCCATTTTCCGGTGTACGGAGAAGCGGTTTTGCTCTTTTTGGGAGCAGGCTTAGGAGCGGGCTTGGCTACGGGTTTCGGGGCAGGTTTTGCTACGGGCTTTGCCGCGGGTTTCGCAGCCGCCTTTGCGGGTTCTGCTTTCTTCGCGGGAGCGGGCTTTGCAGCCGCCTTTGTAGCCGTTTTTGCGGGCTCTGCCTTTTTTGCAGGAGCGGCTTTCACCGTTTCCTTCTTTGCGGCGGGCTTTGCTGCCGCTTTTGCAGGCTCTGCTTTCTTAGCCGGTTCTTTCTTCGCGGGCTCCGCTTTCTTTGCAGGAGCTTTTTTCGTAGCCGGCTTTTTCTTCGTTTCTTTGGGCGTTACTTCTTCTTCGCCTTCTTTCACTTCAAAAATCGTGCCTCTGAAATCGAGCGTACCCGAATCTTCAATCGGCTCTTCTTCCTCTTCTTCCGCCTCTTCAAAAAGCGGTTGCTCTTCGTGTGCGGCAGGCTCTTCTACCGGTTCTTCCTGCTTGGCAGGTTCCTCGTAAGCGGGCTCCTCTTCGGGCTCTTCTACGATTTCGGGAATGATGATAGGTTGATATTCGGGAGCAGGGGTGGGGGTGGGAGCAGGAGCAGGTTCCTCATAAGCGGGTTCCTCTTCGGGCTCTGCCTGAACGGGCTCTGCTACGGGTTCCTCGTAAGCGGGTTCTACTACGGTCTCTGCTTGAGCGGGCTCTTCTGCGGGGTGAGCCGTGTAAAGCGCGTCTTCTTCTATTTCCCACAGCTCGGGCCCGACGGGCGCGGTTGATGCGGCCGCAACGAACGTTTCTTCACTCTTTTGCTTCTTGTTTTTTGCGAGCAGCACAATCATTGCAATAACGATTGCAATAATCAGGAGAATCACAACCCCCAGAATAATCGTAAGTACGAGGTTTTCTTTGAGATAAGTAAGCAAATCCGATTCCAACAAATTAAGCATATATTCCCCTTTACAGTATTAACGTTTACAATTTGTCTTCCTAATTATATCACGCGAGGAGCGCGCTGTCAATCCATTGACAAAAATTTCCGAAGAGAGTATGATAGAAAATATGAAAAAAATTGCGATTATCGGCGGCGGCGCGGCAGGAATGATTTGCGCTCTGCGGCTTGCTTCGTACGGTTTCGGCGTGGAAATTTTCGAGCGCGGAGAACGGCTCGGGCGCAAGCTCTCTGCAACGGGAAACGGGCAGGGCAATCTTACCAACCTCAATTTAAGCGCAGACCGCTATTTTTCCGACGATCCCTCGGCGGTGGAAGGGGCACTTTCCCGCTACGGCGCGGGGGAGTTCATTTCCTTTTTGGAAACGCTCGGCGGCATTTTTCTGCCCGACGAGCGCGGCAGGGTGTACCCCGCAAGCAGGCAGGCCTCTGCGGTTACCGACCTTTTACGGCGTGAACTGACGCGGCTTGGCGTAGAGGTGCGCCTCGGTGCATACGTGGAAAAACTCACCTATGAAAAGGGCGGCTTTATACTTTATGCGGCAGGGGAACAAGTGCGTGCGGACGCAGTCGTACTTTGCACGGGCGGCAAGGCGGCGGAGAACTTCGGCACGGACGGCAGCGCGTTCGCGCTTGCAAAATCGTTCGGGCACAGCGTTACCGAGCTTCGTCCCGCATTGGTTGCGCTCCGCTGTAAGGAAACGATCGTGCGCTCGCTCAAAGGTATTCGCATAGACGGGCTCGTGCGCGTGGTGCGCGGCAAGGAAATTTATAAAAGCAGAGGCGACGTTCTCTTTACCGATACGGGCGTTTCGGGCGACGCGGTGTTCCGCGCTTCTTCGTATGCGAAGGAGGGGGATAAGCTCCTCATTGATTTGCTCCCTGCCGTGAGTGAAGAGCGGCTTGAAAAAGCGCTCTCTACGGCACGCGGCGAGGACTGCCTTTTATGCGTGGTGAATAACGGTCTCGGACGCGCGCTCTGGAAAGAAGCGGGCGGGGATAAGAAAAAGGTGATTGCGCTCATCAAGAATTTTCCGCTCACCGTTTCGGGCACGCTCGGGTTTGCGAGGGCGCAGGTCACGCGCGGCGGCATTCCCTTGAAAGAAACAGACGCGCACTTTATGAGCACAAAACGCGCGGGGCTTTACTTTGCGGGCGAGGCCTTGAACGTAGACGGCGAATGCGGCGGGTATAACCTGCAATGGGCGTTCACTTCGGCAAGTATCGTAGCGGAGGGCATTCATGAAGCTGACGCTAAATAACCTCGTGCTCCGCACCTATCAGAAAGAGAGCTCGCTCGTAAAGCTTTGCGAAAAGAAGCTGCACGCGCCGTGCAGGTATTTTAAGATATTAAAAAAGTCCTTGGACGCGCGCGATAAATCGGATATCCGCTGGGTGTACTCGGTGGAGTGCTCCGACCGTCCCGAACAAAAAGCCGAGCCCGTGTATGAAAGGATTACGAAGCCTGCGCCCAAGGTGGTAATTGCGGGGGCGGGACCCGCGGGATTGTTCTGCGCCTTGCGGCTGATTGCGCACGGCATCAAACCAATTATCGTAGAGCGCGGCAAGGCGGTGGAAGAGCGCGAAAAGGACGTGGACGTTTTCCGCACCACAGGCGTTTTGAATACGGAAAGCAATATTCAGTTCGGCGAGGGCGGCGCTGGCACGTTCTCGGACGGCAAGCTGAACACGCAGACGAACAGCCCTTTGAACCGTGAAGTGCTCGATACCTTCGTGAAGTTCGGTGCGCCCGAGGAAGTGGGGTATCTCGGCAAGCCGCATATCGGGAGCGATAACCTCAAAAAAGTGGTTGCGAATATCCGTAACTATATTTTGAATAACGGCGGAGAGGTGCGCTTTTTGTCGAAGCTCGATGGAATCGAAACCAAGAACGGCAAGCTCACCGCCGTGAAAATTAACGGCGTTCGGGAGGAGGCGGACGAGCTTGTGCTCGCCGTGGGACACAGCGCACGCGATACCTTTGAAATGCTGCTCGGTGCGGGACTGCCCGTGGAGCAAAAAGAGTTTGCGGTGGGCGTGCGGATCGAGCATTTGCAGAGCGCAATCAGCAAGGCGCAGTTCGGCTCGGGCTATGCGGCATTGCCGCCCGCGGACTATAAACTCGTTTCACACGCAAGCGAGCGCGCGGCGTTTACCTTTTGTATGTGCCCCGGCGGGGTGGTGGTGCCCTCGGCAAGCGAGGAGGGCGGCGTGGTCGTGAACGGCATGAGTAACTTTGCGCGCGACGGCAGGAATGCAAACTCCGCGCTCGTCGTGCAGGTCAAGCGGGAAGATTTTAAGAGCGAGCACCCCTTGGCGGGGGTAGCCTTTCAACGGGAGCTCGAGCGTGCGGCATATACGGCGGCGGGCGGGAAGTACGCCGCGCCCGTACAGCTTGCGGGCGATTTCCTTGCCGATAAGGAAAGCTACTATTTCGGCGAGGTGAAGCCCACTTACGCGCCGAATACCGCGTTCGTGCCCATGCAGGCGATTTTCCCGAAGACGATTGTATCTGCGCTCAAGTGTGCACTTCCCGATATGAACGGAAAGCTTGCGGGGTTTGGCGCATACGAGGCGGTGCTCACGGGCGTGGAGTCGCGCACGTCTTCGCCTATTCGGATATTGCGCGGGGATAATTTTGAGACGAAAATCGAGGGGATCTACCCCTGCGGCGAGGGTTGCGGCTATGCGGGCGGCATTACTTCCGCGGCGGCGGACGGACTGAAAACCGCGATTGCAATCGCAAAAAAATATTTCTGATTTTTATTTCGTATTCATTGGATTTTCACGCAATTTACACTTTTGCATTGTATGATAGGCACAACAAAAAACGATTACACTCTTCAATTTTTTCATATTCTCTCAAAAACGAACCGCCAAGCGCAACGCGCTTGGCGGTTCGTTTTTTGAAAATGGTTATACAAATAACGTATCGAATTCGTTGGTGTATGTTCCCGAAAGGGCGTTATACAAATCGTTTGCGTGCACGTCCGTTGCAAAGCAGGCGAGAGCATCCTTTTTGAGCAGGTTATAATCGCTCTTTCTAACGATAGCGGGATACGCACCGTTTGCAAGCTCTCCGAGGAGTTCTTCCGCGTCCGTCTTTTTTACGGCAAGTACTTTATAGTAGAGCGGGGATTCCGCGTACGAACGCACGTCCTTCAAATGCACGCCGAGGAAGTTCTGCGCAAGAATGCGTTTGAGCCGCGAGAGCGTGTACCGCTTGGAAACGATTTTATCGAGCGCGGATTCGTATTCGGGGTTACTGCGCGCCATGTTCTTTAAGCGGTTTTCAAGGCCTTCCGAACAGTCGGGGCACTTCGCAATCTCTTCAGCGGGCGCAGCGGCAAGCGCACACAGCGCGGCGGTTTCAAAGGGCAATTCTTTTGCGTTTTGCAAAACGCCTAGCACCTGCTCGGGCACGTTGCGCTTCAATGCCTTTTTCGATTTCCGCGTATCGTCTTTTAAGCAGGCGCGAAGAGCCGTTGCCGAAGAGAAGTTTTTGAAGAGCGAGGTATCCGCATACCCGCCGCCCACGCGCGGAATGGGCAGAGGTTCGATTTCTTTTTTCTCTGCCAAAATGGCGCGGCAGTACTCCGTGCCCAAAACGTTGTTGGGGGAGGAGAGCAGACTCTCGTCTACGTCGTCGTGGAAGGCGAGCACCGCCTCGTTGCGTGCGCGGATATAGCTCGTGCCGCCCTTCATGTTCTCTTTGAGTGCGGCTTTGAATTCCTTGCTCTCGTTAAGGGTTGCCTTTGCGGCGGTGAGGAAGCTCTCTTTATCGCCGCTCTCGCAGCCGAAGGCGAGCGTAGAAACCGCAGGGATAGAGCCCAAAATATGCACCGCGCCCTTTGCGAAGAGCTCCGCAGAGGAAACCGCGAAGGCGGTTGGAAGCTCTATTACCATATCTGCGCCGCATTCCACGGCGTGCTTTGCACGCTCGTATTTATGCAGAACCGCCGCCTCGCCGCGCTGGGTGAAGTTGCCGCTCATGATGCATAGAATTTTGTCGCATCCGCTTATACGCCTGATTTCGCTCAGCTGAAAACGGTGTCCGTTATGGAAAGGGTTGTACTCGCAAACCACTGCACAAAATTTCACTTTTTTTCCTCTTGTTCTTTACAATTTCTTTCCGAGGGTGTATAATATTTCGGTAAATATTTCCTCTCAAAGTTATTATACACGAAACGGAGGAAAAAATAAAGGTTTTTTGGAGTTATATTATGGCAGGAGTGCTTAGTAAAGTGAAACAACTCGGGAGAAAGCTCGTAGAGAGCGGTACGGTAGTAAGTGAAATCAAACAGCGCGCAAAAGCAAAACAGCGCACGATCGTCCTTTGCGAAGGCGAGGATAGGCGCGTGGTAGAGGCGGCAGAGGAATGCACGTCCGAGGGGATTGCGAAAATCGTTCTTCTCGGCAACCCGCACCAGCTGCACGCGTCCAACCCCGATATCGATTTTTCGGGCATTGAAATTATCGACCCCGAAACTTCGCCCAAGCTTGACGCTTATGCAAATCTTTTATACGAACTGAGAAAATCCAAGGGCATGACCGAGGAGCAAGCAAAGGAGCAGGCAAAGGACGCTACCTTCTTCGGCGCGCTCATGCTCAAAGCGGGCGACGCAGACGGGCTTGTTTCTGGCGCGTGCCATTCCACGGCGAATACGCTCCGCCCCGGACTTCAGATTGTAAAGACCGCCCCCGGCGCGAGCGCGGTTTCGAGCTTCAACCTCATGGTTGCGCCCGTCATGGGAAATCAATACGTTGAGGACGGCTTGCTCGTATTCGCGGACTGCGGCTTGAATCCCACCTACACGGCGGAAGGGCTTGCGGACTGCGCCATTGCAACCGCAAAGAGCGCGAAGGAAATTGCAGGCATCGAGCCGAGAGTTGCAATGCTATCGTTCTCTTCCAAGGGAAGCGCGAAGCACGACTACGTGACTTTGGTGCAGGAAGCAACGCGCATTGCAAAGGAGAAAGCACCCGACCTTTTAATTGACGGCGAGCTGCAATTTGACGCGGCGCTCGTGCCCGAGGTTGCGAAAATGAAGGCGCCCGATTCCAAAGTGGCGGGCAAGGCAAACGTGCTCATTTTCCCCGATTTGCAGTCGGGCAATATCGGATATAAGATCGCGGAGCGCCTCGGCGGGTTCCAGGCAATCGGCCCCATCTGTCAGGGCTTTGCAAAACCGCTCAACGATTTATCGCGCGGGTGCAAGGCGGCGGATATCGTTTGCGCAGTAGCAATTACAGCTTTACAGGTAGAAGATAAATAAGAGGAAAGGAATATGAAAATACTCGTCATTAACGCGGGGAGCTCCTCGCTCAAATATCAGCTTATCAATATGGAAACGGAAGCGGTGATCGCCAAGGGTACGTGCGAGCGCATCGGCATCGACGGCGGCAAGCTCACGCACAAGGCGAACGGTAAAGAGTTCGTCATCTGCAAAGAGCTTCCCAACCACACCGTTGCAATCAAGCTTGTTTTGGACGAGCTCGTTGACAAAGAAGCGGGCGTCATTTCTTCGATGGACGAAATCGACGCGGTAGGTCACCGCGTGGTTGCCTCAGGCGAGGCGTTCACCAAGGCGACGCTCGTCACCGACGAAGTCATGAAGACCATGGATGAAATTGCGGAGCTTGCGCCACTTCATAACCCTGCCGCGATTCTCGGCATCAATGCGTGCCGCGCGGTCATGGGGAATAAGAAAATGGCGCTCGTGTTCGATACTTCCTTCCATGCAACTATGCCCGATTATGCATATAACTACGCAATCGATTACGAGGACTATCAGAAATACAAAGTCCGCAGATACGGCGCACACGGCACTTCGCACAAGTTCGTTGCAGGGGCGGCGGCTGAGTATCTCAAAAAGAAGCCCGAAGATTTGAAAATTATCACCTGCCACCTCGGCAACGGTTCTTCCATTTCCGCGGTAGACGGCGGCAAGTGCGTGGATACTTCCATGGGCTTTACCCCCTTGGCGGGCGTTCCCATGGGTACGCGCAGCGGCGATATCGACGTGGCGGCTATCGAATTTTTGTGCCGTAAGAAGGGTATGAGCATGGAAGAGGGGCTTACCTATCTCAATAAAAAGAGCGGTATGCTTGGCATTTCGGGCGTTTCTTCCGACTTCCGCGATTTGTGCAAGGCGGCGGACGAGGGCAACTACCGCGCACAGCTTGCGCTTAAAATGTTTGCGTACAGCTGCAAAAAGTACGTGGGCGCGTATTCGGCGGTGCTCGGCGGTTTGGACGTAATCGTATTCACGGCGGGCGTGGGCGAAAATACGCCTACCGTAAGAGCGGATATCGTAAGCGGGCTCGAATATCTCGGCGTGAAGCTCGACGCGGAAAAAAATAAGCAAAAGAACGACGGCACCATTCACGACATTTCGGCAAAGGGCTCTAAGGTAAAAATTCTGGTGATTCCCACCAACGAAGAGCTTGTGATTGCGCGTGAAACGGCAGCGTTGCTCTGATTTTTGAAAAATCTTATTTTGGGCGCGAAAAAAGATTGACAAACGCGCGGAAATATTTTATACTTTTTTAAGTCAATGATCCCTAAGATAGACGTTCGTAGCCAAGTTGCAAGAAAATGTTATACGGGTCAGCTCGGTTTCGAGTTCGAGGCGGTCGATTTACTCGACATTCCGTTTGTGGAATTTGCCGCTCCCGTTAAAGCAACTGCAAGCTACGAGATATTCGAGGATAATAAGGTGGAGGTGCTGCTGCACTTCACGTTCACGTTAAAGGGCGCGTGCTCGCGGTGTTTAAGCGAAGCGGAAGAGTCTTTTACGGAAACGGCGGAGGGCATCTTTGAACCGGGCAAGGGTGACGGCGAAACCTACGGATATACGAATTTCGTAGACCTCACCGAGTTTGCGCGCGATTCACTGATGTTTGCGCTTCCCCCCAAGCTCCTCTGCGGCGAGTGCTTGCGCTCCGACGGGGAGAATGAATAAAAGCTAAAAAAGAGGTGTGAAAAATGGCTGTACCTAAGGGAAAACAATCGAAGAGCAGAACGAACAAACGCTTTGCAAACTACACGGCAAACGTGCCTACGCTTGTAGAGTGCCCTCATTGCCACGAGCTGAAAACGGCGCACAGAGTTTGCGATAAGTGCGGCTATTACGACGGCAAAGAAGTCGTAGCTCAGAAAGAAGAAAAGAACTAATTATTCCGAACCTTGAAAGGCGGACGATTTTTCGTCCGCTTTTTTCTATGCAAAAAACTCTTGACAAAACGAAAAAACGGTCATATAATAAATATACCCCCATAGGGTATATGTTTGTAAGAAAGAGGTTATAAAAATGGCAGATTGTTGCAATCATAAAAAGAAGGTGAGATCTGACGAAGAGAAGAAGGCAATCGCCTCGCGGCTCAACCGCATTGCGGGGCAGATAAACGGCATTCAGAAAATGGTAGAAGAGGATAGGTATTGCGACGACGTGCTCACACAGCTTGCCGCGGTGGATAAGGCGGTGAAGTCGCTTGCGGGGCTAATATTGAGTGCGCACATGCACACTTGTCTCGTGGAGCAGGTGCAGGCGGGCGATACCCAAATCGTAGACGAAGTGGTGGAGCTTTTCAAGAGGTTTCAATGAAGCAAAAATTTTCAATCACAGGCATGACGTGCGCGGCGTGTTCTTCGGGCATCGAGCGCACGGTGAAAAAATTAAAAGGCGTGAGCGCGTGCTCCGTTTCGCTCATGGGCGAGAGCATGGACGTTGAGTACGACGAAAACGCACTTTCCGAGGAGCAGATAAAGTCGGCGGTCGTATCGCTCGGCTACGGCATTTACGAGTACGGGAAAACCCCGCAAAAGAAACAGCGCGGACTTTCGCTTCGTACCCGATTTATCGTTTCTATATTACTTCTCATTCCCGAAATGTACCTTGCCATGGGGCATATGATTTCCGAAGCTATCGTGCCGCACGGCTGGTGGAACCACGCCTTTCAGATTGCTATCACGCTTGCAATCCTCGCAATTAACTATCAGTTTTTTATAAGCGGCGTGCGGGCGGCGGTGAAGTTAGTGCCCAATATGGATACGCTCATCACGCTCGGCGCGGGTGTTTCCTTTATTTACAGTATCGTGATTGCGAGCTTAGAGCCGGCTTCGCACAGTCTGTTCTTCGAGTCGGCGGCAATGATCGTCGCACTGGTTTGCCTTGGGAAATGGCTCGAAGAGCGCAGCAAAAAGCGCACGGGGCGGGAGGTAGAAAAGCTCCTTTCGCTCGCGCCCGATACCGTTACGGTGGAGCGCGGCGGCGAAACGGTAAAGGTGCCGCTCTCGGAAGTGCAAGAAGGCGAAATCGTTATCGTACGGCAGGGCGAATCCATTGCCGTGGACGGTGCGGTAATAGAGGGACACGCGTTCGTAGACCAGTCTGCCGTGACGGGCGAGAGCCTTCCCGTGGAGCTGACGGAAGGAAGCCGCGCGGTGAGCGCGTCGTTAGTCGCGAGCGGGTATCTCAAAATCAAAGCGGAAAAGGTGGGCGAAGATACCATGCTTGCGGGCATTATCCGCATGGTGCGCGAGGCGGGTGCGAGCAAGGCGCCCATTCAAAAGCTTGCCGATAAAATTGCAGCGGTGTTCGTGCCTGCCGTGCTCGGTATCGCGCTTATCACTTTTTTGGTTTGGATTCTCACCACGCACGATACTTCGCAGGCGTTCAACTACGCCGTGAGCGTTATTGTCATATCCTGCCCCTGCGCGCTCGGGCTTGCCACCCCCGTGGCGGTAATGGCGGCAACGGGCAGCGGCGCAAGTCAGGGCGTGCTGTTTAAGAGCGCGGAAGTATTGCAGCGCACGGCGGGAATTAGTACCGCGCTCCTCGATAAAACGGCAACCATTACCGAAGGCAAACCCAAAGTGGTGCACTTCGAGGCGTACGCGGACGGGGCGAAAGAAATTGCTTTTGCGTTAGAAAGCAAGCTCAACCATCCCCTTGCCGACTGCATTGCCGATTTTTGCGGCGGCGGGGCGCAGGCGGACGAGGTGGAATACCTTGTGGGGCTTGGCGCAAAGGGCAGGGTAAACGGAAAAATTTACTTCCTCGGTAACGAGAAGCTCATGCGCGAAAAGTCGATTGACTTCGAGAATGAAGCGTTTGAAAAGCTCTCGAACGAGGGCAAGACGGTGCTATTCCTTTCGGACGAGAAAAAGGTGCTTGCCTTGTTCGCCTTAGCGGATACTTTGAAAGAGGGCAGCAGGGAAGCGGTGCAGGAGCTCACGAAAATGGGCATTCATGCGCATATGCTCACGGGTGATAACGAGGCGGTTGCAAAGTATATTGCCGAAGAAGCGGGGCTTGGCGAAAACGTATTTGCAGAGGTTCTGCCCAAGGATAAGCTTGAAAAGGTGAAAGAGTTCGGGCGCGGGGTCGCCATGGTCGGCGACGGTATTAACGATTCGCCCGCGCTGAAAGAAGCGGAAGTGGGCATTGCCATGGGAAACGGCACGGACGTAGCCATCGAAAGTGCGGACGTCGTGCTCGTAAGCGGGGACTTACGCGCATTGCCTCGAGCACTTCGTTTGGCAAGAAAGACTATGCGCATTATCAAGCAGAATTTGTTCTGGGCGTTCTTTTATAACTGCGTAGGCATTCCCTTGGCGGCGGGTGCGTTTGCCTGGGCGGGTGTCTCGCTCAATCCCATGATTGCGGCGGGCTGTATGAGCCTTTCTTCGCTGTTCGTGGTGGGCAACGCTTTGCGGCTTACCATATTCCAAAAAAAGAAAAATAAAAAATCGGAGGATACAACCATGAAAAAAGTTTTAACGGTAGAGGGCATGATGTGTATGCATTGCGTGAAGCACGTTACGGACGCTCTGCAAGCAGTCGAGGGCGTGACGGGCGTAGACGTCAACTTAAAGAAGAAGCGCGCCACCGTAACGCTCGGCGCGGAGGTTGCAAACGATACTCTCATTGCCGCCGTGAAAGAGGCGGGGTATGAAGTGACTAAGGTAGAGTAATCAGACAAAAGAAAACATAATAAGACAAGGCTTTTACGCGTGCGCAACTGCGCACGCGTTATACTTTATAAAAATCTTTCGGAGGGATTCTTATGACGGAAACTTTACTTTTAGACAGGCGCACGCAGGGCATGGTGGAGGGCTACGTTCCCAAGGGAGAGCTTTTGGGTTCGCTCGTGCGGTTCTTTTCTATCTTTTCGGATAGCACGCGCCTGCGCATTCTTGCCGCGCTCGCCATTTCGGAAATGTGCGTTACCGATATTTCCCGCGTGCTCGATATTAACCAAACAACCGTTTCGCACCAGCTTCGGTTTTTGAAGGACGCGGGCATGGTTCGCACCGAACGCCACGGTAAAATTATTTTCTATTCGCTCTATAACGAAGTGGTGAACGACGTGCTTTTGAAGGGCGTGGAATTTCTCGGTTACTAATTTGGTATAAGTAGAACGAATAACTGTTATAAGTAAATATTTTTTGTAATATCTTGTAATTTTCTTGACAGTAATGCGGGGAGTAATGTATAATTACTGCATATATTTGAATTTGTCCTCTGAAAATTTGCATAAATAAACAAAATATGCAAATTATGTCAGAAATTTTCACGAATTCAAAAAAGGATGTAATCATGAAAGCCACAAAGAAGTATTTCTTACTGATTGCAGCGTGCGCTGCGCTGTCGGTTTCCGCAGTTGCGTTTACTGCCTGCGGCGACTCGCACACCCACACGCTTACAAAGACGGACGAAGTTCCCGCTACTTGTACGGAGAACGGCACCCAGGCGTACTGGACCTGCACCGATCCCGACTGTGGGAAGATGTTCAGCGATGCAGACGGTAAAAAAGAAATTACCGCAGTCGTTACAATTCCCGCAAGTCACACGCTTACCAAGGAGGACGAAGTTTCCGCTACCTGTACCGCGGGAGGCGCAGAGGCGTACTGGACTTGTTCCGCTTGCGAGAAGTGGTTTAACGACGCGGAGGGCAAAAATGAAAACGAAGATAAAACGCCCGTTGCAATTCCCGCGAAAGGTCACGCTTGGGACGAAGATTTCACGGTAGATACGGCGGCAACCTGCACGGAAGACGGCTCGAAATCTATTCACTGCAAGAACTGCGAGAAAACCAAAGATACTACTGTAATTCCTGCACTTGGAGGACACGCCGAGCTTACAGAGATAGACGGAATTCCCGTAACCTGCGTTACGGACGGTATGGAGGGTTATTGGATCTGCTATGACTGCGGAAAAATGTACTCTGATGAGAATGGCGAGACGGAAATCGACGCGCCCGTAGTAATTAAGGCGAAAGGTGCCCATGACGAGCTTCATCAAACATCCGGATGGCCTGCATCCTGCATGATTGGAGGTATGGAGGATTATTGGGTATGCTATGACTGTGGCTTAATGTATAGCGACGCAGAGGGTAAAAACCAAATCGATACGCCCGTATATACTCCGGCAACCGGTCACTCGTATGGCGATACGATCGATACGGATGGCGCAGTGACGGGTGATACCGTTGGCTACGCCTGCGAACACTGCGGTCAATTAAAGCCCGATCCCCAATACACCTACTTTGACGATAATGCGCTTAACGACGTGCTTTACGTTGAAGCGGGCGAGTATTACGTTGAAATCAGTGAGGATGCGGAAACAGATGAGCTTTCTCTCTTACTCAATTTGGTAAGCGGAACATATTCGTTTAGTATCAGCGGCGTGACAAGTGGCACGGTCATAATGGACGCACAATTAAGCGACGGCACTCCGCTGGAGTGTGAAGATGATGGTTTCATTTTCGATGCAACGAACCATGCCGGTGACTATTTGGAAATCACGTTGATGTTTGAAGGAGCTCCCACCTTCATTATTTCGGTGGAAGGCGAAGTTTCAAGAGCGTTGACCGTAGGTGAGAACACCATTAAGATTACCGAAACGTATGAATGGGCTGATATATATACGTTTACTGCTACTGAGGCAGGCGTTTACGCCATCACTAGCTTCAACGGTATTGACGTAGCAAAAATCGATGAAACGTACGATATTTGGGATTTTGAGTATGCAATTCCTATTGTTGAAGCGAATGACTTTATCTATGATGATACGATTACCGGTTATATTACCTTAGAAGCCGACGAAATGATTAAGGTAGGTTTTATGTCGGTTTCGTATTCGTATCCCGTAGGCACCTATACCATTTCTATCGAGTATATCGGTGAAGCGGAACCCGCTCCTACGCTCAATCTCGATGACGAGGGTTGCACTATAGACCCGTTTGAGCAGAATAGCTTGACGGTTGGCGAGGGCGTTGCCGAGGGTCAATACGTTCTTACGATTACTCCCGCCAGAACTGACACGGGCATACCTTTCACGGTTACCGTTAACGGAGAAGAGTACACCTTGGATATGACGAATGACTACTCTGTTACGATCACCTTAAAAGAAGGAGACGTTCTTGAATTTGAAACGAATGCATTTGGTTACTATAACGTTACGTTATCAACACCCGCATAAGCGTAAATTAAAACAAAAAAAATCGGCACTTTTGTGCCGATTTTTTTATGCCCTTTTCAGCGCGGGCGGCGGGGCGACCTAAGAAAACTACTTGAAAAAAACACGGAAGTTGTGTATAATAAGGGTATGCGAAATATCATTGCGGAAAAGCTCAAATTATTGCCCGACTCCCCCGGCGTTTATATCATGCTGGGTGAAGACGGTACGGTCATTTACGTGGGCAAGGCGCGGGTACTTAAAAACCGCGTGCGCCAGTATTTTCAGCATACGCAAAAGCCCGCCAAGGTGCAGGCAATGGTAGACGCGATTGCCGATTTCCGCTACGTTGTTACCCCAACCGAGGTGGACGCGCTTGCGCTCGAAAATACTTACATTAAAAAGTACAAACCCAAATATAACATTCTCTTAAAGGACGATAAAACCTATCCCTATATCAAGGTGCACACGCGTGAGGAGTTTCCGCATATCTCCATTACCCGCCGCGTGAAAAAAGACGGCAAGTATTTCGGGCCCTTCATGGGCGGGGTGAACTGCAAAGAAATCGTAGACATTGCGGCGAAGGTATATCATATCCGCGCGTGCACGACGGCCGTGGGCGGCAAAGCCAAAAAGCCGTGCCTTAACTATCACCTCGGCAGGTGTCAGGCGCCCTGCGCGGGGCTCGTTACCAAAGAAGAATATGCAAAGAACGTAGAGCAGGTGCTCTCCTTCCTTGCAGGAAACTACGAGGAAGCGGAGCGCATTCTCAAAGAGAAGATGACGCGCTTTGCCGAAGAAGAGCAATTCGAGCTTGCGCTCGACTACCGCGGGAAGATAGAGATGCTTTCCAAATTGAAGCTTCGCCGTATTACTTCCATGCCCAAGGACGTGGACGCGGATATCTGGGCGGTGGCTTCCAACGGACTGTATACCGCTATCAGCGTGCTTTTAACGCGCGGCGGCGTTATGCGCGGGAGTGCGAACTATTCGTTAGAATCGGGCGCGGGCGAAGCGGGCGAGGGACTGTTGAGCTTCCTCACGCAGTTCTACGCAACCCATGAAATTCCGCACGAAATTATCTTAGACGAAGAGATAGACGACGAGCTTTTCAAAATTTATGCGTTCCGCAAAAACGGACGCAGTCTTATGCTCACCCGCCCGAAGCTGGGCGTGAAGCGCGAGCTTTTGGACATGGCAACCCGCAACGCGACAGACTATCTCGAAAAATCCATTTCGGCAATTCAGCATAAAAACGATATGACGCTCGGCGCGTGCGAGCGGCTTCAAAGTCTTTTGGGCTTATCGCGCTACCCCAAGCGCATGGAGTGCTACGATATTTCCAACATTTCGGGTGTGGATAAAGTCGGGTCTATGGTCGTGTTCACGGACGGCGAGGCGGATAAAACGCAGTACCGCCGTTTCCGCATTAAAACTGTAGAGGGCGCAAACGACTTTGCTTCGCTGCAAGAGGTGCTTAGGCGCAGGCTTGCAAAGCTCGGCACGGACGAAGAGGAGCGGTTTGAAAAGCCGCAGCTTATCGTCATCGACGGCGGCAAGGGACAGCTCTCGTCCGTAAAAGAGATTTTCGACGAAATGGGGATAGAGGGAATCGACCTCATTTCGCTTGCAAAAAAAGAGGAAGAGGTGTTCACGCTCGGCCGCGAGGAGAGCGTGAAAATCGACCGCCGCGACTACGCATTGAAAACCCTGCAACGCATTCGTGACGAGGCGCACCGCTTTGCCATTACCTATTTTAGGAACTTGCATTCTAAGCGGAATCTTTCTTCCGTGCTCGAAGAGATCGAGGGGGTTGGCGCAAAGAAGCGCGCCGCGCTCCTTGAAAAGTTCGGCACGATAGACAGAATCATGCGGGCGAGCGTGGAAGAGCTTGCCGAAGCGGACGGAATCGGCAAAGAGCTTGCCGAAAAAATCAAGAACTACTTCGAGGAACTGTAACCGATGAAAACGGAAATTCTTGCCCCTGCGGGGGGCGCGGGATCGGCGCGGTGCGCTCTGCTTGCAGGCGCGGACGCAATCTATTTAGGGCTTTCGGAATTTTCCGCACGCGCGTCGGCGGAGAATTTTTCCGTGCAGGAGCTTGCGGAGACCGCGCGGTTCGCGCACCTTTTGGGCGCGAAGGTGTACGTCTGTTTGAATACGCTTGTGAAGGATAGCGAAACGGCGGGCTTTTTTGCGCTTGCCGAAAGGGCTTGGAACGCGGGTGCGGACGGCATTTTGTTGCAGGATATTTTCCTCGGCAAGGCGCTTAAAGAGGCGCACCCCGAAATGGTGCTGCACCTTTCCACACAGGCGGGTTGCAACAATATTTACGGCGCGAACTTAGCAAAGCAGTACGGTTTTTCGCGCGTGGTGCTCGCCCGCGAAACGCCGCTTGAAGAAATTAAAAAAATTTCCGAAATTATTGAAACGGAGGTTTTCGTGCAGGGCGCGCTCTGCTCCTGCTTTTCGGGGCAGTGCTATTTCTCCTCGTTTGCGGGGAACAACAGCGGCAACCGCGGCAGGTGCAAACAGCCGTGCAGAAAACAGTATTCCATTGATAGAAAGGGCTACGAGGGTTTTGCCTACGCGCTGTCTACTTCCGATTTATGCACGGGCGAACGCGTGAAGGAGCTCGTGGCGGCGGGCGTTACTTCGCTCAAAATAGAGGGCAGAATGCGCCGCGAGGAATACACCGCTGCGGCGGTGCAGTACTACCGCGCGCTCCTTTGGGGCGAAAATGCCGAGGGTGCGCTCTCCCGCTTAAAGCGCGCCTATAACCGCGGCGATTATACCGCAGGGCTTGCCTTCGGGCAGAAAGCCGATTTTCTTTCCCGCAGGGTGCAGGGGCATATCGGCGAGCGTGTAGGAACGCTTTCGATTGATAAGGGAAAGTATTTTTGTAGGTCTTCCTTTGCGGCGAAAAGCGGCGACGGGTTCAAAATATTAAGAAAGGGCGAAGAGGTCGGCGGCGCGGTGTTTGCGGGGAGCGGCGCGGGCGGGTTCTACCTTTCGTCGAATGCGAAGCTTTTTGCGGGCGACGAGGTGCGCGTAACGACGGACACGGCGGCGTATGCTTATCCCGAAAAAAAGCGTCGCGTGGAAATCAAAATTGAAATCCGCGCGGGCGAGCTTCCGCTTGCGGTGAGCGGGGAGCTTCGCTATACGGGCGAGGTGCCCGCACAGGCGGCGAAGAGTGCGCCCTTAACGGAAGAGGAAATCCGCGCGTGCTTTGAAAAGACGGATTCGCTTCCGCTGTTGCCCGTGGTTACGGTGAAAACGGAGAATGCGTTCTACCCGAAGTCTGCGCTCAACGCGTTTCGTCGTGAGTTTTATGCGCGGCTCGTAAATTACCTTGCGCCTGTTCGCACGCCTTTGCAGGAAGCGGAGTTTTCCGCTTGCGTTTCGGTGGAAGAGGGTGCGCTCCGTGCGGTAATGGTGGGCGACAACGCAAAGCCGCAGGACGCGGATATCGTCATTTATAAACCGAAGGATTACGGCAAAATCACCGTGCCCGCTTTCGGCAAGGAAAAATTTTTATATCTTCCGCCGCTCTTTACGGGCGCGGACGAGGATTTGATTGCGGGTGCGCTTCATGCGTTCGACGGCATTTACGCCGAGGGAAGCTACGGTATAGAGCTTGCGAAGAAATATAATAAAACGCTCTTTGCGGGCGCGGGGTGCAACCTCACGAACGCGTTTGCGGTGAACGGCATAACGGCGGCGGGTGCAAAGTATTTCGTGCTCTCGCACGAGCTCTCTTCTCGCGAACAGGACGAGCTTTCCGCAATGGGCGCGTTTGCGCTCTCGGGCGGCGTAAAGGTGATGGAGCTTTGCTACTGTCCCTTCGAGCGCACCTGCAAGGAATGCGACAAGCGCGAGTTCTATACGCTGACCGATTCGGACGGACGGAAGTTCCCGCTTCGGCGGGTGCGGCATAGCGAGGGCTGCCGCTTTGAGGTGTATAACTGTGCGCCGCTTGCCGCGGAGAAAGGAAAGGCGAACGGGATTCTTGATTGCACGGCGGAAAAGGCGCTTGCGGGCGTGCCGCCCACGCGCGGACACGCGATGAGGAGTATGTTATGAAAAACAGCGCAGTGAGCTTGGAGCTCGATAAAATTTTATCGGCGGTTTCTTTCTACGCCGTTTTAGAGGCGGGGAAGGAGCGGGTGCGAAGCATAGAGCCCACGGAAAACTTTGCAGAGGCGAAGCGGCTTCTCGATACCACCGAAGAGGCAACCCGCCTATTGTTTGATTTGGGCGCGGGAAGGGTGGAAGAGTTCCCCTCGCTCGGCGATATGGCGGAGCGCGCGCAGAAGGGCGCAACGCTCTCGAACGCAGAGCTTTTATCGTGCGCAAGACTGTTGCGTAGCGCGCGTATACTCTATTCTTCGGTGAATGCGCTCGCCGATGAAAATATCACGCTTTTCAAAACGCTGACGGGGCGCTTGCTCTTTGACGAGCGGCTCGAAAACGAAATCACGGAAAAGATTTTAAGCGAGACGGAGGTTGCCGACCGCGCGAGCGAAAAGCTCTTTACCCTGCGCCGCGAAATCCGCGCACTTGGGGAGAAGATTCGCGCGCGGCTCGGGCAGTACCTCACGGGCGGGGAAAAGAAGTTTTTGCAGGAAGGAATCGTCACCATGCGCGGCGACAGGTTCGTCATTCCCGTAAAAGCCGAATATAAGCGAAGCGTGAAGGGCTTCGTGCACGACCGTTCCCAAAGCGGGCAAACGGTGTTTATTGAACCCGAAGAAGTGCTTGAAATGAATAACGAGCTGATTACGCTCACGCTCGATGAAAAGGAAGAGGTAGAGCGCATTTTAAGGGAGCTCTCCCGCGCGGTAGGCTCTATGCGTGAGGCGTTGGAGCGGGACGCCGAGACGCTTGAAATTGCGGACAGCTTTTACGCCCGCGCCGAGTACGGCTACAAGCTCAAATGCGTGAAGCCCGCACTCAACGCAAAGGGCCTGTTGGATATTATAAAGGGGCGTCACCCGCTGCTCGATCAAAAGACCGCCGTGCCCGTTTCGGTGAGGGTGGGCGGCGACTACGGCTTCCTCGTGATTAGCGGCGCGAATACGGGCGGCAAAACGGTTACGCTGAAAATGTGCGGACTGTTCTCGCTGATGGCGGCGTGCGGGCTGTTCGTTCCCGCCGCGCCCGGCACTACGCTTTCCGTGTTCCGCGAGGTCTTCTGCGACGTCGGCGACAGTCAGTCTATCGAAGAAAATCTTTCTACGTTCTCCTCGCATATCGTGAATTTGCGCGATATCGTGAATGCGGCGGGGGAGCGCGACTTCGTGCTTATCGACGAGCCGGGCGGCGGCACCGACCCCGAAGAGGGGCAGGCGTTAGCCCGCGCGATTCTCTCGAAACTGTTAAAGAAAAAATGCAAGGGAATTGTGACCACGCACTATTCCTCGCTCAAAGAATTTGCGTATCAGACTGCGGGCGTAGAGAACGGCTGTATGGAATTTGACGCGGGCGACTACCGCCCCTTGTACCGTTTGAAAATCGGCGCACCCGGTTCTTCCAACGCGCTTGCCGTGAGTACGCGCTTAGGGCTTCCCGAGGAAATTATCGAGGAGGCGCGGGGGTATCTCTCCGAGGGTGCGCGTGCGTTCGAGCGCACCGTGCGGGCGGCGGAAGAGAGCCGCATTCAGGCGGAGAAAATTCAAACTGAGGCGCAAGAGCTCAAAGCCGAGTGGGAGAAAAAGCTTTTGGCGCTCTCCAAAGAGGAAGAGAAATTTACGCGGGAACGCGAGAAATTTTTGGCAGGCTCCAAAGCGGAGGCAAGGCGAATCGTCAACGAGCGCACCGCGGCGGCAGAGGAATTGCTTCAAGAAATCGAAACCATTTTCAAGCAGGAGAGCCTCACCGAGGCAGACCTCATAAAGGCGCGCACGCTCAAAAATAAAATGTCCGCCGCCCCCGAACCCGAAGAGGAGCATATCCGCGCCGTGCCCGTAAATGCCGAAACGCTCAAAGCGGGCGATACCGTGCTGGTTGGCAGTATGGGTGCGGAGGGGAAAATTGTAAACTACCGTGCGGGGAAAAAGCAAGCCGAGGTGCAAATCGGTGCGCTCCGCGTGCGGTGCGAGCTTTCCGATTTATACGTTGCGCCGAAGCACAAAGCGCAGGAAAAGAAGGTGACGGTAGTCAGAAACCTTGCCGAAAAAACCACGCCGCTTACGGAGTGCAATATCATCGGCATGACGGTGTTAGAGGCAATTCCCGAAGTCGAGCGTTTTCTCGATAGTGCGATACTTTCCAATCTTGCAGAGGTGCGAATCGTGCACGGCATGGGCACGGGGAAATTGCGCGCCGCCGTTCACAGCTTTTTACAGGGACATAGACGCGTGGAGGCCTTTCGCCTCGGCAAATACGGCGAGGGTGAGAGCGGCGTCACCGTAGTTACGCTGCGGTAGTCATAATCAAACGAAAAAATCAATAAAATGTTGTTGATAAATCTTTTCGTTTGAGGTAAACTATTGAAGAAGTTATCATCGCGTGCGATTGCCGCCGTTACCAACGGACTGCTCGTTCTGGTGCTTATCGTCGTGGGGACGGTCTGCTTTTTCCCCGCCGCGCAGAGCGTTTCGAGCGTAGAAGAAAAAGCCATTCATAGCGGAAACAGCGAAAACGGCGTTTCCCTTATGATAAACGTCTATTGGGGCACCGACGAGGTGTACGGCATTTTAGACGTTCTCGAAAGCCACAACGCAACCGCTACCTTTTTCATAGGCGGGAGCTGGGCGGACGATAACGTAGCCGCGCTCAAAGCAATCGTCGAAAAGGGGCATGAAGTCGGCTCGCACGGCTATTTCCACCGCGACCATACGACGCTCACCCGCGAACAGAATATCGACGAGATCCGCCGTAGTGTGGAGTTTATCTCGCTCGCAACGGGATACACCGTAACGCTGTTTGCACCGCCCTCGGGCGCGTATAACGATACCGTGACGGACGCCGCCGAGGCGATGGGAATGAAAACCATTCTTTGGAGCAAGGACACGGTGGACTGGCGGGATAAGGACGAGAGCGTTTGCTTCAACCGTGCAACCAACGGCGTGAAGGGCGGGGATCTTATTTTGATGCACCCCATGGAGCACACTCTCGCGGCGCTACCTAAAATTTTGGACTACTATGCGGAGCACGGACTCAAGACGGTTTCCGTGAGTGAAAATATCAGTTAACTTATAAACAAGCTCACGGAAATTCTTTTCTTGGAAAAGAATTTCGTGAACAATTTTACATATGGGAGAAAATATTAAAATGGCAAAAACAAAGACGCTCGGCAACGGGCTTAGAGTAATTGTAAAACGCATGGAGGGCTTGCTCTCGGTTACGATGGGGGTGCTCGTCGGTACGGGCTCGGCATACGAAACGGACGCGGAGGACGGCATCTCGCACTTCCTCGAACACATGGAATTCAAGGGCACGCCCTCGCGCTCGGCGTTTGAAATTTCGGACGCGTTCGACGCGCTCGGCGCACAGGTAAACGCGTTCACGGGCAAGGATATGACCTGCTACTACGCCAAAGCAACTTCCGACCACGCGGGTACGGCGTTCGCTCTGCTTGCCGATTTATTCTTAAACAGCAATTTCCCCGAAAAGGAAGTCAAGCGGGAAAAGGGCGTGGTGCTCGAAGAAATCAGCATGGACGAGGATACGCCCGAGGACTTGTGCTTAGACCTCGTCGCGCGCACCGCGTTCGGCAAGAGCGGTTACGGCAGAAATATTTTAGGCCCCGCGAAGAACGTAAGGAAATTCACCCGCGACGATTTATTCCGCTACCGCGGCGAATGCTACTGCCCCGAAAACTGCGTGGTTTCCTTTGCGGGGAATATCTCGTATGAGGAGGCGTTTGCGCTCGCCGAAAAATACTTCGGCGACTGGAAGAGCGAACCTTTTGGGAAGCGTGAAAAGGTAGTAACGTGGAAGAGCGGACGTTCCTTTAGGGACAAGCCTATCGAGCAGGCGCACCTTGCAATCGGCTTTCCCAGTGTAGAGCGCGGCAGCGCTTTGTGCCCTGCGTTGCAGGTAATGAATACCATTCTCGGCGGCGGCATGAGCTCGCGCCTTTTCAAGCGCGTGCGCGAGGAGCTCGGGCTTGCCTACTCCGTCTATTCCTATTTTTCCCATTACGAGGAAACGGGTATCTTCACCGTTTATGCGGGCGTTAACGCGCAAAAGGCGGAAGCCGCGAAGGACGCAATCGTTTCCGTCATCGAAGAGTTCAAAAAACAGGGCGTGACGGAAGAAGAATTTTTGCGCGGCAGAGAGCAGGCGAAGTCAAGCATTATTTTCTCGCAGGAGAACACCTCTTCGCAAATGCTCATCTACGGCAAGCAGATGCTCTATAAAAACGAAGTGTACGACTTTGAAAAACGCATGTCGGAATTTTCTTCGCTCACCCGCGAAAATATCGGGGAAGCAATCGCCGCTTCGTTCGATTTCTCGAAGGCCGTTACGGCTTCGGTCGGAAACGTCAAAAAGGCAATTACTCTGTAATGGCGCGCTTCGAGGGGCTTGCGCCCGTATATACGGCGAATAGCCGCGTGCTGATCCTCGGCAGTTTTCCGTCGGTGAAGAGCCGCGCCGTCGGGTTTTATTACGGCAATCCGCAGAACCGCTTTTGGAAAACCGTCTGCGGATATTTCGGCGAGGACGTGCCGCCAAGCATTGAGGGCAAGACGGAATTTTTACGCCGTCGCAAAATTGCGCTGTGGGACGTGGTCGCTTCCTGCGAAATTGCAGGCTCGGCAGATTCCGCCATTCGCGAAGAGGAGCTTGCCGATTTGAATTGGCTGTATAAGGAATGCGGCGCGCCCGTCATTTTGTGCAACGGCGGAAAATCCTACGGCGTGATAGAGAAAAATTATCCCGAACTTTTGAGCTTTGCAAAAAAGCTCCCTTCCACCTCGCCCGCCAATCCGCGGTTTACAATGGAGGAATGGCACGGGGCACTTAGAGAGGCAGGACTATGATTACTTATGAAGAAGTGCTCAAATGCTTATACGAGCATGAGGACAAGCAGTACCGCGACTTTCACAAAAAACTGTTGAAGAACGAGGCGGTGAACGTTATCGGCGTGAGAATGCCTCAGCTACGCAAATTTTCCAAGGCGTGGAAAGGGGAGTGGAAAACAATTCTCACTTTCCCTAACGAGTATTACGAAGTCACCTTTTTGAAGTGCGCCGTCGTCGGCATGCTTCCCTTTGAGAAATTCTGCGAAGAGGTTGACGGCGTGGTTGCGCTCCTCGATAACTGGGCGACCTGCGACTGCTTTGCCGCGCCCTGCATTGCAAAGCATAAAGAGGAATTTTTGCCGTATATCGAAAAGTATCTTGCGAGCGGCAAGGAGTTTACCCGCCGATTCGGGCTCGTTACGCTGCTGCACTACTACGTGGAAGAAAAATATCTTCCGCTTATTTTGGAGAGCGTGCAGGGCGCGTGCGGGGGAGAGTATTACGTAATGATGGCGGCGGCGTGGCTGCTTGCCGAAGTGCTCGTAAAATATTATGAGGCGGGCAGGGACTTTTTGAAAGAGGGTACTTTGACCAAAGAGGTGCAAAATAAAGCGATTCAAAAGGCGCGCGAGAGCTACCGTCTGAGTGCGGAGCAAAAGAGCGAGCTTTCGGCTTTGAAAAAGTAAACAAAAAAACGGTTGACAAGTCAACTGAAATAAGATAAAATAAAGAAAAAAATACGTCTTCGTAAATAAAGCGGAGCGGACGGAGGAAAAATTTATGTACGAGAAATTGTCTAAAATGCTTGCAGACCAGCTTGGTATCGCCCCCGAGAAAATTACGCCCGATGCAGAAATAATTAAAGATTTGGGTGCGGATTCTCTCGACGTCGTCGAGCTTATGATGGCGCTTGAAGATGAGTGCGGCGTAACGCTTCCCGAGAACGAAGTGGAAAAGGTGAAAACCGTGCAGGACGTCGTAAATATGCTTGAAAGCTTGCAGAAATAATATTCGATTTTGAGAGCGCTGCCGCGGAAACCGTGCGCGGCGTTTTTCTTTTTTTCATAAAACCACTTTACACGGCTGTGGTTTTGGTATATAATAAAATGGAAATTTTTTAGGCGCGGGAGAGATTATGCGCATCGTATTCGGGAGTACAAAATATCTCATTAAAAATATCTGGTACGTTTTGCCCTATGCAATTTTACCGGCTGTTTTTTTCACGCTCCTTTTAGACTACGCGTCTCTTTCCGACCTTCTAACCGGCTTTTTCACGGGCGCGCCGAAATCTGACTTCCTCTTAAACTTCCGCGCGCTGAGCCTTCTGAAAATCGATTTATTGGGCGGTATGTATACCCTATGCGCCTTTATATGCTTCGTCATTTTCGGGACGCTTCTTTTAACGGTAGTGGAAAAGCATATGCGGCTTGGAAAGCGTACGCCGAGCGGCGCGCTCTCGCAGTTTGCAAACCTTCTTCTGTCCGTGCTGGGGTTTGCGCTTGCGTATTTTATAATGTACGAGGTTTGGGTGGTTGCGCTTTCGGCGGTGCTGTTTGCAATCTCCGCAATCAGAAACGCAATCGTCGTATGTATTTTGCAGGCGCTTGCGTTCGTGCTCTTCACACTCGTACTTTTGTACCTTTCCACCATCAGCTATTTGTGGCTTCCGTGCAAGCAGATGACGGGGTTCGGTAACTTTGCAGCGTTTATTTATTCCTACCGTTTGATGGCTACGATCCGCGGAAAGCTGCTCGTTTCCTTCGGAATATTTTTTACTGCGATTGCCGCAATCATTACGGGAATGACCTTCCTGCCCGAAATTGCGTTCCGTATCGTGAGCTTCTTCGTATTCCTTTTCGCGTTCCTCGATTTCGGGATTCGCATGGAAACGGCGTATTTCACGGCGGATAAGCTGGACAGAGAAGATTTGATCCGCAGTTACAGGGAGCTTTGATATGAGATTTCGCAATGCGATGCACATTACAATCGATAACTTTCAAAACGTGTTCAAGCTCCTTTTATACTATTTGGTTACGGGGCTTTTGTTCGGGAGCCTTATCTACGTTATTTTAAGACTTTCGCTTTCCACAATTTTGGAAAGCCCGCAAATGAGCCACGTAAAAGATTTAATTGGAGAGTTCTTCCGTGCGCTCACGAGCGGAAATACCGAATATTTAGGGGATTTCCAGACGAATTTTGAAGAGGCGGTGAAAGACCTCGTGCATCTCGTCGGCAACAACGGCGGCGCGATTGCGGGCGCAATCGCGGGCGTGTGCATTATGTATCTTCTCATACGCTTCGTAGACGGACTTGCAATGTTTGCTGTGGGAAGCGTGATTAACGACCGCATGAGCACCTTCTCGCGCACGCCTTTTTCTACGGCGTACTTCAAGAATATCGGACGTGCCGCGCTGTATCAGCTCGTCTACGTTCCGCTCTGCTTCTTGTTCGACGTGCTCATGGGCGTAGCGTGCTGGTTCCTGTTCTTCTATATTCCGTCGCTCATTCCGGGGCAGGGAATTATATCCGTACTCATTGCCCTGTTGTTTACGTTCACGGCGGTTGCCTGTCTGGAAGCGCTGAAAATGACGCTGATATCAGGCTGGATGCCCGCCATGATTGCAGACCGTAAAAAAATGGGCGCGGCTATGAAATACAGCTTTACCTGCAAAAAGGAGTTCGGCAGAAGATTTTCCGCGTTCCTCGTTACCGTGTATATTATTGCCGCGGGCAACGTCGTGTTCGCGCTTTGCACGTTCGGCAGTGCGCTTTTAATTACGGTTCCGCTGAGCTTCATCTTCCTGTTGAGTATGCAGTTCGTGAACTACTACAATTTGAACGGTCGCAAATTCTTTATTACCTATAATAAAATTGTCGGCGGGGACGAGGGCCCCGACGGGCTTTCAAAATAAATTCGGGGGAATATTATGAGCTATCAAAGCATCTACGAGTCTTGGCTGAAGGACGAAAGACTGACGGAAGAAGAGAGAAAAGAGCTGCAAGCGATTGCAAAGAATGAAACGGAAAAGGAATACCGTTTCGGCGGCGAGCTGGAATTCGGCACGGCGGGTATGCGCGGGCTGATCGGCGCGGGCATGAACATGATGAACGTGCGCACCGTCATGCGCGCAACGCAAGGACTTTCCGAATACGTGAAAACACTCGGGAAGGACGCAATGCAGCGCGGTGTAGTCATCTCTTACGATACGAGAAGAAACTCCCGCCTGTTTGCCGAGAAGGCGGCGGGCGTGCTTGCAAAGAACGGTATTAAGGCGTACCTCTTCGACCGCGTTCATCCTGTACCTATGCTCTCCTATGCGGTACGCTATTTGGGCACCGTTGCGGGCATTATGATTACCGCCTCGCACAACCCCAAGGAATACAACGGCTATAAGGTTTACGGCGAGGACGGCGCACAGATGTCGCCCGAGGCTACGGAGATCGTCGTAAAATTCATTGAAAAAATTACCGACTACCTCTCGGTTACGGCAGAGGAAAAGAGTCCGCTCATTCACGCCGTTCCCGCCGAGGTGGACGATACGTATATCGAAAAGCTCTCCCGCCTCACGCTCTCGAAGGAAGCGGTGGAAAAGTGCGGCAAGAATTTGAAGCTCGTCTATACGCCCGTGCACGGTTCGGGCTACGTTCCCGTGACGCGCATTTTGAAGAAGCTCGGCATCAACGTGACGATCGTAGAGGAGCAGACGAAAGAGGACCCCGAGTTCTCGACTGTAAAGGTGCCCAATCCCGAGTTCAAGGAAACGCTCGCAATGGGCATTGCGCTCGCAAATAAAATTCAAGCGGACGTGGTGTTTGGCACCGATCCCGACTCCGACCGTTTGGGCGTTGCCGTAAAGGACGACAAGGGCGAGTTCAAAGCGCTTTCGGGAAACCAAGTTGGCATTCTGCTGCTTGACTATATCCTCACGAGATTGAAAGAGGAGAACGCGCTTCCGAAAAACGCGGCGGTGGTGAAGTCGTTCGTCACCACGGGCATGGCGAAAGCCATCTGCGACGAGTTCGGCGTGACGCTCTTTGAAGTGCCCGTCGGGTTCAAGTTCATCGGCGAGAAAATCAAGCAATGGGAGCAAAGCGGAAAATACGAGTACGTGTTCGGCTTCGAGGAATCGTGCGGGTATCTTCGCGGCACGCACGCGCGCGATAAGGACGCCGTCGTTGCCTCTATGCTCTGCGCCGAAATGGTTTGCTACTATTCCTATATCGGCAAAACCGTCTATCAGCGGTTGCAGGAAATTTACAAAAAGTACGGCTACGTGCTCGATTTGAACGTATCCATTCAGTATTCGGGCCTCAACGCCATGAAGGAGATGAACGCCGTCGTTGACGCGTTAAAGACGGAGCGCGTGGAAAAATTAGGCGCGTTTGCGGTGGACGCCGTGCGCGACTATTCGGCTTCCGTGAGAAAGCTTGCAAACGGCAAGACGGAAACGATTGACATTCCCAAGTGCAACTGCGTGTATTACGAGCTTGCGGGCGGTTCTTTCGTGTGCGTGCGCCCGTCGGGTACCGAGCCGAAGCTCAAAATTTATTATTCGGTAAAGGCCGCGGACGAGGCGAAAGCGTACGCTTGTTTGGAAGAAGTGCAAAGCAGCGTTGCCGCGCTTTTGGAGCACGCAAAACACTAAGCATTATTAGAAATAATTTTTCAAACCGCCCGAAAATGCGTTGACATTTTTTGGCGGTTTTGCTATAATCGTTTGGAAAATAAGTGCTGAGGCGAAGGAGGGTTGAGAATATGTCTACGATTCGTGTTGGAGAGAACGAGAACTTGGAGAGCGCATTGCGCCGTTTCAAGAGAAAGTGCTCGCGCGACGGTATCATCGGCGACCTTCGCAAGAAGGAATTTTATGAAAAGCCTTCCGTAAAGAAGAGAAAGAAAGCCGAAGCCGCAAGAAAGAGAAGCAGAAACTAAAGAAGAATCCGTAACGATACGTTACGGATTTTTTGTGCAAATTTTGTCGAAAAAACGGAGGCGAATTCCATGGAACGAACGCTCAAAATGCTTGCAAAAGAGGCAAAAATGCGCATGAAAAAAGGGTTCTGGGAGCAGTGCGAGGAAGAGCTTTCTTCCAGCCGTTCGCACGCAAAGGAGCAGGGAATTAACGAAAGCAAAATGGAACGCTACTTTGCGGAAAAGGTATCCACGCAAATTAAAGGGGAATCTCCGGACGAGTTCTATTTGAAGGTGCGCGATATTCTTTTAAGCGAGGGGGAAGTGAGCAACGCCATTGGCAGACTTACCGATAAGGAATACTACGAAACGCTCTCATACTCCGAAAAACAGCGCTACACGCTCGAACTCTCCGAGCGTTATTTGGCTGCCCTCGAGCGCTTCAAGCAGGAATACGAATTTGAGATAAAGGGGAAAAACGGTTAACCCGCCCTTTGTATCATAGCGCACCGAAAAGCCCTTGGCTTTTCGGTGCGCATTTTTTTCTTTTATTTACTTGCAAAACGGGTGCTCTTGTGCTATACTTCAATTACCACGCAAACTGAATAATTTTTACCCGCAAGGTTCACAATACTTCGGCATTGTGTATCTCTTTCCTTGTGGGTAGAATTAATATTCACTTCGGTTTGCGTGGTAACAAATCGGAGATACTCATGCGGTGCGTTTCCGGTTTGGGAACGCACCTTATTTTTTTATTTACAGGAGAAAATTTTATGAGATTGTACAATCCGAAATCTGGAAAAGAAATCGAAAAAGAGCAGAAGAAGAAAAAGCATAGGAGTAACTTTGTTACCTTTTTGGTGCTGTTTTCCATTTTACTTGCAATCGGCGGACTTGTGTGCTGTATCGTCTTCAAAGTAAAGTGGTATTATTATCTCGTTGATATTATCGGCGGTTTTATTTTGCTGATTATCGTTTCTTGCTTTTATCCGAAAAAAACGGTGGAATACGTTGATATTCCTATCGAAGAGAGCGTAGATGAATATATAAAGCGCTCGTTGAGTGAACTGACGCCCGAAAAAACGATGTCGGGCGTGAAACGAAGCGCAGGTCAATCCGAATGGCAGGGGAACCCATACAAGGGAATTTGGAAGGGTATTGCCGTTTGTGAATGCAGTCGTATTTACGGCTTAAAAAATATTACGTACGATATAACGGGGCGTTCCAGATCAAGCACATCGGATGATAACGGCAATATGCAGTTTTACGAAACGGCAAGTATCAAAATAAACTGCCGTTGTTCGGAATGCGGAAAAACCTCGGAGCATATGTTTTACGATGTAAAGAACTCAACAGGTTCCCTTAAACGTAAACAGGAATGGTTTTCCGACCGTACGACGGTCACGACGACGAGCCGCGAAGTCGACTATGCGGGCTTCGTTGAAAATCAATACAATGAAGATATTGCGCAATATAAAAAGGATTGCAAAAGGTATCAGGAAATAATCGAACGGAAAATCGATGAATTGCGACGGAATTTCAAATATAAACAGGAAAAAGAGCGGCGTCAAATAGAAGAGCTTCGCGCAAAGGGTTGGTACGAAAAAAATTCCTAAACAGGTCAAAATAACGCAACGTAATACTTCCGCCCGCGCCTAACTAAGGCGCGGGCGGAATTTCTATACTATCCGTCATTTTGCCCCGCCGAAGGCGGCACGGAGTAATGAAGCGAAGAATCCCATAAGGCGAAGCACAGCGGACTTCGTTCGTGAGATTCTTCGGGCTTCGCCCTCAGAATGACAGGTGAAACGGTTGAACAATTTTCCTCTATATGCTATAATAACGGGGTATGAATTTACAGGGTGAATTAAACGAAGAACAGATTAAACCCGTCCTCGATACCGAGGGCGCGGTTTTGGTGCTTGCGGGTGCGGGGAGCGGGAAAACACGCGTTCTTACTGCCCGCATCTCTCATTTAACTGCCGATTTGAACGTGCCGCCCGAGAGCGTGCTTGCTATTACCTTCACCAACAAGGCCGCTAAGGAAATGAAGGAGCGCCTCGGCGCCCTCACCGACGTTTCCCGCATGTGGGTTTGCACCATTCACTCTATGTGCGTGCGGATACTTAGAATGTTCGCCTCTTCCCGCGGACTTACCGATAACTTCTCCATTTATTCCGAACAGGAGCGTTCCGCCGTCGTCAAGCAGGCGTTCAAGGAATGCGGCTATGAAGATAGCGACGGACTTTTGAAGAGCGTGAAGTGGCATATCTCCGAGGCGAAAATGTTAGGGCTTAGCCCCGAGGAATACGGCGCGCGCAATTCCTACGAGCGGAACGTGGATACCGCAATGGCGGTTTACCGCAAGTATTCCGAGCACTTGAAGAAGAACAACGCGCTCGATTTCGACGATTTGCTTACCGAGGCAAAAGAGCTTCTTGCAACCGATCGGGACGCGCTCGAGTATTTGGCGGGCAAGTTCCGCTATATCCACGTGGACGAATTTCAGGATACCAACGCCGTGCAGTTCGAGATTATTAATATGCTCGCATCCACACACGGCAACCTGTTTGCGGTAGGCGACGACGACCAGTCTATCTACGGCTGGCGGGGCGCGAAAATCGAGAACATTCTGCACTTCGAGAAATTTTATCCGAACGCAAAGGTTTATAAACTGCAACGCAATTACCGCTCGACCAAAGCGATTTTGTCGCTTGCAAACGCTTCCATTGCGCACAACGCAAGGCGCAAGGGCAAGGAGCTTTGGACTGAGAATAACGACGGCGAAAAACCCGTCTACTTTGAAGCGGACGAGGAAACGGGGGAGGCACTCTATTGCGCCCGCATGATAGCGGGACTGAAGGAGCAGGGCTACCGCCTTTCCGATTTTGCGGTGCTCATGCGCATTAACGCGCTTACCCGCTCCTACGAGCAGGAGTTCACCAAGTACGGCATTCCCTATAAGGTGTTCGGCGGCTTCAAGTTCTTCGAGCGGAAAGAAATCAAAGACATTCTTGCGTATTTGCGCATTACCGCCAATCCGGGCGACGACGAAGCCTTAATGCGCATTATCAACGTGCCGCGGCGCGGCATCGGCGATAAAACGCTGGAAACGCTTTTGAATTACGCGGCGGCAGAGGATATTTCTCTGTATTACGCGATTTTAGATGCGGACGAGCTGCCCTTGAACGGCGGCGCGAAGGAAAAGCTCCGCGCGTTCGGCGGATATATCAAGGAGCTTGTATTGCGTGCGCAGGAAGAGCGCGTTGATATCCTCACACAGCATATTATTAAAACCTCGGGTATGTACGAGCAGTATGCGGATCTTTCCGACGAGAGCGTGACCAAGCGCGCCAATATCGACGAGTTTCAGAACTCCGTTGACGAGTTCGTGCGCATGAATCCCGATTCCACGCTTTCCGATTATTTACAGCAAATTACGCTCTATTCGGATACCGACGAAATGGACGACGGCGAATACGTGACGGTTGCCACCATTCACGCCGTAAAGGGTTTGGAATTCAAGGGCGTGTTCCTCGTGGGGCTTGAAGAGGACGTCATACCCACCAAGCGCGCGAACGACAGTCCTGCGGCACTCGAAGAGGAGCGGCGGCTCATGTACGTTGCCATTACCCGCGCCCGCGAGCTATTATGGCTCACCCGCTCCAAGAGCAGATACTTATACGGACACCGTGAGTTCACCGTGCGTTCAAAGTTTGTGGACGAATTAAAGGATCAGCTTTCCATTCCCGAAATGCGTGCTTATCCGCGTTATTCGGGCGATTATAACTATGGAAGGAGCTACTCGGGCGGTTATTCAGGCGGCGGCTATTCGGGCGGTGGTTACGGCTACGGCAATTCCGCGCCCCGCAGAGTGGGCACCGTAACACGCGAAGAGGACGAGGGCTTCCGCACGTTCGGCACGGGCAAACCGCAGGTTAGAAAAGAGGTATTTGCGCCGCCCAAGGCAGAAGCGAAGGACGTTTCCCGCTTTGCAGTAGGCGTAAAGGTGCGCCACACGCGGTTCGGCGACGGCGAAATCGTTGCCATGCGCGGTGCGGAGAGCAACCTTATAATTACCGTAAAATTCGAGACGGCGGGCAATAAAGATTTGGCGGCGGCTTTAGCTCCTTTGGAGGTATTAGACTAATGGACAGAATGCACGAGCTTTGTGAAATTCTCAACAAATGGGCGTACGAATACTACGTGCTCGATAACCCGAGCGTGAGCGATAGGGAATACGATAAGCTGTACGACGAGCTCAGGGAGCTAGAGCGCGAGAGCGGCACGGTGCTCCCCGAATCTCCCACCCGCCGCGTGGGCGGCGAGCCCGTAAAGGGCTTTCAGCGGCATACGCATATCGCGCGGCTTTACAGCCTCGATAAGGCGGTGACGGAGGACGAGCTCTCCGCGTTTTTCACCCGCGTGCAAAAGGTGAACGAAAACGCCGAGTTTACCGTGGAATACAAGTTCGACGGACTCACTATGTGCCTGACTTACGAGAACGGCGCATTCGTGCGTGCGACGACGCGGGGCAACGGCGTTGAGGGCGAGGACGTCACGGCGCAGGCACTCACGGTGAAGAGCTTCCCGCTCAAAATCGACTACAAGGGCACGCTCGAAGTGCGCGGCGAGGCGGTTATCCGTCTTTCCGCACTCGAGAAATACAACGCGGCGCACCCTGAAGAACCGCTCAAAAATGCACGCAACGCGGCTGCGGGCGCGATACGGAATCTCGATCCCAAAGTCACCGCTACCCGCAACCCCGAAATTTTATTTTACGACGTGAACTACATGAGTGAAAACCCCGTGGGCTCGCAGACGGAAGCCATGGAGTTTTTGAAACGCGAGGGGTTCAAGACGTACCCCTATTTCAAGCTTTGCAAGAGCTTCGAGGAAGTACAAGCGGCAATCGACGAAATAGAAATCGAGCGCAAGAAGATAGACGTTTTAACGGACGGCGCGGTGGTGAAGGTCAACTCGGAAACGACGCGCGCCGAAATGGGGCATACCGATAAATTCCCGCGCTGGGCAATCGCCTATAAATTTGAAGCGGAAGAAGTTGAATCGACGGTGAAAAACGTGTTCTGGCAGGTAGGCAGAACGGGCAAGCTCACCCCCTTGGCGGAGATAGAGCCCGTGGAGCTTGCGGGCGCGACCGTAAGAAGAGCCACGCTCAACAACTTCGGCGACCTCACGCGTAAAGACGTAAAGGTCGGCTCGCGCGTTTTGGTGCGCCGTTCCAACGAAGTCATTCCCGAAATTCTGGGCGCAGTTTCCCATACCGAGGGAAGCGTGCCCGTGGAAAAACCCGCGCGCTGTCCCGCCTGCGGAAGCGTGGTAAAAGAGGTGGGCGCGAATCTCTTCTGCTCCAACGAGGAGTGCCCGCCCCGCATCGTGCAAAAGCTCACGCACTATTGTTCCAAGAACGCAATGGACGTAGAGGGAATGTCCGAACAAACGCTTGCGCTTCTCTATGAAAAGTGCGGCGTCAAACGCTTTTCCGATTTATACGCGCTGAGGGCAGAGCATTTAGAGGGGCTTGAAGGCTTCAAGGAAAAGAAAATCAATAACCTGCTCAGCGCAATCGAAGCGAGCAAAAACATTCCGCTCGACCGGTTCCTCTACGCAATCGGAATCGAGGGAATCGGGCGGGTTGCCGCGCGCGATTTGTCCGCGTTCGGAAGCGTGGAGGCGGTTGCGGCTTTAAGCGTAGAAGAGCTCGTCGCGCTTGAAAATATCGGCGACGTTACGGCAAACGCAATCGTGAACTACTTTGCGAACGGGGAAAATGCCGCGGAAATTAAGCGGTTGTTTGCGGCGGGCGTTACACCCTTCGTGAAAGAGAAAAAGACCTCGGGCGCGTTTGCGGGCGAGTACGTCGTGCTCACGGGAAGCCTCGCTTCCATGTCCCGCCCTGAAGCGCAAAAGCTGATTGAGGAGCAGGGCGGCACGGCGCAGAGCTCCGTCACGGGGAAAACCACGCTTGTAATTGCAGGCGAGAGCGCGGGCAGTAAGCTTGAAAAGGCGAAGAAGCTGAATATCCCCGTCATCGGCGAGGAAGAGCTTCTTTCCCGTCTTGGAATTAAATAAAAAACACTTGAAAAATTTAACGGCTTGTGATATAATATTTTTATGTTTAGCATGACGGGCTACGGCAAGGGTGTTTGCCGCGAAAACGGAATCGAAATCACCGTGGAAGTAAAGTCGGTGAATAACCGCTATCTGGATTTAGCGATTAAGAGCCCGCGCGTATTCCTTTCGCAGGAAGAGCTCATCCGAAGCGCAGTTAGAAATTCCATTTCCCGCGGGCACGTGGACGTTTTCGTATCCCTTCGCGATACGCGTGAAAAGGAAAAATCGCTTTACCTCGATTTGAACTTGGCACGCTCGTACGTGAATGCGGCGGGGGAACTTACGAAGAATTTCCCCGAACTCAAAAACGATATGAGCGTTGTAAGCGTGCTGCGCCTTCCCGACGTACTCAAACAGGAGGAAGCGGCGGGTGCGGACGAAGCGCTGACGGCGGCTTTGAAAACGGCATTGGAGCTGGCACTCAAGGCGCACAAAGAAATGCGGCTTGCCGAGGGCGAACGGTTGAAAACGGATCTCATATCCCGCGTTCAGACGATTGCAAATCTTAGAAAAGAGATTGCGGAGCGCGCGCCCCTCATTGCGTTGGAATATCGGAAAAAACTTACCGAGCGAATCGAGGAATATCTTAGCGGCAAGGTAGAGGAAACCCGCATTTTAACGGAAGCGGCGCTGTTTGCCGATAAATGCAATATCGACGAGGAGCTGACAAGGCTCAGCTCGCATATCGAGGAGTTTTACAATATTTCGGGGAGCGATACGGTTGGCAGAAAGCTCGACTTCCTGGTACAGGAATTTAACCGCGAATGCAATACCATTTGCTCGAAATCGAACGACGCGAAAATTACGGCGTGCGCACTTGAAATGAAAAACGAAATCGAGAAAGTACGCGAGCAGATACAGAACTTGGAGTAATTATGAAGAACCGTCTGTTTGTGATTTCCGGCCCCGCAGGCGTTGGAAAGGGAACGCTTGTAAAGCTATTATTGCAGGAAGACCCCGCCTTGACGCTCTCCGTTTCGTGCACCACCCGCGCACCGCGCAAGGGGGAGGTTCAGGGCAGAGAATATTTCTTCCTCACGAAAGAGGGGTTTCAAGACCGCATCGACTCGGGCGATTTCCTCGAATGGGACGAACATTTCGGCAACTTCTACGGCACGCCAAAATCCTTCGTTTTGGAACAGCTTGAAGAGAAGTCCATCATTCTTGAAATCGACGTAGCGGGCGCGCGGCAAGTAAAACAGCATGAAGCGGATTTCGGCAGAATCGTGCTTATTATGATTGTTCCGCCCGATATGGAAACGCTGAAAAGCCGTCTTGTGGGCAGAGGCTCGGAAACGGAAGAGACGTTGAAAAACCGTTTGGCGCGCGTGGAGTACGAGTACGCGCAAAAGGATAAATACGACTACGTCGTCGTGAACGATAATTTAGAGGAAGCAAAGCGTACGCTTCAAAATATAATTTTGCAAGAAACGAATAGAGGTGATAAACATGATTAACGAACCTTCGGTAGATGCACTCGTAAGAAAGCTCGGAACAGTCGAGGAGCCCGTAAGCCGCTACGAACTGTGTGTGGTCGTTGCAAAGCGCACCCGCCAGATTATCGAGCAGATGCAGGCAACCGGAACGTTGGAGCTTCCCGGAAAGCAGAAGGAAATCGTTCTCGCTTGTCAGGAAATCATGAACGGCAAGGTAACGAGCGCGAGAGATTGAGAAAAGGCCCCCAAGCGGGGCTGTTTTCTTAAACTGCATTTCCTCTAAACTTCGCAATACTTTGTCGAGTTTGCGCGCTTCTTGGTCACGTACGTCTGTGTACGCTCCCTTCGTCGCTTACGCACTCTCCTTGTCTTGCTCGTTTATAGAAAATGGAAATGTCTCTTTTTTTAGTTATGGTTTATTGTGAAGTCATCGTAGACATTGCCCATAGCGACGTAGATAAGATTTTCGACTACGCCGCAGATTGCCCCGTAGAGGCGGGGACGCGCGTCACCGTGCCGTTCGGAAAAAGCACGACGACGGGCTTTGTCATGCGCGTGAAGGATACGACCGACTGCCCGCCCGATAAACTCAAAAAAATCTACCGCGCGGACGACTATCCCGCAATCAATGCGGAATGCCTTTCGCTTGCAAAAAAAATTGCGGCGCGCTACCGCTGTCCGCTCGCGCTCTCGCTTCGGCTCTTCTTGCCCGCCGAAATGCGCACGGGCAGAGTGGCGGAAAGCTACCGCACCTACGCCCGCCTTGCGGATACGGACTATATCCCCTCGCCCCGCGCGAAAGCACAGCTTGCGCTCATGGAATATTTGAGCGAAAAGGGGGAAGAGGACGCGGCACGGCTTCGTGAAAAGTTCGGCTCCGCCGTAAACGCGCTTGCGGAAAAGGGCGCGTTGATTCTCGAAAAACGCAGAGTTCTGCGCGATCCCTACAAGAGCGTGACGGAAATTAAGAAAGAGCGGGTTTTGACGCCCGCGCAGGAAACCGCCGTAAAAACGGTTTTGGAAACGGATAAAACGGTGACGCTTTTACACGGCGTAACGGGAAGCGGGAAAACGGAAGTCTATTTAACGCTCATTGCAAAGGCGCTCGAAGAGGGTAAGACGGCCATCTTCTTAGTGCCCGAAATCTCGCTCACGCCGCAAATGCTCTCCCAGCTCCGCGCACGGTTCGGGGAGTGGGCGGCAATTTTACACAGCGGGCTTTCCGCAGGCGAGCGGTTCGACGAATGGCAGCGGCTCAGAAGCGGCGAGGCACGCATTGCAATCGGCGCACGCTCGGCGGTGTTCGCACCGCTCGAAAATATCGGCATTATCGTCATAGACGAGGAGCACGACGGAAGCTACTCTTCCGAAAGCTCCCCGCGCTATAACACCTTTGATATCGCACTTCTTCGCGCACAGCATAACCGCGGCAAGCTGCTGCTCGGCAGTGCAACGCCCTCGGTGGAAACCTACCGCCGCGCACGCGACGGGGAGTTCGGGCTTATCACGCTTCCCGACCGCATCAACGCCCGCCCCATGCCCACGGTTGAAATTGTGGATATGCGGCGCGAAGTCAAGCGGGGAAATCCCTCGCCCTTTTCGGCGCGGCTTCGCGAACGGTTAGAGGCGTGTTTGGAGAGCGGCAATCAGGCAATCCTGTTTCTCAACCGCAGAGGGTATTCGCAGACGGTTATCTGCCGCGACTGCGGGTTCGTTGCCAAGTGCAAGGACTGCGACGTCGCGCTCACCTATCACAGCGAAGAGGACTGTCTGAAATGCCACTATTGCGGAACGCGTTACAAAATGCTTCCCGCCTGTCCCGACTGCGGCGGCGTACATATCGGTTACGTCGGCACGGGCACACAGAAGGTCGTGAGCGAGCTCAAAAAGCTCTATCCTGCGGCGCGGATTCTCCGCATGGACGTGGATACGACGAGCGGGAAAGAGGGACACTATAAAATTCTTTCGCGCTTTGCAAAGCGCGAGGCGGATATCCTCGTGGGCACGCAGATGGTTGCCAAGGGGCACGACTTTCCCTTCGTCACCCTCGTGGGCATTCTCGATGCGGATATGAGCCTGCACTTTCCCGACTACCGCAGTAACGAGCGCACCTTTCAGCTCGTATCGCAGGTGGCGGGCAGAAGCGGCCGCGCCGAGGAAACGGGCGAGGTAGTATTGCAAACCTACGATCCCGAAAACTACATTTTGCGGTTTGCAAAGGACTACGATTACGGCGGTTTTTACGAGCACGAAATGACCATGCGCGCGGCGACGATGTTCCCGCCATTTGCGAAAATCGTGCGCGTGATGGTAACGGGCGAGGACGAAAAGGAGACGCTCGAAGCCTTGAAAGGGGTATATACGCGCTTGCAGACGGTGTACTGCGCCCATGCGGACGACTTTTTGTTCTTCAACCGTATGCACGCGCCCGTGAAAAGGATTCAGAAAAAGTTCCGTTATCAGGTGCTGATGCGCATTACGGATACGAAGGTATTAAAAGAAATTTACGACGCCGCGTTGGCGGAAAAATATAAAAACGTGCTCGTGTACGTGGAAGAAAATCCGAGCAATTTAAGTTAAGGAGATGGGCATGATTCGTGAAATCGTACAAGTAGGCGACGAAGTGTTGCGAAAAAAATGCGAGCCGGTTACCCGCTTCGACGGGGAGCTTGCGGCGCTTTTAGACGATATGAAAGAAACGCTCAAAAAAGCGGAGGGTGCGGGGCTTGCCGCGCCGCAGGTGGGCGTGCCTATCCGCGCCGTCCTCGTGGACGTGCCCGAGGGCTTTTTCGAGTTCATCAACCCCGTGTTCGTCTGGCAAAAGGGCGAGCAGGTCGGGCCGGAGGGCTGTCTTTCCGTGCGCGGGAAATCGGGTATCGTCTGCCGTCCCAATAAAGTGAAAATTATCTATCAGGACCGCCACGGCGATAAATACGCCGTCGTTGCACGCGGTTGGTTTGCCCGTGCCGTCTGTCACGAGTTAGACCACTTGGACGGCATTTTATATACCGATAAAGCAGAGAACATCAGGGACGAGGAAGATTGATGAAAATTATTTTTGCGGGAACGCCCGAATTTGCCGTGCCCTCGCTCAGAGGTCTTTACGAGGCAGGACATGAAATCACCGTACTCACCCAGCCCGATAAGCCGCAGGGCAGAAAGGGGATTCTTACCCCTTCGCCTGTGAAGAGCGCGGCGGAAGAGCTCGGATTGAAAGTATTACAGCCCGCACGGCTGAAAGAGGATTTTTCCGATGTCAAAGCGGTCGGGGCGGAGCTCATGGTCACCTGCGCATACGGACAGATTTTAACGCAGGAAGTTTTAGATTTGTTCCCCAAGGGCGTTTGGAACGTGCACGCAAGTCTTTTGCCGAAATACCGCGGCGCGGCGCCCATTGCGCAGGCAATTATTTCGGGCGAAGAGGAAACGGGCGTCACCATTATGAGGACGGACGTCGGGCTGGATACGGGCGATACGTTCCTTTCCGCAAAGATAGAAATTTCCCCGCTCGATACCTGCGATGCGCTCACGGGGCGGCTTTCGCTTATCGGTGCGAAGCTCATTGTGGAAGCGGTGGATAAAATCTCCCGCGGCGACGTGAAGCTTATAAAACAGGGCGAGGGCTTCGTTTGCAAAAAAGTTCACCACACCGAGGTTGACTTTTCGCGTTCGGCAAAGGAAGTATGCTCGCTCATTTTAGGGCTTTCCTCCGCGCCGCTTAGCTACGCCACAGTGGGCGGGCTGACGCTCAACTTTTTCTTTGCGCAGGCGGTGGACTACGAGGGAGCGGAGCCTTTCGGCACGGTACTTTCCGCGTCCCCGAAAACAGGCTTGGTGATAAAATGCGGCGAGGGCGCGGTGAAAATCGAAGAGTTGCAGGCCGCAGGCGGGAAGAGAATGCTCGCGCGCGACTTTTTGAACGGCAGAAAAATACAAGAGGGAATGTGCTTTGACAAACCCGTTTTATGACCCTTACAAAGTTCTAACCAAGGTGTACGCCGAGGGTGCGCACCTCAAAATCGCGCTTAACGATTCGGGGATAGAGGAGCTCAACCGCGCCCGCACGGTAAAAACCGTGTACGGCGTGTTGGAAAACGACGGCTATTTATCCCTTTGCATTAAAACGTTTGCGCCCAAGAGCCCCAAACAGGCGGTGCGCACGCTTCTCAAAATCTCGCTCTATTGGCTCGTATTCCTGAAAAAACCGCGCTATATGGTAACGGATACGGCAGTCGATTTATGCAAAAAACTCGGCAAGGGCGGCATGGCGGGGTTCGTGAACGCATTCTTAAGAAAGTTCGACGAAAGCAAAGTAACCCTTCCGCACGGCGACGAGGGACTTAGCGTGCGCTATAACTTCCCGCTGTTTGCGGTGAAGAAGTTGAAAGCGCAGTACGGCGAGCGCGCCGAAAAAATCATGGGCGCGAAGAGCCACGGCGTAACGGTGCGGTTTGTGCGCGGCGAGGAAAAATATACTGCCCGCCCGCACGAAAAAACACCCTTCGAGCACGTTTCCATCTTTGAAAATTTCCCGCCCGACGAGGGCTTTTACGCGGGCGATTACACCTTTCAATCGGTGGGCAGCGTTGCAATTTGCAGCGTGGTAGAGCCCTGCGAAACCTTTCTCGATTCCTGCGCCGCCCCCGGCGGAAAGTCCGTACTGCTCAGCGGGAAATGCAAAAATATTACGGCGAGCGAGCTGCACGCGCACCGCGTTTCTTTAATTGAGGCGTACTGCTGCCGTATGGGCGTTCAGAACGTGAAAGCGGTGCAGGCGGATTCGAGCGTATATAGCCCCGCTTGGGAGAACGCCTTCGACGGCGTGCTGTGCGACGTTCCCTGTTCGGGCTTGGGCACGGTTGCCGAAAATCCCGATTTGCCGCTTCGCAAAACCGAAGAGAGCTTAGGGGGATTGAAGCAAACCCAGAGGGCAATTCTAAATAACTGTTCGCGCTACGTAAAAAAAGGCGGGTATCTCTATTATTCCACCTGTTCCATTTTGGAAGAAGAGAACGACGCAGTTGTCGGAGCGTTTTTAAGAGAAAACCCCGCGTTTGAATTAGTCAAAGCGGAGTGTCCGCTTCCGCATGAAAAGACGAACTACGGCTTGCAATTCTTGCCCGATACGGCGTTCGGCGCAGGCTTCTACGTGAGCAAAATGAGGAAGAAAATATGAAAAAGGCAAGAAAACAATATATTAAAAGCTGCGAGGTTTCTGAGGTGGTTACGGTAAACCTTGGCGGTTATCCGCAGAAAATCGCAATCGAGGGCAGGAAGAAGAATCTTCCCGTCGTCATCTGTCTGCACGGCGGGCCGGGCTCTCCCGTTCCCTTTTCGGTGGGGGCGAGAGGATTGTTCCCCGATTGGACGGATACGGCAATTATGGTCTATTGGGATCAACTCGGCTGCGGAATCAATAATCGAAAGATAGATAATTCGTTTACGATAGATAGCTTCGTGGAAATGACCTGCGATTTGGCGCGGGAAATCAAAACCCGATTCCCCCAAAATAAACTGTATCTTTTCGGCATTTCGTGGGGGAGTGTTCTTGCATTAAAGGCGGCGTTGCGCTTGTCCGAACTACTTAGCGGCGCGTTCGTTTACGGTCAGTTACTCAAAGGCGAATTTTTCAGCGAAGAAATAGCGGAGGCTTTTTCTTCCGCGCCCCGAAAAGTCCGGGAGGAAATGGATGAAATTCTCAAAACGGGCGCGGACTGCAGTTACAAGGTTCTCAATAAAAATTTGCAAAAGCGGTTCAAATATATAAACAAATATACGAACGGTTATATCAACAAAAACGGCGAGCCCTTGAAAATCGGCGAAATTGCAAAAGGGCTTTTCACAAGCCCAGATTACCGCTTTCGCGATTTTATTGCGGTCGTGAAAAACGGCTACCGCGGCAATGAAAGTTTGGTGCGTGAAGTTTTAGCAATCGACTTAACGAAAGAACTGTGCGATGTCCGAATTCCTTATTTTATCTTACAGGGAGATACGGACCTCGTCACGTCAACGAATACCGTTTGCGAAGCCGTGCAAAATTGTGGGAACGAAAACGTAACCGTAAAAATTGTGGAAAACTCGGGGCATATGCCCTCGGGCAAGGGCATGGAAGAGGCAATTCATGCTCTTACGGAATTTATTTCATGAAAGAAATTTTACAGGACTATTCGCGCGAAGATTTAAGCGCGCTCATAGAAAGCCTCGGCGAGAAGAAATTCCGTGCAGAGCAAATCTTCCTCGGGCTCATGCAGGGGAAGAAGATTTCCGAGCTGCCCGTATCGCCCGCGCTGCGCGAAAAGTTGTTGGAGCGATTCGAGGACGAGCCCGTTAGAATTTATAAGACCTTTACGGCGGCAGACGGCACGAAGAAGTTTTTGTTCCTGCTTTCGGACGGCAACCTTATCGAGGGCGTGCTCATGAAATATAAGTACGGCAACACGCAATGTGTTTCCACGCAGGTTGGTTGCCGCATGGGCTGTAAGTTCTGCGCGTCCACACTCGGCGGGCTTGTCCGAAACCTCACGGCGGGAGAAATCCTTTCCGAGATTTTAGTCGTCAACCGCATGGAAGGCGGTACTCTGAAAGACCGTGCCGTTACCAACGTTGTGCTTATGGGCAGCGGCGAGCCGTTTGATAATTACGAAAACGTCGTAAAATTCTTAAAAAATCTTACCGCCGAGGGCGGAATCAACATCAGCGCACGGAACGTGAGCCTTTCCACCTGCGGGCTTGTGCCGCAAATGAAATCGTTCGGGAATGAGGGCATTCCGCTCAATTTAACGGTTTCGCTCCACGCCGTAACGGACGACGAGCGCAGACGCACCATGCCCGTTGCGAACAAATATAAAATTTCCGAAATTCTCGACGCGTGCTCCGATTATTTCAAAAAGACGGGGCGGCGCTATATTTTCGAGTACAGCCTCATTTCGGGCGAGAATGCCGACGAAGCGCACGCGGAGGCACTTACGAAGCTTTTGAAGGGCAGACCCTGCCACGTCAATCTCATTCGGCTCAACGAGGTAAAGGAACGGAATTTAAGCTCGGTGAGCGAGAAAGAGGCTTATAGGTTTTTAGGGGTTTTGGAAAAGAACGGCATTTCCGCCACCCTTCGCCGCAGTATGGGTTCGGATATCGGCGGCGCGTGCGGGCAGCTCAGAGCAAAACATTTGGGAGACGTAAAACATGAAGATTAAAATTGCACCGTCTATTTTATCGGCAGATTTTTCCCGCATAGGGGAAACGGTGAAAACGCTTGAAGCCTGCGGGGCAGACCTTATCCATTGCGACGTCATGGACGGCAATTTCGTTCCGCCCATTACCTTCGGTGCGCAGATGGTGAAGCAAATCCGTCCGTTTACAAAGCTCCCGCTTGATTGCCATTTAATGACGCTCCACCCCGAGACGCATATCGAGGACTTCGTGAAAGCGGGTGCGGATATCATTTCCGTGCACGTGGAAGCGTGCGGAAAGGATACCGTAAATGTTTTGCGCGAAATCAAAAAATGCGGCGTAAAGGCGTCTGCGGTCATCAACCCCGAAACGCGCGTGGGAGAAATTTTCGACTGCGTGGAGGATGCGGATATGCTCCTCGTCATGAGCGTGCATCCCGGTTGGGGCGGGCAGAAATTCATTCCCGAAACGCTGAAAAAGATAGAAGCACTCCGTGCGTTTTGCGTGAAAAGCGGCAGGGGGGAAATGGATATCGAGGTGGACGGCGGCGTGACGATTGAGAACGCAAGCGATATTAAAGCGGCGGGTGCGAACGTGCTCGTTGCGGGAAATACCGTGTTCAAGTCAAGCGATATGCGCGGGGTTATTTCCGCGCTCCGCGGCGAATAAAAAGGGACACGTTTCGGGGGCAAAGGCATATAATAGAGAGCGGAAACACCGCATATTTTCGGGAGGATAGAAATATGTTTTTCTGTTTCAAGGTGCCCTGCGCTCTGAGTTTCCTACTTCGGATCTTTGTAAAAAACAAATGAAATACTGCGATTTACATTGCGACGCCCTCACGGCAGAGGGCGCTCCGCAAATAACCAAAGAAAATCTCGCGGCGGGCGGTTGCTTTCTGCAATGCTTTGCCGCGTTTATTTCTGCCCGCGAAAACCGTTTTTCGGCTGCGATTACGCTTTGCGATAAGTTCGATGCACTCTGTAAAAAAGAGGGCTATCATGCGGTTACGCGCGCGGGCGAGCTTCAAGAGGATAAAATTAACGCCCTTCTCACGGTAGAGGAGGGCGGCGCGGTTGAGGGCAATCCCCAAAAACTCGAAACGCTTTATCACCGCGGCGTCAGAATGATGACGCTTACCTGGAACTATCCCAACGAAATCGGCTATCCCAATTTTCCCGACTACGAGGGTTTGAAGACGGGGAGAAGCACGCTTGCCGCGCGGGAAACGGAGCACGGGCTTACGCCGCTCGGGTTTGAAATAGTAGAGAGAATGCACGGGCTTGGCATGATGGTGGACGTTTCGCACGGAAGCGATAAGCTGTTTTCGGACGTTGCCTCGCTGAAAAAGCCGTTCGTTGCAAGCCACTCGAACGCGAATTCCGTTTGCGATTGTGCGCGGAATTTAACCGATAGACAAATTAAAACGCTTGCCGACTGCGGGGGCGTTGTCGGGCTGAATTTCTGCGCCGACTTCCTCTCGGCTGACCAAACGGCAGAGGGACAGCGGGCGGCTCTTTTGGCGCACGCGCGCGCCGTTATCAATGCGGGCGGCGTGGAAGTGCTTGCAATCGGGAGCGATTTCGACGGCATTCCCGAAAATCCGTATCTGAAAAATCCGTCCTGCCTTCCCGCTTTTTTCGGGGAGCTCGAAAAGGAATTCGGGAGCGGCGCGGTAGAAAAAATCACCCGCAAGAATTTCCTGCGGGTGTTTCAAGAGGTTTGCGGTTAGCGCATTACGTGTTTTCCGTTGGGGGTACCAATTCGGGCGGCATAGCGTTTTTGCCCGTAATCAGGCAATACTTCGGGCTATTGAGCTTGATTTTCACGAGCACCTCGTCGCCGCAACGGAGTTGCTGTAAAAGCGGATCGCGCCAGGTGCAGTATGCGGTAGAGGAATGACCGTTTACTTCTACCTTGTATTTCCAAATCAGCGTAATGGGTTTTAACAGAATAATCGTCCATTTGGCCGAAAGGCTCTTCACGATGCCCCGCATTTCGATTGCCTGCGGGTCTTTTTTTAGCTTCGTCATCGGCTCCATCTGATAGTAGAAGGAGATAACCGACGCGAGCACGATTACGAGTACGAAACAGATAATTGCCGCAACGCCGACTCCCCACAGTCCGCGGTCGATCCATACCAGAATGCCGACGCCCAAAAATGCGATAAATACTGCAATAAAGGTGAACAGCCCCGCGCCCTTGAAGCAGTGCGAAATTGGTTTATCGGCAAAGTCTTCTTCCTTGTCGAGCCGTGAAAAGAGGGTGACGAAGAGGGCGGTAAGGAACAACCCGAGCGCCACCATGCCGCACCCGATTCCGAACATGAGCCAGTTTGCTGCCGCGTAGCCGTCGTATGCAAGATACCCGCCTCCGCCGATAAGTCCGGCAAACGAAACGAGCGCACACAGTTTGAAAAAGATGGAAAGAGGGGATACTTTTCTCATACCTTTATTATATCATAAAAAAATAAAAAGTAAAACAAAAGAGCCGCCTAAAACAGGCGGCTCTTTTATGAATAGATTAAACGCGTTCGATTTTATCGCTCTTGAGGCATCTTGCGCAAACGTAGTCGTTCACTACCTTGCCTTCCTGTACGTAGGAAACCTTCTGCACGTTTGCCTTGAAAGCTCTCTTCGTTTTACGGTGCGAGTGGCTCACGTTATTGCCCGACGTTTGACCCTTTCCGCAAATACTGCATACTCTTGACATATCTCCACCTCCGATAGGTATCTTTCCTGATTTCATGCTGCGCAGAATATTACGCAATACCTTATTAATAATATCAAAACGCGCACAAAAAATCAATTGATTTCGATATGTTTTTACGAAAAATTTTTCCCGAAATGGAAATTTTTTTCTAATAACGCTTGCAAAACGTTCGTCAATGGGGTAAAATAAGTATTGAGGAGTTTATAGGAAATATGTCTGTAAGCACAAGTAACGCATACGGAAAAATTTCAATATCCGATTTGGCAATCTCCAAGGTTGCACAACAAGCCGCGATGGAAAGCTATGGCATCGTGGATACCGTTTCGCGCGGTCTTACGGATACTTTTGCCGAGCTCCTCAAAAAGGACGCGGGAGGCAAGGGCGTAAAAATTACGACGTCCGGAAACCGAATCTTTATCGACGTTTTCGTACTCATTAAGTACGGGGTATCTATCGAGGCTGTTGCCGAATCCCTCAAAGAGGGCATTAAGTATAAGGTAGAACGCTTCACGGGCATGATTGTGGATACCGTGAACGTAAACGTCGTCGGTTTGAAACCTTAACTTCGTCTCCGCGTTTTTTATTAACAGGAGATTATTATCATGCAGAAAACGATAAACAGCACCGTCTTCCGCAAGATGGTTCTTGCAGGTGCAAAATTACTTGAAAATAACAGGGCAAAGGTGGACGCGCTCAACGTGTTCCCCGTGCCCGACGGCGATACCGGTACGAATATGTCGCTTACCATGCAGTCGGCAGTGAAAGAGCTGTCCGCTGCCGCAACCGATTTTTCATCCGTTTGCGATTTGATTTCCAAGGGCGCACTTCGCGGCGCACGCGGGAACTCCGGCGTTATTTTATCTCAGATTTTCCGCGGGATCTGCTCGGTGCTCGCTACCTGTAAGACCGAAGCCGATACGCGCACTTTTGCAAAGGCGTTAGAGGCAGGCACGAAGGTTGCCTATAACGCGGTTTCTATCCCCAAAGAGGGCACCATTTTAACCGTCGTTCGCATGATGAGCGAATTCGCAGTAAAAACGGCGGGGAAATATAAAGATTTCGAGGCGTTTTTGCCCGCAATTATCGAAGAAGGCGACAGAGCACTTGCTTTGACGCCTGAGCTTTTGCCTGTACTCAAAAAGGCGGGCGTCGTCGATTCGGGCGGCGTGGGCCTCATGACCATTATGCGCGGCTTTTTGGCTGCAATCACGAACGACGAAATCGTTTCCGAAATTCAAACGGAGGCGGTAAGCTCGAACCCGACCGAGGCGGATTTCGGCGATAATTCCGATATTATCGGAATGGAGCTGGGCGAAATTCAGTTCGCTTACTGTACGGAATTTTTCGTCATTAACTTAAAGAAATCGACGACGCTTGCCGATATCGACAGACTGCGTGAAAATCTCATGAGCATCGGCGACAGCGTCATTTGTATCGGCGATTTAGAGCTGATTAAAGTGCACGTTCACACCAACTGTCCCGGTGTTGCGCTTACTTATGCGTTGGAGCTCGGCGAGCTCGACCGCCCGAAAATCGAGAATATGCTCGAACAAAACCGTGCGCTTCGGGCAAAAATCGAGGCGGAAAAGAAGGATCAGGGCATGCTTGCCATCTGTGCAGGCGAGGGAATTGCGGAAATCTTCAAAGATTTGTTCGTTGACCGCGTGATCGAAGGCGGACAGACGATGAATCCTTCCGCGGACGACATTGCAAACGCGGTGCAGAAAATCAACGCCGAGAACGTGTTCGTATTCCCCAACAATAAAAATATTATTCTTGCGGCGGAGCAGGCGAAGGCACTTGTCGAAAACCGCACCATACACGTCATTCCCACTAAAAATATTCCGCAGGGCTTTGCGGCGGCGCTTGCGTTCAGTCCCGAGGCAAGCGCGGAAGAGAACAAGACCAATATGATTCACGCACTCGATAACGTGAAAGCAGGTCAGGTGACGCACGCGGTGCGTACCACGAACGTGAACGGATTCAGCATTAAGGAAGGGGATATTATCGGGCTTGACGATAAGAAAATTCTCGCCAAGAGCGACAATATCGACGATACCGTTCTCAAGCTCCTCGATAAACTCAAAGACGATTCGCACGAAATGATTACGCTCTACTACGGTGAGGGCGTGAAAGAGGAGGACGCGGAAGCACTCTCCGCAAAGGTGCAGGAGGCTTTCCCCGATTGCGACGTAGACTTCCATTGCGGCGGTCAGCCCGTTTATTACTATATTCTCTCTTTGGAATAATCTCTGTTGACGAAAAAGGGCGGGCAACCGCTCTTTTCTAATATATTGAAAATTTTTTATTGGAAATTCAATAAAATGAATATCGGTAACCTGCGCGGAATCAATGAAAAACGCGCCAAAGATTTTAAGAGGCTTGGGGCGACGGACACGGCAGATTTGGTCCGTCTTTTTCCGCGTGCCTATCTCGATATGACGAACCGCGCCCGCGTGCGCGAGCTGTTTCATAACGATACCGCGCTCGTTGCCTGCCGCCTCGTTTCCGTCGAGCCCGTCCGCTATACGGGCAGGGTAAAGCTGCTTCGCGCCTGGCTGGAGCAGGACGGCGATACCTTCTCGGCGGTGTGGTTCAATATGCCCTATCTTGCGCCCCGCCTCAAAGCGGGGGAATATCTCTTCTACGGCCGTGTGCAAAACCGTTACGGGCAGGTGAGTCTCGTCAATCCCTCGTTCGAGCCGATAGATAGGAATGCGCGGTTAAAAGGGCTTGTGCCCGTGTACCGCCTGAGCGGTTCGCTCACCCAACGCGTCGTGCGTGACGGCGTTTCGCAGGCACTCAGGGCAGAGAGCTTTCATTCCATTATTCCGCCCGAATTGCAAAAAAAGTACGCGCTTTCTCCCTTGAAAGAGGCTTTTTACGCCGTACATGCCCCCAAAACGCGGGAAGAGCTCCTAAAAGCGAGCGATCGAATCGCCTTAGAGGAGTATTTTATGCTGCTTTCCGCGTTCAAACTCATCAAGGGCGATAAGAACGAAGCGCGTCTACGGAGATATTCCGTCACCGGGCAGGAGGTTGCCGAGTTTGAAAAACGGTTTGCTTTCACCTTTACGGATGGGCAACAGGCGGCTGTCCGCGATATTTATAATAACCTGGTATCGCCCGTCCGCATGAACCGTCTTTTGCAGGGCGACGTCGGAAGCGGCAAAACGGCGGTTGCGCTCACGGGCATTTTTATGGCGGTCAAGAGCGGATTTCAAGCCGTTTACCTCTCGCCGACGGAAGTGCTTGCCGCGCAGAACTATGCGCTTTTACAGCGTATTTTTCCCGAATATCGTGTGGGGTATCTTGCGGGCGGGAGCCCGGCAAAGGAAAAACGCGAAATCAAGGAAGCACTCGCGGCGGGTGAAATCGATATTCTCTGCGGCACGCACGCGGTGCTTCAGAGCGACGTACGTTTTCAAAATCTTGCTTTTTGCGTGTGCGACGAGCAGCACCGTTTCGGCGTGGCACAACGCAATATATTGAGTGAAAAAGGCGAAAATATCGACGTTTTAGTCATGTCCGCAACGCCCATTCCGCGCACGCTTTCGCTCATTTTTTACGGCGATTTGGATATCACGACCATTAAGGACAAGCCCCGCGAACGACAGGAAATTTCCACGTCGCTTATTCCCGAGCGCAAGTATGACGATATGTTAGAGTACGTCCGAAATGAAGTGCATCAAGGCAAACAGGCGTATTTCGTCTGTGCGAAAATCGATGACGACGAAGGGCAGGTCACTTCGGTAACCGAGCTTTTCGAGGAGCTGCGCGGTCGGCTTCCCGACGTTCGGTTTGCGCTTTTGCACGGACGCATGAAGGAGAAAGAGAAGTCCGAGGTGATGGAAGCGTTCAAGCGAAAGGAGTACGATTGCCTTGTTTCCACAACGGTCATCGAGGTGGGAATCGACGTGCCGAGCGCAACCATTATGATTATCTATAATGCAGAGCGGTTCGGGCTTTCCCAGCTTCATCAGCTCCGCGGCCGCGTCGGGCGCGGGAGCGAAAAGAGCTGGTGCTTCCTGCTCGTTGGCGGAGGCGGAGAAACGGCTTTGGAGCGGCTTGGCGTTTTGAAGAGCACGACGGACGGCTTCAAGCTCGCCGAAAAAGATTTGGAGCTTCGCGGCAGCGGCGACTTCCTCGGCACCCGCCAGAGCGGAAAATTTTTGAGCGATATCAAAAACCTGCGCTATTCCACGGAAGTAATTTTCCTTGCAAAGAAGCTCACCGACGAAGCGTTTGAACGGAGACTCAACTTTGAAGAAATCAAGCGCGTTTCCATGCTCAAATACGAGAACTTGAAAGACGTAGTTTTGAATTAAAAAAACAGCTATGATTATCATAGCTGTTTTTTTAATTGTCTATTGCTTATTAATAATACTCAATTGTTGTTGCGCATACGCACATGATGACGAAGACGAAGAACAGAGCAATGCTCGAGAATACGATTGCAGTAATCGAAAGATTTTTTGCAAGTGCGTTTTCCGTTCCGCGTATCTGAACGCGTGCATAAGCACTCAAGCAAATTGCCGCAATTCCGGGTAAAATCGTAAAGGCACCAAGAATATAAAGCAATACGACGGAGCTTCCAAAGCAGAGGAAAAATGCCCCAAAGATAATTCCCGTTACAAAAGAGAACATTGCAAGAATAAATCCTATTACCGCAATGCCTGTTTCTTTTGCATCTGCAACGGGTTCGCTTTTCTTTCTCGGTGCAGATTTCCCGACGGGCGAGCCGCAGTTCGGACACATGAAAGCGTCGTCCGCAAGTTCTTTGCCACAATGTGAACAAAACATAATATTTTCTCCTTTCCTTTTTTTATATTGTATCACTGAGGCGGAAGCAAGTCAAGTATTTATGGTCGAAAGGGGTAGGGCTAAATTGCTTGACAAATAAGGGCGCAGGGTATAATATAGGAACACGGCGAAACTATGGGCCTGTTTCGGATTCGATTGCAAGCGGAATTCGTCGGACGCACGTCGGAGGCTCGGCTCCGTAAAAACGGACAAATTTTAAATGCTGATAAAAATAGCAGAAGATCGACCGTTGCACGTCGGGCTACCCGCCGTGTAGCACTTGCGGCTTAACTTTTAAGCTCCGTTCTATCCCGATTCCTACGCTCGGGAATAGGGCGTCATTGAAGTAGGGAACGTTGCAGGCGAGCTGGTTTCCCCCCGCGTGCAATGAATTTCGGAAACGTGCCTAAATAGCAGTTTGTCTGCGGACTGCTTTCAGGCGAGACTGACCACAGACTAAGCGTGTAGTGTCCTCGGAGGAACCTTGTAAGACCGCAGTTCAATTCTGCGCAGGTCCACCAAAAATTAAGCCGCATAGAGCGGCAAAATACGGGGTTATGGCGCAGTTGGTAGCGCGTTTGAATGGCATTCAAAAGGTCACGAGTTCGAATCTCGTTAGCTCCACCACAAAAAAGGTAGGGCATAGCCCTGCCTTTTTTGTGGTGGAGTAAATGAACCGCTCGAACCCGTGTATTCTCACGAAGTTCGCGCGACGAGCGTATAGTTGAGAGTATGGTGAATCTATAAAGATGATAGCGAGGAAGCTTTCAAGACGAAGCCGAAGAAAATCTCGTTAGCTCCACCATGAACTGCTCAATCAAGCATTTGTCGCAACAAGTTAATATTCTATGAAATGTGCTTGAAAAGGGCGTTTATTTGTCGTATAATATAACCGTCATCATCAGGAGGTAAGACGGAATGTCCGATTATTATTCCGACCCGTACAAAGACGATTATAAAGCTTGGCTGATCGGAGGAATTGTGTTTTCAATTATAGCATTGGCGATTTTCAGCGTCGGTTGCTATTTATTGGCAAGACAAATTCAGGCAAGTAAATTCACAGCAGTAGATGCGGTTGTCGTGGACCATAAAATGCGTAGAGAAAAGTATCATAATTCTTACGCGAATTACTATTACGACGTTGTCGAATACGAAATAGAAGGCACGAAATATATAATAACCTGCGATACAATGGCATCGCGCGACTATCCGCCTGACGATATCGGAAAAATTATCACAATCTACGTGAACTCAACGAACCCCAAAGACGTTGTTTTCAGCAATTCGACGCATATTCTTTTGACGGTATTATGTGTGGCAGTTCCTATCTGCGGCAGTGTAGGCATTGCATTTATTTTCCGTAAAGCGCATAAAATCAAAAACGATAATTAAATTCGTTTTAGGTTACTGCTTCTCCATCACGAAAAAGACACCTATAAAGGGTGCCTTTTGTTTGGCGGAATAATAAACTGCGTATTCCCATGCGGTTCGTGCAACGAGTGTAAGTAAATACGTATATTTATATAGTAGCCATTCAGCTCTCAAAACTACATTTTTCAAAAATGCTTGTCAGTTATAGTTTTATATGTTACACTATAAATACATAAACTTATCAGATTAAGGGGTAAAGTATGGCAATTATAAAAAGCATAACAAGAACCAACGACTATACCATGAAAAGCGGACTTACTTTTTGTGAAGCAAAGTATAATGATTATACTTATAATGGTGAAAAATATGTCCGCATACAAACATTTGGAAGTGATGATCGCATAGAAAAAGGTAAGCAAAGTCAAGTTATACATCTTAATAAAGAGACAGCCGAGAAACTCATAGAATATCTCAAAGAATCATTTGATTTATAAAATATGCAAGATTTATTTTAGATTCTCATTATCTCACTAATGAGAACACGAGTTGACTTATCCCGCAATTCTTCTTGACAGAACTGAAGGAAAATGGTATTTTATAATAGCCGTTTGGCGAAAGACAGTTCGGAACCATCCTGTCTATAAATAAAACTATGGAAAGGATGGGCGCATTGCGCCCTTTTTGTTTTCACTGTCTTTTGTCAGCGAAACCATAGAGGTAATTTTATGCTGAAACAAAAGATCAAAAAAGAATGGCACGAGTTTCAAGTGCTCCTTAAAACCGTTCCAACGCTGGTGGTCGTACTCTTTATTTTGTCCGTATTCTCCATGAATCTGCTTGCGAATAAGAGTATTTCCATTCCCGTGGACTGGCTGGCGCTTGACTGTGGAATTATCGTATCTTGGTTCGCGTTCTTTACCATGGACATTCTGACCAAGCATTTCGGGCCGAAAGCCGCAACCGAAATAACCGTTCTTGCTATTATAGTCAATCTCTTCTTCTGTCTGTTGCTCTTTCTTGCGAGCTTGATTCTGGGCGTATGGGGCGAATCCTACGTGGAGGGAAGCGAAGAGATTATAAACGGCGCGCTTGACAAAACGTTCGGCGGGACTTGGTACGTCGTGCTCGGCAGTACGGCCGCGTTCCTCGCTTCTGCAATCGTAAATAACCTGTCCAACTTCGGGGTGGGGAAGCTGTTCAAAAAGAATCCCGACGGACTTGCGGCGTACGTTCTTCGCGCTTACGTTTCCACGGCGATAGGGCAGTTTGTCGATAATCTGATTTTTGCGCTGGTCGTCAGCCACTTCTTTTTCGGCTGGTCGATCGTGCAATGCGTGACCTGTGCCGTGACGGGTATGCTGGTGGAACTCCTGTGTGAAGGTATCTTCTTCTACCCCGGTTTTTATATTACGCGGCGTTGGAAGAAAAACCGCGTCGGGGAAGAATATTTGAATTTAAGAAAGGGGGAGCTGCAAAATGAAAGTAGTGATAACGGGAACGAGTAACGGAATCGGCAAAGCAATTGCGCAAAAATTTTTAGATTGCGGGCATGAGGTTATCGGAATAGACGTGCAGCCGCAGTCTATCAAGCACGCGCATTATTCGCACGTGATAACGGATATTTTCAGCGGCGAGCTTCCCGAAATTCAGGGCGTAGAAATACTCGTGAACAATGCGGGCGTGCAGGACTCGGGCAGGGATATTGACGTGAACTTAAAAGGCAGTATCCGCGTGACGGAGAAGTACGCCTTTCAGAAGAGCATGAAAAGCGTGCTGTTCATTGCTTCGTCGAGTGCAAGCTCGGGCGCGGAGTTCCCCGAATACGCCGCGAGCAAGGGCGGCATGGTTGCCTATATGAAAAACGTTGCCCTGCGTGTTGCAAAGTACGGTGCGACGGCGAACAGCCTTTCCCCCGGCGGCGTGAAGACTTCGCTCAACGACCACGTGATGAAGGATCCCGATCTCTGGGAACAAATCATGAACGAAACGCTACTCCCGAAATGGGCGGAAGCGGAGGAAATTGCCGAGTGGGCGTATTTTATGACGGTAGTGGGCCGCTCTATGACGGCGCAGGATATTCTCGTGGATAACGGCGAGCAGGCGAAGGCGAATTTTATTTGGTAAAAAATTCCTACATAATCGATAAAAATTTATCGAATAATGCTTGACAGGCATGTTTTGTTATGATATAATCTTAGTGTAAAACAAATTAGAACCTGAATAGAGGGAGTAATTTGCGAGGGCTGACGCAGATCGGCAATCGTTACGAACCCGTCAACACAGCGGATTTCCGCTCGGGGCAGTATTAAAAAATGAGACTCGTACGCGGCGCAAATACGCAGTACGGGTTTTTCTTTACGTTCGGGTTTTGATGCGTGAAAAATAAATTTTTTGAGGTGGTAAAATGGTTTATGCTTTCATCACAGGGTTCTTGTTTGTAGCACTCATCGCTGCTGGCGTAGTCATTTTCTTACTGCATTTTATCCGCAGCAAGAAGGGCAGAGGCGTAAAAAAATGGCAGCTCGGACTTGCCGCAGGTATGGCGGGCGTGGGTTTCGTGCTCATGATTTTCATTCCCGGCTCCTTCCATACGGTGGACGCGGGCACCGTTGCGGTGGTAAAGCAACTCGGTGTGATTACCGATATCGAGAGCCCCGGCACCTATTTCGATTTCTGGCTCATCCGCAATTATCAGATTTACGATGCGAAGGTGCAGCAGGTGGAAATCAAAATGGACGCTTACACTTCGGACGCGCAGTCGATGGATATTTCCATGGTCGTGCAGTTCCAGATTCGTCAGGAAAACTTAACGGAAATCGCAATCAACTACGGCGGACTTGACAAGCTCACCAACCGTATTCAGAGCGTGGCAATCGAGCGCACCAAGGCGACGCTTTCGCAGTATCAGGCAGAAAAGCTCATCGAGGAGCGCAATAAAATTTCGCCCACGGTGGAAGAGGAAATTTCCAAGGCGATCGGCGATAAGTATTACGTGACCTTCAACAGCGCGGTGCTTACCGATATCACCTTCTCGGAAGCGTTCGAGGCGGCGGTAGAGGCAAAGATGATGGCACAGCAGGAAAAGCTGCAAGCGGAGTATGAAAACCAAAAGAAGGAAGCACAAGCGAAAACGGCTCTTGAAGTGGCAAGAATGGAGGCGCAGGCAGTGGTAGCTCGTGCACAGGCGCAGGCGGATTCGCAGGTTGCAATCGCAGAGGCAGAGGCAAAGTCCATCATGCTGAAAAGTGTGGAAATTGCGCGTATGCTCGGCTACGAGGTAGATGAAACGGTTACGGAAGTTGAAGAGGGCAAGAAGGAAGTTTCCTACGAGATTAAGTACGATACAACGCACACGGGTGCGGATATTGCCGAGTACATGAAGTATATCGAATATCTTTCCAAGTGGGACGGCAAGCTCCCGCAGGTTGTAACGGGGGAGAACGGCTTTATGATTACCGTTCCTTCTACGCCCGGTAATAACGGCTGATTTGCGAGAGAGATAAAAAATCAAGTACAAAAAACGTAAGGAGATAACAATGAAATACTGTCAACACTGCGGCGCACAGATAGCCGACGAAGCTGCATTTTGCGTAAACTGCGGCAACGCCGTCGGAACGCAACAGGCACAACAAGCCGTACAATCGGAATCGTCAACGTTGAGAACCGTTGCCAAAATTTTTATGGTTCTCGGCTGCATTTCTACCGCATGGTTTTTCTTGATTCCGCTTTGCTGGACGGTTCCCATGACCGTACATTATTGGAGAGCCGTTGCGGACAATCGGCCCGTCGGCACGGGATTCAAGGTTTGCTCGCTGCTCTTCGTCAATCTGATTGCGGGTATTTTGATGCTGTGCGATAACAAATAAAGTCGTTTACTTAATACTAAAAAAGACTTCCTCGAAAGGGGAAGCCTTTTTCGTTTATGTTTTTTCAAATGTTTCCGTTTATCAGTTCGTCTATACTGATATGAAAAATATTACATAGTTTTCTCAGCATATCGATATTCGGTTCCGTGCGTCCCTGTTCCCAATTTGCATAGCAGCTTTCTACAACCCCGAGTGCGGCGGCAACCTGCTTTTGCGTGAGGTCGCACTCCTTGCGCACGTTTTTAAGATTTTTGCAAAATTTAACGTCCATATAAATATTATTTTGCAAAACTAGATAAAATGTCTTGACACTAGATAAAATATCTAGTATAATTAGAAAAAAATTTAAGGAGAAGGATATGAAAGGAAGGAACAAATGGTTTTGTTTGTTGGTTGCAATCGTAACACTTGTGTTTACGGTGGCGGGCATGACGGCATGCGGAGACACAGGAAAGGATTTATCGGCTTATGCGGGCACGTATAAGGTGGAGAGCATTCGGCGGAGTCAGGGCATAAACGACAAAACGTATCAGGTCGGTGACAGCCTGAAGCCCGCGCTTTCCACTTTGCCGAACGAATTCGGTGCGGATACGCTTACCGACGATTATCTCGTGATAGAGCTGAAAGCGGACGGAACGGCAACCGTGAACAGCAAAATCTCCGAAAGTCTCGGCGGCTTCACGGGAACGAAAACGGGGGAATGGACGATAGATAAACAGGACTTTATCGAGCTCAAAGCGTTAACGGACAACATGACTTCCCTGAGTGAAAGCTCTTTGCGGTTTAACGACGAAGGGAAGCTTCGTTTCTGGTGTAAGCTTGGGGAAATGAATTACGTTGAATATTGCCTCGCAAAATAATTTGCGTGTAATAAAGATGCGCCGCCCGAAAAGGGCGGCGCGTTTTTTACGTTTTATTTTTCTGCAATGACTTCGATTTCCGCAAGGACGTTTTTCGGCAGCGTTCTCACGGCGACGCACGAGCGTGCGGGCTTTTCCGTAAAATACTCGGCATAGACGCCGTTGAACGCGGCAAAGTCGTTCATGTCCGAAAGGAAGCAGGTGGTCTTTATTACCTTTTCAAGGGAAGTTCCTGCCGCGGCAAGCACCGCTTTCAGATTTTCGCAGATTTGTTTTGTCTGCGCCTCGATTCCGCCGCTCACGACTTCGCCCGTTTTGGGGTCGATGGGAATCTGTCCCGAAGTGAAAATAAGTCCGTTCACTTCCATTGCCTGCGAATAGGGCCCGATTGCCGCAGGCGCATTTTCCGTATAGATTTTTTTCATAGCCAATTCTCCTTATATTGATTTTGAAACCCGCTTCCGTGTTATTACTTTTCGTAAACTTCGCGTTTTAAGATTGCAATGTAGGGGAGATCGCGGTACTGCTGGTCATAGTCCAAGCCGTAGCCCACGATAAATTCGTCGCCGACCTCGAAGCAGGAGTAGTCCGCTTTAATATCGACCTTTCTGCGCGAGGGCTTGTCCAAAAGGGTGACGACGGTGAACGATTTTGCGCCCCGTCCGACGAGCAGATCGCGCAATTTATAGAGGGTGTGACCGCTGTCTACGATGTCCTCAATCAAGATGACGTCCCGCCCCTCAACCGACGCCGCAAGGTCCATTACGATTTTGGGAACTCCGGAGCTCTGCGTGGAGGAGCCGTAAGAAGAAATCGTCATAAAATCGAGCTGCACGGGCGTATGCATGGCGCGCACCAAATCGCAGAAGAACATGACGCTGCCCTTGAGCACGCTCACGGCAAGCGGCTGTTTGCCCGCGAAGCGTTCGTCGAGCCACTTTGCCGCCTCTTTCACTTTTGCCTGAATCTGATCTTCGGTCAAAAAGATGCGATCAAAATTTTCGTTCATTCGTAAAACTCCCTCTGAAAAAGTTTTTGCTATTATATCATATTGCCCCGAAAAAAGCAAATTGAATAAACCGACAGAAAGAAAAGTTTCCGTCGGTTTTTATTTTCGCTGTGTTTATTCTTCGTTTTCCGGTTTAACATTGGGCTCTTCCCGTACGCCTTCTTCCGCTTGGGGCTCGCTCTGTGCTTCGGTTTCTTCCTCGGCTTCGCTCTGCGTATAGTTTTCAAGCTCGTCGTTTAAGCCCTTTTTCGTCTTTAACGGGAAGAGGAAGCTTACCTTCTTCTTTTCCGTCTTTTCCGTTCTGTCCTTTACGTGCGCCTTTAATTTTTCAAGCGCAATGACGGTATTGTGTTTCTTTGCAAATGCGCGTATCTTTGCGGAGAGGTTGATAGCGTGTCCGAAATCGACGAAGAACACGCCGAAGAAGATACCCACCACGAATGCAAACTCGATATGATTTACAAACCAAACGATAGAGTCGATTACGTAGGGGTCGATCACGAAGTAATAGAACGCCGCCACGAGCACCCAGAAGAGGGAAAACAGCGGACAGATGATGCCCTGTAAATTTCCCCAGCGGTTGGAATAGTCCCACAGTTTGATTTTCATTCCCTTAATAAAAATCAAACCCGCAATGTATTCGATGAGCGTCATGACTGCGCCCATAATTAAAATGACGAGAAGTGCGTCCAGCCAGCCGTAGCCCGTGTGAATGGGAATTTTGGAAATGGCGAACAGTCCTACCGTGCCGAAGCCGTACAGGGGCAGATAGGGGCCCGTTAAAAAGCCGGGGTTGATCCATTTCTTTGCCGTAAAGCATCTGCGGAAGATTACCTCGATACACCAACCGAGAAAACTGCCGAGAAAGAACAAAAACGTTGCAACTAAAAACGCATCGAGAAAGTTCATAAAAGCGCCTCTTTTGTGTCTGCAAATTTTATCCTATTTTACACCACACGCAAAAGAATTGCAAGGGATTTTTAAGATATAAAAAAGACCCGAATAAGTTCGGGTCTTTGAGGTTTGCGATTGCTTACATTGCAGGGCCGGTAGCGGAAGGGGTGTAAACGCGTGCGGCAAGCTCCTGATTGAGGGAGTACAGTCCCTTTGCGTCGTGACCGAAGAGGGAGAACTTTTTGAGCATATCCTCGGCATTCTTTTCTTCCTCGCCCTGTTCCTTAATGAACCAGTCGAGGAACTGCATAGTCTTGTAGTCGTGGATCTTCTCGGCCTCGGCATAGATGTTGTTGATGAGCGAGGTGACGAGTTGTTCGTGCTCGTAGCCCGCTTTCAAGGGATCGTCTACTTTTGCAAACTTCTTGTCGGGTTTATCGATGGCGTCGAAGGTGACGCGAATGCCGTTGTCAATCAAATAGCGGCGCATCATCATGGCGTGGTCGCGCTCTTCCTGCGCCTGAATCTCGTACCAGTGCGCGAAGCCGTCTAACCCTTCGTCTGCATAGTAGTTTGCAAAGTCGAGGTAGAGATAGCCCGAATAGAGTTCCTTGTTTACCTGCACGTTAATAAGCTGAGCAATTTTTTTGTCAATCATTGTTAATACCTCCAAAAGTTACCTATATTTTAGACCTTTTTCCCGCGCAATGCAAACAAAAACCACAAGATTGTTAAAAAAATTTTTTTCCGTCTTGACGGCGCGGCCGGGCTGTGATAGAATAAGGATAATCAATTATATTTGAGAGGAATGAAAAATGGAAAGGAAAAAGGTTAGTTATGCCGGCTTTATCGTCGGCGAAGTCATTTTTGCCCTGATGGTTATCGGGTTCGGAGTCGCCACGGTATTCGTGGATAGCGACATGAGAATGCTGTTCTACGTTCTTATGGGCGTCGGCGGCATTTGTTTGATTTGCGTTGCAATTACGCACGTTTCCGCCGCAATGAACGAAAAGAAAAGAATTGCCAACGTGAACAACCCGTCGTCGATTGCACACGCGTTATTTGCGGAAGATTCTAAATTCGATTATTATTTTGCGGTTCCCAACAGAGCGGGACAGAATGCAAAAAACGCAGCGGTAAGCGCACTCGGCATCATGAGCTTCTTGTTCCTGGGCGTAGGCGTAGTTTCCTACGGTAAGAAAACGGTGGACGTGTTCGTATCGGAAGACGAGCTCGTTATCAACGATAAAAACAACCCGACCTTCAGCGACGCGAAAATAAAGCGGATTCCCGCTTCCGCCGTGCAGAACGTTCAGTTTGTAACCAAAGGAAAATACGAGCGCGTGCAAATCACTTTCGCAAACTCCGCAGAGGCTTTGGTATTAGACGTGCTTGCTTCCAAGTGCGGTTCGCAAAAGGTGAAAGATTCGTTCTCGAGACTGCTTCACCGCGCGCCTGTGGAAAACGCCTTCGGAGAATTCTCCGCGGCAAACTAAAAAGAGAAAACAAAAAAGCAGGGTTTGAGTCCCTGCTTTTTTTGTGCTTAATTTGTTTAGAAGAAGTCGCCGCGGGCAGCTTCGCGCGTTTCGTTGTCGATTGCAAAGGGGATACGCGTCGTGTAGCCGGCTTTTGCCGCAACGATCTGCTTGGTAGGCCAGGAGAAGATATCTCTGTTCCAAGCGTTTATTGCGTCGTTATAAACTTCGCGCGCCGCTGTGATTTCACGCTGCAAATAGGAGTTCTGCTGCATTGCATCGGCAAGCTCCTGATGCGCCTTTAAGTCGGGATAGTTTTCCACCGCAATGTTGATCGAACGGCCGACGTTTTCGATTTCCTGCGCATAAGCGAGGCGTGCTTCGTCGTTCTTTGCCGAGCTTCCGCTGCGGTAAGCCGCAATTTTTTCAAAGGTGCTCTTGTCGAGGTCGATTGCCTTATCTACGAGCTTTGCGCAGTTTTTAAGAATTTGAACGCGCTGTTCAAGATAGTTATCGATCTGCGAAGCATCGTGCTGCAATTTCTGCTGTAACTGCTGGAAGTGATTTTTTGCTTTCACTTTCATAATCATCCAGATGATGCCGCCGATGATCGGGGGTAAAAACCACCAGATAACGTCGAAGATTTTGGAGCCGACGCCAACGGTTACGGGAATAGTCTTTGCAATTACCTTTACGTCGCGGCCTTCGTCCAAAGTCTTGTCATTGAGTTCGTCAAGTTCGTTTGCCATAATAAATCCTCCTCATTTGTTCTTTTGTATTATATCACTTTTTCAAGCGCTTTGTCAAGAGATACTTCGTCGTTTCCCAGCAGCGTGCACAAAAGTCCGTGTACGAATACGCGGTTGCTTCCGCAGAGGTTGAGCGCGTCAAGGAAGGGTGTTTCTTTGAGCTTCGCCGCGTAGGTCTTATCCGTCATATCAAGCTGTTTTACGCCTACAACGCTGTCACGCGTGACGGGGATATATTCCACCCACGGCACGGGAACGCTGTGCATACAGCCGTCGCCGCCCCATACGGGGATATAATCAATTCTGTTTTGCGCCATGAACGAGTATGCGGTCACGCAGATTTTATCGGTATTGCCGTCCTTGGAAAGGAAGCTCGCTTTGAGAATGCTCTCCGTTCCCGATTGTTCGTGACAGAAATATTTGTATCCCATGCGGTTGACCGAACATTCCGCTTCGTAGCCCGTGTAGTTGCGCGGGTAGCTTTCCTTATAAATATATTCCTTGGGTTTGTGCTGTTGATACAGCGGAACGGAAAGCAGAGGCGCGAGGTCGAAGAAGAGGGACTTGAAGTACGCGCTGTTGAAATTCATGAAGCGGCTGTGCGAATCGTCGATATCGTAGGACTGATACCGCACGTAGTTCGTATCCATATCCCAATTCTGCGAGTGCTCGGAAGAGACGTAGTTCAGACAGCCGCGCTTATCGAACTTGAAATCGTCGCCGAAGTTCTCCGCGTCCTTCATGAGCGAAACCATGTTCTTTTGCGCAAGCGGGGTGAAGAGTAAGCGGAACTGTACTTCGTTGTTTCTGTCGAGCGCGTTAAACAGGACGTCGAACTCGCTATTGCCCATTGCGGTGAAGTTGGTGTTATCGCTTTTGAGCGCGTTGCTCTCTTGTTTCTGAATTTTTTTCAGTCCCTTTTCCACGAAGCGCTGCAAGGACTTTTCGCTCATGCGCTCCGCGTGGGTAGGGGAGTGCGAGAATTTCAAATCGGGCGCGGCCTCGTTGCCGTACATGAGGCAGGTCTGTTCGGAATAGAAGGGCTTGGGCTTCGTTACGGACGCGGTGAGCGTCTGGGAGTGATGGTTCGTTTGCAGGTGTCCCTGCGAATCGCGGCTCGTGGTCGTCCAATGAATGGTGAGCGTACCCGTGTAGGTTTGGCTGCCCATGGTGCGCACCAGCTCGCGGCTCACAACGAAGGGGTTGCCTAAAATTTCACCCGTAAGAATGCCTACGGTCGAGCGGGTGGGGTCGTAGTTTTCGGTAAAGCCGTACTTCGCGTTCAGATAGTCGAAGCGGCGGATATCGAAGTTATCGTCGATCTTGAGAAGGGGCACGGTCAGTTCGATGAGCATTTTGGTCGCGTTGCTCTCGAAAAGAGAATTGAGCGCCGCCATCTGCCGCCAGCACTCGGCAAGCAGCTTCTGCGCCTCTGCCTCCAACTCTTGCGCTTTTATTTCGTGACGCTTGATCGATTTGTTGAGCACTACGAAAATCACCACGATAGAGGGGATTGCGGCAGCCGCGCCGAGCGAAACGCATAAAGCACCCGCAAGGGTGGTGCCGCTTACGAGCAGATAAATGCCGATACCGAGGGCAACGAGCCCCGCTATAATAAGGAAAATGCAAAGGGCGCGCAGCGTTTTGGAACGGGAGCTTTTTGCACGGCATTTTTGCGCTTCGGCAGTTTTCTGCCGATATTTTTTTACCGTAGCGCGGTTTTCTTCCGCGTCCATGCCCGATTCGTCTACGAGCTTCTGAAAATAATTTTCCGCGTTTTCCTTGAATTTTTCCCGATAGCAGGTTTTATAGGCGTTTAACGGGTCGAGTAAAATATCGTCCATTGTTATCGCTTCCTTTTCCGTGAGTATACTTTCTTTCTTTTATGCGTTTACGATTTCGGATGCTTTTTCCGCAATTTTGTCCGCTTCCTTTTGCATGGCTTCAAGCTTTTGGTCGTGTAAAGCATGCCATTCGTCAAGCTCTGCGTTGTATTTCTTTATCCTGTGTTTATGTATAATTCCGATGATTGAAGCTATTAAAATGAAAGGAATTAGAATGAATATCCAATAATATTTTAATACTTCGCAACAAATCATTACAACGAAAGGTATAACTATTGCTGCCAAAGTGAATATGCTCAAATAAAATAGAACCTTTTCGAGGGTGGAAAATTTCGGATAGTCCGGCGAAGTTTCATATTCCGCACTGCGTTTTTCAAGTTTTTCATGATACTGCTTTTCAAGCTCAGTGACTTCCTTATACCATGTGTTGTTTTTTTCGCGCGTAAAAGTCAGCAAATGATAGGTTGTAGAATAATATGTACCGGTTCTTTCTTCAACTCTTTGGCTTTCTGTAACCTCCCAGCCGAATGATTCGTACTCTTTTATCTTCTTGTTAATTTTCTCGTCGGAGGGGTAACATTGCACGGTCGTCGATTCTTTCGCCATTTTAATCTATTCTCCCAAATCTATATCAATTCCATTATACTACATTTTTCGACACATTGCAATATCTAAAATATGGAATTATCTTGTATTTTCCGTGCAGATATGATATGATCTGAATACTATGAAAAAGTTTGGAAAAATTTTGTTGGGCGTCTTTTTGGCGGCAGTATTAACGGTCGGCTTCGCCGCTTGCGGCAGCGGAGATAATACCGGTGGTGGCGGGAACGGCGGCAGTGGCGGTGGCGG
>JAIDCJ010000011.1:0-22236 GCA_029055875.1 Clostridia bacterium
TTGAAATAAAAATTTTGTAAAAATAAAAGAGCGCCCCAATTAAGGAACGCCCGCAAAGAGTATCCCCTAATTGTTTTGCGCCACAACTTTCCACAATAAACACCATGAGGAAAAAAGGATACACCTATGCCGTTGTATCTTCACAATGTTTATTATTCAGTTGTGGCGCAGAAATTATTATACCACAGCGCGGCTTTTTTTGCAAGTCTTTGAGGAAATATTGGGAAAAACAAAAAATGCCCCGCTTTTCAAAAGCGGGGGCTTCGCAAAAACTCAGTTCTTATAAACCTTTTGCGTGTTGTCGGAGAACGTGTATTCGTAGCCGTCCTTCGTCTGACGGATGCGGAAGGTACCGCTCTTTCCGTCGATCGTATATTTCACTTTCATTTCAACAACGCCGTTTTTCGTTTCCTTTTCTACTTTGTATTTTCCCTTTGCACTCCCTTGAAGGAATTCGAGTTCGTATTCGACCTCTTCTTTGTTACCCTTTCTCTCGGTCTCGAACTCCACTGCCGTTTTCTCAACGAGCGTGCCGTTTTGGTAAACGCTGTAAACGTATTCCTGTTCCGTTTCGCCCGTTTCCTCGGAATTTTCCTGTTCCATCTGCACGTACGTCGTTTTGTCGGCAATATCGGGATACGCGCGGATTCTCAGCTCGTTTTCCGTTTCGCCGCGCTCCGTTTCGTACTCACGCTCGCCGCGAAGTGCATAGTCGCCTCCGTCCATGACCATAACGCCTACAAGCGTGTATTCCTCTTTCTTTTCGTCCTTATCTACCGTAGTTCTCACGTGCGTTTCGGTGTAATACATAACGTAGGTTACCTTTTCGCCGTCCAAATCCCGTCCGTTTATGGTGAGTTTGGTTTCATAGTCGGCATATGCTTCGTCGGTATTCTTCACCGCCGTGGTGGAAACGAGATCTTCGCCGAGGAAGCTATCGAGCATATTGAAATACTCGTTGAATTTATCCGCCTGCGCTTTTACCGTATCTTCCCCCGCGCCGCCTGTTTCAGCCGCCGTACTCACCACTGCCGAGAGCGATTTGACAGCCCCGCCCGCAATCTCGCTGCCGAGCAGTTTTACCGTGGAAACCGCACCCATGCCGTAAACGTCCTGCGCGCTTGAAAGAGCTGCGGAATTATTTCCACAACCTGTACATGCAAAGAACATCGCACCCGTGAGTGCCAAACCTGCCGCAATGAATCTCTTTTTCATATTAATTTCCTCCGCATATTTTATTGCAAATTTTTTCTTCGTTTATACCAACGCATGAAATGATTAAATTTTATTTTTATCACCCCATTCGCACAATCCGTCTAAAATGGGCATTAAGGACTTTCCGCGCTCGGATAAGCTGTATTCCACCTTCGGGGGAATCTGCGGATATTCCGTGCGAACGATGAGCCCGTCTTTTTCAAGCTCCTTCAAAGATAGGCTCAACGTTTTATGGGAGATTCCCTTTATATACCGTTGCAGCTCATTATAGCGCACAATTTCAAATTCCATTAAGGCATATAAAATCGTCATTTTGTATTTGCCGCTGATAATCGACAGCGTATAACTGAACCCCGTATCGCATAATTTTTCTGAGGAGATGCACCTCTTCTTCTCTTCCATACCCTTCCCCTTTTACACTCTACTTTTTGTTAGTATCATACATAAATGTGCGTACTTGACAAAATGATTATATCAAAATAAAATTGAAGCGTCAATAAAATTTTTAAGGAGATTTTTTATGAGCAAGAATATTTTAGTGATTACGGGAAGCCCCAGAAAGAACGGCAACAGCTTTGCCATGACGGACGCATTTATCAAGGCAGCCAAGGCCAAGGGACACAGCGTGACGAGATTCGACGCGGCGTTCCAAAAAATAGGCGGCTGCCATGCGTGTGAAACCTGCTTTAAGTCTGGAAAAGCGTGTTCGTTTGACGATGATTTCAATACGATTGCCCCCGCCATTGAAAAGGCGGACGTTATCGTGTTTACCATGCCCGTATATTGGTACTCCATTCCCGCGCAAATCAAAGGCGTGATTGACAGAATCTACTCCCTTGTAATAGGCGGGAAAAACCTTGCAGGAAAAGAATGCGCCCTGATTACCTGCTGCGAAGAGGACGATATGTCCGTAATGGACGGGGTACGCATTCCCATCGAGCGTTCCGCAGAGCTTCTCAAATGGAATATGATTGGCGAAGTTCTCATTCCAAACGTGCTGGGCGTTGGCGATATCAACAAAACCGACGGCATTCAAAAAGCCGCAGCACTTGCCGACCTGCTATAAAATAACAGAGCGCAGGTTACAGTATGCAGTTGCCCTCATATGCTCCGCCATGCAAATAGGGCGTATTTTGCGCACGATTGCGCTCCCGTTCATATGCCTTGAAATGCAACTATCACGATACGAAAAAAGAACGCACCGAAGTGCGTTCTTTTTTATTCGTTTTAATTAGTCCTCTGCGATTGCCGTCTCGGAAGCAAGCACGTCGCGGTAAGCGCCCGCGGACTGAATGGAAACGCCCTTGTAATCTTTCATGCCCGTACCTGCGGGAATGAGTTTACCGATAATGACGTTTTCTTTGAGGCCGATAAGCGGATCGCGCTTGGTGCAGATAGCTGCCTCGGTGAGAACGCGGCTCGTTTCCTGGAAGGAAGCCGCCGAAAGGAAGCTGTCCGTAGCGAGCGCGGCCTTGGTGATACCGAGAAGCACGCGCTTTGCCGTTGCGGGAACGCCGCCGGACATAATCGTCTTTTCGTTCTGTTCCTCGAAGGTAAACATATCCACAAGCTGACCGGGAAGCATTTCGGTATTGCCTGCGTCCTCGATGCGAACTTTTCTGAGCATCTGACGAACGATAATTTCAACGTGTTTATCGTTGATATCAACGCCCTGCGAACGGTAAACGGACTGAACCTGTTCCAAGATATAGTCCTGAACGCCCTTCATGCCCTCTACGCGGATAATATCCTGCGGGTTCAAAGAGCCTGCGTTGAGCTGAACGCCGGGGGTGACGTGGTCGCCCGTCTTTACAAGCAGCTCCGCATTGAAGGGAAGCTCGTAATCTTTGAGGCGTTCGCCCGTGCCCTCGTCGGTGACGATAACGTGTTTGAGATTATCCTTATCGTCAATGGTAACGAGACCGTTAAATTCGCAGATGGTTGCAACGCCCTTCGGCTTTCTCGCCTCGAAAAGCTCTTCGACACGGGGAAGACCTTGCGTAATATCTCCCGTTGCCGCGATACCGCCCGTGTGGAAGGTACGCATGGTAAGCTGGGTACCGGGTTCACCGATGGACTGCGCCGCAATGACGCCGACCGCCTCGCCCACCATAATGGGAAGCGTGGTTGCCATATTTTTGCCGTAGCACTTCGCGCAGACGCCGAAGCGGGTATTGCAGTTGAATACGCTGCGGATATTGACGCCCTTCGCGTTCGCACCGCCGTATTTTTCCATAGCGGCAATTTTCTTCGCGTTTGCTTCGGTAATCATTTCGTTGCAGGGAACGATAACGTTGCCCTTTTCGTCGGTGATGTCCTCTGCCGCGAATCTGCCCGTCAAACGGTCTTCGAGGCTTTCGATAAGCTCGCCGTTCGCGCCGCAGATTGCTTTCACGTAAGTGCCGCGCGGGCGTTTGCCTGCCGAGCAGTCCTCTTCGCGGACGATAACGTCCTGCGAAACGTCTACAAGACGGCGGGTCAAATAACCCGAGTCTGCCGTTTTCAATGCCGTATCTGCAAGACCTTTACGGCCGCCGTGCGAGGAAATGAAGTATTCGAGTACCGAAAGACCGTTGCGGAAGCACGATTTAACGGGAACTTCGATTTTCTTACCCTGCGGGTTAACCATGAGTCCGCGCATACCGGAAAGCTGTTTGATCTGGTCGATTGAACCACGCGCGCCCGAGTCTGCCATCATCCAAATGGGGTTGAACTTATCTGCCGCGCCCTGCTGTTTGAGAATACCCGCAACCTTATCCGTTGCGTCGTCCCAAACGGAGATAACTGCGTGGTAGCGTTCCTCTTCCTTCAAAAGACCTCTTGCGTATTTCTTGGAAATCTTTGCAACCTGCTCTTCCGCGTCCTTTACGATAGCGTCCTTTTCGCCGGGGATCTTCATATCGAATACGGAAGTGGTGAGCGCCGCGAGCGTGGAATAATGATATCCGCGCTCCTTGATAGCGTCGAGCACCGCGGAAGCCTTGGGTGCATAGCCCGTCTTGAAGCAGGCTTCAACGATTTTACTGAGGTGCTTTTTACCGATTGCCCGCGAGCCTTTGATAGACTCAATAAATTCGGAAGCAAGCTCTAACTTCAAGTAGTCCTCAGGATTGTTGCGCTTCACGAAGTCGAGATCCTGCGGCATACCGTCGTTATAGATAATTCTGCCGACCGTGGTTTTAATGATACCCGTAACGGTAAGCTCGCCCGTCTGCTCGTCCTTGGTAACTTTTACGTTGCCGCAAACGGAGTTGTTGGGCAGCTCTTTCGACCAAGGCAGGCTCTTCTCATAGGGAAGGGCGAGATTTGCAAACTTATCGGCGGGAAGCTTCACGCTGTGACGAACGTAGATTTCGTCCTGACAATGCGTTTCTTTGAGCTGGTAGCTCATGAGCGCTTCGTCGAAGGAGGAGAAAATAGGCGGGATATACTCTTCGCCCTTTTCGTCGGGCTTGCAAAGTGCGTTGTATTTCTTGCCCTCTTCGCGGCGGATAATGGTGAGATAGTACGCACCGATAATCATATCCTGCGTGGGGCTCATGACCGACTTACCGTCCGCAAGCTTCAAAATGTTGTTTGCGGAGAGCATTAAGAATCTTGCTTCTGCCTGCGCCTCAATGGAGAGCGGAAGGTGAACTGCCATCTGGTCGCCGTCGAAGTCCGCGTTGAACGGGCCGCAGACGAGGGGCGAAATTTTAATTGCTCTACCCTCGATAAGCACGGGCTCGAACGCCTGAATGGACAGACGGTGCAGCGTGGGTGCACGGTTCAAAAGCACGGGGTGTTCTTTAATGACTTCTTCGAGAACGTCCCAAACGAAGTCCTTGCCCTTTTCCACGGTGCGCTTTGCGCTCTTGATATTGTGGCACTTGTTCGTTTCCACGAGCCGCTTCATAACGAAGGGCTTGAAGAGCTCGATTGCCATTTCCTTCGGAAGACCGCACTGGAAGATTTTAAGATCGGGCCCTACGACGATAACCGAACGGCCGGAATAGTCTACACGTTTACCGAGGAGGTTCTGACGGAAACGGCCCTGCTTACCGCGGAGAAGTCCCGACAAAGATTTCAGTTCACGGTTGGAAGGCCCCGAAAGCGGTTTGCCTCTTCTGCCGTTATCGATAAGCGCGTCTACAGCTTCTTGAAGCATTCGCTTTTCGTTCTTAATGATCATTTCGGGCGCGCCGAGCTCGATCATTCTCTTTAAGCGGTTGTTACGGTTGATAACGCGGCGGTACAAATCGTTAAGGTCGCTCGAAGCGAATCTGCCGCCGTCGAGCTGTACCATGGGACGCAGATCGGGCGGGATAACCGGAAGAACGGTGAGCACCATCCATTCGGGACGGTTGCCGCTCTTGCGGAAGGATTCGATAATTTCGATGCGCTTGATTGCCTTCACGCGCTTAGGCCCGCTCGCATTCCGCTCGATAATTTCTTTTGCCTCTTTGCTCTCCTTTTCGAGGTCAACAGCCATGAGCAGTTCGCGGATTGCTTCCGCGCCCATGCCGACTTTGAGTCCCGTCTTGGAGGAGTCGCCGAGCATTTCTTCGATTTCACGAAGCTTTTTATCGTTGATAACTTCTTTATACGCAAGCCCCGTGGTGCCCGGATCGAGCACGACGTAAGCCGCGAAGTAGATGACCTGCTCCAAGGGTTTAGGCCCCATATCGAGAAGCAGACCAATTTTGCTGGGGATACCGCGGAAGTACCAAATGTGCGATACGGGCGCGGCAAGCTCGATATGCCCCATGCGCTCGCGGCGCACTTTGGCGCGGGTAACTTCTACGCCGCACTTCTCGCAGATAATGCCCTTGTAACGGATTCTCTTATATTTGCCGCAGTGACATTCCCAGTCCTTGGTCGGGCCGAAAATCTTTTCGCAGAACAAACCGTCGCGTTCGGGTTTTTGCGTGCGGTAGTTAATCGTCTCGGGCTTGGTAACCTCGCCGTAAGACCATTCCCTGATTTTTTCGGGAGATGCAATGCTAATCTGAATGGAGTTAAAATCGTTTAATTCGTACATACTCTTTCCCCCTTATTCTTCCTCGTCGTCCGAGAACAAGTCGCCGAACGAACCGTCTTCGTCGATATCCGACATGTCGTCGTCTTCGAGGTCTTTGTCCGTGAAGAGATCGCTCGATGCGAAGTCTTCGTCGTCGCCCGCCTCGTCGAAAATCGAACCGATATCTTCGTCGTCTTCCACTTCTTCTTCCATGCCGAAGTCGAAATCCTGCTCGACTTCCGCGGAGTGGTCGTCGCGTCTTTGCATATCTTTATCGTCGTCGTCGAATTCGCGGATGATGAGCTCTTCGTTGTTCTCGGTGAGTACCTTCACGTCGAGTGCAAGCGACTGCAACTCTTTGAGGAGCACCTTGAACGCCTCGGGGATACCGGGCTCGGAAATATTGTTGCCCTTTACGATGCTTTCATACGTCTTGACACGGCCTACGATATCGTCCGACTTCACGGTCAAAATCTCTTGCAGGATATGCGCCGCGCCGTAAGCTTCGAGTGCCCAAACCTCCATTTCGCCGAAACGCTGACCGCCGAACTGCGCTTTACCGCCGAGGGGCTGCTGCGTAACCATGGAGTAAGGACCAATCGAACGCGCGTGGATCTTATCGTCAACGAGGTGGCACAGCTTGATCATATACATGATACCGATGGTAACGCGGTTTTCAAACGGTTCGCCCGTTCTGCCGTCGAATACCTGGAATTTGCCGTCTACCTTGCCCTCGGGGTTGAAGAGGTTGTTTTCTTCAAAGAGCTTTTCGATATCGGACTCGGTCGCACCGTCGAATACGGGGGTTGCGATCTTCCAGCCGAGCTGGCGGCAAACGTAGCCGAGGTGGACTTCCAAGACCTGACCGATATTCATACGCGAAGGAACGCCCAAGGGATTCAAGAGAATCTGCAAAGGAGTACCGTCGGGCAGGAAAGGCATATCGCTCTGCGGCAACACGCGGGAAATGACGCCCTTGTTACCGTGGCGGCCCGCCATCTTATCGCCGACCTGAATTTTACGCTTCTGAGCAACGTATACGCGAACCAACTTATTGACGCCGGGAGAAAGCTCATCCTTATTCTCACGGGTGAAAATCTTCACGTCTACGACGATACCGCCTTCACCGTGGGGAACACGGAGCGAGGTATCGCGCACTTCTCTCGACTTCTCGCCGAAGATTGCACGAAGGAGTCTCTCTTCGGGGGTAAGCTCGGTTTCGCCCTTAGGGGTAACTTTACCGACGAGGATATCGCCGCTCTGTACTTCGGCGCCGATTCTTACGATACCGTCTTCGTCCAAATCTTTGAGTGCGTCGTCACCGACGTTGGGAATATCTCTGGTAATTTCCTCTTCGCCGAGCTTGGTGTCGCGCGCTTCGGTTTCGTGCTCCTCAATGTGGATAGAGGTGAACACGTCGTCCTGCACGAGCTTCTCGGAAATGAGGATAGCGTCCTCGTAGTTGTAGCCTTCCCATTCCATGAAGCCGACGAGAATGTTCTTGCCGAGTGCAAGCTCGCCGTTGTTGGTGGAGGGGCCGTCTGCAATGACTTCGCCCTTCTCAACTCTGTCGCCCGTGGAAATAATGGGACGCTGGTTCAGGCAGGTGCCTTGGTTGGAACGCTCGAATTTCTTCAAAGGATATTCGGTCTCGAAACCGCTATCCTCTCTGATTGTAATTTTATCGGACGAAACGCCGATTGCGACGCCCGCCTCTTTCGCGCGGACGATAACGCCCGAATCGCGTGCGATTGCCGCCTCGATACCCGTAGCGACGATGGAGCTTTCCGTCTTCAAAAGAGGAACTGCCTGACGCTGCATGTTCGAGCCCATGAGGGCACGGTTGGTATCGTCGTTTTCAAGGAAGGGAATGAGCGCGGTTGCAACGGATACGAGCTGTTTGGGGCTCACGTCCATGTAGTCGATTTTCTCGCGCGGCATTTCAATGATGAGTTCCTTGAAACGGCAGCCGACGCGCTCGTTCACGAAGTGGCCGTCCTTATCGAGCGGCTCGTTCGCCTGTGCTACGACGTATCTGTCCTCTTCGTCCGCCGTGAGGTAATCGACGTGGTCGGTAACCACACCCGTTTCCTTATCTACCTTGCGGTACGGCGACATAATGAAGCCGAACTCGTTGACCTTCGAGAAGGTTGCAAGCGAGGAAATAAGACCGATGTTCTGACCTTCGGGAGTCTCGATCGGGCACATACGGCCGTAGTGCGAATAGTGAACGTCGCGGACTTCAAAGGTAGCGCGGTCTCTGTTCAAACCGCCGGGGCCGAGTGCGGAAAGCTTCCGCTTGTGCGTGAGCTCTGCAATGGGGTTGATCTGATCCATGAACTGCGAGAGCTGGGAAGAACCGAAGAACTCGCGGATGACCGCAGAAATGGGACGCACGTTGATAAGGCTCGAGGGCGTAACTTCCATAGGATCCGCCGTTGCCATACGCTCTTTAATAAGACGCTCTAAGCGCGACATACCGATGCGGAGCTGGTTTTGAAGGAGCTCGCCGACCGAACGCACACGACGGTTACCGAGGTGGTCGATTTCGTCCACAGTTCCGATTCCGTACTGCAAATCGAGGTTGGTGGAAACTGCCGCCACGATATCGTCGATGGTAATGCACTTATGGTTGAGCTTTTCAACGAGGGGTTTAATTTTCTTCTTTTCTTCGGGCGTTACGCCGAGCACTGCGTTTTCTTCGTTGAGGTCAACGGCCTTGCCCTTCGCCTTGGTCTCTTTGCGGGAAAGAAGCTCGTGGAACACGACGCACGCTTCTACGAACTTTAAGCGGTTGTCCTTGCGCTTTTCGCGGTTCTTCTTCTCTTCCTGCTTTTCGTCCGCTTCGGGCGCGGTTTCGCGCGTATGGTAAACTTCGTTGATTTCGTCGAGATATTTGTCCGCAACCTCTTCCACGGAAAGCTTTTTGCATTCCTCGGCAATCTTTTTACTGAATACGAAGTTAGGATAGTAAATGGTTTTGAGGAGTCCGTACGCCTTGGGATCCTTGTCCGAAACGGCGCAGAAGTCAACCGTCTTGTTGGAGATGATCTTGTGGCGGATCTCACCGTCTACGGGATCGTTTACGAGCACGAAAATCTCGCCGATACCTGCGTTCTGAATCTCACGTGCTTTCTCTTCGGAAATGACTTCACCCTTGGTTGCAAGCAGTTCGCCCGTTTCGGGGTGGAACACGTCGTCCGCAACGCGGCAACCGGGCAGACGGTAAGCAAGATTTAATTTCTTATTGAATTTATATCTGCCCACTTTCACGACGTCGTAGCGGCGGGAATCGAAGAACAGATTGTTGAGGTGCTGACGAACGGAATCCTCGGTGGGAACTTCGCCGGGACGCAGTCTTCTGTAAAGCGCAATGAGCCCGTCCGATTCTGATTTGATGGGAGGGTTGTCCTTTTCGTCTTTCTCAATGGTAGCGGCAATCATTTTATCGCCGCCAAAGAGCTCCTCTAAGGCGCGGTTGGAGCCGTAGCCCAAAGCGCGGAGAAGCACCGTAGCGGTAAGCTTACGCTTCCTGTCTACGCTCACCCAAAGAATGCCCTGAGGGTCCTGCTTGAATTCAAGCCAGGCACCGCGGTTGGGAATTACCGTGGTTTCGTAGATTTGCTTACCGGTCTTGTCCGTTTCGGCAACGTTGTTTACGCCGGGGGAACGAACGAGCTGAGAAACGATAACGCGCTCTGCACCGTTGATAATGAACGAGCCGTTATCGGTCATGAGCGGGAAGTCGCCCATGAAAACGTCCTGTTCCAAAATCTCGTCCTTCACCTTGTTGACAAGGCGCACTTTCACGCGGAGCGGAAGCGCATAAGTAGCGTCGCGGTTGCGGCACTCTTTCTCGTCATACTTGGGCGTCTTTCCGAACTCGTGGTCAAGGAAGTAGAGCTCGAAGTGGTCGGAGAAATCTGTAATCGGGGAATAGTCCTCGAAGATTTCCGAAATCCCCTCGCCAATGAAACTCGCGTAGCTGTCGCGCTGAATTTCAACGAGGTTGGGAATGTCGATTACTTCGTTAATCGAGCCGAATTTCCTTCTTTCGGTTTTACCGTACTTGTGAATGGGTAAATTCATTCGTCAATTTCACTCCTTTTTGTTTGTTGCTATTTGACGATTTACCGAGTATATCTTTTCATCGATAAAAATCGAAAATATTTTTCTTGAAAATGCCGTTCCCCTCTTTACTTTCGGGGAAAATTACGATATAATAAATAGGTAAGAGGCAAGCAGGAAATCCGCTGAAAAATGCGAGACTGCATATTGCCACAGCATAATGATACAGTATGCTATTATAAACGATATTTGAGAAGATGTCAAACGCTTTTTTCTTAAATAGAATAATTTTTTTTGCGAATTTTGGGGAATCGTATGAGATTGGACAAATTCTTAAAAGTTTCGAGAATCTTAAAGCGCAGAACGGTTGCGCAGGAAGCGGCCGCCGCGGGCAAAATTGCCGTAAACGGAAAGGAAGCAAAACCCTCCCACCGCCTAAAAGTCGGCGACGTGGTGGAAATCACTTTCGCCGCAAGCACGCTGAAATTCCGCGTTTTAGAGCTCAAAGAAACCGTCAAAAAAGACGAGGCGCAAAATCTTTACGAGGTGATACTGTGATTACCGCAATTATTTGCGCGGCGGGCAAGGGCGAGCGCGCAGGCTTTTCGCAGAATAAAGTTTTGCAGGAATTAAACGGAATGCCCGTTTTGTGTTATTCGCTCTCGGCATTTGCCGCCTGCGGGGCGGACGAAATCCTCGTCACCTGCCGCGAAGAAGACGAGAAAACCATTCTTCCCCTATTGCGCCCCTACCCGCGTGCACGGCTCGTGCGCGGCGGAGAAACGCGCGGACAATCCGTCTACAATGCGCTCAAAGCAGCAAAGGGCGATATCGTTTTGGTGCACGATGCGGCACGCCCGTTCGTAACGGAGAAGATTATTACGGATTGCGTCGAATGCGTGAAAACGCATGGGAGCGGAATTTGCGCGCTTCCCGCAACCGATACCACCGTGATTGCCGAGGGCGGCGATATTATTGCGCACCCCGCGCGGGAAACGGTTTATACCGTGCAAACTCCGCAAGGGTTTTTGAGAAAAGAACTGCTTTCCGCCTACGAACAGGCGTTTGCGGAAGGCAGGCAGTTTACCGACGAGAGCGGCGTTTACGGCAAATATATCGCGCCGCCCCGCCTCTTCATGGGAGAGCGGAGCAATAAAAAGCTCACCTATCCCGAAGATTTTCAGCCCGCCGAGCGCGTGGGCTTCGGGGTGGATACGCACGCGTTTTACGCCGAGGGCGAGGGAATGCCGTTCATTAACTTTATTACGCTTGGCGGCGTCCGCATCCCTTCCGAGAAAATCCTCAAAGCGCACAGCGACGGAGACGTTCTCGTGCACGCTTTAATGGACGCGCTCCTTTCGGAAAAGGGACTTCGCGATATCGGCTACTACTTCCCCGATACGGACGAAAAATATAAAGGCGCAAACAGCATGGAGCTGCTTGGCGAAGTCGTTCAAATGACGGGCAAACCCCAAAACGTGAGCATTTCCATTTTAGCGGAAACGCCCCGCCTTGCGCCCTATATCGAGGAAATGAAAAAGAGCCTGAGCTCCGCGCTCGGCATTCCCGAAGAAAATATCGGCATTGCGGCGGGCACGAATGAACGCTTAGGCTATATCGGTGAGAAAAAAGGCATTACGGTTTACGCAACCGTATTATTATGAGGAAACACAAATGGCAAAATCAACGACACAGTTTGTATGCAATGAATGCGGATACGCTTCCCCCAAGTGGCTGGGCAGATGCCCCGACTGCGGGAAATTTAACAGCTTAGTGGAAGAGGCGATTGCTCCCGCGCCGAAAGCAAAGGAAAAGGGCGCGTTCCATTCCTATTCCCGCCCGCTTCCCCTCTCCGAGGTGAAATATGAAAAGTACGAGCGGGTATCCTCGGGCATTTCCGAACTCGATATCGTGCTCGGCGGCGGGATCGTGCGCGGCTCCTTAGTGCTCGTGGGCGGCGACCCCGGCGTGGGAAAGTCTACCCTTTTAACGCAGGTTTCGGCGCACCTTGCAAAAGAGCATAAAGTCCTTTACCTTTCGGCAGAGGAAAGCTGTTCGCAGGTAAAGCTCCGTTGCGAGCGTTTGGGGCTCAATTCCGACAATCTGCTCCTTCTCAACGAAACGAATATCGATAACGCGGAAGCGGCGTTCTTAGAGGCGGAATACGTGATTATCGACTCCATTCAAGCGGTGTACACCGACGCGCTCAGCTCCTCTGCGGGCAGCGTCGGTCAGGTGCGGGAGTGTGCAAGCAAGCTCATGCGGATTGCAAAGGCAAACGGCATTACCTTCTTTATCGTAGGGCACGTCACCAAGGAAGGCACGCTTGCAGGCCCGAAGGTATTGGAGCACATTATGGACGCGGTGCTCTACTTCGAGGGCGAGCGGACGGAGAATTTCAAAATCCTGCGCGCCGTGAAAAACCGCTTCGGTTCGGTGCAGGAGGTCGGCGTGTTCGAGATGACGGGCGAGGGCATTTATGGCATTTCCGACTATTCCGCGCTCTTCCTTTCCGATAACCGCGGCGAGGCGGCGGGCGCGGCGGTCACGCCCAGCGAAACGGGCAACCGCTGTATGATGGTGGAGCTTCAGACGCTCATGTGCAAAACCGCATACGGCTTGCCGCGGAGAATGCCGCTCGGCATCGACTTCAACCGCCTCGTGGTACTCATTGCGGTGCTTGAAAAACGGTGTGGACTTCCCTTGGGCACGCAGGATATTTACCTCAATGCAATGGGCGGAATTAAGCTGAACGAGCCGAGTGCGGATCTTTGCATATGTGCCGCGCTTGCAAGTGCGGAAAGAATGCAACCCGTAGATAAATACACCGCCATCTTCGGCGAGGTTGGTTTAACCGGCGAGGTGCGCGCCGTGAACTTTGCAGATAAGCGCGTAAACGAATGTCTGAAAATGGGCTTCAAGCGCGTGATACTCCCCGCAAAGAACATGAAAGCCTGCGAGAAGTTCAAGGATAAAATCGAGCTCGTGCCCGTGAACTACGTTTCCCAAATGATAAAAGCAGTATTTCCGAAATAAGGAGTTTGTCTATGGCATTTATTGAAGAATGTTTGGAGTTAAAGAAGGCAACCTTTTACTCCGATAAAATCGTACTCCATAAACGGAAGGGCGATATTACGATTATGCTGAAAGAAGTTGATCGGTTTGATTATACCAAGCCATCTTTTATGAGTTTTTTACTTGCGGGTTTATGTAGTACTGGCGCATCTCCTGGATATTTATTGATAACATTAAAGAAGCCTCACACTGGCAAGAAAGGCGCTTACTATATGAGATTAAAATATGATGATTATTGTAGGTTACCAAGTGATTACTCAATGAAGATGAATTATAGTTCTTCCTAATAAGAGATAAACCGCCGCGCATATGCGCGGCGGTTGTTTTATTGTTTTACTGCAACTGCCCTATAAATAGGCATTCCTTTGGAAGCGAAGTTATGCTCGTATTCCGTTATTATGTTTTCGGCTGCATATGTGCTGTGGTGCAAGTCACGCGTGATATCCGTCACCGTAAAACCGTTTTCCGCATATTGCGACAAAGAATACTCAAAAAACGGCTCGCTGTCCGTCTTTTGCTCAATCGTGCCGCCGTCTATCAAAAGCGCATGGTAAATCTGCAAAAACCTCGTTGCGGTGAGACGCTGTTTTTCTCGGCTCGTTTCGGGCAATGGGGTTGAGAAATTTAAGTATATTTTCCGAACGCTCCCCTCTTCTAAATAGCAAGGCAGAATTTCCGCAGGGATATTGAGGTAGCGCACGTTTTGAACGCCCTCTTCTTTCGCCCGCTCCATGGCGGTTAAAATAACGTTCGTGCTCAGCTCCAATGCAAGATAATTGACGCTTTGGTTGCGCTTTGCTTTCTCCAAAATAAAGCCGCCGTTGCCGCAACCGACTTCGAGTTCCACGGGGTTTTTATTCCCGAAAACCTTTTCCAAGCAAAGCAAAGCACGATAGTGCTGAGCCGCCTCTTTTAAGTTGAGCATGGGTCTGCCGCGCACCAAAAGAATATCCGCGCATGCCTGCATGCGCGGTTCTAAATTGCGCTTTCTTCGCATTCTCATTTAGTTTTTCCCCGTCGAGCCGAAGCCGCCCATGCCGCGTACCGTTTCGGAAAGCTCGTCCGCTTCCGCATACTCGGCAACGTAATAGGGCGCAACAACGAGCTGTGCAATTCTATCGCCGCCGTTTACCGTGCGGATCTCTTTGCCGTGGTTATGGAGCGCCACCATAATTTCGCCGCGGTAATCGCAGTCGACAACGCCTACCTTGTTCGCGGGCGCTAAGTCCTGCTTGCAGGCAAGTCCGCTTCTTGCGTACACGAGCCCCACCGTGCCGAGCGGGAGCTCCACGGCAATGCCCGTATGAATGAAGCGCGTTTCCCCTGCGGGAATTTCCACAGGCGTTTCTTCGCATGCGTATAAATCGGCACCCGCCGCATAAGTAGAACCGTATGCGGGCAGCTTTGCGTTTTCGTTGAGTTTCTTTACGTTAATTTTCATAAGTCACCTTAATTGTTGAAACCTCAGAGATACGAGCAAGACGAGGAGCGCGAGGAAAACCCGAAGGAGTTTACACCCCCGTAAATGACTGAGGGTTGCCACAGCGCGACAAAGTATTGCGAAGTATATATGAGGTTATCTAACACTATATAATAAATCGGTATAAGTGGGATACGGCCAATAATCGGAAGAGCAAAGTTTTTCCATGCAATCCGAAAGGCGGCGTACCTCTTCCATATCGGGCACGACGGTGTGCGCAATTTTCTGAGAAGCTGCCTGCTCGCCTGCGGGAAGGTTCAAATCTTTTTCGAGTTTGTTCACCGCCTTTGCAAACGCTTCGTTCAGGCGGGAAAGCTCCTCGGCAAGTGAAACATCTGCTTTGCAGGACATACGTTCGCTCACGGCACGCTTTGCCGCAATCACCGAACAAATCTCTGCAATGTAGCCGTTCACGGAAGGATAGATATCCTGCCGCGCCATTTCAATCATGGTGAGTGCCTCGATATTGATCGTCTTGATATAATTTTCAAGCTGAATATTCGCGCGGGCAATCACCTCTTTCTCGGTATAAACGCCCTGCTTGACGAATACGTCGATATTTTCTTTCTTGAAAAATTCGGGTACGGCATCCGCAGTCGTCTTGCTGTTGAGAAGTCCTCTGCGCTCCGCCTCGGCCTCCCAGTCGGGCCCGTAGCCGTTGTAATTGAATACGATGCGGTAATGCTTTTTCAAAAGCTTTTCGGTATAGTCCTTGCACGCCTTTTCAAAGTCCTTCGCCCCCGAAAGCTCGTCTACCGCTTCCGAGAACTTCTGCGCCGCAATCGTGTTGAGCACGATATTGGGATCGGCGACGGACGCCTGCGAACCGAGCATACGGAACTCGAATTTATTGCCCGTGAATGCAAACGGCGAAGTACGGTTTCTATCCGTCATATCAATGGGGAAAATGGGCGATTCGGGCACGCCGATGGAACCGGGTACTGCCCTTTTCGGAACGTACTCTTTGCCGAGCACGATGCTGTCTACGATTGCGCCGAGCTGATCGCCGAGATACGCCGAAACGATTGCGGGCGGTGCCTCGTTCGCACCGAGGCGGTGGTCGTTCCCTGCGGAAGCCACGCACGCGCGCAGGATTCCCTGATAGTCGTCAACTGCCGCAAGCACGCAGGCAAGAATGAGCATAAAGCGCGTGTTGCGTTCGGGGTATTCGCCGGGGTCGAGAAGGTTCAGGCCCGTATCGGTGGAAAGCGACCAATTGTTATGCTTGCCGCTTCCGTTCACGCCCTCGAAGGGCTTTTCGTGCAACAAGCATACGAGGTGATGCTTTTTCGCAACCTTTTTCATGAGCTCCATGGTGAGCTGGTTATCGTCCACGGCAACGTTCGTCGTTGAGAAGATGGGCGCAAGCTCGTGCTGTGCGGGCGCGACCTCGTTGTGTTCGGTCTTTGCGTAAATCCCGAAACGCCAAAGCGTTTCGTCCAAATCGCGCATGAATTCGGCAACTCTGCCCTTGAGCGCGCCGAAGTAATGGTCTTCAAGCTCCTGCCCGCGCGAGGAAACCGCGCCGAAGAGCGTTCTGCCCGTGAGCTGTAAATCTTTTCTTTGGAGATACACGTCCTCGTCGATAAGGAAATATTCCTGTTCGGGGCCGACGGTCGTAGATACCTTTCTGCATTCGATGCCGAAGAGCTTCAAAAGCCGTTTCGCCTGCGTATCAAGCGCAGTCATCGATTTGAGAAGCGGCGCTTTTTTATCGAGCGTTTCGCCCGTGTAGGAAACGAAAACCGTGGGAATGCAGAGCGTATGCTCCTTTACGAATGCGGGCGAGGTGGGATCCCACGCGGTGTAGCCGCGCGCCGCGCTCGTCATGCGGGTGCCGCCTGAAGGGAAGGACGACGCGTCGGGCTCGCCTACGATAAGGCTCTTGCCCGTGAGCTGCATAATGACTTTATCTCCCGAAGGCTCGATAAAGCTGTCGTGCTTTTCCGCTGTGAGGTTGGTGAGAGGCTGAAACCAGTGCGTATAATGGGTTGCCCCTTTCGATACCGCCCAGTCCTTCATGGCGTTTGCCACCGCACTTGCAATGTTCGTATCAATCGGCTCGCCCTCGTTGATCGTTCGTTTGAGGGAATTGTACACTTCCTTGGGCAGGAGGTTTTTCATGACCTCGTCGTTGAATACGTTACTGCCGAAAATTTCGGTTACGTTCATAGCACTCTCCTAATCTATCATTTCAGTTATTATATGTTTTTTCGGGAAATAAGTCAATTCTTTCACCCGCAATTTACAAAACTCGGACTTTCCGATTTTTAACGCAAAAATGCCGCGGCGACCATTTTGGTCGCCGCGGCGTTTTCTATACTTATCAATCGGAAAGGAAGTCCTCGCGTCTGAGTCCCGTGCGCAGTTTTTCGAGCGCACGCTTTTCTATGCGTGAAACGTAAGAGCGGGAGATTTTCAGCTTGTGCGCAACCTCTCTTTGGGCAAGCGGCACGCCGCCCGTGAGGGCGTAACGCATACAAATAATTTCCGTTTCGCGCTCGGAAAGCAGTTTTCCGATTGCCGCAAGGAATTTCTCCTGCATGAGCGACTGCTCGACGCCCGCGAAAACTTTGTCCTCTTTTTCAAAGAGTAAGTCCATAAGCACAAGCTCGTTGCCGTCCTTATCGGTACCCACGGGGTCGTTCAAAGAAACGTTCGCTTTATGCTTTTTGCCCGAGCGAATGAGCATGAGAATTTCGTTTTCGATGCACCGCGCCGTATAAGTAGCGAGCCGCACTCCCCTGCCCGATTCAAAGGTGTTGATTGCTTTAATAAGCCCGATACTGCCTACCGAGAGCATATCGTCCATTTCCGCCGCACCGTTGAACTTTTTTACGATATGTGCAACGAGGCGCATATTATGCTTTACGAGCATATCCTTGGCGTGCTTATCGCCCTCGCGCGCAAGGCGCAGATATTTTTCCTCATCTTCCGCGGAAAGAGGTTTGGGGTAGGAGCTTCCGTTTTGAACGGAGCCCGTGAAAAAAAACAGCCGTCCGAGCACGGCATAAAACGCTTCGAGCATATTTCACCTCTTCCCATTGTATGCAATAGACAATTTGTCCTATCACACGAAAAGGAAAAACCCCAGATGAACGCACAAAAAAACGCAGAGGCATTCTCTGCGTTTTTCACATATTTACTCTTTATAAAACGTTTTTTCGTCTTCGGAATACCAATAATGTCCTAAATCGTCACGATAACGCTTTACCCCGTTATAGTAGTCATAAAACTGCAATTCACGGGTATATCCATTTTCATTCACTAAAAAGGTTGGCACTTTCGACGAATCTTTTTTACTGCCGCCACCGCCGCCCGTCATAACCGCAAAGAAGAACAGGGCAATGAGAATAACAACTATCATAATAAGAACAAATGCAAGCGGAACCAAGAAAACGGTAAGCGCTACGGTTATCAAGAGCCCAAAAACATTTGACTTCACTACACGCGCGGTTCCACGGATAATTTTATTCCTTACCGATTCGGGCGAAGAAATTAAAACCGAGAATAGATAGAATATAATAAAGCCGATATCACCAACGATTACGCTCAATCTTAAAATAAAATCACTCGTCGGGAAAGTATATGACGCAGCCGTGAAGATAGGTGCGAAACGGTTACAAATTCCCATATATACTATTGTTAAGCCAATTGCCGCCCCAATGCCTAAAATAAAAAGAATGACTCGTACCGGTTTGGGTATTTTAATTTGTTTCTGTGTCGCAAAGTAATAAAAGATGGACGACGCCATTACAAGAAGAAGAAACGAATAAGTTTGCGCATATGCTAGGTTTGCTTCTTCCGGAGTAAAACCAAATTTTACAGCTTCTTTAGAAACGTCAAAGGTCTCTGCAATTCCTGCAAACGCTTCCGTTAAATACCCAACTAGTCCCAAAATAATAAGTAACGTATAGTATACAAGTGTAATAATCATTACTACGAGACCAGACTTAGCTTTTTCTTTTGTTTTTGTTTTTTCCATATTATCCTCTCTATAAATATTTATTGACTTAATTATACATATTTTTAATATGTATGTCAACTATTAAATAGCATAAATATTTAATTTTTCTGAGTGCATATTGTAAAATAGTATTATGGATAAATCGTTCATTCAAGCACGGTACGCAACCATTCGTCTTGCGCACCGCATATCGGCAAGAAAATTAAGCTTAGAACTAGGGCAAAGCACAGAATATATTAATCAAATTGAAAACGGGAAATGTTTGCCCTCTCTCGAAGGGCTTTTGAATTTCTGCGAATATTTTCAAATGTCCATTGGGGAATTTTTTGAAGAAAATTTCCGCTATCCTGTCCAATATGAAAAAATCATTAAAGAATTAAATAAAATGGATGCGCTCACAATTGAAAAAGTTTACGAGTTCATTCAACTTATTAACCGATAAACTTTCATTTTCTTTATCACGAAAAAGACCCGCTCTTATGCGGGTCTTTCTCTCACTTCGATATGAACACAATTTATATGCACTAGTCCGCAGATTTCTTAAAAGGCTCCGTTTTACATAAAAAAACACTTGAATTTATCCGATTTCAAATAAAAAGATAGAAATTCAACTATTGGTTGAGAAAACACGATTGAAATTTCCGTGAAAATTTATTATAATATCATTATAGTACGCAAGGAGATTAGCCATGAGTTTTGGTGAGAAGATTGCCGAGCTTCGCAGGAAGAACGGCATGACGCAAAATGATTTAGGAAAAGCCATGAACGTTTCGTATCAGGCGGTTTCCAAATGGGAGCGCGACGAGTCGCAGCCCGATTTCGATACCATGTCGAAAATCGCAAAATTGTTTGACGTTCCCATCAGCTATTTTGAAGAGGGCAAGTCGGGCGAACAGGGAAACAAAAACCCGAACCTTTATTATGCCGTGCCGCCCGTATACGTCGCGCCGCCGGTATCCGCACCGCCCGCAAAAACCATGCTCGGCACCTGCACGCAATGCGGGAAGGTCGTGTATGAGGGCGAGGCAGGCGCAACCGAGCCCAAGCTCGTATGCAAACCGTGCAAGGAGCGCATGGAGCAGGGAACGCGCATAAAAGCGGAATACCGCAAAGCGGAAAGAAAAAAATCTATTGAGGAAGATCTCGGCAGGAAATGGGGTGTGAAGCCTACCATTGCCGTTATTGTGGCGCTCGCGCTGTATATCCTCTTTATGGTGCTTATCTTCTCGGACAAAGAAAATGCCGATATGTATTCCGTTCTGCTTGCATTCGTTCCCCTCTGCGGGTTCGGCATTGTCTTCTCGGTTGCCGACTTCATTAACGATCTAAGGGACAAGGATGACGACGATGCAGGGTATCGCCTCGTTCCCTCGCTGATTACGGCGGCGTGCTTTACAATCGTAAATATCGTGCTCTTTTTGGTGCTTTACCTCTCGCTCGATAAAAACTATCTGTTCTTGATTCTTCTCGGCGTAACTGCCGTATGCTCATTCACCTTCGTCAGTCAGTTTATGTGGGGCGGCGTGGTCGGTGAAATATTCTCCGCGGGCGGCTTTACCTTTAAGCTCCCGGGATTCATCTTCTCTTTGTCGATCGATTCTATTCTATGGATGGTCGTTACGAAAATTCTCCTCTCCATTGTTGCAGCCATCGTGTTCGTTGCAACGACGGTAGTCGTAGCCCTCGTTGCCATTCTCGGCTCGGTATTCATCTTTATCCCCTCGCTGCTGAAAAGAATTTACAGCACGAGAAAAGCAAAACAAGAACTAAAAGAACTCTAATCCCTTCGGGCAGCTGCGTGAGCGGCTGCCTTTTTTGTTTACATTTCATTTTGTTCATGATATAATAACGGTATGATGAAGAAAAAATTACTTTCCGTTATAGCTGCACTCACGGCGTTTATTGCCTGTGTATTTTCGTTTGCGGCTTGTTCGCACGGCACGGAGGATCCCGATAAGCTTGCACCCCACCGCGATGCGGAAGGCGTGCTTACCAAAAAGGGCGTTTGCGTTGCGCGCTATAACGACGGCAACGAAAGCTCTGCCCAAAAGGTAGATGCGCTCAGCCCGAGCTGGTATTACACCTGGGGCGTGAAACCGAATAACGAGTATATCGACGCCGAGTTCGTTCCCATGATTTGGGGCGGCTGGCAGATGACCGAGGAAAATCTCAATTACGTGAAAGAGAACTACGAGAGCGGAAAATTTACGCACCTTCTCACCTTCAACGAACCCGACCTTCCCGATCAGGCGAACCTGACGGTAGACGAGGCGCTTGCCTATTGGAAGCGGTTGGAGGAAATCGGCATTCCCCTTTCGAGCCCCGTCGTAAGCTGGTACGATAACGGCCACCCTTGGCTCGACGAGTTCATGAGAAAAGCGGACATGCGCGGGCTTCGCGTCGATTTCATTACGATACATTGCTATCAGCCGTTCTATAAAGACGGACAGGTAGAATTCCTCAAAGAGAACGTCTTGGAGCCTCTGTACGAAAAATACCATAGACCGATTTGGCTGACCGAGTTCGGCGCAATCGACGTGGTGGCAAGGGACACGAACGCGGGCAAACTGACGGACGGCTGCACGGAGGAAAGCGCGCAGAAGTATATTGAAGAGACGACGGCAATGCTCGAGAGCTGCGGCTACGTGGAGCGCTATTCCTGGTTTTTGGACAACATGAACGACAGAGGCGATCGGCGTCCGTACGAGGCTGTTTACACTTCCCTCTATAACGACGACGATACGATTGCACCCGTAGGTGAAACCTACCGCGGCGTACAATCGGGCCACCCGCTGTACTTGGAAGAAATCGAAATCTTTGCAACGGTAGGAAAGAGGTATTCGCAGCAGCTATTCGCCTACGGCGGCACGGGAGATTACGCCTTTACGGCAAAGGGACTTCCCGCGGGGCTCACCCTTTCCAAGGCGGGAAGCATCAGCGGAACGCCGACGGAGTACGGCGAGTTTGAAGCGGAAATTACCGTCACCGATCAAAAACTCCAAACGCGGACAGAGAGCTTTCTCTTCACGATAAGTCAATAAGCACATAAAAGAAGCGGGTCGAATTTCGGCTCGCTTTTCTTTTCCACAAAATTCAACCAATAGTAGAATTACAACAGTTGACTTGCATGATAGGAAATGATAAAATACTTTCAAAGAATAATATAAGGAGATAGCAAATGAAAAAGAAATTATTAAGCATTTTCGTTGCCGTATTGTTGTGCCTGAGTACGCTTGGCTTATTCATGGCGTGCGGCGGCAGCACCGAGAAAGACATTACGGGCGTCACGTTTGAGGACAAGACCGTAATTTACGACGGCGCGGAACACGAAATCACCGTTTCGGGAACTCTGCCCGAGGGCGTGAGCGTTTCCTATACGGGCAACAAGGGAACGAACGTGGGCGTATATAACGCGACCGCAACTCTTTCGGG
>JAIDCJ010000011.1:22336-35684 GCA_029055875.1 Clostridia bacterium
CGTTTCCTATACGAACAACAAGGGAACGAACGCGGGAACCTATAACGCAACTGCTACCCTTTCGGGCGCGAACTATGTTACCAAAACGCTCAACGCAGTTCTCACAATCAACAAGGCGGAAATCACGGGCATTACGTTTGAGGACAAGACGGTTACCTACGACGAAAACGAGCACGTTATTACCGTTTCGGGAACTCTGCCCAAGGGCGTTTCCGTTTCCTACACGGACAACAAGGGAACGAAGGTAGGCACCTACAATGCAGTAGCTACCCTTTCGGGCGCAAACTACGAGACCAAAATCCTTGAAGCAAAACTCGTTATTAAAATCGACTTATCCAAGGTTGCTCAAACCATATGGGAGTCAGTTTCCCAGCGTCCCGAACCTTGGAGCTTCATTCCCGAAGCGCTCCGCCCCGAGAATATGGCTTACACAACGGCGCCCGTTTCGGACTTCACTTCGTTTGTGAACGTTTCGAGTATCGGAAAGAAGCCGATCGGCAGACAGTTCAACGTGCTTTATGACGGGCTTACCGACGCTACAAAAATGCTCGGCTATTTTGATTCGGTTTACACCGTAGGCGGAACGATTGCAAATCTCTATCAAACGTTTATCAACAAAAATCCCGATAACTACCGCACGTTTGAGTTTGACCCCGGCGAGGCGGGCGGCTTCCACGGAAAGATTACTTTGAACGATAACCTTTACGAACTCCTGATCGGAAACGGTACCGTATCGCTCGAACTTACGTATAACATCGAAACAGGCCTTCGCGTTGGCAGAATACAGGCGACCGACGGCATGGTGCTCAAATACGAGAGTACGGAAAATAAGCTTGACCTTGCAATTAAAACGACCGTGGCAGGCGTTGGGAATCTGAAACAAATCCACTTCCTCCGCGACGAAAACGGCAATATGAACGGCTATTATTACGAGTACACAGGTACCACAAACGAGGACGGAAAAGGGTTCAAGACGAGCGCCGCGATTTTCAGCAACGCAACGAAGCTCGTGGTTGTTTCGGACAAAAAGGAATTGCAGGATTTGCAGACGAACGCTTGCGAAGAAGTGTACAATGCGGTGACGGGCGAATATATCGGCTCCGAGGTAGACGAGACTGTGAAGAGTATTGCGTTTGATACGCTGTGGTTTATGCTTCCGAACGTGAACGGTATCAACACTATCAAGGTTGACCCCAAAGCCAACAAAGAGAACCCCGATACCATTTATATCAACGGAAAATCAGAGGCGATTCAGACGAAGCTTGTCGGCGGTCTTAGTTTGAAAACTGCTTCCCGCAGATTCGATATCGAAATGAGAGACGTTTGGTACGTGATTGAGGTGCAGGACGGCGACAAGGTGAAATACGAAACGCAAAAGATTTCCATTCCCATGCTGTTCGTACAAAAAGAACAAACGGGTACGTTCACTGCGGACTTCCAGGAGAAGAATAGCGTTACGGCTTCATTGAAATCGACCGATATCACGAATATTACCAACGATTATGAAGCAACAAGCACCCTTTATAAATCGTATAAGGAAAAAAGCTCCGTGGAACAGGTAGAAGCCTTTATCGGAAACAAAAATTCTTACTTTGACGAATAACCGCACATAAAAAAATCTCCCCTCTTCGGGGAGATTTTTTTGTTTTATTTCTTTTTAGGTTCCACGATTTTGATGTGCACGTCGTCGAGCTGTTTCTGTTCCACCTTCGAGGGTGCGCTCATGAGAAGATCTCTTGCCTTTGCATTCATGGGGAATGCAATTACTTCGCGGATATTCACCGTGTCGGAAATGAGCATTACCATTCTGTCCACGCCGGGCGCAACGCCTGCGTGCGGGGGTGCGCCGTATTCAAACGCATTGTAGAGTGCGGGGAATTTCGCGCGTACCTCCTCTTCGCCGAGCCCCACAAGCGAGAACGCTTTGAGCATGATTTCGGGATCGTGGTTTCTTACCGCGCCCGAGCTAAGCTCTACGCCGTTGCACACGATATCGTACTGATAGGCGAGAATTTCAAGCGGGTCTTTCTCTTCCAAAGCCTTCATACCGCCCTGCGGCATGGAGAACGGGTTGTGGCAGAATTCGAGCTCGCCGCTCTCTTCCCCGATTTCGTACATGGGGAAATCGACGATCCAGCAGAAACGGTAAACGTTCTTTTCGAGAAGGTCTAAGCCCGTGCCGAGCATGGTGCGAAGAATACCCGCACGCTTTTGTGCGACGCCGAGTTTTTCCTCTGCAACGAGCGCAACGAACGCGCCCGCTTTCAGCCCCAAACGCTCTTTATACGCGTCAAGCTTTTCCGTAACGAATTTTGCAATGCCGCCCGCGGGTGCGCCGTTCTCGTCCAGCTTGAACCAGTACATTGCGCCGCCCTCGGTTTTCACCTTGAACTCTTCCGCCGTTTTATCGATCCACTTGCGGGCCACGTTCGCGCCGTTCACCGCAATGGCTTTTACAACCTTGCCCTGCACCTGCTCGAACCCGCAGCCCTGCATCAAATCGGAAATATCTTTTACGATTAAAGGGTTGCGCAAATCGGGTTTATCCGAACCGTAGGTTTCTAACGCTTCCAAATAGGGAATGCGCTTGAAGGGAGGCTTGTCCGCCGCCCAACCCGAATATTTTGCAAACACGGGCGGAAGCACCTCTTCGAGCACTGCGAATACGTCCTCCTGCGTTGCGAACGCCATTTCGATATCGAGCTGATAGAACTCACCGGGAGAGCGGTCTGCACGCGCGTCCTCGTCGCGGAAGCAGGGTGCAATCTGGAAATACTTATCGAACCCCGAGCACATTAAAAGCTGTTTATACTGCTGGGGTGCCTGCGGAAGCGCATAGAACTCACCGGGGTACAGACGGCTGGGCACGATATAATCGCGCGCGCCCTCGGGCGAAGAGCTCGTGAGAATGGGCGTGGAAATTTCCGTGAAGCCGTGCTCGGTCATGAGGCGGCGCAAGTCCGCAATAATCTCAGAGCGGAGCACGATTTTATCGCGTACCTCTTTGTTGCGCAAATCGAGGAAGCGGTATTTGAGCCGCGCGTCCTCGCCCGCCTCGGTAGAATGCGAAATCTCGAAGGGAAGCGCGGGAGTAACTCTGCGCCCCAGTACCTCTACTTTTTCGGGTACGATTTCAATCAGCCCCGTGGGAAGCTTTTCGTTAGGTGCGGAGCGGAGCACCACCTTGCCCTCTACGCTCACGGTCGATTCGGTGGGAATATCGCGAAGGAGCGAAAGGCAGGGTTCTTCGCTTGCAACCACCTGCGTCACACCGTAAAAATCACGAAGCACCGCAAAGAGCAGACCGCCCTTGTCGCGCTTGCTATCCAGCCAACCCGAGAGCTTTACTTTTTTGCCCTCGTCCTCTTTCCTAAGTTCCCCGCAGTTATGCGTTCTGTAATACATAGTTTTTCCTCTGAAAGGTTTTTCTCAATTTTAACTTTTTCGGGAAAAGATGTCAAGTATTTACCGCACGATAACGAGCCGCTTTTTGGCGCGGGTAATGGCGGTATAGAGCCACTGTCTGCCGTCCTCGAAGAGATTGCTCTCGTCGAGCACGACGACGAAGTCGTACTCCGAGCCCTGCGCCTTGTGGCAGGTGACGGCGTAAGCGAACTCGAAGCGGCAGACGGTATCTTCCCGCCTGACCTTGAAGCGGCGCAGCATCTCGAAATTATACTCGTGCACGAGCATACCGTTTTCCAATAAACACGCCTTATTGCCGTATCCGTGCAGATACCGTCCCTGCGTAAATGCGCCTAAATCGAAAGGCAAATCGTAGACGGTATTCGATAAAAACTCGGGCTGAAAATCGAGCTGGCCGAGCCCGTCAAGCTGTTCGCGCACGCGGTAGCACTTGCCGATAATGCCGTTCACCAAATGGAAGTTCCCCGCCTCGTCAAGCGGCTTGCTCCAATCGTTCAGCGTGCAGATAATTTTCTCGCCGTCAATGGGGAGCTTCGCCTCGGGCGAGATACCTAAAAATTCCCGCATTTCACGGTTGACGCGGTTGCGCGTTTTATTCGTTCCTACGATAATCTGATCGGCGGCAGAGTACAGCTCTTCCCGCGCGGCGCGGTTTAAGCTGCGCTTGGGAATCACCTGCACGCCGTTGCCGTAGTCGCCGTATTCCAAAATCTTGCCCGCCCGCGCACGCTCCGCAAGGCGCACGATAGGGTTGCCCTCTTCCTGCCGCACGATTTGTTTGAGCGTCACGCAGGGCATAGTCAAAAGCGTGTTGCTTCCCCCTACGGGCGGAAGCTGTGCGGGATCGCCGCAAAAAAGGCACTTCACGCCGAACGAGAGCAAATCGCGGAGAACCTCGTCGGACACCATAGAGGTTTCGTCCACGACGATAAGGCGGATTTTAGAATCGATCTTTTCTTTTTTGACGAACCGCAAAAAGCGTTCGGAGATGATCTCGCCGTTCTCGTCGACCTCGATATCCTCCTCGCGCGTATAGATAAGGCTGTGCACCGTGCCTGCGGGCGTGCCCGAACGAATGAGCACGGACGCTGCTTTACCCGTGGGCGCAACGAACGCCGCGCTCTCACCGGGCACTAACCCCAAATCGCGCACGATATAATCTACGAGAAAGGTCTTGCCCGTTCCCGCATATCCGCAGAGTACGAATATCTGATTGTCGAGATTGAGAAACCACTCTCTAATGAGCGCCGCCGCGTCCTCTTGATCCGGCGTGAGCGTGGTTCCCCCTATTAGTGCGCTTGAAGTCATATGACTATTATAGCATACGGAAAAAATATAGGCAAACGTTTGTTTATATGTTTCGTAAAAAAATACCTTCCCCTAAGGGAAGGCCGAAATTTTAAGGTGCGGCGAACACGGCGTGCAGGAGCTTGCCCCGCAGCATATAGTCGACGTAGATTTTGCCCTTTTCCATGGGGAAGGTAAAGGACTTGCGCGCGAGCCCCACCTGCGCGGAAAAGGTGATTTCGCCCGCTTCGGGGTCTGCCGAATAGGTGCCGCGGTAGCTCCCCTTTCCGCCGTTTTTATCGCGATAGGAAAGCTCGAATTTTCCGTCGTAGCCAAGCTCTAAACGCAAATCGTCGAAATGCTCGGTATAGTCGTCGCCGCCTAAATAGATGCTCTCGCATTCATAGAAGCCCGTATAGGGTTTGGAAAGATCGGACAGCGTGCCCATTTCGGAAACGTCGCACGCGGTCATAAGCATAACACAGGCACAGAGTAAGCCCGTTAAAAACAATCCCTTTCGCATAAAGGAATTATTTGCAATTTAACGCTTTTCATGCTATAATAGTAATAAGTTGTGATAAATTCCACGAGAGGGACAAAAAGACTTTGAATGTATTAAAGTATATTATTTGTTGTTTATTTTTTGAAGGTAACAACTGGTACGATTTTTTTGTATCAATCGCTATATATGCTGTAATTTTGGGTATCCTTTTCTTAATCTCCATACCCATAAAGAGATATCAAAAGGAAGAGAAAGAACGGATTCGGAAAGAAAAAGGCTTAAAATATTTTATAAATCCCGACGAAAAACTTGATGAGAAAATTATTGAGGCAAATATAAAGAAAAACACCAAAAACATGTACAGCAACGAAAACGGCAATAATAGAGATTTTATCAATAAAAAATAAATATGAAGCGGGGCGCATATGCGCCCCGCCGTTTTTATGATTAAACAGCCTTTTTATTTTCCGTTATGATAATCGAGCAAACAGATTTTACGTCGGTTCGGATAATTTCACCGACCTTCGGCACGCAAATACTGCCGCGATAAGGATTTTTGATACTGATAACGGGCGTAGTAATTTCCGCTTCCACGTCCGACTTTTCAAAGGCTAAGTCTGCGTCCAGCATTTTGCAGTTAATGAGTTTTAAGTCCTTGCAGTAGCAAAACGGTTGCGTGCCGATAATCGTACAGTTTTCCAAGGTCAAGCCGTCCGAATACCAAGCAAGGTACTCGCCCCTTACAATGCAGTTCTTCACCAAAATATTTTTTCCGTGCCAGAACGCGTCCTTCGTTTGAAATTCGCAGTTTTCAAAAACGGCGTTCTCGATATACTGAAAAGAATACTTCCCCTCGAATTTCACGTTTTTGAATTTGATATCCTTCGAGCGCATCATAAAATATTCGCTCTGCGCAGTGCAGTCCGTCATTTCAATGCCGTTTACAAACCACCCGAATTCGGGCGATACGATTTCGCAATCTTTGATTTTTACGCGGGCGCACTCTCTTACCGCTTTAATACCGAGCATCTTCGTGTGCGAAATTTCAATATCCTCCGAATACCAAATAGCGGCGCGGCAAAACTGCGTCATTTCGGTATCGCTTATTTTCAGTCCGCGGATATGCCAAAAGGGATAGCGCAAATTGCAATAACAATGCTCCGCCTCGATATTTGCGCTCTCTTTGAGTGCGCTCTCGCCGTCGGCAGGGCCGTCGAACGACACCCCGCGCACGATTAAATCGTTACTTCCGTACAGCGCGCGCTCCTCGTCAAAGCGTTCGTTTTCTATCAGCCTCTTCATATCCGTTTTTCCTCTTTCAGCATTTCTTCCAAAATATCCGCCGCATCGGCAATCAATAGCGGGCAGGGGCGTTTTTTGTAATACTCCGCTGTCCGCGGTTCGGCGTTCGGGGAAGTATCCACCTTCACGCCCGCGCCGCTTAAAAGTTCCCCGCAGTTGATACTGCCGTTCTTCGCCCCAAACCGCCGCGCGAACTCCTGCACGAGCGCGTATATTTCGTTCTTGCTCTTTTCGGGGAATAGAAGCCCAAGACACATTACCGCGCCCGATACGCCGCCGCAGGTTTGGCGCAATCTGCCCATGCCGCCGCCCATGGGAAGCCCCACAGCGAGCAGAATTTCTTCCGAAACGGACAGCTCGTCCTTGAACGCCATGAGTACCGCCTGCGTACAGTTGTATCCGCCCAAGAAATAATTTTTTGCCAATTCTCCGCGCGTCATTTTACATTCCCCTTTTTTTATGGTAAACTGTTTGCATGAAACTCTTCGTCACGACTGAGCCTACGGACAGCCGAATCTTTCTCGAAAAAGTGCTCCGTGAATATTACACCGTTCCCGCGCCGCGCTTTTTCAAAAACGAGCACGGCAAGCCCTATCTCGCGGAATCCCCCCTCTTCTTCAATCTCTCGCACAGCGGAAGCATTACCGCCGTTGTAGTAAGCGAGCAGGAAGTCGGGCTTGATATTCAGCTTCGGGAAGAGCGGGGTCTTGCCGCCGTTCTCCGCCGCCTCACGCCCGCCGAACGAAGCGAAGATTTCTTTGCGCTTTGGACGGCGAAGGAAGCGTATATCAAATTCAAGGGCGAATCGCTAGCCCGCTTGCTCTCCGCTTTGGAATACCGCGGCGGCGCACTCTACGAAAACGGCAACCCTATCCCCGCGCACCTGTATCAAACGGAAATAGAAAACTGCGCCGTATGCGTTTGCACCGCTTCTCCCGAAGAGGTAACCTTCATTCGATTATAACACGCGGGGCAATAAATGACAAATAAAAAAAGAGGCTCGAAGCCTCTTTTTTGTTTACTTCCCTTTCACTCTGCCGACATCGATATTATCCTTCTTCCGATCCGTTAACACGCGAATCGGGTGTTCCTTGTTCTGCAAACGCCAGTCCTGCTGTAATTCCTTAATGGCTCTATCGATAACCACGTGCGTTCCGACCGTCTTGATATCGCCGTTGATTTTGGAATTGTAACCGAAGTAGCGGAAGGAATCGGGCACTTTGTCGAGCTCTTCCCAGCCCTCTTCCACGCCCGTGAGGCGCACGCTCTTTAATACCTCGCGGATATATTCCTTCTGCGAGCGGAATTTGAGGAGCTCGGGGAACTCGCCTCCCTCGGGGAAGCATTGCTGCCATACCTTGCCCTCGTAGGTTTGAAGCAGCGACGCCGCCTCGTGCAGATGCGCAACCTCTTCCTCGAAGTGCATTTCCCAAACCTTCTTAATGCGCTCGTCCGTTTCGTCCATAAAGCACGAATAGTACAAATAGCACTCCGTGTACTCGTTCATGAGAAGCCCTTCCCAGAAGGTTGCCGTGGGGTCTTTCAAACACCCGTAGCCGGTAACGTGCTGCTCCTCGATCATGGCGATCTCGTTATACAGCTTTCTTCCAAGCGGCGATGCGTAGAGGTTGCCCACGTTCATATAGAAGTTCATGGTCTGCTGTTCCGCCGCCGTAATAATATTGATGTTGAGCTTGGTCTTTAAGTCGTTGAGGTAGTTGTTGATATAGAAATCCACGTCGTCCGAGGGATGGCGGTATTCCGCAACCGTGGGCCGCCCCGGCATGATTTCGGTATAGTTCCCCACCAATCGCGCGGGATCGCCGCCCTTTTCGAGCTCCATTAAATCTGCATAGCGGTACAAGTGATCGAAATCTTCGAGGAGCGCAAAGTCGAGCTGTTTTTTGACGTACGAATTCTTTTCGGAGAGCGCAAGGTTCGCGGTCAAATCTACGGCAAGCTGTTCGTAGCCGATGGTGTGCTCTAAAATGGTTTCGTTTGCAGGCTTCAACCCCGCCACGCGCTTTTGCTGAATCTGTTCGCCGCGGCGCATATAGGCCAAACGGCGGCGCACGTCGTTATTCGGACACATGCGCGAAAACGCATGAGAGAAGCGCACCGACTCGAACTCCGTACCCGACATGAGAATGACTCTCAATCTCGTATAGGGGTCTACCGTATTTTTATCGTAGGGCTTGACGAACACTTTATTCCATGAAGTAAAAATCTTGTCCGCTTTTTGCGGCTTTAACTCAAACGGATTCATAAATCCTCCTTTTCCTCCGTTATTGCCGAGCGCGGAAAAGTTTATACGGGACTTGCTTTCTTTCCCGAAAATTGGTATAATACAAAAAACGGAGGTTCTTATGATTGGCGCAGTAATCGCAATGGAAAGCGAAGCGGAAATTCTGCTTGAAAACATGGAAATAGAAAACATTCAAACGGTGTACGGCAAGACCGTGCACTTCGGCAAAGCGTTCGGAAAGGACGTGCTCCTCGTGATATGCGGAGTGGGCAAGGTGAACGCGGCAGTCGGCGCGTGCGCCGCTATTTTGAAAGGCGCGGACGTCGTTCTGAATTTCGGCGTTGCGGGCGGGCTTTCTCCCGAGAGAACGGAGATTTCCGAGGTGTATCTCATTGAAAAAGCCGTGCAGTACGATTTCGATTTAACGCAGATCAACGGCGGCGAAATCGGCACGCTCAACGAGGAAACGGAAAACTATCTTCCCCTCTATGCGCCCGCCGAACTCGATTATCCCCGCCGCGCGCTCGCTTCGGGCGATAGGTTTAACGATTCGCTAAGTGACCATAAATTACTTACGGAGCTTCGTGCGGATATCCGCGACATGGAAGGCGCGGCAATCGCGCAGGTGTGTAAGGGCGCAGGTATTCCCTGCGTTTCGGTAAAGGCGATTTCCGACGTGTACGGCGCGGGCAGTACGACCGAGCAGTACGGAAAAAATCTGCGGCTTGCGCTCCTCAACCTCAAAGCCTTCCTCAAAGAAATTTTGGAGAGTTTATAATGGAAAAGATTCCTTCCTTTCAGAAAAACCACGATACGCTGGAAACGGGGCTTCACGCGCAGACGGATAAAAACGGCGTAACGACCTTCGATTTACGCTTCAAAAAGCCGAACGGCGGCGACTATATTACGCCCAAGGCGTTGCATACCATCGAGCACCTTATGGCAACCGTGCTTAGAAACAGCGCGCAAAAAAACAATATCGTCTATTTCGGGCCTATGGGCTGCCGTACGGGGTTTTACCTTCTCACGCTCCGCATTACCTACGCGGAGGTGATAGAGCTCTTAAAAGAGAGCATTGCGAAAGCGCTCGCGCTCGACGAAATCCCCGGAAGCAAACGCGAAGAATGCGGGAATTACTTGGAGCATGACCTCGAAGGCGCAAAAGAAGAACTGCGGAAATACCTCGAAATTTTGGAGCGGATATGATAGACTTAGGTGACTGGAAAAAAGTACTCGAACCTCTCTTTTCGGACGAGCGGTATTTGAAAATTCGGGAGTTTTTGAAGAACGAATACTCTACGCATACCGTCTATCCCGATATGTACGATATTTTCAACTGCTTCCGTTATACACCTTTTGCGAACGTGAAAGCGGTGCTTTTGGGACAAGACCCCTACCACGAACCGAATCAGGCGCACGGGCTGTGCTTTTCGGTGCAGGACGGCGTGAGAAAACCGCCGTCGCTCGAAAACATGATGAAAGAGTTACATAGCGACTTGGGCTTCGACGCGCCGCAAAGCGGCAACCTTACGAAGTGGGCAAAGGAGGGCGTACTTCTCATGAACACCGCGCTCACCGTGCGTGCGCATCAGGCGAATTCACACGCGGACTGCGGTTGGAGCTGGTTTACCGATTCCGTCATTTCCATTTTAAGCGAGCAGAAAGAGCACCTCGTATTTATTCTTTGGGGCGGAAACGCGCGGCGGAAGGTGCCGCTTATCGACAGGCGCAAGCACTTGATTTTAGAAAGCGCGCACCCCTCTCCCCTCTCGGCATACAACGGCTTCTTCGGGAACAAACATTTTTCCAAAACGAACGATTATTTAGTTTCGCACGGTATTGAACCCATTGATTGGAACTTATGCGAATAACGCAAACGAATACGCCCCCGCTCAAAAACTTTGCAAAACCCCTTGACAGTTCAAGGAAAAATCGCATATAATAAGATTGTCAGTTAGACAGATACGCTCTCGAGAGCGTATCAACCCACGTCAGCCGTATAGGGGGCGTGGTCTTTTTTTATTCATTCTCAATCGGATTTTTTATAAAACAACTGCGCCCGCGTTCATATGAACGCGGGCGCAGTTTATTAAAAGTTGTTTCAAATCGTATCTATATAATCAAAAACCTTTTGAAAATTATCTATTGTTTGTTTGGAAAATTCAAAAGTATTAATATCGAAGGTCTTAAATGTTGCCGAGAGCGAACTGTGTTTCTCGAACTTACCCTCTTTATTCACAATCCCCAATTCCTTTGCATCCTTTGCATCAAACAAAGATTCAATCGTGATGAACTTTTCATCTATTTCCGCCAGTGTAAATACGGTCAACGCCGAATCTGCTTTATTCACATTCTTTATTCCCTTTCCCGCGTGATCGCCGTCCACCATTAATATCGGCTCCTTCTTTATCTGTATCAACTTTTTACTGATCTCAATCTGCTCATCTTTTTTCCTTCCGACCCCATTAACGGGCAAAAAGATGATATCAGATCTCTTCAATTTGTTTTTAAAAGCAACCATATAATTATAGTCTGTGATACCTTCAACGAAGATAACCTTCGTGTCGGGATCGTATAATATGTAATTATTTACGGTGAGTGCCTTTTTGATTGGATTCAGCGTATCCAAGTCATCGGAATCAACCGTCGTAAAATCATTTGAGATTTTAGCTACTGCCCCATCAAGTGATATGAACCTTAATTCATCGAGATAATCCATATCGAGAAGAAAAGGCGAATGCGTTGCCAGCACAATTGTTATATCGTTATTCACGGCAAATTCTTTTAACGCTTTTCTGAGTTCCCTTTGGCCGTCTACATGCAAATTGGTTGCGGGTTCGTCCATGATAATAATATCACCCGAAGAAAGTTTGCTGTTGCACAATAAATTAAAGTAAAGATTAAAAAACCATTTGAAGCCCGTTGACTGTCTGTCAAGATTCAATGTCTGCGACCCCTTCCACATAGTGAAAAAAAGTCTTTCCGCATCAAAATCAAATTCAAAGCTGTAACTTTCGCTTGGATGATAAAGATCGTTAAATTTTTTTGCAACTAATTTTAATTTTTTATTCAGTTTGGTTTCTAAATTCTTTAAAACGCCTTTATTTTCACTATCCGAAAAACTTTTGTAAGCGGCTACAATCTCGTCAGATTTTACATTAATTGCATTCAGGAGTTTCACAAAAAATTCCGAATTCTCAAGACGGTTATAAGAAACATTCAAATTACCTACCGTAATTCTTTTTTCCTCATATTGATAGATATGAGGAAAAAAACTCATTCCGTACATTGCCTGGAATAATTCAGTCATTCGTTTGACTTCGTATTCGTCCCCGCCGTTCTCGACCAAACTTTCAATAATTGGATTCCTTCCGCAAGCATTTCTCAAGTCATTTTTTAAATGATATCGTGTGTTAATAAATATATCGCGAATTACGCCGCTCAGTTCCTCATGAACTTTGTCTGCCATTTCGGCAGTCGGCCTACTACTTAATTTCTCTTTTAAGTCGGATAGTATGCCTCCCCAAGAGCTATATCCGTATCGAGTGCATTGATGCTCGGTCGCTTCAATCAACTCCAAGTCCTGTTTGATTTGAACCGATTTTGAAGGCTGTTTGACTTTCGGATATCCGACAGAAATTTTTCCTTTTCCGTCAAATTCAAATTTGAATGTTTCTGCATCGTCCTCATAAGCAACAAGTGAAAGTCTCGGATTTTGATATTCATTTTCATAGTTTAATTCGGTAACATCGTTTTTACTAATTTCTTTTGTAGCAAGCTTCATTAAAGCGTCCAGAACATTAGACTTACCGGCATTGTTTTCACCGATAAGAATCACGAGATTACCCATTTTCCCTTTCTTCAAAGAATGATTTAAAACAAGAGTTTCCTTACCCTCCAATCCAATATTTCTAAATTTTTCGATTCTTAATACCCTTTTCATAAATTCTTCATATGCTCCTTTATTAATATAAATTTTTTAATTCATTTATTAAATGATAATACGGCTTTAATCGTTGCTTATCCTGTTCCGTTTTATTTTGTTTTTTCATTATTTCAGAAACGTCTGTTAAGTAATAAATAATTTTATCTAAGCCATCATCTGTTATGCATTGCTTCAAAAACTTACTTTTTTTAGAATTTGGATTCGTCAATAGGTAATTCTTTATTAATTTTAATACGTCACCGTGTTCATCTTCTCCAAAATCTTGCAGTTCAACCATATTGTTAAGAATATAATTTACAACGTTTCTTTTTCCTGCCAACTCATTCTCTTTTATATAGTTAAAAAGACGAAGCACATTTGCGTTTATCTGATTAAATTTCTTCTTGTCGTATAACTCAATATAACTATATAAAGTAGGACGCGAAATTTGAAGATAATCTGCAAGTTCGGTTACTTTCAGGTCAATTTCTTTCAATCTTTCTCTTAGCATATTTCCCCCTAAGCAAATTCATCTTATCATACTTTACATTTTTTGTAAAGTATTTTTTATTAAATTTGTAAAAATTGTTGATTTTTTATAAAAACCTCATCACGCTTTAATATTAACTATGGCGAATTATAATTAAATTTACTAATTTTT
>JAIDCJ010000012.1 GCA_029055875.1 Clostridia bacterium
GAATTAAATATGACGAAATTTGAATTTGAAGATGAAACGTACTATATAAATGGCGAGTCGGTTTATGATTCGCACTTTATAGCGGTTAGCGCTGATGTCGCGGTTAGAGTTATAGGGGCGTATTTCGAAACAATAGATTATAAAAATATGGCGGAAGACGAGCTTGTGGATTTTGTTCGTTACATTTATAAATTGAAGGCATATTATTTGTGTGATAGGGTATTTAAGTATGGTTTCGAAAAATTCGGCAAGTACGATTTTGCGCGTAAACTTGCATCAACTATGACTAGTGTATATAGAAATGTCGGTCAACCGAAAAAAGCGATTGAATTTGCGAAGGATTATTTAGACGAAGATGACTTCTATTCAATACCGCTGCTAACGTCATTAGCTGCGGCTTATTGTGATATTAATGAGCCTTTAATTGCAAGAAAATATTGTGATCAAGCATATAGTCTGCAGGGAGGCGGAGTAGGTTATATTAACGAACTTTCTCTTGTGTACAAAAGAATAGAAGCGATGCTTAAATGATAATATGAAACAAGTGGAGTTAATTGTTTAATTGATGTGCTTATTAGAAAATGTGGTTTTTGAGAGCAAGCTGGTTATGATTTAGTCTATAATTTTTGTGAAAAGAATTGGGAAGTTTTGGGAAGTTGCTGATTTTAAGGATTTCGTAACAAACGGAAAAGGTTGATTTTGGGGCATTTTTAGGCGGTTTTCGGCTAAAAATGCCCTATTTTTAATGGTTTTGCTGAGACCAATTTTTGACGCTACTGCCTTAAAGCTGCTTTTTCATATTAGCAGAAAGTATTTGTACAATAAATAAAATTATGATATAATGAGGACATGGAAAAAAATTTGATTTACAACTTAAAAGACGATTTTGAAAAAATCATAGCGCAGTGTCCGATCATTATAAATAGCAGATTTTTAAATGCTATTCCGCTTAATAACGGGAAATCAAGTTTTTGTTTCAGCGTTCAAACAGACAACGCAAAATATATATTTAAATTTCCGAGAACTATATTTCAATATCGCAGTGTGGAATATGAAAAAAGCGTTGTTTCCTCTTTATATAAAAGAATAATATGTGAAATTCCAAAAATAAACGTTTATGTTGACGGTGATATGCGCCCTTATATTGTCTACGAGCAAATAGAGGGCGAAGATATGGCGGATACGAAATTAACTGAGGACGAAGCCCGTAATCTGTGTCGGCAATTAGTACAAAATCTTATACGTATTCATTCTTTAAAGCAGGAAGATTTAAATTTCCCTCTTATAACTAAGAAACAATCGTTGATTAATTTCTCCGCAGAGTTTAATTATCAGCCTAAATTTGATTTAATTGAGGATGTATTGGCGGAAAATTCAGTTATTCACGGCGATTTTCACCGAAAAAATATTATTCTAGATACGCATAAGAAATTATCTGGCATCATTGATTTTACCACGTTTAGTACAGGGTCAATTTATTTCGATATAGGGCACTTCGTATTTTCCACGAAAGAAGGACTTGGGACGATATTTTTGGACGAATATCAACGGGTTACAAATATGAAAATCGATGAGGACAAATTGACGCGCGTTATTGATTTTTTGTATGACCTAATAAAGAAAAACTATTTACCTTTTATCAATTCTCAGGGTTAACCAATTAAGAGTGGGAAGAATATCAAATGAAAAATTTTTTTAAAAATTTATTCGGAGAATTTAAAAGCTACGATTTAGTCGTTATTTTGATCTCCTCGGCAGTTGGTGCAGTATTTTCTCTTATACCGGTTATAGTTCAGTATTTCAATGAGGATAATGGTGCTTACAGCTGGATAAATTTTGTGTCTGTTATCGTATTCGTTTTGTTTGTCATAGCTTTTATAGTGGCGATAATTTTGATAAATTTTCAGCAAAATAAATTCCACTATATCCATATGATTAATAATGCGTTTAAGAAACAAAACTGGCATTCCGTATACACTTTCGGGGAGCCACTCAGCACTCCGCTTTGGAAAATGTCAAAGCTGTCTTTGAGAATTCAGGTTGCAGAAAAAGTAAAGGATGCGCTTCTTGAAATTAAGAAAAAAACACCAATTATTGAGAAAAACAAGAAAAAAATAGCCATTACCGAGATAAATGACGTCAAAGTCGATATTAATCAAAAATTAGCTAAGCTTAATATCGATGATCTCGGATATACAAACTATATTCTTGGAAATATGGACAGCAAATCTACTATTTATAAGGGATTGGACTATGCCAAAGATATTTCATCGGATGAGGACGAGTTAAGTATAAAACTAAAAGGTTATAGACACTTGCTGGCTATGTGCAGTAATAGAGATATAGTAGGCAATGAAGCCGTTGAAATTTTCAAACAATTTAAAAATATATATTCCGAAGTTTCGAAATACATAGAAAATAAAAATTGCGAGGGATGCAAAAAAGAAACCAAATGCGATAAGAAAAAGGACTGTAAAAGGAAAATAAGTACAGAATTGCTCTTTGCGAAGTACGCGTTAATTAAGTATAATTATCAGACGAAATCGGAAGATACAGATACAATTAAAAAAGAAATTAACGAATTGCGAAAAGATTTAGATGCCATAAACAAGTCCGAATGGGTGGAAAAATGTGACCAGCTTATTTGGGAAATCGATTTAAAAGAGGGGAGGCCGGGTAATAATCTCGACGATATAACCGCAAAAATAAACGAGCAGGCTATTTTCCCGAACAGATTTTTAAAAATTCTGAATTTGTTTTTAGATTATAAGATTTACGAGGTGAAAAATTATCATTTTATCCCAAATCGTTTCGGTACTAACGATCAGCTGAAATATCTTCGTGAAACAAAGGAATGTGTTAAAAAGATAATTAAACAGGCATCCGATAAAATTTCTGAAAGCGAAGACAGAGCTGGCTTGAGAAGCTACGAATTGAAAAAGACGGAATTTTTCGAGGCGGTAAACCGCAGGATTAAAGAAGCCAAACGGAAATGGGTATTGGATCAGTACAATATCGTATTGATTGATTTTGATTACACAATTTTCAATTACCGAAAAGCTCAAAATTTGGCGCTTAAAAAAGTCTGCAAGGAAAATTCCTGGAAATTTAAAAAATCGTATGCCGATGAATATCGAAAAATCAATGATGAATGTTGGTACGAATTTAAAGATTCACTTGATTTTAACTCAATTAAAATAGAAAGGGTAAAACGGTTTGCTAAAGAAACAGGCATAAACGAAAATCTAGATAATGCAATCGCCGAAATGTTTACAAATAGAATGGACGAATATATGGCTCGCCCCATTCTTATGCCCGGTGTTAAGCAGTTTTTAAAAAAGTGCAAAGGTAAATACGTTATGGCAGTAACTGATGCAAGCAAAGGGCGACGTGAAAAGACTTTAAACAAGCTAAACAAGAATTTGATAAACGGATTTTTTTCTTCCGAAGATTGTTCTAAGCTGAAAAGCGATAAAGAATATTTTAAAAACGCAATAGACACAATCGGTAACAACGTTAATTATAGATCCGTGCTAGTTATCGGTGACGGTATCGATACCGATATTGCAGGCGCGAAGGCTATGGACATAGATACTTGCTTTATAGAAATGGGCTATAAATTGCGCGAAGATAAATTGCCACCGTCTGATATCGCTAAGTATTCCTTTGACAATTTTAAAGCATTGAACAAGGCAAAAATCAAAGAAAAATGAAAAAAATTTTGTAAAACAGTTTTGTCGAAAAACTTATCGGCAAATAGTATTATTGCAACGAAAAACGGTATAACTCAAGGCTATTTTTTCTGCCCCGACGAACTCACGAATATCCGATCAATAAGTAAAGTTTTAAGCTGTTTAGGTGCATATTTTGCTATAAAAAAAAGGAGTTTTCGATTTAAATTCCAAAGTTTTGCCGTTCTTTAAAAATTTGAAAATTACTAACGAGAAAAACCTCACCCGCTTACACGGTTTAACTGTAGAAGATTTGTTAACATTGCGAATGGGTCACAAAGAGGGGCTGTTGTTTAGAAAGGACGTTTCGCTTCTTTCTGAAAATACCGATTTGCTTGAATATGTTTTTAACTATGATATGCCCTACGATCCAGGCGAATATTTCACGTATAATAATGCGGCAGCTTACGTGCTGTCCGCACTGATTCAACAGGAAACAGGTTCGAATTTATCCGATTGGTTGAATGAAAACCTGTTTAAGCATTTGAATATTACAGAATTCAAATGGGAAAAATCTGCTCAATATATTTGTTTGGGGGCTTCCGGTCTTTGGTTAAAGAGCGCCGAATTACATAAAATATCCAGGCTTTTATTGAATAACGGTTACTACAATTCAACGGAAGTGATTGACTCGTCCTGGATTAAAAGTATGACGACGCCCCATGTTTTCGTCGAAAATTTGTCTGAATACGCTGATAAGCAGGACAGAAGAATAAACAAATTTGCATACGGATATAACATATGGCTTTGCGGGGACGGCTCTTTAAGCCACCCTAAAACACATTACTTTTGTGATGGCGCAGACGGGCAGTTTTTGATAGTTATACCAAAGAAAAATACGACGGTTACAATTTTGTCAAAACGATGCGATACGTCATTGCTATATCCTTTATTTGCGGATTGGATTAAATAGATATGAAACTTGAAAGTATAATTAAAGACCCGATAGCCTCGTTGAATTATATGGAGCGGTTAGCAAATAACGGTTCCCCAAGTGGATTTACGGAAATCAATACTTCGTCCGATAAAACAAATCCTTTTAAAGCAAACGGGTTTTATTTAAAAATGCTTATCGGTGGAGAGCTTAAAACATACGGTGAACCGCCGGAAGATTTATGCGCACTGAACGGGTTGCTCGTACATCCTGACTGGGAAAACGTAATCGAAAGAAAAGATTTGCTTCAAGATACGCCACTTTACGTCATGCCTACATCAAGTTTCAGAACGGTGAAAGTGTTTGACAGCGACTATTATATTAAGCCCAGTTATCCTGGAGTAATCGGGCGTATGAGGCGCGATTTAGAGGAAAAGCATATTCTGTCAAGCATACAGCTAACTCGTATATTAGAAGCATTGGTATGCAATGAAAAAGTGAACGAATTTTTTGCTTTTCTGCCCGAATCCTCAGGCAGATTGATAACTTTGGGGAACGGCGGAAGTACGGGATATGTTGTAAGAGGGGCAACTCCAATCGGGTAAAATACGGGTAAAATAGCATACATTATTCCTGCGTTTTCTTTATTCGGAAAAGATCGCAAAAATGCGAACGATCTGGAAGTTCTCAAACAGATATTACTGTATAAAAATGTAGGCAATGATTATTTGTTATCGAATATAATTTTGCCACTTATCGATATTTATTTCAATTGCTTACTGCTTGAAGGCATAAGTCCAGAAATGCATTCTCAAAATATTCTGTTCGGGTTCGACAAAGACTGGAATATTGCCTCCATAATTTTACGTGATTTGGAATCTATTGATAAAGATATTACAATTCGTGCGGCTTGGGGGAAAAGTGTTTTTATAAATTCATATAAAACTATCAAAGAAGCCGACTATAAATATCTGATTAAACATAGCTTTATGTTCGATCATAAATTAGGGGAATATTTGGTGGAAGAGCTGATAGTTTGTGCGAGCCAAGTAAAATCGGTAAACGAGATAGAGCTTAGAAAATTAATAAAAGAATATACCAATAGAAAATACGGCGAGCATTTTGCAAGACTTTTTCCTTCCGACGGTAAGTGGTACAAATTCGAAGAAGTTGAAATAAATCACGATCTGCCGTTAAGACCGTATGTGGCATTAAACAATTCTACGTTCAGATAAACTCATAGTGTTTATTGCGGGTGTTATAAATGTAAAATGAGCCGTAATATCGGCTCATTTTTGTGAAAAAACTGGGAAGTTTTGGGAAGTTGCTGATTTTAAGGAGTTTGGAATAAACGGAAAATATTGATTAAAGATTTCGTAACAAACGGAAAAGGTTCATTTTGGGGCATTTTAGGCGGATTTCGACTAAAAATGCCCTGTTTTATACGTTTTTGCGAAAGACTATTTTTGGCGCATATGCCTTAAAATTCCTCGTGAGAAATACCGTACCGCACCGCCTCCGCCGCAGGCGGCACGGGCCGTAGGAGAAGTACTCCGGTCAGCGGCACCAATAAAGCGGCACCAATAAAAGAACTATGGAAATGATACGAACGTAATCCGTTTCATAGTTCTTTTTCTTTACAATTTAGAGCTTGCGGAGAATATATCAAGCCGCAGACTTGCTCAACGGCAAAAGGGGTGCAAATAAAAAACGTTTACGTCTTGCGATTTTCATTGCAGTATGATATAATTCATAAAAGGGTATGAATGTAATCTTCCCCCCGAGGCGTTCTTCAAAAAATAATTTGATAGAAAACGGGCGTTTCAATCCCGACGCGTCTGTTGGGGCGGCAATATTGAAACACTTTTTTGGAAAATCCGTCCGTATTTTAACGTGCGGACGAGTATGTACAGCGATATCGATTGAGGTTAAACGTGAAAAAAAGACGTAAAAAAGACGGCGCAAAATTTTTAGACAACAAGGTTCAGCTTGCGCTTATCATTTCTCTCTTAGTGTTATTCGTGGTTTTCGGCAGTGCGGTTGCCGTTAGTATCTTCGTAGACCTGTCCGATCCCGCCGCGAAATGGCTTGCCCTGGTTACGGGAAGTGTGGACGCGCTTTCCGTGTTCCTCGTGCCGGTGCTCTCTATCTGGATTACGGGTAGAGTCATGCGCTCGAAGGCAAAGCTCGAAGAGGATTTGAAAATCGAGCCCGATCATCACAAAATCATTTGCCAGTACAGCAAGCATTCGCGGGAGCTGATTGACCACGAAAAGCTTGACGATAATATGTGCAACAAGGACGGCGTGATGATGTCGCTTTGCAGTGTGAACGGAAAGGGGGAATACAATCCCGTACGCGACGTGCATAGCGACGCGTTCTTCGAGCGTCAGCGCGATATCAACACCTTCAAAAACGGACGGCTGCTGTTGCCGAGTGTCAGCGTGTTCACCAACACGCAGGGCGTGACGATTTCCTTTGACGATTGTCTTGACCGTTATGAGCTGCCTATGCTTTTGCAGGAGAACGCGGCAAAGCTGATGTCGGCGCACAGGGCTTCTAACGTGAGCAACGGCTCGACGATACGGCTGAACGATTTTACCTACGAAAATTCGCGTTTGGTGTTATCTACCCAGCGATCGGGCTATATGAGTATGCTGATGACCAACCGCTGTATGGACTTCGATATGGACGGAATGACCGTGCGCGCCCTGTACGAACACGGCAGTGCGGTTTCACCGTTAAAGAAGTCCAAGCTGTGCAATCAGATAGGAATCAACGGACTCGTGTACACGAACGACGGATATTTGCTCGTTGAAAAGCGCGGGCACAAAAAAGCCGTATGGAAAAACAAGTTTGCCCAGCCCATTTCCCTTGCACTGAAATTAAGCGACGTGAAAACCGATTCGGAGGGGAAGATAGGCCCGTCGCCCGCCGACGCGGAGGCGTGCTTCAAAAACGTGATTGCAAAAACGCTCAGAGGCAACTTCGGACTTGCGCTTGACAGCGACTACACCTTCAATCTTTCAAAGAACTTTATGGGCATTGCGCGCGATCTTCTCGAAGGGGGCAAGCCCAACCTCTATTTCTACGTGGTTGCGAATATGTCGGGGGCGGAGCTTAAAAATTATCTGGAAGCCAATTCGCAGCTTGCCGTACGCGTAAGCGAGGCGCGGGGGCAGCTGGGGCGCGGCGTCAAGTGCCGTGTGGCGGACGGCGGGTACAAAACGTATCTTTCACAAATAGACGAAAAATATAAAACGGAATTGAGAAATCTTGTAAGCGACGGCTTTATTACCGTTTCGGAAGGGGACGGTGATTGTAAAATGGAACTCGTTTCCGTAAAGAATGCAAAGCCTGCGGAGAACGCAGAGGAAGCGTTTGCGCGGTTAGACGCTTTAGAACAGAGCGCGGTGGATCAGTTCCTCGCAGGCGCGTTATCGAAGAATCTGCCCAAAGTCAACAGGCATAAATTAGACAGCAGGTTTTATTTAATCAAGCGTGAGGATTTCGTATTCGACTATAACTATACCGTCAAGATACCGGTAAACAAAACCTACCCCGTACAGCGTAAGTTTTACCCTTGCGTGGGCAGAATAGAGGCGAAATGCGAAGCCGTCCGCGTACGGAAACCGCTTCGCAAATATCTTCACTACGAATGCGGCGAAGCGTTGCTTGCTTCCCTTTATTATGCGGCGGTGCTCGAATGGAGAATCATGAAATGAAAAAACCTAAAATCGTAGCCTTCGGTGAAATTATGCTTCGGCTGTCGCCTGCGGGCGGCATAATCGCAGACTGTAATTCCTTTGATGCCTGCTACGGGGGAACCGAGGCAAACGTGCTGGCTTGTATGGTGAATTTCAGCTGCTCCGCCGAGTATTTGACCGCGTTGCCCGACAATCAGCTCGGGGAAGCGGTGTTACGCCATTTGAAGAGCTTCGGCGTAGGTACCCGTCACGTTAAGACGGGCGGGGAGGTGCTGGGCTCCTACTTCGTAGAGAGCGGGAACGGCAGCCGCGGCGTGGGCGTAATTTACAATCGGGGCAATTCCGAAATCACGCGCATTTCTCCCGACGATTTCAACTACGATAAGATATTTGAGGGCGTAGACCTCTTTCATATCAGCGGTATCTCGTTTGCGCTGTCCGAGGCGTGTACGCAAACGGCATTCAGGCTACTGGAAGAAGCAAAGCGGCGCGGCGTAAAAATCAGCTTCGATTTCAACTACCGTGCAAAGCTTTGGACGACGGAAAGGGCGGGCGAAGTTTTCAGAAAAGTTTTGCCCTACGTTGATATCGTGTTGGCGAGTTCGCTCGATTTATCCGTGTTTTTGGGCGCGGACGAAAATACTTACTTCGAGAAATACGATAGTGAAATTCTCGTACTGCGCGACAGAACGCCTATTCCGAACACGTTCAAGCATAAAGTAAAAGTAACCGTATGCGACAACCGCGGAAAGTCCGTTAAAAAGTTCTCGGTTCCCGAAACGGAGTTCGGCGTGGTGGAAAAGGTAGGCGGCGGGGACGCGTTCGACGGTGCAATGCTCTATAAGATCTTAACGGGCGCGGATACCTACGAGGCAACGGTGTTTGCCGTAAAGGCATTCATCTGCAAGCATCAGGTGAAGGGCGATACCTTTACGCTGACGGAAGAGGAAGTAGAAAAAGCAAAAATCGAATTGAGGTAATCAACTTGAAACATTATAACGTTATGCTGAGCATAGACGGGCTCGATAAACCCTTTGAGGAAATGCGTGCGGAGCTGCAGCGGGGCGGCCACCACGTGACGGTTGCCGACAGCACGCAGTACGATTTGAAAGGGGTTGAAATATTTATCGGCAAAAGAATGACGGGGGCGCAATTATCGGAAGCGGACTGTCTGAGGGCGATATTTGCGTACAAGACCGGTGCGGACGAATTCCCCGTTGAAGAGCTCTATCAAAGGGGGATCCCGCTCGTCAATTCGCACGTCAATAGTGATTTGATTGCGCAGTACGCCGTCGGGCTTGCGGTTTCGCTCGTCAATCGTATCGTGAATTTCGATAGAAATATGCGCCGCGGCAACTGGAGCTTAGACGATCCTTTTTGGAAGAGCATATTCGGTATGAGGGTGGGCCTTGTGGGCTACGGCGGAATCGGACAGGCGGCGGATAAATTGCTTCGCCGCATGGGGATTGCAACCTGTACGCTCAATCGCGGCAAGATTTATCCTATTCCCGTGTACGATACGCTTCCGGAGCTGTGCGGGAATTGTGATTTATTGATTCTCTCGTTGCCGAAGACGGGGGATACGGCAAATCTGTTCGACGAAAAAATGCTGGCGCACTTAAAGGGGAAATATATCGTAAACGTCGGTCGCAGCAGCGCAATTGACGAAGCGGCACTTTATAACGCTTTGTCAAGCGGAATGCTTCGTGGTGCCGCGATAGATACCTGGCGGCAAAAGGCGAAGCGTGCGGACGAACGGCTTTTGCCCTTTGGCCACCCCTTTGAAGAGCTTGACAACGTAATTCTTTCGCCGCACAAGGCAATGCAAACGGCGGAAGGGCACGCGCGCTACGTTTACGATACGCTTGAAAGCGTGAAAGCGTATTTACAAGACGGAACCCTGCGCAATACCGTTGACTTGAAAAAAGGGTATTAAAAAAACAAGCGTTTCTCGTATAAAACGCGCAATTTCCCGAACAATTTTTCGCCGCTCCCTCTTGACAGGAGCGGCGAAATGTGTTATTGTATATATCGCACAAAAAATGTAAGGAGATTTCAAATGGTGAAAGATTTTTTTAGCGGTGCAAAAGGCGTGAAACGAATCGTCCTTATTGCGGTGGCGGCTGTGCTCGTCGGCGTAATTATTGCGGTGAATTGCGTTGTAAACTATTTTGCACCACTGTTGCACGGTTTCTTTGCGGGCAGCCTCGGCGGTAATACCGATAGCGAGGAAGCAAAGAACGCGCTTGGTACTGCAGACGAGTTGGTCGGCGAAATCGCAGAAGAGAGTATGGTTCTGCTCAAAAACGATAACGGCTTCCTTCCGCTTGCCCAAAATAAGAAGGTGAACCTGTTCGGTTGGGCGTCAACCGATAAGGGCTTCCTGCAAATCGGCGGCGGTAGCGGCGGCGCTCCCATCGATGATTCAAACCCCTATCAGATCACGCTTACCGAGGCGTTTGACGAGTACGGCGAAAATCTCTATAACAAGGAACTTACGGAAAAATATAATAAGTTCGACGGCACGGACGCGGATATGGCGGGCAGCTCTACGGCCGTAGTCAATAACCCGGCGGCAAGCTGGTATACGGGCGATCTGATCAGTCAGGCTCTTGAATTTTCAGATACGGCAATCGTCGTGCTTTCGCGTTACGGCAAAGAGAACGGCGGTAGTAACGAGCTTGTAAATATCGGTAATTATAGCAACGGTACTTATCTCGAACTCACGACGAATGAAAAGGCCATGCTTGATAAGTTAGAGGCCAACGGTTTTGACGTTGTAATTTTGCTCAACACGACGAACCCCATCGAGCTTAAATTCTTAGAAGAATATGAATGCATCAAGGCGTGCATGTACGTAGGTATTCCGGGACAGTCTGGCGCGCGCGCAATTCCCGAGCTTCTTTACGGTCAGGCGCTTAAAGCCGAGAAGGATAGCAACGGCAATATAACTTCCCGCAATTACGAACCCATCAGCCCTTCGGGCAGACTTTCGGATACCTATGCGTACAGCTGGCAGGAATACAATCCTTCCTATATCAACGCAACCCCGAATGGTTCGAGCCTTGCTTATGCAGAGGGTATTTACATCGGCTATAAGTGGTACGAAACGGCGGACGCGGCGGGCTATTATGCAGCGCAGGGAAAGAGGTACGAGGACGTCGTGCAGTTCCCCTTCGGCTACGGTTTGAGCTATACCACGTTCAAGCAGGAAATCGTAGAGTTCGGTTATATGGACGGCCAAGACTTAAAGCCCCTTTCCAAGAACGCCAAGCTTGAAAAAGGCCGCACTTACGGAGTTACCGTTCGTGTTACCAACACGGGTGATTACGTCGGTAGAGACGTCGTTCAGCTCTATTATACGGCTCCCTACTACGAGGGCGAAATTGAAAAGTCGAGTATCAATCTGCTTGCGTTCGATAAGACGGCGCTCTTAAAGCCGGAAAGTATGCAGGAGATCACGCTCACCTTTACCGCATACGACATGGCTTCTTATGACGATTACGATAAGAATGATAACCAGTTTGCGGGATATGAGCTTGATGCGGGCGAGTATACCATCAAGCTGATGGAGAACGCGCACAAGGCAATCGACGATACGAGCGTGGTTTTTGGCTGCGACGGAATTAAGTACGATAAAGACCCTGTAACGGGAGAGACGGTAGAAAACCGTTTCACGGGTGCAACCGCTTATGCGAATATGCCTATCGACGGCAGCACGGGCGTTACGGGCAAAGTAACCTATCTTTCGCGTGCAAACGCATTCGAGAATTTCTCCGCTTTGAAAAAAGTCGGAAGTACTACGACGGCGGCAAGCAGCGCTGCAAGCTTCGACTATAAAGGCTATGACAACGAGGATACTTCCGCTTATCGATACGGAATTGACAGCGGGTTGTATCTGACGACGAATGAGGACGGCAGCAAAGCGAGCCTTAACGATTTGAACGGTTCTAATAAGAATGCGAAGCTCGCATATGATTATGATTTAATGGAAGATTTGCAGGATTGGGATAATCCTCTTTGGGAGGATTTCCTCAACCAGCTCACGCAGGACGATATCAAAGATCTTATCGGTAGAGGCGGTTTCCAGACGGTTGCTCTTGACAGAGTCGGTAAAACCCGCTGCTACGATACGGACGGCCCCGCAGGCTTCAACAACTCGGTTGTTGCGCCCGACAGCACGGCGGGTTGGACGATTTTCCCCGCTGAAACGCTTACCGGCTGCTCTTGGAGTCAGCGCCTTACCTACAACATCGGTCAGGCACAGGGACAAATCGGTAACGCAACGGGCGTTCAGGGCTGGTATGCTCCCGGTGTAAACCTGCACCGCAGCGTGTACAACTCCCGTAACTACGAGTATTACAGCGAAGACGGAATTCTCAGCGGCAAGCTCGCAGCAGAAACCGTTCGCGGTGCAAAAGAGAAGGGACTTTACTGCTACGTGAAGCACTTCGTAATCAGCGATAACGGACAGAACGCAGGCGACTGGTACGAATGGCTTACCGAGCAATCTCTCCGCGAAAATTACCTTCGTGCGTTTGAAATTACGGTGAAGGAAGGCGGCGCGAACGCTATGATGAGCGCGTTCAACAAGCTCGGCGCGGTTTGGTGCGGTTATAACCACGCACTCCTTACCGACGTGTTGCGTAACGAATGGGGCTTCCACGGTAGCGTCATTACGGATTGGTATCAGGGATATATGAGCACGTTCAGCAAGGGTATCAAGGCCGGCAACGATTTGTGGCTGAATACCCAGAACGCTTCTGCAAGCATTACGTTCTCGAATGCCGGTCAGGCATACGCTGCGCGTCAGTCTGCAAAAGGACTTCTCTACACCTATATCGATACGATTGTTTCGGCGAAGCAGTATCAGGATAAGGTAGACAATAACGAAATTGAAGATAAGTACAACGTTACGCTCGGACCCAGCGTTACGGCGGCTGCGAAGTCGTCCACGCTCATTGCGCTGTGGGCGGTTGTAGATATTGCTCTTATTGCCGGCGTCGGACTTTGCGTTCTCTTCATGTTCATTCCCAAAGGGAAGAAACCCGTAACGGAAGAAGCGGGCGATGCAACCGAACCGACTGAATCAACCGAATCGGACGATTCAAACGAATAATTCATTCGTAACAAAAAAAGGTGATGATTAAAAAATCATCACCTTTTTACTTTTGTTGTGTATGCGTTTGAAGTATTAGTTAAGGCATCTTGACCAAATTCAAATTTTCTGTTATAATATAAAAGGTTGATACTAAGGGGGAACTATGGCATACGGCAGTATCTTCAAACGGTACGAATTGAAGTATATTCTTTCAATCGAGCAATATCGTTTGATCAAGAGCGAAATGGAACGATATATGCGCGGCGATAAGTACGGCGAAAGCGATATTTGTAATTTGTATTGCGATACCCCGAATTTTCTGCTGATACGGCGTTCCATTGAAAAACCTTTTTATAAAGAGAAGCTTCGTATCCGCAGCTACGGCGTGGCCAAGAAGGGCGGCGACGTCTTTATGGAAATCAAAAAGAAATATAACTCCGTCGTATACAAGCGCAGAATCGTAACCGACGAAGAAGCCGCCTTCGGTATGCTTTCGGGGAATGCAACGAACGAGAGCCAAATCGGGAAAGAAATCGCGTACTTCACAAAGCTGTACGAGGAGCTGCAACCGAGAATGTTTATCTCTTACCGCCGCGAAGCGTTTTACGGCAAAGACGATAAAGATTTCAGAATTACGTTCGACAGATCGATTCTTTGGCGAACGCACGATTTATCGCTCGGCAGCGGGATATACGGCGAGCCCGTCCTGCCCGAGGGCAAAGTGCTTATGGAAATCAAAACGGCGGCGGCAATTCCGCTTTGGCTCGTGAAAATATTGAGCGAAAACAAAATTTATAAAACGTCGTTTTCAAAATACGGCACCGCCTATACGCTGATGCTGAAAAACCAAAAAGGAGAACAAAAAGTTGCCTGATATTTTCAAAAGTCTTTTCGAGAGCGGTTCGCAGAGCTCGATTTCGGTGGGGAATTTCTTTATTTGTTTTGCGGTTGCGCTCGTTTTGGGCGTGATCCTTGCGGGCGGTTACACCATAAAGGGCAAGTACACCAAGAGCTTTGCCATTACGCTTGCTATTCTGCCCGCAGTCGTTTGCGTGGTTATTATGCTCGTCAACGGCAATATCGGCGCGGGCGTGGCCGTTGCGGGCGCGTTCAGCTTGGTGCGTTTCCGTTCCCAGCCCGGCTCGGCAAAGGAAATCGTTGCAATCTTCATTGCAATGTGTTCGGGCCTCTTGGCAGGCATGGGGTATATCGCGTTTGCGGTTATCTTCACAATCGTAATGGCGGTGATTCTGCTCGTTCTGAATATCGTAAAAATCTGGAACAGAAAGCAGGCTCCCAAAGAAAAAACTCTGCGCATTACTATTCCCGAGGATTTGAACTATACCGAAGTATTCGAGGACCTCTTCCAAAAGTACACCCAAAGCCATGAAACGGTTTCCGTAAAGACCACGAACATGGGCAGTATGTTCAAGCTGAAATATAATATCGTGTTGAAGGACGCGTCGCAGGAGAAGGAGTTTATCGACGAGCTGCGCCAGAGAAACGGAAATCTAGAAATCATGATCAGCTACAGGGAGGAAATGCAGAATGAGCTTTAAGAAATGGCTCTGCGCGTTGAGCGCTGCCGCGCTTTGCGTTACCTGCGTAGCCTGCGGGAATTCAAACGATAACGGTAAGCCCGAAATCCCCGACGGAAACGACGTCGAAGTCACAGAGCCCGATACGACGCAGCACAATTTTACTTTAACCTCTGAGGCAAACGGAAGCTTCACCTATCAATGCTCGGATTGCGGCGAAAAGGAAACGGTCGTTATTTCCTGCGAAAGCGGAACGCAGAACGCTTATACGGTTTCGGGGAACACGATCACCTTCAACAGGATTTCCCAGAAGAGCGTTTACGATATTCACGGTTCCTTTCACGGAAATATCGTGATTGACGTAAGCGACAATCAGAAATTTGAATTGCAGATGAGCGGGCTCGACCTGTCTTCTTTTGCCGCTTGCCCGATTACCGTATTGAGCGGCGACAAGGTGACGCTCTCCGCGAAGAAATCGACGAAAAACTACGTTTACGATATGCGGAGCGCAGTTGACGCGACCGACGAAAATGCAATTTCCGCAAGCGTTTACGCGCTGTGCGATTTGGATATTCAGGGCAAAGGCAGTTTGAATATCAAGTCGGTGAATAACAACGGCATTCATACCAAGGACGATTTGAGCGTGAAAAATCTTTCTTTGCAGGTTGATTGCAAGGACAACGCGTTGAAGGGCAACGACAGCGTGAGTATCGAATCGGGGAGTGTGGTTCTGATTGCAAGGCGCGGCGACGGAATTAAAACCACGAACAGCGATATCTCTTCAAAGGGCAATCAGCGCGGCACGGTTGCTATTACGGGCGGGGATGTTCTCATCTACGCCGCCTGCGACGGAATTGACGCGGCTTACGACGTAAGCGTGAATGAGAGCACGGCCACCGTCAATTTGCAGATTTATACCGATAAATATTCCAAGTATTCCGAAGAGGTTACGGCGACTTCCGATAGCGTATATTACGTGCGGTATAATTCCACGTCCTACAAGTATTCGCTGAAATTCTATAACGACGATACGGACGCAGTATGGCACAATTCTTCTTCGAGTACCACCGTGGGCAATTACCGATACTTCCCCATTACAAAGCCGAGCGGATATTCTTACGTACAGTTATATATTTATAACTCTTCTCAGCAGCAGGGGCAGGAAGAAGCTTACGCAGCCCGTACGGAGGGCATGGCGGTCAACAACAATTACGATACGATTGCTTTGCAGACGAGGGGCGGTAGCATCTCTTACAGTTGGACGAATTATACTACCAACCAAGGCGGCCCCGGCGGTATGGGCGGCGGTCCCGGCGGCGGCTGGGGCGGCATGAACGACGGCAATACCGATAAAGGCGATTATTCCACGAAGGGAATTAAGGCGGACAACGCCATTACGGTTTCGGCGGGAACGGTTACGGTAAGCGCGTACGACGACGCTTTGCACGCAAATAAGGATGCTACTCTGGAAAACGGCGCAACCCCTTCGGGGAACGTGAGCGTTACGGGCGGGAATTTAACGTTGCGCTCGAATGACGACGGAATCCACGCCGACGGGAAAACGCTGATCGGCGGCGGCACGGTGAACGTTGTAAGCAGCTACGAGGGAATCGAGGGCAATACGGTAGAAATCACGGACGGGAACGTTTCCGTCGTTTCTTCCGACGACGGCATCAACGGCACGGCAACGTCGGGCACTTCGATTACGGTTTCGGGCGGTAATCTTTATATTTATGCGGGCGGCGACGGCGTTGATTCAAACAGCACTTCTTCTTACGCGGGAATTGTTTTCTCGGGCGGCACGAGCGTGATTATCTCGACGGGGAATTCCGATTCGAGTATCGATACCGAGCGCGGTTATAAATATTCGGGCGGCTACGTAATCGGAATCGGCAGAAGCGGCGGTATGGGCAGCGAATCAACGAATTGTTCCAACTTCTCTTCGGTGGGAACAAGCAAAACCGTGAGCTTGCAAAAGGACGGTTATTTGGCGGTAGAAGGTATCGCTACCGTGAAAATGCCCGTATCCATGAACGCACTCGTCGTGTGTCTCGGAAAAACAAGCGCAAGCATTTCGGCGAACTCGTCAACAAGTAATCAGTTAGACGCCAACGGCGTGTATTGGAACAAATAAAACCGAATAAAAAAAGAGAGCTCTTTTGGGGTGTATTTCATAGGGAAAAAGCAAGGAAAACATTCCTTGCTTTTTCTATTTAATCTTGATATAATGTAATTATGATAAACAGTAATTTATGTGGGTATAAAAAATGACAAATTATTATTACATGGCAACTGAGCCACTTTCTAATACTTGGGAAACAACAATAATAGAGAATTATTTGGGCTCATTTGACTTTTTACATAAACATGATGGCGAATTTAGCAGTGAAGACCCTTATCTTATAATTTCGCTTATGAAAGTAAAAAATAAAGACAGTTGGAGAGGCCTAGACTATAATAAAAACGAAACAAATTATGTTTCAATTATCACAAGTTATTGGAGTGAACAAGAAACAGATGTCAAAAATGTATTAAAAGGACTGAAAAAGCTTTTAGGTTCTAATATTTATCCTGATGATTAAAAAAGTACGATAAATTTCAATTTATCGCTTAAAACAATAAAAAAATATAGCCCGCTATACTTCGCTTGCGAAGATAGCGGGCTATAACTTTTGTTACAAGATAAATCTCTATGGAAAACAGTGCTTACGTGCTTTTTTTTATTTTAAGCGGCTTCGGTGAGCTTGACGGCGAGGACGGTCATGTCGTCCTCCGCTTTGCCGCCGTACCGCCCAAGCGCGTTTCCTAAAATTTCTTCGGCAAGCGATTGCGGGTTTAGGGGATGAAGTTCGCTGATGTATGCGCACAGGTCTGCCGACGAGCCGAACGCCGAAGTCACGCCGTCGCTCATGAAGATGAGGAAGTCGCCCTCTTTCATGTTGACGCGGAGCGTTGCGGGGTGTACCGCTTCGAGCATTCCGATGGGCAGCGATTCGCCTTCGAGAATTTTCAGCTCGTCGCCCGAAAGCAAGAAGCCGACGGGCGAGCCGATTTTTACGATATCCGCGCCGCCCGTGTCGAGGTTGACAGCCGCTAAATCGAGGCAGGAGAACGTTTCTTCCGCGGAATAGGCAATCAGCCTATTCACGGTGGAGAGCACCGTCTCCGAGGGCATTTTCGCCTTGTAGAAGCTCTCTAAAAGCGAGAGGGTTTGGTCGGACACGTCGCGCGCCTCTTCGCCGCTGCCCATGCCGTCGGAAAGCGCCACGAGGAATCTGCGTTCGTCGATTTTCAAAATTGAGTGCGTATCGCCGCTCGCCATTTCTCCTTCCTTGGAACGGGACGCAATGCCGAACGCGGCGTCGAAATTCGCTTTGCGCTTGAGTACGAAGCAGGAGCGTTCGCGGGTGAGCGGAATTATTTCGGAGAGCGAGAGGGGCACGCGGAGCGCGTTGCCTGCAATCTCGCACAGCTTCTTGCCGTTGGTGTCCGCGGGGATCGTCAGGCTCACGGTAAACGAGCTGCCCTCGCCGTAGAGGAAGATTTCCGAAGTCAAAATGCCCGCCGAGGAGAGCGCGGAAGAAAGCACGGTTTCCTCGTCCGAGAACACGTATTCTTCACTCTGTTCGAGCGCGATTTCGCGTAAGATTTCGCTCACGCCGTGCGCCTGCTGTGCAAGCAGTCTGCGCCCTTCGCGTGCAGATTCGAGCTCGGCGAGATAGCGGCGGTGTTCGGCAAGCAGCTTATTCAGCGCAAACAGCATTCCCGCAGAATTGCTGCAAAGGGACGCAAGCTCGCCCGGCATATCAATGAGGTTCACTCTGCCCTTTGCCTTGCCTATGGCAATGAGCTTATCGAGGCTTTCCCGAACGTGTGCCTTTTCGCACTTTTTATAGCTCGGGCAGGTTTTGCAGAGCGATTCCTCGAGCTTATCCCGAAGCTGGCGGGAAGAGTGGTCGGGCAGGTCTTGCTCGCGGAAGGAATTTTCGATTTCCCGAAAGAGTGCGGAAACCTCGTAGAGCTGTTCGCCCACGGCGCGGCGGTTGCGGTTGATGGCAATGCGCGGCAGGGTGCGCTCCCGATAGAAGAGGAGGGTGTTTTTTGCCTTGCGATAGAGCTTTTCGGGGATACAGCAGACCGCAATCGCGGGCAGGACGCACGCAAGCACGGTGAGCACGATTTCGGCAACGCCCCGCGTATACAGCCCCTCTAAGTAGTTGATACCGAGGAAGGCCGCCGTGAAAGCGAGTGCGGAAACGGGTGCGCCGTAGGACACGAAGAGAAGCGCAGCGGAGCCAAGCACGGCGTACTCTGCGAGGGGCACGGCACTCACGCGCACGAAGGCAAGGGGAAGTGAGAGCACGATTGCAAAGGGAACTGCGGAAGCGTTTTTGAGGAGCACGGCGGCAAGCAGTACGAGGCAAAGCGAGAGGAAGAAAAAGGTGATTACGGTGAACGCATTGATAATGCCCGTGCCGAGGAAGAGCCATACGAGGGTGAGCTCGGCAAGCTCGCCCGCAGAGAGTTTACAGCGGAACGCACGGAATAAAAGCGCGTGCAGACCGCCCTCTGCGAGCATAGAGAAAAGAAACAGGAACGCGCCGATAATGACCTTCTGCCAAATAACGGGGAAGGAGAAGAGCGCGTAGCCCGTGTGCGGATAGAGGAAGATAAAGGGGAGCTGGCAAAGAAGCGCGTATAATACGCGCTCGAATTTCATTTTGCGCGAGAAACGCTTATAGAGTACGAACACGAGCGTGAGGAAGCACGCCTGAACTCCGCAGCACAGCGTGGCGGAAAAATCGAGCGCCACGGCGGAGGACAGGAGATATCCCGCCGTACACAAAAAAGGATTGAAGCCGCAAACGAGCGCGGCGTAAAAGAGCGGAAAGGCGAGCAGCTCGCGCTGGGGCAGCGCGAAGTTTATAATTGCCATACAGGCAAAAAGGGCGGCGTAGCGAAGTACGGTTTTCACGGTTATTTTAGACGGCTTCCAGCAAAACAGCGGGCGTTTTGCTCTTGCGGTTCGACGTTTGTGCACGGTATCACCTCATAATTGTTTTTTCACAATTATAATGGATACGCCAAGGCAAACGGAAAGGGAATGCGTCTTTCTTTGTCGAAGAATGAAAAAGATAAGAAAATATAAACTCCCGCGCAACCGCACGGGAGTGTGTTTTCATATTGAGTTGTGAGAACGGAACGTCCCCAGTTTTATGCAGCCTAACCTTGAATCATGGCTTCTCCATGGTTACGGGAACGGGTCGTACTTCCGGATGTATCCGTCCCGTTAGAAAATAGGTGCTGCTTAATCTTCCGCCCTTATCATAAAGTGGTACATTGGTCTGCCCTCCTGCTATTTGAGTTTGAACCTTTCAAAAATCTGACGCATATCGTTGTACCTCCCGATATGTTTTGTTGGAATAACTTCGTTTTTTTGTAGCACCGAGTTTAATTAGTGCATTGGAGTTTACCTACCTTTTTGTGAATGAGTAACATTTCATGAAAGTTATTTTCGTTTTGTACCCTCATTATAGCATGGAATTTCCGTTTGTCAATACTTTTCCGAAAAAATCTTCAAAAATTTTTTTGGTAATTTTTGCGTCTTAGAATTATGACCGTGAGTAAGTTGGTAATCGAACGAGCCGCTTGCTTTCTAACGGTTCGTGTGGTATAATCGAAGAAATTCGAGTTGAAAGGCTTTCTAAGCCCGAAACCACCTATAACATTGAGGTTGCCGATTTCCACACATATTATGTCACTGCAAGCAAGGTGTTGTGTCATAATAAGTGTAGCGGTAAGAAGTATAATTCTCAACAAGAAGCATATGACGCAGCGAAATCGGATTTGGGTATCAATGCCAATGAAATGCCTCTTGAAAGACGAATATCCTATTACGACGATGGAACTGGATATTGGTCGGAACAGATCATGGATGTTTATAGTGACAATCGTGTCATTGTTAATCATGGAAGTGGGCATGTGTATTCTGGAGAAGTAGTTCCACGCCACTATAATGCAGGGTATTTGGCTCCTGAGACAGCACATGGTTATAAAAGTACAGGAAGGCATTATTTCTATTAAAGGAGAATTGCAATGATACAATTAACTGATAATATGGTTTATTGGGTTGAAGATTTTATCAATGTTCGGAAATTGTCTTATGGGTTTTTTAATCCAGATGAGTTATCCGAAGGTGATGAGAAAATGTTTATATTTAAACAAATCGAATATTTATGTGATAAGTTAAATGTTTCTGCGTTCAGAAAAGTTCATGTCTATGAAAAGACCTTTTATGGCGATAATAATCAAATAATGCAGGACACACATAAAGGAAATATTATTTTAGAACATGAATACCAGCAAGATAACATAAAGCCATATGTAGAACGTTATAAAAGTGCGAGATCACATATATGGATTAAAGAAATAGTTGGCAACGATTTAAGTGAAATAGCGATAATCAATGGTTTTTTGGTTCTTGTTCCTACAGAATATAGTGTGGTAAAATTGGCACAAATTATTGTGAAAATTTGTGAAAAATACAAATATGAATCTGTTAATACAAGTGAATTACAACCTATGTTTGATGAGATTGTGAAATTGTATTCGGGAAGTAGTATTGTGACAGATTTGGGGATTGATATGGATGCACGAAGCTATAAAAATAAACCGAAAGAGGTAGGGATAGTACATAGCCAAAATATTTATGGAGAACTTGCTAAAATTTAATTGTATTATACTTTACAGCACTCAAAATTAGAAAGTATGTTTTGAATGATAAATAAAAGTGACAGGCTTTTAAAGGGCTGTCATTTTTATTTTAATAAATTATGTTTTAAAACATTGTAAAGATCTACTTCTAAAAGGGTTCTCGAGAATGTAATTGGACTACGTTATGACGAAGGCGAATCAGTACGCAATTGATTACGCTGCTAAAATTGCCGCGCCGACCTAAAAAGGTCGGCGCGTTTGCATTTATTTGACTTTATCGATTTTCACTTTGATTTCCAAATCGGCGGAGGTGAGGAGCGTTTCCTTCCACTCCGCGTATTTTTTGGGAGAGGAGCGGTAGAGGTTCCGATTCAAGAGGAACAAGTCACAGCCCGAATCGAGGCAGGTTTGCCACAAATCGGTCATATACTGCGTGAGCCGTTCCGTGGCGTTTGCTTCCACGGCATCGGATATTTCACTTTTGGAAACGTCGTCGATAGGTGCGGGCACGCCGCGGTTGAAGAGCCGTATCTTGGTGCGAAGCGACATGGTCACCTTGGGTTTATTCTTGACGCTCAGCGATACCTTTCCTTCGTCGGAGAGAATGGAAAGGGTAACGGGCTTGCCGTCCTCTTCCGCCGTCATGGTGCCTGCGAAGACGTTCCCCTGCAAAAGAGTGAACGCAAAGGTTTCTTCGGGAGTGAGAAGCGCAACCATTTTCCCCTCCGAAAAGAGCGCCGTTTCATTCGCATAATAAATTTTCTTCTGTTCTTCGCCCTGGCTGCTGCCGCCGCTTTCGCTGCCGCCCCCGCTGCCCGAAGCGCTCGAACCCGAACCCCCGCCCGAGTCCGCGCCGCAGTTCTGATCGATCGAGCGCACGAAGGGCATATATCCGCTCTTGGATTTTCCGTAATAGGAAACGGCGAAATCCTTCAAGGTGCTCTTTACCGTCGTGCCCGCCTTCACTGCGGCGTCCGAGAAAATCTTTTCAATGGACTGCGAAGTGGTATCGTCGATCGCGCTCACGGTGGTGAGCATATCCTTTGCCGTGCCCTCGCAGGCGGCGATAAAGCAGCTGTCCTGCATATACTCGTTGCGCAGGAAGAAGTCGAGCCCGTCGAAAATATCCTCGCTCTTTGCGGTGTCCTCGCCGATTAAGAGCAGGTTGCAGAAAATGAGCTTGGGCACCCAGCCCGTTTTCCCGTAAATTTGCGTGATGCAGTCGGACACCGTCTTGCCGTCGCCCTCGATATCGATACTCGCCGTTCCGCACGAGTTTCGATCGGAGCCCTTGGGCACGGCAATCTGCGCGGTGAGGTGATAGCCCTCGTCCGTTCTGTCCAGCCCCGCGGCAAGAATGACGGCCGTCTTCTGAATATCCACAAGCCCGAAGTCGTTCGAGAAGAAGGTGAAAATGAACACCGCCGCGAGAATAATATAAATTTTCATAGGCAGCGTTTTTACGAATTTAGCGAACTTTTCTTTCACGGGGTTTCCTCCTCAGAAGTAATGCAAGTATAGGAACGAGCACGCAGAACACGGGCGGCAGGAACCACAGCTTTTCGTTCACCGTGGTGTTGATTGCGGCGAACTGATAGTCCAAAAGGATAGACAGAATGAAGATTACGAGGTTGATGCCTACCGAGAACAGCGCGGGTTTACACTTGTCTGCGCCGAAGGTATCGACGAGGCAGCCGACGCCGAGCTGAACGGGCAGGGCGCAATAGAACGCCATGCCGAGCGTGAGTGCGAACACGAAGAGATAGTCGATTCTGCCGAGCACGGTAACGCCCGAATTGTATTTGCCGATTTTGGAGAACGAGAAGATTTGTCTGACGGCGAGCCCTTCGTAAACGCCGTAGAATACGGCGAGGAAGAAGAGGATTGCCGCCGCGCCGATAAGATAGAAAACGACGCTCTTCCATGCCATGCCTTTTTTGTATTCAAACCGCCCGACGAGCAGGAGCAGAATGGCGGAATCGTAGAACCAGTTCAGCGTGTACGCCGTAGAGAAGAAAATGCTCTTTGCACCGGTCACGCCCACGGGCGCAAGCGCGCCGAAGTCGGTTACGGGCAATGCGAACACGAGAATGCCTACCATGCCCGCGATTGCGAGCGGGCCGAGGATATCCCACGTTCTCCCGAGCACGGACGCGGGCTTGGCGCACAGGTACGCGCTGAACAAGAAGAAGGAAGAGAACGCCACTACCGAGGGGAGCGTATCGTAAAAGACGCTCTGAACGAGCAGCTTTTGTTCGAGAATGGGCAGGAAGGAGATAAAGAACAGAAAGGCCGCAAAAATGCAAATGAGAATTTTCCCGACGATTTTCCCGAACGTGTTTACGAGCAGGTCGTAGAAGGTCTTGTTGCTTCTTGCAAGCAGCATAATGAGGAACACGATTCCCGCCTGCAATAAAAAGTTGATGGCGGCGGGGAACAGCAGGTCGTTTGCCGAATAGTGCGCAAGTTGGGTGGGCAGCAGCACGAGCTTGCCGAGGGGTGCGATACACGCGAGGAAGAAATAGAGCTGCCGCGGTGCGATTTTATTCATGTCGTTTTAACCTCCTCTTGTTTTTACTGCCGAGCGTTTTCGGACGCGTTTCGAGCGAGCCGAGATTGTACTTCACGAAGGTATCGCGCAAATCTCTGCCGACGATGGGGGAGAAGGGCGCCGCAAGCGGTACGCCGTAGTTCTCCGTCGTAACGAGATACAAAAGGATAAACGCCGTGAGGAGAATAATACCGTAGGTGCCGATACTGCCCGCAACGATGAGCATGGCAAGCCGAATGACCGAGGTCTGTTCAATGAGGTTTGGCACGGCGTACAGCCCGATTCCGCTGAACGCGATAATGATGATGGCGGGGGTGGAAACGAAGCCCGCGCTCACCGCCGTTTCGCCGAGCACGAGCGCACCAACCACCGAAAGCGCCATGCCCACGTACTTGGGCATTCGGATACTTGCCTCGTTGAGAACCTCCAAAACGAGAAGCACGAGCAGCATTTCGAGCGAGGGCGATAGCGGAATATCCTGTATCGCGCCCGAAATGGTAATGAGCAGTTTAATGGGGAAGAGCTGCAATTTGAAGAGCTGCGCCGAGATATAGAACGCGGGAAGATAGATGGCAACGATCAGCGCGAAGAGGCGCAAAAGCCGCGTGAAGGTCGCGCGGTAGGACGGAACGTAATAGTCCTCGCTTGCCTGAAAGTCCTCTACTAAGAGATAGGGGAGCGTCAGCGCAATGGGCGATCCGTCCACGAGAAGCCCCACCCTGCCCTCGGCAATCTTCGCGCAGAAGATGTCGGGTTTTTCCGTCGTGCCCACCTGTTTCATCAGCGAGTACGGCCGCTGGGCAAGATAGTGCGTTAAATAGGAAGAATCGGGGATAAAGTCGATATCGATTTTTTGGAGCTTTTCCTTGACTTCCTTTACCGTCTTTTCCACAGAGGTGCCCTCTACGTAGCAGAGCGCGACGACCGTCTGCGACTGCTTGCCGAGGGTAATCATTTCAATTTTGAGGTTGGGGGTTTTCAGCCGTCTGCGCACGAGCGAGGTGTTTATCTTCACGTCCTCGATAAAGCCCTCGCGCGGGCCTTTGATCACGACGTCCGTCGGGGGTTCTGCAATCGAGCGCACGAACACCTTTTTCGTGCCGACGATAAGCCCCTCGTCCGCGCCCTCCCAAAGGAGCACGGGGTTGCCCGCAAGAATCTCTTCGGAAAGCTTTTCAAGTCCCTTTTCCGTGCGCACCTCGGGGCAGATGACCGCCGCGCCCATCTCCTGTGCGGTCTTGCCGCCTTCGTAGGATTGCAGGGGACGAATGACTTCGTCGGCCAAAAGCTCCTTATCGGTAACGGCATCCGCGAACAGAACCTGAAATTTAAGCCCCTTTTCGCTCTCAAAACCAAAGCTCAGAATATCCTGCGCGGGGAGCAGACCTTTCAGCGCCTCGGCGTCGTCTTTGAGTTTTCCCGTAATGTTTTTCATAAAAAAAGTATGAAGCGTTAAAAGGAAATTATACAAAGAAAACCCCCTCCTTAGCGGAAGGGGGAAAAGACGGTTAAACTTTTATCGTTTCCAAAAATTTGGAAACCGTTTGGGCGCATAAGAGAAGCTCGCCCTCGGTGAGCTCTCCGTCCGCTACGCACCCGCGCAACGTTTCCAATACGAAGCGCAAAAGGTCGTTACCCGATTTATCTTTGCTGCCCTCGGTAAGCGTTTGAGCGATACGGGCAAGCTCGTTTTCGGGGACGATTGCTTCGAGAAGCTGCGCCACGGGAAGCGTGGTTTGCGCTTTTTCGGAGGGTGCCGCGGGCGATACGGTGCGGAAGAACTGTTCGTACACCACGTAGTAGAGCGTGGCGGCGCAGCCGCAGGCGAACCCGCCCTCGAAGGTTTCGGTAAGTCCGCTTGTGAAGGGCTCCGCACTCATGGTGAGAATTGCGCGGTAAGAAGCGTAAAAAATGAAACCGATGAGAAAGGGCAGGAACACGAACACCTTTTTGGGGCACTTTTTCAAAACCGTCTTTTTGAGCAAGGAGGTGATAAGGCTCACCCCCAATGCGAGAACGAGCACGTCCACGCTGTACACGCGGAACGCACTCAGGTATTGCAATAACGTCATAATTACCTCTCAATACCCGTCGCGCATACAGCATACCACGGCCTGCGGAAATTGAGGGGCGTGACTGCCGAAAAAATAACGCCCGACGGTTTTACCGTCGGGCGTTGCGTTATACTTCGTCCTGAAACACACAGATGGCGGCGAGGTCGTCGCCGTAAATTTTTTTGAGCTTCGCGTCAATTTTGAAAGCCTTTCTCCAAAGCAGACCGAGTCCCGCAAAAAGAAAAGTTCCGCCGACGCTGATTGCATACGCAATCGCCAGCCATTTTGCAACGGTGAAAAAGATATCACCCACATCCGGCATTTCAAACGCGTAGGTGCCGAGGACTCCCCCGATTACCGCAATAATTAAAAGCGGAAACCCGAATGAAAAAAAGATGCGTCTGAAAAACGAGAAGATTTTCGAGAAAAATTCCGTCATTTTGAATAGAAAGTTATGCGTATAGGGTGAGACCCTGCGGAATTCCAACCACTGAATAATTTTATGGGTAGTGCGTGCACTGCCGTCCGAGTTGACTTCAACCCCGTATTCGTGTTCGTTCGCCGTTGACCAAAAATGCCACCCGAATGCTCTTTGTTCCAACTTCAAAAGCCACTTGTCACCTGCAATTCCTCGCACGGCTTTACTACGAACCATGTTTCCTGCCATTTATTTTTCTCCTTTTGTATATAATAAAAAAGTACAAGTATCTTGTACTATCAATGAAATAATACAAGAAACTTGTACATTTGTCAAGAGATATGAAAACAAAAATTGCAGAAAATATAAAATTTTATCGGAAGCAAATAAATCTGACGCAGGCGGAGCTTGCGGAAAAGCTGTGCGGAAAGAAGAGCCTTATTTCCAATTACGAAAACGGTTACAGCACGCCCGATATTTTAACTTTGTGTAAGCTCGCCGATATTTTCGAGATTTCGCTCGACGAGCTCGTAGAATGGACGAAAGAGTAAAAGACCTTGCTCCCCGCAAGGTCTTTTTGATTTGCAATTAAATTTTGGAATAACCGTAGGAATTGACGAGCGCGTCCACCTTCATGCCCTGTCTGCATAGGGGGCACTGCGCGGGCGGGAAGGAGGCGTAGTCGGGCAAATCCTCTAAGCTGATGAGCCGCACCACGGGCACGCCGTCCATCTCGAAGTTGCCGCCGAACACCACGCCGAGCCCAACGGGTTCGCCGCCGTAGTAGCGGATTCCCTCCAAGGTGCCCTTTGCGGTAAGTCCCGTCGTGGCGGTGGCGCACAGCACGAGCACGTTTTTATTCTGCACGTAGGGCAGAAGGTTGTCCCGAAGAATGAGTTTATCGTTCGTCACCTCGGGGGAGATGACGCCCATATCGTTATTGATATTGATGCCCGAATGCGAAAGCTCGTTTGCAAGGAACGCGCCAACCATTTTCATGCGCTCTAAGGTGATAATGGTATCTACGGGCGTATTATTAAACTTTTCCGCGAACAGCCTTGCCGCCGCTTTGGAGGCCTTTAAGTCCGATTTGAGTTTCGTGATATCGATGCAGTAGCTCACGTGCGAGTGCTGCGTTGCAAAGTGACCGGGGATTGCGCGAATGACGACCGCACTATTCCTGCGCGTTTTCAGTTCGATGCCTCTTGATTCCATAAAAAAGTCCTTTTTCTTTCATTGTAATATACGGCGGGCAGATTGTAAATACCGAAAGGAAAATTTTTTTGGAAAAATTCGCAATTTTTTTGTAAAATCTGTTTAACCAAAGGGAATTTACTTTATATTATTAGTGAAAAAAATCTCATGAAGGGTAATAACGTGGATTTAGAAAACGAAAACCAAGAAACGGAAACGGTAGAATCCGCACCCGAAGCGGAGTGCGAAGCCCCTGTGGACGGCGAGATAGAAAAGCTCAAAGCGGAAGCGGAGGACTTGAAGCGCAAGTGGTATTCGGTGACGGCGGAATACGAGAACTACCGTAAACGCACGTCGGCTACCCGCTCGCAGGCATACGCGGAAGGACGCGCGGACGTTATAAAGGGGCTTTTCCCCATTGGCGATACGCTCGAGATTGCCGTCCGCAGCTGTCAGGACGAACAGACCAAGCAGGGCATTCAGATGGTGATTAAAGCGTTCGAGAAGCTGCTCGAAGAGGAAAAAATCACAATCATCTGTCCCGTAGGCGAGGAGTTCGATCCCGAAACGAGCGAGGCGGTGATCGCAATCGACGACGAAGCGGGCGAGGGAAGCGGCATCGTAAAACAGGTATTCCGCAAGGGGTACGAACAAAACGGTAAAATCCTGCGTTTTGCGCAGGTTTCGGTAACGAAATAAATATTGCATTATCAAGGAGAAAATAAATATTATGGCTAAGGTAATCGGAATCGATTTAGGAACAACCAACTCTTGCGTAGCGGTGATGGAAGGCGGCGAGCCCGTCGTCATCGCAAATGCGGAAGGCGCGCGTACTACGCCCTCCGTCGTCGCATTCCAGAAGGACGGCTCGCGCGTCGTCGGTCAGGTGGCAAAGCGTCAGGCAGTTGCCAACCCCGATAAAACGGTAATTTCCATTAAGCGCAACATGGGCTCGGACTACAAAGTAAAAATCGACGATAAGTCCTATTCCCCGCAGGAAATTTCCGCAATGATTCTTTCTAAGCTCAAAGCGGACGCGGAAGCGTACCTCGGCGGCAAGGTAACGGACGCCGTTATCACCTGCCCCGCATACTTCACCGACGCACAGCGTCAGGCAACCAAGGACGCGGGCAAGATTGCAGGCCTCAACGTTTTGAGAATTATCAACGAGCCCACGGCGGCTGCGCTTTCCTACGGGCTTGATAAGGACAAAGAAAACAGCAAGGTCATGATTTACGACTTGGGCGGCGGCACGTTCGACGTTTCCATTCTCGAAATTTCGGACGGCGTGTTCGAGGTGCTCGCAACCAACGGTAACAATATGCTCGGCGGCGACGACTTCGATAAACGCGTGATGGACTACATGGTAGAGGAATTCAAGAAGAGCCACGGCGTAGACCTTGCCAAGGATAAAATGGCAATGCAGCGTTTGAAGGAAGCTGCGGAAAAGGCGAAGATCGAGCTTTCGGGCATGACCTCGACTTCCGTATCCCTTCCCTTCATTTCCATGACGGAAGCAGGCCCCGCACACTTGGAGCTTGAAATTACCCGTCAGAAATTCGACGCACTTACCGCCGATCTCGTAGAGAAGACGGCAGAGCCCATGAAGCTCGCTATGAAGGACGCGGGACTTAAATACAGCGATATCGATAAAGTTATTCTCGTAGGCGGTTCCACGCGTATTCCCGCAGTCGTTGCAAAGGTAAAGGAGCTTACGGGCAAAGAGCCCTTCAAGGGAATCAACCCCGACGAATGCGTTGCAGTCGGCGCGGCAATTCAGGGCGGCGTTTTAACGGGCGAAGTCAAGGACGTCTTGCTTCTCGACGTTATGCCTTTGTCGCTCGGTATCGAAACGCTGGGCGGCGTGTTCACAAGATTGATCGACAGAAATACGACCATTCCCGTAAAGAAGAGTCAGGTATTCTCCACGGCGGCGGATAACCAGACGAGCGTGGAAATTCACATCTTACAGGGCGAGCGCGAATTCTGCCGCGACAACAAGACGATGGGCAGATTCATGCTTACGGGCATTGCGCCCGCACCCCGCGGCATTCCGCAAATCGAAGTTACCTTCGACGTCGACGCAAACGGTATCGTGCACGTAGAGGCGAAAGACCTCGGCACGGGCAAGAGCACGGATATTACGATTACTTCTTCCACCAACCTTTCCGAGGACGAAATCAACAAAGCGGTGAAGGATGCGGAGCAGTACGCGGAAGAGGACAAAAAGCGCAAGTCCAAGGTAGACGCGAAGAACAAGCTCGACGGACTGATCTTCTCGGTAGAGCAGACCTTGAAAGAGGGTGCGGATAAACTTTCCGACGAGGACAAAGAGGCGTTGCAGGCGGCCGTGGACGAGGCGAAGAAAGAGCTCGAAGCGGACGACGAGGAAGCGTACAACAAGGCCGCGGAAGAGCTGTCCAATAAAGTACAGCCCATCTTCGTAAAGATGTACGAGCAGACGCGCGGCGCGAATCCCGCAGACGGTGGCGCGGGCGAGGGCGGCGACGAGTTCCACCAGTAACCAGACAAAAAACCGAATTTACAACGAAAGCCGCGCTTGCGGCTTTTCGGCATAATTGAGGAAATCCCATATGGCTGAAAAAAAGAATTATTACGAAATTCTCGGCGTGAGTAAAACTGCGTCGGAGGCGGAGATCAAGGCGGCGTATAAAAAGCTCGTCAAGCAGTACCACCCCGACCTGCACCCGAACGATAAGCTTGCGGCGGAGAAGTTCAAGGAAATCAACGAGGCGAACGAAGTGCTTTCCGATCCGCAGAAGCGCGCCGCGTACGACTACGAACAGGAGCATCCCGGCATGGGCGGCATGGGGGGTATGGGCGGCGGCTTTGCAGGAGGCTTCGGCGGCTTCGGAGATATTTTCGACAGCATCTTCCAAGGCTTCGGCGGCGGCGCGTCCGTTCAGCGCGATACCACGGGCGAGGATATTCAAATCAACGTTCCGCTCTCGTTTATGGACGCGGCAAAGGGCTGCACCAAAGAAATTACTTATGCGCGTAACGAACCCTGCCCCTCGTGCAAGGGTACGGGCGCAAAGAACGGCTCTGCCTATAAAACCTGTCAAAAGTGCGGCGGCAAGGGGCAGGTACGCTTTACGCAGGACACCATGTTCGGCAGAACGGTGCGTGTGGGGGCGTGCCCCGATTGCGGCGGCAGAGGAAAGATCATCACCGAGAAATGTCCTGACTGCAAGGGCAGAGGGTTTATCCGCCGTGATACGAAGGTGACGCTCAACGTTCCAGCAGGCGCGGATACCAACTCGTATATCCGCAAGCGCGGCTTCGGTCAGGCGAGCACGGAGGGCGGCGATCCCGGCGATTTGATTGCCGTATTCCGCGTGGAGCCGCACAAGATTTTCAAGCGCAAGAATATGGATTTGTATATCGATTTGCCCGTTCCCTTCCAGACGGCGGCGCTCGGCGGAACCGTGCAGGTTCCGGGGCTTGACGATACGTTTGCCTATACCATTCCCGAGGGCACGCAGAACGGCACCACCTTCACGGTGCGCGGCAAGGGCATTAAGTCGCGCAACGGCACGGGGAATTTGTACCTGCGCGTATTCGTGGAAGTGCCCACGAAGCTCACCAAGGAGCAGAAGAAGAAATTGCAGGAAACGGCGGACGAGCTCGAACTCAAACAGTTTGGAAAATCGAAAACCTATTCGGACGATTTATCGAGACTCTACGGCAAAGACGCCTACGAGAAATAAAAATCAAAACCCGCTTTGGCGGGTTTTTAATTTATCCTATCAGGGAAAAGGAGATAATCGCAACTGACGCCGAGTGCATTACTTATTTTCATTAACCGTCCTGCATGGGGGTACCGTTTGCCCGCAAGATAGTCTTTCAGCGTTCTAATGGAAATTCCCGTTTTTTGAGATAGTTCCGTTACGGTAAGCCCGCTATTTTCCACCGTTTCCTTTAATCTTTTTGTTAAATCCGAAAAATCCCAAACCATATATAACAAACCTCTAAACAAATCTTGATAGCAAATTGCTATATTCCTTTTTATAATATAACAGTTTGCTATAATTGTCAAGAGGTTATTATGAAAACTTTTCAAGAAAAATTATTGGAACAACGAACTCTATATGGGTACACACAAAGGCAGGTTGCAGAGCATTTAGGAATTTCGCAGCCGTCGTACATTCGTTACGAAAATGGTTCTTCGGAGCCTACACTCGAAAATCTTGTAAAGATTGCAGACTTGTATGAAGTTTCAGTTGATTATTTGCTTGGGCGGAAAGAGCTTTAATATTGACAAGGGAAACAAATAAATTTATAATAAACGCTATGAAATACATTGAACTTACCGTACATACCACAACCGAGGCGAGCGAGCTGGTTGCCGACGTCATGTGGCAGTTTACGCCGCACGGGGTAGCCGTGAGCGACGCGGCGGATATTATTGCGCTGCAAAAAGATTCTACCGTCTTTTGGGATTATATGGACGAGAGCGTTACCGCCCCGCAAACGGATGTGCTCGTGAAATGCTTTTTGGAAGTAGCAACGGCGGACGAGCAGACGACGCTTATCATGCGCGAAATCAAGAGCCGCGAGGCCTTAGCGGGCGGGGCAATTCCGTTCGGAACGTTGGAAGAAACCAAGCGCGAAATCGAGGGCGACGACTGGATCGATATTTGGAAAAAGCATTTCCGTCCCATTCACGTCGGGGGAAAAGTCGTTATCGTTCCCGAATGGATCAAGTACGAAAAGCAAGCGGGCGAGGTAATCGTTACGCTCGATTCCAATATGGCGTTCGGCACGGGCGAGCATGAAACTACCGCCATGTGTCTGGAACTCCTGCAAGAGTACGGCAAAGCGGGAGATACCGTCATTGACGTCGGCTGCGGGAGCGGTATCTTAGGCATTGCGGCGGCAAAGCTCGGCGCGCAGAAGTGCTATCTCACCGATATCGACCCCGTTGCCGTGGAGAGCGCGAACCATAACGCGGAAAAGAACGGCGTTTCTAAGAGCGTGGTTGTGGCGCATTCCAATCTTTTGGATAACGCCGATATTAAGGGGGAGCTGGTGCTTGCGAATATTACGGCGGAAGTGCTCGTCATGCTCGCGCCCTCTATCCCGAAAAACTTGAAAGAGAACGGCACGCTGATACTCAGCGGCATTATCAAAGACCGCCTGAGCTTGGTGCGCAGTGCGTTCGAGGCGCAGGGGCTTGAAGAAGTAGAAATGCGCAATAAAGGCGAATGGTATGCCCTTGTATATAGGTGGCACAAATGAAGGCGTGCGTGTTTACGCTCGGTTGTAAAATGAACGAGGTCGAGAGTATGTCGCTCATGCGCGGGCTCGAGGAGCGCGGCTACGAAGTGACGGAAGTTCCCGAATACGCCGACTTATATTTAATTAACACCTGCGCGGTGACTGCCGAGGCGGAGCGCAAGAGCCGTCAGGCGGTGGCGCGGCTTAGAAAATTCAACCCGAATGCGCCCGTCGTGGTGTGCGGGTGCGCTTCCGAGCATAATTCCAAAGCGTTTGAAACGCGCGAGGGCGTGACCTTCGTCTCGGGTGCCATGGGCAAGGACAAGCTGCTCGATTATATTGCGGAGCGGGGCGCGGCGCATGAAACGGAGAGCGCGTTCTGCGAGTTGCCCGCTCCCAAGCGCAGCAAAACCCGCGCGTATCTGCGCATACAGGACGGTTGCAACCGCTTTTGCTCCTATTGCTTAATTCCCTATTTAAGAGGGAGAACGCGTTCGCGCAGTGCCGAAAAAATCGTGGAAGAAGCGAGGACCTGCGGGGCGAAGGAAATCGTGCTCACGGGGATCGATATTTCCTCGTATGAGGACGGCGAAATAAGGCTCGGGGAATTATTGCTATTATTAAAGGAGATTCCCGCGCGCATACGGCTCGGTTCGTTGGAGCCGTGCGTGATTACCGAAGAATTTCTTAAACAAATGCAGGCGGCGGGAAACGTAGCCGAGCAGTTCCATTTATCGTTGCAGAGCGGTTCGAGCGCGGTGCTGAAAAACATGAACCGCCGCTATACGCGTGAAGAGTATTTGAATAAGTGCGCGCTCATTTACCGCCATTTCCCGAACGCCGCTATCACCACGGATATTATCGTCGGCTATCCAACCGAAACGGAAGAGGACTTCTTGCAGTCGCTCTCCATTGTGAAAGAGGCGTCTCTCGCGCGGGTGCACGCGTTTCCGTTTTCCCCGCGTGCGGGCACGAACGCCGCGAAGCTCAAAGATATTCCGCCCGAAATCAAAAAGGAGCGCATGGGCAGAATGCTCGAAGCGGCGCGCCTTGCCGAGAAAACTTATCTCGGAAAATTTTTGGGGAGCGAACAGATTGCGCTCTTTGAAAATGACGGCGGGTACACCTCGAACTATCTGCGCGTGTATGCCGAGGGCGCGCGGGAAGGGAGTATGTACCGCGTAAAATTAATCGAAGCGTATCAGGACGGCGTCCGCGCCGAAATCATAAAGGAGATATAACAATGGAAAACTGTATTTTCTGTAAAATTATCGCGGGGGAAATTCCCTCTGCAAAGGTGTACGAGGACGAGGAAATTATTATTTTTAAGGACATCGAGCCCAAGGCGAAAATTCACCTTCTCTGCGTGCCGAAGGAGCACTTTGCATATCTGGGCGAAATGGACGACGCCCGCGCCGCGCTGGTGGGGCGCACGCTCAAAAAGATAGCGTCACTTCAAAATACGCTCGGGCTTTCCGAGGGGTATCGGCTTGTCATCAACCAAGGCGAGAACGCAGGACAGACGGTGCACCACTTGCATATTCACATTCTCGGCGGCGAAACTTTGCCGTGGGAATAAAGATATTCACGAATTTCTTTTCTTTGAAAAAAGTATAAAACTGAATCAAACAGTCAACAATCCTTCCGAACGGTCGGGAGGATTTTTTTATGCATAAGAACAGACTGCGAAAAATTTGGCTTGCGTGCAAGGCGGTTGCCGTTTGCTCGCTCGCGGCACTCTGTGCTTTTTTCGCGCTCCTTTTAACGCACTCCCCCGTGTTTGAAGAGGGCGAGGCCTACGAGCTCTCTTACGGCTTATCTTCCTCGGCGCAGACGGTAAGAACGAAAAACCCGCTTTTCGATAAACTCTTAAACGGCGCGGTGGCAGGCGAGAGCGTGCGCTACACGGGCAACCGCTACGAGGAAATGAAGGAGAAGTTCGCGGCGACGCTCCTCTTTACGGAAGAGGTAAACGGCGTTACAAACTATTATTTATATTCCCCGCTCTTGAAGGGCGGAATGGAGCTCGGCGGCAGGTTCGTGAATTTGCATATTGCCGTAAGCAGCGAGCAGACGGCGGCGGGAACTCCCATTATCTTCGGCGGATTTTGATTTCCGGAGTATAAAACGGAGAAAGGCTGTCAATCATGTACATAGAAATTTTTTCGGAGGAGACCCATGAAAGAAGAAAAAACCAAAAGCAAAAAAAGAGTTTTATACTACAGCATTCTCACCGTCTGCGTATTGCTGCTTGCGGCGGCAATCGTGCTCACCGTATATTTCGTTACGGGACGGAGTGGTGAAGTGATTGACGCACCCGACCCTTCGGGGCCGACCGAGCCCGATAAGCCCGACGTACCCGATGATAAGCCTACGGGCGGTGACGACGTAGACCCCAACCCCTACGTTATCCCCATTTCGGCAACGTACAATTTCGAGTACGGCGAAATCTACACCAATCAGACCATCGGCTGTATTTACCGCCACTATGCAATCGACTTCTCGGCGGATGAGGGCACGGACGTCTTTGCAATGGCAGACGGTACGGTAACGGAAGTGAACTATCACGAGAGCCTCGGCAACCGCATTACGGTAGACCACGGCAACGGACTTACGAGCGTGTATATCTACGTCACGCCCGTTGCGGGACTCGGCGTAGGGCAGAAGGTGACGAAGGGCGAAAAGATTGCCGAAGTAGGCGCAGAGGGCAGCGAGATGAAGGACGGCGCGCACCTGCACTTCGAGGTCAAGGAAAATAACAAGTGGGTAGATCCCAACAAGTATATCGACGCAGTGCTCGATCAGAAGTAATCAGGCGCCGCGCCCCCCCGGTGGGGGGGGCGGGGGGGCGGCCCATGTGGGTGGCAAAAAAAAAAAGGGACCACCCCCCCACAAAAAAAAGCGAAAATAAAA
>JAIDCJ010000013.1 GCA_029055875.1 Clostridia bacterium
GCCGTGAGAATATGTCGGCACCCTTCGAGCCGTCCGTGCAGAGGGTTTATATCCCCGCAATGCCTGCGAACGGAAACTCCCGCGAGAAAGAATTAGAGCTTGAACTTCGCGCCAAGGAAAAAGAATTAGAATTAGAGCGCGAAAAGAACAAGAGCGAGAAGGTTGTTCAGGCACAGCCTACGGTTGCCCAGCAACCCGTAGTACAGCCCGCACCTCAGCCTGTTTCGCAACCCGTGGTGCAACCTGTCATTCAGCAGGTTCCCGTGCAGGTACCGGTGCAAGCGCCCGTGTATCCTCAACCGATGTATATGCCGCAGGGGTATATGCCGTCGCCGTATTGGCAGGCACCGATGCCGCAGGGATATGCACAGCCCTCGTACCGTGAGTACGAGTTGGAGCGCGAGTTAGAGCGTATGCGCGTGCGTGATTACGAGAGAATGCGCAACTTAGAGCACGAGCTCGGTATCGACAGAGACCGTAATTTCTACGTCGGACAAATCAAGTCCAACACTCCCGCGCAGCCTTACGCACAGCCTGCCCTGCCTCAACCGCAGCAGGTGGTTATGCCGCAGAGCTACGTACAGCCGCAAATACCGCAGAGCTATACGCAGGCAACGGTACGCGAGCTTGAACTCGAGCGTGATCTTCGGGAGAAGGAGCGCGAGAGAACGCGCGAATTGGAACGCGAGCTTGCGCTTGAGAAAGAACGCAACCGCTTTGCACAGGAGAAGCCGACTGTTACGGCACAGCCGAATACGCAACCGCAGCCCGTGGTTGTGGTGCCGCCTATCGTGCAGACACAGCCGAGCGAGCAGCAGCAACAGGAGATAGCACAACCCGCACCGGCACGGTTCCTGCGCAGGAACAATCCCTTTGCGGCAAACAGATTTGCCGAAGGGAATGACGATTGAGTCTTACCGCCAAATGCGCAGCCTAGGATGCGAACGGGGGAGAGGCTCGGAGTCATGACCGTGCCAAGCCTCAACGGCGGTTGGCTATACAAAAAAGTCTAAAAGGAGGGTTAAAACAACTTTACGTTTCGATAGCTGAATAACACCTATTCAGCCCTACGAAATTTTGAGCAAATTGAATACACACTATTAGACTAAAAGGCTCAGACGGCATTCACTTGCCGCCTGAGTTTTTCTTATAAAATAAATCACAGCTCATAAGGAGACGGAATTTTGTTGACTTTATAACAATACAACCACTCGAAACTTTTTACTATTTCATAAAGATATAATGCGGTTTTGATAGCTCGGAATAATTTGTCATAAAGAAAAAACTATCCGAATGCTTTGTAAACTTACAAAGGTGTTCGGGTAGTTCCTTCTTGATGAACGGCTTTATAGGTAAACCGAACCATTATATTCATTATTTTAGCAGCTTTTGTATGTCTTCTTCTGAATATGGGCTTATGTAATCGTCAGCACATAAATGATTTTGACTCCATAACAGCATTTGAGTTAAAATCGGTACAAAACTTTTTCCGAGTTCCGTCAAAGTGTATTCTACTTTTGGCGGAATTTCTTTATAAATTTCACGGTGTATAAAACCATCATCTTCTAATTCTCGCAACTGTTTTGTTAAGGTTGATTGAGTGATGCCATCCATACGGCGTAACAATTCACCAAATCGCTGCACTTTATAAAAGGCAATATACCAAAGAATAAGAAATTTCCATTTACCACTTAAAACGGCTTGTAATGTATTCATAGGTACACAGCGTGACATTACTTCTCTTTTTCTAAATTTGTTATCAGTCATATATAACTCCTTTGCCGTATATTTTAACCGATTAGAAAAAGCAAGTCAAATATATTAGTATCTTTTTTAATAGTACTACTAAATAAAGACAGTACTTGAAATTTTATATTGATGTATTTTATAATATAAAAAACGAAAAAGGACGGTATTAAATGCACTATACGGGAACGGTTTGGCGCCCCCCTTATGAGGCGTGGTCGGCTCTATTACAAGTTACAGCAGGTTGCACACACCATAAATGCAAATTTTGTACACTTTATGAAGATATTTCTTTTAAGTTCAAAATGTCCCCTATGGACGAAATCGAGAACGATTTGAAAGAATTATACTATTTTACCCCAGATATAACGAGAATGTTTTTAGTCGGTGCAAATCCATTTGTGTTATCAACGGAAAAATTACGGGAAATAGCATATTTATCAAAACAGTATCTCAACCGATTAAAAACTATCGGTTGTTTTGCAAGAATAACGGATATTGCGCCTAAAAGCGTTGAAGAACTAAAACAGTTGCGAAGTTGCGGTTATAACGGAATAACTATCGGCGTAGAAACTGGTGACGATAAGGCATTAGCCTTTATGAATAAAGGTTATTCGTCCGCTGACATTTTAGAGCAATGCCGTAAACTTGACGAAGCTGGAATAGAGTATAATTTTTTCTATCTTACGGGAATATACGGAAATGGGAAAAGTAGACAAGGTGTAGAAAACACATTAAAGATATTTAATCAACTTAACCCGAAAATTGTCGGCGCGTCAATGCTTACAATTTATCCGACATCCGAACTATACCGCGAAATACAAATCGGAAACTGGGTAGAAGAAAGTGAAACCGAAAAATATGAAGAATTAAAAATGCTTGTGCAAGGTTTAGAGATAAAAACCCATTTTGCCGCTTTGGGTGCGTCCAATGCAATTCAACTTCACGGGAATATACCAATGGACAAAAAAGAGTTAATAACGATAATTGACGACTTCTTAAACCGTTTTGACGAAAAGGAATTAGAGAATTATAGAAAAAATTTGAAACACCTTTGAAATGCGTTTTGGCACTGTGGCGGGTGCTTGAATAAACGAGCGCGCGGCTACGCCGCGCGGACAAGCTCACGCCTAAATTAAAAGAAATTAACCCAAAAAGTAATTTGAACCCCCGCCGCGAAAATAGCGGCGGGGGTTCTTTTAGAAAATATTTTCTAAGGCGGGGCTGTAAGTGCCCGGCAGACACGAACAGAGATGAATGAGGATTTCGAGATTGGCAAGCGCGTAGGGGTATTCCTTTTCCCCGATGAGACGGACGGTTTCGGACATATAGTCGTCGATGCGCGCAACGTCGTTGTGGGGAATCCAAACGTGCAAATGCTCTTTGCGGTGCTCCCAAGAAGTCTGCACGGCCTTTGCGTCTTCGCCGTTTGCCGTTTCGCCGTCTACCTTTGCATAGAGCGCGAGAAGCTCTTGCTCGAAGTCGCCAAACTGATTTGAAACGTAATAGCTTTCAAATACTGCCGCGCCTACGAGGAGCGCGATTGCCGTTAAAATTGCGATAAGCGATTTTACCATGTCTTGCCCTCCGGATAGTTTACCGTAAACGTGCGGTATTTTTCATTCTTTTCCTGCAAATAAATTTTTCCCGTGCCGTCCGCCGTGAGTACGAGCACTCTCTTTGCGCTCTTGATTCCCTGCTCTTTGAGAATGCCCTCGAAGTATTCTTTGCCCAGTCCCGTGATTTCGAGATTCTTTTTATCGAACTTGCCGTTGTCGATCATGACGAGGGGGAGAGAGGTTTGCGTTTGTTCGTAGTCCTGCTTGGGCAGAGCCGAGAACATACCGTTTGATTCGTAGAGTGCATAGTCGATACTGTCGAGCGAGAAATAGCCCGCCGTGCGGAGCGATTCGATGAGGTCGGAAACGTCGAGGTTGTTGCGCTTCAACTGATAGTCGTCGATTCCGTTTTTGTTGACGACGACGCTCGGCTTTCCGCTGATAAGTGATTTTAAGGGTTTGACTTTGAGGTCGAGTAGCGTCATCATTTCGTGCAGTACGAAAATAGTGAGCACGGCTACGATTCCGTAAAGGAGCGGAATGGAGGCGTCCGCCATGGGAATGCACGCAAGGTCGGCAATGACGAGCGTGATAATCAGCTCGAAGGGTTGCATTTCCCCGATTTGCCGTTTGCCCATCAGCCGCATGATGACGAGGAGCGCGACGAAGATAATCGCCGTGCGTATCATAACGAGTACCATAATAAAAGTATTTTATTTTTTGCGAAAAGTATGTAATTCGCTTGCGTTTTCCTTGCGGGAACATTATAATGATCTTCGTAGAGTAGCCAAGGCGCGTTAAGTGTTGCGAAACGGGACGTTGTTCGCAAACGAAAGGGGAACCCCTGCGGTGCCGCGGCGCGTCCGCTCGAATCTGCGCATATGCGCACTTGTATGCGGGCCTCTCATCTACGGGAGGTTTTTTTTCATGTCTGAAACCGTTACGAATGCTTCGTCACTTGCCGTGCCGCTTTGGAAGCGCATTTTGTTTTCGAGCGTGCTTGCGGAAAAATCGGTTGCGAAACGAATTGCCTATATCGGCGTTATGGCGGCGCTTTGCATTGCCACCAATATGTTTGAAATCAAATTCGCCACCACGCAGTTTTCCTTTACGGTGCTCTCTTCCATTCTTGCGGGCATTTTAATCGGGCCGCTGTTCGGCTTCTGCGCCGTGTTTTTGGGGGACGCCGTAGGGTATTTGTATAACAGCATGGGGTACGTCTACTATTGGTGGGTGGCGCTCTCCGTGGCAACCATGGCGCTTATTGCGGGGCTCGTCATGAACCTGCCCTTCAAATTCAAGGGCGCGGTATTCGTGAAGCTCGCAATCATTTGCCTTTTAACGTTTTTCGTCTGCTCGGTGGGAATCAATACCACGGGAATGTATTATATCGGGCTGAATATCTATTTCCCGAAGGACGTGCAGAATGCGGCGGCAGAGCGCTTCGGCGGCGAGTTTACCTTCTGGATTTATTGTGCAATTCGGTTTTTCATTCTCGGACAGATTTACAACAGTATTCTCAATTATGCGCTGTTATTCGTCATCGTTCCCGTTTTGGGGGCGGTGAAGCCGTTAAAGCTGAATATTAAATAATGGTGAAAATTTTGCTTAGGTCAACTGCTTGCGGTTGACTTTTTCTTGTTTCGGGTGTTATAATGGAAGTATCTGGAAAAAAGGGGGAAACGCTATGGGTACGCTTTTGCTTGCGAAGAGCCCGCAGTGGGGATTGGCGACGGACGGAAGGGGATTTTACGTTTTCGGTTTTGAAATCTACTTTTACGCTATCTGCATCGTTTGCGGCATGATTGCCGCGGCAGCACTTGCCGCGCTCCTCATGAAACGGCGGAACATGGCTCCCGATTTTATTTTTACGCTGTTCGTTTTCTGCATTCCCGCAGCAATTATCGGCGCAAGGTTTTTCTCTTGCATTACCGATCCCAACCTCGGCATTGCGCGCTTCTTCGATTTCCGCGACGGCGGGCTTTCGATTACGGGCGGCGTCATCGGCGGTGTAGGCGCGGGACTTGTCGTTTGCCTTGTGAAGAAAGTAAACTTTCTGCGTGCGGCGGACTGCGTTGTTATTTGTATTTTGCTCGGTCAGGCGGTCGGACGGCTCGGCAATTATTTCAATCAGGAAGTGTTCGGTGCGGAGGTTACCAACCCCTCGCTGCAATGGGCGCCTTTTGCCGTTTATATCAATGACCTCGGCGGCTGGTACTACGCGTTCTGCTTCTACGAAATGTTTATCAACCTGATCGGCTTTGCGCTTTTGTATGCGGCGGCATGGTTCTGGAAGAAGAAGCCGAACGGCATTTTCACCTGTCTGTATTTCGTGTGGTACGGTACGGTACGCGCCTGCATGGAGCCCTATCGCTACGAGGCGTATATCCTCGATAAGGGCGGAATTATGTGGTCGGAAGTGCTGTGGATACTACTCCTCGCAGGCGGGCTTGTGGGAATTGCAATCTTGCTGTTTGTCAATTACCGCAAAGAGGGTGCGCTTTTCGGCAGTAAAAAAGGCGACCCGTGCGGCATTACCAAATTCCTTTCGCCCAATAAGAACGAGCAGCCCTATTACTCGAAAATCAATATATTCGGCTTGAATTATCCCTTGCCGCCCTTGAAAGAAGAAAAGCAATATCAAAAGATGCAGAAAAAGGCGGATCGGCTCACGCAGCGTGCGGCGACGGAAGAAGAAAAGCTTGCCGCAGAAAAAGCGCAGCGCGATGCTCTGGAAGCAAAAACCGCGGCGGAGAACGCGGTGGAAGCGCGAAAGGAGCGTCTGCTGGAAGAGGCGCGAGCTGCCGAAGCGCAAGCAACGCACGCGCGGGGTGAGGCCGATTGCGCGGCGGAAGAGGTAAAAACCGCCGAAGAACGGATTGCACTCGCCCGTGACGAAGTGAACCGCGCCGAAGAAGAGGACGCCGAGGTACGGGCGATACTTGGCCGCGACGAAGTGAACCGCGCCGTGGCGAACGCGAAACGATTGAAGCGCGTCTTGAAGCGTTTGGATAAAAAAGCAAAACGTTTGGAAGAAAAAGCGCGGATTGCCGTAACCGTTGCGGCAAAGACGGAAACGGCGGAAACGGCGTCGTAACGTTAAGAAACGTATAAGCGGCGGGGGAAGCCGCATATCTATAAATAAACTCCCGTGGTCTGCATAAAGGACAAGCGGGAGAGGAGAATTGCGTGCTGGGATTATATACCAACAGAGACGTACAAAAGCTGGTTCGCCGTCTTCGGGAGGAGTACGACGATGCGATAAAACAGCAAAAAGAAGTTATGACGGAGCTGAAAGAGCAGAACCGCATTCTTCTTGCACGCGTTTCTCAGCTTGAAACGGAGCGGAGCAGCGTATCCACCGCAATCGTTCACGCGGTAGCGGAGGGGGAGCGCATCAAGCGTGAGAGTAAGCAGGAAGCGGAGAACGAGCGTAAAGAGCTCGCTCTGCTTGCCGAGAAGTGCCGCGTGCTCAGCGGACAAGTTCATGATGCGGGCGATGAGGCTGCGTATTCGGAGTTTTTACACCGTCTGCACGAAAAGCTTGACACGGCGCCTCAGCAACGCGAACAGTTCAATATGGAAGACGTCCTGTCGCCGAAGGAGCCGCTCGATTTACAGCAGCTCTGTGTGGATTTGGGGCTTATGGAGGGGAATAACGAATGATGGCACTTGCCTGCGCACTCGTTTGCGCTATATTGCTTCTTGTGGACTTCATCACCAAGACCTTTGCAGAAGCCTATGACGTTTTCACCAATTATTTTCTCGGACTCGTAAAATTGGATTACGAGCCCAATTACGGCATGATGTTGGGCATTGCGAACACCAGCCCCGGTTGGGTGATGGACCTCGTTACGGTACTTACGGGATTCATGATTGTGGGAATCGGCGTGCTCTTCTTTACGGCGTTCAAGCGCAATAAGCCCGCGCAGGTTTGTCTTGCGGTTATCGAGGCGGGCGCAATCGGAAACTTCGTAGACCGTGTATGCCTCGGTTACGTGCGCGATTTTATCAGTATCAAAAAAGTTTGGTTTATCCCCGGCTATATCTGCAACGTGGCGGATATCTATATTATGGTCGGCGCGATCGTGCTCATCTTCATTATTCTCTTTATCGGAAAGAGCGCGGTATTCCCGATTACCAAGAAGTGGCGGGAAGAGGGCAAGAAAGAGGACGAGCTTCGGGCGGCGGCAAAAAAAGAAAAAGCCGCGCGCAAGGCCGAGAAGCGGAATCAAAAGAAATGAAACGTCTTTCCTTTGAAGTAAAAGAGGATTGCCGTGCCGACGTATTTTTGAGTGCGGAATCGGGACTTACGCGTTCCGCCGTGAAGAAGCTTGCTGAAGAGGGAAATATTACGGCGGAAGGGAAAGCGGTCAAGGCGGGACAAACCTTGCGCGCAGGAACAAAAGTGGAAGTGGAAATTCCCGATCCCGTTCCCGTTCGCGCCGTTCCCGAAGACATTCCCATTGAAATTGTTTACGAGGACGACGATATTGCCGTGGTGAATAAGCCGCAGGGCATGACGGTACACGCGGGCGCGGGCAACACACAGGGTACGCTCGTGAACGCGCTTTTATTTCGTTTGAAGCATTTGAGCGGAATCAACGGGGAACTGCGTCCCGGAATCGTGCACCGTATCGATAAAGACACTTCGGGCCTTTTGGTGGTCGCAAAGAACGACGCTTCGCATTTATCGCTCTCCAAACAGATTGCCGAAAAAACCTGCAAGCGGGAATACCTCGCCCTTTTGGAAGGAGTGGTAAAAGAGGACAGCGGCACCGTTTCGACGGATATCGGAAGAGATCCGAAAGACCGTCTGAAAATGGCAGTATTGCCAGCGGGCAGAGGGCGCAGCGCGGTGACCGATTATTTCGTGGAAGAGCGGTTTGGGGAAAATACGCTCGTGCGGTTTTCTCTTCACACGGGGCGCACGCACCAGATCCGCGTGCACGCAAAACACCTCGGACACCCCGTGGTAGGCGATCCGCTTTACGGCTATAAAAAACAGCGGTTTTCGCTCGGCGGTCAGCTCCTGCACGCATTTCGGCTGACGCTCACGCACCCGAGGACGGGCGAAGTAATGTGCTTTACGGCGCCGCTTCCCGATTATTTTGAGCGCGTGCTCGGAATTCTCAGACGGGAAAAATAGAAAAATTCTTGCGAAAAGAAGCTTGGCGTGATATAATTAGTACAATCAATAAAAGGAAGGTATTTTGTATGGCACAGAAAAAGAAAACACAAAGGACAAGACGCACAAACACCTATTCCAAACAGGGCGTTTTAAGAGCACTTTCGTTCTTCGGCATTTTGTTGGCGGCAATCGTGTTCACGGTCGGCGGAATTCTCAACTGGTGCGGTCAGGGCGGCGTAACCAGCATTCTCAATTTAATTGCGCAAATTTGTCTGCTCGTTGCGGTTGCAATTCCCGCATGGGACTACGTAAGAGGCAAGAATAAAACGTGGCAGGTCATATTCTGGATCGCACTCGTCATTTACGTCTTCGGCTGCGTATTCGGCGTCATCGGTTTTTACGTTAAAAAGTAAAGTCTTTGAAAAACGGCTCGGAAAACGAGCCGTTTTCTCTTTACAAAAAAGCGGAATGCAATTATAATAGAAAGAAAAAAGGAGAGTGGAATGTCGAATCCCGTTATTGCAATCGTAGGTCGTCCGAACGTTGGGAAGAGCACTTTTTTCAACAAGGTTGCAGGCAGAAAAATTTCAATCACCGAAAACAGACCCGGCGTAACCCGCGACCGCATTACGGCGGACGCAGAATGGCGGGGCAGACCTTTCACGCTTATCGATACGGGCGGTATCGAGCTTAAAAGCGACGATACCATGTGGAAGCAGATTGCCGTTCAGGCGCAGGTTGCCATTGATATGGCGGACGTCATTCTCTTTTTTACGGACGGAAAAGAGGGGCTTACTTCTTCCGATTACGACGTTTCGGACGTTCTGCGCAAATGCGGGAAGCCCGTCGTGCTCGTCGTCAACAAGGTGGACGACTACTCTCCCGATAAACTCTTTGAATTTTATTCGCTGGGCTTAGGCGAACCGTTTGCGGTCTCCTCCGAGCATTCGCGCGGAATCGGCGACGTTTTGGATAAGGCGTCCGAGTTCTTCGCACTCGGCGAGGGGGAAGCGGACGAATCGCTGAAAATTGCCGTCGTCGGAAAACCCAACGCGGGCAAGAGCTCGCTCGTCAATAAGCTACTCGGGCAGGAGCGCACCATTGTAACGCCCATTGCGGGCACCACGCGCGACGCGGTAGACACCCGCTTCGAGCGCGAGGGAAAACAATATACCATTATCGATACGGCGGGCATTCGCAGGAAACGCTCCGTTGAGGACGACGTGGAGTATTATTCGGTACTCCGCGCATTCGACGCCGTGCGCCGTGCGGACGTCGTGCTGCTCGTCGTAGACGCAAACGAGGGACTTACCGAACAGGACGTGAAGATTGCGGGCTACGTGCACGAGCAGGGCAAACCCTCCGTAGTCGTTATGAATAAGTGGGATACGATCGAGAAGGATACCCACACCATCGAGAAGTTTGAAAAAGAGCTCAAAGAAGATTTGAAATTTATGGACTATTTCAAGTCCGTATATATCTCCGCCAAGACGGGACAGCGCACCGAAAAGATTTTAAGCCTCGCAGAAGAGGTCTATGCAAACGCTTCGCGGCGTATTCCCACGGGCGAAATCAACGATTTACTCATTGACGCAATGCGCGTCAGCGAGCCGCCTTCCTATTTGGGCAGGAGATTAAAGCTGTACTTCGCGTCCGAGGTTGCCGTGCACCCGCCGCTCTTCGTGCTTATGGTCAACGACGAAAAGCTGTTGCACTTTTCCTACGCGCGGTATTTGGAGAACGTCATTCGCGGCGCGTACGACTTTTCGGGTACGCCCATTAAAATTCAGGTGAGGAACCATAAGGAATCATGAAGGAGATTGCATTTTCCAATTTTTGGTATTGGATGATTTTAATGGCAGTCGTATGTTACTTTATCGGTTGCCTGAATTTTGCCGTCTTCATTTCGCGTGCCCGCCATAAGGACGTGCATAAAATCGGCAGCGGAAACCCCGGTTCCATGAACGTCAGTCGGGAGTTCGGCTTGAAAGTGGGATTTTTGAATTTCCTCTTGGATGCGTGCAAGGGCGGCGTTCCCGCACTCGTTACCTATTTTATCTTCCGCGGATACGTCTTTGAAGATACGCAGATTTTGGTTTCCGATTTCACGCGCTATTTTTGCGGCGTGTTCGTAATTCTTGGGCACATCTATCCCGTTACCATGAAGTTCAAGGGCGGCAAGGGAATTGCGTGCACGCTCGGGCTGTTCGCGTTCTGCCTTCCGTGCGAACAGGTTTGGTTTATTCCCATTGCAATTGCGGGATACCTCCTGATTGTTGCGTATATCGCCTTGACCGAGTGGGGCTCGATGGGCTCGCTTATCGGCGTCGCGGGATTCAGTATCTGGCAGGGCATGATTTTCTTCCTGCGCTATCAGGAAGATTTAACGAGCGGTTGGGTGGTTTGGCTGTTTATGCTTCTGATTGCAATTAACTTCCTCACCTGGTTCGCGCACCGCAAGAACCTCGTGCGGCTCTTCTCGGGCGAGGAGCACCGCACTTCCGTGAAGAAGCTTTCAAAGGGCAAACGCGGCATGAAGAATATGTAAATGATTATAAAAAGCCGCACGGCGCATATGCGC
>JAIDCJ010000014.1 GCA_029055875.1 Clostridia bacterium
ACGTCTTTTACAACGTACATGTGAATTTTTTGCCTTACAATTTCTTGTTCTTGCTATGCAGTTGTCAATCTTCGGTTTTCCTTCTAAAGAAGGGCTTTTTCATACGAAAAAGCAAGCTGCCGTAAAGACAGCTTATCTATAATATCATTCCTATAAAGGTTCGTCAAGCGATTTTGCAAATAATTTTATAATTTTTTTATATAATTTTTAGGGAAATTTTTATATATCCTTTTTCAAAATTTCTGCAATTTCCGTTAATCTCTCTCCCATATTTCTAAGAACTGCTTCGATATTTTCCCTGCGTTCTTTCTTTTGTAAGATTTGCGGTTCCCAAAAATCGCACGGCTCGCCCCGCTTTATCCGCTTATCACTTTCCCGCAAAGGTATATACTGATTCACACAATGCCCGTCGCAGGTGCCGGTATAATACCCAAATTTATTTATAATATAATGTCTGTGATAATATCTGCAATTTTTGCAATTTTTCTTTTCTTCCATAGTTTCACCTTTTTCTTAAATTCGTATATAATTATAGCGTCACGATATGTGACATGTCAAGCATTTGCACACAATTTGTGTCATTATTTTTATATGAAAGATTTGGGACAAAAATTAAAAGATTTGAGATTGGAAAAAGGATTAACACAAGCCGAAGTGTCAAAAAAACTCGGTTTAACGCGAACCGCGATTGCAAATTATGAATTGGGCATTCGGGAACCATCATTAGAAATTCTTAAAAAAATATGTAAATTTTTTGAAGTCAGTTCTGATTTCTTATTAGGCTTAGAAAAAGAATAAACAAAAGCGGCGGTCTGATTAGACCGCCGCTTTTCATTATTATTTAATGGCACCCGCCGCAGGTTTTGCAGTTTCCGCTGCAATTTTTTGCAGGTTTGCCCGTAGCCGAATACATACACCCCGACCACTCGCGTTTTGCAGGTGCTCCGCATGCGGGACACTCTACCGCTTCTTCGTGGTTTTTTACAAGCTCTTCAAACTTCTTCCCGCACTTCGGGCATTCGTACTGTAAAATGGGCATAATTATTTTCCGGACTTTTTCTTTGACTGTTTGATAGAATCGTGCGGCGCCCGCGGCTGTTTTCGCTTAGGATGCGCCGTTTTAATTTTAATGGAATTGGTAGAACGAATGAGAAAGAACGCGGACACTACCGTAGCAACAATGCAGATTGCAATGACAATCCAAAATCCCCCCGTGAAGCCGGTGCCGAACGGCACGTCTACGTTCATGCCCCAAATGCTCGCAATGAGCGTAGGAATGGAAATAATCAGCGTAACAACCGTCAACAATTTCATGACGATGTTCATGTTGTTGGAGATGATAGAGGCGCACGAATCCATCGTGCCCGCTAAAATGTCACGGTAGACGGTACACATTTCAACCGCCTGCCTCGTTTCGATGACGACGTCGTCGTACAAGTCCTGATATTCCTCGTTCTCCGTGATCGCGCTCATCCGCCCCATCTTATGATAGACGGCCATATTCGCGCTCAACGAAGTGGAGAAATAGACGAGCGAATTTTCGAGCTCCAACATTTGAATGATCTCTTTATTCTTCATAGAACGGTGGAGCTCTGCCTGCACGCGCAGAGATTTTTTATCGATTTGACGAAGCCCTGCCAAAAACCGTTTTGCGTTCCCCATCATAAAGGTGAGCATGAACAGCACGGGCTGGGTGGTATCTATTGCAACGCGGTTGGAAATGAAGTCGCCGAGCACGGGATTGCCGCGCAGGGATACCGTAACGATACAGTTCGGATTATGAATAAGCGCGACGGGGAGCGTGCCGTAGCTGTCGCCGTCGTCCGTTTCGGTAATGGTGGGCGTATCGAGAAGGCACAGGAATGCGTCGTCGTCACGCTCGCAACGCGCCGTCTCCTCTTCGTCGAGTGCGGCCTTTATCATCTCTTCGGGAAGTCCCGTGAGCGCGCAGACGTCGTCTACCTCATCGTCCGTCGGATTGATAAGGTCGATCCAACAGCCCTTTTCGTATTCGGAAAGCCGCTCGGTCGCGGCGTTCCCTGCTGCTTTGAAAAATTTAATCATAAGCATTTCCGCCTTTTTTAGGTGAATCTTTGCAAGAAAAAACGCACAGGAAAATAACTGTGCGTTCGGAAATGCCTCAATAGATAACCCTATTTGCGCTTACTCTTTCGCACAGAATTTTCGGTTGTGACAACGCATCGGTTGTTTGGGACAGCGTCCATGATTTCTCCTTCCGAAAAAATACTATCTTCATTATAATACGAGATTATCCGTTTGGCAACTGTTTTCTTGAATTTTTTTCAGATGACGCAAAGTCCTTTCGTGAACGATTCAAAGATTTTTTCCGCGCCCGAACCGAAGCAGGCGACTAAATCCTCATACCGCGCAAAGCCACCCTTGTATTTCTCGAAATACTTCGAGAGCGAAGAGAAGAATTTCCTATCCCCCGTCGCACTCCGCACGCTGTCGAAAAGCACCACGCCCTTATCGTAGGCAAGATTTCTATACTCGTAATCGCCCTTGTAAGAGGTGAGCGGACGGTTCATGGAAGTATCCGCCTCGGCACTAACCTGCGAATAGATTGCAAAGTACGCCCTATATGCGCTCGCACAGGAATCAACCATACTCCGATAGGAGCCGCCGTATGCGGGATATTCGTCCAAAAAGAGCGCGGTGGAAAATTCCGCAAGTCCCTCGTCCTGCCACGCGCATTCAAACTGGTTGCTCCCGACCATGGCGTACCACCATTGATGCGCCGTTTCATGCGCCACGACGAGCGGGATTTCCGAAGAGCGCAAAGAAGAGCTGATCATCGAGAGCCCCGCAAACTCCATGCCGCCGTAGGGGAAGTCCGTTTCCACTACCGTGTAGCGCGGGTATTCGTAACCCCCGAAGGTTTTGGAAAAATAGGTCAGGCTGTCCGTCGCCGCGCCGAGCGCAAGCTCGGGCGAGGTATCGCCGTAGTAATAATAGGAAACCTCGACGCCGCCGACCGTAGCCTGCACGCACTCGAAGCTTTTGCCGAGCACGAACGCGGTGTCACGCACGTTTTCCGCTATTACATGATACGACTTTTTTCCGTTTTCTGCGACTTCTTCCCCGACTCCGCCGTAAACCGCAGTATATTCCTCGGGCACGGTGAGCGTGACGTCGTAATCGGCACAGTCGGCAACGAACGGATCGCCGTTACAGGAGTAAACGTATTCCTGAAAGCCGTTCTCCCCGTAGTGGCAGAGCACGGGATAGAACGCCGAAAGGTTAATCGTGTTTTCCCCCACGCCGAGGCGGTGGTTGATTTCGGCAAGCGTAACGGTGTAGGTGATTTTGATTTTCGCCCGCTCGTTCGGATAGCATTTGGAAGAGAGCTGAACGCCGAGAATGTTCTCGTCCTCGCCGCCAATGCCGTACCCGTCCGCGCCTTCTACCGAAACGATTTCTATACCGCCGTAGCTCTTGCCGTTATAGTATGCCGAGGGCGCATACAATTCGGACACGGGCGCGTACGCCGCACCCTCGCGGAATGCGTTTGCCCAAAGCTCGAACTTGAGCTCGCCGAGCGCGTTGTCCGTGTCGTTATAAAATTCAAATTCCATTTCGGCGGAGAGCTGCCGCGCCTCGGGGAAGTACTCCGCAGAAATGGTATAACAGCTGGTTCCCTCTTTCGTACCGCAGGCGGTGAGCCCCGTCATGCCGAATGCAAGCGCCGCTCCTACGGCGATGCAGATGATTTTCCGATTCATAAAATACCTCTCGTTTTTGATATGTCGCAGTATTTTATGAGCGGGGTTGTCCGATTATGCTTTTGCACGCAGAATGGACGGAAAGCCGCGCCCCCCCAAAGCGCGCCGCCGGGGCGAGTTAATATGTAGGGGGACGCCGGATCATTAAAAGTTTTGGGGGGTCCACCAGGTTTTTTTTGT
>JAIDCJ010000015.1 GCA_029055875.1 Clostridia bacterium
GCATTTTCACCGCTTTTTCGGTCAAAAATCTGCTTTTTCAAAAAGTCCAAAAAAGTACACTTTTTTGGACTTTTTTTTATTTTCTTTCTTATTTTTTCCAAAATATGGTAAAATTTATATATCAGAATTTACTTTTCCATTTGAAACTCATTAAAAAAAGGCGCGGCTTTCCATTTAATGGAAAGCCGCGCCTTTTCAAATTGCTTTGACGCTATTTTATTGATTCATTTTTTCCCTTGCGGTTGCAAGCATGAGCTTAATTCTGTTCTCCTGATTCACCCGCGTTGCGGAAGGATCGTAGTCCACGGGCACGATATTCGCGTTCGGACAGAGCTCTTTTACCGTACGCGCCGCGCCTTTCCCCGCAATGTGGTTGGGCAGGCAACCGAAGGGTTGCGTGCATACGATATTCTCCGTACCCGTTTGAGCAAGCACCGCCATTTCGGCAGGAATCAGCCAGCCCTCGCCCATCTTCACGCCTTGGTTTATCACCTCGTCGGCGGTCTTCTTTAACCGCTCGAAGTCGTGGAAGGGTTCGTATCTGCCCTGTTTTTCCATGAGCGAAATGAGCTTCTTCGATTTTCCATACAGCCATTTATACCCGAACCCGAAAAGAAGCGCGCTCTTTTTGTTCATGCCGTAACGCTTGGCGTCGTTCAAAGAATTGGTCAAACAATAGAATATGAAGTCGGCAAGCGCGGGCACGACGGGCTCGCAGTTCTCGGAGAGCAAAAACTCCTCCAAGTGCGAATTGCCGAGCGGCGAATACTTCACGTATATCTCCCCGACGATTCCTACCTTTACTTTTTCTTCTTTCTTTACAGGCACGGCAGCGAACGCATCTAAAATAAACTGCGCGTTTTGTTTCAGCTTTTTATGCTTCCCCTCGTCATATGCGCATTTGATAGCTTCCACGCATTTTTCGCGTACCTTAGCGGTATCGCCTTCGTTCACCTCGTAGGGCTTGGTCTGGTTGAAGCAGGTCATAATCAAATCGCCGTAAAGCATGGCGTAGCCGAACTTGTTCAAAAGCTTGAGGTTCAGCTGTAGGGTATTCCCCTTTTCAAGCCCTGCAAAGTTTAAGGAAATAACGGGCACCTTCGGGAACTCTGCTTTGAGCGCGCGTCTTATTAAGGGCAGATAGTTGCTCGCACGGCAGCCGCCGCCCGTCTGCGTAATGAGTACCGCCGTCTTGTCTACGTCGTACTTGCCGCTCTTCAAAGCGTCTAAATACTGCCCGATCACGCACAGCGCGGGGAAGCAGGTATCGTTATGCACGTGCTTCAAGCCCTCGTCAATCACCGCCCGCCCGCTGTTATGTAACAGCTCCGTTTTGTAGCCCTCGCGGTTCATAATATGGAGAAAAATCTCGAAATGCCAAGGGAGCATATCGGGCACGAGAATGGTGTACTCTTTCCTCATTTCGGGCGTGAATACGGGGTAGTCTTCCGTATAGTCGATTGTCGTTTTACTTTCGTTTTTCATTTTACTTTTTGTTCCTCAATCGCGGCGAGCATGGAACGCAAGCGAATTTTCACAACGCCGAGATTGTTGATTTCGTCGATTTTAATTTGGGTATAGAGCTTGCCGTTGCGCTCTAAAATTTTGCGCACCTCGTCCGTGGTGATGGCGTCGATTCCGCACCCGAAAGACACGAGCTGCACGAGGTTTGCGCCTCTTTGCTTGGAGCAGTACTCCGCCGCACGGTACAAGCGTGCGTGGTACGTCCATTGGTCGAGCACGTCCACCTTTACGAAGTCCGCTTCCTCGAACACGGCGTCCTCGGAAAGCACCGCGCATCCGAGCGAGGCAAGCAGCTTGTTGATGCCGTGGTTAATTTCGGGGTCGGCGTGGTAGGGTCTTCCCGCAAGCACCACAACGCTCAGATTGTCTTTCTCCGCTTGTTCGAGAATGCGCTTGCCCTCGGCTACGACGTCCGCATGGTAATTTGCAAGCGCTTTCATGCCCTCGCGCAGTCCGCGCTTGATGAGCGGTGCGGGAAGCTTGTATTTCTTGAACGCGGCTTTTAACGCGTCTACCGCTTTTTTCTCGTTGTTGAGATTGAGGTACGGCATAATAAAGTTGTTGCTGTTGAGCCGCTCGTTATTCGCTTTCAGAAGCTCGGGATAGTACGCTACCACGGGGCAATTGTAGTAGTTCACCGCGCCCTCTTGTTTGAGGTTGTAGCTCTCGCAGGGATAGAAGATAAAGTCCACGCCCTTATCAAGGAGCGACTCGATATGCCCGTGCATGAGCTTCGCGGGATAGCAAGCGGTATCGCTCGCTACGGTGTGCTGTCCCTTGAAATAGAGCTCGCGCGAGCTCTTCTCGGAGAGCACGACCTCGAACCCGCAGGTCTCGAAAAACGCCGTCCAGAGCGGAAGCTGTTCGTACATAACAAGCTGTAACGGCAGACCCACTCTTCCCCGCGTGCCCGCCTTGCCCGATGGCATAGCAAGAAGCCGCTCGTATTTATAGGCGTAAATGTCGGGTCGGTTTTCGGGAACTTTGAGTCCCGCGCCGCGCTCGCATTTATTGCCCGAAATGAACTTGCGCCCGTCCGAGAAGGTGAGAATGTTCACGCTGCACTTCGAGGTACAGCCGCGGCAGTTCACCGACTGCGAAGAGTAGGAGAACGCGCGAAGCTCCGCCTCAGTTGCAAGGGTGCTCACGAGTGCATCTTTGGGGGTATTCTCCAAAGCAAAGAGCGCCGCGCCAAACGCGCCCATAAGTCCTGCGATTGCGGGACGAACGACCTGCTTGCCCGTCTCCTTTTCAAAGGAGCGGAGCACCGCGTCGTTGAGAAAGGTGCCGCCCTGCACCACGATATGGTTGCCGAGCTCTTCGGGCGTACGCGCACGGATTACTTTATAAATTGCATTCTTTACGATAGAGGACGAGAGCCCTGCGGAGATGTCCTCTACGCTTGCGCCCTCTTTCTGCGCCTGTTTGACGGAGCTGTTCATGAATACCGTACAGCGCGAGCCGAGCTCTACGGGGCGGCTTGCAAATAGGCCGAGCCGCGAGAACTCCTCTATTTCCATACCCATTGCCTTTGCAAAGGTCTGAATGAAAGACCCGCAGCCCGAGGAGCAAGCCTCGTTGAGCATGATGGAATCGATCGCGTGATTTTTAACCTTAAAGCACTTGATGTCCTGTCCGCCGATGTCGATAATGAAATCCACTTCGGGATTAAAGTGCAACGCCGCCTTGAAGTGCGCCATCGTCTCCACGATACCGAAATCGATTTTGAGCGCCGCCTTCATCATGTCCTCGCCGTAGCCCGTAACGCACGCACCGCGGATAGTAATGCGGTCTCCAATCAAATGATAGATTTCACGGATCTTCGCCGCCACGATATCGAGCGGCTGTCCGTTATTCGATTGATAATGCGAATATAAAATTTTGCAGTCGGGCGTGATGAGCATGAGCTTGGTCGTCGTCGAGCCCGAGTCGATTCCGAGATACGCGTCGCCCTCGTAGGTCTTGATATTTTCAAAGTCAAGATCGCTCTGCTTGTGGCGGGCAACGAATTCGTCGTACTCCTTGCGGCTCTCGAATAAAGGCTTGCCTACGGTCACGCCCCCGGAATCGGAAACGCGGCTGAGCCGATCGAGAATCGCGTCAAGCGTTTCCTCCTTAGAATTTTTCGCGTACATTGCCGCACCGATCGACATAAAGCAAGGCGCGTTCTCGGGGAAGACGGCGTGCTCGTCGTCGAGGCGGAGCGTCGTCTGAAAGGCTTTTCTAAGCCCTTTGAGGAAGTGAAGCGGGCCGCCGAGGAAGAGCACTTTACCCTTGATTCTGCGCCCCTGCGCAAGTCCCGAAACCGTCTGGTCGACGACCGCCTGAAAAATGGAAGCGGAAATATCCGCCTTGCTCGCGCCCTGATTGAGAAGCGGCTGAATATCCGACTTGGCGAATACGCCGCAGCGCGAGGCGATGGGATAGACTTTCTCTGCTTTGAGGGAGAGCTCGTCCATTTCGCCCACGGAGATATCGAGGAGAGTTGCCATTTGATCGATGAACGCACCCGTGCCGCCCGCACAGCTTCCGTTCATGCGCTGTTCCGCGCCGCCTGTAACGAAAATGATTTTCGCATCCTCGCCGCCGAGCTCTACCGCGGCGTCCGCATCGGGGTAGTACGCCTTGATTGCGCCGTACGCCGCCTGCACCTCCTGCACGAAGGCAATATTGCCGCGCTGTGCAATACCAAGTCCCGCCGAGCCCGTAATGCACGCCTTGAACTGCGCGGAAAAAGGGCGGATCTTTTCAAGCTCCGCCGCTACGCATTCCTTTACGCGGGAAAAATGACGCTCGTAGGAAGTGTAAAGCACCTCCCCCGACTCGTCAATGACACAAACTTTTACCGTGGTGGAACCCACGTCAATTCCCAATAATTTCGCCATAAGGTTTCTCTTTCGACTTTCTTTCGTCTTTTTTGGTATCCGTTATTATATCACATTTTTGCTGAAATGACAAGATGAAAGGCTTGAATTTTTTTCGGTAATTTCACCCAAATCGGAAAATCGGGTTTCTTATCCTTCTTACGCCTCGGTGCGGGCACCCAGGTATTTGCGTTTTGTTGCGTCGCCGCCACGAAGATGCCGCTCCTTGAGATTGACCTCTAACACCCCTTTCACTTTCTCCCAAAGCGCGGGGTCTATGACTGCGAGCCGCTCCGTCACATCCTTATGTACGGTGGATTTGCTCGACCCGATATACTCGGCACAGACGCGCACCGTACAGCCCGTTTCTACGATATATTCTCCGCAAGCGATCACGCGCTCCTCAATATTTCTCCACATGAAAAATTCCCCCAAATTCGACAAAACTGTATTCTATATCTATGTCGAATATTGGGGGATTAGCACTTTTCAGAAGAATTAGAAGAACAAATTGCGTATAAAAATACTCAATCCTATCTATTCAATTCAGATTTCATCTTGCGAACAATATACCGCAATTAAATTATTGTAGCTTGCTTTCAGCCAATCAATCAAGTAATCTAACTGTTCACGCCAAGTGGTCATAGAAATTATTGTTTCCGTATTCCAATGAGTTAAATTCCTCTGCCCAAGCACACCGTCCCACTTTTCAAAATTGCGGTTAAATGATGCACTGCAAGCAATTATTTCGTTAACTTTATAATCCAAAAAATTAATAAAAGCGTTGCTTGCGGAAATTTGAATAAGTCTTTCTTTTACAGCCTGTTTGAAGCCGTCAAACTTTAAAAGTTTATTATACCAGAAAATTAAACTAGCCCTTAAAAATTCGGGATTATTATTACCTATTTCATCCATATATGCGGCATTTCCGCAACTTGCGTCATAATCCCAAATAGGACCCCTATGTATTTTTCCATCTAAATTATCATAATAGAGATAAAAACTTGAAAAACATCCGTCCGCTATATTAGTCAGTTCATCAATCAAATATCCGTCTACAAATGAAGAAATATCCAGCAACTCGCATATTCTAGCATAATTTTCGGCAGAATTGGTAAGATTGTTTAAATTATCAACCGCAATTTGAACAATATTTTGTATAAATGCAATAAATTCTTCTTTATGCGCGAGATATATTTCATTTTCTGTATCCGGGCTTTTAATTGCGTAGCATTCCCCGTTAACCTTAAAAAAGTCTAACCCCTCAATTCCCTCATTCGGAATATAAGCACTATCCGATTCCAAAAGATAACCCGTGTTAACTTTTAAGCTTCCGTCTTCATTTTTTAAACTTTCATCTATATTTACTCGTGTACTGCCGACCTCATTTTGTTCACACAACAAATATACACCACAGTATTCGCCGTTCAGATACAATTCAACGTTTTGAACCGTAGTAGTATATTCGGTATTATTAAGAATCCCGTTTTCACCGGCAATGGAATAGGCAAAGAAATTTCTTAATAAACTCGGATCAGCATAATTTGCAATTAAAGTCCATTTTTTAGCAGCGCCATTACCGAACAAATTTATTTTAGAATCAAATTTTAATTTATAGGGCTTTTTATCTAAAGCCCATGTTGTATTTCCCCTACCACGAATTCCGGCGCCTATACTTTCAAAACAATACTCGTCCTCGGCGTTCAATACAGACACGCTGCACGTAACGTAATTTTCTTTATCAAGAATCGGAGCATAATCGTTTGTATTAATTACCATAACCGGCAAATTAAGAAAGTCCATTTCCGTTTCAATGGATATAATGACTTCCCCTGTTATTTTTGTAAGCCGATATGAATTATCTCTGCCAACTTCGTCCGGGTATTTCAGATTTTTGAAATTGCCGGAGGGCGTGGCCGTAACACCGGTTAACTTATATCCGAGTCCGACAACGATTTCAAAATTTACCTGTCCGTCACCGTTTTTTATAAGTTCGCCCGTATCACTATCGCGAGAATATGCAACGTCGGAAACAATGCCGTTCTCATAATTTTTTGTGTCGTAGATTAAGACGGAAACGCCTTCGCCGCATTCAAAAATTACTTTATATGCAAATAGCTCGCCAACAGTTTTTTGAACCCCGCATAGGCACTCGAAAATATCGTCAACATCGCCTTCCGAAGATGCTCCGTTAAAACCGTGTTCTTCTTTGAAAACGGAACCGCAAAGCCGACATGTTCTCCAATGATAATTTTCATCATTCTCATAATTACCATACAAATGATTCTCGGCATTCGCGTCTATCATTTCTTTCTTGATTTCATTACATTCCGTACAAGTATAAGTTATGATTCCGGAAGTTATACATGTAGGTGAAGTGGAAATAATCCCTTGATTCCAGCTATGTTTGGAATACTCTTTGGTGCTCTCTTCCTTCGCCTTGCCGCAATCAGTACAGGTATACTTTATTACCCCTGCGGCATTACAGGTCGCTTCAACAATTATTTCCCCGCTGTTCCAGCTATGTTCCCCTTTCCCGTCCACCTCGCCGCCGTGTTCACAGGTGGAGTCATGCCAGTGATAATACGAATCGAAAGACCATTCTTCCGAAAAGGTATGTATATGCCCGCCGCATGCGGTCAATCCCAAAAAAAGAGCGCCCGCTGCAATGGCCGTAAAAAGCAAGATCAAAATTTTCTTTTTCACAATATCCGCCTTAATAAAGATTTTCTTCCTCTAAAAACTTCAATAACATTATACATTGTTTGTCGATTCTTGTCAATTAACCTCATCTTTGCATAAATAAGAAGCCGACGCGTTCTGCGTCGGCTTCTTATTTATTTGTGGTGATACGTTTTATTTTATCTGTTCATCCTCATTTGATTCCGCTTCAATTTCAACCGTTTCGCTCTCTTTTTGATCCGCTATTTCCTCGGTCGGTTCAGGTTGGTTTGCTTCCGCAACCGCTTCCGTTTGTCCGCCGCGATGCTTGATTTTATGAAGCATATTTTTCAGCATACCCATAAAGTCACGATTCATGAGAATTGCCGCAATACAAGGCACGATCGCCAACGCAACTGCAATTCCTCCGTTTGCAAGAAGTTCCAGCCAATGATTGGAAATTGTAACACTACTGAAATGTAATGCAACCAGAACTGCAGCAAACACCGCGATATACACATAATTACGAATATAATACTTTTTTGCAGTAGCATGGAATGCGTGTTTATATAAAACGTGCGGCTCCACTATATGACAAATAAAAAGATTCGTAATGATTGTGGCGACAATGACGCCGACAACTTTATAATCCTCCGGAAATACGCAAACAAATAAGATAGAAAGTCCGATATTCAAAAGCCCTTCAAATAACGGTTTCCAACGGTCGTTATAAAACGTACCGGTTGCATCACGGAAAAGCAAGGTCGCCTGACGCATAAACTGTATGAAATAATTTAGAGTGATAACCAATGAGATAGTTTTGGCAAGCTCTAAGTCATTCCCAAAGAGTATGGCAACAAGATTATCTATTACCGCATAATAACCAAGATAAAATACAATCCCTAAAATAAAATTAAGCGTATGGAAAAAATTCAAATACTTTATAATTTGGGTTTTATCTTCTTGTAGGCACATATGCCCTATCACTGAGGTCAAGGGTGAGAAACAGAGCACAAGTACTCCGAACATCGCCGTTATGATCGTCGTGTAATTGGAATATTTGCCCAGAACTACAACGCCTATAAAAGCCGAAATGATAATGCTATCCGCAGTATTGACGAGCACACCGCCGATTTTATGCATAAACATTGCTTTTACGCTTTTGGTTACTTCTTTTTTGGTAGCTGCGTCAATGCGTTGTTTATTTGAAATAATTGGCTTATGCAATATACGGGAAATAATTTCAGTAGCAACCCATTGCGCAACGACTGCAATCACGCGGCAAGCCAAAAACCACACAAATGACCGAGTCGTAATTAAAACCACTATTTGCAATCCGCATTGAAAAAGTTGACCTGCGGAGTTTATAGTTGTCGTAATGTAGTTATTTTTATAGGCGTTAATCAGCGAAGTTTTTGAGCTGAACACATAGGACAAAACAACGGATATCAGCATTAAACCGAATGTTAAATATAAATTTACGTTCAGTTCACTGTAATCTTTGGCCAAATAAGGAAGTACGGGAAATAGTACGCATCCGCAAACAGAAATTATCAAGCCTATAATTAAATAAAGCTTTGTAAAAAGTCCGTAAAGAGCAGAAACCTTTTGGGTGTCCCCGTCCACTATGGGTTTATACATGCAAAAAGTTATCGCACTTCCCACCCCAAGCTCGGCAACGGAAAGAAAATCAAGAATAGAAATATATAGAGAATTGAGTCCGTTTATCTCATTCCCTATATATTTAATCAAAAATCTCCTTACTAAAATATTTGCAATCAGCAAAAAGATTTTGAATACTATTGAAACTGTTACATTCAGTAAGCCTCTTTTCTTATCCATTGTTTACGACGTTTTCTATAATTTTTTTGAATTCTTGTGCAGTTTTATCCCAAGACAAATTTTTTAGTTTGTCTTGAATTTTTTTATCTCTTTCAACCAATATTTCAGGATTTGCAATTGCACGTTTGATTTCGTTATATAAACTATCATAATTCAAATCAAACAAAAAGGCATCGCTATCATCGAAGAAATAAGGAAACGATCCGTCTTTTAATTCTATGATGGGCAAACCGGTTGCCATCATTTCGTACGGAACCAAAGAGATATTTGTTCCGGAAGCAACTAAACCGAAATCACAATCCCGGTACAACTGATTCAGCTGCTTTTTATTTAATTTTCCCAAATTTTTGCCGTACTCATATTTGAGCGAAGTTTCGCCATAGTAAAATACGCTTAATTCAATCCCGTCATTGGCAAATTTTTCAGTAAGACTTTTTGAGATTAATTGACATAATCCCGGCATACGTCGAGGCGTATTTCTCAGATAAGCGCACAGCGACAATTTCTTTTGGGTTTTTAGCTGTGAATAATCTCTTTTCAAATAAGTATATTCGCTCTTTTCGTAGGGAAACTGAATCGTATCAATCGAAAGCGAATCATCAACGTGTTTCAAAATCATTTGCTTGTTCCACTCACCGAGCGAAATCAAATGAAAACCCATTTTATAAACTTGTTTAGCAATATAAGAATAATCGCCTGTGGCAAAAAACAAAGGCTCATAATCTTGCACAAAGATTATTTTATAGCCCGATAATCTTTGTGCATAATACACGCTCATTACGTCGGTTGCAATTACAATATCATAATGATTATTTTCTATACTTTTATATGATTTAATTTCACCTAAATAGTTACTTAAACAGCCTTTCGCCTGCTCAATCTGTTGGGGCTCTTCAAAGTCCGTGCTATCAACCGCATAAACAACGTCGTATCCGTGAGAGCTCAAATAGGTTCCTATACGCAATATAGAAGTATGCCCCCCTGCACCCTTACTGATGGGAGGTATCACAAAAACGATACTTTTTACCGATTGCGGCTTTACGTTTTCAATCGGAACGGCATTAATCCAATCTAAGCTTAACAGATTACGATTGGCTCGCTTCCCCATAGCTTTTCTGATAAATGCCTTCACACTGTTTAACATTCTTTATTCCTCAATTTAAGTAACTAATAATCTATCTCTTTCAAGTATCGCATAAGCGCATCTTGCCACGCGGGCAAAAGAGCAAACCCGTTTTTTGTTAGTTTACTTTTATCTAATCTGCTATTGTAAGGCCGCCTTGCCTTGCTCAAACCATATTCCTCGGTTGAAACAGGAACTACCTTCGTGGGATATCCCGCCTGACGAAAAATCTCTTTGGCAAAATCAGCCCAGGAAATATACCCGCCCTCGTTGGTTGCATGGTAATATCCGTATTGATCCGTCTCTATGATGTCAACAAGCAATCGTGCCAGATCCAACGTGTAGGTAGGCGTACCGATTTGATCGTTTACTACGCGCAATTCCTGATGCGTCTTGCCGATATTTAGCATTGTTTTTATAAAATTGGCTCCATTCTTACCGAATACCCAAGCAATCCGTACAATAAAGAACTTTTCCAGCAAATTTGACACTGCAAATTCGCCTTCGAGTTTTGTCTGACCGTAATAATTTAACGGATTAAAATCCTTGCAATCGGGTTGCCAAGGGGCTGTACCGTTTCCGTCAAACACATAATCTGTGGAAATATACATCATCTTGCAGCCGAGCCTTTCGCATTGCTGTGCAATATATTTTGTACCGTTAACGTTTATTTTATAAACCTTGTCTCGGTTCGACTCGTCTTCTGCGGCGTCAACGGCGGTCCATGCCGCACAATGAATCACGGCATCCGGTTTCAGTTCCTGTAAAACTTTTTTTACCTGACCTTCATCCGTTATATCCATTTCGTCAATATCAACGCCAATTGCTTCATGCGAACGCTGATTTAATTCATTTACTACGTCGTATCCTAATTGACCTTTTACGCCCGTAACCAGTACTCTCATTTTTTCTTTCTCCGAGTCATTTCCTTGAATCGTGATACCGTTGCATAAATAAAATACATAAAAGAATTGCATTTTATATTGATGCACGTGGTTTCCATTCGTTCTAATTTTTTTCTATACTTTTTTATCATCAATTTCAGAGAATGACGAAAAGATTTATTATAAGCGTTACCCTTTGATTCGTGACATATCTGCGCAGACAAAATCAGATTTTCTCCGCCGTTTAACAAATTATTGTAACAAATATCTGCGCCGTAAAAATGCCAATTGTTACAAGTGTCTTCATCGAATTTGAGTTTTTTCCACAAATCTTTTTGCATTGCAAATAAGCATTCGTCTAAAGTAATTGCCTGCATCAGTTCACCGCGGGAAGATCTTCCGCGATATATTCTGTCCTTTGATTCACAAAAATCATAATAAATCAGATGATCTTTTTTTGCGACGCCGGCAACTCCCAAGATTGCATTTGCATGATTGTGAAGAAAATTATAGTATTTTTCTAAAAACTTATCGTCCCACAAATAGATGTCTTGATGCATAAAAACAATTACTTCACCGTTTGCTTTTTCCGCACCGTAATTCAATGCACTTGCAGCAGAAGAAAATCTGTTTTTACGATTATCAAGCAAAATTAATTCGGTTGACGGGAATACCGACTGCGCCTCCAAATACTTTACGGCCTCAGACAGTTGTTCCTCATTCGTGTAAACGATCACCACCGATATTTTTGTTTCGTTTTGAGAAGCTTGCATTTATCTGTTTCCGTACATTTTTTCGTAATAATTTTGATATTCACCGCTAATAATCGTTTCCCACCATTCACGGTTATCTAAGTACCATTGAATGGTCTTTTTAATTCCGTCGGCAAATTTAGTCTCGGGCAGCCAGCCTAACTCATTATGAATTTTTGTCGGGTCGATCGCATACCGCAGGTCGTGCCCCTTTCTATCCGATACATACGTGATAAGGCTTTCGGACATGTGAAGCTCCTTACAAATAAGCTTCACGATATCTATATTCGTCATCTCGTTATGTCCGCCGACGTTGTATACCTCACCTACTCTTCCCTTATGAATAATTAAATCAATCGCCTTACAATGGTCTTCGACGTAAAGCCAGTCACGAACGTTTTCACCCGTGCCGTAAACGGGAAGCGGCTTATGATTCAATGCGTTTGCTATCATTAACGGTATCAGCTTTTCGGGAAAATGATACGGTCCGTAATTGTTTGAACAACGGCTTATACTTACAGGCAAACCGTAAGTCCTGTAATACGCCAACACCAACAAATCAGCGCTTGCCTTACTTGACGAATAGGGACTGCTCGTATGGATAGGCGTATTCTCGGTAAAGAACAAATCGGGTCTATCAAGCGGTAAATCGCCGTACACTTCATCGGTAGAAACCTGATGAAAACGCTTTATTTTATACTTACGGCAAGCATCCATAAGCGTTGCCGTACCGATAATATTCGTCTGCAAAAAAATACCCGGATCTTCGATGCTTCTGTCAACATGGCTCTCAGCCGCAAAGTTCACGACAACGTCCGGTTTCTCTTCTTCAAAAAGCTGATATACTGCCGCTCTATCACAAATATCTGCCTTGACAAAACGGAAATTCGGCTTGTCCAACACACTTTTTAGAGTAGATAAATTTCCTGCATAGGTCAATTTATCCAGACAAATTACTCTGTAATCGGGATATTTTTTTAGTATGTGAAATATGAAGTTGCTACCGATAAAACCGGCTCCGCCTGTTACAATGATTGTCATGATTGGTTTCCTCCGAAAGTTAATTTACAGTCACGAAGCCTCGGATGTTTTTTGTCTTTCTCGCTAAGCTGTACGTCCGTAACGTCACCCCAATTGATTGCAATATCGGGGTCATTCCAAATGATACCGCCCTCATCCTCAGGATGATAGACCTCATCGCATTTATATACAAACGTAGCCGTTTCCGAAAGCACAAGAAAACCGTGGGCAAAACCGCGCGGGATCATAAACTGTCTTTTGTTCTCACTACTCAGTTTTACGCCAACCCACTTCCCGTAGGTTTTACTGTCTTTCCGCAAATCGACTGCAACGTCAAAAACCTCTCCCTCGATTACGCGCACAAGCTTTGCCTGAGGAAACGTCTTTTGAAAATGAAGCCCTCTTAAAACCCCTTTATGGCTTTTCGATTGATTATCCTGTACAAAGGTGTAATTCAAACCATTTTCTTTGAACTCGGCTTCGTTGTACGTTTCCATAAAATAGCCGCGGCTATCCCCAAACACCGTAGGCTCTATAATTACCACGCCTTCGATATCTGTTTTGATAAAATTGAATTTGCCCATTACTTTACACTTCCTGCAACTTTTCTCAGGTGGTCTCCATAAGGTGATTTCCCGTAGCTCTCTGTTATTTTCAAAAGCTGTTCCCTATCGATCCATCCGTTACGGTATGCAATTTCTTCGGGTGCAGAAATCGTTACGTCTTGCCGTTGCGACAAAACCCGTACAAACTCCGCCGCCTCGAACAAACTATCCATAGTGCCCGTATCAAGCCACGCAAACCCTGTGTCCAGAAGTTGAACGGTTAAATCTTCCGCCTCCAAATACATACGGTTAAGATCGGTTATCTCAAGCTCGTGACGTTTGGGCGACGGTTTAATCTTCTTGGCAAACTCGACCGCGCGATTGTCGTAAAAATAAAGCCCTGTTATACAGTAATTCGATTTCGGGTTTTGGGGCTTTTCCTCAACAGATAATACGTTCCCGTCGCGATCGAATTCCACTATTCCGAAGCGCTGAGGGTCCTTAACGCCGTAGCCGAATATGGTAGCTTTACCGTGTTCGGCGTTGCGCTGGGCTTCTTTCAAAATTTTCGTAAAGCCGTGTCCGTAGAAAATATTGTCGCCTAGAATCATGGCCACGGTGTCTTTACCGATAAATTTCTCTCCGATAATAAACGCCTGCGCAAGCCCATCGGGTGAGGGCTGAACGGCATATTGAAGCCGCACGCCGAACGCACTTCCGTCGCCTAAAAGCTCCTTAAATCTCGGCGTATCCTGCGGCGTTGAAATAATGAGGATATCTCTTATTCCCGACGTCATAAGCGTTGACAATGGGTAATAGATCATCGGCTTATCATAAACCGGTAATAATTGTTTGCTCGTAACCTTTGTGAGCGGATACAACCTTGTTCCAGACCCTCCTGCAAGTATTATTCCCTTCATAAAAACGAATATTTCTCCTTTAGTTCTTTATATAGTTTTTTGGAGTCTTTTTTGCCGCGACGTATTGCTCTTAACTTTTTTATCTTATCCTTTTCCACAAGGATTATTTTTATTTCCATGTAGCGTATATATTTTTTTAATTCCTTAATCGCTCTAAATTCCTTATAAACACGAAATATCAAATGAGAATTTCGCCAGGTGTAATACAACCTGAAAGGTGAATAATTAAGGGTTCTAAAAGTCTTGAACAATATTTTGCACTTAATCGGCTCGCCTATACAGTGCAAATACGTTACCCCGCTACTGAATATTTGGTAACCGTTTTTTTTCAAACGATAACACATTTCGTTATCAACGGCATCAATGAACAGTTCGGGCATATAATTCCCCACGTCCATAATTGCTTTTACGTCGGCAAGCGCACCGGAGGTTATGACTGCATCTACAGGCGCAAACCAATCTTCGGGAGGTAAGGGCTCAATAAAATCGGGATTTACTCTGGTTCCGCAAACCATTGCAATTTTCTCGCCCTTCATTAAAATTTGAGCCAATTTATCTACCATCCCGTCACTGATAACGGAATCCTGATCCAACGTAAAAATATAATCGTATCCGTTATGATGCGCATACTCGGTGCCGTCATGCAATGGGCCCGCAACGCCGTAATTTTTGTCGTTCAGAATAATCTCGACTCCCTTTCGGGCGCACAGATCCACAATATCCTGTCTGTTTATCGAATTGTTTTCATAGACAAGCAATTTGTCAACCTGTCCGACAACTGCGTCGATATTTTTTTCCAATAAATCTATTTCAGGATTATAGGTTGTTATGGTAGATAATACCTTGTAACTTGCACTCATTGATTCTTATCAATCCCCGTTATCTAAATCAGCTTCAAACGCACTGCCCAGCGGAACCAAAAATCCGCTTTTTTATTCTTGGAAAATGCTTTATCTTTCAGCAAAGTTTTGCGTGCCTTTTTATCAGTTCTATAATATCCAACCGCATAAAGTAAACGCTTTTGCTCATCGTCTAATCTATCGCCGTAAAGGTTCAAAAGCATTTTGCTTCTTTCACTGCGAATCGAATTGCTTGAACCGAAAAATCTCTTAACACGCTTAAAAAAGCTTTTCACTTTTCCGATCGACTGCTCGCCGCAAACGTTGTCTCCGTGCTGGCGATAGTACATGCCGGGAACCGTATCATAAATAATTTTTCCGAACAATACGGTTATTAAATCGGATAAGCGGTCATGCATGATGACCATATTCCGGTCCATATCGTATTGAACGAATTCTCTTCTTGCCGCGTCGTTAAAAATATCGGTACAGCCTGTGGACACGTTGTAAATAAGAACGTGCGCCAAATCCGTATAGACTTTTTCGTTATTCATCGGTGCTACGGGATTCAATTCGGCATCTGTAACCATCACATTACTGTTATATATGATAGGCATGTCCGCATTTTCAACTTGTTGTATGGCAGCGATTCCCCTTGCCAATTTATCCGGAAACCAAACGTCGTCCTGATCGGCATAAGCGTAATAATCCGATTGCTCGCAATTACAAACCAGGTGCCAGAAGCTTTTTTCCGGCTTTAAGTTCTCTCCCGTATAATACGAAACCACGTTACCGTATTTTTGTACGTATTCTTCAAGAATATCAAGCGTTTTATCTTTCGAGCCGTCATCACGCGCTAAAATTTTCAATTCAACGTTATCCGGCAATTTTTGTTCGAGAATGCTGTCCAGCTGTTCACGAAGATAACGTTCGCCATTATAAGTTGAAAGTAAAACAGTTATGCGCATTTCACTACCTTCGTTTTTTGTTTATTCTTAAATGTGCAGCTTGCCTTAAAACAATCATGAAAATCAAACATACAGCAATCACAATCACACATTGTAGCGTGTTGACTATATCAACGTAATTAAAGAATAAATTATACTCCATGATTGCATGAATGATATCTTGATTTCTATTACGATACATATCGGTAATCAGCCAACCGCCAATCAATAGGAACAAAGCCATCAAAGAAATTTGCTTTGAATTTGATTTTCGGGGAGAATTTTCGTATAACAGTGCCAGACCGATTGTATCTAAAATTAAAACGTTTCTGAATATGCGGTTGAAATTACTATTTATAAAGCTAAAAGGCAAGAAAAGCCCCATAATAATTTCAATTTTGAAAATTATATCTATCGTTTTTTTCGCGGATTCGTTGGATATTTTACTTCTATACCGATACAACGGGAATAAAGTAACCAAATGTAGTGCTAAGACTACCCAACAGTTCATCCGAACAGTAGTTGTGAAGTATCCCGATCCGCGATTCAGCAATTGTGAAATAGCCGTCAGTATCTGCGGAAGGAAAGGTTGAAGAAGTACACAACCTATAAACATGATGGTTGCAATGCCGAAAAGAATTTGATAAAAAATCTTTTTATTTGAAAATCTTGTCAGCAATAAAACTAAATATACAAATGAAAGCGTGTGAATACTACCGGCAATGATGATACAGCCTATATATTTCAAAATGGATAAACCCGATTTTTGAAACAAATATCTTGTAGCAAATAGAATAATAAACTGTGTCAGGCAATTTCTCAGTTGAATGGTATCGAAGAAAAATAAATACACCATGTACAATCCGACGATAAAATTCGGATTTACTTTATAATATCTTATTGTGGAATGCAACAATGCTAAACACGCAAATGTCAGAATGATTCTAAAAGCAAAGAAATCGAGTCCGATTTTACTTCCGCAAAACATCAAAAACGTATATCCAAATTCCATATACGTTGAATCCAGCGCGTTAGATAAATCAACTGCATTCCCTACCAATTTATATGTTGCAATATATGTGCCTATATCCGGACCATTATAATTAAAAGCCATTAAAATAAATATGACAACGAAAGCAACAGCATAGAGCATATTGCTTTTCTTTTTCATTGTACCCCAAAAAATATTTAGAGCACAAATTAAATAAAAAATAAAATACAGAAAAACAGTCATAGAGTATTTTAATAATTAGGCTTTTATTGCAAAACTTTAACCATATAATATCGCAACGACAATTAGGATTGAATGTCTTTTTTAATTCGTGAAGTGCTGATTTCAGGAGTGCGCGGAAGGTAGATTACTTTACACCCTTCTTTTTCCAAATAATCGAATTTTCCTTTCCAATCATCCCCTATCACAAAGTAATCAGCGTGATACTCGCGTATGTCATTTACCTTTTGATCCCAGTCCTCTTCCGGAATAACCAAATCCACATAGCGGACTGCCTCTAATAACTCCTTGCGCTGCTCATAAGTAAAATATGATTTCTTGTTTTTTTGTCTAACATTAAATTCATCTGTGGAACAAGCAACGATTAAATAATCGCCCAACGCCTTTGCACGTCTTAATAGATTGATGTGCCCGTAATGAAGCAAATCAAATGTCCCGTAGGTTATCACTCTTTTCATAAAAAGCCTCAGTAATTTCTATATGATTTTTCTAAATCCAAGCACAAATAATCATGATGGGTAACCTGCTTTTCTTTCGGCGGTAACTTCATATAATCCCCATACATTTTTGTCAAAAAACTATCATAATCCTGCGGTGCACAAATTTGAATGTTTTCAAAATTAATTATAATTGGATATTCTCCAAACCATTCTCGCTTAAAAATTTCCCGTTCGCCCCACGCGCCGTAAGGATTGGTCACATACTTATAATCGTCGAAATCCTTTTCCCTGCACAGTTTATCCAATCTTCTTAATGTGCTTCTCCAATTCGGAAAGGGTATACACCTTGATACAATGATAGCAACATTCTTATATGTTTTGCGGCGTTTGCTTAAAGCACATACTTTCGTCATAATGTAATTATTCTTTCGGGCAATCTTTTTGAAGTTTCTTTTACTTTCCTCCAAAGTATTACCAATCCCGTCAAGCGGAAAGATATCTAAATACAATCCTCGTTTTGTTTTATATCTTGTATTTTCAACGAGCGTTGTCGAAGTATCGTATACTTTACAAAATTGGTATACGTAGTCCTTATTTTCAAGCGGTGCTTCTAAACAATAGTTTGAGTCGTGATTCTCACTTTTCATTAAATCTATTAATCTGTCATAATCTCTGCGTGGCATTCCGATATCGATATCATCATCCCAAGGTATAAACCCTTTATGGCGAACAGCGCCTAATAACGTTCCGCCAATCACATAATACCGCAAATTATGCCCCATACAAAATTGATGGAACCAACTTAAAATATTTAATAATTTATTCTGCAACTGATTCACGTCATTGACTCCGATACTTTTTTTCTTAACGAAACTCTACAAAGATGCTTGTTAAAAAACCAACCGCACAACTTATTCGGCTCACAGCATTCAACCGCAAAACGAATATCTGATAATGTCTCTAACCTGACAAAGAATTTTTAATGCCGTTTCTTTTAATTCTTCACTGGTTAATTCAATCATAATTACACGCTACCGTTCATTTGCTGTTGATTATTTACTTTCTTGTGCAGCAACTTAAAGAATATAAATTTTCGCAACCACTTAGGCATAATGCACACAATCCACTGAATGCGATTCGTTTTTCTATATTGCTTTTTCGTGATGAATCCCGTATCTAAAATCTGCTTTCGCGCATTCTTGTATTTCTTGTAATATTTAAGTCCTCCGCGGCGCACAATCATATCTCTATTCGTACGAACGTTACACAGATATTCGTCAACGTTCATACAGTTTGCCCCTGCAAGAATCATGTCCACCCAAAGCATATCGTCTTCCATAAGCGGACAGTCCTTATAATTACCCGCTTCAAGAACCTTACTTTTCTTGAACATGACCGTCATATGGTTAAATGCGCTTCTCTGCTTCTGAAACTTTACAATTTCTTCTTGCGTAAGGGGAACACGCCGCTCGGCAACGGGAATATTTTCATCCGTTTCAAATTCAATGATTTGCCCCCCGCATAAATCCAAATCGGGATTCTTTTCAAACTCTGCAAGCTGTAATTCAAAACGATTAGCCACGGCAATATCGTCCGTATCCATTCTTGCTATCAGCTCATAGCTACATTCGGGTACGCCGTAAGATAACGCTAATCCCAATCCTTTATTTTCTTCAAGCTGAACTTCCTTGATTACAACACCGTCGTAGCTCTTGTATTTATCTATAACGTCTTGCAGCCCTTGCGGAATAGGTCCGTCTTTTACGATTACCCATTCGTCGGCCTTTACCGTTTGATTATAAATACTCTCTAATGCTTTATCAAAAAACTCCGGTTTCTCTTTGTAATATACGGAAAATAAAACCGAAAACGCAGGATATTTATTGCGCATAATTTACCTCTTCAGTACCGCAAAAACGGTTTTGAACATTGTTCCGATATCCCGCCAAAAACCGCACTTTTTCAGGGACTGCAAATTGTATTCCATCTTTTGCGGAAGAACAACGTTTATGTAAGTCTCGTCTACGTTTTCTGCGTCCTTTAACAGCTCGTCCTCGTCCTTAAACTTGATGCTCGCCTCACTCGTGACGCCCGCAGGCAAGAGGAGCGTTGCAAGCATTTCGTCGGTATAGGCATCTACGTATTTGGGCACTTCCGGCCGCGTTCCCACGAAAGACATCTTCCCGCGCCAGATATCGATGAGCTGACTCACTTCGTCCAAACGGCATTTGCGGATAAATTTCCCCACCCGCGTAATTCTTGCGTCCTGACTTACGGTTACCTCGGAGCCCATCTTGTCCGCATGATTCACCATGGTGCGGAATTTGAAAATACGGAACTCTTTTCCGTATTGCGTAATTCTCGTCTGTCTGAAGAATACGGGCCCGCGCGAATCGATTTTAATAGCTATCGCCAGTATCAAAAACAGCGGAGACAAAATAATCAGCATCAGCGTGGAAACGAAAAGATCAAAACACCGTTTCCAGAACAGACTGAAATTTTTCCTTCTCAATTTTTTATGATACGGACGAACCGCCTCGTTTTGCATATTCGGCGGCAGTTTTTCCCACTTCTTTACAAGCATTATAAATACTCTCTCAAAATCTCGGAAAAGGTTTGAATGACGTATTCCACTTCTTCGTCCGAAAGGCAGGTATGCAGTGGAAGGGTAATTTCGTTTTCAAAGTGCGCGTAGGCGTTGGGGTAATCCTTGATATCGAACCCTAAATTCCGATACGCCGTGTGCATGGGCAGCGGCTTATAATGCACGTTGCAGGCAATTCCCCGCTCCGCCATTTTAATAATAATATCGCCGCGCTCTTTGAGCGAAATATTCGGAATGCGCGTCAGATACAAATGCCCAGACGAGCTGTATTCTTTCGTATAGTGGCTTAAAACCAAAACGCCCAAAGGCTTGAACGCGTTATCGTATCTTTCAATGATTTGCTTTCTGCGCTTTAACATTTCGGGATAACGCTTCATTTGCGCAAGTCCTATTGCCGCCGCGATATCCGTCATGTTGCACTTGTACCAGGTGCCGACGATATCGTACTCCCATGCGCCGAGCTGCATTTTTGAAAGCGCGTCCTTTGATTGACCGTGGAGAGAAAGTAATTGCAAACGGTGATAAATGTCCTCGTCGTCCACGCCGCGGATAGAACGCCAGGTGAGCGCGCCGCCCTCCGCCGTTGTAAAATTCTTGACGGCGTGAAAAGAGAACGCCGAAAAATCCGCGATGCTCCCCGCAGGTTGTCCGCCGCGTTTTGCGCCGAATGCGTGCGCCGTGTCGGCAAGGATAATCACCCTTCCGAAAGCCTTCTGCATTTCGTTATTTGCCGAAAAAAGAGATTTCTTCCGCTCAACGATTTCAAACAGCTTTTTGTAGTCGCACGGAATGCCCGCTAAGTCCACGGGGATAATCGCTTTCGTCTTTTCGGTGATTGCCGCTTCCAGCTTTTCGTAGTCCATTTCAAGACTATCGGGCTGCGTATCGATTAAAACGAGCTTTGCCCCTACGTGGCATATAACCGAAGCGGACGCCGTGTAGGTATATGCGGAAGTGATTACCTCGTCGCCCTCGCCGATTCCCATAAGGCGAAGCGCCATTTCGGCGCAGGCGGTTTGCGAATTAAGGCACACCGCACGGTTTACGCCGCAGAATGCGGCCACCTGCCGTTCCAGTTCTTTGGTTTTGGGGCCCGTCGTGATCCAACCGGATTTTAACGCGTCGGTTACTTCTGAAATTTCAAGCTCCGAAATATCGGGCGGTGAAAAAGATATTTTCATATTCCTCGGTTTGTATATCAATTATTAGCTTTTGCCGAACTACTATACTACGGCAGTTTTATTTTAACACATAGCATATGAAAATGCAACTATTCCATAAAACAATCAAAAGAAAAACGCGGCGAAAGTTTTACTTTCGCCGCGTTAAGATTATCGTTTAATTCTGCGGATGGTAGGTGGTAACAAGCCCCGCAATCAGCTTTTTCATTTCGGACGTTTCGTCCTTCGCCGCCTTTTGCAGATATTTCAGCGTATCCCAAAGGAATGCTTCGTCGATTTCAATGGGGCTTGCAATATTGATGAGCCCGTTCGGCGTCTTTTGCATGCCCTCTTCGTCCATGAGCCGCTCTTCATACAGCTTTTCGCCGGGGCGAAGTCCCGTGCATTTGATTTCGATATCCACGTTCGGTTCCAGCCCCGAGAGCTTGATAAGGTTATACGCCAAATCGTAAATTCTCACGGGCTCGCCCATATCGAGAACGAATATCTGCCCGCCCTGCGCATATGCGCCCGCCTGCAACACGAGCGACACCGCCTCGGGAATGGTCATGAAATAACGGATAATATCCTTATGCGTGACCGTGACGGGCCCGCCCTCCGCGATTTGCTTTTCAAACAGCGGAATGACCGAACCGTTCGAGCCGAGCACGTTCCCGAACCGTACCGCAACGAATTTCGTGTTCTTGCTGTGTTTGCCGATGGTCTGAATAATCATCTCGCAGATACGCTTGGTCGCGCCCATGACGTTGGTGGGATTGACCGCTTTATCCGTAGAAATCTGCACGAACACCTTTGCACCGAACTGATCGGCACAGGTTGCCACGTTAAGCGTACCGAACACGTTGTTCTTTACCGCCTCGTTGGGGCTCGTTTCCATGAGCGGAACGTGCTTATGTGCGGCGGCGTTGAATACGATTTCAGGCTTGTACGTTTTGAAAACGTCCTCCATCTTCGTCTTATCCCGAACGCTTGCAATGAGCGCAAGCAGATTCAATTCGGGATGATGACGGCGAAGCTCCTGTTCGATATCGTAGGCGTTGTTTTCGTAAATATCCAAAATGATGAGCTGCTTCGGGGAACGGCTTGCTATCTGACGGCAAAGCTCGCTGCCGATGGAACCGCCGCCGCCCGTGACGAGCACGACGCGGTTTTCGATATAGCCCATGATTTCGTCGAGATTGACGCGCACTTGATCGCGTCCCAAAAGGTCGGTGATCTGCACTTCGCGAAGCGCAGACATGCTCGCTTCGCCGCTTACGATTTGATAGATACCCGGCAGGGTTTTTACCTTGCAATCGGTTGTGGCGCAGATATCGTAAACGCGTTTTACCTCCTTCTTGGGCGCGGAGGGAATGGCGATTAAAATTTCGTTGATGTTATACTGTTTGACGAGCCTCGGAATATCCTCCGTCGTGCCCGCAACGGACACGCCGCTGATATTTCTTCCGAGCTTGTCCGCGTCGTCATCCACCACGCAGATGGGCAGATAGTCGATTTTGTCGGTCGTCTGAATTTCGCGGATGAGCATGGTGCCCGCGTTGCCGCCGCCCACGATCATGGCGCGGATTTTATTCTTTTTGTGCTTCGTGACGGAGTATTTGACCGAAATGAAAATTCTCTTGGAAAAACGAATCAAAAGCGCGAATACGAAAAAGAGAACGCAGAAGATTGCACACGCGCGGAAGTTGATATCGAACACAAACGAAAGCGCAACGTTGATGCAGAAAATACAGAGCATCGCGAGAAGCATTCTGATGGTATCGTGAATGCCGACGGCATTGAATACGATAACGTACAGCCTGAACACGATAAAGAACAGAAAGACGGACGCAAGATTGATTAAAAACCAATACAATACGTCGTAGCTGAGCTGAACCTTTCCGTGCGCGATGAGAAGTGACAGCGTCATGGAAAGTGCCACCGCAGCAACGTCCAGCAATGCGAGAATGATAATATCGATTAATTTGTGATTATGATTCTTCATCCGATTTTCCAATAATAAAATTTATTCGACCGTAACACTCTTGGCAAGATTCCTCGGCTTGTCAACGTTATTTCCCTTGGATACGCTCAGATAGTAGGAATAAAGCTGCAAGGGAATGACGGAAAGACTTGCCGCAAAATGAGAATCGGTGCGCGGAACAGAAAAGACTTTCTCGCACACCTGCGGAAGTTCGATATCCTCAAATGCAACGACGGCAAGACGGGCGTTTCGGCTCTTCGTTTCTAAAAGATTGCTGACCGTCTTTGCTATAAGCCCCTCCTGCGTGAGTACGCCGAATACCAGCGTGCCGTTCTCCACAAGACTGATTGCGCCGTGCTTCAATTCGCCCGCGGCGTATGCCTCGGAGTGAATATAGCTGATTTCTTTGAGCTTTAAGCTCCCCTCCATACTCACCGCATAGTCGATTCCCCTGCCGATAAAGAAGGCGTCCTTTTTATCCATCGTATGGAATGCGAACTGCTGCACGGAGGCCTGCTCCGCAAGAATACTCTCTATCTTTTCGGGCAGAAGAAGAAGCTCGGCTTTGAGTGCCTTTGCATACTCGCTTGAAACCGCGCCGCGCACCTCGGCAAGCTTGATTGCAATCAAATACCCCGCTATGAGCTGCGCGCTGTACGCCTTGGTGGTGGCAACCGAAATTTCGGGGCCCGCCTTGGTATAGAAAACGTAGTCCGCCTCGCGCGCAATGGTCGAGCCAACCACGTTGACAACGGCAAGCGTTTTAAGTCCCTGCGCCTTCGCCTCGCGGAGTGCCGCAATGGTGTCCGCCGTCTCGCCCGACTGACTGATAGCGATAACGAGCTCGTCACCGCGCAGATTGAGCGTGCGGTAACGGAATTCCGAAGCGAGCTCCACGCGGACGGGAATGCGCGCCAAATCCTCTATAACGTACTGCATGACGACGCCCGCGTGATACGCCGAGCCGCACCCCACGACGACGATGCTCTTGAAACCCGCGAGAGCTTCGTCCGTAAGCATCAACTCGGAAAAATCGATATTGCCGTCATGCAACAAATAGCCTACGGTATCCCTTACGACGCGGGGCTGTTCGTGGATCTCCTTGAGCATATAGTGCTCGTAGCCGTCCTTTTCCGCCGCCTCCGCATCCCAGGTGACTTCGGTGAGCGGCACGCCGACGGGCTCTCTGTCGAGATTGAAAAACTGTGCCTGTCCGTCGAACAAATGCGCGATCTGAAGGTTTTCGATATAATAGACGTGCTTCGTGTATTTCAAAAGCGCGGGCACGTCCGAGGCAAGGAAGCAATCCCCACCCGACGTTCCGATGACCATGGGGCTATCCTTGCGAATGGCAAAGATCTCCCCCTTATAATCGCTGAACATGACAGCGAGCGCATACGAGCCGCGCACCCGAAGCGCAAATTCGGAAATTGCCTTTAAGGGTTCGCCGTACTTTTTATAGTAGTAGTCCACGAGCTTGGTTGCAACCTCGGTATCCGTTTCCGAATAGAACTGATACCCCCTGCGCTGCAGCTTCGCTTTGAGCTCGGCGTAGTTTTCGATAATGCCGTTATGCACGGCAACGATGGTAGAGTCGTCGTTACAATGCGGGTGCGCGTTGGTTTCGTTGGGCACACCGTGCGTTGCCCAGCGCGTATGCCCGATGCCGCACTTGCCTTGAATTGCCTTTCCGCCGTCTATCTTCTCTTTTAAGACTTCGAGCTTGCCCTGCGCTTTGGCAATTACGATTTTTCCGAGCACGTCCGAAACGGCGACGCCCGCCGAGTCGTAGCCTCTGTATTCGAGCTTCGTCAATCCCTCTAAGAGAATGGGCGCAGCCTGTTTTCTACCCGTATATCCTACAATTCCGCACATAGCGTTTTTCCTTTAAGAAATAGCGTACCCTTTTTGATATAAAACCTTTGCAACTTCGTCCGAGAGCTTTTTGCATATCTTTTCGCTCTCCGCTTCCACCATAATGCGAACGAGCGGTTCCGTGCCCGAAGCGCGCACCAAAATTCTTCCGCCGTCCGAAAGCTCGTCCTTCGCACGTTTGACCGCGGCAAGCATGTCATTATCATTTTGTGCTTTTTCCTTATCGTTTACGCGGATATTCAAAAGAACCTGCGGATAGACCTTGAAGGGCTCGCAGAGCTTGGAAAGCGTCGTCTTTTTCGCCATAATTACTTCCATGATTTTGAGGCTCGTGAGTATTCCGTCGCCCGTGGTGGCATACTTGGAAAAAATGATATGCCCCGACTGCTCGCCGCCGAGCCGCAAGCCGTGCTCGGACATATATTCCTGCACGTACTTATCGCCGACCGCCGTTTGGGCGTAATCGATTCCCGCCGCGTCGAACGCCTTATACAGCCCGTAGTTGGACATCACGGTTGTTACGACCATGTTGTTTACGAGCTTTCCGCGCTCCTTCATATACGCGCCGTAAACGTAAAGGATATGATCGCCCGTGACGACGTTGCCGTTCTCGTCTACGCAAAGACATCTGTCCGCGTCGCCGTCGTAGGCAAAGCCCACGTCGAGCTTCTTTTCCTTTACGAATTTCTGCAAAACCTCGATATGCGTAGAGCCCGCGTTCTCGTTGATATTCAGTCCGTCGGGCTCGGCGTTGATAACGTAAGTGGTTGCGCCGAGTGCCTCGAACACCGCCTTGGCGATATTCCAGCTGCTTCCGTTTGCGCAGTCGAGTCCCACCCTCATGCCGCGGAAGGAATACATTCCGAGCGAAATGAGATACGCGATATAGCGGTTTCTGCCCGAAGCATAGTCAATGGTCTTGCCGATACCGTCGCGCACGGCGTAAGGCAGGTGCGGATAGCTCTTTCCGAATACCTTGAGCTTTCCGTCGATATAGTCCTCTATGAGTTTGATGGTATCTTCGTCCATCTTCTCGCCCTGAGAATTGATGAGCTTGATACCGTTATCATAATAGGGATTATGGCTTGCGGAAATCATAATGCCGCAGTCGAACGCATCCACCCGCGCGATATAGGCAACCGAGGGAGTGGTGGTAACGTGGAGCATATAGGCGTCCGCACCCGACGCGGTGAGCCCCGCAATGAGGGTGTATTCAAACATATAGCTCGACTTGCGCGTATCCTTGCCGATAACGATTCTCGGCGCGGAAGTATCCCCCGCTCTTCTCTTTAATTCTCCGAAATACCAGCCGAGGAATCTTCCGACTTTATAGGCGTGGCTTGCTGTGAGCGTCACGTTCGCCTCGCCGCGGAATCCGTCCGTCCCGAAATATTTTCCCATACGTATTCTTCTTTTTTATTATTTTTTGGTTACGATCTTTCCGCCCGTCTTGTAAATGCTGTTTGCGGGCACCACCCCGCGCACGCAGGAAAGCGGATAGATATTCGTATTTTTGCCGACGATCGTGCCGGGATTGAGCACGCTGTTGCAGCCCACCTCCACGCCGTCGCCTAAGATTGCGCCGAACTTTTTGAGCCCCGTCTCGATTTCCTTTTCGCCCTTTACGACGACGAGCGAGCGGTCGGACTTGACATTGGAGGTCACCGCGCCCGCGCCCATGTGCGAGCGGTAGCCCAAGATACTGTCGCCCACGTAGTTGTAGTGCGGCGTTTGCACGTTATCGAACAAAATTACGTTTTTGAGCTCGCAGGAATTTCCGACGACGCAGTTATTCCCGACGAGCGCGCTGCCGCGGATAAAGGCGCAGTGCCTTACCTCGGTATTCGCGCCGATAATGCACGGCGCACCGAGATATGCCGAGGGGGCAACGGTTGCGCTTTTATGCACCCAAACCTGAGGGGATACCTCGCGGTATTCCTCTTTGCTTAAACTCTTGCCGAGCCCCACAATAAACTCTTTGATTCCCGAAAGCGCTTCCCACGGATAGGTGAACGCTTTCAGATAGTCTGCTGCCAATGTACGTCCGAAATCAAACAGTTCGCAAGTTTTCAATCTTTTCCCCCCGCTATTCCCTTTCCTTAAAAAAGGGCGCACTCTAACAACATTTTAACATTGCGCCCGCTGAAAGTCAATCATATATGAAATTTTTGTGAAAAAAAGCCCGCGCTATGCGCGGGCTTTTTGAATATCTTATTCGTTTAATCTTCTATCTCGCGGTATTTCATGGCGTAAACTTCCTTCGCCGTCCATTTCACGCCGCGAAGCGCTCTGCCGCGCGTGTTGGTCGCGTCGATGGGAATATCCTCCGTCGAGATTTCCGTCATGCCGTTTTCGGTAACGACCGCAAGCATATAGGGTACGGTGACGTAGTCGGCAAAGATGACGCTTTCCCCTTTGAGCGAGGCAATCTGCACGCCCTTTCTATAGCGGGGCAGGGAGTCGATTTGCGCCGCAATGACGCGCTTGTACCGTCCTTCCGAGGTCGCCACAACGATTTCGCCCTCGCCGTCGATTTGGGAAGCGAACACGATATCGTCGTCCTCTTTGAGGTTCATTCCCTTTACGCCGCCTGCAATCCTGCCCTGCGTGGGAATATCGTCCTTGCGGGCGTTGAGGCACATACCGCTGCGCGTCACGAAGAACACCGTTTCGTTCTCGTCGGCAATATCCGTTTGAACGGTAATCACGCTGTCGCCCTCGTTGAGGCGGACTGCCTGGAAGAAATTCTTCGTCTGCGTATATTCCGACCAAGCCGTCTTTTTCAGCATACCCAGCTTGGTGATGAAGAGCACTTCCCCTTCCTCGATTCCGACGGGGAAGATTGCAACGGGCTTCTCGTCCTTTTCCGCTTCCTCGAAGAATTCGGAGAGCTTAAAGCCGCTGTCGGAGAACTTGCACGCAAAATTTTCGGCGGCAATGCGGTAACCGTTTCCGCGGTCGGAGAAGACGAGGAGCGTTTCGTCCGACTTCATATTCAAGCTTTGCAGCATGACGGCGCCGAGCTTGGATCTCTCGCCGATTTTCTTGTTGGAATGGCCGTAGTTGTTATCGGTTACGCATTTGAGCTTGCCGTCCGCCGTAATGCACACGACGCTCGAAACGCCGGGCGCGCGCACGTCGGCACGCTCGGGGGCCGCTTCGTCCGCCGCGAACACGAGCTTGCTCTTTCTGGGCGTCTTGTATTTTTTCTTGATTTCGAGGAGCTCGCTCTTGACGACTTCGGTTAAAAGCTTGGGACTGTTCACGATAGCCGTGAGCTTCTTGATAAGCTCCTGAAGCTGTCTGTGTTCCTCTTCGAGCTTGTAAATTTCGAGCTTGGTGAGGCGGGCAAGACGCAAATCGAGAATCGCCTGCGCCTGACGCTCCGAAAGGGAGAACCGCGCCTTTAATTTTTCACGCGCGTCCGCGGTAGATTCCGCGCCCTTGATAATTTTAATGACTTCGTCGATATTGCGAACGGCGATAATCAAACCTTCTAAGATATGGCAGCGGTCCTTCGCCTGGTTCAAATCGTACTTGGTGCGGCGGAGAACGACGTCCTTCTGATAATTCGTATAGTGCTTGATAATATCGAGAAGCCCCATCTGCATGGGTTTGCCGTTTGCGATTGCCACGAGGTTCATACCGAACGTTACTTCGAGGTCGGTATATTTATAGAGGATTTTTAAGATTTTATCGATATCCGCGTCGCCGCGTACCTCGATAACGGCGCGCATACCTACGCGGTCGCTCTCGTCGCTCACCTTGGTAACGGAGGCAAGCTCCTCTTTCTTCTCCTCTTTGAGCTCTGCAATCTTGCGCAGAAGCACCGCCTTGTTTACCTGATAGGGAAGCTCGGTAATGACGATATTCTTTTTATTCTCGGAATCCGTTTCCTCTACGCGAACCTTCGCGCGGAGAATGATTTTGCCCTTGCCCGTCTTGTACGCCTGATTGAGCTCGTTGGCGATAATATAGCCGCCCGTAGGAAAGTCGGGAGCGGGAATATACTTCACCATATCGTTGAGGCGGATATGTGGGTTATCGAGGAATGCAATCACGCCGTCGATAGTTTCCGCAAGGTTGTGCGGGGGAATGTTGGTTGCAAGTCCTACCGCAATACCCGATGCGCCGTTTACGAGAAGGTTGGGGAACCTGCCGGGGAGCACTTCCGGCTCTTTCAACGAGTCGTCGAAGTTGAGCTGGAAGGGAACGGTGTTCTTATCTAAATCTCTTAAAATTTCAAGCGCAATGGGCTCTAACCGCGCCTCGGTATAACGCATAGCCGCGGCGGGGTCGCCGTCTACCGAACCGAAGTTGCCGTGTCCGTTTACGAGCGTTCTGCCCATGTTGAAGTCCTGCGCCATACGCACCATGGCGTCGTAAACCGAGCTGTCGCCGTGCGGGTGATACTTACCCATGCAGTCACCGACGATACGCGCAGACTTCTTGTGCGGCTTATCGGGCGTGAGTCCCATTTCGTACATGGTGTATAAAATTCTGCGCTGAACGGGCTTTAAGCCGTCCTCTACGCGGGGAAGTGCACGGTCTAAAATGACGTACTCCGCATAGGGCAGCATGGACGAGGGCAATACCTCTTCGAGCGGCGTAACGTATAACGTGCCCTTAGGCTCTTCCTGTACGATTTCAGTCTTCTTCATCGCCGTTCTCCTTCTTCAGTTTCACTCTGCCGAGGAACGTATCCGTCTTGTTAAAGTTTGCGTTGCGGGCAAGAAATTCCTTTCTGCCGTCTACCTTATCGCCCATGAGGGTGGAAATCATATCGTCTGCGGCAACGGCGTCCTCAATCGTCACCTGCGTGAGATTGCGCCGCATGGGATCCATAGTCGTCTTCCAAAGCTGTTCCGCGCTCATTTCGCCGAGTCCCTTATAGCGTTGAATGAGATACCCGCGCCCGACTTTATCGATTTTTTCCTGCAATTCGTTATCGTCGTAGGCGTACTCTTCCACGCTGCCGTTCTGCTTATAAATTTTGTAGAGCGGCGGCATTCCGATATAGACGTGCCCCGCGTTGACGAGCGGACGCATATAGCGGAAGAAGAAGGTTAAGAGAATGCAGCGGATATGGAAGCCGTCCTGGTCTGCATCCGAAAGAATAATGACCTTGTGATAGTTGATTTTATCGAGGTTGAAATCGTTGCCGATTCCTGCGCCGAGCGCGGAAATCATGGTGCGGATCTCTTCGTTGGCAAGCACCTGATCGAGCCGCTTCTTTTCCACGTTGAGCGGTTTGCCGCGAAGGGGCAGAATGGACTGGAACTGCCTTACGCGCGCCTGCTTTGCCGTGCCGCCTGCCGAATCGCCCTCTACGATAAACAGCTCGTTCTGTTCGGGCTTCTTCCCCGAGCACGCGGCAAGCTTGCCCACGAGCGTTAAGTTATCGATGCTGTTCTTTGCACGCGCCGTCTCTTTTGCCTGACGCGCCGCAATACGCACCCGCGCAGCACCCTGCGCTTTTTTGAGAATTTCGTCGAACGTCTTTTTATTGGCGGGATCGGCGGCGAGAGCGCGAAGCCCCTCCACCACCGCGCTTTCCACGGGCGTACGCGCCTCGGGATTTCCGAGCTTGGTCTTGGTCTGCCCCTCGAACTGCACGTTCTTCATTTTAATGGAGAGCACCGCCGTGAGACCCTCGCGGAAGTCGTCGCCGATAAAGTTGGGGTCCTTGTCCTTCAAAAATTTGTTTTCACGCGCGTAGTCGTTGAGCATACGCGTGAGCCCGCCGCGGAAGCCCATTTCATGGTAACCGCCCTCGGGCGTGGGAATGTTGTTGACGAACGAGAATAAATTCTCCGAATACTCGCCCGTGTGCTGAATGGCGAATTCAATAATGATTCCGTCCTTCTGCGTCTTGTAGTAGAGCGGTTCGGAATAGAGCTTTGCCTTGCCGTCGTTGAGCGATTTCGCAAAGTCGGAAATACCGCCCTCGTAGTGGTAGGTGACGGAGTAAGGCTGCATAGCGCCCGCCAAATCGAGCTGAACGTTTTCATCGTCGTCCTCGTCCGAAAACTCGTTCTGCAAAATGCGCTCGTCGGTGAGCTTGATGGTAAGCCCTTTATTGAGGAACGCAAGCTCGTTCAAGCGGTGCGAAATGGTATTGAGCTGAAAGTCCGTCGTAGAAAAGACCGCCTTATCCGGCATGAAGTGAATGCGCGAACCGTGCTTATTCGTGGGCTCGTTCAAATCCGCAAGCGGAGCCGTGGGAACGCCCGATTCGTATTTATTTTTCTCTTCGTCGAAATAGGAATGGAAGCCCATTTCGTAGGTCTTGCCGCCCTTCCATACGCGGACGTTGAGCCACTTGGAAAGCGCATTCGTAACCGATGCGCCCACGCCGTGAAGACCGCCTGAGAAGGAATAGTTGTGCTCGTCGAACTTGCCGCCCGCATGGAGCTGGGTGAATACAACCTGCACGCCCGAAACCTTTGTTTTGGGGTGAATATCGGTGGGAATACCGCGGCCGTTATCCTCTACGGAAACGCTGCCGTCCTTATAAATGCGCACGTCAATGGCGTCCGCAAAGCCGTTCGCCGCTTCGTCGATAGCGTTATCGACGATCTCCCATAGAATATGATGAAGCCCCTTGGGGCCCGTGGAACCGATATACATACCGGGGCGCAGACGCACCGCATCCAGCCCTTCGAGAATGGTAATGTCACCGGCGTTATAATGCTGTTCTTTCATATGTACCTCAAAGAATATAAACAGTATGACTTATCAATTATACCATATTTTGTTAGAATTTGCAATCATTTTTTTACAGGTCGATTTTGCAAAAATGCTCAGTCCTCCACCACCGCAAGACGGTTCAGGGCGCGCGTATAGGCAATATACTTCTCGTTCTTCGTCATGCCCTTGTCGTACACCGCCACGAGCGAGAACTCCAAGCCCTTGCTCTCGTACACGCTCATTACGTTGACCTTGGTTTTGGAAATGCCCGCGCTCATGCGCTTGAAGCCGCGCTTTTCAAAGAGCGGCAAATACTCCTCTTTGGCAATGACTGCTTTAAGCCCCTGCCCGTCCCGAAAGAATGCATTGAGGCGGGAGAGCGAAATGCGTTTGACCTCTTCGCCGCTCAGCCCGATGGGGCGCATATCCGCGTCGAGTACGGTTGAAACGAACTCCACGATTTCGTTCGTATTGCGGTAATTCTGATTGAGCGTATAAACGTTTCCGCCGAGCACGTCCCAATCTTTCACGCCGCGGAAGGGCGTGATATTCTGCTTCAAATCGCCGAACACGTTGAACGCCGCACCCTCGTGAATTTGCTTTAAGAGGCGGTACTCGCCCTCCGAAATATCCTGCCCTTCGTCAATGAATACGAGCCCGAAACGCGGGGTAAGCTTCCTGCCCGTGCAAGCGAGCATGGCGCAGAGCGCGTAGCCGTCCGAGGGATAAACGCCGTCCATGCCGAATTTTTTCTTAGCTTTTTTCACCGTTTCGCGGTACAAAAGCCGCGCCAAATCCGCACGGGTTTTGCATTTGCCGATTTCCTTGCTCTTGCCCGTGAGCCGCACCACGCCGAAAAATTCGGTAAAGAGCGTCAAGCCCTTTTCCGCTTCCAAGAGCGTTTTCGCCGCCTCGGCCGCTTCCCTTTTCAACGCCTCGCGCGCCGCAATGCGGTCGGGATAAGTGAGCACATCCTGCCCGCCGATTTTCCGCCTGTAACGCATGAAATCGGCAATCTCTTTGTCGAGGGTATCTTGGAGCGCGGCTAAGTCCTTCCGCGCGCCCTCAAGCGTCTTTTCCGCAGTCGCCGCTGCCAGTCTTGCGCTTGCGTAGAACTCGGCAAACTGACGGAAGAAATAGTCGGGCGTACGCTCCTTTTCTTCCAGCACGAAGGTGAGAAAGTCCTGCACGCCCACGAACGCGCTCATAAGACTGCGAAGCGGCTTCGTGAAATAGAACCCGCCCTCTTTGTTTTCTTTCAGCTCGCCGAGCACCGCACGGCGCACACGCACGGAAGCGTTCTTCAAACGCGCAAACAGTTTCTGCCGCTCTTTGCAGTCCTCGAGAATCTGCTCGGCAACCTCTCTGCATTCCGCGCCCGTGAACATGCCGTAAAGCGCGTCGTAAATTTTTCCGATACGGCTTTTAAGGTCAAGATTAAACTGCGGGGAATAGAGATAGGCAAGATACTCCTCCGTCTCCCGCTCGCCCGTGAGCCTGCTCTCAATGTCGATTCCCTCGTTTTGGAGCACGCGGAAATAGTATCTTCCCAGCGTGACTGTGCGCACGCGTTCAAGCTCCAAGACGGCGGAGAGCTCGTCGATAAACGCGTTGAAGGAATCGGACGGAGTAATGACGAGCACGTCGCGCGGGCGGAGCTTCTCGTTGTTGTACATGAGGTAAGACAGGCGGTGCAAAAGTATCATCGTCTTGCCGCTTCCCGCACAGCCTTGAAGAACGAAGCTCTCGCGTTCGGGCTTGGTGATAATATCGAACTGCTTTTCCTGAATGGTCTGAATGATATCGCGGATTTGCGTATCGTCCTTGCGGCTCTTGATAATGCTGCGAAGATACGGATCGAACAGGATTTCCTCGTCGCGCCCCGCAATCTCCTCGGGTGAGAGCGCACCGCGCACCGAGAGGTATTCGTTTTTGAACTCCAAGAGCTTTCCGTTCTTCACGGAGAGCGCACGGCGGAGCACCGTTTTGTAGGTGGTTTCGTTGATGGTGAATTCTACGCGGCTCTTTTGGTAGTACCGTACGGCAAGCGGCGCGCGCCAGTCCACGATTTCGAGATTGACGTCCCCCTTCTTGCCGATATAGTAGCTGTTGTAGCCCTCCGCCTCGTCCAGCGTGTCCATGCGCGCAAAGTAGGGCTCGGAGAAAAAGCATTTATAACCGTCGAGCTTTTTATAGTCGGCTTGAATTTCCGCATTCTTATTTAAGATACTGCGGTAGTCCTCGGCGGAATAATTTTCACGCGCTTTGATTTCCTCGATTTCCGCTTTGGTAGCCGCAATACGCTTTTGATAGCGCGCAAGATAGAAAGATTTCAACGCGGCGAGCACGTGGCCGATTCGCTCCTGCTCGTAGCTAAACTGTCCCTCTTCGTCTAAAAGAGAGAGATACCAGTCCTTGTCGGCATCGATATTCGGTTTTAAGAAATCTTTCGGATTTTTCATAGCCACTCGTTATAATACCATATTTTCAAAAAAATGGAAGAGATTTCCGAAAAATTTTTTACACAAAAAATGCCCCGCTTTTCGCGGGCGCATACGAAAAGCGGGGTATTTTGTTTGACATTTATTCGGAATACTCAGGGACTATCACCTCTTTCTGCCCACCGTAGGCGAAAGAGACAACACTATTTATTTTATAATTGCCTTCTTCACAAATTTGAATCCAAGTTGCAATTTTACCCTTTTTAAACTTAAGAATATATTCACCACCTTCCTCATCTTTCCATACATACCCTTTCGTTTCTTCGCTATAAGTGCACGAGTCGTACAAATATCCAAATGAATACACAAAACTTGCACCAATATATGCGGTCAGTCCATAGGCGCCCTCCCTATCCTTATCATCTACCACCCATTTTCCATCCTTCTGATTGATATGTACTATATATCCGTCTTGAAGCACCCAATAACTTGCACCATCATCTCTGCGTTGGACACCATTTACTGTTTCCATACTTTGTGACGATTCGACAAGAGCGTTCGCACCGTTACAAGAGAATGTATAATTCAAGGTAAGTTTTCTCCACCCCGTGTCTTCTTTTAAGCCCCTTTCCGTAATCTCGCTTATCTTAACTTCCACATTCTTGAAATTCTCTTCTGCGAAAGCCGCTTTCCACTCTTCGGCAGTTACTTTGTCCGATACGATTTTCTCCGCGTCGGGCATATCGTCCGAACCACCGCAGGCAACGAAGCTAACACACATGACCGCCGCCAACGCAGCAGCCGCAAAACCAACTAAAACCTTTTTCATTTTCCTTTCTCCTTGTAAATAAAAATTTGTAAAATAAAAGAGCGCCCCAATTAAGGAACGCCCGCAAAGAGTATCCCC
>JAIDCJ010000016.1:0-2974 GCA_029055875.1 Clostridia bacterium
CCGTTGGGCAAAGTAGTTGCCTTTACACGCACGGTCACGTAGTTGCCGTCGTTATACTGCGGGGGATTTGTGGAATCGTACTCCGTCCAGCTCTTGCCGTTATCCGTGGTGTACTCCCACTTTACGTTGCTTAAATTGAAGTCGCCCTTTTCAATTTCCCAGTTAAATTCCACTTCGCAGGTGTCCTGCATATTTCCGTCTACTTCAAACTGGAAGTCCGTATCTATGGATTTCAACGCAACGATTGTCTTGAACGTGCCTACCTTGTCACCGCTGCGAACTTGATAGCCGTTTACGTATTTGGAAGTATCCACTACTACCGCGCTTGCGTCCGCCGTGGGAATCTGAATGGACAGCTCGTATTTCACACCGTCTACCGTACTTCCTGCTTTCAGTTCAAACGGAACCTTCAGCGAGCCGTCGTTCGCGCTCGTGCCGCCTGCCGCGCCGTCCTTGGTGTAAGTCCAGTCGTAGTTGCTCGGGTCTATCTTGCCCGAAGTAATTTCAAAATCTAACGTATTGTTTTTCGTGATTTTATAGTTAGCGTTATCGCCCGTAGTACCGTTTAACTCAACCGTTAAGGTATATTTCCCCACGGCAATAGTTGCGGGCATGGTGATTGTGGTTACGTTGCCCGTAGTTGTTGAAGTAAGCGTATTAGACTTACTTGTACCGCCCGCGACGTCGTAATAACAAAGCAGGTTGATATTTTCGCCTGTCGCTCTGTCGTCCGTTATGGTGATTGTTACGGTGCCGTCGCCAAAGTTCCACTCCGCGCCGCCCGTACCGTTTACTTCCGAGCTTACAGGCGGAGCCGATAAAAGCTCCTTCTGCGTGATTTCAAACTCAACGTTTTTGGTAAGAGCGGTGTTATCATCCCAAGCGTAGTTTTGGGTATCGCGCAAGCTTAAAGAAACGGTATATTTATCTACCTTCGTTGCTTCAAAGGTATCCGTGGTATCCGCAATCGTTGCGCCGCTCGCACCCGTTACCGTACTGCCGTTCGCGGCACTTGCGCTATTTACTTTTATGTACTGTCCTGCATTGAAGTCTGCAAGTACAAACTGCAACACACTGCCCGAATATTCCTGCGGTGCCGTTATTGTGGGGATAGTAAGTTTTATAGGGTCTACCTTTACTGACGTAGACTGATCTGCCGTAGTTCCGTTCGCGCCGATATCCCATACGTAGTTTTTCGTATCTAATAACTGGAATTTTACGCTGTAAGTACCCGCATTGGTTGCGTCAAACCGTGTACTCGCCGAATTCCAAGTGATACCTGCTGTTACGTTTGTTGCCGTCATTGTGGCAGGGTCATAATTTGAATCAACGCCAAAATGACTGCCGTTAACAGGGTCGTACGTTTGCGGGGAATTCGTTATTTTAGGTACGGTGAGTTTTTTGGGGTTAATATTGAAGTTAAAATATCTTATAGTATTTGTTTCGCCTTTACCGGTATCGGGGTCGCCCCTGAATAAATAACCCGCCGCAATTGCCGTTGCATTCAGTTCAACTTTAACCTCGTGAGTATCCGCATCAATCATATCGCTGGTAGGATTATCCGTTGGATAGGTTAAATCCATTAAAGAACTATCATACCATTCCTTATCGGCAGCTTTTATTTCTGAATCGGTAATATCGCGCAAAGAACCGTTGTAGGTTACTTCTACGTCTCCCACAGTAGCTCGTCTAGCTTTTGTGAGATCAACAATCATTGCAGGTCGCACATGGTAACGCCCCGTGACTTCAGCATCAACAAAACCACCCGAGGCCGTTAAACCGTATATTCGACCGTAACTTGAAGGATGTGCATCCCGCATCAATTGAGTCCCGCCACAGGCCCATTGCATTGAAGTGCAGCCCCAGGCTCCGCCTTTCACCTCACCAGAGGAAGGAAGCCATACGTTATCCCCGGTAGGACCTGGAAGAACGAACGCAGAATATGCACCACTTACAAATGGTGCAAAAGTTGTAAAATCCGTGGGTGCCACCACAACGCCCGGTCTTGAAGAGACATTATTTTGAAATTGTGTAGGCGTACAAGCAGCAGTAGAGCTGTTATTCCACGTACCGTAATAATAGCCTATATCGGTTTGACCTACGTTTATAGCCGCGCGTATCCAGCTATAAGTATAGTTGTTACTTTTAATGCTTGTGCTAGCGTGATTATTATAAGTGCCGTCTGAAAACGTATAACCGCCTATTGAATTGACAAGCCAAAGGGTAAGTTTCTTGCCCTGTGCATACACGGGCCACCACTGCATGCCGCCGATTGTTACGGTGTGGCCACCGAAGCGGGGAGAATTAAGTATCGTGCCCGCATCCAGCGCGTCCATCATTTTGTTTATATCGCTATATCCCGCCGCAGATGCCAAAGCGTCCAGCGCATCGTCGTCAAGCTTATTGTTAGCAAGGTCGACAAGGTCACCGCCGCTTGCGGCATTCGCCGTGAAATCGTCCTTCTTCTTTCCCGTCAACGGCAACAAAATAGAACAGCATATAAGTGCGGCTACACATACCGCAAGTATTATGCCGATAAATACCCTATTCTTAATTAACCGTTTCATATATTTTTCCTCCAACTTCGTTTGTCCATTAAAGTACACTTTTTTGGAGTAAAACTATTGACATTTTTCGCATAGAATAGTATAGTAATTCTGTAACAAAATCGAAAAATTCGGGCTTTTTCACCCTTTTTTCGGTCAAAAATCTGCTTTTTCAAAAAGTCCAAAAAAGTGTACTTTTTTGGACTTTTTTTTATTTTTTCTTTGGTTTATATGGTATTTATTGGAATTTCCACCCCCTTTTTGCACCCAAAACAGCAAAAAGGCGGGGGATTGATTTTCCAATCAATCCCCCGCCTCAGCAGAAATTATGATATTCGGTGCGGTACTTCGCGCTATTTCGGCATTCGCCTCATGCCACCTTCGGCGGGGCGTGACGCACCATGCGCCTTTAGCAAGGGCGGTGCGGT
>JAIDCJ010000016.1:3074-60881 GCA_029055875.1 Clostridia bacterium
ACTTCGCCTTCGGCTTGTGTCGCACCAAAATAAAACCCCACTTTTTTAATGGTGCGGTACTTCGCCTTCGGCTTGTGTCGCACCAAAATAAAACCCCACTTTTTTAATGGTGCGGTACTTCGCCTTCGGCTTGTGATGCACCAAAAAAGAGAAGAGCCAAAAGCTCTTCTCTTTTTTGGTGCGGTCGACAGGAGTTGAACCTGCATGGGGTTAACCACAAGATCCTTAGTCTTGCGCGTCTGCCAGTTCCGCCACGACCGCATATTCTTAAAACAACTTGAATGAACTTTGATATTGTAACCTATCTAAAAATAAAAGTCAAGTTTTATCAATCAAAAAATTCATAAATTTTACGGAATTTCATAATTTTTTTTACATAGGCACGCGTTTCGCTGTAAGGAATCTCTATAAGCGTAAGACCGTCCGTAGAATATGCCGTATCTGCTAGCCACTGTGATACCGTCCCCTCTCCCGCATTGTATGCGCAAAGTGCCGTTTCCGTCACGGGAAAACGCTCCAACAAATAGGTAAGATACAAACACCCGATTTTTACGTTATATTTTCCGTCGGTCAATTTTTCAATATCAAACTGCAAACCGTTTATTTCGCACACAAACTGCGCCGTAGAAGGCAAAACCTGCATAAGCCCGATTGCACCCGCACGGCTCTTTGCCCCCTCGCGAAATCCGCTCTCCGCTTTCATAACGGCATAAACAAGATTTTCGTCCAGTCCGCTTTCCTTTACGGTTTCCCGATACGGTCTGCGGTAAGAAACAAAAAATCCAATGAATACCGCCGCAAAAAGAAGCAATATGATTGTTAGTCCGATAAAGAGCCAAAGCAGGCGTTTCTTCTTTGTCATTTAATAAAAGTATGCGCGAAACCGCGCAAACTTTACAAACACAATTCAGAAAGAATTTCGTCCGCCTTTTCTTTTAAGTTCTCGTACGTTCCGTTATTTTCAATGACGAAACAGTTTTTTTCGGCAATTCGATTGTAATCAAATTGCGATTGCATGCGCAAAATCACCTGCTCACGCGTAAGAGCACTCCGCGCAATTACTGATTCAATGCGCGCCTCTTTGGGGCGCACAAGCGCAATAACGGCGTCAAACGAGCTTTCAAAGCCGCCCTCAAACAAAAGCGGAACTTCCGCAAAGGATATCGGCCGCTTCTCCATTTCCGCAAAAAGCCGCTGCATGATAAGCGGATGAGAGATGCTTTCCAATTTCTTTCTTGCCGCTTCATCGGAAAAAACCCTTTCGGAAAGTGCGGACTCGCTCAAACTTCCGTTTATCACGCATTCGGGAAATGCGTCTTTTACAAGAGCAAGATATTCCTCATCTTTTCTCAGTTGTTTTGAAATCGAATCGCAGGAAAAAACGGAATACCCCTTCTCTTTCAGAATTTCGCAGAATAGAGATTTACCGCTTCCAATTCCGCCCGTGATTGCAATTTTCTTATTTCGCGTCATACCAGCTTCTCCCCGTGGAAACCTCAGCAATGAGCGGCACTTTCAAAGAAATTGCCTTTTCCATTTCTTCCTTGAGCATTGCCTGTGCGCGCTCAGCTTCCGTCTCGGGTGCATCGAGAACGAGTTCGTCGTGAACCTGAAGCACAAGCTTTGCCTCGTATCCGTCCGTTTGAATGCGGTTTGCAACACGAAGCATGGCTATTTTGATGATATCGGCGGCACTACCCTGCAAAGGCATATTCATAGCTGCACGCTCCCCGAATGCACGTACGTTTTTGTTGGACGATTTAATTTCCGGAATAAAGCGTTTCCGCCCGAGCGCGGTGGTAACGAAGCCGTTCTCGCTTGCAAGGCGCACGTTCTCTTCCATATATTCCTTTACCTCGGGATGCAATGCAAAATACTTATCGATAAACTCTTGCGCCTCACTCTGCGAACAGCCCAAATCCTTTGCTAAACCGAATCTGCCCATTCCGTAAATAATACCAAAGTTAATGGTCTTTGCACGGCTGCGCATTTTTTTCGTAACCTCCGAAAGCGCAACTCCGAACACACGGGCCGCTGTTGCCGCGTGAATGTCCTCTCCGTTCTGATATGCCGCAATAAGCGACTTGCATCCCGAAAAATGCGCAAGCAGGCGTAGTTCGATTTGAGAATAGTCTGCATCGATGAGAACATTCCCCTCCCGCGCAATAAAGAGCCTGCGAAGCTCCCGCCCTGCGTCCTTACGAATAGGAATATTCTGCAAGTTGGGGTTCGCACTCGAAAGACGCCCCGTCGTCGTCATCGTCTGATTGTAAGTGGTATGAACCAGGCCGTTAACTACAAGCGGACGGATACCGTCGATATACGTGGAAAGGAGCTTCTGAATCTCCCGATAGTTGAGTACTAAACGCGCTATTTCATGCTCCTGAGCGAGTTTTTCCAGTACCTCCGCACTCGTGGAATATCCGCCCCGAATGTTCTTTTTTAGCCCGCGTGAATCGTAGCCGAGTTTCTCGAAAAGAATTTCGGAAAGCTGAAACGGCGAATTGATATTGAAAGGCCCTCCCGCAAGCGCAAAAATTTGTTGCGAGAGCGTTTGAAGCTGTGCGTTGAATTTTTCGGAAAATTCCGAAAATTTGTCCGTATCAACCCGCACGCCCGTCTGCTCCATTTCAAATAACTCTTCTGCAAGCGGGAGCTCCAACTCACGATATATTTTTTTCTCGTCGTCCGAGCAGGCGGCCAACGCCTCGTCATAGGCAAGTTGTAAACTGTAAGCGCAGTTTTCGCCCGGAAGATTGAACTCTTCCGTGAACTCCTTCTCACCCGTAGGTCGGTTGTTTGAATTTGCAATATACCGCAAAAGCGTCACGTCTTCAAACTGACAGCTCACCTTTGCGCCGAGTCTCAAAAGCTTCGTTTTGAATGCTTTTACATCTGCTACCAGCACGCATTTATCATGCAATACAAGTTCAATCAGTTTGGAAAGCTCGTCCGCAAACACGCCTTCGTCAAGGATATTTGCTTTTATTGAAAAAATATATTCCTTGCCGTCCGCATAAAAATGGCATGCGTTTTCACTTAGGCTCACGGCAATATCGCTCGCTTCAATGAGTTCCTTTTGGTAGTCTGTAATATTATTGCACTGGACTGCTTCCGCATTATTATTGTGCTTCGGCGCGGCGGCGAAATAAGATTCGTTCATTAAAGAATAAAACTCAAGCTTCTTGAACGCGTCACGCGCCGCTTCGGTAAACGGAAGTTTCAGTTCGCATTCGTCCAAGGTTACGCTAAGCGGAACCTTGGTATCGATACAGGCGAGCTCATGGGAAAGCCGTCCGCTCGCCTCACCCGCTATGAGCTTTTCTTTGAGCTTTTGCGGAAGCTCTTCGATATGGCGGTATATTTCATCTAAGCTACCGTATTTTTGCAGCAGCTCCATTGCGCTCTTTTCGCCGATTCCGTAAACTCCGGGGATATTATCCGATTTATCCCCCATGAGTGACTTTTCTTCTATGATCTGCCACGGTTCCAAACCCACCTTTTCGCGAAAATTCTTTTCCGTTAAACGATCCAAATCGCTCACACCGCGCTTCGTAAAGCAAACGGTTACGTTCTCTTTTACGAGCTGATAGGAATCTCTGTCACCTGTATATATGAGAATATTTGCACTCGGGAATTTGCGCGACAGCGTACCGATAACGTCGTCCGCCTCGTAGCCTGCGAGCTCCACCGTTTTAATTTGCATTGCGGCAAGCAGTTCTTTCAGAACGGGTACTTGCTGAGCAAGCTCGCCCGGCATAGGCTTGCGCGTTCCTTTGTAACCGTCATACATTTTATGGCGGAAGGTAGGCGCATGGACATCGAATGCAACCGCAAAATGAGTCGGCTTTTCCTCGTCGATAATTTTCAAAATCAATTTCAGAAAACCGAATATCCCGTTTGTGGGGAAACCGTCTTTGGTGGTAAATACGCGCATTGCATAGAAGGCGCGATTGAGCAGGCTGTTGCCGTCGATCAAAACGAAAGTGTTCATGCTTTTATTGTAACACGGTTTTGATTATTTTGCAAGAATGTGGAAAAAAACACTTGCTTTTTTAGCAATATTATTATATAATTTTACTGCTTCGCCGGTGTGGTGGAATTGGCAGACGCGCTGGACTCAAAATCCTGTGGTAGTAATACCGTATCGGTTCGACCCCGATCACCGGCACCAAAAAAACCGAGCTCCATTTTAGGAGCTCGGTTTTTTGCCGTTTATTTCAAAAGATTTTGCAGCGTCTTCATGAGTTTTGCGATATCAATCGGCTTCGCCGCGAACCCGTTCATTCCGGCATCTATTGCCGCTTTTCTATCTTCTTCAAAAGCATTCGCTGTCATTGCCACAATCGGCGTCGCCGACTTTGCCGAATCACCCAGCGCACGAATGGCCTTCGTCGCCTCGTAGCCGTTCATAATCGGCATCTGCACGTCCATAAGAATTAAATCGTACGTGCCTGCGGGCATCTCTTTCATGCGCTCCACGGCCACGCTTCCGTCGTCCGCCGTGTCAATAATGAACCCGACTTCCTCAAGAATCGACTGTGCGATTTCTTGATTCAGTTCATTGTCTTCTACGAGAAGGATCCTCTTTCCGTCAAAGTGCAATTCGCCTTTCTCCGTGTTCTCTGCACCTTCCTGCGACGGTGCAGTACTTTCGGCAACACGGAGACAAAACGTTACCGTAAACTCCGATCCTTTGCCCGACTCGCTTTCCACCGTGATTGTACCGCCCATTAAATCTACAAGGTTTTTGGTGATGGCAAGCCCAAGACCGGTTCCCTGAATGCCGCTTACCGTAGAAGTCTGTTCCCGTTCAAAGGGTTCAAAAACGTGTTGCAAAAATTCGGGGCTCATACCGATACCGGTATCTTTGACCTTGAACTCATACGAAGCATAGCCCTCCGATTCCTCACTCGTTTGCGTGACACGGACGCTTACTGCACCGCCGGGTTTCGTATATTTTACGGCGTTGCTCAAAATGTTCAGAAGCACCTGATTGAGGCGGAGCTTATCACAGAAGATTGTCTCATTCTTCACGTTCAGCGTATCCATGCTGAATTCCAACTGCTTTGCTTTTACGTCCGCCTGAACGATGGTTTCCAAATCGTGCAGGATTTCGGGGAGGCTGGTTTCCTTTTCTTCGATCTTGACCTTGCCGCTCTCGATACGGCTCATATCCAGCACGTCGTTGATAAGGCTAAGCAAGTGATTTCCCGAAGTCATAATCTTGCCCAGATAATTCCGTATCTGTTCCTTATTGTCGATATGGCTTACAGCCAAAGACGTAAATCCGATGATGGCGTTCATCGGCGTGCGGATATCGTGGGACATACTGTTGAGGAACGTAGTCTTAGCCTTGTTGGCGTATTGTGCCTGTGCAAGAGCCTCCGTCAAAACGTCCTTCTGCTCCTGCTCCTTGCGGATCACCTCGTCAATATTGCGGAAGCCCGCAAGGATAAATCCACCCTGCCCCTGTCCGTTGTTTGAAATCTTGAGATAGGTATATTGGAAGTGATGGATTTCGCCGTTATCCTCTATGCGGTAGCTACCCTGATATTCATCAGCCGTGCTCAGTTTGGTCTTGACGTGATCCAGTGCAAGAGCCTGCATCAGATCCTCTCTATCCTCTGGATGAACACGGGTGCGGATATATTTTTCAAGAATAGCGGCATAGTTATACTCCTCCGCCGATTCTTTTTTCAATCCCTCGGTTACATAACCCTCCAATTTAAGAATTCGGGCAGTTTCATTTCCTTCATCGATGGAATATACGTTTGTATAATCACGGCTCAGCGCTTCGACGATAGAAAGCTGTTCCCCCATCTTCTTATTTGACTGCTCCGTTGCAAGCAGTAGCTTTCTATTCCACCGCCCCCGCAAATACAGCACAAGAATAGCAAATACGACTAAGACAAGTACAACGACAACCGCAATGATAATTTCGGGATGTGCCTTCAAATACTGGGAAAAGCTCATATCGCCTATCGTATAAGAGGTGTACTTTGAAGCGAGCTGATTGAGCGTATCATCAGACATCTGCTTAATACATTTGTTGAGTATGGTGATAAGCTCGTGATCGGTATTTTCGCTGATACGCATACTGAAATTTGTGCTCATACCGTTCATCAAACTGTAATACAGCGAACTGTTACGATTATGATTGATAAACAACTGCGCAGTATAGGCATATACGTAAGCGGCGTCCGCCTCACGACTAAGCACGGCACGCATAGCCTCTTCCCCGGTAGCGTAACTCTTGAACTCATATCCGCTTAGGAAGCTGCGAACAAGCTCCTCGCCTTGGGAATCCGCTACGGCAACCACCTTGATATCGCCCTTAAAATCCTGCCTTGTCACCCTTGCCATGCTTGCCGTCATATAGCTGTTCGTGTTGAAGCCCCGACCGTCGGCGCCTGTGCTGTCAAGAATCACGTTAACGCCGTTTGTATCGGGAGTAACGAACTTGAAATTATCATGGGATAGTTCAGCAAGCTTCATGACCTCGGCAAAATAGTCGGGCATAATGCCTGTTAACTTTCCGTTCTCCGTATAGGAATAGGGAGCTCTGTCGCCGAGTGCGGTAACAGCAATGGTTTTCTCTCCCGAAACTACTTGGCGGATATATTCCTTTTCCCTTTCGGTAAAGGATAACGCAGAAGAATAACTCGGGCCGTAGTACTTATAAAACAGTTCGTTTTTCCAATCGCCCTCATTGATATCCATCTGCTCGATCGCATAATTGATTTCGTCAAGCAGCTCTGTATTGCCCTTTTTAACGATTGCATAAAAGTCCGCTTCCTCGATAATATCCAGTTCCTTTTCGTTTTCCGCCTTTCTGAGATTGCTGGAAAGAATCGCGTCGATTTCGTCGCCCGCCTGCAAAGCCGCTGCAAGCTCTTTGGCGTCGGCGTATTCCCGCGTCGTATAGGTAAATCCCTTTTCTTTTGCAAATTCCACCAGACTTTCGTTCTGACTGCTGCCCTCCACCAAACCGACTCTCATTCCGTTATAGGACGCATAGTCCCCGCGGTGAAGATTCTTGTTGTCGACCTGTATGGAAAGAACAGTTTTATTTCTACCGATAGGAAGGGAGAAGTCAAATTTTTCTTCCCGCTCCTCAGTTCTGCGGGCAGACGTCACCACGTCGATTTCGCCGTCTTCCAGCATTTTTTGCATATCGTTCCAGGAACTTTCGTATCCCGTGTATTCAAAACTAAGGTGGGAATATTCGGAAACAAGGCTCAAAAATTCAATACCATATCCCGTCAGCCTCTCCCCGTCCTTCATGTGATAGCCTTCAAAGTAAAAAACGCCGGCCCTGTACGTATCGTCATCGGACCGTCCGCCATCTGCAAATGCCGTTATGGAACCCACAAAAATGAAATTAGATAAAAAAAAGATCAGGCATACTGCTAATGCCGATATGATTTTCACGCACGTCATGGAGCGTGCTTTTATTAAGGGACGCACAGTTCTTGCCCTCCGTTTTATATTTTATGTATTCAATCTAATGCGGAAATGCTTTCTACCGTTAAATTGTAAATGCTTTCCAAATCGGGCATTAGCGCGGCGACGTCAAGATTGCCGCCCCTGAGCACTTCCGTGACGGCGGAAGCTTTCTCATATAGCGCGGTAAACCCAAGGTTTTGCGCTACACCTTTCAGCGTATGCGCGGCACGGAACGCCTCTTCCTGCACACCGCGTGCAAGCGCGTCTTTGAGGGCATTGAAGCTACCGTCCGCAGGGAATTTACGTACGAAACGGAGAACACGCTCCTCCGTCATTAAGCGGCCCATTGTATCGGCGTAATCACCGCCGATTTTTTCGTAAAAAGTTTCCGTATTCATATACGCATTATCCGTCCTTTAGGTGTAAATTTTCCCGATTGCGCTTTCAAATTCGTATTTGTCCGAGGCGGGGCTTCTGCTGAACTGCGTCATGATTACAATGTGGCACTTACAAGGCTTTCCTTGAATATTTATGACACAATCCAAACTGACCTTCGGATTTTCGCTCGTTGCAGAAGTAATCAAATCGAAAAGCTTTTTCAGCGTTTCTTCTCCGAAGCAGGCAATCATTTTTCCGTCGGTGAAAGGATCGGTCACCGTAGCGTCCACGCCGAGTTTTTCGCCGCCATCGTCGAGGAAGGAAATCATCGCAGGATCGCGGTAAACCTCGAAAAGAATTTCACGGGAATCAGACGCGATAAACCGATACTTCTCGCGCTCGCGTTCCAACAAGTCCAGCGTACGCTGTGAAACACGGTTTCCGCTGCGGGAAATGGCCTCACGCGTAATGCGTTCCACGTCTTTACGGCTGTTCCCGCTTAAAGAACTCACGCGCAAATCGGCACGGATTCTGTCCGCAGAAAATTGCAACACTTTCAGAAGAACGGGATTGAATGCACCGCATTTGCCGCTTAAAATCATTTCGATTGCCTCGTCATGCGGCACCGGTTCCCGATCAGGCTCCCGGCTCGTCAGTTCGTCGTATACGTCGGCAAGTGCAACGACCTGCGCAGAAATAGGAATGTCGTCCCCTTTCAGTCCGTTGGGATATCCGCTACCGTCGTACCGTTCGTGATGAAAACGGCAGATTTCCCGCGATATGCGAAGTAGCGGTTCGTTTTGATTGAAAGGAATATCATTCAGCATCTGCTCGCCGTATTCGACGTGTTTTTTCAGCATTTCGGATTCATCGAGCGTAAGCTTGCCGCGCTTATTTAGAATATTGAGGTCCACCGCAATTTTACCGATATCGTGCAGCGAGGATGCCGTGGCGATCAGCGAAATCTCCTGCGGCGTCAGAGGATATTGGTCGGTCATTTTCATGAGATTCTGTAGCAGTATCTCCGTCATGGTATAAATATGCAAGACGTGCAGACCGCTCTCGCCGTTTCTGAATTCCACGATATGGCTGAGTATATTGATGAGAAGTGACTGGTCTTTCTGCTTTTCATAAATCTGATCTTCCACAAGTCCAATCAGATTTTTCTGCTTAGAATAAAGCATGATTGCATTCTGCGCGCGGCGGTGTACGACAGCCACGTCAAAGGGGCGTTGGATATAGTCGGTTGCACCGAGTTCATAGGCCCTGCCGATATACGAAGACGAACTCTCTGCCGAAATCATAATGACGGGAATATTCTGAATCCATTTATAGTTATTCATCATGGCCAGAACCTCCAACCCGTCCATTTTCGGCATGACGATATCGAGGAGCACCAAAGAGAGCTCCACGCTGTAGCTACGGAGTATATTGACCGCTTCTATCCCGTCGCACGCTTCCATGATTTCAAATTCTTCGCCAAGCATATCGGCAAGAATGGAACGGTTCATCTCCGAATCGTCTACAATTAAAATTTTCTGCTTTCTTTCGTTCATGTGTTATCCCGCCTTTTCAATCAACCGAATACGTGTATTTTCACTTTCAAATATATCATATATCGTGTGAAAAATCCAGTAAATCCTGAAAAAAAGTTTTCGGTAATTTCAGGATAAATAGGATATCGTCGGAAAAAACACCAATACAACTGTAGATTACTGCAAAAAAATATGGTTGTAAATAAAAACACCGTCTTCAAACAAGACGGTATTTTTATATTTTATTCCGAGTCTTCTAAATCAATTTCAATTAGATTTTCAAACGGTATTCCCTTTCCGTCTTCCAAAATAATCTTATGGTGATATTCGTCTATTTTTTTGATATTTCCTGTAACGGTAAGATAGGAACCGCCCGACTTCTTCACATCCTGTTCAAAATAGCATACAGAAATACGGGGGTGCTCCCTCTCTTTCTCTTTCAAACAAACGAGTTTCTCATTTATGATGCTTAAAACCGCATCGTCAAGTTCGCGGAATTCGTCCGTCCACCGTGCAGTTTCCTCTATTTCGTCCTCGTAACCCTTCAATGCCGCAAAGGGTGAAAACTGTGCGGCACGCTCGCTGTTTGACATGTGCGGATGCGTTTTCGATTGATGATGCGGCAAATCGATAATATCTTGATATTTTTCGGTATCGTTCATTTTTTATGCCCGCCTATTTGACCGTTTCGCTCTCTTGTCGTTGCGCCCTCTTCCATGTTCATACCCCGAACAAGCGCATTTTTGCCGTACTTCTTCTGAATGGAAATAACCGCTTCCTGCGCACTTCTCTCCTTTTCAAGCTCGGCATTCTCACGCTCCGCCTGCTGCAAATCGGTAAATAAATCAAGCTGTACGGGAGTTCTGCTTGCGGCAGAGCCGCTCTCTACAACGTGGTTGGCAACCAAATACATTCTACGAACAAGCAAATTTTTGTCTACAATTCGATCGTACAGCTCCGTCACCGCTTGCATAATTTTCTTGGTAGACGAGGTATAAGAGCCTAAATTGATACTGCCGTGCGCCTGTTTTGGTATTCTCCTGCCGTAACGGTCGGTTGTAATTTCACCGTGATAATTTCTGCATATTTCAGGATTCGTAAGATTCTCGATATCGTAGCCTACCGTAAGCACTATCTGGTTTGTTTCAAGCCCCTTGTCTACCAAATCGAGAACAAGCACGTCCGTCATTTCACGAATGACGAGTTTTCCCTTTTCAAAGGAATACGGACTAGTCAACACCTGTCCCGAACCGATACTGCTAGAGCTTGGTTTGTACGCCTTAATATCGGCTATCGTACAAGGCTCCCAGCCCCAAGCGTGGTCGATAAGAAGCTCCGCATTAATGCCGAATAATTGATAGAGCGAATCTTCGTTTTGCACGGATCGGCGTGCCACGTCGCCCATCGTATACATTCCGTGAACGTTTAGTTTTTCGGCGTAACCCCTGCCCACTCGCCAAAAATCAGTGAGCGGACGATGATTCCACAGCTGTTTGCGGTAACTCATTTCGTCGAGCTCGGCAATACGCACGCCGTCTTTATCCGCGGAGATATGCTTTGCCCCGATATCCATTGCAACCTTACACAAATATAGATTCGTGCCGATTCCTGCCGTTGCGGTGATTCCCGTTTGAGAGAGCACGTCTCTTATAATTTTTGCGGCGAGCTGACGCGCCGTCATTCCATAAGCTTTCAAATACTTGGTTACGTCTAAAAACACCTCGTCGATAGAATAAACGTGTATATCTTCCGGCGCAACGTACTTTTGATAAATATCATAAATTCTCGTGCTGTACTCCATATAGAGCGACATGCGCGGTTTTGCGATCATGTAATCGAGCGCCAAGGCAGGATTGGAAGCGAGCTCCTTTGCATCGCAGGACTTACCCTCAAACCTGTGTTGCGGCGCGGTGCATTTACGGGAAGCGTTTACTTCTTTTACCTTCTGCACGACTTCAAAAAGGCGGGAACGCCCCGAAAGTCCGTAAACCTTTAACGCGGGCGTTACGGCAAGACAAATCGTTTTTTCCGTTTTACTCTCGTCCGCTACGACGAGGTTGGTTGTAATGGGGTCGAGATTGCGCTCTCTACACTCCACCGAGGCATAAAAAGATTTCAAATCGATTGCAATGTATTGTCCATCCATTTCGCCCCGTCCTCCTTATCGGTATTATACTTCTTTTATTTTTTATTGTCAATTTAGACTATATTTTAATCAAAAAAGGACTACTTGATAGTAGCCCTTTTTAATTAAAACTTTAGATTATTCCGATACAGGGGTTAACGTTTGCGTTCTTCCCGTTCTATCTTCCAACATGAAGACACCGTCCTTGACAACCAAATCAATGCCGAGCGTATCTCCGGAAACGTGGGTAAGCACTACGGTTATACCGCCCTCATCAACGGCGTAATTTAATCCCTCCGTCTTTGTTGCCGCTCCGCTCCCATCGGGAGTCAACGTTACAACAAGTTTTCCGCTTATTTCTCCGTCATTTCCCGATGGCGTAAAATCAAGCTCAAAGGTACCCTCAAAATTTTCCGCCGTGTATTTACCTCTTAAAAGAGTTTCAAAGTCGGGTGCTTCGCTCACCGTAAACGTGAACATCGTGCTCTTGCTCGATACCGTAGAAGTTACTCTCACCGTGTAGGTGCCTGCGGCAGATGCGGAAAATCTGAAACAATTCACGCCCTTTATCGTAACTTCCTCTATGGTTGCAGTTTGTGCGTTTGCAGACGTAACTTCAGCTCTCTGAGCGTCGTTTGCATACTGGTTCACCGCACCGTAGAAGGTTACTCCGCCGTTAATTGCAAGCGTCTTGGAAGATGCGTTATAGAAGGAGTTTGTAGTTTCGTTGAGAAGCTGCGCCGTCATGGACGTAGGCGCAACGCCCGTAACCTTAAACGTAACCGTCTTTCTTGTGTTGGCAGTTGTGAGAATTAATTTCCAGACCCCACCGTTTTTGAGCGTAACGCTAATCGTAATACCAAAGTTGTTGGACGCAATAAACCCATCACAGGTAATTAAGTTAGCGTCTTTCTGTCCGTAATTTCCCTCGTAATCGAGATATAGCAGATCCTGCTTAAAATTCGCGGTCGTGGGCAAAACGTTCGCAATCGAGAGCTTAAGCGACGTATTTTGCATGCTGCACTCAATTACGCTGTCGTCCTCTAAAACCTTACCATCATATATCAAATCGTAAGATTGAACGCGGAACATATCGCGGGAATAAGGGTTGGTTTCCGTTCTCTCGCCAGCAACCTGCTTAACGCTTACGATTTCCTTTTGGCTGAAACCGCCCGTCGGAGTCGTAATTCCGGTTACTTCATCGGTTGTAAAGGTCGGGATGAATCCGCCACCCAATCCCTGCGTGTTTTCGTAATAGAGCTGCGTAAAATCAGCCGATTCGATATTGTATTTTTCACCGAGCTTAAAGGATACCGTCGTTTCATAATAGTCGGCATTGCTCGAACGGAATACAAGCCCCGAGAAGGAGAAGGAATATTCTCTTGTTTCTTCATTCGCCGACATTTTCAAATCGTTATTGGTGCATACCTTTGCCGCCTCAAAAAGATTGTGCAGCGCATTTTCAATTCCGTACTCCGTAGCGGACATATACCAAAGTAAAATGGGTGCACCCTCTATTGCTTTTTCGGGCGCATGGCTATCGGCGATTATTTGACCGTCCTGTTTTTTGATGCAGAAAATACCCTCGGCATCCATACTGTAATAAGAATCCGTATTCGATTCGACCGTCTCTTTTGTATGAAGATAGTTGTCCCCGTAATTGTATTCGTAATAGAACGTTTGATAGGGATTAGGCGTATTTTTTGTTGCATCTTTCACAGAAAGTGTACCCGAAAGAACTTCATGGCGATACGCCCTTCCAACAGCGATTGCGCTCTGTACGCTGGAAAGATTAATTCCGTCTACAACAACCGTAAATTCAGCTTTAATCGGGCCTTGAGAGATGGTAACTTTATAATCACCGAGTGCAGGGAATGCTTCGTCCTCGGCAATCGTTCCGCCTTTCTCATCCGAAATAACAACTTCAAAATTCCGAAGACTTGAAACAACGGAAGTAACGTATTGCCCCTGCGCATTTTCATACGTTAACGTTAACTTCAATCCCTCGAACGAAATGGTTTCACCGAGCTCGTAGTTTTTCTTAACGCCCTCGGTATCCGCTTCGATTTTACGGAGAATAGGATCGAAATCACTTACGTAAATTGTATAGACTTCGATTTTATTTTTGTAGCTGACGGTAATCTGATAGTTATCGGCAACGTTCATATCAAATCCGTTTTCTTTCTTTATGGATAGATCGGGATCATTCGTGATATCAACCTGCGTCTCGTCGCTGTAAACCGCATACACCTTAAAATCTTCGCCGTACGTGAATTCATCGCCGATTTTGAACATGGTCTGCGCATTTTCAACAATAATTTTTTCCAGTTTCGGCCCGTTGTCACAAGCGGAAAGTGCAACAATGGAACACACCATTGCCGTAAGCGCGAGAAGGATGATGGAATATTTCCGCATTCTTTTCATAATTCACCTCAAATAAAATCGCTAGGGGATTGCCCTACGGGGATATAGATTCCGCAGGCAAACAGCCAGCTCCCGTTGTTGCGTGTAAGATAACCGCTATCTTCGGGCGTACCCTCTTCCGCGGTTAACCCGTCGGAAAAGAGGTATCGTTTTTCCGCAAAACTTTGTAGGAAATCTTTCAGTTCTTTCGTGACGTAGCATACGCCGTCACTGTTACACTTCGCGTAATAATCTTCTCGTATGAATTTGGTATAATCCAACGTCACTAATTTTTCCCTTCCGTCTTCCTCTATTGGCATGTTATACAACCAAAGGTAATTCGTTTTGACATCCCCGACGGCGTTTGCATTATAAAGCGTGGTCGTCGTATAGGAAGGAATTGATTTACTGATTGCGCAAAGCAGATAAGGACCGTAGCCCTTTCCAGCGCCATTGTAACCCTCGCCGTCCATGTAATTGTCACCAAACAGTTCCATGCTGTAATAATGGTATCTTTTCGTGTCTTCGTTGTACCTTACATAAGAACTATCAAAGACCTTTGTGCCGAAGTCGATAAACGAGAACGTTTCCCCTGCTTTAATCGGCGGAGCAGGATATTTTGCCTCTTCGGCACGAACCTCGCGTACGTCGGAGCTGGGGCTCGTATACTCGCCCTCGTATTTAATTTCAAAGTCGACGTAAACGGGATATTGGTTGGATTTACTTGAAGCACCCACTGCAAAGCAGAACGAGTTACCGACCTCGGAAGCATCGAAACGGCATTCGTAACGGAAATTCTTCGTATATCCGCCAGGAAGTTCTACGCCGCCGTTATCGACCGTCTTATCAAGAATCTTAAAGAATGCGCTGCCCGCATAAATATTAATGAAAGGATTTATCTCGTCCGCATAAACGCTTGCCCATGAGGTAACGGAGTACCACCCCGGCTCCATAGGCGTATAATCGTAATATCTTACGTCGCCTTCTTTATCAATTTGGGTACGATAGGTGCCGTCGTAACGAACGGAATAACAGCCCTGGCTCGCATATAACCCTTTGCCGTCGCCTCTTACGGGTTGTTTGACGTCAATGAGCAAAATAACTACGTTGCGGGCTGTTTCGCTCGTCTCATACTCGTTCGGGTTATAAGTGTATTTATCGGGCAAACCTTCGAGATAAACACCAAAGCTTCCGTCAAGCTCCCCTGCGTCCGCCGTGCCGTTTTCATCGAGTTCAACACGCTTTATGGAATCGCCCGACCATACAGCGGTAATCTGACTGCTACCCGGATTGAAAGGATGATTGTTGTAATACACCTTCAACGTATAATGCGAAGAAGTATCGGGCTTCTCCGGATCGTCCGGATTGTCGGGATTATCAGGATCGACCGGTTTATCGGGGTTATTCGGATTCGTCGTATTGCTCGAATCGTTTCCGTTATTAACGTAAGAACCGAGATCGCAAGCGGAAAGGCAGAATACAAGACAACAAATTGCCAAGATGATTGCAATTAATTTCTTTTTCATGACCGCCTCCTGAACAAGTTTTTGAAGAACGACGTTACGTCTTTCCACTTCAACTGGCGTAAGATAATTTCCACAATAAACAGTATCGCAGCCACTATCATGAGCGGGAGCGTAAAGCTGAATATATAAGAAGTATACGCCGAATCGGAATTTTCAATCTTATTCGTTTCTTCCAAATCGAGAATGCTACCGTTCTGGCTGATGAGCCGATACAGACGTGATTTGCTGTACGTGGAGAAGCTGTCGTATTCCGCATAATAGGAAACCGAGTACACCGTTGTCGCTTCATACTGCTTATCGTTGTAATTGACGTAAATGGTATACGTTCCCGGTACATCCGTACTGAACGTTGCAAAATACGAACTGGAATCGTAAGCAAGAGTCTTAGTCGTTACAATTCCGTTGGGATCGGTAAGCGTAACGCTAAACGCCGCACTGTTGAGGGACGAAGGCGCGCTTACGTTAATTCTCGTAGAAACAGCGCTTCCCTCTACTTCCACAATGAATGGAGATGCAATCCGCTCATCGGGCAAAGTAGCGTTTGGAATATTCGCTAAGAATCTCGTTCCGCCCTCGTCGTAGCCGCTCTCCCAACCGTTTATCCAGCCGTTCGTCCAGCTTTCCGTCCAACCCGAAGAAGGAGCAATATCGGAAAGGAAACTCGTCACCTTCCCCTTTCCCTTATTCCAATAGGCGTAGATGGGCACGTCTACCGTTGTCACCTTATCTTTATAATAAGTTGCAGTAATTACGGTTGTTACCTTATCCCGCTTTGCAGAGTTGAACCAAAAACCCTGTATCGCGCCGATGGAGTCAACTCCTTGCAGAACATCATCACCTGCGCGGAGTTTCAGGCTATAATTGTCGCCCTCGATTTTAACGTCCTGAATCTCGCTCTTAATTTCATCTATAATGAAATCCGTTTCTTTATCGTTTGAAATGGGATAATAGGTACCCTGCGCATACTCGCCATTGTTTACGATTGAGTTGAGTAGCGATCCTCCGCCGAGCGTCTCTGCGTGCGTACCCACAGCCGATACGCTGATACCGTCTCTCGACATTGCCCTCGCCTGCGCGATTGCGTCCGAGCTGTCAGATCCGCTATACGAAAGTCCGTCACTGATTAAAAGTACACGCTTATCGTAAAATCTTTTATATCTCGAATCGCTTAATCTCTCATACGTTGCGCTCAACGCACCGCCGATTGTAGTGACGTCACCCTTTCCCTCGCATGCATCAATGGCATTCTTTACAATCTGCTTAGAGACAAGTCGAACGGGAGGAGCAATGACCTCTTCAATCGAATCGGAGAAAGAAATTACCATAACGTAATCTTGACTGCTGAGTGCATCGACGTATGACTTTGCAACCGTTTTGGCAATTTCAAAATTGCCAAGCGTATTTCTCATACTGGACGAAACGTCAAGAATAATTGTGAAAAGCCTTGCGTCCTGTTCTTCATTGCCGATTTTAACGGGCAATAAATCGGAGAGCACGTTAAGAGGCGAGCTGCCCGCTACAACGCTGTCGCCCTCAACCTGATCCTCTTCTTTTGCCTGAATGAACGTGTTCCCGTACGTGATAAGCGATTTTCCGTAATCGTTTACGAGCGTGCTCAAACTGGCAACGAACATGGAGCTTGCGGGAATCGTGCGCACGTCGAAATTGCAAAGCACGATTTCATCATACATATAAAGCTGTTCAATTGAAAACGGAATTTTAGAAACGTCGGAAATATAGTCTACGCCATCGCGACCGTAAATTACGTTCCCAACCATCAGATCCTCCGAAGAGCCGCCGAGGAAAAGCACTTTCTTATCAGCCGAAACCTCCTGTGTAAACAGGAAAACGTTGTTGTATGGCGAAGTATCTTCTTCGGGATGTTCGGTTGCAATTCTTACTTCGTATTTGAAGGTACCCACTTCGTCGGTAGGCGCACGCAAAGTAACCGCATTGAGTCCGTTATATAATATCACACCCGTAGGGTTGCCCACCGCCTCGTCGTTCTGATACAAGGTTACCTTTGCATTCGTTCTGTTTAACAAATTGTCTTCATTGTTTCCGCAGTTCGCTCTGATCAAAACTTCTATTTCTTCGTCTTTACCGACGTAAGTTGACTGCGCAGTCTGAACAGAATCTATCTGCACCTCTTTGGTATCGTCCGAAATGTTATCGTCCAAATACACGGCATCAACGTAAATTCCGTTGTTTTGCAGGGAATTGACTACCTTTACGAGATTGTTGGACGCAACGGTTTCCACACCGTCCGTAATAATGATAATACGTTTGATGACGTCATCTTTGAAAAGATTGCCCGCATAACGGAGTGCCGAACCGATATCGGTTGCACTCTTATCTACTTCGGTTGCCGATTTGATATTCGGGATACGGTCACCCATATCGGAAATGAGCTGATAATTTCTACCGAAGCAAATGACGGAAACCTTGGAGTTTCGGGGAAGTTTGCCCGCTACGTCCTCCACGCTCTTTTGCACGTCGTCTATATTGTGTTCTGCCGAATAAGATATATCCGCAAGCACGTACACGTTTGTTTCGGTAATGACTCTTTCATACGTCATACCGCTGATTGCAAGCGTAAGACAAATGCCAATCAGAATGTGCATCACGACCGCCGTAATATTATGGGCGTTTACGTTATCCTTTCTGACCGTAATGCAGAACGGAATAAGAAGCGCCGCAAAAATGGGCAATGCAATAAAAAGTAACCAGGGATTATCGAAGCTGATATTGTTCATAGCAATAAATCCCCCAGTCTGCTAACAGTACCACTGCAATTACAATGAAAAACGCCAGCAGTTTATCGTAATATCCGTCGGAATAGTTTTCCTCTTTTTCGCCGCTCACCAAAATGACTTTGCCGTCGTCGGGGCGGCTTTCGGTTTCGGGAACGTACGCGTAAATATACAAAACGGTATCCTCCGCATTGCCCGCAATGGTTGCGGTAATTTTATAAGTTCCCGTTTCGCTCAGTTGGAATTCGCAAACGTCTTTCTCGAACGTATCGAGTGTGACGGACTTTTGCGAAGGAGTCGTCACGACGATATTTTCACAGCCCGAAATAACGTTCACGGGCAGGATATCGCCGCACACGTAGGTGGTTTCTTCAATTAACGAAGGAAGCGAATAGCTCAATAAGTTCTTTACGAGAATCGGAAAATCGTCCATTACGCCGAAATTCGACTGACCGATTCCGAAAGCAAATACAACCTCTCTGTCGTGATTATCGTTCTGACCGATAGAAATGACGTCATCCACCCCCACGCTCAGAATCGGCGTGAAGTTCTTAGGGAAATCGTATTTGATATACCGGTGAATGGCGATATCCGGCTCTCTACCCTTCTTAAACGAAAGCCCCTGCGTAATCATGTTAATTTGCGTAGAAGTTTTCTTCGTGAATTTCGGAGAAAAATAGCTTCCCAGACCGGATTCCGCCTCTGCCTCCCGATCGCCGCTATAACTGATACGCGCTCCCGTGCCGCCCACGTTCTCCACGTTAACAAGCCAAATGGAAGCATTCGTCGGCAGCTTATCGGGTGCCCAGCCGTAGAAAAGATAGACGCCTACTTCCTGTTCGGAATATTTTTTCTCCTCGTAGTCCTTAGAAGTGATCGTTTCAAAGGTTACCTGATCGGTATTGGAAAACGCAGATTCAAAATATTTGACTTCCGCGCTGGCGCCGTCCCCGTTGTTATTCGTCCCTCTGACGATAAGGACTTTACGCGTTTCCTTATTCGCCTCGTTATAGAGCATAATCAGGTTATCTTCCAACAGAGCATCGCCGTCTGCAATACGCAGCTGCAACGCCGCGAAACTCATCAAATCCTGCGCCGCGAAATCCTCGCTCGTTGCGCGGAGCTGGAATTCAGCCGCTTCGCCTATGCTCACCGCAACCGGCACTTCTTTTATTTTGACGGGCTCTGCATCCATTTTTTCAAGCGCATACAATTCCACAGTCACCGATTCCTCGGAGGTATAGGAAACTACTTTCCCCGTAACCGTGACGCTGCCGTCTATGTTCCGCGTCTGTTGTGCATCGAACAACACGAAGTTTTTCTCGTCGCCCGCTACGTTCACAAGCGTGACGTTTTCGTTCACGTCGTATTCTTTATCGGTCATGATAAAAATATCCGCCGAAGGATTTCCGTTAAAGTAATCCTGCGCAAGCGCAACCGCCGAAGAGCAGTCCGTCTCGCTCCACCCCGCTTCCAAATCTCTCAGGTATATTTTGGCTTGCGTCTTATCGGTAACCCCTTCAAAGATCACATCGGACGTATCGCCAACAAATACAAGCGAATAAGAGCTCCCGCTGCGGGAATCGTTGATTCGTTTGGTGATTTCCGATTGAGCTTTATCAAAACGCGAAACGCCGTCCGCGTTCATGTTCATGCTCGCCGAACCGTCGAGAATAAAATAATAATCGTTTGCCGAATTGGGAATGGTGAAAACGGGATGCGCAATCAAAAAGGATACTATAATGATTGCAAGAATCTGCAAAATCAACGTAATAATACCCGTCAATTTCGAGATGGGTTTTCTCTTGCGCAAAAACCTTTCACTCAGATCCCAAAGATAAGTGGAAGCAATCGTTTGCTCGGTATATTTTGATTTAATGATATAGATGAGGATAAGAATCGGTACACCGATTAAACCGATTAAACCGAGAGGATAATAAAATTTCATTTCAGTACCCCCAATTCCGTGAGCTGTTCAAAGAAAATCTCATCTATCGGCCTATTGTCGCTGACAAGCATATATTCTGCACCGCGCGCATTGCAATAATTGCGCAGTCTGTCCTGCACGAACTGAACCGCCTCGCGGTATGCCCTTATGATATCTTTATTGATATTCTTTTTGTAGCTCCGAGTGTTGTTCTCGCTGTCATAAAAAATGTTCTTTCCGCGAATTTTGGGATTGATTTCTTCGGAGGTAAGCACCTGAATACAAAGCAAATCACGCTTTTTATCTGCGAGGTAGTCAATTGCATTTTCGTAATTGTGATCGGTTAAAAAATCCGAAATGATAACGGAAAGACCGTCGCCGTAGCCCACCTGCGTGGGAATAATCGCATCGCTTAAAAAGCATTCGCCGCCGAACTCTAAATCGTTCAGCTTGGTAATTTCAGCGAAATAGCGTTCTCTGCCGGAAATTGCGGAAATGATTTCAAATACTTCATTGTCACGAATCGCAAAAACGGAGACGCGATCCAATTCGGTCACCGAAAGATAAGCGATAGTCGCCGCAATCTGCAGCGCAGCCCGCGCTTTGGAAGAAGAGCCGTACGCCATTGATTGGCTGATGTCGATATAAACCTTCGTATGAAGCTGGCGCTCGTCCAAATACAATTTCAAATAGAGCGCTTCAAAACGTGCGTAAGCATTCCAGTCGATTTTAGTGATATCGTCGCCCGGAACGTAATTTCTGTAATCGACAAACTCACAAGACGAACCGTACGTCCTGCTCTTATGATTTCCTCCGAATAATCCGGCTATATTGTTTTTCAGAACCGTTTGCAGCATTTCCACACGCTGCAAAAACGTTTCGTTAATTGCAAAATTGCCCATTTATTTTAGCCTTAGCGAGATCTTATTTTCTACCGAATAACTTCTTCTTGGGTTTTTCTTCTTTTTGGGGCTCGTCAATCGCAGGCGCAGTTTCCGTTATTACTGCATCATCCGCCAAAGCGGGAGCAACCGTTTCTTCTGCAGGAACGGACTCGGCTTCTGCCTTTTCCTTCTTCCCCTTCTTGCCCTTTTCTTCTTTCTGCTCTACGGGTTTTTCCACCCCTTTATCTTTGTCCTTTGCGTTTTCCGCAATGAGCTTTTCGATAATATCGTCAACGGTAAGTTTTTCGTTGATTGCCGTATAGTTGATTTTCATTCTATGGCGCAATACGGGATAAGCAAGCTCGTTGATATCCTCGTAAGAAACGTTGAATCTGCCGTTCATGAGCGCACGGACCTTCGCCGCAGTAATGAGCGCCTGACCTGCACGGGGCGAGCAGCCGTATTTGAGATACTTCTTCGCCACGTCTCCGCTATCGGGAAGCTCGGGATGCGTACGCGCAACAAGCCGCATTGCATAATAGAGAACGTCGGAAGCAACGGGAACGGTCTTTGCGAGCTCACGCATTTCCAAAATGGTTTTACCGTCCACCACGGCAGTTGCCGTTTCGTCCAAGGTAACCTGCGTCATGGAAACGATATCTGCAAGCTCGCCCACCGAAGGGAAGCCTACGAGGAGCTTGAACATGAAACGGTCCATCTGCGCTTCGGGCAGAGGATAAGTACCGTCCTGCTCGATAGGGTTCTGCGTTGCAAGCACGAAGAACGGCTCTGCAATCGTATACGTTTTATTGGAAACCGTAACTCTGTGCTCCTGCATAACTTCGAGCATTGCCGACTGCGTCTTAGGCGTTGCACGGTTGATTTCGTCCGCCAAAACGAGGTTTGCAAAAATGGGCCCGCGCTGGAACACCGTGTTCATTTTGCCCGATGCGTCCTTTTCAATGACGTTCGTACCCGTAACGTCGGAAGGCATCAAGTCGGGCGTGAACTGAATACGGGAGAACGGCAATTCCAAAACTTTACCGAGCGAACGGACGAGTCTTGTTTTACCAACCCCGGGAACGCCCTCTAAAAGAACGTTGCCCCCCGCAATAATTGCGATTAAAACGTTGTTGATAATGTTGGTCTGACCGACTAAGTCTTTCTTGATTTCCTGTTTGATTTTTGCAATCGTTTTGCTGAAATTTTCAACCTGTACCTTACTTTCCATAATTCTTTATCCTCTTAATTATTATCGTCTTTTTTACGCAATGCATTGAAGTACTCGAAATAATACTCGAATTCTTCTTGCGTGATTTCACCGTCGTCGTACTTTTGCTGTACGAGATTAAAGAACTCGTCCGCTACCTCGTCGTCAAATACTACCTGCCCTTTCTCGGGAACGAAAATGGGCAACTGGTTACCGCTTATCAAAGGCGGAGGCAACGTAGGCTTCTTATCGGGATCTTCAGGATCCTCAGGATCCTCCTTGTTACCGTCATCGGGGTTTTCACCGCCGGGGCTTTCCAGCTTGAAGATTTCATACAGCTTGTCGATAACGTAGTTCGATTCCTGCGTGTTTAATTGCTGCTGCTCTTCACTTACGCCGTCCACGGCGTTTGCGTCCTTCACAAGGTTTCGGATATTATTTACAGAGTTTTGTACGAACACCTTAAAATTGCTCTCTGAAACCCCGCTGAGGAGCAAATCTCTCAGCCCTTCAAGTTCGTACAGCATTCCGCTCTTGGTACGCGCATCTGCCTTTTTCGAGTCACGCACGTATTGAATCAGTGAATCTAACGCCGTTTCCTCCCAATCGGTAATCGGTCTGTCGGGATCAATCGGATCTACAGGCTCCGTCGTCTCTGCCACTACGGTAGGCACGACCTCTGTAATGATGGGAATCGCCGCAACGCCCACAGCCATACCGACGGCAGAAAGCGCAATTGCAATGATATTTCCGATTGAAAGCGCCCACGTGGAAATGCCCAACAAAACAGAGCTTGTGTTCTCGCGTTGAATTTCAAGCATCTCGGACTCTTGACCGCTGAACTCCAAGGACGTTACAACCCTTTCCTCTAATTTGAGCTCTCTATCCATGCGCCGCGCAATCTTTTTATCGTTCGTTCTGAGAAGCAAAAATGCAATGGCTCCGCCGATTGCCGCCGCACCCAGCCCTATGAGCAGATAATATACCCACAGGAGTGAAACTCCGCAGAGCTTACAGGGCAAAAGGACGACGTCGACCGTAAAGAGCGCGCTCGCAAGGCCGATCAAGACGCACTTTATGAAGATGTCTCTCCATACCCTTTTTTTGAATTTTTCAAAATTTTTGTCCATAATTTTTTACTCTTTTACATTATGCGTATAGCTCTTCCGCAAAAATGCGGAATAGCGCGCATAAAAGATTTTGTTATTATGCCTTTTCAACCGAAACGACAACTTTATCAACGCCGCCCGACTGATCCTTTCTGTTCACAACGATCATAACCGTCTGTCCCGCTTCCACGTGAACGGTCGCATAAGGCGCTTCCTTGAACGCATTCTCAGCAGAATACATATCTCCGAGTTCTACGCCGTCTCTGTAATAATAACCGAAATAATAACCTTCGGGTACATAGCCGCTTGTAACTCCGTCTACCGTATAGGAAACTTTATAATTGGTTTGACCCCACTGTAACGTAGAACAGGTAATGTGATATTCCCCCGCCTCGCTTGCAGTAAATCTTACGTAATAATCATTGCTGGTATCAGTCTTCAATGCGGTAATTTCCTGACTGCCCACGCCGACTATCTTAAAAGGATTATCGGGTGACGTACCGGGATCCGCAACGTCTTCCGTTAAGGTGAACGTCAGACTCCGGAAAGTACTGCCGTATTCCGCAAGATTGATTGCAAATTGATCACCCTCTTTGAGACTTATTTTTGTGTTTGTATTATACGAGCTTAGATTAAAAGACGAATAAGGTTGGTTCACATAATCGGTGTAAACGTAAATATCATAACGCATAGAAGGATTCATATTTGTAACGCTAAACAAGTATGTTCCCGAAGCAGGTACCGTAAAGATTGCAAAATAGTTTGACACATCCTCCAACGCAATCTCATTATCGCTGCCGTCCAAATTCAGCTCTTTTAATTGAACTACTTTCTTTGAAAGCGTATCCAAAAGATTCGTATGCGTTTCGTCGAAGACTTTTACTACAACATCGTCGCCCTCGCCCTCAATTTCAAGTGTATAGACGGTTTTATCGTCTTTTACGGTATAAATACCCGTAGCTTTTACGTACCCCGTAATTTCAACGCTGTAATTGTCTTTCCAGTGTTGCATTCCGTATTGGCAAATAATAGAAATAGTTTCACCCGTAAGCTCGATATCGGAAGGCAGAGGAAGTATCTCGGGCACTTCGTCACCGGAATCGCCCACTCTCGGATACTCAACGCCGTTCACATAGATGCTTGCCGCATTGCCATCCTCATCAAGGTTCACCGTAATATTATATTGTCCCGCATAGGTAAGCGTATTCTTCTTTTGGTTAAACGATGAACCGGAACTGCCGAGCGTCTGCCTGTATTTGTAGCCGCCGTAAATGTAATAGCCGTTTCCGTTTTCGTAAATTCCAAACTCCGAAGGTACGTTACTGACACCCGCCAAACGATAAATACCGCTGAATTTAGAAATATCAATGGGGTCTTGAGGAACCACGCGGTTAAGCGTTAAATTCAAAGCACCGTATGCAGTTGTTGCAGTCAATTGAAGTACGTCTTCCTGCGTTTGCGTAAGCGTACAAATTGTGTCTTCCCCATAAAGGCTTGCTGTGAACGTTGCGTGTGCGTGTTTTCCGCCGACATATCCTACACGCGTTGCAGCGCCGCCGTTATAGCTTGCAGTCTGCTTTTCCTTATCGAACACCAAGGTTACAGAACCATTCGTGTACTCACCCGTCACCCAGCCCTCTTCGGGGAAAGGCTCGTCTGTGCTGTCTCTAAGATACATAGCTACGGACTGAGCATCCGTAACGCCGTCACCGCGGAGAACGGTTATGTAAATGGTTTCGTTCCTTTCAAGGTCGAAATACAAATCATCATTGACCGCATAGACAGTTTGATCGCCGTCAATGCCGGTAGTAAACGTGCATTTTGCCGACGGGCCATAGGTGATTAAGGAAATAATCAATCTGCTTTGCGCGGATGCAGTATACTTTAGGTATAACTTATCAAACTCGCCGAATGCAGAAATGCCCTCTTCGGAATCTTTAATAATCGCAATTGCGCTCTCTTTGCTGCTGCCGGGAGTAACGACCCACTTCGCATAAATTACCGTGTCCGAGGTAATCTGCATATTCTCGAAATCAAAAGGCGTTACAAATTTTGAATCGGCATACCAGTCTTCAAAAACGCTGCCCTTCGGAGCAACGGGCGTTTGGGGCTTTGTAACATAGCCGCCGAAAAGCACTTCCTGCGCGACGGGCGTATCGCCAATGCCACCCATATTAAACGTTACCGCAAATTTGAAAACGTATCCGCAGACGTCGCACTTACCGTCTTTACCTTCTGCGTCCGTCTCATTGTCGATTGCATCAACGTGTATCCCGATAGAATCCTTCTTGCCGCAGACGCATTCGTTCCAGTGCTCGTCATCATCAAACTTCTTTATGGTATAAGTGTGTTCGTGCAAAGCCTCTCCGCAAACGTCACACTTATTATCCTCGCCTTCGGTATAGTGCTCTTCAATAGTATCTTCATCTATCTCGCCGCATCTGCATTCATACCAATGCCGCGCAATATCATGTTTCAGTATTGTGTAATCATGAATCATATGGAAGTCAGCGCCGCAAACGTCACACTTATCGTCTGCTTTACCGGTTTCTGCGTTAATCGTATCAACGTGCGCCTCCGGCTCTTTTGTAGGATCTTTTTCACCGCACGCACATTCATACCAATGCTTTTCGGCATCGGACTTCAATTCGGTATACTTGTGAACAAAGTGAACGGACGCGCCGCAAACGTCGCATTTATCGTCCGCACCGGCTTCCTCGGTTTCGTTGTCCTTCGTATCAACGTGAGCTTCAGGCGCCCTTGCAGGATTCTTTTCACCGCATTCACATTCGTACCAATGCTCGGCAGCATCGGACTTCAATTCGGTATAAGCATGCTCGTGCGGAGGCAACACGGTCGCGCCGCAAACGTCGCACTTACCGTCTGCACCGGCCTCGCCGGTTCCGTTAATAATCTCGTCAACGTGAGAGAACGTAGATTTTTTATCGCCGCATTCACATTCCTGCCAATGGTACTGGCTATCCGATTTCGATTTATAGGAATGCTCATGAGACCCCCCTCCGCAGCCTACTGCAAACGCCAGCACGGATGATGCAACCGCCAACATTGCAATCAAAGGAATTTTCTTTTTCATACTTCACGCTCCCTAAACCAAATCTCATTTGATTGCCCTTCTTATTTGTCAAAAGCTCAATCAAGAGATTTATTCATAAAACGAACTTTTTTTGAAATAAATATTCAAAAAATATTCATTTTTATTATATTATCATAAATCACATACTTTCGTCAAGTGATTTGATTTTTATCATTTTATATGTGAAATGATTGAATTTTGTTACATTATTGTGTTAATTATTATCATATCTTTATTCATATATGCAACAAATATAAGATAAACTTATGGGAAACATTGCAGGGGGTTATAAATTTATACAAATATTTTTGAAAACTATTGCAAATGCATGAAAAAAAAGCGGAAAATATCGACGTTATCCGTTGATATTTTCCGCTTTTTATACGTTTATGTAAATATATACATTACAGCCTTTCAAGTGCATATTGTGCCGCACCGTAGATTCCCGCATCGTTTCCAAGCTCTGCACACAGAATCTCAAGCGGAGCATAATCCTTTGAAACGTAAATCCGGGGATATACGTATTCTTTAAGGGGTTTTAGGAGCAATTCCTTTTCCGCGGAAATTCCCCCGCCGATGATGACTGCCTGCGGACGAAGCACATTGACCAAATTGACAATCCCCTCGCCCAATCCCGCAACGTATCTTGTAAGTGCGGTTTCGGCGGCAGGATCTCCTTCACGCGCCGCAAGGAAAACCGTACGGCCGTCTACGTCTTCAAGCGTCTGTGCGTATTTCCACATAGCGCTCTTTCTTTCCTTTTGCATTCTCTCTTGCGTAATCTGAACTAGTGCACGCGCCGAAGCATAAACCTCGTAACAGCCTCTTCTGCCGCAACTGCACAACTCGCCGTTCTGACGAATCACCATATGCCCGATTTCCGCACCCGCACTACGGAAGCCCTCGTAGAGTTTCCCGCCGAGGACGATTCCCCCGCCGACACCCGTACCGATGGTCACAAGAAGAGAATTGTTATACCCCCTTCCCGCGCCGTATTTTGCTTCACCGAGTGCAGCGGCATTCGCATCGTTCGTCACGTAAGTCGGTTTGCCGGAATATTTCTGAACAAGCTCGGCAAGAGGAGCGTTTTTCCAACCGTAGTTGGTCCAGGAAACGACGGTACCCGTTCTGCTGTCAATGACGCCGGGCGAACCGATTCCGATTTCGCTTATGTTTTCAAACGGAACGCCCGCACTTTCCGCCGTCTGCCTGCACAGATTGGTAAGCGCAAACGCCGTTTCATTTACCGCATGTTCCGCCGATGTCTCCACACGCGATTTTCCAACAAGTTTTCCGTTTTGCAAGATTGCCGCTTTGGCGGACATGCCGCCAAGATCCACGCCGATTACCATATTTTTCCCCTTATTTGTTTTGATATATTTTCAGCCATTCGGGTAAACGCGAAATAAACTCCGCATTATCCGACGTCTTTTTCATCATATCAATGATTCCCGAAGCATTTTGAGCAAGCCCCGTCGCGCGCATTTTGTTCACCGCGTCAAGTTCCTGCGGCGCGAGAAGAAGCTCTTCTTTCCGCGTTCCCGAACGGTACAAGTCGATTGCAGGATAAATTCTGCGCTCGGCAAGCTCGCGGGAGAGCACAATATCCGCGTTGCCCGTACCCTTGAACTCCTCGTATATTACGTCGTCCATTCGGCTCCCCGTATCCACAAGCACGGTCGCAAGAACGGTAATACTTCCCGCTTCTACCGTATTCCTCGCTGCGCAAAAAAAGCGCTTTGGTTCAACGAATGCACCCGCATCCAGCCCGCCCGAAAGTGTTTTACCCGTACTCTCCGCAATATAATTGTAAGCGCGGGTAAGCTTGGTAAGCGAATCAAGCAATATAACGACGTCTATCCCCTGCTCTGCCATACGCTTTGCGTGCGCAATGGTGAGCTGGGCGGCACGCGCATGACGGTCTGCGCTTTCGTCAAACGTGGAAGATATCACTTCCGCGTTCTTGAGCTCGGACCGAATATCCGTGACTTCCTCGGGACGTTCGTCAATTAAAAGCACAATCAGGCTGATTTCTTTATGATTGGTTTCAATAGAGCAGGCAATTTCTTTGAGAAGCGTCGTTTTGCCCGCTTTGGGCGGTGCGATAATAAGCGCACGCTGACCCTTGCCGATAGGCGCAAACAAATCGAGTATCCGCAAGGAAAGCGGACTTCCGACAGTGGAAAGCGCAATCTTTTCCTTGGCATACTGCGCCGTGAGCGAATCGAAATAGCGACGCTCGTGCAAAGTATCGATAACAAGTCCATTGACACCCATTATCTTATCGAGCGCGGGTGATTCGTTTTTCTGGCGGGGTTTTACCGTACAGGAAACAAAATCCCCCTCTCTCAACTTATAGTTATGAATTACGGCTGTGGACAAAAACACGTCGCCACCGTTTGCCGCAGGCTGGCAGTTATTTGTACGCAAAAAGCCGTAACCGCCCGCGGTGATTTCTAAAATACCCGTATATATTTGTTGATCGAACACACTCTCGCTTTGCTCACCCGATGCAACGTGCATAATACCGTTTTCGGGATTGTCTTGAGCTTCTTTGCGAATCCGTTCAATCCTTTCCAAAATCTCGGGCGCAATATAGTCCGTTTTAGCGGGTGCGCCGCGGTTAGAACGGGGAGCAGGCTCCGCTTCCCCAATCAGAATAGCGATAAGAGATTCTACGAGTTTCTCTTTAATCGTAGACGACGCCTGCGCTACACCGAAATGTCTGCCGAGAACCCGAAGCGTCGCAATCGGAAGAGGATCCAAAACCATCCGAAATTCTTGTTTGGTGTATGACTCTCCCATTTACTTTGCGCGCTCCATTACGATGATTTGTGTGGATTCATCGGAAATATCGTCGCGGAAAAATTCGAGCTCGCTCTCTTCCGATTCGATCACTTCAACCTCTTCCATATCGTCATCGTCAAACAGGTCGGTGAATTCGTCTACCTTTTCAATATCGATTTCCAAACCCTTCGTCTTGTAGTGCATGGGAACGACGACGGAAGGCATAATTCTATCAACGTATTCTTTGGCCTGTTCCGCATCAATGGTATAATTTCCGCCCACGGGAATGAGCAGAACGTGAACGGGAAGCAACGCTTCGAGGAGCGAAGAAGAACATTCCTCCCCCATATCGCCAAGGTGACAAATTTCAATTCCGTCCATACGGAACTTGAAGATGAGATTTTCTCCGCGTTTTGCGCCGTTTTCGTCATCGTGGAAGCACTTGATTGCCGTAATATGCACGCCTCCGATTTCGTAATTCCCCTCTTTATTGAGTACAATCGGCTTTCCGCCAACTGCATCCACATTGTTGTGGTCATAATGTGAGTGGCTTACCGTCACAACGTCGGCATTTACGCGTGGCAAATCAAACCCGACGTCGCCGTACGGGTCTGTTACGATACTCGTTCCCGTACTTTCCGTAAGCTGAAAGCACGAGTGTCCAAGGTAACGTATTTTCATTTTTCCTCCGAAGTTTCGATTTTCAGTTCCAACTGAAACATTTGAAAATGATCTGAAAAAATCACGTCGTAATGTAATTGAATCAAACAGCCTTTTTCAAAAGGCCGAAAGGAATAAACGGAAGTTTGTACGGGAATTTCCCCCGCGCCGCCATAACCGCTCACAAGCATTGCCGTGCGCCCGCCAAGGTAAAACGTACAGGAAAGATTCGCCCCCCCGCTCCGTTTCATTTGAAATGTGGTCTTATCAAACCGTAGCGTTACAAAATCACCCTCTTGCTCATAGCAGACTTCATAGCCGTTATTCTTGCTTTTCAGCCGTCCGTCCGTCTGAAAGACGTCCGTTTTTCCGTCCGTCGTGGTAGAGATTTCGATTTTGCAACGTTCCATCTATGCTATTATAAAACAAATTCGGTTATTTGTAAACAATATTTGTAAAATTTTACAAATTACTTTTCTTTCAAGAGTGAGTGAAAACACTTTCCTTCTTTTAAGAGTTCGCGCAATTTCGCCTCGTCCGATTGCGCCAACGCACCCCGAAACTCTTCGAGGCGGGCAATCAAACGGTCAAGCTCGCCCGTGAGCGGCACGGCATTCAGAAAAAAGAGTTCCGTCCAAACGTTTTCATCAACTCCCGCTATACGCGTCATATCCTGAAAACTGCCCCCTGTAAACCCCGTGCAATTTTCCACATCGGAACTTTTAACGTAAGCGTTAGAAACCACGTGCGCAAGCTGAGACGTGAGCGCAATCATTCTGTCATGGTACTCTGCCGAGCACTCCACAATACGCCCGAAACCCATATCTTTCCCAAGCTCTTTCACCGTTTCAAACGCCGCTTCATCCGTTTGCCCGCACCTCGTAAGAATGAGATTTGCACCGTCAAACAGCGTAACGCTTGCAGAGCCAATCCCCGAAGTTTCCCTGCCCGCCATAGGATGCGTTCCGATATAACGATATGCACGCGGGCGGGAAAATACAACGCGCTCAAGCGGCTGTTTCACTCCGCAAATATCCATAACAATTGCGTCTTTCGGGAAATTCCCTTCATCGAGCTCACGCATGGTAACGCGCGGAGGCAAGGCAAGTACAATAATATCCGCCCCGTCATAGTCCTTCGCTTCGCCGTCAATCATTTTATGCGCGAGCGCATATTCAATCGGTTCACGGCTACGGTTTTTGGCATAAACCGTATGTCCGGCACGCTTTAAGGAAGCGCAAATCGATCCCCCGATAATTCCAAGCCCGTAGACAACAACCTTCATTTTTTATCCCCTTTTCGGTATTTTGTATTAATTATGTCACGCATAGTACTGTGTTAATGCTAAAATATCGATGTTTTAGAGCCAATTCATAATATTGGAATGCTCTTTCAGTCTTTTTCGGCGCAATTTATAGTCGTGGATAATTCGTTCCACTTCCTGCCAAAATTTGACGCCATGATTAAAATGGCGGGTATGACACAGCTCGTGCACAACGATATAGTCGACGATATCACTCGGCAGAAATGCCACACGGAAAGAATACGAGATATTCCCCTTCTTACTGCAAGAACCCCATCGACCGCGTGCCGACGATATACGCACGGTCGCATAGCAAAATCCGTTTTCTTCGGCAATTTTCGCCGTTCTCTCTTTCATTTCTTTTTTGACAAATGATTTCAGAAGACCTATGAGTGCTTTTTCTCTATCCTCTTTGGGAAGATACACAAAACCACTTTTGACTGCCGCTCTTCCACACGCAAGGGTGTACTCTCGGCCGAACAGTGAAATACACGCACCGTCCGCAAGGTTCAATTTATTTTTCTCAATCAGCGCAAGGCGTGATCGTATCCAACTTTGATGCTTCTCAATAAAGCGATTAATCTCTTCATCTTTTATATAGAGAGGTGCGCGTACTACCACTTCCGCATCCCTGTTTACCGAAACCGAAAGCGTCTTACGACGGCCCCGCACAATCACAACGTTCATAAAAATATTATAGCACGTTTGAAACCGATTTACAAGAAAAATATTTGTCGGGTTGACATTTTCACCCTACTGCGATATAATTTGATTCATGAAAGAATTTCACGTTAAAAAACTAATTCCATCGGGCGATACTATCTCCGTAGAAGTGCCCGCCTCCAAAAGTCTTTTGAACCGCGCACTCATTTTATCCGCCTTTTGCAAGGGAGAAATCGAGCTGATATGCGGAAGCTTTGCAGAAGACACACGCGTGCTTCTTAGCGCACTTGATTCGCTCGGAATTAAGATCGCCGTCAAACAGAGCTCGATTTTCGTTACGGGTTGCGGCGGAAAGGTTCCCAACCGAAAGGCAGAGTTGTCCGTTGGCAGTGCGGGAACGGCAGCACGTTTTTTAACGGTAATGCTCGCGTTCTGCGGCGGGGATTATACGATAAACTCCTCTTTACAAATGCAAAAACGCCCTATGGACGTCTTATATCTTTTAGAGGAAAACGGCGTAAAGTTTGAATTCTTAGAAGAACCTTATCATTTCCCTTTCCGTATGCACTCCGATGGAATCACGGCAAGCGAGCTGACGGCAGATACCGACAAAAGCACACAATACGCAAGTGGAATTCTACTCGCCGCCGCGGCGGCACAGAACCAACCGTTAAAGCTTAAACTCACGGGAAGTCGCACGCAGGGAAGCTATATCCGACTTACGCTCGATATGCTCGCCGATTTCGGGATTAAAACCCTTACAAACGAAAACGAGATAACCGTTCATCCCGCCCCACCCCTTCCAAAGCATTACGAAGTGGAACCCGATATTTCGGGCGCATGCTATTTCTATGCGCTCTCACTTCTATTCGGGACAAAGGTACTCGTGCGTCGTGTGAAAGATAGTAGCCGTCAGGGCGATATGCGCTTTTTAGAACTTCTCAAAGCAAAAGGTGTGCGTCTAACGCAACAGAAAGACGGTCTGCTCGCCGACGGAAGCGGTATCACAGGCCACACCGGTTTTGACGTTGACATGCGCGATTTTTCCGACCAAACGCTTACGGTGGCCGCGCTGGCCGCATTTGCAGATACCCCTTCCCGCCTTTGCGGCGTGGGACATATCCGATTGCAGGAATGCGACCGCGTACAGGCGATTTGCGAAAATCTAGCGACACTCGGCGTACCTGCAATTTCCGACGGCGAAAATATTGCCATCACGCCCGCACCAATTCAAAGCGGAAAAATAAGGACGTTTGAAGACCACCGCGTTGCAATGGCGTTCACGCTGATCGGCTTGAAAGCGGGAAACATTATAATTGAAAACCCCGATTGTTGTAAAAAGACGTTTGAAAATTATTTTGAAATCATATCTGAACTGACAAAATAAAAAACGACCCGACCATTCGGTCGGGTTTCCTTTTACGATTCAAAATTCTTCTTGATAATTTCAAACAGCTCGTCCGAAATGACGTGCTCCATACGACAGGCATTTTCTTCCGCAAGCTCGCGCCCCGCTCCCATTCTCACAAACATTTCCGTGAAAATGCGGTGTTTTTCGTAGGTACTCTCTGCGCGTTTCTTGCCCGTTTCCGTAAGCGTAATATCGCCGCCCTCGTTAATTAAAATATATCCTTTTTTCAAAAGAAGATTGACCGCTCTCGAAACACTCGACTTTGCATAACCGAGCTCATCCACAACGTCAACCGATCTAACGTTGGGTTTTTGCCTCAACAAAAGCAATATGGTTTCCAGATACATTTCTTCCGATTCGTGCGTTTTCATGGTTTCTCCCCGCTAAAAATATCATATAACATTTTTTGCCGTTTGTAAAGTCCTTCGGCGTTTTAGCTTAATAAGTTCTTCTCACGCAAATAATGCAGCAGCCCCTCGCAGCCATCTACGACGTCGCGGTAGGTTTCATCGAAATTACCCGTATACCAAGGATCGGCAATGGCGCGCGGATGGGCGGTATAATCGAGCAATAAACTGATTTTATTCTCGAACGCCGCACCCAGAATGCGACGCATATGGCGCAGGTTTTCCTCATCCATACCAATGATATAATCGTACTCTGTCCCGTCCGCTCTCGTCATAAGACGCGCTCTGTGCGGCACAACGAATATCCCTTCTCGTTGTAGCTTCTCGCGCGTGCCGTAGTGCGGCGGATTGCCGATTTCATCGGTATGGGTTGCAGCAGATGATACGAGAACGTTTTGTATCCCCTTTTTGCGGAGCATATCGGTTAGCACGCTCTCCGCCATAGTGGATCTGCAAATATTCCCATGACAAACAAATAAAACTTTTACCATATTCTTCTTCACCCGATTGCAATAAAACCGCGAAAAAAAGATTGCGAAAAGGACGATTTTATTGTATAATGTAATTATGAAAATATTTTCCGAACGGTTGATTGAACTCAGAAAGGAACGTGGGCTTTCCCAAGCCACTATCGCAAAGGATTTAGGCGTGAGTCTCGGCATTGTTTGCTATTGGGAAAAGAACAAGAGTGATCCTACCGCCCCCAATATCGCAAAGCTCGCACATTACTTTAACGTTACTGCCGATTATCTGCTCGGACTTGAATAAATTTAATTAGAATCTGATTCTTCATTCTGCTCCTTCGGGGGCAGAATTTTTTTTGCGCGAGAAAGCATTGCCTTACTCAATTCCTTGATACCAATCATGCGTTCTTTTTCGATTGCGGCAATGACCGCGTCTTCCTCTTCTCCGTAAATTGCAAACCGCGCCAAAGCATACGGAAGGCTCCCCTCTGCCGCTTCTGCCGATTGTAACAGCTCCACACAATCCGTATCCGCATATAACACACGGTGCCCGTAGGCAACGTCACAAGCAAGCTCTGCACGCGCAGCGGCTTCGGGAAGATACTCGGCAAGCTCTTCCAAACGCCGTATCTGCACGGCGGCATCTTCTTCATTGCCGTTCATAAAGAGATACTGCCACCTAAGCTGTGTGAGCGCAAGAAAGGCGGGTTCATCTTCTCTGATAACGGGAAGATCGAACAAAAGACGTTTTTCGATTTCTGTAAAACTCTTGGAAAAAAGCAAGCCCTGTGCGGTAAGCACCGACAGAAAAACCTTAGAATACGGCGTATCTTTCACGATTTCAAGAAACATCTTTCCGTCCGTGCGCCCCGCTTCAAGCTCCGCAGGAAGTAGTGCAACAATTCCCTCGAACAGATTAAACGGCGCACAAAGCTCAAAGAAAAAAAGTACGGGATGAATGGGCACTACAAAAAACAATGCAAGAAAAACCGCGCCGAATACGAGATTCAAAAAAGCACCGCCAAGCGAAAAACAAGCCATTTTCGAGCGCACACGTTTTTCCGATTTCGGCAACATTTGCGTTTCGCCCGAAAAGCCGCGTTTGCCGATATAGTGAATCCCCTTTCCCGTGACCTGAAAACAAGCGACAGAAAGCGAAATAAACTTCAATCCGGAAACCAAGCCGAACAAGAAATGCCCCAGCTCATGAATGAGCACGCTTATAGGGAGTAAAATACAAAATAGACCAAATACGATTAGCGCAATACCACAACCAAGCGTCTGGTTCGCGTCTTGAATTACACCGAAAAATCCTACGAGAATCGTCCCTACAATTGCAATCAGTCCGAGAACAATTTCTAAGATTTCGTATATGATGCGTTTCGTTCTCCCACTCATCTCAGTCCCCTAAAAGATAAATAGCCCTCTAAGTTATCGCTATCTGAAAAATATACTTCTTTACATGAGAGCTTTTTCATGATTTCATAAAGCAAATAAGTTGCGCCCGCAATGACGTCGACTCTTGCCACGTCCATGCCCGCAATTTTGAGCCGCTCCTCCAGCGTCATGGGAAACAGCTTGTCCGACATACTTTTAACCCATTCCAACGAAAGCGGCAAATGATGAAGCGCTTCGGGGTCGTAGTTTTTTATCCCCAACTTAATAGCGGCAAGTGTGGAAGCAGTTCCGCCAATCGCAAATATTTTTCCTGTGGGAATTACCCCACTGAGCGGCTGAATCGCTTCACAAACCACCTCAGCGGTCTTTTGCATATCGTCCTTACCCAAATCGTAAAGCCGAACTGCGCCGATATTCATACTCACTGAAAATGCGGTTTCACCGCGACTGCGCAGGCACACTTCCGTACTTGCGCCGCCGATATCGATAATACCGCCGTCCTCGTTCCCGAGCGCACCCAAAACGCCAAGTTGCGCTTCGTCTTTCCCTGAAATTACTTCCAACGGAATACCGCAGCATTCTTTCACACGCTTACAAAAATCTCCGCCGTTTTGAGCGGAACGCACAGCCGCCGTAGCGAACGCATAGACTAAAGCCCCTTCCCGCCTTGCCTCCAAGCAAAAACCTTTGATTGCGTCCAAGCTGCGCACAATAGATTCTTCGCTTAAAACTCCGCTTTGGGCAAGGTTCGCACCAAGGCGGGTAGTGATAACTTTCTTATATAAAGTTTTTCCGTCCACCCATAGCATCAGGCGAACGGAATTTGAACCAACATCAATAATTGCTAATTTCATTTTTTTTAACTATTTGCTCTGCTTAGTCCAACCGTTTATCAGTGCAAGATACTCAAGCCCTTCCAAGCTCTTGAAATATTCCAAATCTCTCTCGGCTTCCTGACTTTGCTCTACGTATTCATCGCGCAGTCTTTCCAATTTTTTCTTCTGCGACGTCTTGACGCCAATCTGAACAAATTGAATTGCAAGAATAATCGCCAGGAAAATAATAAGAAAAACACCCGCTGCCGTCATTGCGGCAACGATTCGCTTTCTTTTCTCTTCCGACATAGGCGTTTTTTCTTTGGAGGACATGATTTTCTATCCCTTTGATACAATTTGACCCTATTATATACCTTTTCTAAAAAAAATGCAACAATTTTATGGAAACTTTTTATATAGAGAAAAATTCCCAAAATGCAACCCACGAAGGTATACAAGCGCAAATTCGGGAGCCCCATCATCGCGGAAACGAAAAGATACATTCCCCCGAATGCAATACAAAAAACCACGTCCGTTGCGATTCTAACCCAACTGTTTTTGAAGGGATACCGAATACAGTAAAAAAAATCGTAAAAAACGCCGCCTGCAATGCCGCACAGCACGCAGACAAGAAAAATATAAATTTGGTTTGCGTCCGTCATTTGAACAGCCTTTGAAGTGCCTTACCCTTTGCCCCGCCGTATTTGACGGAAGTCACCTCGCCGCTTGCTGAAAAGTTTCCGCTCCCCTTAGAAAAGGCAAGCACTTTGAGCTGGGCTCCGCTAATAGAAACCCTCTTACCGTTCACGGTAAGTTTTATTTCCGTTTCCGAGAACGCATCCACGCTATCTACGCCCGTCATCGTAATCTTTTTTTGTCCTTCAATGGTAAGTACGCTTTGAATCGTTTCGTTTTGCATACTTTATTCTATTGTTGCAATTTTCCCGATATAACAAAAAATCCCGCAAAAATGCGGGCTTTTTATGAATTATGTGTGACATAATACTATGCTTATTGCAGTTTTGCCTTTGCTCGCGCCTTTGCACGAAGCTCTCCGTCCAAAATCTGCTTACGGATACGCACGTTCTGCGGCGTGATTTCAAGCAATTCGTCGTCACCGATAAATTCAAGTGCCTCTTCCAAGCTCAAACGCTTGGGGGGAATTAGGCGAAGCGCATCGTCCGAAGAGGAAGAGCGGGTATTCGTAAGGTGTTTGGTTTTGCAGACGTTTACGTTGATATCCCCTTCCTTAGGCGATACGCCGACAACCATTCCCTCGTACACCTGCGTGCCCGCGTCAATGAAAAGCGTACCGCGCCCCTGCGCATTGAAGAGCCCGTAAGTAACCGCCTCACCCGTTTCAAACGCAACGAGAGAACCTGCCTCTCTGCGTGAGATCTCGCCCTTATAGGGCTGATACTCGAAGAACACCGAGCTCATAACGCCTTCGCCCTTGGTATCCGTCAAGAACTCGCTCTTATAGCCGAACAGTCCGCGCGCGGGAACAAGGAATTCAAGACGCATACGCGAACCCATTGCCGTCATATGCAACAATTCGCCCTTTCTCGTTCCCATGCTTTGGAAAATGGGCCCCGTGTTGTCACCCGGAACGTCTGCAATCAAACGCTCTACGGGTTCGTATTTCACGCCGTCAATTTCTTTATACAGCACCTTAGGAGAACTGACCTGAAATTCGTATCCCTCGCGGCGCATGGTCTCAATCAAAATAGAAAGGTGCATTTCCCCTCTGCCGCTCACGCGGAAGGAATCTGCCGAGTCTGTATCCTCCACGCGCAGGGAAACGTCGCGCAGAAGCTCACGATAGAGCCTATCGCGCAAATGGCGGGTAGTTACGAATTTCCCCTCTTTACCCGCAAACGGTGAATCGTTTACCGAGAAAATCATCTCAACCGTCGGATCGGAAATTTTCACGAACGCAACGGGCTCTACGCAGTCGCTTGCACAAACGGTATCGCCAATATTGATTTTTTCCAAACCCGAGAAGCAGACGATATCGCCCACCGTTGCAGTCTCGCAAGAAACACGTTCCAAACCCTCGATTTCGTAGAGATTTACAAGCTTGCCGCGCACGGCAACGTCTTTATGGTTATAGTTACACGCAACGACGTCCGCATTCTGCTTTGCAACGCCGCGCTCGATACGCCCGATACCGATTCTGCCGACGTATTCGTTATAGTCGATAGACGAAACAAGAATCTGAAGCGGTTTCGTCTCGTCAAGCTCGAGGGGCGGGAACTGCTCCAAAATGGTATCGAAGAGCGGCGTTAAATCGGTACCCGTACCGTTTTCGTCGAGCGTTGCCGTGCCCGCTCTGCCCGAGCAGAACACGAACGGACTTTCAAGCTGATCGTCGCTTGCATTTAAGTCCATGAGGAGTTCTAAAACCTCGTCGATTACTTCCTTGATACGCGCATCGGGGCGGTCAATTTTATTGACCACGATAATCAGTTTCAGCCCGAGCTCCAACGCCTTTTGCGTAACGAAACGCGTCTGCGGCATGGGACCTTCCGCTGCGTCTACGAGAATGAGAACGCCCGATACCATTTTGAGGGAGCGCTCCACCTCGCCCGAGAAATCCGCGTGGCCCGGCGTATCAACGATATTGATTTTCACGCCCTTATAGTGCATGGAAGTATTCTTTGCGAGAATAGTGATACCGCGCTCCTTTTCAAGCTGACCGTTATCCATGACGCGTTCTTCCACTACCTGATTTTCGCGGAACGTACCGCCCTGCTTCAACATCTGGTCTACGAGCGTCGTCTTGCCGTGGTCGACGTGCGCAATAATTGCAATGTTTCTTAAATCTTCTCTAATCATATATGTTCCTTTAGCATTAAATTTCGATAGGTACAGAACCGAATCATATATCCGTTGTCTTCAACCGGCTCGCTTTGCGCCGTAAGCATGAAGCTTTCGTCCTCGTCAAGATTTGGCACGAACACTTCCGCCCCGCCGTCTGTGTCCACCTTGGTAACAAGCACTTCCGTGCAATAAGGTATAAGCGTTTTGTAAACGCTCGCCCCGCCGATTACGAACACCTCGTCTGCAGGATACTTTTTTATTTCTTCAAAAAGCTCGTCGAGATTATGAACGGTAATCACGTCCTCGTCAATATCCTCGGGTGAAAGCACGATATTCTTGCGGTTTTTCAACGGCTTCCCGTTCGGAAAGGAGCGGAGCGTATTCAGCCCCATAACGACTACTTTCCCGTTCGTTGTTTCGCGAAAAAACTTCATATCCTTGGGAAGCGTAAACATTAAATCGTTCGCCTTTCCGATTCCCCAATTTTTATCTGCGTGAAAGATTGCCTTCATGCCTGCTCCTTAAATGGCTACGGGAATTTTTGTTTCAAGCGGATAATACTCGTAATCTTCCAGCTTGAAGCTATCCACCGTGAAATCGTAGAAATTCTTGATAGAAGTATCTACCACGAGTTTAGGCGCCTTCTTAGGGGCATGAGAGATGACCTCTTTTACTATGGGAATATGCCGATCGTATAAATGTGCGTCTGCAATTACGTGTACGAGTTCCCCCGCTTTCAGCCCGATCACCTGCGCAAACATAATAAGAAGAATGGCATATTGCGCCACGTTCCAGTTGTTTGCCGTGAGCATATCGTTTGAACGCTGATTGAGAATCCCGTTAAGCGTATCGCCCGAAACGTTGAACGTCATGGAATACGCGCAAGGATATAGGTGCATTTCGTGCAAATCCTGAAAATTATAAAGATTTGTCATGATTCTGCGCGATGCGGGATTATGCTTCAAGTCGTAGAGAACGCGATCCACCTGATCGAATTCCCCCTCTTTATAGAGGGACTTCTGCGCGAGCTGATAGCCGTACGCTTTGCCAATCGAACCCGTCTCGTCTGCCCAGCTATCCCAAATGTGAGATTTCAAATCGTGCACGTTGTTGCTCTTTTTCTGCCAAATCCAAAGGAGCTCGTCCACACAGGACTTAAACGCCAAACGACGAATGGTCTGCGCGGGGAATTCCTCCTGCAGATTGTAGCGGCTTACTATCCCGAACTTTTTCACCGTGTGGGCAGGCGTGCCGTCCTCCCAATGCGGGCGCACTTCGAGTCCCGTATCCCACACGCCGTGTTCCATAATATCTTTGCAGTTCTGAATAAAAATTTCGTCGGCTCTGCTCACGGTTACTCCTTCGTAGCGCTCTCAATGCGTGCGCGCGTTTCTTTCTCGCCCAAAATCTGCATGATGCTCCACAAATCAGGCGTGTTCGCTTTTCCCGTAACGGCAATGCGGAGCACCTCTGCTACGTCTGCAACGCTCCCCTTGTATGCTTCGGGATTCGCTTTGTAGTCCTTCATTTCGGCAGCAAAGCCCAACTTGCCCGCCGCCTCTTTGACTTTATTAAACCAAACCTGCGCGTCGTCCGAATACTCGTAAGAAGCGAGGAAGGTGTTCAGGATTTCTTTTCTCGTGCTCTTATCCACACGATACTCGTCCGTACGCGGCTGCTTTGCGAAGAAATAAGAGATAAGTTCCACGGCCTGTTTTGCAGTCGTGAAATCCTTTCTGCGTTTCTTACCAGCCGTACCCATGGTAAGGTTGAGTACTTTCAGAAGATACTCTTCGTCTTTGAAGTATGCTTTCTGCTCGTCGGTGCCGTATTCGCATGCCCACGCTTTGAGGAATGCAAGCATTTCCTCTACGAAAAGCCTTGCGAGTTCGTTTTTGGAAATATCGTTAAGCTTATCCAAATCGAACAGCGTGCCGCTCTTCCCCATTTTCCCGATCGTGAACTTGAACTCTTCGAGCGGTTTTTCGGGGTTTTTCAGATACCATTCCTCAAAGTTGGAATTAAGGAGCGTCAGCATATACACCTTCACCGCGCGGGCAAAGTACCCTTCCTGCCGATAGAATTCAAGCGAAAGCTCGGGGTCTTTGCGCTTAGAGAGCTTACGGCGCACGTCACCATCCTGCTTCATGAGAGAGCAGTTGTGTCCGTAGCGCGGACGCTCAAAGCCTAACGTTTCAAACAATTCAAGGTGTACGGGAAGCGACGCAAGCCATTCTTCCCCGCGAATGACAAGCGTGGTACGCATGAAATGGTCGTCAATGGCGTGCGCGAAATGGTAGGTCGGAATACCGTCACTCTTGAGAATAACGACGTCCTGATCGTTCTCCGTTACGGTAATATCGCCCTTGATTTCGTCATGAAATTTGATTTTGTTTTCGGGATTACCGAGCGACTTCAAACGAATGACGTAGGGCTTGCCCGCATCGAGATTTTTATAAATCTCCTCTTCCGTGAGATTGCGGCATTTGGCGTATTCGCCGTAGTAGCCCGTAATTTTCTTCTCGGCGCTTTGCTGTTCACGGAGCGCGGAAAGCTCGTCCTCTGTACAAAAGCAAGGATACGCTCTGCCGCGGATAATCAGCTCTTTCACGTAAGCGCGGTAAATATCGGCACGCTGACGCTGATACCAAGGGGCATAAGTGTTATCTCCGTCGATTTCCGCGCCCTCGTCAAATTTAATGTCGAAATAGCGAAGCGCATTTTTCACCGCTTCCACCGCGCCGTCCATCTTACGCTTTAAGTCGGTATCCTCAATTCGCAAATATAAAATACCGCCGCTCTGGTGCGCGATACGCTCGTTCGCAATGGCAACGAATAAATTGCCGAGGTGAATGAAACCCGTAGGCGAAGGCGCTAACCGCGTTACCTGCGCGCCCTTTTCTAAATTTCTGGGCGGATACTTCGTTTCAAATCCGTCAATTGACGGCGTATTCGGCAACAGTCTTTCCGCAAGTTTTTTGTAGTCCATGTTCTTCCTCTTTATTCTTCCAAGCCCGTAGCTTTTATAATTTTTGCAACCGTATCGTCAATCGTCTGTCCGTCACAATCAACGGTGATATCGGCGTATTTCTCGTAGAGCGGCGCACGCTCCAAAGCGAGCTCCTCTATGGTAGTAACGTTTCCGCGCATCACAACGCCCCGCTTTTCAAGGCTCGGAATACGCCGCGCAACTTCCTTTGCACTCAGTTTCAGATACACAACCGTACCAATCTCTTTAAGGTGCCGCATTGCGCGGTCGCAGTAGCACACGCTCCCGCCCGGTGCAATCACACAGTGCGAAGCGTAAAGCCCCGCATTGATCCGCTCCTCTATTTCAAGAAAACCCTCCGTTCCTTTCTTTGCTATAATTTCGGAAAGGCGAGCGTTCTCTTCTCCCTGAATGAGCAAATCGCAATCGATAAACCCGTAGCCGATTTTTTTGGCAAGCAATACGCCTGCCGTACTTTTCCCCGACGAAGGCATACCGATGAGGACTAAATTTTCCATAACGCCTATTATAAAACACCTGCATGAAAATGTCAAACAACACAGGGGTGAAATTTGCGCATTAAAAAATTTTGAAAAACATATTGAAATAACTTGTCTTTTCTAACAATATATGGTATACTTCTTCTTGTATTTTGTAAATAAAAAGGAATATACGAATTATGGATCTTAGTTCGCTTATTGCAAGCTTGCTTGTACCCGCAAAAAATGAAGCCATGTACACAACGTACCGCGCCGTAAGCATTGCGCTTATCATCTGCATGGGCGTCGCCGCAATTGCCGCTATTATTTTGGTTATGTTACAGCCCGGCAACTCGCAGGGAATCGACGCACTCGGCGGTTCAAGCGAAACGTTCTACGGAAAGAATAAAGGTAAATCGACGGAAGCCAAGCTCAAGCTTGCAACGATAATTTGTCTTGTGGTACTTGCCGTATTTGCAATTGTATTCTTTATCGTGCAGATTGACGCCATTTGGGCGTAACAAACATTACGCAAATGAGTTTTGAGGGGCAGCTTCGCGCTAGCCCCTTTTCTTTCAGACAGGAGCAAAATTTTGAACGCAAAGAGTTTATTGCTTGAAAAAATTAAAGACGGCACTTTTGCCCTTTTAACCGATACGGAAATCGCAAAAAAGCTCCGCCTCGGGAAACAGGAAGCGTACGGCATTCGGGACATGCTGCACGCACTTTGCCGTGAAGGCGAACTCTTAAAAGACTCCCGTTACCGCTATGGCACGGCAGAGCAGTTCGGCGCAAAAATAGGAACCATTTCGGGCAATGAACGCGGGTTCGGCTTTTTTATGCCTGCCGACGGCTCGGGCGATTTGTTTATCCCCCACCGTTTTCTAAGCGGTGCGTTCCACGGCGACAGCGTGCTCGCCATCAAACGCAGCAACCGTGCCGACGAAGACGAGGGCGAAATTCTTGCAATCATTTCACGCGGTTATTCGGAAATCGTAGGCACCTTCCACGCAGAACGCAAAGGCGGATATTTGAAGCCCGACGAAAAGAAGTTCGCTTCGGATATTTATATCCCCCTCGGCAAAACAAAAAACTGTAAAAACGGCGCAAAGGCAGTCGCAAAAATTACTTCATTCGAGGGCAGTACGCCAAGCGGCGAGATCGTTGAAGTTTTAGGAAACAGCGGTGACTTCTTCGTGGAAGAGCTTGCTTTGATTCGCTCGCATAAACTCCATGAAGAATTCCCCGAAGAAGTCATAAGAGAAGCCGAAAAACAAGCTCTGCGTTCCCCTTCCGAACAAGTTTCTGGTCGGGAAGATTTGCGCGGCGAACTCATTATCACCGCAGACGGTGAAGATACGCGCGACATTGACGACGCAATTTCCATTCGCAAAAAGGGCAACAAATACTATCTCGGCGTGCATATTGCCGACGTAACCAACTACGTTGTGCGCGGCAGCGCTTTGGATAGAGAAGCATTCCTGCGCGGTACGAGCGTATATTTCCCCGACCGTGTTCTTCCCATGCTGCCCACCGCCCTTTCTAACAATATCTGCTCTCTCAACGAGGGTGTAGACAGGCTTACACTCTCCTGTTTCATGACGGTAAGCGCGCAGGGCAGGGTTCTCGAAAAGCGCATTGCGCCTTCCGTGATTCGCTCGGCGCACCGCATGACCTATACGGAAATTACGAAAATTTACAAGGGCGATAAAGAAACCGTCCGCAAATATCCCGACCTTGTGGAATTCGTAGCAACGGCAATCGAGCTGACGAATATTCTCAAATCTGCACGGGAGAGTCGAGGCGGCGTTTCCATGGATATTAAAGAGGCCAAAATTCTCTACGAAAACGGCGTCATTTCTATTCCAGATTACGAGCGTTCTATTTCGCACGAGATGATTGAGCAGTTCATGGTGCTTGCGAACGAGAGCGTTGCTACCATTATGACGGAGCGCAAAATGCCCTTCGTCTACCGCGACCACGAGCACCCCTCTGCGGACAAGGCGCTATGTTTCAAAGAATTTCTAAGCGAAGCTGGTGTGAACGCCAAGTTCGACCCCGAATGCGTTACGCCGCAGGACTATCAGAATATCCTGCTTTCCTTGAAAGATTCTCCCATCTATTCTATCGTGAACAGAGTTATGCTCCGTTCCATGATGAAGGCAAATTACTCTCCCGAAAATCTCGGGCATTTCGGGCTTGCTTCCGATTGCTATTGTCATTTCACCTCCCCTATTCGGCGTTATCCCGACTTGTGCATTCACCGTATTATTAAAGAAAGTCTTGTAAACCCCGACGGAGTGAAAGAGAAATACAAAAAAGTAGTAGCGGAGGCGGCAGTGCAGTCCTCCGCGTGCGAACGGAACGCAACTGAGGCAGAACGCGACGTGGATGCGCTCTATATCGTGGCGTATATGGACGATAAAATCGGCAAAATTTACGATGCGATTATTTCAGGCGTAACCTCTTTCGGCGTGTTTATCGAGCTCAAAAATACCGTGGAAGGAATGATTCCCGTAGAAACCCTGCCCGACGACAGCTACGAATTTATCGAGGAGCGGTATCTGCTTCGCGGAACGAAGAACTCCTTCCGCCTCGGCGAGAGCGTCCGCGCCATGGTCACGGGTGTTGACTGGGGTACGCGGCGCGTCCTCTTTCAATTCCTTGAAAAAATCGGGGAGGCGCATTCATGAAAGTAATAGCACTCAATAAATCGGCTTCGTTCGAGTATTTCATCGGTGATAAATACGAAGCGGGAATCGTGCTTGAAGGTAGCGAGGTGAAATCGTTGCGGCTTGGGAAAGCTTCTCTTAGCGAAAGCTTCTGCGAAATCCGCGGCGGCGAGATTTACCTCAAAAATATGCACATTGCGCTCTACGATAAGAGCGGCGCATTCTCCACCAAAGATTCAAGAAAAGATAGAAAGCTCCTGCTTCATAAAATGGAGATTTCCAAAATTGTGGGGAAAGTAAACGAAAAAGGCTATACGCTCGTGCCCTTGAAAATTTATTTCAAGGAAGCGCTCATTAAAGTGGAAGTAGCGCTTTGCAAAGGCAAACACACTTACGATAAAAAACGCACGATAGCGGAACGCGATATAAAACGCGCAACCGACCGTGCCGTAAAAGATATTTTCAAATAAACGAGGTACAACATGAACGATTACAAACCGGAAACACTTTGCGTACAGGCGGGCTACAAACCCAAAAACGGTGAAAGCCGTATTCCTCAAATTTGCCAGAGCACGACCTTCTATTACGGCGATACGCAGAACATGGCGGATTTATTTGATTTGAAAGCCGAAGGCTTCTTTTATTCGCGCCTTGCGAACCCCACCGTGGAAGCGCTCGAAAAGAAAATTGCCGCATTAGAGGGCGGCGTCTACGGGCTCGGCTGTGCTTCGGGAATGTCTGCCATTCTCCTCACTGCAATGACGCTTTGCGAGGCAGGCGATAACATTGTATGCGCTAGCGAAATCTACGGCGGTTCGTTTAATCTGTTTTCCGTCACCCTTCCCAAATTCGGAATCGAATGCCGCTTCTTTGATGCGGACTGCTCGGCGAAAAAGCTGGAATCCCTCATCGACGAACGCACCAAATTCGTATTTGCCGAAACGATTGCAAACCCAGCAATCGTCGTGCTCGATTTCGACAAGATTGCCGCCGTATGCAAAAAGCACGAGCTCCTCTTTATTGTAGACAACACCCTTGCTACGCCAATCCTCTGCCGTCCCTTTACGCTCGGTGCGAATATCGTAGTGCATTCCACCACGAAGTACATAGACGGTCACGCGGCGGCACTCGGCGGAATGATTATAGACGGCGGGAATTTCAATTTCAAGGGCAATAAACGCTATCCTGCGTTCAACACGCCCGACGAGAGCTACCACGGGCTTGTTTACGGCGAGCTTGCAGTAGCATTCGGGACCAAGTGCCGTGCACAAATGATTCGCGACACAGGCGCGATTATGAGCCCGCAAAACGCGTTTATTACATACCTCGGAAGCGATACGCTTGCTCTGCGCATGGAGCGCACCTGCCGCAATGCGGAAAGAGTTGCCGCGTTTCTTGCAAAGCACCCCAAAGTGGAATGGGTGAAGTACTCTGCCCTTCCTAATGATAAATACCATAAACTCGCCAAAAAATATCTGCCGAACGGTACGGGCGGTATGATGAGCTTCGGCATTAAAGGCAATGCAAAGGACTGCGCGCGGTTTATGGAGAGTTTGAAACTCATCACGCAGGAAACGCACGTTGCAGACGCACGAAGCTGTGTGTTGCACCCCGCTTCTACAACGCACCGTCAGCTTTCCGAACAGCAGCTTATCGACGCGGGAATTTCCGCAAATCTCGTGCGGCTTTCCGTTGGAATCGAAAACGCAGACGACATTATTGCAGACCTTACGCAGGCACTTACAAACGTATAAATTTCGGAGGGAGTTATGCCCATCGTCATTGATAAAAACATTCCCGCTTACTCGCTTCTGAGCGAAGAGCAAATCTTCATAATGGACAAAGAGCGTGCGGGCAAACAGGATATCCGCCCTATTGAGATTGCTATTCTCAATCTCATGCCGACGAAGAAAGAAACGGAAACGCAGTTTATGCGGTTGCTTTCCAATTCTCCGTTGCAGGTGAATATCACGCTCATTCATACCGAGAGCTACCGCTCGAAAAATACGGAAGCGGAATATCTTGAACGGTTCTATCAGCCCTTTGAAAAAATAAAAGACCGTCATTTCGACGGTATGATCGTAACGGGCGCACCGCTTGAAGATTTAGACTTTTCGTCCGTTGCGTATTGGGACGAGCTCAAAAAGCTCTTCGAGTTTACGCGCACGAACGTAACTTCCACCATTTTCATTTGCTGGGGTGCAATGGCGGCACTCAACTATTTTTACAATATCCCGAAATATCCCCTGCCGCGCAAAATGTTCGGCGTATTTGCGCACCGTAAAACGAACCTTGATTCACCCGACCCGCTCATGCGCGGCATTTCGGACGAGTTCCATATGTGCCATTCCCGACATTCTACCATTCGGGAGAGCGATATCAAAAAGGACGAACGGCTGAAAATTCTCGCCGCTTCGCACCGTGCGGGCGTTTCGGTGCTGTGCAATACCGACCACAGTCAGGTATTCGTTTTAGGGCATATGGAGTACGATAGAGACACTCTCAAACGCGAATACGAGCGCGATTTAGCCAAGGGACTGCCCATTGAAAAACCCTTCTGCTATTTCGCGGATAAAGAAGGCACGGAAGTAAAAATGAACTGGACGTCCACTTCTAATCTGTTCTATAACAATTGGCTCAACTTCGTCTATCAGACGACACCCTATCGGTTATAAAAACATACTTGGCGCGATATGAAACAAGATAAATTTTTAACGGTTTTTGCAGTATTCGATGATGAAACTCAGCGAAAACTAACTGCTTTTCAAGATAAAGTGTTAAGTTTAGGGTATCCGGGAACGCAGACTATGGATATTCCTTTTCACGTTACGCTCGGAAGCTTCAAAGTGGAAGATGAACAGAAACTAAAAGTAAAAATAAAAGAAGTTTGCTCACAAACGTATGAAATTGAAATAAATCTCAATAAAGTCAATCACTTTAATAACAGAGTGTTGTTTATCGAACCGGAAGAGAATAAAAAGCTCCGTGACTTACATGATTTATTTGATGGCAATTTTACCGACGGTTTTCCCTGGCACGCGCATACTACAATTTTTTGCGGTGCCGAAGAACAAGTAATCAAGGCAAAAGAACGTCTGAACGATATTTTCAGCCCTATAAAATCAATGATAACGGGCATTCAAATGGGAGAATTCTTCCCGGCGAGAATGTTAATACAAGAGAAGCTTTGTAAATAAAATTGTTCCCCAAAATTAAATTGAACGACAAAATATAAAGCGCACTGTACTTTGTAGTGCGCTTTTTGTTATTCATGAAACTAATAAACCCGTTATCTCACAAAAGGATAATACCGTCTGCCCTTTTGCGTAATTTTCAATTTTCCGTTCAAACAGTCGTTGAGCCGTGCGCAAAAGCTATCGTATTCCCCTTCTCGGACGGAAACGGTAAACTCCGCCTTTTCCCCGAACTCTTTATCAAATGCTACTTCTTCCCGCTCCAAAAAGCGAATCAGAGCATTTACTTCGGGATAATCGACGAATACGCTAAGCGTGATACTGATATCGTATTCGCGCTTATCTGCCGCATCTAAACCTTCCGATGCGGAAGAAGCATACGCCCGCGTGAGTCCTCCCGCGCCGAGCTTGATTCCGCCGAAATAGCGCACCACGGCGACCGCCGTTTCAAACAGTTTTTGGTTTTTAATGACGTTTAGTATCGGCATTCCCGCCGTGCCCTGCGGCTCTCCGTCGTCGGAAAAGCGTTGCACGTTGCCCACCTTATCGGCAATATAGCCGTAGCAAACGTGCGTTGCAAGCGGGTGAAGAGCGCGCACGCGCTGCAAAAACGCCTTTGCCTCTTCCTCGTTTTCCACATGAGAGCAATACGTAAGAAAGCGTGATTTTTCAATCACCTTTTCCGTTAGCGTTTCGCCGTAAACACTCAGATACATTAGCCGCGAATAACCTTTATGCGCACTTTTTTGCCCTTAAAGAGTGTGAACTCTCCCGCAGGAAGCGGCATATTCACGCTTACCGCCTTTTCGCCGTTGATGGAAACGCCGCCCTGCTCCACAAGCCGACGCGCTTCGCCGTTGCTCTTGCAGAGTCCCGTAGCCGTCAATGCGCCGAGCAGATCGACAACGTTTGCAGGAATCGTTTTTTCGGGCATTTCTCCGTCGCCGCCGAACGCCGCCTTTGCCTGCGATTGCGCCTGATTCGCCGCATCCTCGCCGTGCACCATTTTGGTGAGCTCGTATGCAAGTTTTTCCTTTGCCGCGTTAATGCGCTCGTCCTGATAAGCGCAGAGCGTTTGGATTTCTTGCAAAGGTAAGAACGTGAGAAGCTTCAAGCATTTTTCCACGTCCGCGTCCGCAGTGTTGCGCCAGTACTGATAGAACTCATAGGGCGAAGTTTTATTCTCGTCAAGCCAAACGGCGCCCTTCTGCGTTTTGCCCATCTTCTTGCCCTCGCTCGTGGTGAGAAGCGTAAACGTCATGGCAAATGCCGCCTTTCTCTCTTTCCTGCGAATGAGGTCTGCGCCCGCTAGAATATTACTCCACTGGTCGTCGCCGCCGAGCTGCAACAGGCAGTCGTACTTTTGATTGAGCACCAAAAAGTCGTACGCCTGCATGAGCATATAGTTAAATTCGAGGAAGGTAAGCCCCTTCTCCATGCGCGAACGGTAGCACTCCGCCGTGAGCATTTTATTGACGGAGAAGTATGCGCCGATGTCGCGCAGGAAATCAACGTAATTGAGGTTCGTGAGCCAATCCGCATTGTTCACGATAATTGCGCCGTTCTTGCCCTCGAAGCTGATAAATTTCGACATCTGCTTTTTGAAGCACTCTACGTGATACGCTACCGTCTCTTTCGTCATCATGGTGCGCATATCCGTTCTGCCCGAAGGATCGCCTACAAGCGCAGTACCGCCCCCGATTAAAATAATAGGTTTGTGTCCCGCGTCCTGCATGTGCTTCATGGCAATGAGTTGCATGAAATGCCCGACGTGCAAACTGTCCGCCGTGGGATCGAACCCGATATAGAAAGGCACGCTCTCCTTGCCGAGCTTTTCGTAGAGCTCGTCCTCATAGACCGTCTGTTTGATAAATCCCCTTGCACGCAGGGTATCCATTACGTTCGCCATTTTTCACTCCTTAGTAAATACGGTTTGCGTCTCTTCTTGCGCGCAAACCGTATCAACGACATAAAGAATGATTTTATTATACCCTTTCACGGGGCGTTTGTCAAACAATCAACAAAAGAATTTATGCAAGCTCAAGCTCTTTTTTCTCTGCCGCCGCGCACTCGTGCGCCCCGATCGTTTCCAATGCGCGGAGCGCGCTTATCATATCCTCCGTCGTGCGGGGGATTTCCAAACGGGACGCAAGTTCTGCATTTCTTTGCTCGCGCCAGCGGGCACGGAGTACGTTCAAAAAGGTTTCGTTGCTTCTCTTCATACTCCCTATTTTACGCATGATACTTGACAATATTTGTCAGATATGATAAAATTTTTATCGATTCGTAGGAGGAAAGTATGAAATATCAGATTATGATTGGAATTCTATTTACCCTACTTGCAAAGCGGAAAGTGAGTGCCGGCGAGCTCGCAGGGAAATACGGCGTTTCCGTGCGCTCGATTTACCGCTATATCGATGAGATGACGATTGCGGGCATTCCCATCGACGTTGCGCGGGGCTCGCAAGGCGGTATATTTATTTCGGACGCCTATAAGCTTCCCAAGGGTATGATGACGAAAGAAGAATACGGCAAGGCGCTCGACGCAATGCTCACCTTTAACGAACAGCTCAAAGACCCTGTTCTTCGCAGTGCAATCGATAAACTTTCCGCACAGGTAAAGTCGGAAAAGTTTGATATCTCCCTTTCGGGAAATATTCTCGTGGACTGCGGCACCTGGGGCGACGAGCGGAAATTTTCCGAAAAGCTCGCTCTTTTGGAACGCGCCATTCAGAATCGGGAAGTGCTCGAAATAGATTATAACAACCGCAGCGGGGAACGCAACAAGCGCTCCGTTCTGCCTCATCTCCTCGTCTATAAACAAAATATTTGGTACGTGTATGCCTACTGCAAGATGCGTGATGCGTTCCGTCTTTTCAAGGTCGGGCGTATCCGCTCTATTATCTGCACGGAAGAAACGTTTGAACGCATTCCGTTCTCACGCGAGGATATTCCGCTTTCGTTTTGGGTCAGTGAAAAAGTAATTGAGGCACGCTTTGAAATCATGCCCGAAACACTTCCCTTTGCCGAGGAATGGCTGGGGATAGAGAACATTCGCGAACAGGACGGAAAATTCTTTGCCGACGTGCAGCTGCCCGACGACGAAACTCTGGTGGGAACCATTCTGTCGGTAGGTTCGGGCTTCCGCGTCCTCTCCCCGCTCTCGCTTGCCGAGCGCGTAAAATCCGAGGCAAAAAAGATTGCCGAAAGTTATGCGTCCTGACGCATAAGCGAACGCATCAGTATTTCCTCTACCGGAGAAGTTTTGAAAAAGTCGCGCGGAAGCGGTTCCTCTACGGGAATATCGAGAACCAACTTTCCTTCCCGCAAAACAAGTGCGCGGTGAGAGAGCATTGCCGCCTCGTGCACGTCGTGCGTGACGAACAGGACGGTATTTCCCCATTCCCCCGAGAGTTCGACGACGAGCTCTAAAAGCGACTGCTTTAACTTTAGGTCGAGCGAGGCAAACGGTTCGTCCATGAGAAGCGTATCGTGCGGATAGAGAAAGGCGCGGGCAATGGCGACGCGTTGTTTTTCCCCGCCCGAGAGTTCTTTCGGGTAGCGTTTTTCCTTTCCTTCTAACCCAACGCGGGCGAGCATCTCGCCCGTTTTTTCATGCAATTCTTTGGGCAAAACGAACTTCAGGTTGTCCTCTGCGCTAAGATTGGGCAAAAGCTTGGGGGATTGAAAGAGATAGGAAACCCTGCCCGCATCCTCTACCGTGCCCCCGTGCGTTATTGTTTCCGCAATGATATTGAGAAGCGTCGTTTTCCCCGCACCGCTCTCCCCGAGTACGGCGGTAATTTTCCCCTGCTCGATTTCAAGATTCAAAGGAGAAAGCGCCTGTTTCTCGCCGTAGCGTTTTTCGATATCGATTAGTTTCATGCACGCCACCTCACAATCAGTTTATAAGCAAGTGCGCACGCACCCTCCAAAAGAAATCCGAGCAGCACCGTAAGCAGCGTGAGCGCAACGAGCTGGGGCAATTCCACAAACATTTTTGCCGACTGCATTAGCCCACCCAAACTTTTATATGTGGAAGCAAGTACCTCGCCCGATACGGTAATTTTCAGCCCCATAGAGAAAATTGCACCCGACTGTTTGAGGATTGGCGGCGCGGAAAGCGGAAGATACAGCTTGAAAATTTTGCGTTTCCAATCCACCCGAAAAACACGCACGAACTCGCCGTATTCCGTGTCCACTTCATCAAGACTTGACAGCGCGGCCGCGTATACGGCAGGCAGTAGCACGAGAACGGAAACGATAACGGGCGCGACGGACGGCGACGTCCAAAGCAATAGAATGAGAATTACCGCCATGGTGGGCACCGTTCTCAACACCGAAATAATAGGCGCAAGGAACGCGCGCAGCCACTTACGCATACGGGCGAGAACAGCAAGCAGGATGCCAAGCAACAAAGAAAACAAAAACGCCAAAAAGGTGCGCAGAAAGGTTTTGCCAAATGCAAGCCAAAATGCGCCGCTCCCCAGATATTTTCCCACGGCGGCGAAGGTATCCCAAAAGGACGGTAGAACGTAATCGTTCCCCACGATAAAATAAGCAATGATCCACACTACCCATAACGTGATAAGGGAAAGCGCGGAAAATAAAATGTTCTTTTTCACTGTGTGTTTGTATAGAAGAATTTGTCCGAAACCGTACTTGCGCCTTGCGCATTTACTGCAATGAGTTTATCCAAAAATAGATTGACGGAAGGCTTTGCAATCTCCGCCAAGGTAAACCGAACGGAGCAGTTTTGAATGACTTCTTTGCTTAAATTATTCGCGTCGAACGCCGGTATGAGCCCTTCCGTTCGTTTACCGTCGAGTAAGTTCAGCACCGTTTCGGGCTGAACGGTTTCAAGATATTCTCTGCTTCCTTCCAAATAGGAAATCATTTTTTGCACGGCGGACTCATGCTCTGATATTACCGTTTTCTTTGCCACGAGCACCGCCTGCGGATATCCGTTTTCGCCGTAGAGCTCCTGCAAGTCCCCCGCCATAACGAGGCTCGTTTTGCTGACTTTGGTAGACGCGGCGGGTTCGGGACATAAATAATAATCGCAACCGTAAACGGGCGTTACATTCCCCGCATCCATTGCGAGAAGATTGACCTTGTCCGACGCCTTGTCCGCTTCCTTACTTGCAATAATCTGATAGTCCATTCCGTAATCCTTGAGCACGGCTTGCAGGGTAAGCCCCGGAACGTTGGGAAGCTGTACGACGCCGACCGTCTTACCGATAAGTGTCGTTTGAATATTTTCGGGCGTAATGCTCTCCCCCGCCGTTGTCAGAAAATAGAGATTTCCGTTTGTTACCGTGCCGAGCATTTGATAAGTTTCGCCGTTTCCGAGGAGCTTACTCGCAAGGTTCAGCGGCAGAATACAAAAATCGGCTTTGGGCGTCTTTCCCGTTACTTGTGCCTGAATGAGACCGGAATCGACGATATGATATGCAAAGTCTTCGTCTCTTTGCGAAATCGCATTCACGAGTGCAAGCGCAGGCGCGCCGTCGGGCGCATATACCGTATATTTATCCTCCGAGTTTCCGCAGGCAACCGCGCCGAAGATACACGCGCCGCAAACGGCCGCCGCGGCAAATAATGAAATGATTTTCTTCATAATACCCTCTCTTAAATTTTACCGAACAATGATTTTGCCGTAACGCCTTCCAGCTTGCCGATTTTACCCGTAAGTGCGTTGACAACCGAAACGGGCGCGTCCAGCACGACGGAGATAACGGACACTTGTTTCTCCCGATAAGGAATTCCCATTCTCCCGACGATATATTCGCCGTACTCGGATAAATAGCCGTTAATGCGTTCACTTGCCGTTCTATTTTCCACAATAACGGAAAGCACGGAAATTCGTTTTTCCTCTTCCATAAAAAAATCCCTCCGTCCCGAACGGGCGAAAGGAAACGCACGGAAAAAACTCCGCGTGAAAAACTTGATTCCTTCCTTTGCGGTCAGTGCCACTTTCCGTTCAGGTATGTTTATAATCAAATCATAGCATATTCCCTTGAAAAACACAAGCGAATAATAAAAATTTTTATCCGCATACTGCGGATATGAAAAAGCTTTTCTCTGTTTTATGTGTTTTATGTTTTACCTTTATGATGATCGTCGGCATGGCGGCTTGCGGGAAAAAACCTGCGGAAACGGAAACCAAAAGAGACGAAGAACAATTCGTAATACCAAAGCTTCCGATGGAACGGCTTCCGAAATACTGCGATGAAGACTGCTCGCATGAAAGAACCCGCACCCCCTGCGAGCAGCAGGATAACGATTCTACGCCCGACGGAGAAAAAGACGAGTGCCCGAAAAAATGCCCCTATCGTCATCACGGGCCCAAAAGAAGACCGCTCAACCTTGAGCTTCGCCCGCTCCGTCCGTAACAAAACAATTACCCCGCCGATTTTCTCAGCGGGGCTTTTTTATTCATTCGATTCTTTCTGTTTGGACTTTCTCTTATGTTTGTCAGTTTCTTCCTGCGGTTCAGGCGGCGGGAATTCTACCCAGAAGCAGCTTCCCTTGCCCTCTTCAGATTCGATTCCAAACGGACAGCCTTGTACGATCAAAATATTTTTCACAATGGAAAGTCCCAAGCCCGAACCCTGAACGGGGCGTTTATGCGTTTTCCCCGAACGGTAGTACCTATCCCACACGGTGTCGAGCTCTTCGGGCGGAATCCCCTTACCCGTATCGATAACCTCGAAGCGTGCGCCGCCGTCCTTTGCAAAGAGCCTTACACGCACGAGCTTATCGTCTCCCGTGTAGTTCACAGCATTTCCAATGAGGTTATAGAGCACCTGTTCAATGCGCTCTCTGCCCGCTAAGGTATAAATATCGTCCTCGATTTCCGTTTGTATCACGTATCCGTTCGTTTCTGTGAGATAGTCGAAACGGCTTGCAACGCGGTAAACCTCGTCCGAAAGGTTGAATACGCTCCGCTCGTCCGAAGCGAGCCCCGCGCGGATTTTGGAAAGATCCAATAAATCGCCTACAAGCGTTGCCAAACGGTCGCTCTCGTCAATGATGACCTGCGCGTGCGCGTCACGCTTTTCTTTATCCTCGCCCGAAATTTCACGGATCATAGAGGCGTACGCCTTAATCATAGTGAGCGGCGTCTTAAAGTCGTGCGAAACGTTTGCAATTAGCTCCTTTTGCATTTGGTCAGCCTTGGAAATCTCCCCCCGTGCATATTCGAGCGCGTCGGATAGCTCGGTGATTTCCGCACAGAAATAGTCCTTTTTGAAATCGAGATTATAGTTCCCGCGTGCGAGCTCCTTTGCGCGCTCCGTCACTTCCGATACGGGTTTTGTAATGAGCAGCGTAACGAACCCGCTCGCGATAAAGGCAAGCACCAATGCGACCAAGCCCGTAAGCAATGATACGTAACGGAGACTATGCCCCCCGCCGTCGAGCCAATGCGATGTAGTTGAGAGATAGAGGAAACAGGGTTCGCCGTCTATGGTAATTGCCTTGCCGTAAGAAATTTCCGCCTTATCCGCAAATGTTTTCCCCTCGCTCCCCTGTAACTTCTTTTTCAGAAATTCCGCCCTTTCGGGATAGCTGTCCTCTTCGGTGTAATCGGGGAAAACGCTCCTGCCGTCCTCGTAAATTAAAAACAACTGCAAGCCGTAGCTGTTGGCTTTGCTGTACACTTCTTGGGCGAGCGGAAGCGAATCACCCTCTTCGGAAGCAGAAAAAAGCTCCTCGATGCGCTCCCCAGCCTCGGTGAGAATTTCCGACGCCTGATCGCGATATTTCTTATTCATGAGAGCGTTTTGCGCAACGGCGTAAACGGACATGCTGACGAGTGCAAAGATAGAAAACGTGAACCACAAAATGAGGTTCAAGCTTCTGCCCGTCCTCATTCCCTTTTTTGTGTTTCCGTCTTTCCGCATGAAATTTACACCTCGAATTTATAACCAAGCCCGCGAAGGGTTAAAATGAATTTCCGATACTCTTTCAGATTTCCTCTCAGCATTTTTACGTGCGTATCCACCGTGCGGTCGTCGCCGTAAAAATCGTAGCCCCATACCTTGTTCAAAAGTCTGTCGCGCGTGAGCGCAACCCCTCTATTCTGCACGAAATAAAACAGCAGTTCGTATTCTTTGGGGGTAAGCTCCGCCCGTTCGCCGTTTACGGTAACGGTGCGCCCCACCATATCGATTTTAAGCCCCTCGAATTCGTAGACCTGCTGATTCTCCGCCTTGGGCACACCGCGCTTCATAATCGCATGAATGCGTGCCATAACCTCCTTGGGTGAAAAAGGCTTCGTCACGTAATCGTCCGAGCCGATTTCAAACCCGAACAGCTTGTCGTATTCCTCCCCGCGTGCGGAGAGCATGATTACGGGCGTCTGCTTGAATTTGCGAATTTCCTTTACTGCGGAAAATCCGTCGAGCCGAGGCATCATTACGTCCATGAGAATTACGTCGTAATCGTTCTCACGGCACATTTTTACCGCTTCCATGCCGTCCTGCGCCTCATACGCTTCACCGCCCTCGAATTCCACGTATTCCCGCAGCACAGCGCGAATCATCTCTTCGTCGTCTACAATTAATATCTTCATGGCAACCTCCTTGGCTCTATTCTATCCCCTTTCTATTATACTTCTTTTATAACCGTGTGAAAGTTGTGTGAAACGATTATACCTTATTTTCCGCTTTTCCGCAAGAAATAAATTTCGATATGTTTTTTATTGCAAGTTTACCCTGAAAAGAGTATAATATTTTATATAAATAAGGGGCGTCCCCCTGAAAGAGGTATTGTATGAAGAAGTTTTTAACTGCAACTGTTTGCGCCGTGTTTGCCTTGGGTTGCGCGTGTGCGTTTGCGGGTTGCGGAACCGACTATTCTGACGAAATTAAAGATTTACAAAAGCAAATTCAAGAACTTGAAAACAAAAACAATTCTTTGCAAACCGAGCTGAACGCTTTGAAAAACGGTTCGGGAAGCTCCACCGACTACACGGCTGAAATTAATTCGCTCAAACAGCAAATTAAAGCTTTGGAAACAAAGTGCAACAGTGCAAACTCTTCGATTACGAAGCTGCAACAGGACTTGAATGCAGCGAAGTTGAGATTAGACGCAGTTGAAGGCGCAATGCAGGCTGATAAGAATTACACCTACCAAATGGGCGAAGTTTGTACCGTAAAGAGCGCAAGCGGAATTGAATTATACAAAGTTCGGCTATTAGATTATAACAACAGCAATCAATTGACCTTTAATATTCAAAATATAAATCTTCCCGATTACATTAACTTAAACGACTATTTTACCGTTTGCACGTATTCCGAAGCAAACACGAAAAAATATAGCTATAAACGAACTACATTTTATT
>JAIDCJ010000017.1 GCA_029055875.1 Clostridia bacterium
GCTATAAACGAAATACATTTTATTACAGCGAAGAAAACAATTTTGAATACATTAGTTATATAAATTTTTCGCTTAACTCCCCCGCACGAGATGAGGTTACATATTTTATCATCGGCTTGCCTTCAGAAGATTTTTCCAATGGCGGTGCCGAAGAACACATTATTCCTTACGCCATTTATAATTTTAATTAAAACCGCCCACATTTGCCGCCTTTATAGGCGGCTTTTTTATATTTTCCTCAACTTCGATTTCACCCGCAAGCCGCCGTCTAACGTGAATTCGTTGCTGAATTTTCTTATAAAAAACAAAACAAACGTTTGACAAACATTCGTTCGTGTATTATAATAGAGGTATGATTTCTGCGGATAAACTTTCTATTCTCACAAACGGTGCGAAGTACGACGTTTCATGCTCCTCTTCGGGGAGTTCAAGAAAGAACGAAGGCGGCATGGGAAACGGCTTGGCGGCAGGCTGCTGCCACTCCTTTACGCCCGACGGCAGATGCATTTCTTTGCTTAAAATACTGCTGAGCAACGACTGCATCTTTAACTGCAAATACTGTGTGAATCAGGCAAGTGCGGACGTTCCCCGCGCAACGGCGACGCCCGACGAAATCTGCGAGCTGGTAATCGATTTTTACAAGCGCAACTATATCGAAGGACTGTTCCTCTCCTCCGCCGTGCATATCTCCCCCAACCATACCATGGAACAGCTTCTTCTTACGGTAAAAAAGCTCCGCACGGAATACGGCTTTCACGGCTATATTCACGTGAAGGGAATTCCGCGGGCAGACGAGGCGATCGTGCGGGAAACCGCCCTCTATGCCGACAGAATGAGCTATAATATAGAACTGCCCTCCGAGCAGAGCCTGAAACTGCTTGCACCGCAAAAGACAAAGGAGAGCTTGCTCCTGCCCATGAAAAGCCTCGCCAAGGAGCGCGAAGTTTTCAAAGCGGAAAAGCGCAAGGGACACTTCCTGCCCGCAGGACAGACTACGCAAATGATTGTAGGCGCAAGCCCCGAAAAGGACGGACAAATTCTAAGACTTACCGAAAGTCTTTACCGCGCAAACGGGCTGAAACGCGTGTATTATTCGGCGTACGTTCCCGTGGTGCATAATTCCCTTTTACCCGATACCCCAGGCGGAGCGCTCCGCGAACACAGGCTCTACCAGGCGGACTGGCTGCTCCGTTTTTACGGGTTCGACGTAGAAGAAATCGTGCCCGAGGGTGAAAACCTCCCCACCGAGTACGATCCGAAATGTGCCTGGGCGCTTCGCAATTTACACCTCTTCCCCTTAGAGGTAAACCGTGCGCCGCTTGAAATGCTCTTGCGCGTGCCGGGGATCGGCGCAAAGAGCGCGTATAGAATTACCGAGGCGCGGCGGTACACTTCTCTCACCTTCGAGCATCTCAAAAAAATGCGCGTGGTTTTGAAGCGTGCGCGGCACTTTATTACGGCAAGCGGAAAATTCTACGGCGTGGAAAACGAAACCGCTCTGCGCGGACTGCTTGCGGCGGGCGAAACGGCGAAGAACGCCGCACAACTCAGCATTTTCACCGACCTGCAAATTGCACGGCGCGAAACGCAGTTTATGCTCTATTCCAATGCAGAAACCGCCCGCTCCGCGCTCACGGGGGAATTATGATTTACTTTTACGACGGCTCGCGCGCGGGCTTTCTCACCGCTTTTTTAGCGGCGTTTAACGACAATGAAGCAATCGTTACTTCCTCTCAACGTCAGCTCACTTTGGGACAGGAAGCGGTTTTCGTGCAGACAAACGCCGAACGCGCAAAAAAAGCGGAAGCACGCCTTTTATCGTTTGATAAATATTGTATGCAGGATTTGAATTTTCTTCTGCGTTGCAGCGACGAAACGCGCGATCAAACTGCGTTTGAGTATTTAAGACTGATTGCAACAAAAAAACGCCCTGTGCGAAATATGCTCGCAGAGGACGCCGTAATTATGGCAAGTAATTTAATTGGGAAAGTAAAGCACGAAGCAGAACGGTTTCGCGGCTTCGTGCGGTTTATGGAGAGCGCGAGCGGAGCGCTCTACGCCCCTATCGCCCCCGACCATGATATTTGCGATTTGCTCGTAGGGCATTTCCGTGCACGGATCCCGAACTTCCCCTTTGTTATTCACGACGTGAAGCGGAAGAAAGCCACGGTTTACGACGGAAAAAACGTATTCTGTGCGCCCCTTGAAAATGCGGAAGTTATGCTATCCGCAACCGAAGAGGCGTGGCAGGCGCTATGGAAAAACTATTTCGAGCACGTGAATATCGTAGAGCGCGAACGCTTAAAACAACAGCGCGGATATTTGCCCGTTCGCTACCGTAAATTCATGCCCGAATTCCACGATTAAATCCCCTTGACGTCGATTTCCGTCACGCCGTCCTCTATGAGGTAGCACATTTCTTCGTGCTCGTTCACGCCTTCCTGAATTTTATTGACGTCAAGTTTGATATATTTGATTTCCGCATTTGCGAGCAAGTCTCCCGCCATATTGTAAACGGCGCAAGCCGCCGTGAGGAAATGCCCGCTCTCTTTTTCAATAACGCCCCTTGCAAGTAGCGGCACGCCGTAGGGCACGGGCTTGCGGTACTTCGTTTCAAGTGAAGTAGTAACGCCGTAAGTCTTCTCTTCCCCCTCTTTCGCCCAAAGCGCGCGCAAGCCGAGCTCGTCAAGCATGGCGGTAATCAAGCCGCCGTGCACTCTGCCGGGGTAACTTTGGTGCTCCTCGCGGTAGGAAAAGAGCGTAATCACGCTGCCGTCCTCCATTGAATAAAAAGGCGCGCGAATGCCTGCGGGGTTATCCAGCCCGCACATGACGCACATTTTACTATTCCTCTGTTTTCCTTTTACTTTAAGCTTCATAATTTGCCTCGCTTATATTCTTTTGAATTCCAAGAGCGTTTGCATATCTTCCTCGGAAATCTCGAAGCCGAGCTCCGCATTCTGGCGCATATATTCTGCGTGCGTGGTTTTGGGTAAGGGAAGAAGCCCGAGTTGCAAGCAAAACCGAATGCAAAGCTGTGCGGTGCTTACGCCGTACTTTTCCGCCATGTTCGCAATCTTCTTGTTTTTCAGAATTTTGCCCGTGGCAATCGGGGAATATGCTTCCACCAAAATCCCCTCTTTCTTGCAAAACTCAATGAGCTTTGTAGGCACTTTTCCGATATGCACACAAATCTGATTGACAAGCGGTTTGATTTTGGAATGCACCATAAGGTTTTCCAAATCGTCAATTTGGAAATTGGAAACGCCGATTGCGCCGATTTTCTTTGCCTCGTACGCCTCTTCAAACGCCTTCCAAACCTGCGGGTTTTCCTTGAAATACCGCCGAGGGAAATGCGTGTGCATTTGTATCCACGGCTTGGGCGCATGAATGAGCATTAAATCGACTTTGCCGAGAAGCTGAAGCGACTTTTCAATCGACTGTTTCGCTTTTTCATACGTTTTGAATTCTGCGGGCACTTTCGTTGTTACGAAAATCTCTTCGGGCGAAATTCCGCTTTCGCGAATCGCCGCACCTACTCCGCCTTCGTTCCCGTAAGCCGCCGCAGTATCGATATGCCGATACCCAAGTTCCAAAGCACTCTTCACGGCGGGTTTTACCGCCTCGTTAGAAACCTGCCACGTTCCCAATGCAAGTTTGGGTATTTCCACTCCGTTCGCCAAAGTATAGCTTTCTTGTAAAATCATAAATTTCCCCTCTCTTAATATATAAAAAAAGCGCTCTTGTAAAGCGCAATTTTTGGCGCAGAGAAGAGGATTCGAACCTCCGGACGAGTATCCCCGTCACACGATTTCCAATCGTGCTCCTTAAACCACTCAGACATCTCTGCACGTCTATTTTATTTTACAACAATTTTACCGAAAATGCAAACGATTTTAAGCAAGTTAAGATTATTTTTCAAAATACTTTCATTCTTCCCCAAAGCATGATATAATACTGATACATTTATGATTGGAAGTATTGTTAAAGTAACTATAGACCGACCTCTTGGAAGCCGCCACCCAAAGCATAAAAATATTATATACCCTATCAACTACGGGTACATAGAAGGAATTATGGCAGCGGACGGAGAAGAGCAGGACGCCTACGTTCTGGGAGTGCATACTGCCGTAAAAGAATTTACGGGAAAGGTGATTGCCATTATCCACCGTAACGATGATATAGAAGAAAAATGGGTTGTAGCTCCCGACGGTATTGATTTCACTAACGAGGACATTGCAAAGCAAGTGCATTTTCAAGAACAATATTTTGACTATATTATTAAGAGATAACATATTTGAAAAAAGCCCCTTGGGGGCTTTTTTCATTTCAGATATAATCCGTCTTGATTGCAATCGAGCGTGAGCGTACTGCCCGCTGCGGGGTTATTGGTTAGAATATATTTTGCAATCAGCGTTTCGGCGTGCGACTGGATAAAGCGTTTGAGCGGCCGCGCACCGTAAGCGGAATCGTACCCGCCGTCCGTGAGATATTCCTTGGCGCGGTTCGTAACCTCCAAATCCAGATTCTCCGCCTTAATTCTTGCCTTTAAGCGATTGAGAATAATATCGACGATTGCCCCGATATGATCCTCGGTGAGCGGCCTGAACATGATAATTTCGTCTAAGCGGTTCAAAAACTCGGGGCGGAAGCTTTGCTTCAAAAGTGCATTCACCTGCTCCTGCGCCCTCTCCGTAATTTCGCCGTCCTCTATTCCTTCCATAATAAACTGGGAGCCGAGGTTTGAAGTTAATATTATGATAGTATTCTTAAAATCTACCGTGCGTCCCTGCGAGTCGGTCACTCTGCCGTCGTCGAGAATTTGCAGAAGAATATTAAATACATCGGGATGCGCCTTTTCGATTTCGTCAAACAAGACGATAGAGTACGGCTTTCTGCGCACGGCCTCCGTGAGCGTACCGCCCTCCTCGTAACCGACATATCCGGGAGGCGCACCGACAAGGCGGGAAACCGAGAATTTTTCCATATATTCGGACATATCGATACGCACGATATTTTTCTCGTCGTCAAAAAGATTTTCCGCGAGCGACTTCGCAAGCTCGGTTTTCCCTACGCCCGTAGGCCCGAGAAACAGGAAGGAACCAATCGGGCGGTTAGGATCGGAAATGCCCGCGCGAGCGCGCAGGATTGCTTCAGAAACCTTTCTTACCGCTTCTTCCTGCCCGATAACACGCCTGTGTAAATCGTCTTCAAGGCGTAAAATTTTCTCGCGCTCCCCCTCTTTAAGCCTTGCCACGGGAATCCCCGTCCAGCGTGCGACGATTCGGTTGATTTCCTCTTCCGTCACCTCGTCCTGCAAAATTGCGTTCTCTCTGCCGCTCACACTCTGCTTGGCCTCTTCAAGCTGTTTTTCAAGTTCGGGAAGCTCGCCGTAGCGAAGCCTTGATGCCTTTTCCAGCTCACCGCGGTTCATTGCGGAATCGATTTCCCCCTTCAAGAAGTCGATTTTTTCTTTTAGATCTTTCTCGGCATGAATGGCATTCTTTTCGTCTTCCCACTTTACCTTCATGCCGCCGTAGGTTTCTTTGAGCTCTGCGAGCTCCTTTTTGAGCGATTCGAGGCGTGACTTAGAGAGATTGTCGCTCTCCTTAGACAGTGCCTTTTCCTCTACTTCAAGCTGGGTGATTTTGCGGTTCAACGCGTCCATCTCGGCAGGCATGGAGTCAATTTCCGTACGAATCATTGCTGCCGCTTCGTCCACTAAATCTATTGCCTTATCAGGTAAAAACCGATCGGAAATATAGCGATTAGAAAGTACCGCCGCACTGACGAGCGCGTCGTCGTGGATGCGCACGCCGTGGAAAATTTCAAAGCGTTCTTTTAATCCACGAAGAATGGAAATGGTATCTTCCACCGTCGGTTCGTTCACAAGCACGGGTTGGAATCTGCGCTCCAAGGCCGCATCTTTTTCGATATACTTGCGGTATTCATCGAGCGTAGTTGCGCCGATACAGTGCAGCTCGCCCCTCGCCAAAAGCGGCTTCAAGAGATTCCCTGCATCCATTGCGCCGTCCGTCTTGCCTGCACCGACGACGGTGTGCAGCTCGTCGATAAACAGAAGAATACTCCCCTCTGATTTCGTTACCTCGGCAAGGACTGCTTTTAAGCGTTCTTCAAATTCACCGCGGTACTTCGCGCCCGCAATCAACGCGCCCATATCGAGCGAAAAAAGCGTCTTGTTCTTTAAGCCCTCGGGCACGTCGCCTTTTACGATACGCTGTGCAAGCCCCTCGGCAATCGCGGTTTTTCCCACGCCCGGCTCACCGATGAGCACGGGATTGTTTTTCGTCTTACGCGATAAGATGCGCACGACGTTACGGATTTCTTCATCCCTGCCGATAACGGGCTCCAACTTATGCGCCCGCGCACGCGCGGTCAAATCGGTTCCGTATTTTTCAAGTGCCTCGTAGGTATTTTCGGGGTTGTCGCTCGTCACGTTCTGATTCCCGCGCACCTCTTTGAGCCCTTTCAAAAACTTGTCTTTGGAGACACCAAAGCGTGAAAAGATTCCGTCCAATCCCCGCTCGAAGTTATCAAAAAGACAGAGGAACAAATGCTCTACGGAAATATATTCATCTTTCATGCCTGCGGCGAGCTTCTCCGCCTCGTTAAGCGCACGATTCAGCGCGGTGGATGGATACGCTCCCGACCCGCCCGATACGCGTGGAAGGCGTTCGATTTCCTCTTTTACGGCGCGGGAAAGGCCTTCCGTATCCGTGCCCGTGCGCGTTAATATGCGGTAAACGATACCGTCTTTTTCGAGTAATGCGTAACATAAGTGAAGCGTTGTAAGCTCCGCATTGCCGTATTCGAGTGCAACGCCTTGCGCATTTTGAATTGCCTGAACTGATTTTTGCGTTAATTTACTTGCGTCCATAGGGTTACCTCCCTTATTTTCAAGTATATTATAACGCGAAATTTTAAAAATTAAACGCGGGCGAATTGCCCGCGTTTTTCATTTCTTGTTCTAAATAAAATTTATAATCAGTCCTCGTCCTCTTCTTCGGGAAGCTCTACGTTATGATAAACGTTCTGCACGTCGTCGTTCTCTTCAAGCTTGTCAAGCATTTTGAGGAAGGTTTCGAGCTTATCGGCAGGGAGCGTGATTTTGCTCTGCGGAATCTGCGTGATCTCCGCTTGCAGGAAGTTCAGTCCGCGCTCTTCTAAAAGCTTTCTCGCCTCGGAGAATGCCGCAACGGACGTATAAATTTCAAACGCGTCCTCTTCGGTCACGACGTCGTCCGCACCCGCCTCAATGGCGTATTCGGTAACGGTATCTTCGTCCAAACCGGGAGTACGCTCCACCACGATAACGCCCTTCGTATCGAACATATAGGATACGCAGCCCGTCATACCGAGCGAACCGCCGTTCTTAGACATAATTGCGCGGATATCGCCCGCGGTACGGTTGTTGTTATCGGTCAGCGTGGTGATGATCACCGCCGAACCCGCAACGCCGTATCCCTCGTAGGTGAGCTCCTTATAATCCTTATCGCCGACTTCGCCCGCCGCTTTTTTAATGGAACGCTCGATGTTGTCGTTCGGCATGTTTGCGGCCTTCGCTTTTGCGATAACGTCCGCAAGTTTGCTGTTCGTAGAAGGATTGGGGTTGCCCTTTGCGGCAACGGCGAGCTCTCTGCCGAGCTTGGTGAAAATCTTACCGCGCGCCGCGTCCGCCTTACCTTTCTTTGCTTGTATGTTGTGCCATTTGCTGTGTCCTGACATAATTAACTCCTTTTCAGCATTTCCGTCTTTTTTAATTGATACATTAAAATCCCCGCCGATACTGCGGCGTTCAAACTCTCGGTGTGCGTACCCATGGGAATCTTCACCGTATGTGCCGCGCGAGAAAAAATCTCGTTTGAAAGCCCGTTCCCCTCGTTCCCGATGCAGAGCGCAAACCTTTCGGGCGGAGTGAATGCAAACACGTTTTCCCCGTCCATGTCGGCGGCAATCAGCGGAGTTTCGTTCAAAACGCTAAGAATCTCTTCTCTGCCTCCGCGCATAATTCTTGCAAAGAACACGCCGCTCATGCTTGCACGCACGCTCTTGGGCGAGTAAGGATCGGCGCAGTTGATGCAATAAAGCTCCGTATAGCCTGCCGCAACCGCCGTGCGGATAATCGCGCCCACGTTCGCGGGATCGGCCACGCCGTCCAATACAATACAGGATTTTTCGGGCAATTGCAATTTATAAACGGGAATCTCAACTTCCGCCGCAATGCTCTGCGGCGTCTTTTCGTCGCAGATAGCGCGGAACGCGTCCTCTCCGAAAGTAACAGTCGGAAGAAAATAGGTATCTCCCGCGTAATTCTCACGCACGATAATGCGTCGAATATTCAGTCCGCTGTGCACGCACTCGCGCACCATCTTTTCGCCCTCAACAAGAAAGCTGCCGCTTTTTTCACGGAACTTCTTTTCTTTAAGGGAAGACAGCTCTTTTACGAGCGGATTGTTTTTGGAAACGATAACCATAGTTATGCAAAAAAAGCCTTTTTGCAAAGGCTTTTTTATAAATCAAAGAGCGGCTTTCGCCTTACCGCACAGGTCTGCGAACGCTTTTGCGTCGGTTACTGCGAGATCTGCAAGCACTTTGCGGTTGAGTTCGATTCCCGCAACCTTGAGCCCGTGCATGAGCTTGGAATAGGAAAGACCGTTGAGTCTTGCGCCTGCGTTGATACGCGCGATCCAAAGGCTACGCATATCGCGCTTTCTGTGCTTTCTTCCGATATAAGCATAGTTGAGCGATTTCATAACCGCTTCGCGTGCGATGCGGTAGTTCTTGCTCTTATTGCCGTAGTAGCCCTTTGCGAGCTTCAAAATTTTTCTGCGTTTCTTTACGCCGTTTACGCCTCTTTTAATACGCATTGTCTGTTACCTCCGTTAGTCCTTGTAGGGAATCATCTTCTTGACGTTGTTCTCCTGCGCGGAAGAAACGAGCGTCGTCTGACGTAAATTTCTCTTTCTCTTTCTGTTCTTGGTTTCTGCCTTATGGTTCTTGCCGCCGTGAGGTCTATTTACCTTACCGCTGCCGGTGAGCCAAAAGCGTTTTTTAGAACCGCTGTGCGATTTCTGTTTCGGCATATCTTTATCCTCCAAATATTTATCGAATTTAGTTTGCTTATTTCTTTGCGGGCGCGAGAATCATAATAATGTTCCGCCCTTCCATATTGATGGGTTTTTCAATGACGGCAATTTCCTGAAGCTTTTCAAAAAAGCCGTTCATTACGTCCTTCGCAAGCGAAGCGTGCGCCATCTGTCTGCCTCTGAGACGAATGGAAACCTTCACCTTGTTCCCCGCATCTAAGAACTTCGTTGCCTGTTTTGCCTTAACGTTCAAATCCCCGACGTCAATCGTCATGGAAAGCTGAACCTCTTTGAGCTCGACAACCTTTTGGTTCTTGCGGTTTTCCTTTTCCTTTTTCGCCTGCTCGAATTTGAACTTGCCGTAGTCCATAATCTTGCAAACGGGCGGAACTGCATTCGGTGAAATTTTCACGAGGTCGAGATTTTCGTCCTCAGCAAGGCGGAGCGCCTCTCTCGGAGTCATTACGCCGAGCATTTCGCCCGAAGAAGAAATCACGCGGATTTCACGGTCACGGATATCACCATTCAACTGATTTTGCGGTTTAATAATTTTCACCTCTCAAAAAAATAAACGGGTCGCACCAAGGCAACCCGTAGAAATTTTTCATACGCGAATACTCGCGTAATGTTCCGAAAAATATCGACCCGTTTCGCTCAAAGCAAATACGGAGAGAAGGGTTTACCTCTGCTTGACGGTATTATTCTATCAAACCCCTCTCGGTTTGTCAACGAAATTTTGTACAAAATTGGAAAATATTTTCAAGATATTTGTCGAATTTTGTCGCTTAGAAAGTTTTCTTCGTATCGTTTTCGTCTTTCACCATGGCGAAGAATTTGTCTTTTTCCATGGCACCGATATCCCCCTCGCCGCGGCGGCGAACGGATACCGTAAGGTCTTCCACTTCCTTGTCGCCCACGATGAGCTTATAAGGCACTTTTTCAAGCTCGGCGTCGAGAATCTTTCTGCCGATTTTTTCTTTGCGCAAATCTGCCGAGGCGCGAAGTCCCATTGCGGACATTTCGGCAACGAGCTTTTCCGCATACTCTGCCGCGCGGTCGGTTACGGGAAGCACCTTCACCTGCTCGGGTGCAAGCCATACGGGGAACTTGCCCGCATAGTGCTCGATCAAAATACCGATAAAGCGTTCAATCGAACCGAACACCACGCGGTGAATCATAATCGGGCGGTGTTTCTGCCCGTCCTCGCCCACGTATTCGAGCTCAAAGCGTTGCGGCATCTGGAAATCGAGCTGAATGGTACCGCACTGCCAGGTACGTTTGATGCTGTCTTCCAAATGGAAGTCGATCTTCGGACCGTAGAATGCGCCGTCACCCTCGTTAATCGTATAGGGAAGCTTCAGATCGTCGAGCGCGGCTTTGAGCGCGTTTGTTGCCGCCTCCCAGTCTTCGTCGCTGCCCATGCTGTTATCGGGACGGGTAGAAAGCTCGACGTGGTATTTGAACCCAAACAAGGAATAAACCTCGTCGATAATCCGCACGACGTTTTTAATTTCCGTCGTAATCTGCTCGGGAAGCATAAAGATATGTGCATCGTCCTGCGTGAAGCAGCGTACGCGCATGAGCCCGTGGAGCTGACCGCTCTTTTCGTGACGGTGCACGAGCCCGAGCTCGCCCATACGGATAGGTAAATCTTTATAGCTGTGCGGCGCAAGCTTATACACGAGCATACCACCGGGACAATTCATGGGTTTTACCGCGCAGTCCTCGCCGTCGATTTTGGTCGTGTACATATTGTCCTTATAGTGATCCCAATGTCCCGAATTTTCCCATAGGTTACGCGTCATGATAATGGGCGTTTGTACCTCGACGTAGCCCTCGCGTCGGTGAATCTGACGCCAATAATCGATGAGGGTATTTTTGAGAATCATGCCGTTAGGCAGGAAGAACGGGAAACCCTTTCCCTCGTTCAAGAGCGCGAAAAGCTTGAGCTCTTTGCCGAGCTTGATATGGTCGCGCTTCTTTGCCTCTTCGAGCATTTCAAAGTATTCGTCCATCTCCTCTTTCTTGGCAAACGCCGTGCCGTAAATACGGGTGAGCATTTTCTTCTTTTCGTCGCCCCGCCAATACGCGCCCGCAATGGAAACGAGCTTGAACGCCTTAATTTTCCCCGTGGAAGGAAGGTGCGGGCCGCGGCATAAATCGGTAAACGCACCCTGTTTATAGAAAGAAATCTCCTCACCTTCGGGCAAGTCGTGAATGAGCTCGACCTTATAATTTTCATGGTATTTGCTCATGAGCGCAATCGCCTCTTCGCGGGGCATGGTGAACCGCTCAATAGGAAGATTGGACTTGATGATTTTCTTCATCTCCGCCTCTACCTTTGCAAAATCCTCCATTGTAATAGGCGTTTTGAAATCGACGTCGTAATAGAAGCCGTTTTCAATGACAGGCCCGATTGCGAGCTTACAGGTGGGATACACTGTTTTAAGTGCCTGTGCCAAAACGTGCGCGCAGGTGTGGCGGTAAACCTCCAATCCCTCCTTGTCTTTCAAGGTGACGATTTCGAGGCTGTCACCGTCTTTAAGCGGCGTAGTAAGGTCTTGCAATTTGCCGTTTACCTTTGCGGCAACTGCGGCGCGGGCAAGCCCTTCGGAAATTGCTTGCGCTGCACTCAATCCCGTAGCGTTCGCATCAAGTTCGAGCAAATCTCCGTTTTTTAACGTAATTTTCATACTTCCTCCCGTGTATTATGTCTGGCATAATACTATGTAATTTCTAAAATAATAAAAAATACGCCCTAAAATTCCCGTTTTTCGGGAAATTTAAGGACGCAATAACTCGCGCGGTTCCACCTTAATTGCCGAACTACCCTTTCGGCCGCTCTTATGAAAATGGAATAAAATAAAGTGGTTTCACTTGTCCGTCTCGCTTTACAAACCTTTCAGCCGAGGGTCTGCTCTCTGCAAAAGAGATACGGGGCTACTTGTCTTTAAGTACTCCTATTGTACGAAGTTTTTTGAAACTTGTCAAGAGAATATCGCACGTTCCGCATAATATTTTTGTAAAAAATCGTCTATACCCTCTTCTACTTCGCCGAGGCAATACACAAAACCTGCATCGGACAGCATGATTTCCGTTTCGGTATCCTCCTCGCCCGTAAGGCGGCTGCGTTTGAGCGGGATAAAGTTTTCGCCGAACACGGTATTCCCTTTCAAGTATATTTTGTTCCTGCTCTCCCCCACAAGGAATTCGCAGAACTTTTTCAGATCGCCCGTGCCGAACCCGTCGGGAACGTAGCTTGCGATCTTCTCCCATTTTTCCTGAAGCGCGGTAAGACGGAAATGAAAAATACCGTCCACCGTGTATTCCGATTTTTTTCCGATTTTACGGCAGATATAATTGGTATCGCTGTCGTAATCGGCGGCAATGAGTGCGGCGCAGAGCAGCTTTTTCTCACGCTTGCCCAAACAAACGTTAAGTCTATCCCGCAGAAACTCGTATTTATAGCCGATTCCGATGACTTCCGCGATTTTTTCAACGATTGCTTTGCGCACGGCATCACAAGGCTCTTGAAGGCGCACGATAAGCACGGCGCGCTCTTCGCCGAATAAAAGCTCCCCGCTTCCGCCGCTGGACAGCAGGACTTCGGAGAGCACGTTATACAGATAGGTAATATATAGACTGCGGTCTTTTCGCTCAGATACGGTGATTTGTTCCACAAACTTATTGTATGCCTTAAATTGCGATTTATTTATGGAAGCGAAAAAAACCTCTTTCTGAGAGAAAAAGTTGAGCCGTGACGAATGCTTGACTTTATTTTTGCTATCGTGTAAAATATTGGAAAGATTTGAAAAGAGGTTATTTCCTATGGACGTAAAATCGGTAGAACAGAAATGGCAAGCCCGTTGGGAGAAATCGAAGCTCAACCAGTTCGACAAAAAAGCAACGGACAAACCTAAGCACTACGTGCTCGAAATGTTCTCCTATCCCTCCGGCGCGAAGCTCCACGTCGGGCATTGGTACAACTACGGTCCGACCGACTCGTATGCACGCTTCAAGCGTATGCAGGGCTACAACGTATTCCAGCCCATGGGGTTCGATGCGTTCGGGCTCCCTGCCGAGAACTACGCCATCAAGACGGGCGTACACCCCAAAGACTCCACCGAAAAGAATATCGAAACGATGGAAGGTCAGCTCAAAGCAATGGGCGCCATGTTCGATTGGTCGGCGGAAATTAAAACGTGTGAAGAGAGCTACTATAAATGGACGCAATGGATGTTCCTTGCGCTCTATAAAAAAGGACTCGCCTACCGCAAAGAAGCGCCCGTAAACTGGTGCCCTTCCTGCAAGACGGTACTCGCAAACGAGCAAGTTGAAGGCGGCGTATGCGAACGCTGCGGCACGGAAGTTACCCGCAAAAATCTCACGCAATGGTTCTTCAAAATTACCGAATATGCCGACGAGCTCCTCACGGGCTTAGACGGACTCAACTGGCCCGAAAAAACAAAGAATATGCAGCGCAACTGGATTGGAAAATCCACGGGCTGCGAGATAGAATTTGAATGCGAGAACGGCGAAAAGATCCGCGTATTTACTACACGGTGCGATACGGTATTCGGCGTCACTTACGTAGTACTTGCACCCGAACACCCTCTCGCGCTTTCGCTCACGAAACCCGAGCAAAGAGCGGCCGTCGAGAATTATATCGAATATGCAGCCAAGGCAACCGAAATCGACCGTCTCTCTTCTACCCGCGAAAAAACGGGCGTATTTACGGGTTCCTACTGTACGAACCCCGTAAACGGCAAAAAAGTTCCCATATACCTTGCAGACTATGTGCTTGCAAGCTACGGCACGGGCGCAGTAATGGCTGTTCCCGCGCACGACGAACGCGACTTTGCCTTTGCGACGAAGTACGGACTTCCCATTGTGAAAACCATTGAATCGAGAAACGGCGAAACCAAACTCCCCTTCTGCGAGGACGGTATTGTAATCGGCTCTATCGATTTCGACGGTTTGTACGGCGAAGAGGCCCGCGAAGCGATTGCGGCGCACATCGCTAAATCTGCAAAGGGCGGCAAAAAAGTGAACTACCGTTTGCGCGACTGGCTGGTTTCCCGCCAGCGGTATTGGGGCGCGCCCATTCCCGTCGTGCACTGTCCGAAGTGCGGTGCGGTACCCGTTCCCGAATCCGATTTGCCCGTAAAACTCCCCTACGACGTAGAGTTTAAGCCGGACGGCAAATCCCCCCTCGCAAATCACGAAAAATTCATGCACACGACTTGCCCCGAATGCGGCAGCGAAGCCGAGCGCGATCCCGATACACTCGACACGTTCGTATGTTCGAGCTGGTATTATCTCCGTTATGCGGATCCGAACAATACCAATGCGCCCTTCGATAAAAACACCGTAAACAAGCTCCTGCCCGTGGACACCTACGTCGGCGGCGCAGAACACGCCTGCATGCACCTCTTATATGCGCGTTTCCTGACTAAGGCGCTCCGCGATATGGGTTACCTCAGTTTCGACGAGCCCTTCCTCCGTCTCGTACATCAAGGCGTCATTTTAGGGCCGGACGGCAACCGCATGAGCAAATCCCACGGAAACGTGGTATCTCCTGACGAATACGTGGAAAAGTACGGTTCGGACGCGTTCCGCCTCTATCTCATGTTCGGCTTCTCCTATACGGAGGGCGGGCCTTGGAACGACGACGGCATTAAAGCGATTGCGAAGTTCCTTGACCGTGTGGAAAAAATCGTTCTGAAAACTGCGGAAATCAAAGCAGAGAAAAGCGAGCTGTACGGTGCGGAAGAAAAAGCACTCGATTATGCGCGGAATTATGCTATTTCCCGCGTGACGCGCGATATGGAAACCTTCTCGTTTAATACTGCAATCGCGCGCCTTATGGAGCTTTTGAACGCCGTATATAAATATGACGCGCTCGCAGAAAAGAACCTTGCCCTTTTGAAAGAAACGGTAAAAGATTTTGTGCTTTTGCTCGCGCCCTGTGCGCCCCACGTCTCGGAAGAGCTGTGGGAAATACTCGGCGAAAAGAATTCGGTATTCTTGCAGTCTTTCCCCAAGGAAGACCCCGCCGCGCTCGCGCTTGATGAAAAGGAATACGCCGTGCAAATCAACAGTAAAATCGTTTGCAAAGCCATGCTCCCCGCAAAAGGCGAAAATGCCGAAATTGAAGCAGCAGCCCGCGCGCTTGCGGAAATTTCCACCCAGCTTGAGGGTAAGACGGTAGCAAAGTGCATCGTCGTTCCCGGGCGGCTTGTAAACTTTATCGTCAAATAATTTGTAATGAAATAAACAAACTCACCCTTACGGGGTATATCATTGAGATAAAAAGCAAGGAAAGATAATCCATCTTTTCTTGCTTTTATATTACAGGTTTGCTATAATGAAATTACGATAAACGGTAATTTAGCGGGGGCTCATTTAATGAAAAAAGTATTTGTAACAATATTGGTTTGTTTAATGGCTATTTTAACTTTAACATTGACTGCTTGCGGTGATGACGAGAACGGCACTTATTATCCAACTAATGGGGAAATGAAAACAAATCTTGAAAACGGCGGTTATACTGTAACCGTTACAACCGATTTAGGGGATAAAAATGGTACACTCCTTTCTGCATTAAAAGATAATGAATATATTGAGTTTTATTGGCTTGATAATGCCGAAGATTGCGAATATTTTTATAATCTTTTAGAAGAAAATCACGCTAATTATAATTCATTAGTTCAAATTGAAAACGACGAAAAGTTTGGAAATATCGTTTATTGCGGAACGGAAAATGCAATAAGCATATCGGGAATTAAGGTGATTAAAATTAAGGTTTAGTTTCTAAATTTCAATCCATCTCTCTAAGTATTAGAAAATATAGCCCACTATACTTCGCTTGCAAAGATAGCGGGCTATTTGTTTATCTACAAGAAAATGCCAATAATATGCACCCTTTATTGGGAGAGTTTTTCTTGTTCTTCCGTTTTGGGGTAAAATACGATGTTTGCATCAATAAGGCGCAAATATCGGTTCCGTTTCGCGCGGAGAACGGCGCGTTCCAAAAAGAACAAATCTACCGCTTCCCACAAGAATACCCAAGCGAAAATATCGATCGCTTCGGAAAATACAGGAAGCTTTTCAAATACGGCAAGCGTAATAACGACGGTTAGTGCAACAATTCCGATAATCGCCATAATAAGCGAAATCCAAGCGTTTCGACGCAAATCTCTGCGGTTTTCCTCATAGTGCCGTTTATAATACTCTTTGAGTGCGGCGCTATATCCCTCTTGCTTCTCTTCCGTAATACAGTCGCTATAAATATTCAGGCGGATAGGTTCGGCAGGTAAAAATGCCCGTGCGCTCTCTTCCAAGAACTCCGCGACTTCCGAGCTCACCGTCGGACGCCTGCCAACCGAGAAATCGGAAAGAAAATCTTCGTCACTCATCACGGTCATTTCAATCACCGCACGCCCTTCTTCGTCGCGCTCTACCTCCTCGCGATGCAAACGGGCATCCATATTCTTTTTCAATTCTTTAATTGACTTTATCATACGTTTTCTCCGTAAATTTCATTGATAATATGCTCTGCATACGCACGCGCTACGTTCAAGCCCGTTACGCGCTCCATGCCCCCGAAAAAGGCGTTGGAATTGACTTCACAGACGAGAAAACCGTCTTCGCCGAATAACAAGTCGATTCCGCAATAATCGAGATTCAGCCGCCTTGCTACCGCCTCGCAGAGCGTAATCCTGTCGCGGGCGAGTTCATACTTCTCCCCTTTCCCGCCGAGTTCTACATTAGAGCGGAAATCGGTTTGCGAGGTTCTGAGCATTGCCGAAAAGACCTTCCCGCCGATAACGATAACACGCACGTCCCGCCCCGCACTGCCCGCAATAAACTTCTGGAACAGGTGCGGTTTGCATTTCACCTGCTCGGCAATTTCACGCAGCTGCTCCATAGTATCCGCTTTATAGACACCCTTTCCGAGAGAGCCGAAGCACTCTTTTACGACAACGGGAAGCCCGAAACGCGAAACAACGCCGTCTATAAGCTCCTCTTTCACGGGTTCGTTCGGTAGATAACACAGCGGGCCCGCAAGCGTATCGGGCATGGGAAATCCGTCAAGCTTCATGTAAGTGCGCATTTTATCGTCGCAATCGGCAATCGCCTCGGGACGGTTAAAGAGCCTTAGCCCCGATTTTTCCAACAGCTCGCCCGCATACTTATCTTTATCGAGATAGATACAAAAGTCCGTATCAAGCCGCGATACAAGCACGTTGCGCCTGATTTCCGTTTGAATGCCGAGAGTGTCAAGCTCCTCTTTCAGCCGTTTCACACTATACAGCTCGCTTTCCGAGGTTGCATAGGCGTTGATTAGAATAGTTCCTCGTTTCATAATTTTCTAAAAAACAAGGCGGGTTCCCCCGCCTTTCCGTTTGTACTGTTAAGATACGACGCGGAGCACGCAATCAACTTTGGCAAATTCCAACGCGTTAATTTTGGATACCGCGTCGCGAATGGAAAGCTCACGCGATTCATGCGTAATGAAGGTAACGGTTGCCTTGTCGCCCTCCGTCATCTTTTGCTGCATTTCTACAATGGAAATATTGTTCTTTCCGAAAATAGAAGTAATTTTCGCAAGCACGCCCGCTCTGTCTGTTACCGAAAGCCGCAGATAGTAAGCGCTCTTAAAATCGCTCGGGAAGCAAACGTCCTTGTCTGCGGTTGCCGTATTTTTGAACGTGGAATAACGGCTATCGGAATGCGTTGCCGCATAAATAATATCGCTTACAATCGCGCTGCCCGTGGGAAGCGCACCCGCACCCCTGCCGTAGAGCATCACGTCGCCTACCGCATCGCCGTGCAGATAAACGGCGTTAAAGCTATCGTTGACTGCGGCAAGCGGGTGATCACCCCGCACAAACGTGGGATGTACACGCACTTCGATGCCTGCCTCCGTCTGTTTGCCGATTGCAAGAAGCTTCAAACAGTAACCGAGCTGTTTTCCGTCGGAAATGACTTCCTGCGTAATATTCGTAATGCCCTCGCGGAACACCTTTGAAAACGGCACTTTTGTATGAAATGCGAGTGAGGAAAGAATAGAAAGCTTATACGCCGCGTCGAAGCCTTCCACGTCCGACGTAGAGTTTGCTTCGGCATAACCAAGCCGCTGAGCCTCTTTCAATGCGTCCTCGTAGGACATACCCTCGTTTGACATTTTGGTTAAAATATAGTTCGTCGTTCCGTTGATGATACCCATCATGGAAGTAATGTGATTGGCCTGCATTCCGTCAAGAAGCGTACGGATAATGGGAACACCGCCTACGCAGCTTGCCTCAAAATAAAGGCCTGCATTCTGGTGCTTAGCTACGCGCTCCAATTCGTGGGAGTATTTACAGAAGAGCTCTTTGTTGGACGTAACGACCGTCTTGCCGGCGTTGAGCGCCGCCATAACGTATTCACGCGCCACGTCGATTCCGCCGATGACCTCTACAACGATATTCACGTCGGGATTGGAAACAACCTCCGCAATATTCGTCATGATCTTCTCTTCGGGCACGCCGAGAGCTAACGCACGTTCGCGGTCGAGCTCCAAAACGCCCTCCACAACGATATCAACGTCCTGCGTTTTTTGATAGAACTCTCTGTGCTCCGTAAGAATTTTATACGTCCCGCTACCCACGACACCGAGGCCGAGAATCGCTACGCCAACCTTCTTCATTTTGTTTCCTCCGAACTGTTAAGATCGTATAAATATTTCAAACCGTTGAGTGTAAGCATTTTATCGATTACGTCAATGCACTTGGTTTCCTTTGCTATAATCTCCGAGAAACCGCCCGTCGCAACCGTGATAACCTCTTTCACGCCCAACTCGGATTTAATTTTTTTGACGATATATTCCACTAACCCCGCAAACCCGAACACAATGCCCGCCTGCATATTGGTAACGGTATTCGTGGCAATCACGCTCTTGGGTGCTTCGATTTCCACGCGCGGAAGCTTTGCCGTTCCGCTTACCAAACTATCAAGCGAGCCCCGAATGCCGGGAGCAATCACGCCGCCGATAAATTCGGATTTTTCGTTGATAATATTAAACGTGGTTGCCGTGCCGAAATCGATTACGATTATGGGCTTGCCCGCACCGTATTTTTTGATTGCGGCTACGTTATTCACGATTCTGTCCGCTCCCACTTCCCGCGCATTGTCCGCACGCATGGAGAGTCCTGTTTTCAGTCCCGGAGCAATGAGTTTGGGGGTGATACCGAGATACAGCCCGAGCATATGCTCAATGGTATAATCGAGCGAAGGAACAACGGAAGAGATAATTCCGCCCGTAATATCCTTCACCGAAATGCCGTTGAATTCGAGCATGCCCGCAAGCTGTGCGCCGTATTCGTCGGACGTGCGTTTCAAATCGGTGGCGACGCGGAAAGAAAATTTCAGCTCGTCCCCGTCGAAAATCGCATATTTAATATTGGTATTTCCGATATCGATACAAAGAATCATATTGATTATTCCGTTTTGGGAGTGTCCTCTTCTTGGGGGATACCCTCCTCTTGCGCCGTTTCCGCGGTTTCCTGTTGCGGTTGTTCGGGTTCTTCTTTTTTCGTTTTACGCAAGCCGAGCTGCTTTCTGACGACGCTTTCAATTCTGCAAATGGCAGGAGCGAGAACGAGGTTGAGTGCAAACTCAATAAAGAAATTAAACGTAACGAGAACAAGCACGATAAAGACAAAAACGTTCATGCCCGCATACTCGGCAAGTCCCGCATCGTTTACAAGAATATCGCGGAACGCAGTTACCGCACTGTTCATGCACAGACAGCCGAGAATAAAGAGTGCCGTGTTGATGACGGGAACGATTCCGGACGCAACAAAGACGGCAACGTAGCGATTCTTCTTTGCAATGAGGCGGTAAAGAAAACCCGCCGCAACACCCGCAGCCGTGGTTTTCAAAATACAAGTGAACGTAGTGACGACGGGGCTATACGTCCAGATAATAGCATAAAAGCCACCGCCGATAATCACTTGAATGAGTACAACAATTCCGCAGGCAAGGCCCAAGAAGCCGCCCGCAAGCGGGCCGAGCAGAATTGCCCCGAGAACAATCGGGATCAGGGTAAAGTTCAGTTGAACTGTGCCAATCGTGATTGCGCCACCCACAGCCTGCAACACTACAACAAGTGCCGTGAGTACTGCAAGGTAGGCAATGTTCTTTGCCGAAAAGAAACGCTTCTTTTCCATATTCAATTACCTCCATCGGATTTGCCCGCGCAATATCCGTGAAAAAAATAAGTATTACATTTTGCCAAAACGAATAAAACCGTTTCCGTATTTTTTCGCCGTAAGGCATTATGCGTTTTAATTATAACAAACTCGAATATTTTTGGCAACTAAATGAGGAACCTTTTTCCCGCCCCTGAACATAATATTTAATATAAAACCGCAGAACGGATATTCAATACATACTCTGCGGCGATTAAGGAGGAAAAACTATGAATTGCAATAGCAACAGCTGTCTTTGGATTCTCATTATTCTGCTCATTCTCGGTACGAACGTACTCTCTTCAAACACGTTCACCGGTTGCGGCTGGCCTTTTCTCTTAGCTCTCGCTTACTGCTTCGGGAAAAACGGCACCCTCAGCAATCTTATGAACAGAATCGGCGGCTGCGGTTGCGGCTGCGGCTGCAACGGCTGAGTCCTGACGCAAGTTTGAATCCGATTCCGTAGAGCTTCGGACTATAAATCCGAAAAGAGTTCCGCCCGCGTTTTTTAACGCGGGCGGTTAATTTTTATCACGTCATTTCTAAATTTTGAAATTGATACAAATTCTTTTTCAAATATTCTCTTATATCTCTCATCTTTTCCGTCTTTCCAAAAATAAAAATGTCCATATGGTCTGTCGGAACGATTATTATTTCATCTTCCAAAAAAACAAAATACGATAGCGTATTGTTTCTAAAATTTGCATTAGTAATATCAGACACTATTTTTTTATCTTTAATACAGAGAACGTTATCATTATCACTTATCCCCTTTTGCACAAAAAGCCTATATAGCTTTTTAGAAAGTCTTCCGTTTTTCACCCACTTTTCGTCGTACTTAAAAACAAACCGAGAATTACTTTGTAAAAAACCCATGAGCATTTTAATGAATTTTTGTAATGTCTGCTCATTTTTCTTATATTGAATAAACGAAGACTTTTCAAAGGTCGTGTAATTTAAATCTATATATCGAACATTTACTATGCCCTCTTGAATACTGACCACTATCTTTTCTCCAGTCGGGCACTCTAAATTATCGAAATCAAAAAATGATAGTCTTTCTATGATAGAATTTTTTTCAACTTCTGAAACTTTACTAATCATATCCTCACAATTGTATTTCCAGTTCCGCCAAAATAAAAGCCAATCATTTCTGTTTTCCATTGTTGCGATAAGCAAGCAGTGCGACAACCGTTTTCGCATCACAAATTTTGCCGCTCTCTATCAGCTCGTAAACTCTATCCAGAGGCAGATATTCTACGTTGAGAAACTCCCCTTCGTCCAAATGCCGAACGCCTTCTTGGATACCCTTTGCCTCATAAATATAAATCTTTTCGTTCGTATAGCCGGGCGTGGGATAGATTGTAAAAAGGTGAACAAGCTCCTTTGCCGTCAGCCCCGTTTCTTCCGAAAGCTCTCTCTCGGCGGCAAGTTTGGGATCCTCGCCCGCTTCCAACTTTCCCGCAGGAATCTCATACAGCTCCTCGCCGTAGGCGTAACGAAACTGCTTCACGAGCGCGACTTTTCCGTCTTTCACGCACAAAACGGCTGCTCCGCCCGGGTGCTCTACAATTTCGCGTTTACAGGGCGTGCCGTCGGGAAGAAGCGCGTCGTCACAGCGCAGGTTGATAATTTTCCCTTTATAAATATATTTTTTGTTAACCGTCTTTTCTTCTAACTTCATTTTCACTCAATCTATTACAGCTCGTCGGAAAGTGTGAACAGTCCTGCACTCACGCTGTCTTCCGCATTGATATAACGCAAAAAGTAGCGGTACCCCGAAAGAATCGCGCAAATTTCGTTTACGTCCTTGCGTCCGACTGCCGCCGCGAGCTCGTCCAAAATAATTTCGGAAGCGCTGCGCTCCTCGCCTAAAAGCGGGATTGCCGCAATGCGGGCACGCTCAACAGTCACACGCTCGAAGAGAGATTCCAAAACTGCGTCATGCCGCTTTGCTGCACTTTCAAGCTGCCCCTTTCTTCCGTAATCGGGGAAGCAGGAACGGACGATATCTCTGAACGGACGGATCATGCGCTCCGTAAATCCGGAGAAGCTCGCCGTAAAGCTACCGTCGCTGTAAAAATAGCGGCGAAGAAAATCGTTGAATTTAATTGCACCTGCGTCCAACTCCACAAGGATACAAAAGACGAACGCGAGAATATCCTTACGATCGGACGGAAGGTAGGCGATGCCGTGCTGTGCACCTGGCTCTGCGGGATATTTGAGATAAGCGCGTTTGGCGGCGGGGTAATCGAACCCGTCGGTAGCGGTATTGAAAAGCTCCTTCAGCTCCCCGCTCTTTGAAATTGCCTTTAACATTTCCGCGATATTGGTATCGGCAAGCATATAACTTCCACCAATCAGTTCGTCGCACGCACCGATAAATTGCTGAATTTTCGCATATTTCATATCCATGAACATTCTCCATGACGAAAGCGTCTTTCTTATGTTTTTTCACATTATATCATAAACTTGATATATTTTCAACAAAACCGTGAAGAATTCCGAAATTTTTTCGGGAAACTGAAGAATACTGTTTGTAATGAAACGTTCCGTTAAAATTACTCTCGTCATATTTGGAATCCTTGCGGTGCTCATGCTCTCCGCATTCGTGTTTTATCTCGGCGTAACGGGCAGTTCCCGCCTCGATGCGGAAAAGCTCACGCTTGATAAAACCTGTACTCGCATTTACGACAAGGACGAAAACCAAATTGAAACCTCCCTTCATTACGATACCGACTTTTCTTTATTCCCCGAATATCTGCCGAACGCCTTCGTTGCGATAGAAGATAAAAATTTCTATACCCACCACGGCTTCGATTATAAGCGCATTGCAAAGGCGGCAATGAAAAATATTGCATCCTTCTCTTTTAAGCAGGGTGCTTCCACCATTTCGCAACAGCTCATTAAAAATACGCACCTTTCAAGCCAAAAGACCATTACGCGAAAGCTGAAAGAATATAAGCTCACACGCATTTTGGAAAAACGCTATTCCAAGGAAGAGATTTTAGAGCTGTACCTCAACTCCATTTATTTCGGACACAGCGCGTTCGGAATCGGCGAAGCGGCACGGTATTATTTCGATAAACGTGTGGAAGAGCTCTCGCCCGCCGAATGCGCCACGCTTGCCGCACTCGTAAAATCGCCAAACCGCTATTCCCCTTTCCGCGATGCGGAGAAGTGCCTTGCAAGGCGTAATCTCGTATTGAAGCTCATGCGCGAACAAGGCTACCTTTCCGATGCGGAGTATCAGACGGCTATCGAAACGCCGCTTCCCGTATCACCCGCAGAAAGCGCCTCGAACGCCTATCTTGCGCGCGTTTACGAAGAGCTTACGGAGCTCTTCCCCGACGCGAAATCGAGTGAGCTCGGAAAGCTTCGTGTTTACACCTATTACGACGCGAAGTTGCAAGCTCAGCTTGAAAAGAATAAACCGGAATCGGACGTCTGCATTTTGGTGCGGGACAACCAGACGCACGGAATTAAAGCGCTGCACGCGACTGCGGGAACCCCCAAACGCTTGCCCGCTTCCACTATCAAGCCCCTGCTCGTATATGCGCCTGCGCTGGAAAATAATCTTATTTCGCCGCTCACGCCCGTGTTGGACGAAAAGACGAATTTCGGCGGATATTGCCCCGACGATTACAACGGTGCTTCGGGTGAATATATGAGCGTGCGCTATGCGCTATCCCACAGCGTGAATATTCCCGCCGTGAAAATTCTCAACGAGCTTGGGATAGAGCGCGGCGTAAAATATATGAGCAAAATGGATATGGAAATCGAACGCGACGACTATTCGCTCGCCTTAGCCCTCGGCGGCATGAAGGAGGGTTTTACCCTGCCTCAGCTTGCGGATGGATATGCAACCTTTGCAAACGGCGGAGAGTTTTCCCAGTCAACGACGATTGCACGGATAGACGACGAAAAAGGCAAAACCGTATATCGTTTCACACCGCACGGAAAAAGAGTTTTTTCCGAGGACGTGAGCTTTCTCATGAACGATATGCTACAGACAACGGCACGCGAGGGCACGGCAAAGAAGCTGAGAGGTCTTTCCTTCCCCGTCTGCGCCAAGACAGGCACAGCGGAAAGCGCGGGCAAGAACACGGACGCCTACACAATTTCCTACACCAAAAATGAAACCGTTGCAGTATGGCTCGGAAACCGCGACAATTCCCCCGTTGAGGCAACGGGCGGCGGCCTGCCTGCAAATATAGCACTTCGCGTTTACGAGTATCTATACGCAAACGGTGCGCCCGAGCCCTTCCCCGAAACCTGCGAGGGCGTGGAACGGGCGAGCTACGACAAGGAAGAATATACCGCTAACCACCGCATTCTGCTTGCCGATCCTGCCGCACCGCCGCTTGTATGCGGTACGGAGCTCTTCCGCACGCAGGCGCTTCCCAAAGAGACAAGCACGCGTTTTTCCTGTCCGAATATCGCAAACCCGCAGATTTCCGTGAAAAACGGCACCGTTCAGATAGTATTATGTCAGACACAGTACTATGATTATCTTATAAAACGCGAAAACCGCGGTAAAATTACCACGGTTTACAACGGAAAATATCAACAAACGATCTGCGACAACTCGGTACGCAGCGGCGAGAAATACACCTATACGGTAATTCCCCTCTATAAAGGAAAGGAAGGTACGCCCGTAACGCTACCTCCCGTTCAGATTGAAGCAAATACCGAATTACCCGATAATTGGTGGGAGTAATTAAACGCGCAGCTCCTCAAGCGTTGCAAGCGCTTCGTTTACAAGCCCCTCGATATCAAGTTTGCTCTCCTCTTCTTCAATGAAGGAGAGCTTTGGTTTAATTGCGGGGAAATCGGGAAGGAACACCGTACAGCAGTCCTCGAACGGCAGAACGGAAGTATCGTACGTGCCGATTTTTTTGGAACGCTCGATAATCTCATTCTTATCGAACCCCACGAGCGGACGAAGCACGGGAAGAGTAACGACCGCATTCGACGAAGTCATTCCCTCTATCGTCTGGCTTGCTACCTGCCCGAGACTCTCGCCCGTAATCAAACATTTTGCGTCCTTCTTTTTTGCAACCCTTTCGGCAATACGGAACATGAATCGGCGCAGCAGCGTCACGTTCAGCTCGGCAGCGCACTTTGCGTGTATCTCCTCCTGAATGTGCGTAACGCTCACCGTAGAGAGCTTTTCCGTTAAAGCATAGCGCGAAAGAAGCCTTGCAAGCTCCACAACCTTATCCTTTGCCTGTTCATTCGTATAGGGGTAGCTGTGGAAGTGAAGATACTCCACGTTCATTCCCCGCTTGGACATCATATATCCTGCTACAGGAGAATCAATTCCGCCGGAGATTAGAAGCAGCCCCTTCCCCGAAGTGCCTACGGGCATACCGCCCGCGCCTTCCAAAAATTTGCCGAACACAAGCGCTGTGCCGTTTTCACGCACGTCGATATAGACGTGGCTCTGCGGTTCGTGTACGTCCACCTTCAACGCATTATTATCACTAAGAATTCTTGCGCCCATTTCCGCGTTCATCTCCATAGAGGTGAGCGGATATTTTTTATCCGCGCGGTGGGTATCCACCTTGAAGGTGCCCGTCTTGGGTGCAACGATTTTTACCGCGCTGAAAATATCGTCCAAATTATTGGGCACGAGATACCCGAGCGAATAAGAATGCACGCCGAACACACGGGCTACACGCGAAAGAATTTCGTCGATGCGTTCCGCATCGAAATTGGCAACGAGATACCGTCCGCTCGTACGGTGAAGCTCGTGACGGATTCCTTTGAGCGAACGCTCTAAATTCACGGTAAACACGCGCTCGAAATAGCCGCGGTTTTTCCCTTTCAAATGAATTTCCGCATAGCGGATAATTACGACCTTTTCCACAGTTAGTTTAGCCTCTCCCTCATTTCTCTTGCCGCCGCATTCATTTCAAAAGCGGCCCGTTCGATTTCCCCCGCTGACGTTTGTGAAGAAAAACTTACCCTCAGCACGCCGTCCAACGTTTTTGCGCCGTACCCGCACGCCTCTATCACACGGCTGTGCGGCTTTTTGGAACTGCACGCACTTCCCGTGCCTACAACGACTCCCCTATCCCAAAGCATTCTTTGAAGCACTTCTCCGCGAAGCCCCGATGCCGAAACACATAGGATATACGGCGAACCATTCTCGGGCGAAATACGCTCGAAGAGCGGTTTTTCAAGAAGCGACCAGAGCTGTTCGCGATAGCTTTTTAAGCGCTCTTTATCTGCCACAAGCATTTGAAATTTCTCTTCTGCGGCGAAACGGAAGCACGCAATCCCGAAGGTGTTTTCCGTCCCGCTTCTCAAAGCACCCTCTTGCCCGCCTCCGTATAGAAAAGGCAAAAGACTGCATTTCTTTCTTTTAATGAGTGCACCCGTCCCTTTGAGCGCACCGATTTTATGTGCGCTGATGCTGTATAAATCGATATCGCCCGTCAGCCTTACGGGAATTTTGCCATATGCCTGCACGCCGTCGCTATGAAAAACGACTCGCGGATTTTTTTCTTTCACGCGCCTTGCAAGCGAGAAAATATCGTTCACCGCGCCCGTTTCGTTATTTACGTGCACGACGGAAACAAAGCTCGTTTTCTCGTCTACAAGCTCAAGCAAAGCGTCCTCGTTCACGCTTCCGTCTTGATTCAAGGTTGCAAAGCGCGGCTCGACGCCGCGGGATTTAAGCTGTACGAAGCTCTCATACACCGCTGCGTGTTCCCCCGCCGTCGTTACGGCATTTCCGCGCCGCGCCGAGGAAAAAACAGCGTGGTTATCCGCCTCCGTTCCACCCGAAGTAAATATGAGGTCAAACTTATCCCCTGCAACAGGAGCAAGCACCGCCTGCCGAGCGGCTTTTAACGCGCGCGCGGCCTCGTCGCCGCCGCGATACCTTGCGGAGGGATTATAATAATTTTCCGTTATAAATTCGTTCGCGCGGGAAACCGCCCCTGAATTGGGGCGGGTTGTTGCCGCATTGTCGAGATAAATCATCGTTGTTTCTTTCATTCGGGCCAGTTTAGAATTCTACTTTGCCCTCATACACCTTCATAACGTTGCCTGCGAGCGTTACCGAGCCGTTTGATTTATATTTTACAATCAAATCACCGCCGAGCACTTTTACGGTGATATCGGTATCCGTCTTGCAATAGCCGTTGAGCACCGCTGCAACCGCAGCCGCCCCCGCGCCCGTGCCGCAAGCGAGCGTTGCACCGTTTCCGCGCTCCCATACGCGCATTTTAAGCGTGCTCTCGTTGACGACGCGGATAAACTCCACGTTCGTTTTATTGGGGAAATATGCGCTGTTCTCAATCTTCGGGCCGAGCGTTTCTACGGGAATATCGTCCACCTTGTCGCAGAATATGACGCAGTGCGGGTTCCCGAGGTTGACGAGCGTCACCTTATATTCCTTGCCGTCAATTTCCATCGTCTGACCGATGATGCGCTCGCCCTTCCAAACCGAGGGAATCTGTTCGCCGGAAAGCTCCGCTTTGCCTAAATTTACGCTCGCGCTGGTCACCGTTCCGCCGAAGGAATATACCTTTACTTCCTTGATGCCGCTCATGGTTTCAATGCTCATACACGGCTTGGGAACGATTCCCTTTTCATAGAGATATTTTCCCACGCAGCGAATTGCATTGCCTGCCATGAGCCCTTCCGTACCGTCCTGATTGTAGATACGCATTTTCGCGTCTGCAATGTCCGATTTTCCCATGATAACGATGCCGTCTCCGCCGATTCCGTAGTGGCGGTTGACGAAGTTTACCGCAAGCGATTCGGGACAGGTGATTTTCCCTTCCATATCCTCGAAATAGATATAGTCGTTTCCGCACGCCTGCATTTTCGTGAAGCCTATCTCCGTGCGCTTGGTACGCAGGTTATTGATATCCACAAGCTCGGTATTGTATTCCGTGAACTTGCTTGCAATGATATCGCAGAGTGCATTCGCCGTATCGAGCGAGGTAAGCACGGTAATGCCGAGCAGAATTGCATGGTGGTGAAGCTCGATATAGTCCGCAATAGAATCGACGTCCGTTTTACCCGTATAGATAATGTAGTCGATTTTACCCTCGTCCATGAGCTTCGAGACCTGCTTGGTTGCTTTCAAGCGGTCAACGATTGTCACGTCGATTCCGAGGTCGGAAATGACTTCTGCCGTGCCCGCCGTGGCATAGAGGTTACAACCGAGGTCGGCAAACTTCTTTGCAATGGAAACGATCTCGAACTTATCCTGATCGTTGACGGTGAAGTACACGCCGACAGGCTTTTCCTTCGTCGGGTGGCACATCTTAAAGCCCGCAGATACGAGCCCCTTAAAGAGCGCCTCCTCTATCGTCTTGCCGATACCGAGCACTTCGCCCGTTGACTTCATTTCGGGCCCCAACTGCGAGTTGACGTCATTGAGCTTCTCAAAGCTGAATACGGGCACCTTCACGGCAACGTAGGGAGAATTGGGATACAGCCCCGTACCGAAACCGAGTTTTTTAAGCTTCGCGCCTGCCATAATTTTGGTAGCAAGCTCCACCATCGGCACACCCGTCACCTTTGAAATATAGGGAATGGTACGCGACGCGCGGGGATTGACCTCGATTACGTAGAGCTGGTTCTGATAGATAAGATACTGAATATTGATAAGCCCTTTCGTTTTGAGGCTGAGCGCAAGCTTGGTGGAAATATCCACAATATTTTTGAGCATGGCGTCACTCAAATGATACGGCGGATAAACCGCAATAGAGTCGCCCGAGTGCACGCCTGCGCGCTCGATATGCTGCATGATACCGGGAATGAGCACGTCTACGCCGTCAGAAATGGCGTCTACCTCGAGCTCCGTACCCATGAGGTATTTATCGCAGAGCACGGGGTTTTCGATATGCTGCGCCAAAATGACGTCCATATAGCGGGAAATATCGTTCTCGGTGAATGCAATCGTCATGTTCTGACCGCCGATAACATAGGACGGACGAAGAAGCACGGGATAGCCGAGCTTTTCAGCCGCTTGAATCGCTTCCACTTTCGTCATGACGGTGAGCCCCTTCGGACGCGCAATATGGAACTGTTCCAAAAGCTCGTCGAAGCGTTCTCTATCCTCCGCCATATCTACGCTGTCCGCGCTCGTACCCAAAATGCGCACGCCCTTCTTTGCAAGATAGCCGCAGAGCTTGATTGCCGTCTGACCGCCGAACGTGATAACCACGCCGTACGGTTTTTCCACGTCGATTACGTTCTGCACGTCTTCGGGCGTGAGGGATTCAAAATAGAGCCTGTCCGCAGTATCGAAGTCGGTAGATACCGTTTCGGGGTTGTTGTTGATAATAATAACTTCGTAGCCGAGCTGCTTGAGCGTCCATACACAATGCACGGACGAATAATCAAACTCGATGCCCTGACCGATTCTGATAGGTCCGGAGCCGATTACAATGACACGCTTCTTGGTGCTCTGCTTTACAAAGGGAAGAGCCTCGTCGTGCGTAATATCGTCGTATGTAGAATAGAAATAAGGCGTTTGCGCCGAGAACTCCGCAGCGCAGGTATCAACCATTTTGAAGCAAGCACGGCGGTGTTTGGGAATGCTACCGCACAGCTGTTCGAGCGATTTATCGGTAAAACCGAGCCGCTTGCCCTCGTCGTATTCGGCGCGGGTGAGCGCTCTGCCCCCTACCTTCTTCTCGTAATTTACAAGGTTTTCAAGCTTACTCAAAAACCAACGATCGATTTTTGTAATGTTAAAAATTTCCTCTTTCGTGATGCCCGCTTTCAACGAAGCGTACACGGCAAATAACCGCTCGTCCGTCGTCTTGTAGAGCTCTTCATGGAGTTCCTCTTTCGAGAGCTTTACAAACTTGGGGTGATTCAGCGTATCGAGAGAAATCTCCGCGCCGCGCACCGCTTTCATGATAGCCTGCTCGAAGGAAGAGCCGATTGCCATGACCTCGCCCGTCGCCTTCATGCGCGATCCAAGCGTTCTGCCTGCATAGAGGAATTTATCGAACGGCCACTTGGGAAGCTTGACGACCACGTAGTCGAGCGCGGGCTCGAAGCAAGCGTAGGTCTTGCCCGTGACGTCGTTCTTGATTTCGTCAAGCGTATAGCCGAGTGCAATTTTGGTTGCAACCTTTGCGATTGGGTATCCCGTAGCCTTACTAGCTAAGGCGGAAGAGCGCGAAACGCGCGGGTTCACTTCGATAACCGCATATTCAAAGCTATCGGGATTGAGCGCAAACTGACAGTTACAGCCTCCCTCGATACCGAGCTCAGTAATAATATCGAGCGAAGCAGTACGGAGCATTTGATACTCTTTATCCGAAAGCGTGACCGCAGGCGCAATGACGATAGAGTCGCCCGTGTGCACGCCGACGGGATCGAAGTTTTCCATAGAGCAGACGGTGAGTACGTTGCCCGCGCCGTCACGCAAAACCTCGAATTCAATTTCTTTCCAGCCACCGATATATTTTTCGATTAAGACCTGCGTAATGGGCGAAAGCATGAGCCCGTTATGAGAGATGAGGCGAAGCTCCTCTTCGTCTTTTGCAACTCCCCCGCCCGCGCCGCCGAGCGTGAACGCAGGACGCACGATAACGGGATAACCGAGCCGCTCGGCAATCGCAACGCATTCGTCCTCGGTATAAGCAACGTCCGAAGGCACGACGGGCTGGTGGAGCCTTTTCATGGTTTCCTTGAACAGCTCTCTGTCCTCTGCCCTGTCGATTGCGTCAAGCTTCGTTCCGATAAGCTTCACGCCCCACTCGTCAAGAAAGCCCGATTTTGCGAGCTTACAGCCCATGGTAAGCCCCGTCTGTCCGCCGAGCGAAGCAAGGAGTGAGTCGGGGCGTTCTTTAATAATGATTCTCTTTAAGCTGTCTTCCGTCAAGGGTTCGAGATAAATCTCGTCCGCAAGCATTTTATCCGTCATAATGGTTGCGGGGTTGGAGTTGCAGAGCACGACGTTGACGCCCGCGTCTTTCAGAACACGGCAAGCCTGCGCGCCTGCGTAGTCGAACTCCGCTGCCTGACCGATGACGATAGGCCCCGAGCCGATGACCAATACTTTTTTGATATCGCTTCTCTTCGGCATATTATTTCTCCTTCTTCATGCGCGCAAGGAATTCATCGAACAAATAATTTGCGTCATGCGGGCCGCCGCACGCTTCGGGGTGAAACTGTACGGTGAATGCGTTCATTTCGGGATAGTCCATTCCCTCACAGGTGCCGTCGTTCGCGTTGATAAAACTGAGCGTGCCGACGGGCAGAGAATCGCTCACCACTTCGTAGCCGTGGTTCTGCGACGATATAAACACCCTACCCGTAGAAAGCTGTTTTACAGGCTGATTGGAACCGCGGTGACCGTATTTCATTTTACGCGTCTTCCCGCCCATGGCGAGCGCAAAGAGCTGATGTCCGAGACAGATTCCGAAAATCGGTTTCTTGCCCGCAAGTTTTTTCAAATTTTCGATAATTTCGGTATTCTCGGCAGGATCGCCGGGGCCGTTGGCAAGCATAATGCCGTCGGGGTTTAATTTCAAAGTTTCCTCGGCGGAAAAGTTTGCGGGCACGATTGTAACGCGGCAACCGCGCTTTATAAGCTCGCGCTCGATATTTTGTTTTGCGCCGAAATCGTAGAGTACGACGTTGGGGCCGTCCTCTTTCCCCTCTGTGATAATTTTATCCGTCGTAACAGAGCGTACCGCGTCCTTTACTCGATATGCGTTCAGCTTCGTAAAATCTTTGAGCGGCTTAAAAGTGATTGCCGCGTTCATAACGCCCGCCTCACGGACGATTCGGGTAAGCTCACGCGTATCGATTCCGTAAACCGCGGGAATCCCCTGCTCTTTCAAGTAATCCCCGAGCGTACCTTTGCTGCGAAAGTTGGAGGGCGCGTCGCACTTTTCACGCACGACGTAACCCGTGATCCAGCTTTTTTTGCTCTCGAAATCTTCGGGAATCATGCCGTAATTTCCGATCAGCGGGAAGGTCTGCGTGACGATTTGTCCGTAGTAGCTGGGGTCCGTGAGCGTTTCGATATAACCCGTCATACCCGTAGTGAACACGAGCTCGCCGATTACTTCCTTTTCCGCGCCGAAAGAATATCCCTCAAACACCTTGCCGTTTTGCAGTGTGAGGAAAACTTTTTTATCCATTTATAACCTCTTCGGTTTTATTTCAACAACTTGCAAAGCACTGCTTTTTGCGCGTGCAGACGGTTCTCCGCCTCGTCGAAAATTTCGTCGGCGTGCGCTTCAAATACGTCCGCCGTAATCTCTTCGCCGCGGTGTGCAGGCAGACAATGCAAAACCATTGCGTCCTTTTTAGCGGCTTTCATGATTTTTTCGTTTACCTGATAGCCCTTGAATACTGCCTCGCGTTTCGCCTTCTCCTCTTCCTGACCCATGGAAGCCCATACGTCGGTAAGAATGACGTCGGCATCTTTTGCAGCCTCTTCCACACTCTCGGTCATGAGGAACTCGCCCTCTTTCTTCGCCCACTTCATAAGCTCACCGTCGGGCTCGTAGCCCTTGGGGCAAGCGATTGCAAAGCTCATTTGCGTCTTAATAGCGCCCACCATAAGGGAGTTCGCCATGTTGTTTCCGTCGCCGATAAAGCACATTTTAAGCCCCTTAAACGAGCCCTTGCGCTCACGAATGGTCATGAGGTCAGCAAGCACCTGACAGGGGTGGCAGTAATCGGTAAGACCGTTGATAACGGGAATGGAGCCGAATTTCGCAAGATCCTCCACTTCCTTTTGCTCGAAGGTGCGAATCATGATACCGTCGAGATAGCGCGAAAGCACGCGAGCGGTGTCCTCTACGGGCTCGCCGCGTCCGATCTGCAAATCGCGGTTGGAAAGGAAGAGCGCATACCCGCCGAGCTCATACATACCCGTTTCAAAGGAAACGCGCGTGCGGGTGGAAGATTTCTGGAAAATCATACCCAGCTTTTTGCCTTTCAGATATTCGCCGAATACGCCGTTCTTGCGCTCGTATTTGAGCTGATCGGCAAGATTGAGTACGGAGAGAATTTCCTCGCGCGATAAATCCATGAGTTTTAATAAGTGTTTCATTTTAATACCTCTTTCAGGACGGAAAGTCCTTCGTCTATTTCATTTTTCGTGATGTTGAGTGGCGGGAGAAGCCGTACGCGCGTGTGCGCCGTGAGCACCAAAAGTCCGCGCTTTAAGCATTCATTTGCAACTTCTTTTGCGGGTTTTTCCGTTTCGAGCCCGATCATGAGCCCCATACCGGTGACCGCTTTCACGCCGTCTATCGTGCGGAGCTTTGCGCGCATATAATCGCTCTTACCCTGCACTTCGAGTAAGAACTCATCGGTGAGGCGGGAGATAACGTTCACCGCGCCCGCACAGCACACGGGGTTGCCGCCGAACGTAGAACCGTGGTCGCCTGCGGAAAAGACGTGCTCCGTCTTTTCAAAGAACAGGCACGCGCCGAGCGGCAAGCCGCCTGCAATGCCCTTTGCGGTCGTTACCAAATCGGGAGAAATACCGAAATGCTCGTAGGCGTGGAACTTGCCCGTTCTGCCGTTACCCGTTTGCACTTCGTCTACGATAAGAAGAACGTCCTGCTCTTTGCAGAATTTTTCAAGTGCTTTTACGAACTCCGCATTGAGTGCGGTAACGCCGCTCTCGCCCTGCACGGGTTCAATTACGACGGCGCACGCGCCCTTCGCTTCCTTGCGTACGCTTTCGATATTCGCGTCCACGCTGACGACGTCCCCGACAAACGGATGGAAATATCGATGGAAAACGTCTTGCCCCGTAGCGGTGAGCGTGAAGAGCGTTCTGCCGTGGAAGCTGTTTTTCAGCGAGATGATTTTGCTTCTTCCCGCGCCGTATTTATCGTAAGAATATTTTCTTGCCGCCTTGAACGCGCACTCGTTCGCCTCCGCGCCCGAGTTACCGAAAAACACCCTTTTCGCACCCGTGCGCTTGCACAGAAGCTCCATAAGCCTTGCCTGCGGCTCGACGTAGTAAAGATTGCTCGTGTGCTGAATTTTACCAAGCTGGTCGATAACTGCACTTTTCCACTCCTCGTCGTTCACGCCGAAAATATTGACGGCAATGCCCGCGCCGAAGTCGATATAGCGTTTGCCCTCGGTATCAACAAGCGTTGCGCCCTGACCGCCCGCAAGTGCGACAGGAAAACGCGAAAAGGTTTCCGCACCGTATTGACTGTCTAACTTTTTTATCTCTTCAAAATTCATGGTTCTCCTCATAGAAAAAGTGACCTTAAAAAATCAGTCACCTTTCACAAACATGGTACCGTATCCTTGATCGGAAAGCAGTTCCAACAAAATAGAATGTTTCACCCGTCCGTCGGTGATGAAAACGCGACCCACTCCGTTGCGTATTGCATCTCTGCAACAGTGAACTTTGGGGATCATACCGCCCGAAATCACGCCGTCCTTTTCCAGAGATGGAATATCGGAAACGTAAACTTTATTGATTAAACTTTCTTCACGGTCTTTATCGCGAAGGAGTCCGCGGATATCCGTCATGAGAATCAGGCTTTCCGCTTTGAGCGCGCCCGCGATTGCAGAAGCCGCCGTATCGGCATTCACGTTGTAAATGTTGCCCTCGTCGTCGTATCCTACGGTAGAAATGACGGGCAGATACCCGCAGTTCAGCGCGTCGATAATCACGTCGGGTTCAACTTTTTTGATTTTGCCGACAAAGCCGAGATCCTCGTTTTCCTTTTCACAGAGGAGCAGTCTTCCGTCGATTCCGCTAAGCCCCAACGCCTTTGCACCCTGTGAGCAGAGCATATGAACGAGCTCTTTGTTGACTTTCCCCGCAAGCACCATTCTCACGACTTCCGCCGTTTCCGCATCGGTATATCTGAGTCCGTTTACGAAACGCGATTCGATTCCCATGCGTTTTAACGTTTGGGAAATTTCGGGGCCTCCGCCGTGCACCAAAACCACTTTGATTCCGACAAGTCTTAAAAGCGATAAATCGCGCATGACGGACTGCTTAAACTCGTCCCCGAGCATAGCGTTTCCGCCGTACTTGATTACGAGAATTTTATTATGATATTTTTCAATATAAGGCATTGCCTCTACGAGGAATTCCGCCTGCTGTTTCGTATCGCTCACGTTCTGTAATCTCCGTTAATCTTTACGTAATCGTAAGTAAGGTCGCACCCCCACGCCGTTGCGCCGAAATCGCCGTCATTCAGGGAAATATCGATGACGATTTCCTCTTGCGAGAGCACCGCTTTGGCGTGCTCCTCGGAGAACGGGATTCCCATGCCCTTTTCGCATACGGGAAGCTCGCCCGCCGTGCTTTTGAATACGACGCCGATTTTATGAATATCGAGATTGGCGCCCGCATAGCCGAGTGCGCAGAGCACCCGTCCCCAGTTCGCATCACACCCGAACATTGCCGCTTTTACAAGGTTGGAATTGATGACCGATTTCGCCGCAAGACGCGCATCCTCTTTGGTTTTCGCACCGCTTACACGGCACTCCAAAAGCTTGGTTGCCCCCTCGCCGTCGCGCGCAAGCATTCTGCAAAGCGCACTCGTCACTGCGTGCAAAGCTTCGCAGAAAATCTCGTAGTCTGCATTCGCCTCGGTAATTTCTTTGTTGCCCGCAAGCCCGCTTGCGAGGATACCGAACGTATCGTTTGTGGAAGTATCCCGATCCACGCTGAGCATATTGACCGAATCCTTCACGTCATCGGAAATTGCCTTTTGCAGCATCTTCGGCGTAATAGCAACGTCCGTCGTTACGAACATTAAAAGAGTTGCCATATTCGGGCAAATCATGCCCACGCCCTTGCAGATTGCGCCAATGTGGCATTTCTTTCCGTCCAGCTCGAATTCAAAAGCAATCTCTTTCTTGACGGTATCCGTCGTCATAATTGCTTCCGCGGCATAGCCGCTGTTATTGCCAAGCCCGTCTACAAGCTCCTTCATGCCGCTTGCAATGGGATCTAACGAGAGCTTCTGACCGATAACACCCGTAGACGCCACGATTACGTCCGTTGCGGGAATGCCCGTGTAGTCTTCCACCAGGGCGCACATCCCCTCGGCAATTTGTTCGCCGCCCTCGTTGCAGGTATTCGCGTTGCCGCTGTTCACGATAACCGCGCGCGCGTAGCCGTTTGCGACGTTCTTCTTCGTGACGAGAATGGGCGCACCCTTTACTAAATTCTGCGTATAGACGCACGCCGCCGCGCAAGGCTTTTCCGCGACGATGAGCGCCAAATCTTTTTTGATTTTATTCTTACGGATTCCGCAATGGACGCCGTTTGCCTTGAAGCCCTTGGGAGCGCAAACGCCACCCGATATTTGTTTCAACATTGTAATTACCCTATCTTTTGATTATATCACAGTCCGATTCCTTCGTCAAGCCCCAGCGCAAGATTCATGTTCTGAATTGCCGCGCCCGAAGCGCCCTTTCCGAGGTTGTCGAGCCGCGCGGTGAGAAGAATCTGCTCCGCGTTGCCGTGAACGAAAATTTCCAAATTGTTGGTGCCGACAAGCGTATTCGCCGCAATAAAACCGCTCTCCTGCTGTCCTACAGAAATAAATCGACTTCCCACATAGTGCTCTTTATAAAGTCCGAGGAGGTCTTCCACCGTCACTTTTTTCTTTAAGAGCGAGAGAAAGAGCGGTACGGTTACCGTCATGCCGCATTCAAAATCGCAGATATACGGATTGAAAACTGGCTTCACCGCAAGCGAGCACTCCTTCATCATTTCGGGAATATGCTTGTGCGAGAGCGTGAGCGCATACAGGCGGGGTGAATCGTACTCCGCGCTCCTTGCCGCGTCGGTATATTGCGCGATTCCCGATTTGCCCGCCCCCGAATAGCCGCTGACCGCGTGGCACACGAAAGGATAGTCTTTCGGGGCGATTCCCGCCTTTATAAGCGGATAGACGAGCGAGATAAACCCGCTTGCATAGCAGCCGGGGTTTGCAATTCGCTTGCCCGATTGAATGCGCGCTCTGTGTTCTTTGGAAAGCTCCGGAAAGCCGTACGCCCAGCCCTCCGCCGTTCTATGCGCCGTGCTTGCGTCAATGATAATCGTTTTTGGATTTTCACACAAACCCACCGCTTCGCGCGCGGCGTCGTCGGGCAGGCATAAAAACGTCACGTCGGACGAATTGATTGCTCTCTTTCGCGCCTCGGTATTTTTCCGCTCTTCGTCGGAAAGCGAGACGATTTGAATATCGTCCCGCCCGCTTAATCTTTCATAGATGCGAAGACCCGTCGTCCCCGCTTTGCCGTCAATAAAAACTTTGTACATTATTTGAGTTTCTTCTCGTCGAGAAGTGCTTTTACTTTAATGGGAAGTCCGAAGAGGTTAATGAAGCCCTCGGAATCTTTTTGCGAGTATGCGCCGCCGTCGTCGTCAAAGGTGGCAATATCTTCGCTGTAAAGCGAGTTGGGAGAAGTAATTCCCGCGCTCGTAAGGTTGCCCTTGTAAACGCGCAGTTTTACGTCGCCCGTTACCGTTTCCTGCGTCTTGGAAACGAATGCGGAGAGCGCCTCTCTGAGCGGCGTGAACCACTGACCGTCGTAAACCATTTCGCCGAACTTAATAGCAATCAGCTGTTTATAGTGCATAGTCGCTTTATCGAGGCAGATGGTTTCGAGAAGGCGGTGTGCCTCGTAGAGAATCGTACCGCCGGGAGTTTCATATACGCCGCGCGACTTCATACCGACGAGGCGGTTCTCTACCAAATCCGCAAGACCTACGCCGTTCTTGCCGCCGATTTCGTTGAGCTTTTCCACGATCTCCACCGCGCCGAGCTTCTTGCCGTCCACTGCGGTAGGAATACCCTTTTCAAAGTGAATGGTAACGTAGGTAGGCTTATCGGGCGCCTGAACAGGCGATACGCCGAGTTCCAAGAAGCCCTCTTTTTCATACAGAGGCTCGTTTGCGGGATCCTCTAAGTCCAAACCCTCGTGCGAAAGGTGCCAAAGGTTTTTATCTTTGGAATAGTTGGTTTCGCGGTTGATTTTCAAAGGAATGTGATGCGCTTCCGCGTAATCGATTTCCTCGTCGCGGCTCTTGATATCCCAGATTCTCCAAGGCGCGATAATCTTCATTTCGGGCGCGAACGCTTTGATTGCGAGCTCGAAACGAACCTGATCGTTACCCTTGCCCGTGCAGCCGTGGCAGATAGCGTCCGCTTTTTCTTTCTTGGCGATCTCAACGATTGCCTTTGCAATGACGGGACGTGCAAACGACGTACCGAGGAGATACTTGTCCTCGTAAATCGCACCCGCCTGAATGGTCGGGAACACGTAGTCTTCTACGAATTCCTTTTTCAAATCAAGAACGTAGAGTTTGGAAGCACCCGTCTTTTTCGCTTTCTCTTCCAAGCCGTCGAGCTCGGTGCCCTGCCCTACGTCGCCCGATACGGCGACAACTTCGCAGTTATCGTAATTCTCTTTGAGCCAAGGGATAATGATAGAAGTATCAAGTCCGCCGGAGTATGCCAAAACAACTTTTTTGATTTTCTTTTCCATAACTTTTTCCTTTTTTATTTCATTCCTTATTATTATATAAACTATTCTAAACGAAGTCAAGCATTTATGACCTATTCTCTTTGCATAAATGTATAAATTACTATTTCACACGGCGGCAGAGCGGGAGCTTGCAAGGGCCGCTTTCACGCAATTCTTCTCTATGCGAATTTGATACGGAACTGAGACAAAAGTTCACCGCCTGAGCGCGCCTCGCAAATGGATTCACTTTCAAAATCTTCTCTGTATAGCGAGAGTTCCTGTCCCTCTTTTGCTTGCTTTACGTAAGCGATCTGAAACGATTTTACAGGGCGGAACTCTTCCATACTGAAACAGTCGCAAAAGAAATCGGCATAGCGCGTATTATTTGCGTGCAGATAGTGGTCGCATTGACTGTTCCCTATACGCAGAGTATATATCTCTTTACCGCCGTCGAGTTTGGGGATTTTCCAAGCGGGAACTTCCACCGTCTTCTCTTGGCGGTACGGGCAATTTTCATGCGCCGCACCGAGCGCTTCTGCGCCGAGTAAGGAAAACGTTTTCAAATCGACGAGACACCAGCGGGAAGTGAGATTCGCCCTCACCTCTCCCGAAACGCTCACGCGGTAAGCACGCTCGAAAATACCGTGACGGGGCGGAAGCGGCCAGGATTCCACCTTTACCTGCTCGCCAAGGCGCACGGGGCGCAGAATCTCGCAATAGGTGTTTACGATGATAAACCCCATATCCTTAGGTTTCAAGTCCGCATACCCGAAGCCGAGCTCGTCCGCACTCGTTCCCGCAATTTCCTGAGTCAAAGCGAGATATGCGGAAAGCTTTAACTCGTCCTTAAAATCGAAATCGGAATGACGCAGTATAAATTCCTGCGTACAACAATAAACCTTCATGCTGAAAGTATAGCATGAAGGCATTCAAAAGTCAATGAAAGAATAAAATTTTACACACCCGAAGAGCCGCAGGCAAGGTAGGCAAGCGCACCCTCGGCAATGACGGAAGCGACCTTTTTCTGATAGCCCGCCGAAATTAAAAGCGCCTCGTCCTCGGGATTGGAAAGAAAGCCGCATTCCACGATAACGGACGGATAATCACTGCAATTCAGAACGTAGTAATCCCCCTTGAGCGCAGTGAATTTACGGGTTGTTTCGGGCATTTCGTTGAATGCAGTCTGAATAGCACACGCGAGCGTTTTCGAGGAAGAAGAATCCTCGCGGAAAAACACCTGCGCCCCTCTGCGCGACGGAAGCGAGAAAAAATTCTGATGCACGGAAATGACGAGTACGGGCGCGTTTTGGTTAATGATTTCCGCGCGCTTTTGCATATCCCGCTTTTTATAGCCCGCCGTTGCGGTGCCGTAAAGCCCCGCTTCGGTCGGACGCGTCTGAACCACACGGAACCCCGCCTCTTCAAACTCTTCCTGCAAGTAGCGGGAAATGGCGAGGTTTACGTCGCTCTCCTTCGTTCCCGAGACCGTTCCCACCACGCCGCCGTCAATACCGCCGTGTCCTGCGTCAATGATCACGGTAAGCCGCTGCGTATTCGCCGCAGCCGTTTTAGCCAAAGCAAAAAAGCAGACGCCGAACGTGAACATGACGGCAAGGGCAAGTCCCGTAAGTCCGAAAATGACGCGATGACGGTAAAAGAAATTCATGTCCTATTCTATGAACCGCCCGCGCGGATTATGCTAAGTCACTTGCTTTGAATATACTCGTCTATCGCTTTTGCGGCGGCTTTTCCCGCGCCCATGGCGAGAATGACGGTTGCCGCACCGGTTACCGCGTCGCCACCCGCATATACGCCTTCGAGCGAGGTCTTGCCCGTTTCGTCTGCAACGATTTCGCCGTGCGGTTTGGTCTCAAGTCCCGCCGTCGTCCTCTTCATGAGCGGGTTGGGCGAGGTGCCGAGCGCGAGAATCACACAGTCGACATCGATTTCAAACTCGCTCCCCTTCTTTTCAACGGGGCGGCGTCTGCCCGAAGCGTCGGGTTCGCCGAGCTCCATTTCCACGCATTTGAGCGCGCATACGCAATCGTTCTCGTCCGCAAGAATTTCCACAGGGTTTGTAAGGAATTTGAAAACGATTTCCTCTTCCTTTGCGTGCTCGATTTCTTCGAGCCGTGCGGGGAGCTCCTTCTCCGAACGGCGGTAGACGATATAAACGGTTTCCGCACCCAAACGTTTTGCGCTTCTTGCCGCGTCCATGGCAACGTTGCCCCCGCCGACGACCGCTACTTTCTTCGCGGGATAGATAGGCGTTTCGCTGTCCTTTTCGTAAGCCTTCATGAGGTTGGTACGGGTTAAACATTCGTTTGCCGAGAACACGCCCTTTGCGCTCTCGCCGGGAATGCCCATAAAGCGGGGAAGCCCCGCGCCCGTGCCGATAAACACCGCCTCGAACCCGTACTCCGTTTTGAGCTCTTCCACCGTGAACACTCTGCCCACGACGGCGTTCGTTTCAAACTTGACGCCCGCATTCTTTAAGCCTTGCACCTCTTTTTCTACAATGGACTTCGGCAAACGGAATTCGGGAATGCCGTACACAAGCACGCCGCCTGCCGTATGTAACGCTTCAAACACCGTCACCTCATAGCCGAGCCTTGCCAAATCGCCTGCGCAGGTCAGACCCGCAGGGCCCGAACCGACAACGGCTACCTTATGTCCGTTGCTCTTCGTTTTGTTTGCCGTCTGTTTTCCGTTCGCGTTATGATAGTCGGCAACAAAGCGTTCCAGCCGTCCGATTCCCACGGGCTCACCCTTAATGCCGCGCGTGCATTTACCTTCGCACTGCGTTTCCTGCGGGCAGACTCTTCCGCACACGGCGGGTAGCGAGGACGTGCGGGCAATGACCCCGTACGCCTCTTCAAACTTGCCCTCTGCGGCAAGCGCAATGAAATCGGGAATATTTACCCCTACGGGGCAGCCCTCGACGCAAGGTCTGTTTTTGCAATTCAAACAGCGCTTTGCCTCGTCGATTGCGGCTTCCGCAGAATAGCCGAGCGTGACCTCTTCAAAGTTTTGATTCCTTACAAGCGGATCCTGCGTAGGCATGGGGTTTTTATCGGGACGCATATTGAACCCTGGCATATCAGTTTCCCTCCTTCTTGTAAAGATTGCAATGTTTCTCTCTTGCTTCCGCCTCGAAAGGCGCATACGTTTTCGCGCGCTGCATTGCCTCGTCAAAGTCAATCAAATGCGCGTCGAAATCGGGCCCGTCCACGCAGGCGAATTTCATTTCCCCGCCTACGGTCACGCGGCAGCAGCCGCACATGCCCGTTCCGTCTATCATAATGGGATTCATGCTCGCAACCGTTTTCACGCCGTAGGGCTCGGTTGTCTTGGCAACGAATTTCATCATGATGAGCGGCCCGATCGTGATTACCTCGTCAAACCGTTCCCCGCTCTCCAACAGACGGTTGAGCGGAATACACACGTTGCCTTTTTCGCCGTAGCTGCCGTCGTCCGTCATCATAATAAAACGGTTGCTCGCTTCCTTAAATTCCTTTTCCAAAATCACGAGGTCGCGGCTGCGGAATCCGACGATAGAGGTCACGTCCGTACCCTGCGCTTTTAACGCCCTTGCCACGGGAAGCGCGATGGCACAGCCCACGCCCCCTCCCACGACCGCAACTTTTTTCAGTCCCTGAATTTCGGTAGGCGTGCCCAAAGGGCCTACAAAATCGGCAATATATTCGCCCTCTTTCTTTTCATTGAGCCCCATCGTAGCTCCGCCGACCACCTGAAAAATAATCGTAACTGCACCGCTATTTTTATCACAGCCCGCAACGGTGAGCGGAATGCGCTCGCTATGCTCGGTTGCACGGACGATGACGAACTGTCCCGCCAAGGCTTTTTTTGCGATAAACGGAGCCTCGATATCCAACCGCGTAACCGTTGGATTCAGGCTCTCCCGTTTGAGAATTTTATACATAAGCTCTCCTTTTACCGCATAGACTTAGCGGACGTGTTTCTGAATGGTTTATGACTTTCATTATATAACTTCACTGCCCCTATGTCAAATCCTCGTCCAAAGGAAATAATTAGCAATGTGAAATTTTTCAAAAAAGGTAAATCTTTCTTGACAATTTTGAATGACCGTTTTATAATGAAACTATTCAAACACAAAAAAATTGGAGTGAGAAAATATGACAAAAGTTAAAATCGTTACCGATTCAAACAGCGGCATTACGCAGGCGGAAGCCAAAGAGCTTGGTGTTTACGTTCTCCCGATGCCCTTTTTGATCAACGGCGAAGAATATTTTGAAGACATCAATTTAACGCAGGAAGAGTTCTATAATCATTTGAAAGGCGACGCTGCGGTATCCACTTCCCAGCCCTCCATTGCAAGCGTAACCGAGCTTTGGGACGAGCTTTTGAAAGACGGCAGCGAAATCATTCACATTCCTATGTCGAGCGGACTTTCCGAGTCCTGCCATACCGCAGAGCGACTTGCAGAAGATTACAAAGGCAAAGTACACGTCATCGATAACCAACGCATTTCCATTACGCAAAGACAGAGTGTTTACGATGCAAAGTTGCTTGCCGACCACGGAATGAGTGCCGCAGAAATTGCTGCCCGCCTCATGGAAACAAAGATGGACGCAAGCATCTACATTTCGCTCGATACCTTAAAATACTTGAAAAAAGGCGGAAGACTCACTCCTGCCGCGGCGCTGATCGGCACCATTCTCAAAATCAAACCCGTGCTTCAAATTCAGGGCGAAAAGCTCGACGCATTCAAGAAAGTACAGACCCTGAAAAAGGCAAAGGAAGTAATTATTGCGGCCCTCAAATCCGACCTTGAAACCCGCTTCCCCCACCTTGTGAAAAGCGGAGAGATGCAGATTTCGATTGCACATACTGCGAACGAAAAGGAAGCCGAAATCTTCAAGGCAGAGCTTGAAAACGCGTTCCCCGAAATTCCGATTGTGTTTGTGGATCCCCTCTCTTTGAGCGTTTCCTGCCATATCGGCCCCGGTGCTCTGGCTGCGGCTTGTATGCGCGTAATCAAATAATCATCAAACGTAAAACCACACGAAAAAAAAGAATTTCCATGTGGAAAAACAATAGCCCACTATCCTCGTAAACGAAGCATAGTGGGCTATACTTTTATATGTTAAAGCGATAAGTTGAAATCTACAAAATATCAATTATCTTTTTTGAAAATATCAAGCGCATGACTTGTAGCCCCCACCATATCAGCTCGTTCACATATAGCGAAATGATATTTTAGATATAGTTCAAAAATATTGTTATCCATTTTATCTATTGTTTCTCGAAGAAGTTCACTATATCCATCCGTTGCAACGTAATGTAAGCGCGTTGTATTGAAAACCGACATCAAATTATCTATATCCTCTTTACGAACAAGTTCAAACAAATCCTTTGGTTCGGATTTTGTGGCAAACGTTTTGGGGTTAAGCAAACCATTTTTAATGTATTCGGCAACATTGATTTTTTTTCGATTAAAACCCTCGTCGATTAAACTACCGTCCGAAATAACGTATGCGGCAAAAATTACACCGCCCTTTTTTGTAACGCGGATTGCCTCACTTATTGCACGCCGTTTATCTTCTTCATTATAAAGATGATACAACGGTCCCAAAAGTAGCGTAATATCATATTGATTGTCAGGAATAGCAAACAAATCAAGTGCGTTGCCTTGCATAATAGTTATATCTTCGGTCGGGAGCGTATTTTTACGAAAAACCTCGATATTGTGTTCAACTAACTCCACTGCATCAACTTTATATCCTTGACGGGCAAGCGCATGAGAATATCGTCCCGTTCCTGCTCCAATTTCAAGTACACAAGCCCTAGAGGTTATGTATTTTTCTATATAACGCATTGTGGTAAGGAACTCAACTGTTCCGTGCTTTGTTGTTAAACGACTATCCTCGTCATGACTGTTATAAAAATCTATTATGTACTTGTTTGTTTCCATATTTCGCGTACTCCGCTAAATTACTGTATATCGCACTACTATTATAGCAAAAATATAAAGAAAAAGCAAGGACTGTCTTATCCTTGCCTTTTATCTCTATAAGCTACGTCGTAAGCGGTTTTTTCGATTGCAATGGAGCGGTCTTAAAAGCCACTCTTTTTTTTGCGGAAAAGTCCGCGCTGCCTCGTTTCCACCAAATGGAATTCCTGTTCGCGCTGTAAATCGTAAAAGCACGGATTCATGGGAGAAGCGAAGCGTACCTTCCCGCCGATATCCGCGGCCTGTGCATAGCCGTAGGCGCAAACGCACACGGGAATGCCGTACAGGAACGCACCCGCCCGCATGAGCGTTTGCTCCAGACTCTCGTTGAGCTCCTCACAAATGCAGAGTGCGACCTCCGCGCCGCACACCGAAAGCGTTTGCAAAACCTGCGGAAAATACAGATCTTCCGCAACCACGATTCCGATTTTCCCCACGCCGGTATCGTAAATTTTAATTCCCGCGCCGCAGCGGTAATCCCCCGTATCAATACGGTTCACCATATCGGAAACGCCTAAAATACGCCCTTTTTCAGCGACGACGACGGACTTGCGGCGTACCCCTCTTGCATCGGTAAAACACCCGCATACAACAACGTTTTTCTGCTCCTTGGAAAGAAGCGCGACGTCCTCGAAGAGTCCCGTTTCCCCTCTGAGCTCCCGCTCATAGCTCACTTCACCGAGCGTCTGAAACCCGCCGCAGACAACGTCTGCGGCGCCGTGCGTATCAAGCGTGGAAAACTCGTCAAGGCTTCCGCCCGTTACAAAACAAATGCGCATATCTACTCCCATTTAGTGTATTACAAAACGGGTGGTTTTGGTGCATGAAAAAAGGACGGTTATTCCGTCCTTTTTTGTTTTACGCTTCTTTCTTCGTTTTCTTAGGCTTTGCTTTTGCTTTCTCGGGCTGCGCTTTCAGAAGGTCGCGGATTTCCATAAGCAGTTCTTCCGTCGTAGGCGCGGGTGCGGGAGCTTCTTCTGCGGGAGCCTCTTCCGCTACTGCCTCTGCGGCAACTTCCTCTTCCGCGTTTTCACCGTTTTCCTGCTTTTCAAGCATTTTTGCCTGAGCACTCTCTTTTGCTTTCTTCGCCGCATTATGTACGCTGTTGATTACTTTAATAATAATAAAAAGCACGAGCGCGGTGAGCAGGAAAGATATGATTGCCGAAATCACAACGCCGAAATCGAGAATGACTGCATCCGACGTTGCGGTTGCCTTTCTCAGCACAACCTGCAACGCCCCGAAGCCGTCCTCGCCCATACCGGGAATCATTTGGAGCAGAGGCGTTAAAATGTTGTTGACAAGCGCTGTGATAATCGCCGTGAATGCGCCGCCGATAATGATACCGACCGCCATATCCAAAACGTTACCGCGGGAAATGAATTCTTTGAATTCTTTCCAAAAGCCTTTTTTGTCCTTCTTCTCTTTCTTCTGTTTTGCCATATTTCATCTCCTATAAATTTTTATTAATTTTTTCAGATTTTTCATAGCAACTGCGTCTATCCTGCGGGACAGGCGGAAAATCCAATTCCCGCCGACCGTACCCGGTTCGTTCATTCGCGCTTTGTTGTCGAGCCCCAAAATGTCCTGTACGGGAATCACCGCAAGCCGCGCCTTTGAGCTGAGCGCCATGCGGACGAACGCCTCGGGAAATCTTTCGCCGTGAGCGCCGAGCGATAAAAAGATTTCGCTCTCTTCAAGTGCCGCCGCAACGCGGGAACGCAGTAGGATAAACTCCTCCGCCGAAAGCGTTTTTACATAGCCTGCAACCGTATCGTTATCATGCGTGCCCGTATAGCATACGCTGTTCTCGCCGATATTCTTGGGCAAATATTCGTTTTCGGGATTGCCGTTGAACGCGAAGAGCAAAACTTTCATGCCCGAAAAACCCGTATCGTGCAGGAGCTTTCTCACGCCGTCGTCCATCACGCCCAAGTCTTCCGCGATTATCTTTTGCTTGTCCATTCCCTCAAAGAGCTTCGCTTTCGGGCCGTCCTGCCAGCTTCCCGTTTGAGCGGTTTCTGCCCCGTAGGGAATTTCGTAATAGCGGTCTAACCCGCGGAAATGATCAATTCGTAAAACGTCATAAATTTTCAGAGCATTCTCAAGCCGCCCTCTCCACCAGGCGAAGCCGTCTTTTTCGTGCTCTTTCCAATTGTAAACGGGATTGCCCCAAAGCTGGCCCGTTTCCGAGAAGTAGTCGGGCGGAACGCCCGCAACCTTTACGGGACGGAGCTTTTTATCGAGCTTGAACAACTTCGGATTCGCCCACACGTCCGCGCTGTCGTAAGCGACGTAAAGCGGAACGTCCCCGATAATTTTCAGTCCGAGCTTGTTGCAATATTCTTTTAATGCAAACCATTGGTTACGGAACTCGTATTGCAGGAACTGCCAGAAGAGGTATTCCTCATGGTAGTCGGTACGCAGCTTTTCGAGCGCGTCCGCATCCCTGCTTTGAATCGGCTTACTCCATTCGGCGAACGAACCGCCGTATACGGTTTTCGCCGTCATGAACAAGCTGTAATCTTCCGCAATGCCACTCTTAATGAATTCGCGGAATTTTTCGTCGTCGAAGAAAAAGCGGGAAAATGCCTTTCTCAAAATGAGAAACCGCTCTTCATACAGCCGGCCGTAGTCGATTTCCCCCTTGCGCTCTGCCCCTTTTAATTCTTCTTTGGTGAGAAGTTTCTGCTTTGCAAGCAGTTCCAAATCGATAAAATAAGGATTTCCCGACTCGCAGGAAACGGAGCTATAGGGAGAATCCCCGAAGCCCGTTTGCACGAGAGGTAAGACCTGCCAATATTTAACGCCGCTCTTTGCGAGTTTCTTCGCAAAGCGGTACGCTTCTTTTCCGAGCGAGCCGATTCCGTATTTCCCCGGTAGCGAGGAAATATGGCATAAAACGCCCGTTTCTCTTTGATAGCTCATATTCTACTCTTCGCGCCTTTTTGCGCCGTTTATTTTTTCAGTAATTTTGAAATTCTTCTGCAAGCTTCCTGCGTGTTCTCTTTCGTGCCGAATGCGGTAAGACGGAAGAAGCCCTCACCGTTGCGCCCGAAGCCGCTACCCGGCGTTCCCACAACGTTCGCCTCTTCGAGAAGATAATCGAAAAACGCCCAGCTGTCCATGCCGTTCGGGCACTTCAACCAAATATAGGGAGAGTTCTTGCCGCCCGTGTACCATATGCCGAGCTCGTCAAGCGTATCTCCAATGATTTTAGCGTTTTCTCTATAATAAGCGATATTTTCGGTAATTTGTCTTTCGCCCTCTTCGCTGAACACTGCCGCCGCGCCCATCTGCGTAACGTAGCTCACGCCGTTGAACTTGGTGGACTGCCGCCGCGCCCAGAGCTTATTGAGGCTGACGCCCTCGCGCATGAGCGCATACGGAACGATCGTATAACCGCAACGCACGCCCGTAAAGCCCGCCGTTTTGGAATAGGAACAAATTTCGATTGCGCACTCCTTTGCGCCCTCCACCTCGTAGATACTGCGTGCAAGCGAGGAATCGGTTACGAAATATTCGTACGCCGCGTCGTAGAGAATGAGCGCACCAAGCGACTTTGCATAGTCTACCCAAGCCTTTAACTGCTCGCGCGTATAAGCCGCGCCCGTGGGGTTATTCGGCGAACAGATATAAATAATGTCCGCTTTTACCTTTTTATCGGGCATGGGCAAAAAGCCGTTTGCCTCGTTTGCGTTTGCATAGATAATTTTTCTGCCCGCCATCACGTTGGCGTCCGCATAAGCGGGATAGACGGGATCGGGAAGGAGTACGATATTATCTTTGGAAAGAATATCGAGAATATTCCCGCAGTCCGACTTTGCGCCGTCCGAAATGAAAACCTCCCCTTTTTCGAGCGTTACGCCCTTGCGGGAATAACTGCCCAAAATAGAATCGAGAAGCGCATCGTAGCCGTAGCAGGTCTGGTCGGGCCCGTACCCCTTGAAGGTAGTAACGCTCGCCATATCCTCCACCGCTTTTTTCATTGCCGTAATCACGGCGGGGGCAAGCGGGCGGGTAACGTCGCCGATTGAAAGACGGATGACGTCCTTATCCGGATGCGCCTTTTTATATTCGGCGGTCTTTCTGCCGACTGTTGCAAACAAATAACTATCTTTTAAGTCTAAAAAGCACTGATTGATTTTCATGCTCTATGCTCCTTATATTTTACGGCGAATTTGATGAATTCGCGGAACAGCGGATGTGCGCTATTGGGACGGGACTTGAATTCGGGATGGAACTGTACGCCCACGAAGAAATCATTCTTCGGATACTCCACCGCCTCCACGAGAGAGCCGTCGGGCGAAGTGCCTGCAATTTTCATGCCCTTCGCTTCAAATTCCGCGCGATAATCATTGTTGAACTCAAAGCGGTGACGGTGACGCTCGGACACAAAATCGGTACCGTAAGCCGTTTTCATGCGTAACCCAAGCACCTTGCAGGGGTATGCGCCAAGGCGCATCGTGCCGCCCATTTTCACGCCGTATTGGTCGGGCATGAGGTCGATAACGGAATGCTTCCCCTCGGGGCAGAACTCCGACGAGTTCGCGTCCGAATAACCGAGCACGCTTCTTGCAAACTCAATTGCAGCAACCTGCATACCGAGACAAATTCCAAGGAAAGGCAGATTGTGCTCGCGCGCGTATTTGCACGCGGCAATTTTGCCTTCTACCCCGCGTCCGCCGAAGCCGCCCGGAATTAAAAGTCCGTCTACGTCGGCAAGCGCTTTTGCGACGTTTTTCGTATCGAGCGTTTCGCTGTCTACCCATTTAATTTCCACTTTCGCGTCCGCCTCGTATCCGCCGTGCGCGAGCGCCTCGGCAACCGAAAGGTACGCATCGTGAAGCTGAACGTACTTGCCGCACAGCGCAATTTTCACCGTTTTACTGCGTGCGTGAATGCGGCCGAGCATTTCCTCCCATTCCGATAAATCGATTTGATTGGGAGCCAAATGTAAAATATTGCACACCGTGGTAGAAAGATTGCTCTTTTCAAGCATCATAGGCGCTTCGTAAAGCACGGGTACTGTGAGGTTATCGATACAGCACTGCGGTTCCACGTTGCAAAACATGGCAATCTTTTCGCGGATAGCTTCGGGCATGGGCTCGTCTACCCGCGCCACGATAATATCGGGGAAAATACCCATACCCTGCAATTCCTTGACCGAGTGCTGGGTGGGTTTGCTCTTGAACTCGCAGGAGCCCGAAATATAGGGAACGAGCGTGACGTGAATAAAGCAGCAGTTATCCCTGCCCACTTCGCGTGCCACCTGACGGATCGCTTCCAGAAAAGGCTGACTCTCAATATCGCCCGTCGTGCCGCCGATTTCGGTAATGACGATGTCGGCGTTCGTTTGCTTGCCGACCTGATAGATAAAGCTTTTAATTTCGTTCGTGACGTGCGGAATAACCTGAACGGTCTGCCCGAGGTACTCGCCGTTACGCTCCTTCGTGAGCACGTTCCAATATACTTTTCCCGTGGTGAGGTTAGAGAACTTGTTCAAATCCTCGTCGATAAACCGCTCGTAGTGTCCGAGGTCGAGATCGGTTTCCGCGCCGTCCTCGGTGACGAATACTTCTCCGTGCTGATAAGGACTCATGGTACCGGGGTCGATATTGATATAGGGATCGAGCTTCTGGGAAGCGACCTTATACCCGCGCATCTTCAAAAGCCTGCCGAGCGATGCGGCAGTAATGCCTTTGCCAAGCCCCGAAACAACGCCGCCCGTTACAAAGATGTATTTCGTCATATCCGCTCCTTTCGTTTTTTCGCTTAAACTTCCGCTTCGCCCGTGAACGCAAACTCAGCGGGCCCCGTCATAAATACTGCATCGTCCGTATACTTAATCGTTAAATCGCCGCCACGAAGGTGTACGAGAATTTCTTCGTTTTTATCACAATAACCGTTCAATACGCTTGCAACAGCCGCCGCGCACGCACCCGTGCCGCACGCCCACGTCTCGCCGCTCCCGCGCTCCCATACGCGCATTTGAAGCTCGTTACGCTTGATGACGCGGATAAACTCAGTATTCACCGATTCGGGGAACGCCTCGTGCGTTTCAAAGCCCCGCCCGATTTTTTCCAAATCGAGAAGATACGGATCGCCGCCGAACACCACGCAATGCGGGTTACCCATAGAAACGCAGGTCACCATTGCCGTTTCGCCGTTCACTTGAAGCGGCACGTTGACGGCGCTCTCACCTTGAAAGCGGGCGGGAATATTTTTGGGATTCAGCTCTGCTTTCCCCATATTCACCGTTACGGAGCGCACCTCGCCGTTTTCTACGCCCATATACAGCGTTTTAACGCCGCTGAGCGTTTCCACGGTAAGAACGTCCTTTTTGATGCCCTTGACCTCGTAGAGAAATTTCCCGACGCAGCGGATTCCGTTTCCGCACATCTTTCCCTCGCTGCCGTCGGCGTTGAACATACGCATTTTGCCGTCTGCAACCTTACTCTTGCACACGAGAATAATGCCGTCGCCCCCGACGGAGAAATGACGGTCGGAAAGCTTCACCGCCGTCTTTGCAGGATCTTCGAGTTCTTTCTCGAAGCAATCGAAATAAATATAATCGTTACCGATGCCGTGCATCTTATAAAAACGCTGTTTCATAATCAATGGAATTTAACGTATGCCTCACGCTCCGCGCCTACGGAAACGTAGGTAATTTTGCATTCGCAGAGCTTTTCAATAAGCCTGATATAGGCGATTGCTTCTTTGGGCAAATCATTTACCGTTTTGCATTTTGAAATGTCGCAGTGCCAACCCTTTACCTTTTCCAATACGGGTTTGCACCTATCGAGCACGTCGGGGAACGGAAACTCCGTTAAACGTTTCCCGTCAAGCTCATACGCCGTGCAGATTTCAATCTCTTCATACGCGGAGAGCACGTCCAGCTTCGTGAGCGCGATTTCGTCCGCGCCCTGACAGCGGATTCCGTAGCGGGAGGCAACCACGTCGAAAGGCCCTACTCTTCGAGGTCTCCCCGTTGCCGCGCCGTATTCCCCGCCCGCCGCGCGGAGCTTTTCCGCCGCTTCGCCGAAGTATTCCGCCGTGAAAGGGCCTTCCCCCACGCAGGAGGAATATGCTTTCATAATGCCGATCGATTTATCAAGCTTCAAATTCGGAACGCCTGCCCCGATAGGCGCATACGCCGCAATCGTGGAAGAGCTCGAAGTATAGGGATAAATTCCGAAATCGATATCGCGAAGCGCGCCGAGCTGTGCCTCGAACATAATGTTCTTGCCCGCCTTGTTCGCTTCGTTTAGATATACGCCCGTATCGCAGATATACTCTTTGAGGGGTTCGCCGTACTGTTTGAAATAGTCAATCATTTCGTCCGCGCTGACGGGCTCGTGACGATACCCGCCCGCGACGGTGAGGTTCTTCCATTCGACGATTTCCTTTACGCGCTTGTAAAGAAGCTCCGTACCCAAAAGCTCTCCCATACGGAAGGCCTTTTTCATGTATTTATCGGCATACACGGGCGCGATTCCGCGGCGGGTAGAGCCGAATTTTTTATCCGCAAGACGCTCTTCTTCCAAGCAATCGAGAAGGACGTGATAAGGCATTGTAATGACTGCGCGGTCGCTGATTTTAAGATTTTCGGGCGTAATTTTAATGCCCTGCCCGCGCAGACGCGAAACCTCTTCCGCGAGGTGGCGGATATCGATGACCATTCCCGCACCGAGAACGTTTACAACGTTTTCCCGCAAAATACCGGAGGGCAAGAGGTTAAGGATAAACTTTCCGCGTTCGTTGACAACGGTGTGTCCCGCGTTATTTCCGCCTTGATAGCGGCAAACAACGTCGAACTTTTCGGAAAGAAGATCGACCATTCTCCCCTTTCCTTCGTCTCCCCAGTTGATTCCGCAAATCGAAGTCAGCATGAATTTCTCCTTAACAAACAAAATTTATTATACAATATATATGCGTTTCGTGTCAAGCAGTCGGGGGAATTTTCCCCGCTCTTGCGCGTGCAAATTTTTTTCATTTATTGTGCATTTTTTACGAAATGGTCTTGACAAGCCCGTGGAGTTAGAGTAAAATAATACAATAGCTTTGAAGGAGTATTTATTATGTTTTGCAGAGATTGCGGAGAAAAACTGACACTCGGTTTTGTAGAAAACGAAGGGCTCGTACCCTATTGTCCGAAATGCGAAAAATTCAAATTTCCTTTCTTCCCCGTTGCCGTATCGATGACGGTGGTGAATAAGGACGAATCAAAAATTCTGCTCGCAAGACACGTGGGCGACGAAGACTATAAACTCTTTGCGGGGTATATTAAAAAAGGCGAAAACGCAGAAAAAGCCATTCCGCGCGAGATCAGAGAAGAAACAAATTTAACCGCGATCAAATGGCGGTACTTTTGTTCGCGGTATCACGACGCAAAGAATCTTTTAATGCTTAACTTCGTCGTAACGGTAAATGAGGGCGAAATGAAGCTTGGCGAAGAAATCGACGAAGTGAAATGGTGTACGCCCGAGGAGGCCAAAGCACTCATTCGGAAGAATTCGACCGCCGAATATTTCTTAAACGGCGTCCTTCCCGAACTCGGAAAAAAACGTTAAAACAAAATCCCGCCTTGGCGGGATTTTTCTTTAATATGTATTGTTAACAATTATCGTTTTCTTTTAATTCGCCGAACAGCTTTTCAAGCGCGGCAACGTGCACTTTTTCATCTTCGATAATGCGCTCGATAACGTCATACACTTTCTGATTGTTCAGCGAGCCGAGAATCCTGTGATATTCCGCGATTGCCCCTCGCTCCGCAATGATATCCGCGCCTATCATACCCAGCGGATTTTTTACGTAATTGACGTAGGAAGCGGAATAAAACCCTACGGGGTACGGCGGGCAGGAAGTAAACACGGGCGGTGCGCCAAGCTTGGTAATAAGCGTGCCGAGTATTTGAATGTGGTGCATTTCGGTAACTGCAATATCGAGCAGAAGTTTCGACTCCTTCTGCATACCGTTTGCTCCGAGAAACACGGATTGATAAACGTATTGCAGCGTGGCAGTCAGTTCCCCTTCCCTTCCCGCGTATGCGGGAGATATGAGGCGAAGTGTTTGGTAATCTTCTGTGATTCCATCAAGTGACGGATACGGTGCATCGAATTTCAAACCCATGTAAATTCCCCCTTTTGCGCAAACGATACGAAATTGCTTCAAAAATAAAAAATGAAGTGCGGCGTTTCGCTTGCAATTTCTTACTTTTTATGATATTCTAATCAAAGAATATCGGTGAATACTTGACAATCTTTATTTGGAGAGATGGCAGAGCGTCGTAAGGAGCGCAGCGACGGAATAGCGATTGCTACGCGCTCCGCAAAAAAGCGCGTCAATCGCGTCATGCGGCGGTCAAGTTAATCGTTAATACATGGAGAGATGGCAGAGCGGTCGAATGCGGCGGTCTTGAAATGCGATTGATTTCAATGGGTTTATTCCCCTAAATCTTTCTACAACGAGATTGCTTGACTGCTTAGTTACTTACCTAAACGCCCGATTTTCGGTATAAAACGGCTTGTTTTCAGCGGATTATCGGGAACAATCAATCGGTTAAGAATTTCTACAACAAAATCGGAAAATCGTAGAGTTCTACAAACTTTTCTACAAAATCATTTTCACTTGATTTTGCACCCAAAAACTTAATATTTTCAGATGGAGAGATGGCAGAGCGGTCGAATGCGGCGGTCTTGAAAACCGTTGATGGGCAACTATCCGGGGGTTCGAATCCCTCTCTCTCCGCCA
>JAIDCJ010000018.1 GCA_029055875.1 Clostridia bacterium
GTTACAGAATTACTATACTATTCTATGCGAAAAATGTCAATAGTTTTACTCCAAAAAAGTGTACTTTAATGGACAAATGGACGGAGGATAATAAAATGAAACGGTTAATTAAGAATAGGGTATTTATCGGCATAATACTTGCGGTATGCGTAGCCGCACTTATATGCTGTTCTATTTTGTTGCCGTTGACAGGAAAGAAGAAGGACGACTTCACGGCGAATGCCGCAAGCGGCGGTGAGCTTATTACAAGCGACGGTAGTAAGTACGATAGCGATGCTTTGGACGCTTTGGCTAAAGCGGCAGGATATAGCAATATAAACGCAATGATGGACGCGCTGGACGCGGGAATTGTACTTAGATCCAGTAATTTCAATGCCACCGTAACCCTCGGCGGCAGGCAATGGTATCCAGTATATGCTACGGGTAATAAACTTACCCTATGGCTTGCAAAAACAAATGGGCTAGGCGGCCACACCTTTTCAGACGGTACTTATAGTGAATACGAAACAAGCCCTGCAAATTCTAACGTCTATAAATACAGTTGGATACGCGCGGCAATAAATGCGGGTCAAACCGATATAGGCTTTTATTACGGTAGTTATTCGAGTGGCTACGGTTATAGCTGTACTCAATTTTTGAACAATGTAAAATCGCCATCAGCGGAGATGGCTCCTACGGCATTCACTGCTCTTGCGGACTTTGTGGAAAACGGTAAATATTCCTCGTTTATTCTTCCCGGTTTTGAAGGGGATAAGGTATGGCTTCCTACTATAGACGAAATTACGACGGGCAATGCCTGGGGCTGTGCCAGCACTCTTTACGGAGGGTGGACGCGGTCGAGTGCCCCTGGTTATGGTATTTATGTGGGCGCTGGTGGTAGTAGCTACGATTTGCCCAGCCAAGTTTATGGTGTTCGCCCTGCAATATATTTAGATTTATCAAATGCCAGACGAGCGTCTGTGGGGGACGTGGAAGTAACCTACAACGGTTCTTTGCGCGATATTAGCGATTCTGAAATCAAAGCTGACGATAAGGCGTGGTATGATAGTTCTTTAATGGATTTAACCTATCCAACGGATAATCCTACCAGCGATATGATTGATGCGGATACTTACGAGGTTAAAGTTGAGCTAAACGCAACGGCAATTGCGGCAGGGTATTTATTCAGGGGCGATGCAGACCCGAGTAAGGGTGCTGGTGACGAGAGCGATACTGTAAGATATTTTAACTTCAAAATTAACCCCAAAAAACTTACCGTACCCAAAATAACGAATTCCCCGCAAACGTACGACCCTGTTAACGGCAGTCATTTTACCGTTGATTCAAATTTTGATGCTTCAACTATGACCGGCGTGGGCGTAACAGCAGGTATCAGTTGGAATTCGGCAAGTACGCGTTTTGACGCAACCGATGCGGGTACTTATAGCGTAAAATTCCAGTTATTAGATAAGAAAAACTACGTATGGGATATTGGGGCGAACGGTACGAACGCAGACCAAACCGCAACGGTAAAGGTAGATCCTAAAAAACTCAAGATCCCCACGATAACAGCACCGCAGGAATATTCGGGCAGTGCGTTGCAGTTTGTGCTTGCGGACTTCAATTCGGGTACCGATATAAAAGTAAATAGCGCAAGTGCCGCGAACGGCAGCACCGTAACGGGTGCGGGCGGCGCAACGATTGTAGATACCACGGACACCTTTGAAGCTGTTAAAGTGGATAAATATACTGTTTCTTTAAGCCTGCGCGATACAACAAACTATGCATGGACGAACGGTACGAACATCGCCCAAGACGTAGAGTTTGAAATCACGCAGAAAGAGCTTTTATCAGCTCCGCCGTTAAGCTCGAAACTGAATGACGCAAGCGGCGCGGAGTGGAGCTTTGGTGACGACACCGTAACAATAACGATTACGGACGACAGAGCGACAGGCGAAAATATCAACCTGCTTTGTTATTACGATATCGCGGGCGGTACCAGTAAAGCGAATACTCTTACGCTGAATACAGACGGCAACGTAACTACTATCACCATGCCTGCAAATATAGCCGTAGGGAAATATACCTTAACGGTAGAGCTCAACGGCACTACGGGTGATAACGCAAATTATAAAATCACGAAAAACAATACGTTAGATTTTGAAATTACTTCGGGCAAGTTGGATCCGAGCACATATGACTGGACTTACACCAAGGACGGCGCGGCAGGCGGTACGAGCGCAAACGACGGCTCGCTGAAGGTACCGTTTGAACTGAAAGCGGGAAGCACGGTAGACGGCGTAAAATACGAGTTGTCTATTCAGATCCCCACGGCCGACGCAAGCGCGGTAGTGGTAGATACTTCCAAATACGTAAACGGCTATCAGGTTCGCAGCGGCGATAAGGTAGGCACGTTCAAGACAATCGTTGCGCTGAAATCCATAGATACGGACTTCCAGTTTGAAGTAAACGGAAATATGCAGTCCACCTGCGAGGTTGAATTTAACTGGGAAATTGAAAAGGGCGATTTTGATTTAAGCAACGTAAAGTGGGAGTATACCACGGACAACGGCAAGAGCTGGACGGAGTATGATTCCACAAATCCCCCGCAGTATAACGACGGTAACTACGTGACCGTGCGCGTAAAGGCAACGACTCTGCCCAACGGTTTAACGCTTGATTCTATGTACGACGGTGACGGCGAGCGTACCGTCGGCAATTATACTGCAACTATAGCGGCTTCCGATTTAGTGTACAATACGGATAACTTCAACGCGCCCGATACGAGCGTTATAAACCTTAGTTGGGAGATAGCGAAGAAGAACCTGTACAACGGCTTTACGAACAGTAAAGAGCCTTACAGCAATGCAAACTATTCGGGTACGATTATCCTCAAGAAGCTCAAGCTCGACGATTCTAAGTTCGAGGACTACGTTGAGTATAAGTACTACGATATGAAGAGCGGACTGGAAGTCACGCTTGAGCAAATCAAGGCTGACACCGACCCCACGGACGAAAAGAAGTATAAGGTAGAAGCGTATATCAAGGCGGAGTATTCGGCGAACTATGCCGTGCACGACAACGGCAGTACGCCGCAGGACCAGTTCAAGACGGGAAGCAAAAACGTGCTTGCAACCGCAACGGTGGACGGCAAGGACGGCTCGACGCCTATCACGGCGGAATACGACGGCGGTACGCATTTCGATCCTTCCGTCATCAAGGTGGTTGGCGACGACGGTATTACCGTCACGGATTATACGGTAATCTATTACAAGGGCAAAACGCCCGTTGCAGGAAACGAGCTTGCCGCAGGCGAGCTTCCCACGGACGCGGGCGATTACTGCATTGAAATCGTACTCGGGCCTGTGGCGGAAGCGGGATATATCCTCGGCGACGACTGGTTTACCGTAACGGTAGAAGCAAAGGGGATTGCCTTGCCCGAGCTTTCGGAAATGACGTTCAACGGCAACGAGCTTAACTTCGTAGACTACCTTAGCGGCGAGAGTTGGACGACGTACGGGCCTTCGGGGCTTGATATTATCAAGGTGGAGGGCAAGCTTTCGGATAGAAACGTGGGTGCAGGAAACTACGTAACCACGCTTACGATTACCGATTCTAACTACAAGTGGATATACCCTGCGGCAAAGAGCGCGGGCGTTACGGGCGACGATATTACCGCGACCTATAACTGGAATATCACGCCGCTTGTCGTGGACACCACGAATATGTGGAACAAGGGCAAGGCGGGCGCAACCCTGAACCTGCCGAATAATATCCGTGACTTTATCGCAGGCGGCACGCTGGAATTAGGATACCGTTATTACGATAGCGAGGGGAACTTCGTTGAAGAACCCGAGTTAAAGGGCGGCAAATCGTTCAAGGTTGAAGCGGTGTTCAGCGGCGACGACGCAGAAAGAAATATCGTCTTCAAGACGGGCGATAACGAGTTCGGCTCAGTATCCAAGGGGATAGACTACACCGTACCCAAGAACGGTGCGGCGGTATTCTTCGGGAGTATCGGAGAGTTCTTTGAAAATTATTGGCAGCCGTTCGTAAGCGGCGTATGTATCGTGCTGAGCGCAATCTTTGCAGGGTTAATCGGTCACTTCGATAGCCAACGCAGAAAGGCGAACAAAGAAGCCAAGCAATACAAAACCGGTACGAACGAGCCGAAGCAGTATAAGACGGCAGCAGTAGCCGCAACGGGCTTGTTCGGACTTGCTTACGCAACGTGGACGATTATTGCCTGTGTTTTGATTGGATTAGCGGTAGCGTTGTTCATTGGTATCTTCATTGCGAAAGCAAGACGGAATAAAGCAAGAGAGGCTTTGGAAGCGGCGAAGATAGAGTACGCGGAGAACAAAGTCGTGCTTGCGGAACAGGCAAAGCAGGACGAGGCGGACCGTTTGAAGAAAGAACAGGCGGACGAGCGCGAGGAAGAGAAGCGCCGCCGTGACGAAGAACGCGAAGAGGAAAGACGCAGAAGAGAAGAGGAGCGTGACGAAGAGAAGCGCAGAAAGGAAGAGGAGCGGGAAGAAGAAAAACGCCGCCGCGAAGAACAGCGGGAAGAGGAGCGTCGTCGCAGAGAAGAGGAACGCGAGGACGAACGCCGCCGCAGAGAGGACGAACGCCGCATTGCCGCCATGAGCAATAACAATATGGGCATGGGTTACGGCGCAATGTCACCCTTTGCAATGCAGTACGCCCAGCCGCCCGTGGTGCAGCAACAGCCTATGGTAATGCAACCTGCACAACAGCCTGTTCAGGTGGTTCAACCCGCACAGCAGGTCGTAGCAAGCACGGACGAATCGAAGCTGGAAAAGGCAGTGGAGAAGCTTGCAACGGAGCTTGGGCATCAAAAGCGGGTAGAGGGCTTCCTCGATATGATTTCTAAATCTAGGGAGAAAGACCAAGCGGCACTTGCCCAGAGCGAGAAAGCGTTAGAAGAGCGGAAGAAGAAATTCGAGGCACGCCGTGAGAATATGTCGGCACCCTTCGAGCCGTCCGTGCAGAGGGTTTATATCCCCGCAATGCCTGCAAACGGAAACACCCGCGAGAAAGAGTTAGAGCTCGAACTTCGCGCAAAGGAAAAAGAATTAGAACTGGAGCGCGAAAAGAACAAGGGCGAGAAAACGGTTCAAGTGCAACCTACGGTTGCCCAGCAACCCGTAGTTCAGCCCGCACCTCAACCCGCACCTCAACCCGTGGTGCAACCTGTCATTCAGCAGGTTCCCGTACAGGTACCGGTGCAAACGCCCGTGTATCCTCAGCCGATGTATATGCCGCAGGGGTATATGCCTTCGCCGTATTGGCAGGCACCGATGCCGCAGGGATATGCACAGCCCTCGTACCGCGAGTACGAGTTAGAGCGCGAGTTAGAGCGTATGCGCGTGCGTGACTACGAGAGAATGCGCAACTTAGAGCACGAGCTCGGTATCGACAGAGACCGCAATTTCTACGTCGGACAGATAAAGTCCAATACTCCCGCACAGCCTTACGCACAGCCCGCCCTGCCTCAACCGCAGCAGGTGGTTATGCCGCAGAGCTACGTACAGCCGCAAATACCGCAGAGCTATACGCAGGCAACGGTACGCGAGCTTGAACTCGAGCGTGATCTTCGGGAGAAGGAGCGCGAGAGAACGCGCGAATTGGAACGCGAGCTTGCGCTTGAGAAAGAACGCAACCGCTTTGCACAGGAGAAGCCGACTGTTACGGCACAGCCGAATACGCAACCGCAGCCCGTGGTTGTGGTGCCGCCTATCGTGCAGACACAGCCGAGCGAGCAGCAGCAACAGGAGATAGCACAACCCGCACCGGCACGGTTCCTGCGCAGGAACAATCCCTTTGCGGCAAACAGATTTGCCGAAGGGAATGACGATTGAGTCTTACCGCCAAATGCGCAGCCTAGGATGCGAACGGGGGAGAGGCTCGGAGTCATGACCGTGCCAAGCCTCAACGGCGGTTGGCTATACAAAAAAGTCTAAAAGGAGGGTTAAAACAACTTTACGTTTCGATAGCTGAATAACACCTATTCAGCCCTACGAAATTTTGAGCAAATTGAATACACACTATTAGACTAAAAGGCTCAGACGGTGAGAAATCCCGCCTGGGTTTTTTGTAATGATATATTTCGGCCGGTGCCATTTTGATTTTACACTTGCATTTATTTAGTAAATAAATTATAATGGGTGTACGAGAAACAGTAATTGAGCGGAGATAAAGGGAATAAGAACAATGAAAAAAATATTATATGTTATCTTGGAGCAATGGGCAGATGGGGAACTTGCTTATATATCGTCGGCAGTTAATATGCTCGGCGGGGGCAAATTTGAAAATAAGACCGTATCGCTCACAAAGAACATCGTTACTTCTATCGGCGGGGTTAAATGTTTGCCCGATTATGACTTGCTTACCTTACCGTCCGATTACGATGCCGTAATACTTATCGGCGGTATGTCGTGGCATAACGAGAACGCTATGCAAGTTAAGCCTCTTATTGACGCTTGCATTAAAAGCGGCAAGGTGGTAGGTGCGATTTGCGATGCTTGTAGGTTTTTAGGCTCTATCGGGGCATTGAACGGCGTAAAGCATACGGCTAATGATTTGAACGAATTAAAACAATATCCGTCTTATACAAATGAACAGGGATTTATACATAGACAAGCGGTGTTAGACAATAATGTGATCACGGCAAACGGAACGGCAGCACTTGAATTTGCACAAGAAGTATTACGGGCATTATCGGTAGCAACCGAAGAACAAATAAAAGGTTGGTATGATTTTCATAAGCTCGGCTTTTACAATGCGCCTATGCCGAAAATGTGATTATGTTTGATTTGCAATAAATTTCAATTATCTTACTTAATTATTTGTAGGCAAAAGCTCTTGGACAATTTATCCGAGAGCTTTTTGTCATTGTTTGAAAGTTTAATCTATTTATTCCCGATACAAAAAGATAATCCGAACCACTCACTTGTAACAAGTAAACAATTCGGATTATACTCTTTTGGTGCACCAACAAAAACCACCCCGAGCATTCATATGCTCGGGGTGGTTTAATCTTTTTGGATAAGGAATTAATACATTCCGTCCATGCCGCCTGCGGGAGCAGGGGCAGCCGAAGGAGGAGTGGGAATGTCCGTAACAATTGATTCCGTGGTGAGAAGGGTGGAGGCAACGGATGCCGCATTTTGGAGTACGGAACGTGTTACCTTGGTTGGATCAATAATGCCGCTTTCAACCATATCCGTATAAACGTTGTTGAGCGCGTCAAAACCAAATTTGGCAGATTTCTTCGTGAGAATCTTATCTACCACAACCGAACCGTCTACGCCTGCATTTGCTGCGATTTGGCGAACGGGTTCTTCGCAAGCTTTCATGATGATTGCCGCGCCGGTTTTTTCATCGCCCGTTAAAGTATCAACAAGTTTTTGCAGTACAGGCACGCAGGAGAGGAGTGCGCTACCGCCGCCGGGAACGTAACCTTCTTCCACCGCTGCACGGGTTGCCGCAAGCGCATCGTCAATACGGAGTTTCTTTTCTTTCATTTCAACTTCGGTAGCCGCACCTACGTTGATTACTGCGACGCCGCCCGCAAGCTTTGCAAGGCGTTCCTGCAATTTTTCTTTATCATAGTCGGAAGTCGTAGCCTCGATTTGTGATTTGATGGATGCAACGCGCGCTTTGATGTCGTTTTTCTTGCCTGCACCGTCGATAATCGTGGTGTTGTCTTTGTCAACTTTCACTTGGTTTGCTCTGCCGAGCATTTCAAGTGTAACGTCCTTGAATTCGTAACCAAGATCGGAAGAAATGACCGTGCCGCCCGTAAGGATAGCAATATCTTCGAGCATTGCTTTTCTTCTGTCACCAAAACCGGGTGCCTTCACTGCAACGCAGTTGAATACGCCTTTCAGCTTGTTGACGATAAGTGCAGCGAGTGCATCTCCCTCGACGTCCTCCGCGATAATGAGAAGACGTGCGCCTTGCTGTGCGAGAGGTTCCACAACGGGGAGAATTTCCTGCAAGTTGGAAATCTTTTTATCAGTAATGAGAATATAGGGGGAGTCGAGCACGGCTTCCATTTTATCGGTATTCGTTACCATGTAAGCGGAAGCGTAGCCTCTGTCAAACTGCATACCCTCAACGGTGGTAAGCTCCGTCGTCATCGACTTGCCTTCTTCTACGGTAATAACGCCGTCTTTGCCTACGATTTCCATCGCATTTGCAATGAGTTCGCCTACCTTCTCGTCGCCTGCGGAAATAGATGCTACCTGTGAGATTGCTTTCTTCCCGTCAACGGTCTTAGAAATCGATTTAAGCTGTTTTACAGCCGCTTCAACTGCTTTGTCGATACCTTTTCTTAAAATAATAGGATTCGCGCCTGCGGCGAGGTTTTTAAGTCCCTCGCGAATGATTGCCTGTGCGAGGATTGCCGCAGTGGTGGTACCGTCGCCCGCGACGTCGTTCGTTTTGGTGGATACCTCTTTCACAAGTTGTGCGCCCATGTTTTCAAAGGGATCGGGGAGTTCGATTTCTTTTGCAATGGTCACACCGTCGTTAGTGATGAGGGGAGCGCCGAACTTCTTGTCCAGAACGACGTTTCTGCCTTTGGGGCCGAGTGTAATTTTAACCGTGTCGGCAAGCGTATTTACGCCTGTTTCGAGTGCTTTTCTTGCTTCATCTCCGTATTTGATTTGCTTAGCCATATAAATATTCTCCTTGAAATTATTCTACGATTGCTAAAATATCACTTTGTTTGATAATGGTGAATTCTTTACCGTCCACCTTGAAATCCGTGCCCGAATACTTGGAGCAGAGCACTTTATCGCCTACTTTAACTTGCATTTTGACTTCTTTGCCGTCCACAACACCGCCAGGGCCTACCGCTACGACAACGCAGGTCTGGGGTTTTTCCTGTGCGGAAGAGGGAAGATAGAAGCCGCTCTTCGTCTTTTCTTCGACGGTAACTGCTTCTACAACGACTTTGTCGAATAAGGGTTTGATATTCATACTAAATCCTCCGATGAAATGATTGTACAGCTTTTGCTGGATTCCTATATATTATAACCTGAATGAGAGGTGTGTCAAACAAAAAAATGGAAAAATTTTGTAACTTTAGGAAATATTTTTAATTGAATTTCATAGGGGAATTGACAGTATTTCTTTCCCATGTTATAATTGTAAAGAAGGTGAAATTATGGATAAATGGGATAAAAGATTTATGGAACTCACCCGCCAGGTCGGGAGTTGGGCGAGCTGTCACCGTCGTAGAGTCGGCGCAGTGATTATTAAAGAAAAACGCGTGATGACAACGGGCTATAACGGCGCACCTGTGGGCATTTCTTCTTGTTTGGAACGGGGGGAATGCCTCAGAGAAAAGCTGAATATTCCGAGCGGTACACGCGCGGAAATGTGCTACGCGTGTCATGCCGAGCAGAACGCGATTATTCAAGCAGCGCGTTATGGCGTAAACATTAACGGCGCAACGCTCTACTGCACGCATCAGCCTTGCGTGATCTGCGCAAAAATGATTATCAATGCGGGCATCAAACGCGTTGTGTATGAAGAAGGCTATCCGGACGAGTTTTCCATGAGGCTGTTTAAGGAAGCGGGAACGGAAATTGAAAAATATCAGGAGGACTAATATGAGCGAAACGAGAAACCCCGTCGTAACGTTTGAAATGGCGGACGGTAAAAATTTTAAGGCGGAACTTTATCCGCAGATTGCGCCCAATACCGTGAATAACTTTTTGCATCTTGTAAACAAGGGCTTTTATAACGGTATTATTTTTCACCGCGTGATTGAGGGCTTTATGATTCAAGGTGGCGATCCGGACGGCGTAGGAACGGGTGGGCCCGGTTATCACATTAAAGGTGAGTTTCAGTCGAACGGCTTTTCCAATCCATTGAAGCATGAAAGGGGCGTTCTTTCCATGGCGCGGGCGGGGAATCCCAATTCCGCAGGTTCGCAGTTCTTTGTGATGCACGAGAATGCGTTTTATCTCGACGGACAATACGCCGCATTCGGTAGAGTGATTGAAGGCATGGATACGGTAGATGCAATCGCTACCGCAAAGACGGATTTCCGCGATAAGCCTGTAGTCGAGCAAAAGATGAAAAAAGTTACGGCGGAAACGTTTGGCGTGGAATATCCTGCACCTACTACTGTTTAAGGAAGTACTATGTCAGACAAAGTATTATATGAAAACCCCCTAAATACACGCTATGCAAGCCGTGAAATGCAGGAAAACTTCGGAGATGAGAAGCGATTCCGTCTTTGGAGAAAGCTTTGGATTGCACTTGCGGAATCTGAAATGGAGCTTGGTCTTCCCATTACCCAGGCGCAGGTTGACGAGTTAAAGGCGCATGCGGAAGACATTGATTATGCAAAAGCGGAGGAGTATGAGCGGCAGGTTCGGCACGACGTTATGGCACATGTCCAAGCGTACGGCGAGGCTGCACCTTCGGCAAAGGGGATTATTCATTTGGGTGCGACGAGCTGTTTTGTGGATTGCAACTCCGAGTTGATGATCATGAGAGACGGGCTGGATATTATTTTGAAAAGGCTCGTTAACGTGATGGATAAGCTCAAAAATTTTGCGCTGAAATACAAGGATCAACCCACACTCGGTTTTACGCATTTACAGCCCGCACAGCTCACGACCGTCGGAAAACGTGCCGCGCTTTGGTTGCAGGATCTGATGCTCGATTATGAGAATTTGCAAAATCTCTATGCGTGTTTCCGTTTGCGCGGCGTGAAGGGTACGACAGGTACGCAGGCAAGTTTTTTGGAGCTCTTTAATGGTGATGAAAAGAAAATAAAAGAGCTGGAAAAGCGCGTTATGAAAAAGCTCGGCTATTCGCGCGTATTTGGCGTAACGGGGCAGACGTATCCGAGAAAATTTGATTATAACATACTTTGTGTGCTTTCGCAGATCGCGCAGAGCGCATATAAGTTCTCAAATGATATTCGTCTATTGCAGAGCATGAAAGAAGTGGAGGAGCCTTTTGAAGAAGCTCAAATTGGTTCCTCCGCTATGGCATATAAGCGCAATCCCATGCGCTCGGAGCGTATAAGCTCGCTTGCCAGATATATGCTTTCACTTCCCGTGAACGCTGCGTTTACGGCATCTACGCAGTGGTTCGAGCGCACGTTAGATGATTCGGCAAACCGCCGCATCGTCAATGCGCAGGCTTTTTTAACAGTAGATGCCATTCTCAATATTTACATGAACGTAGCAGAAAATCTAGTCGTATACGATAAAGTTATTGCAAAGCATATTGCGCAGGAGTTGCCTTTTATGGCGACCGAAAACATTATGATGGAATGCGTGAAGGCGGGCGGTGACAGACAGGAACTGCACGAAAGAATCCGTGTGCTTTCCATGCAAGCAGGCAAAAGGGTGAAGCGGGAAGGGGGAGAGAACAACCTGATAGAACTCATTAAAAACGACAAACTCTTTGCTTCTGTACATGATAAACTGGATGATATTTTGGACGCAAAGAAGTTTATAGGGCGTGCTCCGCAACAAACGCAGGAATTTATTGAGAATGAAATTCAGCCTATACTTGACCGTCACGTTGCCTTGCTGGGCGAAAAGGGTGACGTAAGAGTTTAATATAAAAAATGATTTTTTTCAATATATTATAGCAAATTGAGGTGCAAAACTGCCATTTTCGCAGATTTGCAGAGTATTATGTCACACATAATATTAAAATCCGTGGCTTTTGCTTGCGGATTTTTTTGTTTTTAATACGTTTGCTTTTATTCTGTGAGTATGTCCGCAATTCTTTTGTTATGCGTGCGTACGCGTATACATTATTATTTCCATAATTTTTTTACAAAATTTATGTGTAATCAATTGACATTATGTCATATTCGTGTTACACTACTGTCATATACTTTTATGACAGGCTATTGTCCTGTCAAAAAGGTTTAGGTTATTCTTATGAAAAAGAAGTTGAAAATGAGGTCCGATTCGGGCTTACATGAAATTAAAAATAAAAAACGCGTACGGGCCGTAAAGGATAAGAAACGGCACGTAGCGTTAAAACGTGTAAAGGCGCACCGTAAGGCGAAGGCGGTTGCTTCGCTTTTGCTTGTCGGTGTCGTTGGCGTTTCGTTCGCTTTCATGGGCGGCAACCCCAGCCTGAATATCGTTTCCAGAGATTTTCTTACCGTTTGCTCGGAAGTTCCGAACGACGGTTCCACTCCGTTAGATTACTCTGCGCTTGAGAACGTTGCTTACATGAACTATCGTTTGAAAACGCAGCCGAGCTGGTATTCCTATTCGCATACCGACGTGTTTGCGGCCGATAATCAAAACGTAAATACATACAAGCAGTTTTCCAACGGCATTTTAATTCAAACGGATACTTCCACGGATGACATGGGCTTTGTGCAGGTGGCACAGCAATTTTGTTGGGATATTACTGATGCGAAAGGTCCTATTACCGATTTTACTGACGGCATCGTGATGTGGCGTACGACGTCGAAGCATCAAGAAACCTGGTCGCTTGGAATCGATATTCCCTGGGATACTTGGAACGAGCGTGATTATTCGTTCAACCGTAGATCCATCGAGCATTTCACTTACGGATGCGCGGAAGACGGGCAAGAGGAGCCCCACAAACAGGAGGAAATTAACGGACTTCCCGGAACGGCGTTCTCCGTTTACGTTATCAACGACCAGACGTTGCTTTCGGCAGACGATGTTATAGACAACGGCGACGGTACGTATTCGCAGACCTTACAGCTCCGTGTTACTTCTACGAGCGATGAGGGGGATGATTCCGCTGTATGCCATTATAGGAACCAAATGGTGTTCAAGGGCGGCCTCGACGGCTTGCCCTCGTTTAGCTTTGTTTCGGTCACTTATACGTTTGATTCTACGTGGCGGATTCGCAGCAGTTACATTGAAGAAAAGTACAATGCGCAAAAGTTTATTTCCGTGTCCTGTTCTACCCAAAACGTTACAGAGTATACCTATCCCGACGATCCCGACGCATATCCGGGTTTGTTTACCAATCCTGCCTATGAAAACTACTTTATAAATCAGTACGACAAGAAGGAAGTTCCCAAGGAAATTACACCGATGGATTGCCTCGGCGAGGCGTTCGGTCCCATTATCACCGAGCCGACCTCGTTAAAGCTCGCGCTTGATATTGACGGCTATCAGCTCGACGGGATTATACGCCTTGATTTATCCTCAATGGATATTTCGGCGTTGGATCTTTCAAAAATTGACGTTCGGGCCAATTTCCAAAAGGACGTAATTCGTTTGTATTACATAGACAACGAGGCATATCTCTCTTACGGCGGGTTTAAGATTAAACTCAACGTGGGAGATTTATTGGCGCTTTTCGGCGGAAATGCAATTGACACGATTTCTGATTCAGCAGAGGGCGAGGGAGGGTTCTCTCTCGATGCGATTGTGGGCGAGTTGGTCGGTGAGGACACTGAATTAGAGTATTATAACGATGGAAAGAATGCAAAGTTTTCTTCGTCGTTGGATTTATCTTCCCTTGTGAGCGGGCTTCGGATTTCGGATTTGGATTTTTATTTCAATATTGCGGAAGACAAATCGGTTTCACTTGATTATTTGGATGCAACAATTGAATTCGGTGACATTAAAATCGGCGCTAACCTGTCTTTCACAAATCAAATGTTGCCCGCGCTCGACGAGGACGAGAAAGAAGAGTTTATCGAATTCTCGCCTTATATCGAGAGCATTGTAAATCTTGTAAACGAGGATGTCCTTTGCGTAAACGTTTCCTATGCGAACGCCGGATTTGGCGTAAACGGAACGTTAGAATTTTCCTATCGGAACGAATTTGCGCTTGCAGGCGACTTGCTCGTTGCTTACAACGAGGCGGTAAAGAAGGTTTCCATTGCCTATTTAGAGGATACCGTCTATTTGAATATTGACGGAATTCGCGTAAAAGCGACTACCCAACAACTGCAAGAGTTTATTGGAAGCTTCCTTGATTTGAATGAAGCGGATGGTTTCTTAAGCGGGATTACGGATGGACTTGAGTTTAATCTTGCGGACATTCTTGAAAAGCTGCTTTCTAAGGATTTCCGTGCGATTGTCATTTCGGAAGAAAATGGGCAGTTGAACGTTGTTGTTAGGGCAACACAGATATTAGAGATATTCGGAATCGTCGTTGACGGTCTTGACGACGTTTCGCTTACAGTCGGGCAGGAGGGTAGCATTTCGCTTGAAGCACTTGGTGCGACGGTCGGCGTTTCCAAGGGGAGCGAAGTCATTTTCGATACGGAAGGGTATGCGGATATTCTTCCCTACGTAAACGACTTACTTGATATGTTTGCAGGCGAGGCAATCGATATTACGCTGAATTACAGCACCGATAGTCTGTCGGTAAGCGGAACGGTTTCCGTGTCGCTCGGTGAAGAACTGAAAGTTAAAGGTGATTTGACGGTTGTCTACGTGGACACGGAAATTCCCGTCAGCATCTATTTTGCGGATGGCGAGTTGTATCTCAATGCATATGGTTTGAAAGTGAAAGCAGATACGAAAAAGCTGTTTGGGCTGCTTTCGGAGATAGAGCTTGGCGCGAACGATTCGCTTGTTGCCACCATTCTTGAATTGGTTCAAGCCGAAACGCTCGATATCAATGCCGCGGTGGAAAAACTTGCGGCGCATGTATTTGCTTATTCGTTCGGTGATTTGATTGCCGTTTCCGAATCGAACGATGCTTTGAACGTTGTACTTGACGGAACGAATCTTTTGAAGCTTCTCCTCGGTACGGAAATGGAGATTGGAGAAATTTCTCTCAACGTAAATAGCGGTGTACTCGGTGTAAGCGCATTCGGTGCAGAGATTCTTACCGTTACGAGCGGTGAAGCGTTCTCGGCAGCAGAAGATTTGGAAGACTATAAAGATATTACGGAAATTGCTTTGTTGATTCCCGATATTCTGAAACAAGGTACGCTTTCACTTGGCGGTGAAATAGAACTCAACGTTGGCGATTTCACGCTTTCGCTTGCAATTGTAAAGGGTGCAATCAGCTGGAAGAACGGATTCGAGCTTTATCTCGATACCTATTTCGGTGTGAACGGCATTCAGCAGGAAATCATTCTTAAAGTAACTGCAAGCTCCCTGCAAATCGTTTACGGTGACGTATTCCTTGACGTTGCGTTCGACGAGCTTGATCAGCTCGACGAGGCGTTTGTAGAACTTTACGATACGATTGATGCGGCATTGGACGATATGATCGTGCAAGGCAGTCCTTTGCCTGAAATTGAAAAATTTGCCGATTTACTTACGGTACTTGAAGGTATGCTGAAAGCGAAGGAAGCTTTGCTCAGCGAAGGCTTGTTGAGCGGCTTCAATATTGGCGATATCATGAAAGAAATTATTATTTCTTCGTCCGACTCCGAAAACGGTATCTGCAAGATATCGTATCAGGATATCACGGCGGAATTATTCGGCGGTGCGAACGGCGTTGCGCTGAGGCTTGGCTATATTGGTGAGAGCCTTTCCGCGAGTGCCTACTTAGAGGCAGATTTGTCCGTTACGGATACCACGCTTCCGACCATGCCCGAGGGCGTAATTCCTCTTACGGTGGAATCTTTTGCAAACCTGCTTGATTACGTTGGTGCGGCAGTCCGTACACTTACTGAAACGGATATCACAGTAGATATTTGGGGTGAAACCAAGAACGTGGAAGCCGATCAAACGGTCACGTCGGTTTCGGGCAAGGTACTCTATCATAGGAACGTCGGTGAGAAAGCAGTCGTTACAATAGATTTGGAAGGGACGAAGATTACGGTAGCACCCGACTTATATTTGGACGTTTCTCTTCAAATCGTTTCCGACAACGGCGGCACGAGCACTTATGTTGACGTTTTGATTTTCGATTACTCGGTCGACGGCAAGGGCGACGGCGAGTTGGATTTCTTCGTATCGCTTTCCAAGCTTGCAAGCGGTTCCGCCGAGTACAAACCTTTGAAGATCTACGCTCCTGCGGGCGAGATCATGACGGTGCTTTCTTCGGGATTGATGCTCCTCGGTATCGACGTTGATATTCTCAATAATTATCTCGTTTACGATTGGCTGAATATGCAGACGGTGGAACAGCTTCAGGCGTTTGGTTCCATGCTCACGCTCACAATGCAGCTTGACGGCGAAACGCTTCTCCAAGGTTTCCTTGCGGCGTTAAAAGGCGCAGTCGGTGATGCAAATGCAAAAGTATTGAAAGACGCGTTTGTCAATGCGATTGTGGTTGGGGATGAAGAATTCAAAGTCACCCTCAATCCGGCTTCGGTTTATGATAACGCGAAGCTCGAGAATCTTACGTTCAGTCTTCTGAAAGGGGCCGGAGAAAACGGCACCCTGCGCGGGCTTACGTTCTACAACGTATATAGCAACGACTGCAAAGAAGTAACGAACGTTGAAATCGGTATCAGCACGGAGAAAATCGAAGAAACTTCTTTGAAGAAGAATATCTCTATCAGCGGAGAATACAGCAATAACTACTACAACGGTTATTACGATTTATCGGGTATCGGCACTTTGGTGAAAGCGGTTGCAAACACCGCAACACATACGGCAACGGAAGAAGAAATTGCCGCGGGGACAGCGACCGCAGGTCAGCAGGTTATCAACACAAACTACTATATTACGGGCGTTATTTCGGCAAATCTCTTCGGTAGAGATGCAATATCCATTCAAACTGCACTTTCCATTGATCTCAATAAAGACGGCAAGGGCGGCGTGATGATTAGGCTTCGGCTCAATTACAGCGGTTACAGCCTTTTGGGCTACACAATTATCAAAGGAAACAAAAACCAATTAGATCTCACGCTCGATTTAACCGATATGATGGTTTATATGGAGCGGAATACGGATGGTACGATAGTGGACCGCGCAATGCCGCTTAGTGTGTTCGGTGGAGATTTCCTCGGTCAGCTTGCGTTTATTCTCAATTTCAGCGACGATATTGCGAATGCAATGGCATCGTCTGATTCTTCCACGAATACGGAGTCTGCGGTTCGTGACTACGGTGAAATGCTCGGCGGCTTCTTAAAGAGTTATTCCTACGACGCAGATAAACACGTTTGGGCTGTAGTGCTCAACGGTGACGGACTTACCGGCGGCACGATGGGTGATATTAATCTTTCCATCGGCGCAGAGGAAGAAGCCGAAAATAATAACGCTTTGGCTTTGAGCACGATTGGCGCTTCTATGAACCTTCAGTTGGATTCGCTTGTGAACGGTTTCTTAGGTACCATCTTAAAGGCATTTACGATAACGATTGAGACGGGCAATAATCCCTTGACGATTTTCAATGCAAGCGAAAAGGGAACTGCGGACTACGACGAGGATACCGTAACGAACCTTGCAGTGGAGTTCCAAGATGTAATCAGTGGAATTTGTGTAAAGACCGAAGACGGAATCGAGTGGAATTTGACGGATAGTGAGGGTAAACCTACTTACGTTGAAGGCACCTTTGCAACGGTAACTTACGTCATGCAGGATTTGGACGGAACACAAACGGTGTTGGGCTCGCAAAAAGTGCTTTATCGAAACGAGGGTGGTACACTCAAGTTCTATACGCAGTTGAACTATCCCGAACTTCCCGAGAGGGAGGGTTACACGCCTGTATGGAGCTCGTTCAATCTTGACTCTATTACGGCAACGTATCTTCCTGACCTTTACGACGTGCGCTTCATAAGCGCGCAACAGATTGGTGATTGGGCGTACGACCAGACGACGGGAATGTACTATTACGATACGCAGATGTTCTACGGCGCGACAATCGAGTATATTTACGGCGACGGACGCGAAAGTGTTGTCTATACCGTTGGAACGGAGAACCACGTGTTTGAAATTCCTGTTGCCGAACATGACAGCTGGACGGCTACTTATCTGTCAAACGAGGAAGCGTCGTTTGTATTAACGCCCGATCATATTACCTATTCGAGCGAAATTGCTTTCAGCTATAACGGAACGGAAAGTGTTAATAGCTTTACCGATAGCTTCAAAACCGATTATACGTTGATTACAGATTTAACCGCAGAGGGTTACACTTTCCTCGGTTGGTGGTATGTTGGCGAAGACGGTGTTTGGACGCAAGTGACGAACGTTGACTATCTCGGCGGGAAAGATTACACGGTTGAGGCGCTTTGGCAGCGTTCAAAATTAAACGTTGATTCGGTTGATTTTAATAAGAGCGGATTTTGGAATTATACGGTTGATGTCACCGTTCATATTACCGAGTGTGAACTGATTGGGGCATGGGCAAACGATCCTTCGGTTACCAAACGCGTAGAGTATAATTACGTTATCAAAACGGCTACTGTTGGGCAGACAGTTTCGCCCAATCCGAATCCGACAACAGATAATCATATTTCGGTTGGGGTTTCGTTTAACGTTCCTAACGGCGCAACCGTCACGGCGACAGTAACTTATACGTTAAACGGCAGCGTGCTCTATCAGGAATCGGCAACGGGTAGCAATTGATAAAAGCCAAGATATTTTGCAAGATACAAGGTCGGCAGGTTGTGTTATGCCGACCTTTATGCTATAATCATTTTAACAAAACTTTAACATTTTTTTAGCAATTTATTAATAAGCCCATATTAGAATGGGGCATATAAAAGGGGTAAGGCGCTTATGATTAAAATTCTTGTGGTTGAGGACGATAAATCTCTGAATGCTTTGGTTTGTTCGTATTTAAGCGATAACGGATATGTTCCTAAGGCGTGTTACAACGGAAAGGAAGCTCTTGAAGTGATGGAGAGCGATACCTTTGATTTAATCGTAAGCGACGTAATGATGCCCGAGCTCGACGGATTCGGTTTCGCGGCAAAAGTGCGGGAGAGCGATAAGCAGATTCCCATTCTGTTTATGACCGCACTTGACGATAAACCGTCTAAACAGCTTGGCTATAAAATAGGAATCGATGATTACGTGGTAAAGCCTTTTGACTGCGAGCTGTTAATGCTCCGCGTCGGCGCGTTGCTTCGTCGAGCAAATATCGAACGCAGCCGTGAGCTCGTTGCGGGAAATTTGCGTATGAACAAAGACGAGCATACTGCGTACGTAGACGGCGAGGAGCTGAATTTAACGGTACGGGAATTTGATTTACTCTTCAAATTACTTTCCTTTCCTAAAAGAACGTTTACCCGCTCGCAGTTGATGGACGAGTTCTGGGATTTCGACAGTAGTGCAACTTCCCGTACGGTGGACGTATATATCGTAAAATTACGAGAGAAAACGGCTTCCTGCAACGGTTTTGAGATTGTTACCGTCCACGGACTTGGTTACAAGGCGGTGCTCAAATGATGCGGAAGAAAAAATGGGGATCTACTCTTGCCGGCGCGGCAATATTATTTGGTACGGTTGCCATTTTCGTTTCCATTGGGATTGGGGTATACGTAGCCGTTGAAAGCGCGTGTAACGGTAACAAGGGAATCATTGCGGGGGTAATGCTTTCGGTCATTCTCGTTCTTGCGGCAATTTGCACCTTGATTGACTATTTGCGCAGAAGATATATGATTGATAAGCCTGTACAAAAAATTCTCGAAGCAACCGATAAGATTGCGGCGGGGGATTTTTCCGTTCGGCTTGATATTAAGCATTCAATCAACCGTTATGACGAATACGACTATATCATGGAGAACTTAAACAAAATGGTGACGGAGCTTTCCCGCACGGAAGTTTTGCATACCGATTTTGTATCCAATGTTTCCCATGAGATTAAAACACCGCTTGCCGTCATTCAGAATTATGCCGCGTCACTCCGGAAAAAAAATCTTGACGAGACGACGCGGATTCAGTATGCGGAAACACTCGTAAATGCCACTAAACGCCTTACAGGGCTCATTAAGAATATCCTCAAATTGAACAAACTTGAAAATCAGGAAATCAAACCCGAGTATGGCAAAATCAATCTTACGGAAATGCTTGCACAAACCGTGCTTGGTTTTGAGGAGTTGATAGAGGGGAAAGGACTGGAACTCGATTGTGATTTCGATGAGGACGTAAATGTTGTGTCTACGGCCTCGTATCTTGAAATTGTTTGGAATAATCTTTTGTCCAACGCCGTTAAATTTACGGAAAACGGAAAAATTAGCGTGTCGTTAAAAAAAGAAAACGGTCAGGCAATCGTAAGAATGTCCGATACGGGCTGCGGAATTTCCGCGGAAACGGGGAAACATATCTTTGAAAAGTTTTATCAGGGTGATACTTCCCATTCGCAGGAAGGCAACGGTTTGGGACTTGCACTTGTGAAAAAAGTGATTGATATTATAGGCGGAACAATCGCGGTCAATAGTGAATTGGGCAAGGGTACGACTTTCACGGTCATTTTGAAAAACGCATTATGAAAGAATCGAAACAACCCCGCTTTGGATTCAAATTAGAATACGGTCTGAAAACGACGGTATTTGCACTTCTTTCACTATGTTTCAGTATCGCATTTGCTATAATGAACGGCGTAATTGCCGTAAGGGAACAATCGGTTTGGTACGGTGCACTTGCGGGATATTACGTTCTACTTATTCTTTTTCGCGGCATCACGGTTGCCGCCGATCGATTGAGCAAAAGAAAATGCAACGACGAAAGAGCCTACGCGAGCACGCGGAATAAAATTTATCTCGGCTGCGGTGCATTTCTCGTCATTGTAGAAATAGCTATGTGTATTGCCGTCACGCAGATGGTGATGTACGGCAGGCCCGTTCGGGGCGGAACGATTTTTGCAATTGCTACCGCTGCCTATACGTTCTATAAAATTGTAATGGCAATCGTACACGTCGTAAAGGCAAGTAAGTACAAAGACCCCGTGTCGCAGGCATTGAGAAATTTGAACTTTGCGGATGCGTGTATGTCGATGGCTTCGCTGACGGTGTTAATGCTTTCAGTATTTGACGAGGGAAATGATTTAACTTTTGCGATTGCAATGAAGGCGTGTGCAGGCTTTGCTGCATGCGCGGCGGTTTTGGCTGTAGCAACAGTAATGATTGTTAAAGCGGCGAAAAAACTCGGGGAGGGAAAAGACAATGATTGAAAACGATAAGAATGAAACGAAATTTGATTATACCTATTCTGCGCCGACCGAAAACGAGAGACGCGAGATAGAAAGCATCAGAAAACGGTATACGCCTCCGCAGGAGAATGAGAGCAAGCTTGAAGAATTACGCAGACTAAATAACCGCGTTATAAGGCCCCCGATGATTATCGGTTGGATAATCGGAATTTTCGGTACACTTATTTTCGGAGCGGGTATGACAATGGTGCTCGAATGGGATATCAAAATATGGGGGATTATTGTCGGAATTATCGGTGTAGCGATTGCAGCTGTGGCTTATCCGATTTATAAGGCGGTTTTGAAACGGAATAAGCGCAAATACGGTCAGCAGATAATCGATTTAAGCAACGATTTGTTAAATATAGCGGAAAATGAAACGGATTAAAAGTAAGGGCGTCGCATAAGCGGCGTCTTTTTCACAAAACGTTAACAAAGAACTTACAAAACAAACATGAAATTTTAACGAAAGAGAAACATTTTTTTCTTAAACTATTGTAAATAGGGATACTTTGAGGAAGAAAATGAAAAAACGGAAATTTACGCAAAACCGAAAGAGATGGTTTAGGGTGTTTAAGCGTATCTTACGGATACGTTACAGGAAACCGTCTTTTGAATATCTGGGCGAAAAGCCAACGAACGGGGCAATTATTTTAAGCAATCATGAGGGTGCGGCGGCACCGTTGAATCTTGAAATGTATGCGGATTTTCCCATCAGAATGTGGGGAACGCATGAGATGAATTCGGGACTTGTGAAGCTTTACAAATATCAGACTCAAGTATATTATCATAAGAAAAGACATTGGAATTTGCATTTGGCAAGATTGTTCTGCTTGATCGCGAGTCCGCTAACCAATCTATTTTACAAAGGGTTAAAACTCATTTCTACATATAAAGATAGAAGGTTTTTCAAACAGACCATAAAAGAGAGTATATCGGCAATGACGGAGAACGGGGAAAATATTATTATTTTTCCTGAAATGTCCGATAACGGATACCTAAAAAAGATGGAAGGTTTTTATGCGGGGTTTACGGTTTTGGCGCAGGCATTGTTTCGGCAGGGGATAGACGTTAAAATTTTCGTAACCTATTTTAAGAAAGAGGAAAGAAAGTTTGTTTTTGATTCGCCTATTTCGTTCAGTGAATTAAAAGAGTTGTGCGGCAATAGGCACGAAATGGCGAATTATCTTTTAGAAAAATGCAACGGATTAGGAGAATCATATTAAAAGATAAAGGATAGAGGTTTTATAAAAGATTAACAAAACACTTGCATGGGTGATATAAAGACTTAAAAATGATAGAGGTGCTCGGACATCATGTCCGAGCACCTCTATTTTAATAAAATCAAATTATAAAATTTCTATTGACTGTGAAATTATTTTGAGATATAATATATAATGAAAAATAGAAAGCGAGGAAGGGAATCAACAATGGACGTTCAGGAAATATTAAGCAAATGCGATCATACGCAGCTTTCCGTCACGGCAACGTGGGCAGATATTCAGGCACTTATCGACGATGGAATTAAATATCATACCGCGTCGGTGTGCATTCCGCCTTGCTACGTGGCGGATGCCAAAAAATACGCCGAAGGCAAAATTGCTATCTGCACGGTAATCGGCTTTCCCAACGGCTACAACACGAAGGAAGTAAAGGTCTTTGAAACCGCTGACGCCGTAAAGAAAGGCGCGGATGAAATTGATATGGTAATCAATATCGGCGACTTAAAGGCAAAGCACTATGAAAAGATAAAAGACGAAATCGTTGCAGTCAAGGCGGCTTGCAATGGCAAGATTTTGAAAGTAATTATTGAAACCTGTTTATTGACGGAAGAAGAGAAAATCAAGATGTGCGAAATCGTCACTGCCGCTAAGGCAGATTTTATCAAGACGTCCACAGGCTTTTCTAAGGCGGGCGCAACGCGAGAGGACGTAATCATCTTTAAGAAGCACGTTGGAAGCGGTGTTCAAATCAAAGCGGCGGGGGGAATTGCTTCCCTCAAAGATGCGGAAGATTTCGTGACCCTTGGCGCGAACAGACTGGGCACGTCACGCGTGGTAAAAATCGTAAAGGAGGGTCAGGTATGAGCAAAGCAGAAAAACATCCGAACGTTCCAACTCCGCACATTACCGCGCAATACGGTGACTTTGCAAAGACCGTGCTTATGCCGGGCGATCCGCTTAGGGCAAAATTTATTGCCGAAAACTTTTTAGAAAATCCCGTTCTTGTTAACAACGTGCGCGGTGTCAACGGATACACGGGTACTTATAAAGGAAAGCGGGTTTCCGTTATGGCGTCCGGAATGGGACAGCCTTCTATCGGTATTTATTCGTACGAGCTGTTTAATTTTTACGGCGTAGAAAACATTATCCGTGTGGGTTCGTGCGGTTCGTTTGATAAGGACTTGCACGTCCGCGATATTATTATCGCGCTCGGTGCGTGCACCAACGGCAACTACGCGAAACAGTATAACCTGCCCGGAACGTTCTGTCCGATTGCAGACTTTGCCTTAGCACGCCGTGCGGCTGAGCTGTGCGAACAAGCGGGAGTAAAATATAAGGTGGGGAATATTTTCTCGTCGGACATGTTCTATGACGACATGAACAGCGGAATGGAATGGGCTAAAATGGGCGTTCTTGGCGTGGAAATGGAGAGCGCCGCCCTGTATTGCAACGCGGCACGCGCCGGTAAAAAAGCGCTTTGTATCTGTACGGTAAGCGATAGCTTCATCTATCCCGAAGAAATAACGACGGCTGAGGAACGGCAGAATTCGTTTACGAACATGATGAAAATAGCATTGGAGCTTGCGTAATATGGCAAAACGATTCTTTTTAATCGTGCTCGACAGTTTTGGCGTGGGGGAGCTTCCCGACGCATACAAGTGGAGCGACGAGGGCAGTAACACTTTGGGCGCGATTCGTAATCACCCAAATTTTAACTGTCCGGAACTGAAGCGCCTTGGCCTTTTTAATATCGAGGGAGTAGGGGGCGGTGTTGCCGCGCCCTCGGCAAGCTATGCGAGAATGCGCGAACAGTCCATGGGTAAGGATACCACGATAGGGCATTGGGAAATTGCGGGCATTATCTCTCCCGAACCTCTGCCTACCTACCCGAACGGCTTTCCCGCAGAGGTGATTAAAGAATTTGAAAAGCGGACGGGAAGAAAAGTGCTTTGCAACAAACCGTACTCCGGCACGGAAGTTATCAAGGACTACGGACGCGAGCATTTGGAAACGGGTGCGCTTATTGTGTACACCTCGGCGGACAGCGTATTCCAGATTGCCGCTCATGAGGACATCGTTCCTATCGAAAAGCTTTACGAATACTGCGAAATTGCGCGCAAGATGCTTATCGGTAAGCACGGTGTGGGCAGAGTGATTGCCCGTCCTTTTAACGGCGATTATCCCTTTGCGCGTACGTCGAATCGGCACGATTATTCGTTGTTGCCGCCTGCCGATACCATGCTTAACTTATTGCAGCACGCGGGCTACGATACAATTTCCGTTGGCAAAATTTACGATATTTTTGCGGGAAGCGGGGTTTCCGAAAGTCACCGCACTACTTCAAATGCACACGGAATGCAGGTGACGAAGGAAATGCAGGAGAAGGACTTCTCAGGTCTTTGCTTTGTGAACCTCGTAGATTTCGATATGAAGTACGGACATAGAAACGACGTGGCGGGTTATGCCGCCGCCGCGACCGAGTTCGACGGCTTTTTGTCTTCTTTTCTTTCGGATATGAGGGAAGAGGACGTTTTGCTCATAACTGCCGATCACGGCTGCGATCCTGCGACGCCGTCTACCGACCATTCCCGCGAATACACGCCTATGCTCATTTACGGAAACGGAATCAAGAGCGGCGTGAATCTTGGCACGCGCGAAAGCTTTTCCGATATCAGCGCAACCGTGCTTGAATATTTCGGTGTTCCGCAAGGAACCACGCAGGGAGAAAGCTTTTTGGGGTTGGTAACAAAGTGATGAATAATATGATTGATTACAAATCGCTTATGGTTCAGGCGCAGGAGGCACGCAAAAAATCCTATTCGCCTTACTCGCATTTCTGCGTCGGTGCGGCGCTGCTCACGAAAAGCGGGAAAGTGTACACAGGATGTAATATTGAAAACGCTGCGTTTACTCCCACGAATTGCGCCGAGCGCACGGCCATTTTCAAAGCCGTCAGCGAGGGCGAGCGTGAGTTTGAGGCGATTGCAATCGTCGGCGGCAAAGAAACGCAAGAGGGCGGATTTTGTGCGCCCTGCGGTGTTTGCAGGCAGGTGATTGCCGAGTTCTGCGAAAAGGATTTTCAAATCGTTCTTGGAAACGAGAATAAATATAAGGTATATACGCTCGATACGCTGTTACCGTTTTCTTTTACAAAGAGTAATTTATAAGCTTACCGCAGATAAAGTATGAAAAAGTTTTTAAGGACAATTTCAGCATTTTTGGTTGTCGTGTTCCTGCTCGGCATGGCATTCGGCTGTTCATTTTTTGAAACGCCGCTTCCCAAGCTCTCTGCGCCTGTGGTAACGATAGACGGCAACGGCGTTGCTTCGTGGAAAAAAGTCGACAATGCAATTTATTACAAATACGTTATTAACGAGGGCGAGGAGCAGCTAACCGCTGAGTACAGCGTCCAACTTGCAGAAAACGAATCCATTAAAGTAAAGGCGGTAAGCGGCAGCGAAGAATATGCGGATAGCGATTTTTCGGCAGCTAAGACTTATACAAAGCTCCCGCCGGTTGTAATTCCCCCCGATGACCATATACATACCGATGCAAACGGTGACGAAATCTGCGACGAGTGTGGTAACAGTGTTATAGCGGAGCTCTCTTTCTATGCGGTTAACGACTTGCACGGCAAGTTTATGGATACGGATAATCAACCGGGGTTGGACGAGTTTACGACTTATCTCAAAGCGTTGTATCAAGATGCGTCCCGTGAGGAAATTCTTCTCTCGTCGGGCGATATGTGGCAGGGCACGGTTGAATCTTCTTCAAACAAAGGAAAGCTTATGACGGAGTGGATGAACGAAGTCGGTTTCTCGTCCATGACGCTTGGCAATCATGAGTACGATTGGGGTGCGCAGGTATTGACGCCCAACAGTGAGCTTGCTAAGTTCCCGTTCCTTGCAATCAACGTTACGTATAACGGCAAACCCGTTGATTACTGTCAGGCTTCGACTACGGTTGAAAAGGGCGGTTTGAAAATCGGCATCATCGGCGCAATCGGAAACTGTTTGAGTTCTATTTCGGGTGATTATACTTCGGGGCTTAGCTTTGCTACGGGCAACGCGCTAACCTCGCTTGTCAAGGCTGAATCTAATCGGTTAAGAAATAAAGAAGGGTGCGACTTTATCGTATACTCCATTCATGACGGATACGAGAGCAGTCTTTCGGGTGTGACGAACGTTACAAGCAGCGATTTTGTCGTGGGGAAGGGAAGCTCCCAGTATACCTATTACGACGTTTCGCTTTCCGACGGATACGTCGATCTCGTGTTTGAGGGACATACGCACCAGAGCTATATTTTACAGGACGAATATGGCGTATATCATTTGCAGGGTGGCGGCGAAAACAGATACGTCAGCCGTGCGGACGTTTCGTACAATACGGTTACGGCGGAATACACCGTCACGCCCGGTATTTTGGAACAAAACGTCTATGCAAATAGCAGTCTGAAAGACGATCCCGCCATACAACAAATATTTAATAAATATTTCCCCGACAGCAATCCCTATACCACGGTTTTGGGTAGAAACAATTCCTATAAAAACTCGACGGCAATCTGCGAACAAGTTGCAAAGCTATATTATGATGCAGGAGTCGCAGAGTGGGGAAGTCAGTATAACATCGTTCTCGGCGGTGGTTTTTTGAAATTACGCACACCCTACTCGGTTTCGGCGGGGAATGTTACGTATGCAAATTTATTCTCCGTTCTGCCTTTCGATAACGAAATCGTTTTGGGCAAAATCAAGGGCACGTATTTGAAATCACGGTTTTTGGAAACGGATAACAGCGATTATCACAACTATACGACAATCACTTCGTCCGCGATTTCAAATAACACGGATTATTATATTATAGTAGACAGTTATACTTCGACTTACAGATACAACAATATTACGGAAGTTGCGCGCTTAAATAACGGAAAGTATGCGAGAGATTTGCTTGCTGATTTTGTGTCCGCAGGTGGTTGGGAGTAAAGCCTATGAGAATGGTTGATATTATCAAAAAGAAACGCGACGGGGGCGAATTGAGCACCGAAGAAATTCAGTATTTTATCGACGGTGTTACAAACGGAACGATTCCCGACTATCAAATTTCCGCGCTCTGCATGGCAATTTACTTTCGCGGTATGACTGTGCGTGAAACGTGCGATTTAACGTTTGCCGTGCGCGATTCGGGCGAGCGTTTAGATTTTTCCGCAATTGACGGAATCCGCGTTGACAAACATTCCACGGGCGGCGTCGGCGACAAGACGAGTCTTGTGGTTGCGCCCATTGTTGCATCATTCGGTGTAAAGGTTGCCAAGATGAGCGGCAGGGGACTGAGTCACACGGGCGGCACGATAGATAAGCTTGAATCAATTGATGGATTCAAAACCACTCTTTCCGATGCGGATTTTATCAAACAGGTGAACGATATCGGATTTGCCATCGTGGGGCAGTCGAGACAGTTTGCGCCTGCGGATAAAAAGCTTTACGCCCTGCGCGACGTCACGGCAACGGTAGACAGTATGCCGCTCATTGCCGCAAGTATTATGGGTAAGAAGCTTGCTGCCGATGACGACTGTATCGTACTCGACGTCAAGACAGGCAGTGGCTCGTTTATGAAGAGTATTGAAGAGAGTAAGCACTTAGCGCGGCTCATGGTGGATATCGGGAAAAACGCAGGCAAAAAGATTGTTGCGCTCATCACGAATATGGATCGGCCTCTCGGTTATGCCATCGGCAATTCGCTTGAGGTTATTGAGGCAATCGAAACGTTGAACGGCCGCGGCCCTGAAGATTTCACTGAGGTGTGTCTGACGCTTGCGGGATACATGCTTTCTCTTGCAGGCAAGGGAAGCGTTGATGCGTGCAGAGAAATGGCTAAAAATGCTATTCTCGACGGAAGCGCACTTGCGAAGCTGAAACAGACCGTTGCAGCGCAGGACGGCAATGCGGCGCTCATCGATAACCCCACAAAGTTCGCAAAGGCAAAATATTCGCACGCTGTAAAGAGTAAAACGCGCGGCTATATTTGCAAAGTGAATACCGAAGACTACGGGCTTGCAAGTCTTGCACTCGGCGCAGGGCGTAATACCATGGAGGACGAAATCGATTACAGCGCGGGTATCATCTTAAAACGCAAGACGGGTGATTTTGTTGATATAGGTGAGGAAATCGCTACGCTGTACGCAAACGATAAGTCCAAGTTCGAGCCGGCGGAAAAATTACTGCTTTCGGCAACGCAAATACAAGAGAAAAAACCGCAGGACGAGCCGCTCGTTTACTGCACGGTAGAGTGATTATGGCAAAATTGTACTTCAAATTCGGGGCGATGGGTTGTTCCAAGACGGCGCAGGCGCTGATTACGAAATTCAACTATGAAGAGCGAAACATGAAGGTTTTGCTCTTGAAGCCCGCAATTGATAACCGTGACGGCGCAAAGATTGTTAAATCGCGGATCGGGCTGGAGAACGAGGCAATTGCCGTTCGGGAAGATGAAAATATTTACGAAACGTACGAAAAGAACTATTCCGACTGCAACGTAATTATCGTAGACGAGTGCCAGTTTTTTACGCCTGAGCAGGTAGACCAGCTTGCCGACATAGTCATTCAAAAGAATATTCCCGTGCTGTGCTTTGGATTGAGTACCGATTTTACGACGCATCTCTTCCCCGGTAGCAAGCGGCTGTTTGAAATCGCGGAGTCGATTACCGAAATTAAATCGGTTTGCACCTGCGGGGCAAAGGCAACGGTGAATGCACGTTTAGACGCAAAGGGCAGAATCGTTACCGAAGGATCGCAGGTAGTCTTGGGCGGAAACGATAGATATATGGCAATGTGCCGTAGGTGCTGGCTTAAGCGCAAAGCGCAGGAGAGCGTACAATGAATCGTGTAATTATCGGAATATGCGGTGGCACGGGAAGCGGAAAAACGACGCTTGCCCAAAAGATTTATAATGAGTTTAATGCATGTGCAACGCTCATCGGTATGGACAGTTACTATAAAAGCGATCCGTCCATTCCCCTCGTAGAGCGGGCAAAGTGCAATTACGACCACCCCGACGCCTTTGAAACGGAGCTTCTCATTAAGCATCTGAAAGAGTTGAAAAAGGGGAACGCGGTGGACGTGCCGCAGTACGATTATTGCAATCACCTCAGAAAGAACGAATGTATTCGAGTTGAAAGCAAACAGATTATCATTATAGAGGGCATTTTACTGCTTGAAAATATAAAGCTATGTAATATGCTGGATATTAAAATTTACGTTGATACCGATGCAGACGTGCGCATACTTCGCCGAATCATGCGTGACGTAAACGAAAGAGGGCGGAGTCTTGATTCCGTTGTCAATCAGTATCAGTCGACGGTAAAGCCCATGCACGAGCAGTTTGTAGAGCCCTACAAGCGCCGTGCGGATATCATCGTTCCTCAGGGCGGGCACAACGCGGTTGCGCTGGACGTTATAAAGAGTTGTATCAATCATAAACTTCAGGAAAAATGAGGTGCATTATGCAGAAAGTTTTTAGAAGATTTTTGTCGTTTGGTTTAGCACTTTCGGTCTGTGTCGGGTTGGCAGCGTTTTATTCCGTGGCGGAACCCACGGTTGTGGATGCGGCAACCACGTACGTAACTTCCGCCGATACCTATTACAACGGTATCACCGCCACAAGCGGAACGCAGCTTTTGGGCCAGCTTCACGACTTAATTACCACAACGCATAAAACGTATACTTCCTATGACGACTGCAAAAATTCCACTACGGTACAAGATACCGACCCCGGTCCCGACGGCGGCGTTTTGGAATTTTACACGCAGGAGAGTATTTATTCGTTCAGCGGCAACCCCGGTACTTGGAACAGAGAGCACGTTTGGTGTAAGAGCTGTTCTAACGGAATGTGGAAGAGTGTTAGCGGCGGTTCGAGAAACGGCGGAACGGATATGCACCATATTCGTCCTGCGGAGGGCGGATTAAACAGTACGCGCGGCAGTAATAAATTTGGCGAAGTAAACGGCGGGAAAGAGGCGTATTCAAAAAATACGAGCAATCAGTCCGTGACGCTCGGTGGATACGTCGGCGGTGGTGCTTTCGAGCCTTTGGATAAGGTTAAGGGTGACGTCGCAAGAATCGTAATGTACGTTTATACCCACTATAATACTTATGCAAACGTTTACGGTACGACGAACGGTAGCCAAGGTGGAGTTTTCGGTACGCTTAATTTTACACATATTATGTCGCCGAGTAGCGAGTCGGCGGCAATAAAGCTGCTTTTAGATTGGAACAAATTAGATCCCGTTGACGATATCGAAAGAATAAGAAACGAGGAAGTTGCTAAAATTCAGGGTAACAGAAATCCTTTCATTGATAACGTAAGCTATGCCGAAGCAATTTGGGGCGACGGCACCGTAGTTGATCCTAATCCGGGGCCCGATCCTCAGCCCTCGACTCAGTTGAAAGGTATTACGCTGAATGCGACTGCGCTCACGCTGAACGTAGGGGAAACGTACGATCTTAAGGTTACGCCCAACCCGAGCAGTGCGTCCGCAAGCGTGAATTGGACTTCATCTAACGAAACGGTTGCAACGGTATCAGGCGGCAGAGTTACTGCAAAGGCGGCAGGAACGACAACGATTACTGCAACTAGCACAAGTAATTCCGCTATCAAGGCGAGCGCAACCGTTACGGTAATACAATCGTCTTCTTCCGAAACGGGAGCGGGTAAGGTCACGATTACGAGGGATAAATTTACAAATGCTAAGAGCGGTTACGGTTTGTACGATTGGAAGGTAAACGACATTAACGGTGTTGCATACATTTTTGCCGGCAATGATGACAGTATGCAATTCAATACAAGCAAAACAAGTTGTTATCTTGCAAGCACTACGCCAACGGCGGGTGCAATCAGGAAGGTGACGATTAAGACGACCGGCAACAGCTCGTGGACGCTTTTCACTTCCAATCAACCGTATGACGGTATTACAAGCGGTAATCCCAATAGCGGCAATACTCACACGTCAAGCGGCGGCTCTTGGACGGTAAGCGGTAACGATACCTATTTTGCTCTCGTACTCGGCGGAAGCGGCGCATCATATATCGATAGTATAGAGGTGGAGTACGCAACGAGTGACTCTTCCGAAAAACCGACCGAGCTTCAAAATATCTTTATCAACCCTTCTGAATTTACGATGAAAAGGGGAGAGAGTACCAATCTTACAGTATTAAGCGTTCCTTCAAACGCGAATGCGGAAGTTAACTGGACTTCCTCGAATCCGTCGGTTGCAACAGTCTCTGCGGACGGTACGGTAACGGCGGTTGCCGCAGGAACGGCAACGATTACTGCGACTAGCAAGAGCAAACCCGCAATCACGGCAAGCGCATCGGTTACGGTAACGGCGGCACCTGCAAGCGGCAGCAACGAAAGAATAAACGCGTTTTACGACGCATTGGCGCTAATTGATGATAATGACCCGTTATTTGCACTGCATGATTCAATCAACGGGGCAATCGAGGCGTATCAAAAACTTACCAATGCAGACAAGACGGAGTGTGCTGATGGAATAGAAATATTGCAGTTAGCTATCGCAAGCTATAACGAGACAATCAAGGCATACAATGGCGCTGCGGACGGTGCCGATAACGCCGCATTGAAGGGTGCGGGAAGACTGCTTTGAAAAGGAGCATAAGATAAAATGAAGATTAAGAAACTCATTCCGGTGATGATGGCACTTTGCGTCGGGACGGCAGTTTTCAGCGGTTGCGGTAGTTATAGCAAGGAATATGCCGAGTTGAACGCAAAGCTTGATCTGAACTATTCTCAGGTTGTTTTGACGGTGACGAATGATTTTGGCGAGGGAGCCGTCCTTACCAGCGAATATACGATGAAATTTTCCGACGGCAGCATGACGGTTAATTACGGCATAGAAAGGTTTTCCGAATTGTCGATTGACTCTACTGCTCCCGCCAAGACCAAGCTCGTTGGCGAAGCAGTGATTGCAGACGGCAAGGTTAGCTACGTTCAGGGTGAAGAAGCAAATCTTGACGTGGTTAAGTCAGGCGTAGGAATCAACTTCAAAGAGAGCTATTTTAAGAACGTCGAGTTGACGGGCATGTATCTTAAGGCGGACATCAAGAATCCAAGCGGGTTTATGGGTTCGGAACTCTCCTGTACGGAGATGAAGGTGTATGCCACTTTCCTGGAAATTTTTTACAAGATTGAAATAACATATCGGGCAGAAACAGGAAATTTTGTGGAATATTTGTATGTTTTCTCCCTGTAAAACTGTTTTCGTGTAATAAGTAACAAAAATATATTACAAATTCATGAGAACTTTTTGTCTTCAAACTGTTGCTTTCTTTTGTGAAATCAGTTATAATACATTTAGTAAACACAAAATGTAGGGTAAAGCACGACTGAGGAGCACAAGGGAATGTTTGAACTGAGGAAAATCGGTATCGTGAAAAGGGCTTCTGCTCAACTACTCGACCTGATTTTGCTCGCAGTTCTGGCAACGGGTTTCATGTTCCTCATTTCGTTAATGTGTAACTATCGTTCCGAGGAACAAACTTCCATGCAGAATTATACTGTCTGGGAAGAGTTTAGAAAAACATATGTTGGCGATGTTGCCGCCTACTACGGTTATACCTATGAAGAGGATGGCGATATTTACGTTATAAAAAAGGATGGTGAAGAATCTCCGCTTGACGAGCTTATGAACCAGCTTTGCGAGTCGAAGGGGGAAGATAGTGAAATGAAGGAAGCGTATGATGCATACATGTCGCTTCCGTCCGTAGCCGAGGTCAATGCACAGTACAAGTATGTTTTAAGTCTGCTTTTCATGATGATTTCGATCGGTATTTTACTTTCATATATTATTCTGGAATTTGTTCTACCTATTATTTTCAAAAACGGTCAGACGGTCGGCAAGAAGGTTTTTGGAATCTGCCTTGTCCGTCCCAACTGTGTCAAGATAACAACTTTGTCTTTGTTCGCAAGAACACTTCTTGGTAAATATGCCATAGAAACGATGTTTCCCGTAATGCTCGTTTTCATGTTTCTTTTCGGCGGGCTGGGGGTATTGGCAATCGTTTTGTTTGCCGCGCTTGAGCTTTTGAATATCATTTTGTTTTTTGCATTAAAAAACAGGACGCCGATTCATGATTTGCTTGCAGGTACGGTGGCGGCGGATATGAAGCTCCAGATGATTTTTGAGTCAGAAGAGGAGCTTGCGGAAAAGAAAGCTCTCAAACAAAAAGAATTTATCGAGCAATCGAAAAGTTGAAATTGGGTACGAAAAAAAATAAAAAATAGGGAACAGAAGAGAAATGAAAGTTGTATTGCAGAACATTACAAAAATCTTCCCAAGCCGCAACAAAAAGGTGAAAGACGAAGTTGTAGCCGTAAATGATTTCAATCTTGAAATTCCAGACGGTAAGCTTGTCTGTCTTTTGGGCCCGTCCGGCTGTGGTAAGAGCACCACGCTCTATATGATAAGCGGATTGCAAGAACCGTCCAGCGGTAAAATCTTCTTCGGCGAAGACGACGTTACCAAGCTTTCGCCTGAGAACCGAGGCATCGGTCTTGTGTTCCAAAATTATGCGCTTTATCCGCACATGACCGTACAACAGAATATTCTATTCCCTTTACAGAATTTGAAAGGTGAGAACAGGCTCTCCAAAGAGGAAATGCTGAATCGTACTACTGAGGCGGCAAAGCTCGTTCAAATTGACGAGTATTTGAACCGCAAGCCGTCCGAACTTTCGGGCGGGCAGCAGCAGCGTGTAGCGATTGCCCGTGCACTTGTAAAAATGCCGCGCGTACTTCTTTTGGACGAGCCTCTTTCTAATCTTGACGCTCGTTTGAGATTGCAGACGCGCGAAGAGATCAGAAGGATTCAGCGCAGTACCAAAATTACAACGATTTTCGTAACGCACGATCAGGAAGAGGCAATGTCTATTTCCGACTATATCGTCATTATGAAATTGGGCGTTATTATGCAGACGGGAAAACCGCAGTGGGTTTACGATGACCCCGCGAACTTGTTCGTTGCAAAATTCCTCGGCGCACCGCCTATCAACCTGTTTTCGGGTAGGGTAGAGAAAGGCAAACTCTACATTGGCGAAGAGAAGGTCTTGGATGTAAAAGGCGTGGAAGATCAGGAAGTTTACGTTGGTATTCGTCCTGAAGGCTTTATACTTGACAAGAAAGGTAAACTTACCTGCACGGTGTCTGGTATCGACGTTATGGGTAGAGATATCAGTATTGTATCCACCAGTGAGAACTCGTTAAACCCCGTGGTTCGTTCGATTATTTCGGCGGACGAAATGGGCAATATTTCGGGCGATGTTGTTAAATTCAACTTAAAAGAACACAAGGTCTTCATTTTCAATAAAGAAACCGAGCAGCGCGTATATTTTGGTGCACAACTTGCTTCCCATGAGGAAATGATTGCTCAGATGGAAGCGGAAGGGCAGGTATACGTAACCCGCGAGGGCCCTCTTCCCAGAGAGGCAGACGATAAGGTAAAAGAAAACGTGATTCCCGAGCCGCCGAAGAACGTGTTTGTTAGAGCGTTCAACGGAGTTAAAAACCTTTGCACGAAGCTCTTCAAAAAGAAGGACGGAGAAAATACAGAAGTTGCTACTGAGATTGCAGAGGAAAATCTCGAGAGCGAAAAGATTGAGATCGTTGAGGAATCACCTATAGCGACCGAGGCGGCGCCTGTAGAATTTGTTGCACCTGTAGCATCTGAAACGGCACCCGTTGAGGAAGAAGCTGCACCTGAAACGACAGAGGCCAAGCCGCCGAAGAAAACAAAACGGACGACGAAGGTGAAAGAATGAAAAAGAAGAACCAAAGCAATGCGGGGACAAAAAAGAAGAACCAGTGGAAAGCATGGTTGTATTTATTGCCGGCAATTGTTATTCTTGCAGTCTTCACAGTATGGCCTATCTTTAACACGGTTAGAATGTCGCTTCTCAACGGCTATAACGGAATGGAGGAGATTGGTGGTAGAACTTTTGAGTTCGGTTTTTCCAATTTCGTAAGCGTTGCGAATTACCGTGGCTTTACAAATTGTTTGGGCAATACATTGCTTCTGTGCGTCATTACCGTGCCCATTTCCACGATGCTTGCGCTTCTTATTGCGGTTGCGCTCAATTCTATTAAGTTTGTAAGGAAGGCAATGCAGACGATTTTCTTCCTGCCTTACGTTACGAACTCCATTGCAATCGGCATGGTATTTATGGCGATGTTCACGATGATCGGCGGAAGTGCTACTACGGAGCCGCAATCCATCGGTATTATCAACAGCATTATTGAAGCATTCGGCGGAACGAGAATCAACTGGGTAAACGCAGGCTCGTCTAAAGCTGCTAATATGGTTGTACTCGTCATCTATATCGTTTGGAACGCACTGCCGTTCAAAATTCTCGTCCTTTTGGGCGGACTACAAGGTGTTAACAAACAATATTACGATGCGGCGAAAATTGACGGCACTTCCCGTTTCCGCACTTTCTGGCGGATTACCGTTCCGCTTTTGTCACCAATGATTGCATATGTTGTAATTACGGGCTTTATTGGTGGATTTAAGGAATATTCAAGCGTTGTAGGTATTTTCGGCGACAGTATGGGGCCGACGGGGGATGCCGGCAGATTAAATACGATGGTCGGATTCATATACGATAGCCTTGCAGAGAACAAGCAAGGACGTGCAAGTGCCGCAGCGCTAATACTGTTTGCAATCATATTCGTTGTTACCATGATAAATATGTACGTAAGCAAGAAGAAGGTTCATTACTAAGAGGTGATTTATGACGGATAAGATTAACGAAAAAGAAATTACCCCTAATCAGCAGGAAAATACCGAAGCGGTTGTTCTTTCCGAACAGCAGGAAGGTATTGCTACTGAGTCGAACGTAATGAAGAAGAAGGACGTTGAGGCGGTTTCTAAAAAGCAGGTTGTTGGCAAGGTGTTTGTGCAGATAGGCCTGTATGCTTTCCTTATCGTCATGGCGCTCATTGTGTTGTTCCCGTTCTACTGGATGCTGATATCCTCATTAAAGACCGTGAACGAATACAATGCGTCCGTACCAACGCTCTGGCCGCAGCAATTCAAATGGTCGAACTATGCGGTAGCGTTTGATGCCGACGGGCTTAATCTTGGCAGATTATTCTTGAACACCTGTATTGTAGGTATTGTTTCTACCATACTTTCACTTATCGTTACAGTGCTATCGGCGTATGCATTCGCGCGGCTCGAATTCAAGGGCAAAAATATCATGTTTGCTGCGATGCTCGGAACCATGATGATTCCAGGTGAGCTCTTCACGATTACCAACTATGTCACAGTAGCTGCGTTCCAGTGGACAAACACGTTCACAGCGCTTATCGTGCCTTTCCTCGTCAGTGTATTCTACATATATCTGCTCAGGCAGAACTTCATGCAGATTCCAAACGAGCTGTATCTAGCTGCGAAGGTGGACGGTTCAAGCGACCTAAAATACCTATGGAAGGTAATGATTCCGCTATCGGCCCCGACGCTCATTTCGATTACGATTCTGAAAATGATGGGTGCTTGGAACTCTTATGTTTGGCCGAATCTCGTCGCAAATGACATGGCACATAGACTAATTACCGTCGGACTGAGAGGGGCATCCTTCATTGATCAGGCGACGCAAATGACGGACTATCCTGCACAGATGGCGGCAGTTGTTATCGTAACCATACCATTGCTTCTTGTATTCCTATTCTTCCGCAAGTACATTATGCGCGGCGTATCGAGAAGCGGTCTCAAGGGCTGAGAAAGGTTTAAGTCAAAAGAAAAAATATGAAACATATAAGGAGAAGTCGTATGAAGAAAAAATTTGGCACAGTAATCATGGCGACCGCAATGGCTTGCACGATATGCACAAGTGCAGTTTTAGCTACGGGTTGCGGGAACAAGATTCCGGATTTCGTCATGCCGCCCGAAGGGTTTGACACGGAAGCAAAGGTAACAATCAACTTTGCTCACACGATGGGTCAAGACCTGAGAAAGGTTCTGGAAACCTACATTGAGCAGTTCCAGGAGCTTTACCCCAACATTACGGTTAAGAATGAGCAGGTCGGTGGCTACGATGACGTGCGCTCTACGATTATAACCAAAATCAATGCTGGTCAACAGCCCAATTTGGCGTATTGCTATCCCGACCACGTGGCAATGTTCAACCAGTCTGGTGCGGTGCTTCCTTTGAACGGCTTCCTTCCGGACGGCGAATATAAGGATATGACTGTAACGCGTGCTGATGGAGTCGAAGAATCGCTCGGCTTTACCGAGGAACAGAAGTCAATGTTTATTGAGGGTTACTGGAACGAAGGCTATCTGTTCGACGACGGCTCAAAGATGTACACGCTTCCTTTCTCCAAGTCGACGGAGGTTTTGTACTATAACAAGACTTTCTTTGAAGAAAACGATATTAAAGTTCCTACAACGTGGGAAGAGATGGAACAGGTTTGCGCGAAGATCAAGGAGCTTAAGCCTGAATGCACGCCCCTTGGCTATGACTCGGAGGCAAACTGGTTTATCACCATGTGCGAACAGCACGAATCTCCCTACACCTCGTCGGACGGTGATCACTTCCTTTTCGATAACGCAAAAAACCGTGAATTTGTAACCACGTTGAAAGGTTGGTACGAAAAGGGATACTTTATCACGCAGGAAATTAATAAGGCATACACTTCCAACCTTTTCAAAAATCAAACGAGCTATATGTGTATCGGATCCTCCGCAGGCGCAAAGAACCAGTCGCCCGAGCGAGTGGACGGAAAATATCCGTTTGAGGTAGGAGTTGCATCCATTCCTCAGGTACATCCCGAGAAACCCAAGGTAATTTCGCAGGGACCTTCCATTTGTATCTTCAAGCAGGATGATCCCCAGGAAGTAATTGCAAGTGTGTTGTTGGCAAAATTCCTTACCACCAGCATTGGTTTCCAGGCACAGTTCTCTTCCGTTTCTGGTTATGTTCCCGTAATTACGACGGTTATGGAAAACGAAACGTATAAAAAGAATCTTGACGATGCAAACGGTTACGGTAACCTGACTTATCTTGCGGCCAAGGTCTGCATGGATCAGGCGTCGGCGTATTATACCTCTCCGGCATTTGCAGGTTCCTCGAAGGCCCGCGAGCAAGTAGGCTATTTGATGCAGGCAGTATTTACCGAAACTAAGACCATAGACAAGGCGTTTAAGGACGCAGTGGATGAATGCAAATATGCAGTAGGTTAATTATGAAAAAGATTTCCAAATTATTTATTTCAATATTGACGGTTACCGTACTTGCACTTCCGATGCTTTGCACCGCTTGCGGCGGCAATGACGATTCGGACAAGAATGGGAAGGATCCTGTCGACTACGTTAGCTCGCTGACGCTTGATTTAACGAGCAACACCAAGAAGCAGGAGGTTACCGTTCGCAACTATATCGACGGCGACACTACCCACTTCGACCCCGTAAAAAATTCTACATTGACGGGCTATAATGCGGCGGACTTTGCGGAGACGCAGGGCTATATTAAAGCGCGTTATCTTGCAATCAACACCCCCGAATCTACGGGCAAAATTGAGCCGTGGGGCAAAAAGGCTTCCAATTTCACGCGTAGCAAGCTGGAAAATGCGCAGTCTATCATTGTGGAGTCCGATGACGATAAGTGGAATATCGACTCGACGGGTGAAAGATACACGCTTTGGATTTGGTATCAACCGAAGGGCGAAACCGAAACCGCTTACAGAAATCTGAACGTTGAAATTCTTCAGGAAGGGCTTGCGCTTCCCTCGTCGGTGGTAAACAACCGTTATGGCACGATTGCGTCGAACGCAGTGATGCAGGCAAACGATTTAGGACTGTACGTTCACTCTGACGGGAAGGATCCCGATTATCCATACGGTGCGGCAACTCCCGTAACCTTAAAGGAGCTTCGTTGCAATATTGCCGATTACGACGGTCAAAAAGTTAAGGTAGAGGGCGTTGTAACCTCCGAATACAGCAACAGCGTGTATATTGAAGATTACGATGATGAATTAGGGATTTACTTCGGTATGGCTGTGTACTACGGCTTCCAGAGCGGTAAAATTCTCGACATATTATCGGTAGGGAACCGCGTAAGTGTTGTGGGGGTTGTATCCTATTGGGAGTCCGGTGGTACTTATCAGATTTCGGGCGTTTCCTATGATGAATATACGCCTACGCTTGCAAGCAATACTACAATCGCACCCGGCACCGTACCTGGTGCATACGAACCTGCATTCGCGGAAACCAGTGCAACGGATATCATGAAGGGTACGATTTCCTACACCGTTGAAAAGGACGTGGAAAACGAAGACGGCGAAATTGAAACCGTAATCGAAACGAAAACGCTTGCTTACGGCGAAGCGATTATGAGCACGACGGTTACCGTAAAAGAGTTGACGGTCACGGACATTTATACCACGAAAGCGGGTAACAGTAAAGGTGCAATGTCTATTACCTGTAAAGCGGCTGACGGCACTCAAATCATCGTTCGTACGGAGGTCTTAAAGGATAGTAGCGGAAACGTGATTACGGAAGACGAATACCCGATTAACTCGAAGATTACCGTAAAGGGGCTTATAGACAAATACGAGGGCAGCTATCAAGTAAAGGTTTACCGTGCTGACTTCATAGAGAAGGTTCTCGGCTGAGAATCAACTAATTAAGGTTTTATTTTAATAAAACATAAAAAATATTTTTTAAAGGAGAAGCGAATGAAAAAAATTCTCACAGCAGCTCTTGCAGTCGCAATGGGCGCAACCTTCGTCGGTGCTTTAGCAGCGTGCGGTGGCAGCAGCGATGCCAAGACGGCGGAAAAGGCAATTGGTGATATCCGTACTTTGTACGCTACCGAGCTTTCCGAAACGCGTACCGATTACCAGGTTACGGGACAGGTGAAAGTAGACGGCAAGTTCTACGCTGTCGATTGGTCGGTAAGCGCAGCGGAGGGCAGCACGATTGAAAACTTCGGTAGCTACGTATCCGTTGGCACGATGGACGAAAGCTCGAAGCAGGTTACCATTAGCGTTTCGCAGGCAGAAGTTGTAATCGACTACACGCTTACGGCTTCCGTTACGGTTGGTAAGTCTACCAAGACGATTGCCTTCACGTGTAAGGTTCCCGCGAAAGCAGCAGCTCACGCAGGTACGGCGGAAGATCCTTATCTTCCTTCTAATGTTCTTGACGTTGCGAAAGACGTTCCCGTAAGAACTTTCTATGGTGATGAGAATGACCCCACACGCGTTTGGGTTGAGGGTTACATCGTTGACACGGGTAAAGATTACAGCACGTACGTAAGCTTCGTTTACATTGTAGACGAGTATGCTGCGGATAAGGACAAGAACAGCTCGGATGCGCTTATGATTGCGAGCATCAGCTACGAAGCAAATTCGCTTGTTACGCAGTTCTCCGATCTTGCAAAGGGCGATAAAATCAAGGTCAGCGGTTTCATTCAGAATTACCTTAAATCGGGTGAAACGGATGAGTCCAAGGCTGAGATTGAAATTTCGCGTTGGAAGAATCCTACTACCAACCAATACTCAAACGTTGAAGTTATTTCGTTAGAGAAGCCCGCTGATACGAGAACGGATGCGGAAAAAGTAGAAAGCGCACTTTCTAATACGAACGTTTTCGCTAAGAAATATACCGAACAGGATGCTATAACGCTTCCCGCGTCGAAAGAAGAAGGTGTAACCTTCACTTGGACGAGCAGCAATACTGAGCTCGTTACGGTTGAGGGTTCTGAGTTGAAGATTAACAGCATTCCTGCTCAGGAAACTGAAGTAACCATTACCGTTACCGCAAAGCTTGGCAGCGTAGAAACGCCCAAGGAATACAAAATTAAATTGGGTGCGCTCAACGTTACGGCTGCGGGTACGGCGGCAGATCCCTTCACGGTGGAAGAGGTTCTTGAAATTTGCAATACCCTTGCAAGCGGCAAGAACTATCAGAAAGACGGCAAGGATGCACAGATTTTCGTGAAAGGCTACGTAACCGAAAAGGGTGAAATTAACGGCACGTACGGCTTGAAGAATGTGTATATTGGTACTGAAAATGACGCGAATGCAAAAGCAATTCTCGTTTACAACATCAACTGGGACGGAGCATTACCGAAGCCGGATCCTATTCCTTCAGAGAGCCCTCTTGCAGCAGGCGATTATGTAATCGTTCGTGGTTATATTAAAAACTACGGCGGCACGTACGAAATTGCGCAGTCCGGCGATTACCCCGTGATTACCGCAATTACCAAGGCAAACGATACGACTTCGGACGCTGAGCGCGTAACGGCTGCTCTTACGGCAATTCCTGCAACGCTTGACGAAATTACGAAGAAGGGCACTACGACTCTTGCCACAACCACTGACGCTAAATTAGCTATTAAATGGGAGCTTACGGACGGTGCCGATGTAGCAACTCTTACGGGCAACAAGCTTAGCGTTGCGGCTCTTCCCACGGAAGACAAAACCGTTACCCTCAAAGTTACGGTAACCTGCGGAACGGAAAGTCAGGACAAAACCGTTACGGTTCTCGTGAAAGCGGATGACAATAACCCCGCAACAGGCTGGAATAAGGTTACGAGTGCTTCCAACCTTCAAGATGGCGCTACGATTCTTCTTACCTATGGTAATTGGGCGATGGGTGAGGTAGCCAACAATGGCAATTTCATGACCGCAATAAAAGATGGTTTTGATGGAACAGATATCACAGATTCGGTTTTGACAATTACTTTGGAGGCTGCGAGCGAAGGGAAATTCTATCTCAAAGTTGGCGATAAGTATCTTTCTGCACCCACAGCAGCTAGCAACTATGTGCACTTAAAAGATAAACAAACCGACGGTACGAGTGAATGGACTATAACCATCAATGATGATGAAACTGCCACTATTACTCCTACAAAACAATCAAGCAACAACAGAGTGTTGCAGTTCAATGCAAATTCTGGTCAAGAGCGTTTTGCTTGCTATACTGCATCGCAGAAGAATATCACGATTTATATCTATTCCTAAACTTAATGTAGTTTAAGAATTGTATTCTTTCAAATCAAAAAACAACCTTTCCGAAAGGAAAGGCTGTTTTTTTATATGCTTTTTTTAGCCTACTTTTTTGGTTATCATATCGTGTGCGGAATAGTTGGTGAAATCAACGTGGATGGGGGTGATGGAAATATGTCCCGTCATGGTTGCATCGGTATCTATTTCCAAATTGCGTGTGCCCCTATAAAGGGTAATGAGGCGCGGCATTACCATATCGTTTTCGAGGAAGTCAAAATCGTCGCTGTAAATTGCCTTGCCGATTTTCGTGATTAAAATTTCGTCGCCTTGTTCGGGGAAATTCACGTTTAGAATTTCCGTCAGCTCCAACATTTTACGTTTTTGAATTTCATCCCAAACCTTGTCGAGGTTTTTTATTGCATTGTCAAACGAAGTAAAGCTGGCAGAAATCGCAATCGCCTTTATTCCGTTTTTCGCCGCCTCGAAGCAGGCGCCAACCGTGCCCGAATAGTGAATATCTTCGCCGAGGTTGTGTCCGCAGTTGATTCCCGAAAGCACGAGATCAAACTTCTTCTTCATTCCAAGCGTTGCAATGCGCACGCAGTCGGCAGGGGTGGAGTCCACGCTGTACGCTTCCACACCCTCGAAAATATCGAGTTTTTTCACTTCGTATGCGTCGTGTATTTCAATCGAGAGGCTTTTCCCGCTCTGCTGTGTCTTGGGCGCAAACACGCTTACTTCGCCCTTGGTTTTAGCCCAATTTACGAGGTGTCTGATTCCCTCGGCGTTTATTCCGTCGTCGTTTACAATTAATATCTTCATAGTTTTTCCCCGTATTTTTTCTTAAACTCGTCGAGAAGGGTATCGGCATCTTGAATGAGCGATTGCATTTCTTCTTTGGAATAAACCGTTGCACCTGCGGATGTCTTATGCCCGCCGCCGTGATATTTGTTGGCAAGCTCGTTTACGCTTAAAAACCGCGAACGCAGTCTTACGCGAATTTGGTTCTTTTCCTTATTGTCGATAAACGCAATCCATATAAGACTGCCGCGAATGCCTTTCAGCTCGCTTACAACTTCGCTTGCCGCCTCTAACGTGAGATGGAATTTTTCCTGTGCCGCCTCGTCCATATATACGTACGCAACGCCGCTTGGCGTAATTTTAATATGGTCGTAAACGTAAGATTTCAGCTTTAACGTTTCAAACTCGTCCGTATAGAGGTGGGAGAACAACGTCTGCGTATCGATATTCAAATCGAGAAGGGCACCCGCAAGCCGCATGGTATCGCCCGTTACGCCCTCGTAGCGGAATCTGCCGCTATCCGTCACCATGCCGCAGTAAATGCACAAAGCCGCCTCGGTGGTAATGTTTAAGCGATCCTTAAAGGTCACGTAAAAGTCGGCTATCATTTCGCACGCAGAGGAGCGGAAGTCTTCCACCCAGCTGATATCGCCGTAGGGCTTGTCGTCGATATGGTGGTCGATTTTGATAATCTCTTTCGCCTTTTTATAGTTGCGGTTGGAAATGCGCTCTTCCACGCCCGTATCGATGACTACGAGAAGGGCACCGTCGTAAACCTTATCGACTTCGTCCTCGCGGAGCGTATCCTCGCCGCCCAAAAATGCCACGTGGTCGGAATAGTCGTCATTCAGAAGGTAGACTTGCTTTTCGGGATAGGTGGCGCGTAAGATACCAACAAAGCCCTTGGTTGAGCCAACCGCGTCGCCGTCGGGGCGAACGTGGCGCGATACGATTATTTTTTGGTAGCTCTCTATTTTATTGAGAATTTGTTTCTTAATTTCTTCGTTCATAATTTCCCTGTTTATACTTCCGTTCCTGCAAGATCGTCCAAATCAGCAAGCAGCTTCATTGCGGTTGCCTTGTCGGGCACGGTGCAGCCGCTCGCTTTCTTATGCCCGCCGCCGCCGTATTTTACCGCTATGGGGTTAATGTTGTAGCGGTTCGAGCGGATCTCCGTATGTACGCCGTCGTCGCTCTCGGTAAAGTTCACCCATGCGTGTACGCCCTTAATATCCTTCATGAGCCCCACAAGCCCCGTAGAAACGATGGGGGCGGCGTCGCTGTTTGCGGGCAGATCCTCGCGTGCGGTGTAAATATACGCAACGTTATTGGGCGTAAATTTGATTTTGTGCATATTGTCAGCTTTTTCAAGGATCTCGGAAAAATCTTCGGCATAGAGATTGTAGTACAGCGTATTCGTATCAATGGGTTGCGACATAAGGAACGCCGCAAGCTCGAACGTTCTCGCTGAGGTGGAGTCGAAAACAAATCTTCCGCTATCCGTCACCATGCCCGTATAGAGCGCGGTTGCGGATACAGGGCTGAGCTTCAGTCCGCATTCTTTGGCAAACAATGCAACCATGCCGCACGCACTCTCGAAAGAGCTGTCCACGATATCGACGTCGGCAATATCCTCGCAGTAGAGGTGGTGGTCAATGCGCAGCGTCTTTGCGGCGGTCTTGTAGCGCTCGTCACATATGAGGCGCGAAGAGCCGCAGTCCAGAATTACCGCAAGCGCGTTTGAATAGTACTCGTCGGGAATTTCGTCCATAACGCCGTTCATAAAGGGCAGACGCGTCGCTTCGTCGCCGATAACGTAAACTTCTTTGCCCTTGAAATTGTCTTTTATAATTGCCGCAAGTCCGAGCTGACTACCCAGCGCATCGCCGTCCGGATGGGTATGGCGGTGAATAATAATTCTCTTGTATTCTTTAATGAGAGATAGTGCTTGTTCAAACATATTTTCCTCCTGTTTCGTATCAATCAATAGTAGATTATTATATCATGGCTTCCGTCATTTGTCAAGTCTTCGTTTTCGGCACTTGACAAGTTGGGTAACTTATATTATAATGAAAAATGCTTGCCGAAGGTTGTACGGCGGAAAGGGGTACTATATGAGAAAATACAGAATACGCGTCGGGCTCGACGTAGACGATACGCTGTATGAATGTAATTCCTATGCGGTTTCTATCATTAACAAGCGTTATCCCGATGAGGAGCCTCTCAAGATAGAGGATATCAAGTATTGGGGCGACAGCGGCAGACACGCTGCAGATCGCATACAGCTGTATTCCGACCCCGAATTCGTGCGGACGCAACCCGTCACCGAAGGGGCTAAGGAGTTCGTGCAAAAGCTTTCGGAAATTGCCGACGTATTTTTCGTAACCGCTGTGCCTGCTTGCTGTATGAGCGCAAGGGCGGAACGGTTGATTCAGGACTTCCCCGAGATTCCCGCCAAAAATATCATTTTGGGAACGCGCAAGGATATTATTTCGCTCGATATCATGCTTGACGACGGCGCGCACAATATTTCGAGTTCCCGCGCGGCATATCCCGTTTTGTTCCGCAAACCGTGGAATACCGGACTTTCGGGGCTTCTTTCCGTAAATAGTTACGATGACTTTTTGCATTTCTGCGAAATGGTGCGCAATTCCTTTACCGAAAAATTTCCCGTACTGAAAAACGGCGGCGTGCTCTGTTTGGTCGGGCCTTCCGGCTCGTCGAAAACGGAAATTGCAAACGAACTGACGCAGAGAAAGGGCTTCATGAAACCGTTGACTTCCACAACTCGTCCCCGCCGTTCGGGCGAAAGCGAAGATGCGTATCGTTTTATCAGCGAGGAGCAGTTCATCCGCGAAATGAAAGCGGGTAATTACATTGAAACTACCGTATACAGCGGTTATCACTTCGGCACGTCTGAAAAGGATATTTCTCCTATTGTTGAAAGCGGGGGTGTTGCTGTTATTCCCATTGATATCTGCGGTGCCATTACGCTGAAAAATTTGTACCGTGAACGCGCTATGCTTGTGTTTACGCATAGAGAGCGCGCAGATGCGATTAAGAGTATTATCGGCAGGGATATCGATATTGACGATAAGACGCGGCGTATTATGTCGCTTGACTTCGAGTACCGCAACAGCGAAGTTTGCGACACGGCAATTGCCGTAGGGGATAACGTTTCGGAGGCTGTAGAAAAAATCGTAAGTTTAGTGGAGCAGCGGGGTACGTATGAATTATGACGTTATCATTATAGGCGCAGGGCCCGGCGGAATTTTCTCCGCATATGAGCTTAGAAACAGCGGGTTGAAGGTGGCAGTGTTCGAGGAAGGGAATGAGCTAAATAAGCGCAAGTGCCCGATCGATGGCGTAAAGGTAAAATCCTGCGTCAGCTGTAAGACCTGCTCGATTATGTCCGGCTTTGGGGGCGCAGGTGCCTTTTCCGACGGAAAATACAACATTACGAACGACTTCGGCGGAAGCCTTTACGAGCATATCGGAAAAAAGACGGCGTTGGAGCTTATGGAGTACGTCGATCAAATCAACGTTGCGCACGGCGGAGAAAATACAAAGCTGTATTCTACGGCGGGCTCAAACTTCCACAAAATTTGCACTCAGAACAAGCTCAACCTGCTCAGCGCGCGGGTGCGGCATTTGGGGACGGATATCAATTATACCGTACTTTCCAACATCTTCGGTGAGTTAAAGAATAAAGTAGATTTCTTTTTCAATACGCACGTTAACGATATCAAAAAGACGACGGATGGTTTTGAGGTCGTTGCGGATAAGTGCTATTCGTGTAAGTATTGCATTGTGTCCGCAGGTAGAAGCGGAAGTAAGTGGATGGAAGAGGTGTGTAAAAATCTTGGCATCACCACCCATTCAAACCGCGTGGATATTGGCGTGCGCGTGGAGCTGAATGCCGAGGTATTTGAGCACATTACCGATGAACTGTACGAAAGCAAGATTGTGTACACCACCGAAAAATACGAGGACAAGGTGCGCACGTTCTGCATGAATCCGCACGGCATTGTGGTAAATGAGAATACGAACGGAATCATTACTGTCAACGGGCACAGTTTTGAGGACGAGAGCCGCAAGACGAACAATACGAATTTTGCCCTGCTTGTATCAAAGCATTTTTCCGAGCCGTTCAAGGATAGCAACGGTTACGGCGAAAGCATTGCAAGACTGTCAAATATGCTTGGCGGAGGCGTTATCGTACAGCGGTTCGGCGACATGGTAAGGGGCAGGAGAAGTACGCAGAAGAGAATCGACGAGAACCTCGTCGTTCCGACCCTAAGTGCAACTCCGGGTGATTTGAGTTTGATTCTTCCCAAGCGCATTCTCGACGGCATCATTGAAATGATTTACGCACTCGATAAAGTGGCAATCGGTACCGCAAATGACGAAACTTTGCTGTACGGCGTAGAAGTAAAGTTCTATAATATGGAAGTCGAAACGGACGAAAATCTCGAAGCGCAGCACAAGGGGCTTTATATCATTGGCGACGGCAGCGGCGTAACGCATTCGCTTTCGCACGCCTCTGCAAGCGGTGTACACGTTGCAAGGCATATTCTTTCAAAACTTGCATAGGGTTTACTGTCCAAAAAGTGAATATGGCTTCAATAAAAAAGAGACGCGGCTTTAAGTCGCGTCTCTTTTTTATTGAATTAATAACGAGCCGGTCTTACCTGTAAATAATAGGTGAGTCCGAATACGATTACACCCAAGAAGAATACGTCAGGTACAATAATGTAGGTTGCAATCGCATTGATATCCGTGAAGTCGATTCTCACCCAAAGTGCAATGATGGCTGCAATTATGACGAGAATCAGGAATAGGACAACCGCGTGAACGATGGCGGGAGTTGTTCGTCTTAATGAGCGTTCTCCGTATTTATTTGCGTAAGCCAAACCGCAAATTAAAAGAACAATCAAACCAATGCCCCAAATTAGATAGGGGTAGAAGACGGGGAGAGGAGCAGAGCTTTGTATTGCAAGCAATATAATACCGAGTACGGCACAGAAAACGAAAAATGCCATTGCGCTCACAAACAGAGCTTTTCCTCTATGTATAACACTTTGAGACGTCTGTTCCAGTTCGGTTTTTCCTTTGCCGCCAGCCGTAACAATACGGATCCCGTCCTTTTCAGCACGTTCTTCCAAATCGTAGAAATCAATACCGTCGAGCGAGGTTGCGCGTTCACTTTCCGGCGTTTGTGTAGACTCGGAATTAATGGAATTTGCATATATCTTGCGTACAACGCTGCGGTATTCCCATTCGTCCTCGTCCTGTGTATCAACGGGCGTGGTGTCCTCAGGCTCTTCGTCGCCCACGGGTGCAGTATAGTAATTATATTCCGTTGACGATTTGTCCGAAGGGGGTGTATTGATTAAGCCGAGATAATTTTGATGCAGGAGTTGTTGTTCGCGCTGACGGAATAAAGCTTCCTGTTCTTCGACAATCTCTTTTTCCCGCTTCTCCATTTCTTCGGCGTGGCGTGTCTGTTCTTCTTCCAGCCAACTGTCGCGCAAACGAATCTGTTCTTCGTAAGAAGCACGTTGTGCATTCAAGGCTTCTTCGTTTTCTTTCAAGCGTTCGTCAAGTGCACGGAATTCGTCTGCATTGATTTGGTTTTTATTTTCGTCGAGCCGTTTTCTCTCTTCGGCAAGCTTTCGTTCGCGCTCGGCAATTTCGTGTTCACGCCATGCTCTTTCGCGGAGTAGTGCATCGTTACGGGCAAGCATCTCTGCTTCGTATTTCGCTTTCTCCTGTGCGAACTGCGCCATGTCTTGTTCTAAGGCTTCTCGAGCTGCTTCAAGCTGCGTTGCAGATTCCGCAAACACGGTGCGCTCTTCATCAAGAGAGTCGTGCGCCTCTCTGAGTTTGGAGAATTCCAAGCGTTCCTGAGTAATTCGTGCGGACTCGGCTTCAAGCTCTGCCTGACGTCTATCAAGCTCAGCTTGTTTTTCCTTCAGTTCGGAAAGGAGTTGTTCCTGCCCTGAGAAGGAAAGCCCAAAACTATCTTCCTCGTCCTTTTCCTGCGAATGCGCACGCGTCGTCGTATCGCGTAAAACACGCATATCTACTGCAAGGGGAGCGGGGTTTGAAAAATCGAAATCCTTATCCGAAATAAGGCTGTCGATTACGGTACGGGAATACTCCCATTCCGATTGATTTTGTTCGGAAATTTTTCTGCCCGCATCAGTGAGGGAGAAATATTTTCTTCTGCCGCCGCTTACCGAACCGCCCCAGTACGACGTAATAAAACCTTCCTTTTCAAGACGTTTTAGCGCGCTATAAAGAGAGGGTTGTTTTAACGTGTATTGACCGTGACTCTTGTGTTCGATTTCGGAGATAATCTCATAGCCGTATTTATCTCCGTCGTAAAGGGCGCGGAGAATGATGGTATTAATATGACCGCGGATAAGATCGGAACTTACGGTTTGATTCTCGTCTTCCATGCATTTCCTCCTGCGTTTTCTCTATTGTACAATATTCGATAAATTTTGTCAATCCTTCAAGTATTATGTCAGACATAATTTTACAATTTTTTTCATAAAAAATAAGGGAGAATGTCGAAAAATGGGTATATTGCGCGGAGCAATGTTTATCATCGGAACAAGTATCGGTGCGGGTTTTTTGTCGGGCGCGGAACTTGTCCGATTTTTTCATACGGAACGTTTTTTCTTTCCCGTAATGCTTTCCGCGTTTTTCTTCTTTCTTGTGAGCACTTTTTATTTGCATCTTGGTAAGAAGTATGGAGGCTTTGCGGGTGCACTCAATGCGCTTTTTGGACGATGGGCAAAGGCAATTAAAATTACGATATCACTGAGCAGTTTTATTCCGTGTGCGGGAATGCTTGCAGGGCTCGACGCACTTTTGCCTAGCTTCAAGCCTTTGCTATCACTAGCGGGGCTTGCGTTTATAACATTTTGCTTGCGGAAAGGCATGAAGGGCATTTCGCTCATTAATTCTTTGCTCGTACCCTTATTGCTCTTTTTTATTTTCTATTACGGATGGGGAGGAGAGACTTTTTTTCATCGCATATTCACAGGCGGGAAAGACGGCTATTCGGGTGGAGTTCTGTACGCGTTCATGAACGTGTTTCTTGCCGTGCCCGTTTTAATGGATGCGGGAAAAGAAATGAAGCATACGGTATTTCCCGCTGCAATTGCCGCAGTTTTGATTGCCGTCTGCTCGCTTTGTATCTTAGGTAGAATTTATCGTGAAGGGGCAGGTGCAGTCAATGCAGATATGCCGTTTTTGTACGTAATGCGCGGAAACCGTATTTTTTACATTGCTTCGGCGGCCGCAATTCTTACTTCGCTTGCATCTTCGGTATATCCGCTTCTGCAATTGGCAGACGGCGTCAAGAGCAAACAATACGCCGCAAAAGGAGGCGTGCTCCTCGCGGCGTTTTTGCTTTCCCGAATGGGGATTTCGGGAATTGTTCGGTATTTATATCCTGCACTTGGAGTCGCGGGAATGGTGCTGTCAGCTTTCTGTATTTTTTACGAGTACCTTTTCCAGAAGTACCACGAGAAAATACATTCCCGCCGCAAGCACGCAAAGAATAAAGATGGCCGTCATCACAAGGTCGAGCTTGAATACCTGCCCGCCGTAAACGAGAAGGTAGCCGAGCCCCGCACGCGAAACAATGTATTCGCCCATAATCGAGCCGATCCACGCCATGCCGACGTTCACTTTCAGCATCGAAATAAACGAGGCAAACGAAGACGGAATGACTAACTTTCTTAAAATTTGTAGCTTCGTTGCACCCATCGATTGCAGAAGCAGAATTTTGTTTTTATCGGTCGCAATAAATGCGGAGAGCATGTGCATGATGGCAACGATGATTCCGACGAGCACAGTCATAAAGATAATTGCTTTGTTTCCCGTACCGAACCAAATGATGATAAGCGGACCGAGTGCAATTTTGGGAAGCGCATTGAGAACGACGATATACGGTTCCAATACACGGCGCACGGTGTCGCTCCACCAGAGTGCAAGCGCAACCAGAACGCCGAGCACAACGGCAATGACAAAACCGATGAGCGTTTCCAAAAGCGTAACGCCGATATGATAGAACAGCGTACCGTCGTTGTATAGCGAGCCGATTGTCTTGCAGACGCGGGAGGGGGAGCTTACAATAAACGAATCTACCCAGCCAAGCGCCGTTGAAAGTTCCCAAAATCCGAGAAGTAGTGCAAGCAGTCCGATTCGGAGAATCCAAACAAGGGCTATATTGAGCCTTCTTTTTTTTAGGAACTTTTTGTGTTCCAAAGAGTATTCCGGCTTTATCTTGGGTTTTCTTTTTAGAGTTAGTTTTTTCATGCGTTTAATTCCCTCCATAGTACTTCAAACCACTCGGAAAACTGGGGATGTTCTCTTCTTTTGAGTGGATTCTTCACCTCGCCGAAGTCGAGTTCGTGTGAATAAGCAACGTGTGCGGGGCGTTGGGAGAGCACGAGCACGCGGTCTGCAAGAGAAATTGCTTCCGAAATATCGTGCGTGATAAGTAGTGCGGTTTTTCCCTCGCTCCGAATAATGGAGGATACGTCCTCGCATACGTTTAGTCTGGTCTGGTAGTCGAGCGCGGAAAACGGCTCGTCGAGAAGCAGAATATCGGGATTGGTGGCAAGCGTGCGTATGAGTGCGGCGCGCTGGCGCATACCCCCCGAAAGCTGCGAGGGATAGCTTTGCAGAAAGTCTTTTAAGCCGTACTTTTCTGCAAGCTCTCTCGCGCGGTCTCTGTTTTCGGGCGTATTGATCTTCTTGATTTCAAGCGGCAAGAAGATATTTTTTTCAATCGTGCGCCATTGAAACAGCTGGTCTTTTTGCAACATATAACCGAAGCTGCCGTGGCTTTCGATTGTTCCGGCCGAAGGCTTCAAGAGGCCCGCCGCCAAAGATAAGAGCGTGGTTTTGCCGCAGCCTGAAGGGCCGATAATGGCTACGAATTCGCCCTCGTTTACGGCAAAGTTGAGTCCCTCCGCCGCTGTCGTTTCTCCGCGTTTCGTATGATAGGTAAGTTTAACGTCCGTAAACCGAAGAATTTCATTTTTCATAAGCGTATCTTCCGTGTGTCTAAAATTTATTTTTGCTCTATGAGAGCGAAGCGTATATTGCTTTTACGTAGCTATTGTCAACGAGATCGGTGAATTTTCCGCGCGTTTCAAGTTCGCCTGCGGTTTCCATAATGTTTTGTAACCGCTCAAAGCTCTCTTCCGTCATCGCCATATCCGTCGCCCAGGAATTGATTTTCTGATAGTTTCTGATGCTCACCGTAATCGATTCCACAGAGGTGGAAGGGAAATGTTTTTCAAGAAGAGGAGCAATGGTTTCGGGGGTATTACTTTGCACGTAGTCCACCGCCTTGAGCATGGCGCGCAAGAAACCGTTTACGGTATCTTCGTGCTTATCAAGCCAGGAACGTTTCGCAATGTACGACGTATAGGGAATATCGCCGCCTGCTTCGCCGACGGAAGCAACGATATATCCTTTTCCTGATGCTTGGAATTCGGAAGCCGTGGGCTCGAACATGGTGCAATAATCGGCAGTGCCTTCTGCAAATGCCGCCGTCATGAGGTTGAACTCAACGCCGTAATTGATATTAATATCCGATTCCGTAAAACCCTTTTCTTTGAGAATGTATTCAAACGTCATTGCGGGAACGCCGCCGCGCCGTCCTACCAGGAGTTCCTTTCCTTTCAAGTCCGTCCATTCAAAGTTCGGCTCCTGTTTGCGCGAAACGAGGAAAGAACCGTCGCGCTGCGTCAGTTGGCCGAAAACGGTGGGCACGTCTTTGGTACCCCCGAGCATAACGTAAAGTGCTGCCTCGGGTCCGCAGAACCCGATATCGGCATCACCCGAAAGAACAGCCGTCATAACGTTGTTTGCACCGCCGCCGTTCGTGAGTTCGATTTTTATACCTTCTTCTTTGAAGTAGCCGAGAGAATCGGCAACGTACATAGGTGCATAAAAGACGGAATGCGTTACCTCGTTAATTTTAAGTTTGGTAAGTCCGTCCGATTCTCCGCAAGCGGAGAGGGGAAGGAGCGCAAAAAGCGTCGCTCCGAGAATTGCGATTGTTTTTTTCATAGTTATCTCCGTGAAAAATAAAAGAATAATATAT
>JAIDCJ010000019.1 GCA_029055875.1 Clostridia bacterium
ATCGTATGCCGAGGGCAGATTTATTGACAACCGACAGGAAAAGGTTTATAATTAATTTTGTATTACATTTTTTTGGAAAGAACTATGAGAGAAATGCAAACGACTTACAATCCCAAAGATTTTGAAGAGCGCATTTACGGCGAGTGGCTAAAAAAGGACTGTTTCCGTGCGGAAATCGATCCTGAAAAAATTCCCTTCACCGTGATGATGCCGCCTCCCAACGTGACGGGACAACTCCACATGGGGCACGCAATGGATGAAACCATGCAGGATATTCTCGTTCGCTTTAAGCGGATGCAGGGTTACTGCGCGCTGTGGCTTCCGGGCACAGACCATGCTTCCATTGCGACGGAGGTCAAAATTGTAGAGCAGATGAAAGCCGAGGGACTCAAAAAAGAGGACGTCGGCAGAGAAGAGTTTTTAAGACGCGCTTGGGCTTGGAAGGAAAAATACGGCGGCAGAATCGTTGAGCAGCTGAAAAAGCTCGGTTCTTCCTGCGATTGGTCGCGTTTGGCGTTTACGATGGACGAGAAGTGCTCCCTTGCCGTACGCGAGGCATTTTTCCGCCTGTATAACAAGGGGCTTATTTATCGCGGAAGCCGGATTATTAACTGGTGCCCCGGGTGCAAGACTGCGCTTTCGGATGCGGAAGTTGAATACTCCGAGGACGCCGGCTCATTCTGGCATTTCAGATATCCCGTAGAGGGAACTGACGAATTTGTAACGATTGCGACGACACGCCCCGAAACGATGCTCGGCGATACCGCAGTTGCCGTTCACCCGAAGGACAAGCGCTATGCGCACTTGGCGTGTAAAACGCTGTTGCTCCCTCTTACCGATCGGAAAATTCCGCTCGTGGCAGATGAGTACGTTGACCCCGAATTCGGTACCGGCGCAGTAAAGATTACGCCTGCGCACGATCCGAACGACTTTGAAGTGGGGCTTCGCCACAATTTACCCGTTATTCGTGTCATGAACGATGACGGAACGATGAACGAGCTTGCGGGTGAATATGCGGGACTTGACCGCTATGAGGCGAGAAAGCAAATTGTTGCGAAAATGGAATCGCTTGGCTTGCTTGTAAAAATCGAACCGCACACGCATAACGTTGGGCATTGCTATCGTTGTCATGCGACGGTGGAGCCCATCGTTTCCAAACAATGGTTTGTCAAAATGGCGCCGCTTGCGAAGCCTGCAATTGAAGCGGTTGCAAAGAATAAGACGAAATTCACGCCCGATCGGTTCTCAAAAATTTATTACAACTGGTTGGAAAACATTCGCGACTGGTGTATATCCCGCCAACTCTGGTGGGGACACCGTATTCCCGTATGGTACTGTGAAGATTGCGGTGAAGTCATTTGCGCCGTGAATACTCCTGCAACTTGCCCTAAATGCGGTAGTAATCATTTGAAGCAGGACGAGGACGTGCTCGATACTTGGTTCTCTTCCGCGCTTTGGCCGTTCTCCACGCTTGGCTGGCCGAATGAAACCGCTGATTTCAATTACTTCTATCCCACGGACGTGCTCGTCACGGGTTACGATATTATTCCGTTCTGGGTTATGCGCATGATGTTCTCAGGCATCGAGCATACAGATAAAGTGCCGTTCCGCGACGTACTCATTCACGGACTTGTTCGTGACGAACAGGGACGCAAAATGAGCAAATCACTTGGGAACGGAATTGATCCGCTTGAGATTATCGATAAATATGGTGCGGACTCTCTGCGTCTTTCTCTCGTGACGGGTGTTGCACCGGGGAATGATACCCGCTTTACAGATACGAAGGTTGAGGCGTCGCGTAATTTCATTAATAAGGTATGGAATGCGGCACGTTTCGTTGTAATGAATGCGCAGGGAACGGATATTCCCGCGCCTGATGATATTCGTCTGCAGCCCGCAGATCGCTGGATTATTTCCCGTCTGCAATCGTGTATCCGCGAAGTTACGCTTTCCCTTCAAAAATTCGATTTGGGAATTGCCGCCGATAAACTCATTGATTTCACTTGGAACGATTTCTGCGATTGGTATATCGAGCTTTCCAAACCTGCGCTTTACGGTACGGATACGGAGCGCAAACAGGGCGCGCTCGGCGTTCTCATGTTTGTGCTTGATAACACGTTGAAGCTGCTTCATCCGTTTATTCCATTCGTAACCGAGGAAATTTATTCCTACCTTCCGAACACAAACGGACATATAATTACTTCAGAATATCCCCGCTATAATATGAAGCTTTCCTATAAGAAGGAAGCGAAGAACTTTGAAGGGATAATCGATCTCATTAAAACCGTTCGCGCTATGAAAGTGGAAGTCAATTGTCCGCCCTCAAAAAAGGTGCATCTCTATCTTGTTACGGAAGCTCGCCGCTTAGTGGCTGCAAATAAGAATTCTATTTTGCGTTTGGCAGGTGCGAGTGAAATCGACTTCATAGAAAACGGTAATACGCTTGAAAAGACGGTTTCCAAAGTGTGTGAAATCGGACAACTGTTCGTTCCTCTTGGCGAGCTTGTAAATATTGAAGAGGAGCGCGCGCGGCTCAATAAAGAGCTGGAGCGCATCAAGGGCGAAATAGCCCGCGCAGACGGCAAACTGATGAATAAGAATTTCCTTGCCAAGGCACCGAAAAAACTCGTAGATGACGAGCGCGCAAAAAAAGAAAAGTATCTCGATATGAAAGAGAAAATCGAAAAGCAAATCAAAAGTTTATAAAACAAATCAAGATAGAATTCCGCTCTGATAGGGCGGATTTTTTTTATACAAATCAGATAAAATGTTCGTTCAAACATTTGACATTTTTGTAAAAATGAGATAAAATAACAATCGATAAAAATTTATCGATATAATAAGGAGGGCAATATGGGGAATACGGAAGGCATCTCAAAAGCTACGGTTTCCCGCATGCCGGCATATCTTCGCTATCTCAAAGGCGAAGCATGGAAAGGGGTTGATTACGTTTCTTCTGCGGTTATTGCCAAAGATATGGGGCTTTCTGCAGTAGGCGTGCGTAAAGATTTGGCAATCGTATCCTCCCTGCAAGGGAAGCCGCGCTTGGGGTTTCAAGTGGTGCAGCTCATTGCCGATATCGAAAAATTTTTAGGCTATCACCGTTGGGCTTCCGCAATCGTTATGGGGGCAGGAGGTTTAGGTCGCGCGATTCTCTCCTACGAGGGTTTTGAGAACTACGGAATCAACGTGGTTGCGGCTTTTGATAATGCTCCCGAGAAGATCGGTTCAATCGGCGGCAAACCCGTTTATCCATTGGAACGATTAAATGAAATTGTTGCGCGAAGTAACGTAACGGTTGGCATTCTTACTGTTCCGAGAAGCGTTGCGCAAGAGGCGTGCAATCAGCTTGTGGCTGCGGGAATTCGTTCCATCTTAAATTTTGCGCCTGTTTACTTGCACGTTCCCGATAGTGTAACGGTAAAATATGAAGATTTAGCGGTTTCACTTGCCGGTTTATGCGGCGGTGTGGACGGCTGATTTATTAAAAATAAAATAATCATTTGTGGAGGTTATATATGAAAGACTTTATTGTTGCAGATGAAGAATCATTGGAAAAAATGCTTGCGAAAGTAAGAGCGGCGCAAGAAAAGTTTTCTACCTATACGCAGGAACAGGTAGATAAAATTTTCTATCATGCCGCGCTCGCTGCAAACAAAATGCGTATTCCGCTCGCTAAAATGGCGGTGGAAGAAACGGGCATGGGTATTGTGGAAGACAAGGTCATTAAAAACCATTATGCGTCCGAATATATTTATAACGCTTATAAGGATACCAAAACCTGCGGTGTGATTGAACGGGACGAGAGTTTTGGAATTACGCGCATTGCGGAGCCTATCGGTGTGCTTGCCGCAGTTATTCCTACCACCAATCCTACTTCTACGGCGATTTTCAAATGCTTGATTTGCTTAAAGACGAGAAACGGACTGATTATTTCGCCTCATCCCCGCGCAAAAAACAGCACAATCGAAGCGGCGAAAATCGTACTTGAAGCTGCGGTTGAGGCGGGTGCGCCCGAAGATATTATCGGTTGGATTGATCAGCCTACCGTGCCGCTCTCCGGAATGGTCATGCGTGAGACGGATATGATTTTGGCTACGGGCGGTCCCGGCATGGTAAAGGCGGCGTATTCTTCCGGAAAACCCGCACTCGGCGTAGGTGCAGGAAATACGCCTGCGGTGATCGATTCTTCGGCGGATATTCAGCTTGCGGCGTCTTCTATTCTTCATTCTAAAACGTTTGATAACGGCATGATTTGCGCGTCCGAGCAGTCTACAATCGTTTTGAAAGACGTATACGACGATTTCAAGAAAGAGATGCAGCTTCGCGGAGCATATTTCCTTACGCCCGAAGAAACGGAGAAAGTGAGAAAGACGATTATTATTAACGGCGCACTGAATGCAAAAATCGTTGGTCAGACCGCTTGCAGGATTGCAGAACTTTCCGGATTTACGGCTCCTGCGGGTAGCAAGGTGCTCGTCGGAGAAGTGGAATCCGTAGAGCTTTCCGAAGAATTTGCACACGAAAAACTTTCTCCCGTGCTTGCAATGTACAAGGCGGAAACGTTTGAAGATGCAGTAGCAAAGGCGGATAGACTCATTAAGGACGGGGGACTCGGTCATACCTCTTCGCTCTATATCAACGTAGAAACGGGTGCGGAAAAAATCGCATATTTCCGTTCCATTATGAAAACGTGCAGAATCGTAATCAATACGCCTTCTTCGCAGGGTGGTATCGGTGATTTGTACAACTTCAAGTTTGCGCCCTCGCTTACGCTTGGTTGCGGCTCATGGGGCGGTAACTCCGTTTCGGAGAACGTTGGCGTAAAACATCTTATCAATATTAAAACCGTTGCAGAAAGGAAGGAAAATATGTTGTGGTTCAGAGCACCCGAAAAAGTATATTTCAAGCGCGGCTGTCTTGGTGTTGCGCTCAAAGAACTTGGTAAACAGGTATATAATAAGAAAAAAGCGTTCATCGTTACCGATAACTTCCTTTATCAAAGCGGTTTCACGAAGAAGATAACCGATATACTCGATGCGGAAGGCATTATGCACTCGACGTTCTTTAACGTTGCGCCCGATCCTACGCTTGCCTGTGCAAACGAAGGGGTGAAGCAAATGCGTGATTTTGCTCCCGACGTCATTATCGCAATCGGCGGTGGTTCGCCCATGGATGCGGCAAAAATTATGTGGGTAATGTATGAACACCCTGAAGTTGACTTTCAGGATATGGCAATGCGCTTTATGGATATCCGTAAGCGTGTATACACGTTCCCTCATTTGGGAGATAAAGCACTCTTTGTTGCGATTCCTACGACCGCAGGTACGGGCTCGGAGGTTACGCCTTTTGCCGTTATTACCGACGAAAAGACGGGAACGAAATACCCGCTTGCCGATTACGAGCTGATGCCCGACGTCGCAATCGTCGATGCGGACCTCATGATGAATATCCCCAAGGGGCTTACTTCCTGCTCGGGTATCGATGCAATGAGCCATGCGTTGGAGGCGATTGCTTCCGTTATGGCAACCGATTTCACGAACGGCGTTGCTAAGGAAGCGGTAAAGCTCATATTCGATTATTTGCCGAGAGCATACGAAAAGGGTGGGCATGATGCAGAGGCGCGTGAGAAGATGGCAAATGCTTCCACAATGGCGGGTATGGCGTTTGCAAACGCATTCCTCGGTGTATGCCACTCTATGGCACACAAGCTTGGCGCATACTGGCATATTCCCCACGGCATGGCGAATTCGCTGATGCTGGAAGAGGTGATTCGTTTTAACAGCTCCGAACAGCCCACGAAAATGGGAACGTTCCCGCAATACGCATACCCGCAGGGCAAAGCAAGATATGCAGACGTTGCCCGTTTCATAGGACTGAAGGGAAAGAATGACGATGAGCTTGTGGAATCTCTCATTAAAAAGCTCAAGGAATTGCAAGCGGCGATTGGTCAGCCTAAGACGATTAAAGAGGCGCTTAGCGACAAGGTGACGGAAGAGGAATTCCTTGCCCGCCTCGATGCCATGACGGAAGAGGCATTTGACGATCAGTGCACGGGCGCAAACCCGAGATATCCGCTCATGAGTGAAATCAAGCAAATGTATCTCAACGCATATTACGGAAAGAAAAATTAAATTCAAAACGGATGAGGGCGGGGATATTCTCGCCCTTTTTATCCATAAGGAGAAGCGATTATGCGGGGTTTGGAAACTTCCGTAATTAAACTTAGGAAAAAAGTTTTTGTAGAGGTTGCCCGTGTGGCATTTGAGTCGGAGAATGAGGGGAGCGATATTGAGGCGATACCCTATAAAATTACCCCGACGGAAACGCCGCAATACCGTGAGAGCATCTACCGCGAACGTGCAATCGCGTCTGAACGCGTGCGCCTTGCAATGGGAATGTCGCTGAATCCGCAGGATAAGCCCGCCCATATTACGAACGGACTTTCCGCAAGCAATATTTCCGATAAATATTATGAGCCGCCTCTCATGCAGGTAATTCCCTCGGCATGCGACAGATGTGAAGATAACGTATACGAAGTGAGTAATCAATGCCGCGGTTGTGTTTCGCGTTATTGCGTTACCATTTGCCCTAAGGATGCAATATCCGTTGGAAAAGACGGGCGTGCGGTGATTGATCGGGAAAAATGTATTAAGTGCGGTAAATGCAAATCAGTTTGCCCGTACGATGCAATTGCGCATAAAATTCGTCCGTGTGCCCAGGCGTGCGGCGTAAAAGCAATTTCGAGCGACGCACTCGGACGTGCGTCCATTAATCCAAAAAAGTGCGTCGGGTGCGGACAGTGTATGGTAAGTTGTCCGTTTGGCGCAATTGCGGATAAGTCGCAGATATTCCAGCTTATTCGTGCAATCAAAAAAGGCGACGAAGTCGTTGCCGAGGTCGCGCCCGCAATTATTGGTCAGTTTGGTCAGGGCGTTACGCTGTGGAATATTAAGGCGGCACTCAAGGAAGTCGGCTTCAGGGAAGTGTATGAAGTTGCACACGGTGCGGACGTAGGTGCGTCGACCGAGGCGCATCATTACGCCACGGAAGTTGCTACGGGTAAGCTGCCGTTCTTGTTAACTTCCTGCTGTCCCGCCTGGAGTATGCTTGCCAAAACGCAGTTTCCGGAAACGATTGATAAAATTTCAAATGCACTTACGCCAATGGTTGCAACGGCTCGTTCTATCAAACAGAAGCGTCCGAATGCGCGCGTGGTGTTTATTGGGCCGTGTGCAGCAAAGAAGCTGGAAGCAATGCGTAAAAGTGTACGGAGCGACGTCGATTTTGTAATTACGTTTGAAGAGCTTTCGGCAATTTTTGAGGCGAAAGGCATCGATTTCAAAACGTATCAAAAAGAAGAACCTATTCACGATGCAACCGCGGCGGGAAGGGGCTACGGTGTAGCGGGTGGCGTTGCGGATGCTATTAAAAATTGCGTGCAGGAATACTATCCAGATGTCGAAGTAAAAATCGAGCATGCGGAAGGATTAGAGGAATGCAAGAAGATGTTGCTTCTTGCAAAACTTGGCAAAAAGAACGGTTGTCTGATTGAGGGTATGGGCTGTCCGGGCGGCTGCGTTGCGGGCGCAGGCGTAAACGTACCTGTAGAGAAGGGCACGGCGGAGCTCAAAAAGTTTGTGAGCGATTCCACCAAGAAGCTTCCTGAGAAAGAGCTTTATGAGATCAATCTCCCGTAATTTAATATTTTACATAGTATTATGTTACACATAACATTATTTTGCATAGTATTATGCGTAACATAGGCAGATAAAACGATGCGCCAGCATGATGTAATTTATAGAAAGAGCAAGGAACGGTTAAGTGATCTTTCCTTGCTTTTTTATTGCTGTGTTGGTATAATAAGAAACAGTTACTTTGTAATGGAAGAATAATATGATTAAACCAAGACATTTAAGTAAGGGAGACACCGTTGCGATTGTAAGTCTTTCGGCAGGTACACTCGGTGAGCCATGGGCAATTCATAAGTTGTACATTGCGAAAGATCGGTTGGAGAAAGATTATGGACTGAACGTCATTGTTATGCCCAATGCGCTAAAAGGTAGAGAATATCTGTACAATCATCCCGAAGCGAGAGCGGCAGACTTAATGGCAGCATTCCGCGATCAGAATATCAAGGCGATTTTTAACGCCATAGGCGGCGACGATACGATTCGTCTGTTGCCCTATATTGACTTTGACGTAATTCATGATAACCCCAAGATTTTTACGGGTTTTTCCGATACTACTTCAAACCACTTCATGATGTATAAAGCTGGGCTGATTTCCTATTACGGCGCAAGTATCATGACGAATTTTTCGGAATACGTTAAAATAAACGACTATACCGCCCAAATGATTAAAGATACGTTATTTGAGCCGAAAGATACTTTGGAAATACCTTCTGCTCCATGTTGGTATGACGATGAAGATGAGAAAATTTGGTGGAGTGAGGAGAATATCAACACGCAAAAACGATATCATCCCGAGCAAGTTGGCTATCAAATTATTCAGGGCAAAGGTATTGTAGAGGGTGAGCTGTTAGGTGGTTGTTTAGATGTTTTTGTGGAACTGTTAGGAACATCGATTTGGCCGTCAAAAGACGAATGGACAGGCAAAATTATGTTCGTGGAAACCAGTGAAGCGGATATGTCGTGTGCATATCTTACATGGCTTCTTCGTAATTTTGCGGCACAGGGGTTATTTGATGTAATCAAAGGTATTATCGTTGGAAAACCCGCAAAGCGCAGTAAATATGAGCCTTATAAAGAAGTATACCGTACTGTCATAGGGAAAGAGGTGGGACATCCTGAACTTCCAATTATGTTCAACGTCAATTTCGGTCATGCTGAGCCAATCGGCATTATTCCTTATGGGGTCAAATGTAGGTTGGACGCGGACAATAAAAAACTAATTTTATTGGAAGCTGCAACTAAGTAATTAATTTTAATTTATCATTCTAAATTAGGAAAACAAAAATATAGCCCGCTATGCTTCGTTTAAGAAGATAGCGGGCTGTTTGTTTGCAAACAAATTTTTTTATGGGAAGCACTCTTATTGGGAGGGCTTTTATGTTATAAATATCAAAGAGCGGAAACGTTTACTTTTATTTTTGCCGTAATGCCTTCCATTAAGCGGACTTCCGCGTCAAATTTGCCAACGGTCTTAATCGTGTCCTTAGTAGAAATCTTCTTTTTATCGATATCGAAACCGAGCTCAAGAAGTGCGGAGGCAATTTGTGCCGTTGTAACCGAACCGAACACTTTACCGTTTTCACCTGCACGAATGGAGAGGGAGATTTCGGTTCCGTCAATCTTCGCGGCGAGCTCTTTCAGTTCTTTTATGCTCTCTGCCTTATGGAACGCGTCTGCCGTACGTTTTTGGGAAACCTCGTTAATTCCCTGTGCCGTTGCGATTTCGGCGAGTCCTTTTTTGATGAGAAAGTTTTTAGCGTATCCGTCGGATACTTCAATCAAATCACCTTTTTTTCCGCTTCCTTTTACGTCTGCTTTCAGTATTACCTTCATAATTAAACTCCTTTAGGGTTCTTTTTATTTTACAAAAGAAAGGGCGGTTTGTCAATACTCTTTGTATAAATTTTCTTATCCTGAGCCATAATGAATGCAAGGAGGAACGCGGAATGAGCCATAAGATTAATTGCGGCGTTTCGTGCGGTGTTACCGATTGCAAGTATAATCAGGACGGTATGCACTGCGAGCTCAATACCATTCACGTGGGCAACACGTGCGATTGCGAGCATTGCACCTGCTGCGACAGCTTTCAAAAGAGAATTTGAGTGAAAAGAGGGACTTTAGTCCCTTTTTTCTTTGTATAAAAAGAGATACTCTGCACAACTTATTTTCGCAGCGGGTAACACCGCTTTCAAATATAGTTTTTGCCATACGGAAACGTGTGGCAAAAGCGCGGAAGGGACGCCAAATCGGCGTCCTTTCTTGCATTTTATTGGGAATGCCGTTTCCGCTTTTTGCATATACAATAGAGATATGAAATTCGGTAACAATGTGAAATTCCGTAAACTTGTAAAATTTTCAATGAAAGCACTGCCGTTCATACTCGTGGCGGTAATTGTGCTCACGGTTATCTTTTTCCCGCATCCGAAAGCGGACGAGCCGACGCAAAAGCGCGTTGTACGGATATGGAATGTAGATACGTTCGAGGGCGGGAAGGGATCGCGTACTTCCTTTTTGCGCCGCGTGGCGCTCAAAGCAGAAAAAGTGAACGAGGGCGTGTACTATTTTATTTCGAGTTATTCCTTAGAGGGCGCGAACGCGGCGTTTGAAGCAGGCGAATCGCCCGATCTGCTTTCTTTCGGAATCGGGCTCTCGGCCTTTGCGGAGAAGAGTCTCCCGCTTCCGTATTTGTTTGCGGGCGGAAATACGGATGCGGGATGTCTTGCATATCCGTGGTGCGGAGGGGGTTACTATTTGTTCTCTCTTACCGAGAATTTTGAAGAAAAGGGTACGACGGTCATTTCTAAGGGAGGAAATAATCTGCCCGAAGTTGCTGCAAGTATGGCGGGTATTACGGGCGAGTTTGCCGAATCAAATGCCGCATACGTTGGCTTTTTAAGCGGGAAATATAGATATTTATTGGGGACACAGCGCGACGAGTGCCGTTTTGCTACTCGTGGCGTAAACGTTTATAAAAAGCCTTTGGAAAAGTATTGCGATTTATATCAGTACGTTTCTGTTCTCTCTGCAAAAAAACGGGCGGACTGCAACGCTTTTCTCGACGTATTATTTTCTGCGGAAACGCAGCAAGAGCTATCCGATATCGGAATGTATAGCGCGAAGAGGGTCGACGGTATGAAAACTGTAAGCGTTTTTTCGGAAGAAGACGCGCTTAAAACAATCACGCAAATTGCGTTGGGCGGGGCCGAAATAAAAAATCTTGACAAATTTCTAAAAACCATTTGAAATTTACGGGATAGTGTGCTAAAATATTAGGAGCGATTTGAATGGATATTGTATCGCTGTTTGGGGAGGTCTTTCCCCGAATGCAAACGGAGCGGGATTTTTCTTTTGCTGCGCATACGACGATTGGTTCGGGCGGACGTGCCGCGTTAGCCGTTTCTCCCGACAATGAAGAAGAACTTGCGAAAACGTTATCCTTTCTTGACGGTCAAAAAATTCCTTATTGCTTTTTAGGCGCGGGCGCGAACGTTCTTCCTGCGGACGGGCTTTGGGAAGGCGCAGTCATTCGCTTTCATAAACTGAATCGAATATCGGTTGACGGCGACCGTATTTATGCGGGCGCAGGCGTAACGGGTGGTGCGCTTCTTCGCTGTGCGGGTAGACATTCTCTCAGCGGTTTAGAGCCATTTGCAGGTATTCCTATGACGGTGGGCGGTGGCGCAGCGATGAACGCGGGAATCACGTGCAGACATTTTTCCGACCTTGTGCTTTACGTGGACGGTATTGTAGACGGAAAAGTTTATCGTTTTTCTCTCGGCGAATGCGGTTATTCCGAAAAGAATAGCGTGTTTTTGCAGGGGATCGCGATAGCGGGCGTATGCCTTAAGGGTGTAAAATCCGATAGGATTGCACAAAATACCGCTGAATATCTTGCGAAGAGAAAGCATCTTCCCAAAGGCAGAAGTATGGGGTGTACGTTTGTCAACCCGAAGGGAATGTCGGCAGGCGAAATCATTGACAGGTGCGGCTTAAAAGGGCTTCGTGTCGGAAAGGCGCACGTCTCGGACGAGCACGCGAACTTTATTATTAATGAGGGGAGTTCCTCGCAGGATATTTCCAATTTAATTTCAATTATAAAAGAAGAAGTAAAACGGCAGACGGGAATTTTACTCAGAGAGGAAATCCGCCGCTTACCGTAGCGATACATAGTCGGAAAAAGTTTCCGCGCGGAGAAGACGAGATGTTTCTGACGGCTGATTATCATACTCATACGAAATATTCGGACGGTAAAAATACCGTCCTTGAAAACGTGTCCCGCGCAAAGGAATTGGGCTTAAAGGAAATCGGTATTACCGAGCACGGATATTCGCATCTCTTTTTCGGACTGCATAGAAGGGAAACGAAACAATTTATCAAAGAAATCCGCGAGGCGGAGGAAATCACCGGCGTTCGCACGCTTATTGGTATGGAGAGCAATATCCGCGGGAAGTCGGGACTTTGCGATTTGAAGGAAACGGACTACGAAAATTTTGACGTATATCTTGCGGGTATCCACGTCTGCATTCACTACGATAAATGGAGAGATATGAAGCTCGGTTGGGGGAGTTGGCTCAGGGCCAGCCTCAACAAAAAACCGTCTAAAAAACTGATTCAATACACGACGGATACGTATATCAATGCAATCAAAAATAATCCAATAGACGTCATTACGCATTTGAATTTTCTTTGCTTTGCGAATGCGGTGGACGTTGCAAAGTGTTGCCGCGACTACGGCACGTATCTTGAAATCAGTTCTAAAAAACAGCATCTCACGGACGAAGAGCTTGCCGCGGTTGCGGATACGGGGGTAAGGTTCGTCATAAATTCCGACGCGCATTGGACGGATCGAATCGGAGATTTGAAGCTTGCAGAAGAGCAAATTCTGCGCGTGGGGATTCCGCTTGATAGAATCGATAATATCGACGGCAAACTGCCGAATTTCCGTTTTACTGAATATAAAAAGCGGCACATGTAAAGCCGAGGAGGACGCATGTTGAATTTTACAGGCAAAATCAGAAGAGATATTCTTTTGACAAAGCCCGCACAGCGCCAGGAATGCCTCGCTATGCTTGCCGCTTTTCTTGATACAAGCGGCTTTTCTTCGTTCGGACTTTCGGATAGAAGGGACGAATTTTCTTTTACGAGCGAAAACGAGGAGGTCGCGGAGTATTTTTTAGCGCTTGTAGACAAGCTGTTCGGCGTTTCCATGACGGTGACGGAAGCCACGCGCGATCCCAAGCACGGACGGAATAAACTCACATTCTCTTATTCCGGTGAAAACGCGTTTGATTATGCAGACGAAATCACCGATTACAGCGCATGTAACCTTGAAGAGGAAAGTGATATGCGCGCCTATCTGAAAGGCGCATTCCTCGGCAGTGGAAGCTGTACGCTCCCGCGCGGCGGTGCGAAAACAGGGTACCATCTTGAATTTGTATTTCCTTACGAGGTCGATGCGGAGTTCTTTTGCGAGATGCTCGATAAACTGCAACTCATTGCAAGCATTATTCCGCGGGGCGAAAAATACGTTGTGTACTGCAAGAACCGCGAGGTTATAAGCGATTTTCTTGGAATCATGGACGCGGGTAGTGCGCTGAAACAATTTGAAGAGGTTTCCGCCGCCCGTGATGAGAGTAACAATAATAACCGCAAAGGAAACTGTGATGCGGGAAATGCAGATAAAAGCGCAATTGCAAGTGCGGCTCAAATTCATGCGTTCCGACTTTTAGAGTCGAAAGGGGTTTTACAAACGCTTGCTGCACCGCTTCGGGATACGGCTTCGGCAAGAACGGAAAATCCAACGCTTTCCATGCAGGAGCTTGCTAAACTGCTTGGAATTTCTAAAAGCTGTTTGAACCACCGTTTGAGAAAACTCATGCAAATATACGCCAAAGAGGAAAAAGAAATATGACGGATTTCGTACACCTTCATCTTCACACCGAATACAGTCTATTGGACGGTGCCGTAAAGGTAGACGACCTCGTTCGTCATTGTAAGGAAAACGGTATCGATACCGTGGCAGTAACGGACCACGGAAACATGTATACTTCTCTCCGCTTTGCAGAGAAGTGCAAAAAGAATAAAATTAAAGCGATTATCGGCTGTGAGTTCTATGTTGTTGACGACTACAACAAGCATATAGATCAACGCGCCGACCATTTGATTCTGCTTGCAAAAAATAAAGCGGGATATATCAATCTTGTTCAGCTCGATTCGCTTGCATTCGTGGACGGGTATTATTACCGTCCGCGTATCGACTATACGGTTTTGAAAGAGCATACGGAAGGGGTAATTTGTCTTTCCGCATGCCTTGCAGGAAGAATCCCGCGGCTTTTGCTTGCGGGGGAGTATGAAAAGGCAAAAGAGTTCGCGCTCTCCATGAAAGAGGCGTTCGGGGAAGATTTTTATATTGAAATTCAAGATCACGGCATTCCCGAACAAAAACAAATTTTGCCGCTGCTCGTAAAGCTTGCCCGCGAAACGGATATTCAGCTCGTTGCTACCAACGACGTGCACTATTTAACGCGCGACGATTGGGAAATGCAGGACGTGCTCATGTGCATTCAAACCAAGCGTACGCTTGACGATCCGACCCGCATGAAGATGCAAACGCACGAGTTTTATATGAAATCGGGAGACGAAATGGCTGCGCTGTTTCCTAATTTGCCCGAAGCCATTTCAAATACGCGCGTGATTGCGAACAAAATTTCCGATACCGACACGCCGTTTAACTTAAAAGACAACGGCTCGCCTGTTTACGATAAATCGCTCATTCCGCTCTATACGGCGGACGACGGCACGCCTTCGCCCGAATTTTTGCGGCGGCTTACCGAGGAAGGACTGCCCAAGCGTTACGACGTAATTACGGACGAAATTAAAAAACGCGCGGAATACGAGCTAGATATTATTATTAAAATGGGCTTTGCCGATTATTTCCTCATCGTTTGGGACTATATCAACTGGTCACGCTTGAACGATATTCCCGTAGGGCCGGGGCGCGGCTCGGGCGTAGGCAGTATCGTTGCGTATGCAATCGGTATTACGAACGTAGACCCGCTCCGTTACGATTTGCTTTTCGAGCGTTTTTTGAATCCAGACCGTGTTTCTATGCCCGACTTCGACGTGGACTTTTGTACCGATCGCAGAGGGGAAACCATTGAGTACGTCCGCCGCCGTTATCATCCCGAAAACGTTGCGCAAATCGTTACGTTCGGTACGCTCGCTTCCCGCGCGGTAATTAAAGACGTCGGGCGGGTAATGCGCGTTCCGTATTCGGAAACTGACCGTGTTACCAAACTCATGGATGGCAAATCGTCTATCCGTGAACTTCTTGGATTGGATATCGAGAATTGCAGAAAGAAGGTGCAGACAACCGCAGAAAATACCGACGAGCATGACGAAGCGGTAAAAAGACTTGCCGATCAAGAGGGGAAACGGAACTCGGAATTCATTGAAATTTACGAGTCCGATGAAACCTTGAAGCGCGTTATCGATATGGGTCTTAAGCTTGAAGGCATGCCGCGCCAGACTGGTATGCACGCAGCAGGCGTTGTGATATGTAGTAAAAAGATTGCGGATAACGTGCCGCTCTCGCGTAACGGTGAAGACATTACGACGCAGTTTGACATGAAGGAAGTCGAATCGATCGGTATGCTGAAGATGGACTTCCTTGCGCTTACGACGCTCACCGATATTAAAAAGACGCTCGACTACATAAAAGAGGATACGGGAAAGGACGTCGTATTCGGGCAGGAATGTAACGATCCTAAGGCGTATGCGCTTATCTCGGAAGGAGATACCGATGCCGTGTTCCAGCTTGAACAAGGGGGCATGAAGCGGTTCATGAAGCAGCTTCAGCCTACTTGCCTTGAAGATCTGATTGCTGGAATTTCGCTTTACCGTCCGGGGCCCATGGACTTTATTCCGGATTACCTCAAAAATAAGAACGATCCCGAACATATCGAATATTTAACTCCGCTCTTGAAGCCTATTTTGGAAAAGACGTACGGCGTTATTATCTATCAGGAGCAGGTCATGCAGATTTTCCAAAATCTTGCGGGCTACTCTTTGGGGCAAGCAGACCTCGTCCGCCGTGCCATGGCAAAAAAACACCGTGACGAGCTGATGCAGCAAAAGGATAAGTTCATCTACGGCGATATCGATAAGGGCGGTAATATTTCGGGCTGTCAGGCGCACGGTATTCCTCCTGAAGTGGCGGAAAAACTTTTCGGACAGATGGAAAGCTTCGCGTCCTATGCGTTCAACAAATCGCATGCTGCGGCGTATGCCGTCGTAACCTATCAGACGGCGTATTTGAAAGCGTACTATCCCAAAGAGTTTTTGGCGGGCGTGCTCAATAACCGTATCACGAAAATCGACGAAATTGCAAAATACGTCGTGTATATGAAGGAAAAGGGCTTCAAGGCATATCCGCCCGACGTGAACCGTTCCAAGGCGTATTTCTCGGTAGAGGGCGACGGGATTCGTTTCGGACTCTGTGCGCTTCGCGGCGTGGGAATCGGCGCAATGGACGAAGTCATCAAGGAAAGAGAAGCGAACGGCGCATTCAAAGACTTTTCCGATTTCCTCATGCGGTGCACCAAATTTGTGAATAAGCGCATGGTAGAAAGTCTTATTTTCGGCGGTGCGTTTGATAGTATGGGGCAGACCCGCAGCCGCTATCATACGGTTTACGAGGACGTCATGCGCCGAATCGCGGGAATCGATAAGCAGAAAGCAGGAGCACAGATGTCGCTCTTCGGCGACGTCATTGAAGAGGAAGCCCCCAAAGTTACCTATCCCGATATTCCCGAATGGGAAACTTCCGAACTGCTTTCACGCGAGAAATCCGTGCTCGGGGTATACGTAACGGGACATCCGTTCGGCGCTTATTCCAAATATTTCCAAAATTGCAGTTTCCACACGGGATTTCTTTCTGACTTTGAAGAGGACGAGGAGACGGGGGATAGAACGTACCGCCAAATCAAAAGCGGAATGCCCGTATCAATGGGCGGCATTATTGCGGGAATCAAAAAGGTCAACACCCGTTCGGGTTCGGTTATGGCATTTGTTACCGTGGAAGACCTGTACGGAAGTGTGGAATGTCTTGCTTTCCCGCAGGTTTACGAGAGAATCAAATCTAATCTGAAACAGGACGCCGTTGTAAAAATCACGGGAAAAATCGATACGCCGTCCGAAAAATTGCCGGTTGTAATCATTGACAAACTGGAAGAATTCGTGCCGCCCGAAGAGAAGAAAGAGACGGAAAAGGTTAGCCCCCTTGAGAAATCGCTCTGGCTGGATGCAAGGAAGCTCTCCGAGGAGGAGTTTGCGGAGCTTATCGATACGCTGGAAGGATATGCGGGAACTACCAAGACGAAAATTCTGCACGGCGGCAAACGGTTTGAGTATTCTGTGAACCTGACGCGTGCATTTCTTGCAGAAGTGCGTACGCTTTTATCAGAAGAATGTATTAAAATTGTGTAAAAAAGACAATGTGAAAATCGTATAAAAAAGTAAAAAAATTCTTTCCTTTTTTGGAATTATCTGCTATAATATTCAAGAATGCGATGAACGGAGGAGTTCAATAATGAAGAAAATCGGACTTTTGACGAGCGGGGGTGACGCTCCCGGCATGAATGCCGCAATCCGCGCCGTGGTTCGCACGGCAATTTACTTCGGCATGGAAGTATACGGAATCGAACGCGGATATAGCGGTCTGATTGAGGACACGATGATGCCTTTGGAAATGCGGAGCGTTTCGGATATCGTGCAGCGCGGAGGTACGCGGCTTAGAACGGCAAGATGCTTGGAAATGCTCACGAAAGAGGGCCAGAAGACGGCTGTTGCTACTCTTGAACGGCACGGCATTGAAGGGCTTGTCGTTATCGGCGGTGACGGATCTTTCCGTGGTGCGAAGTGCCTTACCGAAGATTACGGCATTCCTACCATCGGTATTCCGGGAACAATCGATAACGATCTTGAATATACCGATTATACGCTCGGTTTCGATACGGCGGTGAATACCTGTCTTGACGTAATCAATAAACTGCGCGATACAATGAATTCGCACGAGCGTATTTCCGTTGTGGAAGTTATGGGTCGCCACTGCGGCGATATTGCGCTGTACACGGGAATTACCTCGGGCGCGGAAATTATTATCGTGCCCGAAATTGCATACGATATGGACGACGTTGTAAAGCGTATCGACCGTTCCCGCCAAAACGGCAAACATTCCAATATTATAGTCGTTGCGGAAGGCGCGTGCAGTGCGGAAGATTTTGCAAAACAGCTGCAGGCCGTTACTACGTATTCCGTCCGTTCGACGAATATCGGTCATATTCAGCGCGGCGGCTCTCCGTCCATGGCAGATAGAATGCTTGCGGCACAGTTCGGCAACAAGGCGGTACGCCTTCTGAAGGACGGAATCGGGAACCGCGTTGTCGGAATTCGCAACAACGAAATTATCGATATGGATATCATTGAAGCAGTTTCCATGAAAAAGCGTTTCAACTACGAGCTCTACGAAACTCTTCAAATGATTTCTATGTAAGAAAAGTTATCTCGTGGGAAAACCCGCTTCGGCGGGTTTTTTGTATGCGTCAACAAATTTCCTCAAAAAAATGCCTTTCAAGTATTGAAATTTTCGCGAAAGAGTAATATAATAATTCTGTAAGAAAGAACGGAATTATTTGCAGGTGTTAACAAATAATTCTCGGGAGATCATTATGATATTAACGGTTTGCATGAGTCCGAGTGTGGACGTTACGATAGAGCTCGATTCTTTGAATATCGGCAAATTGAACGTCGTAAAAAATAAAACGCTATCCTTTACGGGCAAGGCGCTGAACGTTGCAATCGGCGTGGCGCGGCTCGGCAAAGAGGCGTTTGCTACGGGCTTTATGTATCGTGATAACGGAGAGATGTTCGAGCGCGCACTCGAAAAAGAGGGGGTTCCTTTTCATTTTCTCTATAATAACGGCAGAGTGCGTGAAAACTATAAATGCATCGATCAAAAGTCTATGCTCACCGAAATTAACGACGTCGGCGGGGAAGTATCTAAAGAAAAGCTTCGTGAGCTTGTGGAAACGGTACGTGCCCGCTCGGCCAATGCGGACGTTACGGTTATTTCGGGAGGGCTTCCCCGCGGCGTAGCACCCGATTATTACCGCGAGCTTTTTTGTGCAGTTGATTCTCGTTCTCTGCGCATTACCGATGCGGAAGGATCAAAGCTGATTAGCGCACTGAACGCGGGAATCGACCTTGTAAAACCGAACCTCGTAGAATTACAGGAAACGCTCGGTCGGGAATTTCACGACAAGGATGAAATGCTTGAAGGATGTCGCGAGCTTATAAGCCGCGGAGCAAAGACGGTGCTCTTATCGCTTGGAAAACACGGTGCCGTTATTACAAACGGCAGTAAGAATTTTTATTGTAAAAGTATCAACGTTGCGGTGAATTCCACAGTAGGCGCAGGCGACGGTATGGTTGCGGCGGTTGCCACCATGATGCAAAAGGGCGCAGACCTACCCGATATTCTCCGCGCGGGTGTTGCGGCGGGCACGGCAGCAGTAACCACCTTCGGCACCGTCTCTTTTCAGAAAGAGAAATACGAAGAAATATTTGAAAATTTACGGGTTACTGAATTTCAATAATTCTCTTGCAAACGTTTTGTTTTAAGTCTTTTGAGCGTGTAACGATTGCGCCCCTTGTTTCACGGAATTTAATTCGCTAAAATTCGACAAAACCACAATATATAGTGGTTGATAAAAAAAATTTTATCAAAATGTTGTGGAAAACTCTTGACAAATTGGAAGGATTTGTTATATGATGGGAACGTTCTCCTTTGCGGGAGAACGCTTTTTTCCTCTTTGGGGAACAGATAGGAAATGAAGGAGTAATGGCATGAAAATTATTAAGAGAAACGGTACGGAAGTTACTTTTGATATTGAGAAGATTCTCAGTGCAATTCGGAAGGCGAATCGTGAAGTGAGCGAGGAAAACCGCCTTTCAGAAGGGCAGATTTCGACGATTGCCGAAAAAGTGAAGGCACTTTCGGGCGACTTGAACCGCGCAGTAAACGTGGAAGAAATTCAGGACTTCGTCGAGAACCAGATTATGGACCAGAAGGCTTTTGCCGTTGCCCGTAAATATATTACATACCGTTATTCCCGCGCGCTCGTGAGAAAGGCGAATACGACCGACGCGCAAATTCTTACACTTATTGAGTGCAATAATGAAGAAGCGAAACAGGAGAATTCTAATAAGAATCCTACTGTGAACTCCGTTCAGCGTGACTATATGGCGGGCGAGGTTTCCAAGGATTTGACGCGTCGTCTTCTTTTGCCGCGCGAGATTGTGGAGGCGCACGACGAAGGACTGATTCATTTCCATGACGCCGATTATTTCGCACAGCATATGCACAATTGTGACCTCGTGAATTTGGAGGACATGCTTCAAAACGGTACGGTCATTTCGGGCACGTTTATTGAAAAGCCGCATTCCTTTTCTACCGCGTGCAATATTGCCACGCAGATTATCGCACAGGTTGCCTCTAACCAATACGGCGGGCAGAGCATTTCGCTCACGCACTTAGCGCCTTTCGTGGATATCAGCCGTAAAAAAATCAGAGGGGAAGTTGCGGAAGAGCTCAAAGCCGTCGGGATTGAGGACGTCCGTCACATCAATATGATTGCGGAAAAACGGCTTCGTGCGGAAATCTGCAAGGGTATTCAAACCATTCAGTATCAGGTAGTAACGCTCCTCACCACAAACGGTCAAGCTCCCTTCGTTACCGTATTTATGTATCTCGGCGAAGCGAGAAACGAACAGGAAAAGAACGATTTGGCGCTCATTATCGAGGAAACGCTCGCACAGCGCATTCAAGGCGTAAAGAACGAATCGGGCGTATGGGTTACGCCTGCGTTCCCGAAACTTATCTACGTGCTTGAAGAGGACAACGTGCGTCCCGGAAGCAAATATTACTATCTTACCGAGCTTGCGGCAAAATGTACGGCAAAGCGCATGGTGCCCGACTATATCTCCGAAAAGAAGATGCTCGAATATAAAGTCGATAAAAACGGCGAAGGTCACTGCTACACCTGCATGGGCTGCAGAAGCTTCTTGACGCCTTATGTGGACGAGGACGGTAAACCCAAATATTACGGCAGATTCAATCAGGGCGTCGTCACCATCAACCTTGTGGACGTTGCGCTTTCTTCGGGCGGTAACGAGAAGAAATTCTGGAAGATATTCGACGAGCGTTTGGAGCTTTGCTATAAGGCATTAATGTTCCGTCATAACCGTTTGAAGGGTACGCTCTCGGACGCAGCACCCATTCTTTGGCAGTACGGTGCGCTTGCGCGTTTGGAGAAAGGGGAGAAAATTGATAAGCTCCTTTTCGGCGGATACTCGACGATTTCACTTGGCTATGCGGGGCTCTACGAGTGCACCAAATATATGACGGGCAAATCGCATACGGACGAAGAAGCAAAGCCGTTTGCGCTTTCCGTAATGCAGCACATGAATGATAAATGCAAGGAGTGGAAAGCAAAAGAAAATATCGATTTCTCGCTCTACGGCACGCCCTTGGAGAGCACAACCTACAAATTCGCAAAATGTTTGCAACAGCGTTTCGGCGTAATTCCTGGTGTAACCGATCGGAATTATATTACGAACAGCTATCACGTGCACGTTGCCGAACAAATTGACGCATTCACGAAACTGAAATTTGAAAGCGAGTTCCAGCAGCTTTCTCCCGGCGGGGCGATTTCGTACGTGGAAGTTCCCAATATGCAGGATAACATTCCCGCCGTTCTCTCTTTAATGCAGTATATTTACGACAATATTATGTACGCAGAGCTCAATACCAAGAGCGATTATTGTCAAGTATGCGGCTATGACGGAGAGATTCGGATTCGTGAAGAGGACAATAAATTGATTTGGGAATGCCCGCACTGCGGCAACCGTGACCAGAGCAAAATGAACGTCGCACGCAGAACGTGCGGATATATCGGAACGCAGTACTGGAATCAGGGCAGAACGCAGGAAATAAAAGATAGAGTGTTGCATTTATAATGAACGTAGCAGAAATTAAAAAAACAGATATTGCAAACGGAGAGGGAGTTCGGGTATCCCTCTTCGTTTCGGGTTGTAGAAGACATTGTAAAAATTGTTTTAACGGTATTGCATGGGATTTCAATTACGGCAGACCGTTTGATAACGAATTGCAAGAGGAGATATTGGAATCGCTTGCACCCGATTATATTGCAGGTCTTTCTCTTTTGGGCGGAGAACCGTTCGAGCCGGAGAATCAGCACGCACTCTTGCCGTTTATCAAAAAGGTAAAGAGCCGTTTTCCGCATAAGACGGTATGGTGCTATACGGGCTATACGTTTGATTTGAATGCCATGAAAGAGGCGCAGGCCAATTCCGAAGTTACACGGGAATTTCTAGGTCTTCTCGACATACTTGTGGACGGGCCTTTTATGGAAGAGTTAAAGGATATCCGTTTGAAATTCCGCGGTTCGGCGAATCAGCGTGTGATAGACGTGCAAAAGAGTTATAAAAGCGGAAGAGTGGAATTATATCTGGAATAATTTGGAATAATCTTGACGAAACGCGCAAAAAGCATTATAATTTGAATGGAGGTAAGTTATGAATAAGACACAGTTGCGCCGTTATGCAAAACTGCTTGCAAAGACGGGCATTAACGTAAAAAAAGGACAGTGGGTAATTGTGCAGGCGGAGCTCGATCAGCCCGAATTCGTGGAAATGGTAGTGGAAGAGCTTTACCGCGCGGGCGCGGGTAAGGTGAGTGTGGAATGGTCGCACCAGCCTCTTGCACAGTTGCATTATAAATACCAATCGGAAAAATTGCTTTCGGAAATGCCCAAGTGGGAAATTGAAAAGTGGGAGCTCAAAAAGAAAGAACTGCCCGCTATGCTCTATCTCGAATCTTCCGATCCCGACGGGTTAAAGGGAATCGATCAGGAAAAATTCACCGCCGTTCGCTCGGCACGCGGAAAGGTTGTGAAGCCTTACCGTGACGAGATGGACAACTACTATCAGTGGTGCATTGCCGCCGTTCCCGGGAAAGCGTGGGCGAAGAAGGTATTCCCCAACCTCAACGTGAATCAAGCCGTTGAAAAGCTTTGGGACGCCATTCTTGCCGCATCGCGTGCGGACGGGCCCGATCCCATTCGTGAATGGGCACGCCATAACGACGAAATTGCAAAGCGTTGCGATTATCTCAACCGTCTCGGGCTTGTATCTCTCGAATATAAATCGAAAAACGGTACCGATTTCAAGGTCGGGCTCATTGAGGATGCACAGTTTTTAGGGGGCGGCGAAGAGAGCTTAAAGGGTAATTATTTCAATGCAAACATTCCCTCGGAGGAAATCTTCATTTCCCCCAAGGCGGGAGACGCAGAGGGAATCGTATATTCTGCGAAACCGCTGTCCTATCAGGGCGAATTGATTGAAAATTTCTCCGTACGTTTTGAGGGCGGAAAGGTCGTAGAGGTGAAAGCAGAAAAGAACGTGGAGCTGCTTGAAAAGATGATTTCTATGGACGAGGGCGCAAAAATGCTCGGCGAATGCGCACTCATTGCTTACGATTCTCCCATCAATAATTCGCGTATCCTTTTTTATAACACGCTTTTCGACGAGAACGCAAGCTGCCATTTGGCGCTTGGCAGAGGCTTTACGAACTGCGTACGCGGTTATGAGCACATGACGAAAGAGGAGCTTGACGCAAAAGGAATTAACGATAGCCTTATTCACGTTGACTTCATGATCGGCAGCAAGGATTTGAATATCGTTGGCGTAACGAAAAACGGATTACGCGTACAGATTTTCAAAGACGGGAACTGGGCGTTTTAAGCTATCTCAAACGAGGGTATAAATTTCTAAGAGGTGTTTCATGGTTAAAATCGATATTTTTTCGGGATTTCTGGGAGCGGGGAAAACGACGCTCATTAAGAAACTGTTAAAGGAAGCATATGCGGGTGAAAAGGTCGTACTCATTGAAAACGAGTTCGGCGAAATCGGCGTAGACGGCGGATTCCTGAAAGAAGCGGGAATTGAAATTACCGAAATGAATTCGGGTTGCATTTGTTGCTCGCTTGTGGGTGATTTTGCAAAAGCGCTCACCGAGGTCGCCGAAAAGTTCTCGCCCGATAGAATTATCATTGAGCCTTCTGGTGTCGGAAAGCTTTCCGACGTCATTAAGGCAGTGCAGAAGGCGAACGTAAAAGATAGCCGTCTCAATGCGTTCTGCACGGTTGTCGATGCGAAAAAGTGCAAAACATATTTGAAAAACTTCGGCGAGTTCTTCCTCGATCAGGTGGAGCATGCAAGCTGCATCGTGCTTTCTCATACTTCCGATCCTGCGAAGACGCAGGAGGCCGCGGCGCTTTTGAAAGAGCACACCAACGTCACGCTTGTGACGACCGATTGGGCAAAACTTAGCGGGCAAGCGATTCTTTCCGCCATGCAACAGACCGACAGTCTGAATGCCGAACTTAATAAACTCGAGTCCGAAACACATGAGCACCATCATCACCACCACCACCACGATCACGGCGAAAAATGCGAGTGCGGATGTCACCATGACCATGAGCATGAACATCACCATCACGATCATGAACACGAGCACGACGAGCATTGTACCTGCGGCTGTCACGATCATGAACACGAGCATGAGCATGATCACGAGCACCACCATCATCACCATGCAGACGAGATATTCACGAGCTGGGGCATAGAGACTGCAAAGCAGTTTACCAAAGAGGAACTCGAAAAAATACTTGGCTCGCTTAGCATGGGTGAATACGGCGAAGTGCTTCGCGCCAAGGGCATTGTAGACGGCGGTAAGGAATGGCTTTATTTCGATTACGTTCCGGGCGAGGCAGACGTACGCTCGGGAAATAGCGCCGTTACGGGAAGACTGTGCGTTATCGGTTGCAAACTGAATGAAGATAAATTGCAAAAACTGTTTTTAGGCTAAATTATGAAAGAAATACCCGTATATCTGTTTCTCGGTTTTTTGGAATCGGGAAAAACAAAATTCATACAGGAAACAATGGAAGACGAGCGATTTGACTCAGGCGAAAAGACGCTTCTTTTGGTTTTGGAAGAGGGGGAACTCGAATACGATTCCTCCCGCTTTGCCGTAAAAAATTACGCGGTAGAATTTGTCGCCCCCGAAGAACTCTCACTTTCAAGGCTTACGCAAATCGTAAAACAACATAAAGTAGAAAGGGTAGTGGTGGAATGCAACGGCATGACGCCGCTTGAACAATTCTTTGAGGCAATGCCTGACGGATGGATGATTGCGCAGGTAATGACCTTTTTCGATGCAACGACCTTTTTGCAATATAACCGCAATATGCGCCAGCTCGTTTTTGACAAGGTGCAGTATGCGGATATGGTGGTTTTTAACCGTTTTCGCAAAGAAGATTCACAGGAAGAATTTCATAAAATTATCCGCGCAATTTCCCGCCGTCCCGATATCGTTTACGAATATGAAGACGGTAAGGCGGTTTACGACGAAATTGCCGATCCGCTTCCTTATGATATTGATGCGGACGTCATTGAAATCGAAGATCGTGACTTTGCATATTTTTACCGCGACCTCGTGGAAGACACCGCAAAGTACGAGGGGAAGCTTGTTCGGTTTAAGGGACTTGTTGCCGTCGATAAAAAACTGAAAGCGGGAACGATTGTGGTCGGTAGACATATCATGACCTGTTGCGAAGCAGACATTGCTTACAGCGGGCTAGTATGTATTCATGCGAGCAACCTTCCATTGAAAACACGCGATTGGGTGACGTTAACCGCGCGAATCGATATCGAATTCCATAAGGTGTACGGACAGGAAGGCCCTGTCTTAAAAGCAACCAAACTTGATTTTTCTGCGCCTCCCGAGCAAGAAATTGCAACTTTTTACTAAATAATTCATTTCAAACGTTTTACAAATTCAATTTAATGTGATAAAATAAGTAGTGCGATAAATGCGGGATTAGCAGGAGGAATCATGAAAAAGCTCGTAATTTATTATTCTTTTAGCGGAAATACGCGCAATATTGCAAAGCAGATTGCAAGAGCGCTTAAAGCTTCGATTGCTGAAATACATACGGTTAAAGCTTATCCGGACGATTACGACGTTCTTCTTGGACTTGGAAAAAGAGAAGTGGAAAGCGGTTATATGCCTCAAATCGTACCGCTTACCGTTGATATTTCAAAATACGATACCATCATCATCGGAACGCCTATTTGGTGGTCTTCCTTTGCTCCTGCAATGAAAAAATTTTTGGCAAGCAATTCTTGGAAGGGAAAGAAGGTCTATACGTTTGCTACTTATACCGAAACCATCGGTCACGTCGGAAGCGACTTTAAGAAGGCGCTTCGCGGTGCTTCTTTGGAAGCTCCGTTCGGGATCAAATACGACGAAAAGAAACTCGTAACGCCCATTCCCGAGATTAGGGCTTGGCTCTCTAAAATTCAATAACCCAAATGGAGAATCTTGCATGGTTGCGGGCGCGGTTATTTAGCGCGCACGGCACAGAAATTTCCGATAAAATTTGGCGCGGATACGAAGCGGCTCGTCCCGTTACGCTCCGCGTCAATTTATTAAAAAGCGATATACAAAACGTGACAGAAAGCCTTTCGGGGCTTGGTATTTCTTTTCGTAGCGTTGACTGGTACGATAGTGCTCTTATCATTGAAAACGCTCGCGAACCCGAACTCATGCAGACTGCACTCTTTCAAAAGGGTGAAATCTATTTGCAAAGCCTTTCGTCCATGCTTCCACCGCTCTATATGGAGCCGTATGCGGACGAGAACATTCTTGATATGACTGCCGCACCCGGCGGAAAAACTACGCAGATGAGCGCGCTCTCAGGGGGGCGGGCTTTTATTACTGCTTGTGAGCGGGATAGTGTACGCGCCGAGCGACTCCGCTATAACGTGGAAAAACAGGGCGCTTCCCGCGTGACGGTTTTAACGACAGACTCCGCAAAATTAGACGACTTTTTCAAATTTGATAAAATTCTGCTCGATGCGCCATGCAGCGGAAGCGGTACGATTTATCTTACACGGCCTGCAAAAATTTCCGAAAAGCTGATTAAAAACAGTTCGGTATTGCAGAAAAAACTGCTTGCGAAAGCGCTCAAATTATTAAAAAAGGGCGGCACACTCGTGTATTCCACTTGTTCCGTGCTTCCTTGCGAAAACGAAGAAATTCTCGAACCCTTTCTCAAATCGGGAGAGGCGGAATTTCTGCCAATTCAGCCGTTTTCCGATTTGCCGATAATCCCGAGCAAAACGGGCACAATTTGCGTTTGTCCCGACGAGCTTTTTGAAGGTTTTTTTGTTGCAAAGATAAAAAAATTATAAGACTCAAAACGCACAGTATTATACATTTTACTTGCTCATTCATTTGCTTTTTTTAGAGAAATAAGTTATAATTATTCCGTAATGAATGCGTATTATCCTTTGGAAATCGTTGCGAGTTTTTTGGCCGTTGTAGTGGTGCTCACGCTGCACGAATTTTCACATGCGTTCGTTGCCTATAAATGCGGAGATCCTACTCCGAAGTGGAATCGGCGTTTAACGCTCAATCCCTTGCGCCATTTCGATCTTTTGGGACTTCTCTGCTTTACGTTCGCCGGATTCGGTTGGGCAAAACCCGTACCCATTAATCCCGAGAATTTCAAGAAGTACCGTTTGGGTTTAGGACTTACGGCAAGTGCGGGCATTATCATGAACTACGTTTGCGCATGGCTGTTTTGCCCGCTTTATCTCGTTGTTTTGCATTACGGGAGCGGATTACCTGAATTTCTCTCCGTCTTTTTAACGACGTTGACGTTTTCGTTATTTGCATACAGTTTATCGTTCTGCGTGTTCAATTTGTTGCCGCTTTATCCGCTTGACGGATTCCGCATTGTAGACGCGGTTAATAGACGCAGAGGGAAAGTATATCGTTTTTTGCGAAATTACGGGCAGTATATTTTGCTCGGGCTCATAATTGAAAGTTATATTTGCAGTATGTTCGTGCGGTTCGGCGTCGGAATTATGGGAAATTTTGATATCCTCGGCTGGATCATGAAATTTGCAATGGACATCGTCGGCTGGCCGATAACTGCGCTGTGGGGGTTGATTCCATGGTAAATCGTGAAAATTTTGAATCGGTAGTCGATTATACGACGGTGCTCGATAATTTCGAGGGCCCGCTTGATTTGTTGCTTTTTTTAATTAATAAAGAAGAAATCGAAATAAAAGACGTATTCGTTTCAAAAGTTACGGAGCAGTTTTTGGAATATATGAAGGGGCTGCCGTACTTAGACGTAGATAAAGTGAGCGAATATCTCAATATTGCCGCAACCATTATTAAAATCAAAGCGCAGGCGCTTGTTCCGAACTTAGAGGAAGATCCTGAAATCGATGCGGAAATCGAAGAGGATAAGGCGCAGCTCATTCGAGCGCTCGAAGAGTTCAAACTTATCAAAGAAGAAACGAAAAAGCTCAAAGAATTGGAAACAATCGGTTATTATTTCAAGGAACCTGATAAGGACGTAGGGGAAACCAAAACGGTTTTTTCACTTGACGGACTTACGCTGGAAGGACTTGTAAACGCGTTTTCCACGCTCATGATGAAGCGGGAGAATGAGAAGAGCAACGAAGAAGTGCGGGAAATTCCGCGCGACGAATATACCGTTGAACAAAAGATTACTTTTATTTTGGAAAGTTTGGAAGAGCGGCAAGAAGTGAAGTTTGAGGAGTTGTTCACCAAGGACTACACCAAATCGGAAATCGTAACGTCCTTTCAAGCGATGTTAGAGCTTCTGAAACATCAGTTTTTGCGCGTAAGGCAGGAAGAGACGTTCGGGGAAATTATTATTTCACTCAATCCCGACCGCTCGGAGGAGGTACAACTTGGAGAAATTGACGAATATAATTGAGGCGATTTTATTTGCCTCTGGCAAGAGTGTTCCGCTCGCAGATATTGCAGATAAGCTCGGAGTGACGAATGGAGAAGTAAAAAAAGCGCTTGCCGAGTTAAAGAAGAAGTACGGCGAAGACGGCGGGATCCAACTTCTTGAATTCAATAAAAAAGCACAACTTGCCTCGAATCCCGTGTATAAAGACGGAGTTTCAGCGGTACTTAATCCTATTCGCGAGAAAGAGCTCACCCGCACCATTTTGGAGTGTGCGGCAATTATTGCCTATAAACAGCCTATTACGCGTACAGAAATTGAAATGTTGCGCGGCCTTAACAGCGATTATGCCGTAAATGCGCTTTTGGAATTGAAGCTCATATATCCCTGTGGAAGAAAGGATGCGGTCGGTCATCCGGTTTTGTTTGCAACGACGGACGAATTCCTCAAACGCTTCAAGTTGAATTCTTTGGAAGATTTGCCCGATTATGAAATGCTTATGGCGGCAATTACGCGCACTGACGACGATAAAGACAGTTATCTTTATGCGCGTGAAGAGTATTCGGAAATCGGTACGGAGCCCGCAAAAGAGGGTGAAGCTCCTACTGAAAAAGAGGATAGCAAAGACGAATCGGTTGAGCTTGAGCACAGCGGTTACGAAATTCCCGATTTCTTGCGGGGGCTTGACGATACCGATATCGTAAAAATATCTTGATAAAAAAGAAATAAATCTTATTGTAAATAATTTCAGTTTTGTTCGCTCATATTACGGATATGGGCGAATTTTTTGTTTACTCTCTCTTTACGGGAACATTGCTTTTTTTGTTCCCCGTATTTGTCCATATAGACGTTTACTTGGATATTCGGGAGAATAAAACGAATTTTTCCGTCAGACTGTTTCGTCTCGTCAAGGTTGCGGGTGGGTACGTACAGATAAAAACGGACGGAATTGTAATTCATCTTTCAAAGAAAAAAGCAATCTTTTTTCCTTACGATAAGATGTTTAGAAGGAACAAAAAATTCCAGATCTCAGACGGATTTCAGCTCTATAAATTTCATCAGATTGTGGAAACAGGCGGTTCGCAGACGATATGGGGAATTATGATTGCATCGGCATTGCAATCGGCAGGAGGCGCGGCTTGCGCCGTATTAAAGACGAAGCATCCGTTTCTTTCCTTAAAGAACGGAACGCTACTTGCCGAGAAGGCTTGCTTGAAATATTCGGCGCAGGTAGCAATCATATTCAACGGACTTGTTATCACAATCGCACTCACAAAAAGAATATTGGAGGTAATTATAAATTGGATCAGAAAAAAAAGATTGACAGCATTCTCGAAAAAACAGCGGAGCAATTAACGGGGCTTGTTGACGTAAACACGGTTATCGGAAAACCCGTTTTTTCCGCAAGCGGCGCACAGATTATTCCCTTCACCAAGGTTACGATGGGCTACCTTTCGGGAGGCGGGGAATACGGCGAGGTAAAGGCAATCAAAGAGGACGAAGCGTTTCCGTTCGCGGGCGGTGCAGGTACGGTAATCAATATCAAGCCCGCAGGATTTTTAATCGACGACGGAAAAGATTGCCGCATTGTGCGCATTACGGATGATCCATTAGACGGTATCATTGAAAAGGCAGGGGAACTTGTCGGAAAAATCATAAGGAAAAGCGAGGAGAATGAAGAATAAACTTTTATCGGCTTTTGTAGTCACTCTGTCGGCTTTGGTGATTGCAATTTTTCCCTGTCACTGTCAGGACAGTACAAATGCCGACGCGGCAACGTTTTCCCAAGCCGAGTGTGTGGCTGAAGTTACTTCCCGCAGATTTTTGAATAAGCGGAATGCGGAGAGCGATCTGCCTATGTCAAGCACGACAAAAGTCCTTACGGCGATTCTCATTCTCGACGATTGCGATATTACCGAAACGGTAACCGTGCCCAAAGTTGCAGAGGGCACGGAGGGCTCGAGCGTGTATTTGCGCGCAGGAGACGAATATACGGTGGAGGAGCTTTTATACGGGCTTATGCTGCGTTCGGGCAATGACTGCGCCGTAACGCTTGCATTGCACCACAGCGGCTCGATAAAAGCATTTGCGCAGGCAATGAATGAAAAAGCGGTCTCTCTCGGGGCGGAACACAGCAACTTTGTCAATCCGCACGGCTTGCCGGATACCCGTCACTATACCACAGCGCAGGATCTTGCGCTAATTTCCGCATACGCCATGCAGAATGAAAAATTCCGTGAAATCGTTTCCTGCAAATATTATGAGCCGAGGAATTGGCAGAATAAAAATAAAATGCTTTATAACTACGATGGTGCAATCGGTGTTAAAACGGGCTTTACCGTAGCGGCAGGGCGGTGTCTTGTTACTGCGGCAGAGCGATACGGCATGACGCTCGTTTGCGTCGTACTCAACAGTCCGCAGATGTATGAACGGACTGCGGAGCTTCTCGATCAGGCGTTTGCGCAATATGAGATGACTCAGCTTTGTACACCTGAAACGCCCGTCGAAGGCTATGCCGTGAAATATGCATTTTCATATCCGCTGACTGATGAAGAGCGGGATAAAATTCAAATTGATATCAACGAGGTTTCTCCGCTTCCCGAAGAGATAGGGGAAATTGCGGGCCAGATGCGAATTATGCTCGAAAATAACTTGCTTTTTTCACAAAATTTGTATATGATGAAAAAGTAAATTTTTTCGGAGAAATACTATGCGTATCAACAAATTTCTCGCGGAGCAGGGCGTTGCGTCCCGCCGCGGGAGCGATGAACTCGTTGCGGAAGGGCGGGTTACGATAAACGGCAAAACGGCGAAAGCGGGAGACGACGTGAAGCCCTCCGACACCGTGCTTTTAGACGGTAAAACTTTATCGCATAAGGTCAAATACGAGTATTATATTCTTAACAAGCCAAAGGGCTGCGTTTGTACGGTTTCAGACGAAAAAGATAGAAAGACCGTTATGAGCTTTTTACCAGCGGGTGCGGGAAGGGTTTTCCCTGTCGGTCGGCTCGATTACGATACGGAAGGTCTTCTCATTCTTACCAACGACGGAGAGCTTGCATTCCGTTTAACGGCTCCAAAAAACGAGATTCCCAAGACGTACCTCGTGCGCGTAGAGGGCACGATTTCTGATATACAACTCAACCGTTTGCGCGCGGGGGTGGAAATTGAACGAGGCGTTGTAACGAAGAAATGCAAAATCAACGTAATTGAAACGAGCAAACAATACACGAAAATGCACGTTGTGCTCACAGAGGGCAAAAATCGCGAAATTCGCAGAATGTTTGAAGTAGTCGGCAAGAACGTTGATTTCCTCAAACGTATTAAAATAGGAGAACTCACGCTTAGCGGCTTAGACCGTGGTGCCATTCGTAAGCTCTCCCAGGAAGAGATCTTTTATCTGAAAAACTTATAAAGAAAAACGGCGGAAACGCCGTTTTTTTGTTTTTATATACTGCGCATGAGTCCGATTACTTTTCCGAGAATCTGTACGCCGCTCGTTTCATCTAACACGAAGTCGGACAGCGTTGAATTTTCGGGGTGCAGAATTATTTTTCCGTCTCTCTTGAAATAGCGTTTTACCGTTGCGCCTTCTTCCACGCCGTCGTTGAACATTGCCACAACAATATCGCCGTTTTCCGCGCTCTCCTGCTTTCTAACAACAATTTTATCGCCGTTTAAGATTCCCGCCTCAATCATACTGTCGCCCTTTACGGTAAGCATAAAAAGGTCGCCTTTGAATTCGGAAGAGGGGAGTGCATAGTAACCTTCGTAGTTTTCCGTTGCAAGAATCGGCTGACCGGCGGTAACCGTACCGACGAGGGGAACGTTAATACTTCCGCTATTGCGCACGGTTACGGCGCGTTTTTTGTTCTCCGCTTTATTGAGATGTCCCATAGCGCGCAGACGGTTGATATAATCGTAAACCGTTGCCGTTGACTTGATTCCAAGCTCTTTGCAGATTTCCCGCACTGTAGGCGGGAATCCGTTTTCGTCGTTATAGCGGTTGATAAATTCCAACACTTCATCAAGCTTGCGTTTATCGAGCATAGTTTTACCTCGCAAAAAGTACTTCTTGTATTTATTATATCATATACCAAATAGAATTGCAAACAAATGTTCTATTTTTTATAAAAAATTTTTATAAAAATTCTTGTTGTTTCCAGGAAAATGTAATATAATAAGGGAAAGAGGTGTTTCTAATGGAAATAAAAATGTGCGTATTAGATGAAGACAAGGAATGCGACGGATGTCTTGAGTGTGAAATTTGCGATTTGGATCCCAACAAAATTTGCGATAACTGCGGCAAGTGTCTGGATATTAAAGATGTCGCCAGCATTAAAATCGATAAAATTTATCTTGATCCTAACGAATATAATGAGGGAAAGAAATAATTTATCTCTTCATAAAATCACGGAATTTATCGGCGTATATGACGGGAATAATCGCGGCAATCTCGCTACCGAAATCGGTGTAAGTCACCTGTGTTTCGGTGAGAAGTGCGCGGAGCGAACCGTATTGCGCCGATTTCTCATATGGAACGAAGAGGGTAGTGCGTATAAATTCGTCTTGTAACGCTTCCATAATTTTTGCTTTTAACTGCTCAAAACCTCTGCCGTCTTTTGCAGAAACAAATATCGAATCTTTGGGATGAGCAGAAGTATCCTGCACTAAATCGCACTTATTCATCACTGTGAGATAGGGGGAAGAGAAGTGCATATCGCGCAGGGTTTCAAGCGTTGTCTGCAACTGCATTTCATATTCGCCTGCTGCATCACATACGATGAGCGCAAGGTCGCAGTTGATTGCGCTTTCCAGCGTAGACTTAAACGCCTCAATGAGATGGTGCGGAAGGCTTTGCAGAAAGCCTACGGTATCTACAAGTAGAAAGGGAACGCCTTCTATTTCAAATGCGCGGGAAGTAGGGTCAAGGGTTGCAAACAGCGCATTTTTTACGAATACGTTTGCACCCGTTAGTGCATTGAGTAAAGTAGATTTTCCGGTGTTGGTATATCCCACAAGAGCGACGGTTTTTACCCGCTCTTTTTTTCTTCGCTCAGTAAGCTGTGCCCGCCGCTTTTCCGTTTCCGCGAGCTTTTGTTCCAAAGAATGAATGCGTGCACGAATGTGACGACGCTCCGTTTCGAGCTTGGTTTCACCGGGGCCGCGTGTGCCGATTCCGCCTCCCAATCGGGAAAGTGCTTCGCCCTTTCCTTTCAAACGCGGATACATATATTTAAGCTGGGCAAGCTCTACTTGGATTTTACCTTCACTGCTTTCGGCACGAAGTGCAAAGATATCGAGAATGAGCGTTGTGCGGTCGATTACTTTTTTTCCGTCCAATGCAGCAGAGATATTCAGCGTTTGAGAAGGGGAGAGCTCACCGTTAAACAATACTGTCACGTCAAGCCCGTCCAGTCGCTCCCGAAGTTCCTGTAACTTTCCTTCTCCGATATAGGTAGCAGGATTGATTTCTCTGATATTCTGATAAATCGTACCGGCATACTCAGCGTCAGCGCTTTCTATGAGTGCAACAATTTCGTCATACAACACTTTGTAATTATCGTTTTCTATGGGTTGAATCACATAAACGATTTCAGATTTTTCCCGCATAATTTGCCTTATTCGTCCTCGTCAGATTTGTGAAGCTTCACCTTACTTGCTACGGAACGCCGCTTATCCTCGGTGATTGCAGCATAGTGTTTTCGCGTCGTATTTACGTCTTTATGGCCCAAAACGTCGGCTACAATATAAATATCGCCCGTCTCGCGATAAAGCGCCGTACCGTATGTAGAACGCAGTTTATGGGGCGTTATCTTTTTGAGAGGGGAAACAATTTTAGCATATTTTTTAACGAGATTTTCTACGGCGCGCACGGTAATTCTGCGGTATTGCAGAGAGAGGAAGAGAGCGTTCTCGCCGTTTGGAATTTTGGGGTCTTGTTCCTTTTGTGCAAGGTATGCGGCAAGCGCGTCACCGACTTCCTCTGAAAAATAGAGAATTGCATGATTGCCGCCTTTGCGTGTTACAATAAATGAATTGTTGGAAAAATCGATGCTTTCATTGTCGAGCCCGACAAGCTCGGAAATACGGATACCTGTGCCGAGAAAGAGGGTAAGAATTGCCGTATCTCGGATTTTAGTTTTATCGTGATATCCGATTGCGTGCTTCGAGAGACCGCTTCCAAATTCGGCAGTATCAAGCAAAGAGGAGACCTCGTTATTTTCAAGGCGGATAATTTCTTTTTCGTGCAGCTTTGGAGTCGCGACTTTTGCTGTATTGTTTACTTCAATGAGTCCCTTATTAAAGAAATACTTGAACATAGAACGAACGGTGGAGAGCTTCCTTGCCTTGGCGCGTTCATCGCATGAGAGCCGTTTCTCCCCAAAGCGATAGTTAGAGAGATAGCTCAAAAATATTTCGAGATCGGTTTCCGTCACGCTATCTAGATCTTCGAGCGTGAGATCGCGTACTTCCTTGCCTCGAAATTTCTTTTTGACAAGAAAGTCGAAGAAAATACGTAGATCATAGCAATAGTTTAAGCGTGTGAGTGTGCTAGTGCGTGTTTCAACCCCACGAAAAAAATCTTCACAAAAATAGGGGAGCTCGTCTAAAAGTGCGTCAATTTTATCAAGGTTTTTCAGATTCCGTTCCTGATAATAGTTTGTATCTGTTTTCATATTAAACATTATAGCACAGGTGAGAATAGAAGTCAATTTTACGAATAATTAAAGTGGACTTTTTCTTTCAAAACCATTTTGCGGAGCATTTCGGGGAGCGAAAAAAGGGAAATAGAGCGACTCGAAGAGGCTTACAATGTGTTACGGCTTTGCTTGTCGAGGACGGAAAACTGAGTTTTTAACGGCAAGAGGACTTCTCACGAGAGAGAGGCGCGCGCCCCCCGCGCGCGTCCTCGCGCGATAGCGCGGTGTTGCTTACTTGACAATAGCAACACTTAAGGGCACTTTTTGACAATGCGCTGTCAAAAACACCCTATGGGGGAACAGAAAAGCTGCATCGGGATGATACTTAATTATTCGCAAAACACAGCTTTTACGAATAGTAATGGGTAAAATATGCGCCGATAGGATGGATTTTGGTCGTTTTAGTTTTTTTGTGATTTTCTTATACCGCTATTCATTTTTAAGTTTCAAAAAAGTGATTTGTTTATCTATTTTTTTAAAATTCATAATTAAAAATATCAGCACATTTTTGGGAGAAAATTCTCGTATGCTGATATTAATTGTATGCCATTATTAATTGATTAAAATATTATGTCACACATAATTATAAATAGTATGTCAGAAATACTATTTAATTTTTGACAGAATTCCGTATGAGTAAGCATTGATTTCAAGTTTTCCGTCTAACTTAATGCCGCTCAAGTACTCCTGATAAATTCCGTCAAATTGAATTGTGTATCTCTGTGATGAATTATTAACAAAAATATATGCTGCTTCGTTACCTGTCCTGCGTTCATAGACAATACAACCACAGTCAGAAAAAATTTCCTTGTAGATGCCTTCCTTAAAGACTTCTGGTAATTTTTGTGTGCGAATCTCACCAAGTTTCTGATAAAATGCGTGCAGAGAAGTATCTACCCTTGACCAATCAAAGCAACGGCGGCAGAACGGATCCTGATAGCCTTCCATGCCTATTTCATCGCCATAGTAGATACAAGGAACGCCCGGAAGCGTAAATTGCAAAACAGCCGCCATCATAACACGTTTCATTCCGATTGTGCGTTGAGCTTCCGTAAGATACGTGTGTGCCATTTCATTTTTATCAGAACAGGGTTTCCCGCCAAGTACCGTGAGAATGCGTACAGTATCATGTGTTCCGAGAATATTCATTAAACAGTCAAGCGTCTGTTTGGGATAATGATCGATGAGCATAGAAATTGTTTCGCGCAGTTCAGCTGTTCTTCCCGATAAAATAAAATTTATGATGGCGTTCTTTAAGGGATAATTCATGACGCTGTCAAGCTCCGTACCGAGTAAATAGCGTCTGCGTTCATCGTAGGAAATTTTATTGGACGCGTCTTCCCAAACTTCGCCGATAATTAGTGCCTCAGGCGATTCTTCCTTAACGGCCGTGCGAAGCCTCTCCAAAAAGAAATCGGGGAGTTCGTCAGCAACGTCGAGCCGCCAACCTCCGATTCCGTGTCGTAACCAATTTTTCAGCACGCCGTCATGCCCAAAAATGAAATTCTGATAGGATTCAGACTGCTCGTTTATGGCAGGAAGCGTTTCAATACCCCACCAACTTGTATATTTTGATGGATATTCATCGAAACAATACCAATCGATATAGCGGGAATCCGGCGATTGATGTGCGCCGAGTTCTTCTTTATAGTTGCCGTATTTGTTGAAGTAACGACTGTCATCTCCCGTATGATTAAATACGCCGTCTAAAATAATACGTATCCCCAAATCTTTTGCCTTTTTTACCATGCGATCAAAATCTTCCGTTGTACCGAGAAGCGGGTCGATTTTCATATAGTCGCCCGTATCATAACGGTGATTGGAATACGCTTCAAAGATGGGATTGAGATAAATAACACTTACGTTGAGTTCTTTCAGATAATCTAACTTTTCGTAAATTCCGTTCAAATTTCCGCCGAAGAAATCGTTATTCAGAACCTTGCCGTGGCTATTCGGTTTGTAGCTCGGAAGCCCGCCCCAGTCCTCTCGTAAGACTTTATTTTCTGAAATAAGATTTTCTCCCGATTTATAAAAACGATCGGGAAAAATCTGATACATAATGCCGCCTTTCATCCAATCGGGCGTTTTATAGCCTTCCTCAAATACGATAAGCTGCCAGCTTTTGTGCGGCGGCTCAAAATTCCCGTAACGCATATCTGCGCAGCCATAAAAACGGCCGTCAAGGCGGAAACGATAGAAATACAACCCGACCCGGCTAAAATTGAGCGTGACGGAAAATCCGTCTTCCACGCGTTCCATCGGAATCTCTTTTTCCTCATTTCCGTCAAGGCAATATAAGAAATGACATGTTTGAGCGGAGAAGTTATCTTCTCCGCCCTTTTCCTCTACAATATGAAAAGTAATAGAATGATTGGCCGGGATTGCTCCCGTGATAGATTTGCAATTTCTATCAAGTGAATTGTAATGGTAGTTCATGTTGTGTACTCGTGATTTGCGGTGAGCAAACCCGCCTTAAACTCATTTGTTGATAGGCTTTATGTTCCAAATGTTATTTGCGTAATCGCGAATGCTTCTGTCTGCGGAGAAATATCCTGCAGCGGCGATATTGCAAAGCGACATTCTATTCCATTCTTTTTTATTGTTGCGGTAAGTTTCGGACATTTTGTTTTGGGTCTGTGCGTAAGAGTCGTAATCGGCAAGGCACATATAAGGATCCGCAACAGGTGAATTGCGAAGCAGATAATTTGATATATCGGCAAACGAAGTACCGTTGAAGCCAACAATCAGCGTTTCAAGAACCTTACGCATGTCTGAGTTGCGGTTATAATAGTAACTTGAATTATAGCCGTTTTCCCAAATTTCTTTGACTTCTTTGGCTTTCAGACCGAAGATGAAAATATTATCCTCACTTGCAAGCTCTGCCATTTCCACGTTTGCGCCGTCCAACGTTCCGATTGTGAGTGCGCCGTTGATCATGAATTTCATGTTACCGGTACCGCTCGCCTCTTTACCTGCAAGCGAAATCTGTTCTGAAATTTCCGAAGCGGGCATCAACTTTTCAGACATGGTAACGTTATAGTTTTCCATGTATATAACGTTAAGCTTTTCCCGAATCTTGGGATTTTTATTAATATCTTCGGAAAGGAAACAAATCAACCTCATAATTTGTTTCGCCATTTCATATCCTGCGGCCGCCTTTGCACCAAAGATATACGTTTTGGGAAGAATATCGAGGTCGGGATTTTCGCGCAATGCGTTGTAGTCTGCAATGATATGCAGTACGTTCAGAAGCTGACGCTTATATTCGTGCATACGCTTTGCCTGCACGTCGAACACCGTGTTGGGATCGATATCTACGCCCTGATATTTCTTTGCGTATTCCGCAAACTGCTTTTTCTTAATCGACTTGATTTCGTCGAGCCGTTTTAATACGCTTGCATCATGTTCAAATTTCTTAAAATCGGCCAGTTTAGAAGAATCCTTGTCAAATCCGTCGCCGATGCAGTCAGAAAGCAATTCGCAAAGTTCGGGATTGGATTGATTGAGCCAACGCCTATGTGCAATTCCGTTCGTCACGTTGCAGAATTTTTGCGGCGTGTAATCATAGAAATCCTTAAAAATGCTGTCTTTAATGATATCGCTGTGAAGCGCAGAAACACCGTTCACGCTATGCGAACCCATGACGCAGAGATTCGCCATACGCACGGTATTGTGCGAAAGAATCGCCATGTGGGAAATTTTGTTCCAATCGCCGGGGAATCTGTTCCACAAATCGTCACAGAAACGGCGGTTGATTTCTTTAATGACACTATAAACGCGCGGGAGCTTCCTCACAACCAAATCCTCCGACCAAGTTTCCAAAGCCTCTGCAAGCACCGTATGGTTGGTGTATGCGCACGTAGCCGTTGTGATTTTCCAAGCGGTATCCCAATCAAAGCGGTTTTCGTCAATTAAAATGCGCATGAGCTCGGGAATCGCCAATGCCGGATGGGTATCGTTAATGTGAATTGCCGCCATTTGCGGAAGCAGCGTAAGCGAACCGTAACGGCGTTTATGATCGGAAACGATACATTGCAAAGACGCCGAAACAAGGAAATATTGTTGTTTTAAGCGAAGTGATTTTCCCTCGTAATGATTATCCGAAGGATATAAAACTTTGGAAATAAGCTGCGCATCGGTATCTTCCCGCATAACTTCATTGTAATTACCCTGCGAGAACAGCTGCATATCGAACTTCTGGACGGCGTGAGATCGCCAAAGGCGAAGCACGCTTACCGCCTCGGAATTCGCGCCCGAAACCATCATGTCAAACGCGACCGCTTCCACTTCCTTTGCGTTATGGTAGACGATCTCCATTCCGTGATCCGTCCACTTTTCTTCGATTTCCCCGTCAAATTTTACGATGAACTGTTTATCGGTGCGCTGTGTGAGCCACGCCTCGCCGCCGGGGAGCCAGTCGTCAGGCAGCTCCATCTGCCAACCGTCTACGATTTTTTGTTTGAAAAGTCCGTACTGATAGCAAATCGAGAACCCCATTGCCGGATAGTTCTGCGTTGCAAGACCGTCTAAGAAGCACGCCGCGAGTCTTCCGAGTCCCCCGTTTCCGAGCCCCGCATCGGGCTCTTCCTCGTAAAGGTCCTCTAAACTTACGTTTATTTTCTTGAGTGCACCCTCTATGGCATTTTTGATTCCGAGATTGTAGATGCTGTTTTTGAGCGATCTTCCCATAAGGAATTCCATGCAAAGATAATATACTCTCTTCGCCTTTGCATTTTTCATTTTTACGTGAAAACGCTGGCGCTTTTCAAGCATATAATCTTTCACGCTCATGACAACGGCTTTATAAACCTGTTCTCTCGTTGCCTCTGCGGGCCGCAATCCGAAATAGCGTGTCAGCTTACCCGTAATTTGGCGATAAGCTTCTTGTTCGGTAAAGTTGTTCATTCTGTCCTTTTATCTCCTGAATAATTATTGTCTTATTTTAGCATTCCCAAATACAAACCTTCGTAATATTTTGCGGAGGTCGCCCATGAGAAATCTGTTTCCATTGCCTTCTTCACTAATTTTTCCCATTCCTTCGGATTATGATACAGCGCGATTGCCTCGCGAATCACGTAAAGCATATCTTGCGAGTTGTAATTGTGGAAGGTAAAGCCGTTCCCGCCCGCGCCGTAAGGCGTGATGCTGTCGCGAAGGCCTCCCGTTTCACGCACAACGGAAACCGTACCGTAACGGGATGCAATCATTTGGGAAAGGCCGCAAGGCTCGCTCTTGGAGGGCATGAGGAATATATCCGCACCCGAGTAAATTTTGCGCGATAAATCGGAATTAAACGAGATAATAGAAACCACTTTTCCGGGATATCTGCGGGCAAGATCGTTGAAATAGTTTTCGTAAGCCGAGTCGCCTGTGCCGAGCAAGACGAACTGCACGTCGTCTTGAAGCACCTGCTCGATGACTTCTCTGACAAGGTCTAATCCCTTATGAGAAACAAGGCGGGAAATCATAGCAATGACAGGCGTATCTTTCTTTACGGGAAGATTGAGCATACGCTGCAACTCCTCTTTACACGTCGCCTTTGCCTGAGGTTTTGCCGCATTGTAATGAGCAAATAACGATTTATCCGTTTCGGGGTTATAATAATCGATATCGATTCCGTTCAGAATTCCGCAAAGTTTAAACTCGTTGCGGCGCACGATTTCATCCAGCCCGTGCGAATAGTACGGATCTTTAATTTCACCTGCATAAGTGGGCGAAACCGTAGAGAATTTTTCACAGCACTCAATTGCGCCCTTCATGAGGTTAATACAATGGTCGTATTCTACCAAAGAACGATATTGATTGGAAATACCGAATAAATCTTCCAAGATATCAAGCGAATATTTTCCTTGATATTCTATGTTGTGAATGGTAAATACGGCACGGATAAACTGATATTCGGGACGGTAGCAGTAAATCGTTTTCAGATAAAGCGCCGCCAAAGCCGCCTGCCAATCGTGGCAATGCAAAATTTCGGGATAGAATCCGATGAACGGCAGAATCTCCATGACGCTACGGCAGAAGAACGCAAAACGCTCGCCGTCGTCATAATAGCCGTAGCATCCGGGGCGTTTGAAGTAGTATTCGTTATCAACAAAATAGAACTTCACGTTGTTTGCATCGTATTCAAAGATGCCGCAATATTGGTTTCTCCAAGAGAGCGGAACGAAAATATTGCCGAGGAATTTGAAGTCCTTGCGATATTCTTTTTTGATATCCTGATAGAGCGGAATAATAACACGAACGTCAAAGCGTTCGTCCTTGGCAATAGCTTTTGAAAGCGAACCGATTACTTCCGCAAGGCCGCCCGTTGCAATGAACGGCGCCGCTTCCGACGCAACGAACAGAATCTTCTTTTTAGGCTCCACTTTAATTTCTACAGGCGTTGCCTCCACTTTCTTCGGCTTTGTAGCAATTACCTCGGGCTCGATTTTGGGCTCGGGTTTCTTTGTTTCTTTCGGCTTAGGCGACTTCGCAGGCGCAATCTTTGCGGGAGCAACTGCCTTTTGAGGTACAGGTGAAGCCTTAACCGTAGGCTTTGTAACTTTCTTTACTACGGCCGCGGGCGTTTTTTTCGGTTCGGTTTTAGTAGCCGCTTGGGGTGCAGTAGCTTTCACTTCTTTCACCTTTACTTCTTTTGCGGCGGGAGCCTTAACCGCAGGTTTCACCTCTGCGGACTTTTGTGCAACAGTCGGCTTTTTTGCCGTAGTTTTTTTTGTTGTAGTTGTGCTCATAATATTCCCCCTATTAAAGCGCCGAAAAAGCGCACGATTCCATTTAGATCATTTTTCCCTTTGCAATAAAGTAAGGAAGAGTTTCACAGCCTGCAAGGTGACGTCTGTCGCGAATGACTGCATTTTTATCCGTAATCACGCAATCGAGCTGCACGTCGGATCCGACCACCGTATCCTGCATGAGGATAGAATTCTTAATTACGCTACCCTTCCCGACGTTCACTCCGCGGAAGAGAATGCAGTTTTCTACCGTGCCGTCGATCACGCAGCCGTCGGAGATCAAAGAATTCTTTACAATTGCGTTTTCAGTGTACTTGGAAGGCGCAGAATCACGCACCTTAGTATAAATATCGCGCGCACCGAATAATTCGCTGCGAACGTCCTTTTCCAGCAATTCCATGCTGTGCTGGAAATACTTTTCAAGGCTGTTGATTCCTGCAAAATAGCCGTCGAATTTATAAGCGTAAACCTTCAAAGTATCTAAATTCTTTGTGAGGATATCTCTGCCAAAGCTCGAAAGTCCGCGCGTTACGGCATCTTGGATAATATTGATTAAGAATTCACGGTTGAAAACCATGATATTGATATAGAGATTAAACTTTTCATTCTTTTTGAGTTTGGGATTAATTTTTACCCCTTTCACGCGTCCGCTTGCATCAGGATCGAGCGTGAGGAAATAGGAAGAATGGTATTCGCCCTTTTCCTCATGATATACCATCGTGAAATCGGAATGCTTGCTCTCATGATAATGAATGACGTCTGCAATGTCTACACGTGCGATTGCGTCGCAGTCGGAAATAACGACGTATTCCTCTTTTCTGCGGTTCAGAAAGCCCGTAATGCCCTTTAACGCTTCCAGACGGTTGGTGTAGGGTGCTTCGTTCTCATCGTAATAAGGCGGAAGCAACACGATACCACCGTCCTTTCTTGCAAGATCCCAGTCTTTTCCGCTGCCGATATGGTCAATCAAAGATTGATAATTATTCTTCGTGACGATACCCACCGTCGTGATGCCGGAATTCACCATGTTGGAAAGCGCGAAATCGATTAAACGGTACCTTCCCCCGAAAGGAATTGACGCCATCGTTCTGTGGTGCGAGAGTTCGGGTATATTATCGTCATGTATATTGGAAAAAATGACGCCGACTGCCTGATTAGCCATTGTTTGTTTCCCCCTTGTAATCTTTATCGATTATCTGTCCGCCTGCAACCTTTACGCCTGCCGCAACGGTAATTTCTCTGCCAAGAACCGCAATGCCTGCATTCTTGTTTTTATCTTCTCCGATACATGCGCCGTCGTCAATCACAACGTTTTCGTCGATTATCGAGTACGAAACCGTTGCGCCTTTCTTGACGACCGTTCCCGCCATAATCACGCTGTCCTTTACAACTGCACCCTTTTCAACGATGACGCCCGTTGCAAGCACGGAATTTTCTACGGTACCATCAATTTCACAACCGAGCGCAATGAGTGAGTTGGAGACTTTTGCATCATTGCCGAGATATTCGGGAGGAGCTAACGGATTTCGGGAATGAATTTTCCAGTCGGGGTCACCCACGTCGAACGCAGGCTTTACACCGAGTAAATCCATATTCGATTCCCAAAGCGAGGAAATTGTACCAACGTCTTTCCAATAGCCGCTGAAACGGTAAGACTGCATCTTCTCGCCCGCATTCAGCATGGCGGGAAGCACGTCTTTGCCGAAATCTTTGCTGGAATCGGGGTTCGCTTCATCCGCTTCCAGATATTGATAGAGCTTTTCCGCCGTGAAAATATAGATTCCCATAGAGGCAAGATTGCTCTTGGGCTGTTTGGGCTTCTCTTCAAATTCGTAAATAGAACCGTCTTTATTCGTATTCAGAACGCCGAAGCGGGACGCCTCTTTGAGCGGAACTTCGATTGCCGCAATCGTGCAGGCCGCGCCCGTTTCCTTATGTGCTTTCAGCATTGCGGCATAGTCCATTTTATAGATGTGGTCGCCTGAAAGAATGAGAATATAATCGGGATTGTACTTCTTCATGAAGTTCATATTTTGGTAAATGGCGTTCGCCGTACCCTCGTACCAGGACGATTTCTTTTTCGCCTGATAGGGAGAAAGGATATGCACACCGCCGAAGGCGCGGTCCAAATCCCACGGCTGACCGTTTCCGATATACTCGTTGAGTTCCAGCGGCTGATACTGCGTGAGTACGCCTACCGTGTCAATCCCCGAATTGATGCAGTTACTGAGCGGGAAGTCAATAATACGATACTTCGCGCCAAACGCAACCGCAGGTTTTGCAATATTATTGGTGAGCGCATAAAGTCTGCTTCCCTGACCGCCCGCTAACAGCATTGCAACGCATTCTTTCTTTCTGAACATAATAATTCCCCCAATAAACTAACTTTATCTTTTACGGTTTGCCGCCGTTGAGTCTTTTTTGGATGCCGTCACTTTCGGCGTTTTTTCTTTTTCAGGCTCTAACACAAGATACATGCAAGAGAGCTTGGGCATCGATACGGGGAGTGAATAAGGTTTTCCGTGCGTAGGCGTTTTGACCGCAGAAATCGTTTTCTTAGTGAATTTCCCCTCTCCGCCGTATTTGATATCGTCCGTGTTAAAGACGACTTTATATTTTCCCTTTTGGTTGACGCCAAGCATATAATCGGTCATATCCGTACCGGCGAAGCAGACGAGCGCAATAACCTCGTTACCTGCCTTGTCGCGGCGGATAAAGGAAACGATATTACGGTCGGCATCATCCGGTGCAAGCCATTCAAAGCCGTCCCAGGAATCTTCGATTTCATAGAGCGCGGGCGTATTTTTATAATATTCGTTGAGCGCTTTTACCATGACGGAAAGTTTCCCGTGCAGCTCGTAACTGTCGCGCAGGAAAAATTCCAGACCTTCGCTATAATTCCATTCCTTGAACTGCCCGAATTCGTAACCCATGAAATTGAGCTTCTTTCCGGGGTGCGCCATCATAAATCCGAGGAACGCGCGCACGCCTGCAAACTTCTCTTCATAGGTGCCGGGCATTTTGTTGATAAGCGAGCATTTTCCGTGCACCACCTCGTCGTGCGAAATCGGTAATACGTAATTTTCGGAGAATGCGTACATCATAGCAAACGTGAGTTTGTTGTGGTTATTCATTCTGAAATACGGATTGAGCGAAACGTACGAAAGAATATCGTTCATCCAGCCCATATTCCATTTGAAGTTAAATCCAAGTCCGCCGACCGAACCGGGCTTTGTCACGAGCCCCCAGGCGGTAGATTCTTCCGCAATCATGAGTGCGTGCGGGAAGCGCAGGAAAACCGCCTCGTTGAGCTTTCTGAGGAATGCGATAGCCTCTAAGTTTTTGTTTTCGCCGTAGATATTAGGAACCCATTCTCCGGGGCGTTTATCGTAATCGAGGTAAAGCATGGAAGCAACTGCGTCCACTCTCAAACCGTCGATATGGAATTTCTCAAAGAAGAAGCATGCACTCGATATAAGGAACGAGAGTACTTCGTTTCTTCCGTAGTCGAAACGGCGCGTACCCCAGCTCTTATGCTCCATTCTATCCCATTGGCTGTTTTCATAGAGCGGCTGGCCGTCGAACTCATAAAGTCCGTGCGCGTCTTTGGGGAAATGTGCAGGCACCCAATCGACGATAACTCCGATTCCCGCCTTATGGAACTCGTCCACAAGATACATAAAATCGAGCGGCGTACCCATACGCGATGTAACGGCAAAGTACCCCGTTACCTGATACCCCCAGGAACCCTCGAACGGAAATTCCGTAATCGGCATAAATTCGACGTGCGTATAGCCCATCTCCTTTACGTAGGGAACAAGCTCTTTTGCAAGGTCGCGGTAAGAAAGAAAGTTTCCGTCCTCGTGGCGTTTCCAAGAAAGAAGATTTACCTCATAGGTATTCATAGGCGAAGTAAAAATGTTCTGCCCGTAATGCTGTTTCTGATATTCGCTGTCGTGCCATTTATAGCCCTCTAAGTCGTAGAGCTTGGACGCTGTTTCGGGAGCGGTTTCTGCGTGGAATGCCACAGGGTCGGCTTTCAGAATTTGTTTGCCGTCCTGCGTGGTTATACAGTATTTGTAATTGTCATACTGTTTCAATCCGGGAATAAACAATTCAAAACACTCACCGTCTACCATGCGGTGCATGACATGCGTTTCAGCATTCCATTCGTTGAAATCACCAACAACGGAAACACGCTGCGCGTGCGGTGCCCAAACGCGGAACGTGAAACCCTCTTCGCCGCTTTGCATATCTTTATGTGCGCCGAAGATTTCATAAATCCGATCGTTCTTGCCGTGGTGAAATAAATACAGCGGAAAGTCCGTATCCCGTTGAACTTGCGTTGTTTTTTTCTGCATGGTATCTCCTTAATTCTCTGTGTTATTCCCCTGTTTTTTTAAGTTATAAACATACGTACCCTAATCATAAAAATTATACTACATCTTGTGGTTTTTTTCAAGACTAATTTCCATTTTTTCCAAAATATTTTTTCGTGAAAAAAAGTACCGTTCTCCCATCTCGAAACGATACTTTTTTTCATACAATTAATATAAAACGGCTTTTCAGCCGTTTTTAGTCGCAAATGCTTTTCGCTATATCATAGATATCGCCCGCACCGAGGACGAGTACTAAATCCCCCGCTTCAACTTCCTGTTCGAGTCGAACTCTCAGATCCTCGGGTGATTGAACGTACGAGGCCTCCGGCAACCGGCTGACAAGCGCAACAGCACTTCCCTTAAAATCAAATTTTTCACGTGCGGCGTAGGTTTTATAGATGAGCGGATTTTCCGCCTTTTTCAGCACGGATACAAACTCTGACATTAAATCACGCGTCCGTGTGAAGGTATGCGGCTGAAATACGAGCCGAACGGTGCCGCGGCACAGCCTCTGTGCACTCGAAAAACTTGCAAGAATTTCACGCGGATGATGTGCGTAATCGCAGATCATGGGAACACCGTGAATGTACCCTACTTCCTCAAACCGACGTTTTACACCGTGGAAATTTTCCAGCCCGCATTTAATTTCACTAGGTGTAAAGCCCGCAAGCCGTGCTGCGGCAAAAGCCGCAAGCGCGTTGCAGATTTGGTATTTGCCCACGGTTTTAAGAGAAATTCTTTCGACGGGAATTCCGTGTTCGGTAACGGTAAACGTGTATTTCTCTCCCTCGGATTGCAGGTTTTCCGCTTGAATGTCACCCGCGTGGAGTCCAAAGCTCAATGCGTGCGTAAAATTACGGGCATGGATATCGTCCGCATTCACAACCACCTTTTGAGCATGATTTGCAAACAAACGATATGCTTCCACAAGCTCCGCCTCGGAAGCATAGCAATCGGTATGATCTCTATCGGTATTGAGAATCACCGCAATTTCGCTGTTAAGCGATAAAAAACTGCGGCGGAATTCACACGCCTCGGTAATAAAGTATTCACCGCCCGTAGAATAGTAATTGCCAAAATCAAGGTCTTCTCCACCGATATGACAGGCGAATGCACGGTTGCCGCTTGCAAATATGTGCGAAAGCATTGAAGTGGTTGAGGTTTTCCCGTGACAGCCCGCTACGGAAATGGTATGTGGATATTCCTCCGCCACCATTCCGAGAAGTTCCGCACGCGACAAAAGACGTTTTCCCGCCTCCCGCGCTGCTTTAAGCTGTTTCTGGTTTTCCTCGATTGCGCCCGTATAAACCACGTTATCCGCGTAAATATAGCCGTTATCTCCGATTGAAACGGGAATCCCGAGCGATACAAGTTTTTGGGTAAAGCTGCTTTCCACAGCGTCGCTGCCGCTTACGTTCGCGCCGCGGCTATGCAAAAGCTGTGCGAGCGCACTCATACTCACACCGCCGATTCCAATGAAATACCAGCTCTGTTTGTTCGAGAACATATCTCATACTACGCATACCCGAAAAAATTTGTTACATGAAAAAAACGCGCCCATTAAGACGCGTTTTTTGTTTGCCGATTAGCCTATTAGGAAACGGGCACGACGTTAACGGCACGAAGTTTGCCGCTGTCTTTCGGATCGGGTTCCGTTTCAAACGTGACTTTCTGTCCTTCTTTCAAAGTGCGGAAGCCCTCCGTCTGAATTGCGGAGAAATGCACGAAAATGTCATCGCCACCCTCGTCGTTGGAAATAAATCCGTAGCCCTTTCCATCATTGAACCACTTAACGGTTCCGTTCATAAAGTTACCTCCTATGGCGCTGACCGAAACGCAATGCTTGCGTGAATCGACTCTATTTACACCGTTTCTTATTATAGCAAGTCAAAGAGAGCTTGTCAATATCTTCCGTAAAAAAATTTGTTTACTTTTGTAAATATTTTTCAAGCAGCTTTGCGGAGTCCGCCATAAATGCCCCGGACTCTTCGGGCGTGAGCTGACGGTAGTTCATAAGCGCAAGATAATAGATATGCTCGATAGCTGTTTTGCGTGCTTCTTCATCCGCTGCAGAAAGTGCGAGTACCGCAGGATTTGCAGTATTTACAATTAAAGTGATATCTGCGGCAGATTCACCCATTTGATAGAAGCTGTTCATTTCGAACATTCTGCGCATAAACTCTGAAACGTTGATTACTGCGGGAACGGTTGCATCTTTGAGTTTTTCCGTCTTTACAGTCACTTTTTTCTCTTCGAGCACGGCCTTGAAAAGTTCTTCGATTTCTTTGTTTTCTCCGCTTTCCTCTTTGAGTGCACCCGCTACGTCAGCGTCAATGCGCATAAACCGTACGCGTTTCGGGTTTTTATATTCGATATAGCTGATAAAATGCGGGTCGATATAGGTATCGCAAACGAGTGCATCCAAGCCTGCATCCTTGAACATTTTAATATATTGCGCCTGTTTGTTTTCGTCCGAAACGTAATAAACGGCCTTGGGCTCTTTGCCCGCTTTCGCATCCTCTTCACTGATTTCTTCGCCTAAGCAGCTTTCAATAGGCACGTATTCCCTGCTCAGATTTTTGAAGATAAGAATATCTTTGACTTTTTGATAGAAATCGTCGTCCTTGATACAACCGAATTTTACGAAAGTTGCAAGGTCCTTCCAGCAAGATTCATACTTTTCTTTATCTTTTTTATAGAGCTCGATAAGTTTATCCGCTACCTTTTTTGTAATATGTTTTGCGATTTTTTGGACTTGACGGTCGTTTTGCAGGAAAGAACGTGATACGTTGAGCGGAATTTCGGGACAGTCAATGACTCCGTTCAACAACATCAAAAATTCGGGGATAACCTCTTTGATATTATCCGCAATGTATACCTGATTGCAATAGAGCTTTACCTGCCCGCGCTCTAATTCCACTTGTTTTCTTACTTTCGGGAAATAGAGAATTCCTTTGAGATTAAAGGGATACTCCATATTGAGGTGAATCCAAAAGAGCGGTTCGTTATAGTCCGCGAACGTTTCACGGTAGAAATTCTTGTATTCTTCTTCCGTGCAGTCTTTGGGTTGTTTGAGATAGAGCGGGTGAGTCGTGTTGACGGGTTTTTCGTCGTCTTTTCCCTTGGGATTCAGATAAATGTCATACGGCATGAATGCACAATATTTGTTCAGAAGCTGACGGATGGCGCTTTCTTTTAAGAATTCCTTCTCGTCCGCTGCAACGTGCATAACGATTTTTGTACCGCGCGTTGCTTTGTCACAGTCGCCAATTGTATAGGTGCTGTTTCCGTCTGAAGCCCAATGCACGCTCTTCGCATCTTTCTTGTAAGATTTTGTGAAGATTTCGATATTTTCCGAAACCATATATGCGGAATAAAAACCGAGGCCGAAGTGTCCGATAATGCCCTCTCCGCCCGCTTTTTCGTATTTCGATACAAAATCTGCCGCGCCGGAGAAAGCGATTTGTGTAATGTACGCTTCCACCTCTTCTTCCGTCATGCCGATTCCGTTATCTTCTACGGTAAGCGTTTTTGCTTTTTCGTCCGTCGTTACCGTAATTTTATAAGGTTCCTTGTTTTTTGCTTCACCGAGTTCGACGAGCTTTTGGAGTTTTGTGATTGCATCCGACGCGTTTGCGACGATCTCTCGGAGAAAAATATCCTTTTCCGAATAAAGCCATTTTTTAATAATTGGCATCATGTTTTCACTTGAAATTTTAATATTACCTTGTTTTTCCATGCTAAGTATCTCCTTGCAATTTTGTTCTTAATTTATATAAACAAAAAAATCCGCCGTTAAGCGGATTTTTCTAATTTGTTTTTGATTTATTTCTCTTCGTCAGATCCGAGGAGCTCGGAGATAGAAGCGCCCTCAAAGCTCTCGCTCCAACCACTGTACTCTTCATCTTCCGAGTAGTTATTACGGTTGTTGCGCTTGCTCTTCTTCTGGCGGGGAGCTTTTGCATTATCGTCACGCTCACGGGGATACTCCACTTCGGGAGCGGGCTGTAACGCCTTAATGGAAAGCGTAATTTTGTGTTCTTCAGGATTGAATGCAAGGATTTGCGCGTCGATTTCTTCGCCGATGCTCAAAACGGAGGTGGGATTTTCCAACCATTCGTGAGAAATTTGTGAAACGTGAACAAGACCGTCGATTCCCTTTTCAAGCTCTACGAATGCACCGAAAGGAACGATACGAACGACTTTACCGTGTACAACGTCGCCTTCCGCATATTTTTCAGCTGCCAAATCCCAAGGCTGGGGTTGAAGCTGTTTATAACCGATGGAAACTTTTTTGGTTTCGCGGTCAACCTTTAATACCTGGAACTGATAACGCTTACCAATTTCAAGAACTTCTTTCACGTCCTTCACACCCGTCCAGGAAAGGTCGGAAATGTGAGCCAAGCAATCAAATCCGTTTACGGAAACGAATGCGCCGAAAGTGGTGATACGCTCCACCTTACCCTCTACAATATCGCCGACGTGAATGGAATCGAAGAAAGCCGCTTCTTTTTCCGCCTTTGCAGCTTCGCGTTCTTCACGCTCTGCTTCCAAAATTACACGCTGGGAAGCGATAATTTCTTTTCTGCGTTCCTTACGGATTTCGATGAGTTTCAAACGAAGCTTTTTGCCCGTATATTTTTCAAGGTCTTTTACGAAGCCCGGACGAATTTCTCTTGCGGGAACGAAAACGGGGTACGTACCAAGTTCAGCCGTAAGGCCGCCCTTGTTGAAGCCCGTGCAGACAACGGTGAATTCCGCGCCTGCCTCTACGTCCTTCAAAAGAGCTTCCTCTTCTTTAATTTTCTTTACTTTCTTCTCGGAGAGTTTTACCTTGGGAGCGGTCTCGATAACCATGACGTCGATATCCGAACCGATTTTCTCCGCATACGCCTCGCGGCTGTACTCTTCGCAGTCGAGCTCGGCTTTATCGATTAAGATTTCGCCCTTGCCCGAAACGGAAACGTAAATTCCCTCATCCCTTGCGGAAACAATATTTACGTTGAGAATCTGACCCTTGCGGTAACGGGTTTCGCGATCGATTCCCTCAACGATCTCTGCCATCGTGGTAGCTTCCGCTTGCTGCGCTTCTTCAGCAACGACCTCCGTTGCCTTCTGTACTTCCGCATTGTTTTTTGCCATCTTAAAAAGAACCTCCTGAGTCTGCCAATCGGGCGTACTTGCCCCCGCTATGACACCGACTCTTTTAAAAAATTGAATTTTTTCATATTTGAAATCGTCTGCGTTATTCAAGCGAATGACGTGCCCGCAATACGAAGACGCAATTTCACAAAGTTTTCTTGTGTTGCTGCTATTTGAGCCGCCGAGCACCAAAACGGCATCGCAATTTTTTGCGATTTGCTCGGCTTCTTTTTGCCTACGCACAGTAGTATAACAAATTGTACGAAAAATCTCAACTGATTTTGGATATACTTTTTGAATATTTTCTGCAATTTTCAAAAATCTTTGTTCCGAAAAGGTTGTCTGCGCAACAAAAACAACCTCTTTGCCGCGCAAGATTTCAAAATTATCGTCTTCGGAAGAAAAAACGAACGCTTCGCTTGTGCACCAGCCGATAAGCCCTTTTACCTCGGGATGCTCTTCGTGTCCTGTAATCGCAATCGTTTTGCCCTTTGCACTCTCCGTTTTCACAATTTCCTGCGTTTTTTTGACAAACGAGCAAGTACAGTCGATAACCTCTATTCCGTGCTCTGCGCAGTATTCGTATACGTTTTTCCCCACGCCGTGGGAGCGAATAATAAGGTGCGCGCCGTCCGGCACTTCCTGTAAGGATTCCACTTTTACGATTCCGCGCTCGGCAATTCTTTTTACAACGTCCTCGTTATGAATTAAATCTCCAAGCACGAAGGTGTTGTCAGGCGAAATCTGAATTGCCGTATCAACGGCTTTCTTCACCCCGACGCAAAATCCGTCGTTCTTCGCTACGATGACTTGCATTCCGATTTCCCTTTCTTCTTTTTGGAAGCGAGCATGGCACGGTGCCGTGCACGAATATCGTACATGATATTTTTAAGCTTTTCGTCCGCCTCGGCATAATCGTCGGGAGTAAGCTTTCGATCGTAATATTCGCTGAGCTCTACCGGCTCTCCGTAAACGACGTGCGTTCTGCGGAACAAACGCGGACGGTTGCAAATAACGACTGGAATAATGGGTGTCTTTGTTTTGATTGCGAGCATTGCCGCACCGCCGTGGAACGGAAGAAACTCTTCGTCGGACACTTTATTCCGCGTCCCTTCGGGATACATTGCAATTTTTTCGCCGTTCTTTAATATCTTCATGGCGTCAATCATCAGACGCACGTCCGAGCCGTCGCGCATCGCACCAAGCGTTCCCCATTTTCGCCCCAGATAACCGAGCACGGGAGCCTCTAAAATAGATTGCTTTGCAATAAAGTGAATCCCTTCACGCGTAGCATATTTGGGGAAAAAGATATCAAAATCGCTGTAATGATTGCCGACGAAAATATAGGCGCCGACCCCTACTTTCTTGTTGCCGTACCGCTTGTAAGGGTAAAGAAAAGCATGAAACGGATGAAGAATGCTCGCAACAAAATTCTGGCTCCTTATCATGTGGCGGCCCTTTTTATCTGCCGGAAAAAGAAGTCGCTTTTGTTTCTCCCACTTTTTCAGTTTTTTTTCACGCTTTTTATGTTTCTTCAGCTCTTTCTTCTGAGCTTTTGCGTTCTCCTGGCCACTCTCGGACATTAAATTTTCTCCTGCAACTTTCTTTTTATCAGCGCAACCACTTCGTCAATCGTCATATCGGAAGAATCTATTAATACGGCGTCGTCCGCTTGTTTGAGGGGTGACATTTCACGCGAGGAATCCTGTTTATCGCGTAGAATAATTTCCTCTTTCAGTTGCTCGAAGTTTACGGAAAAGCCCTTTGCCGTAAGCTCATCGTATCTTCTCTTTGCGCGAACTTCGGGGCTTGCAGTCAAATAGAACTTAAATTGAGCATCGGGCAGCACGCAGGTTCCAATATCCCGCCCATCAAGAACGCAAGACATTTTACTGGCAATTTCGCGCTGCTTTTCTACCATTTTCTTGCGCACACACGGAAACTTTGATACGGTGGAAGCCGCCATAGAAACGTGCGGCTCCCGAATCTTTTCTGAAACGTCTTCACCGTCTAAAATAGTTTTCTGCATGCCGTTCTCGTATTCTATGTTCAAATCAAGCGTACGCATCAAATCACATATTTTAGACTCGTCTTCTACGTCAATTGCCGCATGAAGCACTTTTAATGCGCAAGCGCGGTACATAGCACCGGTATCCAAATAAAGAATGTCGTAATCCTTGGCAAGTTGCTTTGCAACCGTAGATTTTCCGCTTCCGGAAGGCCCATCAAGCGCAATATTCATTCTTTGTGTAATGTCCTTTCTCAAATTTTTTGCACCGCGTAAATAAACAGGAACTGTCTTTATGTTCCGCTCTACAAACAGCATGACACGGATACAAAGTTTTAAGCTGCCTTCAATTTCAGGCTCCATTGCGGAGAATAACGAACTCCCTTCAAAGCCTGCCTCCCGCGCCGCTTTGGCAGGATAGTAGGAATGGATATCCGAGGTGCTTGAAAAAACGATGCTCAATATTTCGTCGCGTTTAAGATGATTGCAGCTAACAATCTGATCAAGCAGCTCCTTTACCGCGCTTTGAATCTCTTCTTTCGTATCCTGTTTAATCGTCGTAGCACCGCGAATTACCGTCATATGTTATCTCCCTTTTTCTCACAATTATAGTGTTTTAATGCGAATCTGTCAAATATATATTTCTAAACACAAATACTATGTGTGACATATTACTGTGTTAAATTGCATTTCCCGCCATATATCCCGTAGAAAATGCAATTTGCAGGTTAAATCCGCCTGTGTAAGCGTCCACGTCAAGCACTTCGCCGCAGAAATACAAGCCGCTTATCCTTTTGCTTTCCATTGTCTTTGGATTAATTTCTTTTAACTCTACCCCGCCGGACGTGACAACCGCCTCCTCAAATCCGCGAAGTTTCAAAGGTGCGAGCGGGAATCTTTTCAGCGCGTTTATCAGTTGAGCGCGTTCCTCTTTTCTGACTTCATTTACGCGTGTTTCAGGTTTAATTCTACATAAGCGCAAAACGTAAGGAATGATTCCCGCAGGGAGCAATCCTCTCATTACGTTCTTGATCTGTTCGTTCTTGCGTTCAGCGAAGTCACGCAAAAGGCGTGCGTCAAGTTGCTTCTCGTCTAATGCCGGTTTGAAATCGAGCATAAGAATTACTTCTTGAAGCGGTAAACGATTGATTTCTGCGGAAAGCGACAATACAAGCGGACCGCTGATTCCAAAGTGCGTAAAAAGTAGTTCCCCCATACGTGAAGAAATCGTTTTATCGTTTCTTTGGGCGGTTAGCACAACATTTTTTAGTGCGATGCCCTGTGCGGAAGAGAAATTCTCTTTTAATTCGATTCCGACAAGTGAGGGAACGGGCGTTACAAGCGTATGTCCTGCATCCTCGGCAAAACGGTAACCGTCCCCCGTTGAACCCGTTGCGGGATACGAAATGCCGCCCGTCGCAACAATAGCCGCATCACACGGATAAAACTCGATATCAGTGATTATTCCCGCAATCGCATCATTTGAAAAATTAATTTCTTTTACAGTTTCATTGAGACGAATTTGTACTCCGACCGATTTGCACGCCCGTTCCAAGGTTTTGGTAACGTCGCTCGCATGGTCGCTTACAGGAAACACGCGGTTGCCGCGCTCCACTTTCAGAGAAAGTCCGTGCTCCTCCATGAACGCCATTGTTTTTTCAGAAGGAAATCCGTATGCCGCACCCGTAAGAAATTTTCCGCCATGCACAACGTTGCTTAAAAAATCATCGGGCGAGCAATCATTGGTTAGGTTACACCTACCTTTCCCTGTAATATAAATTTTTTTACCGAGCTTCTCGTTTTTTTCGATGAGGATGACCGAGTTTCCGTTTTTCGCAGCGGCATATGCCGCCATTAAACCCGAAGCCCCTCCACCGATTACAATGACCGTTTTCAAGAGTACCACCTGTGTTTGACTTTCGAGAAAGCGAGGGCTAAGCCCTCGCCTAACAAATTACATTTTTTATACGGGATAAACGCCTGTCTTTGCGAGGTCGCTGTCAATCCCCTCATTTTTTGCCTTTCTCCACTTGAAGAAGTTTTCCGCGACTTCGGGGAAAGAAGCATAGGAAAGCACGTCTTCCTCCTGTGTATAGAATCCTTTTTCCACAAGCTCTGCTTTGAGCTTTTCGTATTCGGGCTCTAAGTCGTCTGCGGGACGGTAGGTAATGCGCCTTTCGCCTTTGAGGATTTTTTCCGCAACCTCTTCATTGACCGGCATAGGAAGCTGACCGTATTTTCCCGCGAACAAATCACGCGTTTCTTTGGTAACCATTTTATAACGTTCGCCCATGACGACGTTCATTACTGCCTGCGTACCGACGATTTGTGAACTGGGCGTAACAAGCGGCGGATATCCGCAGTCTTTCCGAACGCTTGGAACTTCCGCGAGCACTTCAGACAGCTTCTCTTCTTTTCCTGCCTTTTTGAGCTGATTCATAAGATTAGAAAGCATTCCGCCCGGTACCTGATAGATGAGCGTATTGACGTCCACTTGGCGAACCTTGGGATTAAGCGAGCCCTCTTTTTCAAGCTCCGCAGCAACCTTTTTGAAGTGCGCTGCAATGGGAATGAGTTTTTCAAGATCGATACCCGTATCGTAAGGCGTTCCTTTCAACGTTGCCACAAGCGGTTCGGTTGCGGGCTGCGACGTTCCGTTTGCAAGCGGAGAAAGCGCGGTATCCACAATATCAACGCCCGCCTGAATTGCCATAAGATTTACCATATCGCCCGTACCCGTCGTGTTATGGGTATGAAGGTGAATCTTGGTTTCGGGTGAGAGCTCCTTCTTCAATGCGGTAACAAGCTCGTATGCATCGAACGGCAACAAAAGATTTGCCATGTCTTTAATACAGATGTTATCCGCTCCCATGCCCTCGTAAGTTTTTGCAAGCTTCACGAAGTATTCAAGCGTGTGAACGGGACTCGTCGTATAGGAAATTGCCGCTTCGCAAACGCCGCCGTACTTTTTGCCGTACTTCGTAATTGCTTTCATGGATGACTCGATATTTCGGGGATCGTTCAAAGCGTCGAATACACGAATAACCCCTACGCCGTTTTCAAATGATTTTTCAACTACCTTTTCCACCAAATCGTCCGCATAGTTGCGGTATCCCAAAAGGTTTTGTCCGCGAAGCAACATTTGAATGGGCGTCTTTTTGAGGTATTTTTTGAGCGTTCTGAGCCGTTCCCAAGGATCCTCGTTTAGGAAACGCATACACGAATCGAACGTTGCGCCGCCCCATCCTTCAAGCGAATAATACCCGACTTCATCAAGCTGTTCCAAAACGGGAATCATTTGCTCGGTACGCATACGCGTTGCCGCATGAGACTGATGCGCGTCACGTAAGATTGTATCCATTATCATTACTTTTTTCGCCATAATTTACTCCAAGTTAAGGAAATTTACTACCAAGGTATTGAGAGAAGAACGCCCGCAGCAAGCGCAGATCCGATTACCCCCGCTACGTTGGGCCCCATTGCATGCATTAATAAGTGATTGCTTGGATCGGTTTCCCGCCCGACGTCCTCGGATATGCGCGCCGCCATGGGAACCGCAGAAACGCCTGCCGAACCTATGAGCGGATTGATTTGTCCTTTCGTTACCTTAGACATAACCTTTGCCGTAAGCAAACCACCAATCGTACCGCAGTAGAATGCAACAACGCCGATACCGATAATTTTCAGCGTATCCCAGGTAAGGAAAATATCGCCCTTAGCCTTGCAGCCTACCGCAATTCCAAGGAATATTGTGACCGTATTCATAAGTCCATTCTGTGCCTGCGAAGAAAGACGTTCCACCACGCCCGATTCACGGAACAAATTGCCCAACATGAGCATACCGAGAAGCGGAACTGAACTGGGAAGTATTAATCCCACGATAAGTGTAACCGCAATCGGGAAAATAATCTTTTCCACTTTGGAAACCTGACGAAGCGGTTTCATGCGAATTGCACGCTCTTTCTTCGTGGTCAGCAGCCGCATGATGGGCTTTTGAATGGCAGGGATTAACGCCATGTAAGAGTAAGCCGCAATGGCTATCATAGGCAATAAGTCCCCCGCCAATTTTTGCGTTACGTAGATTGCCGTAGGTCCGTCCGCGCCGCCGATAATTGCAATGGCTGCCGCTTCGGCTCCGCCAAAACCTAAAAGAATCGCGCCAAACAATGCTATAAATACGCCAAGCTGCGCGCCCGCTCCAATGAGCATGCTCTTGGGGTTTGCAATGAGCGGCCCGAAATCGGTCATTGCACCGATACCGAGGAAGATAAGCGGCGGGTAAATGACTTTATCTACACCGTAGTAGAGATACCACAAAAGTCCGCGGTCAGTTACGCTGTCGTAAGTATGCGCCGCATCGGTATACGTTCCCCACAACACGCTTTCCGCACCGGGGAGGTTAATTAAAAACATTCCGAATGCAATGGGAAGCAGGAGCATGGGCTCGTATTTCTTGACGATTGCAAGAAACATGAGAACGAAGGAGATAAGCAGCATTACGTAGTTCTGCCACCCGCCTTGCGAAAGCCCCATGGAATCCCAAAGATTGGAGAATATCGACCCAACGTCGATAAGTAAATTACTTTGCATGAAAACTCTCCGTTTACGAAATGACTGCAAGAACCGCGTCTGACTCTACGTTTGCGCCTTTTACTACGTTTACCGTTACCGTTCCGTCGCAGGGAGCAGTAATATCGTTATCCATTTTCATGGCCTCGAGCACCAAAATGGGCTGGTCTTTTTTTATCTTGTTACCGCTCTGAACGAGTACGTTCTTAATGAGCCCCGGAAACGGAGAAAGCACTTTCGTGCCGTTTACGTTACTTGCAGTAGCAGCCGGCGAAGGAGCCGCCAAAGGAACTGCTTTCGGTGCAGAAGGCATAGCGGGAACGCCGCTTGCGTCCACTTCCTCCACGCCCACATCATATTGTTTTCCGTTTACCGTAATAATAAAGTTACGCATATATTCCTTCTCCTTATGATACTTTTATAATTTCCTGATTCGTTTTACAACGAAATCACACTTTACGTTTTCGCTCTCATAGACCGCCGCAACTGCCGCAGATATCACCGCTACAAGTTCGGGCGTAACTCCGTCTTCTGCTTGTTCAATAACCCCTTCCGGAATTTCGTCCTCTTTTTTCTTGCTCTTACGCGGCTTTCTTTGCTTGTGCGGTTTATTCACTTGTTCCATAATTTTACCGAGAGCGGTAAATAAAAGAATCAAAATGACAATTCCCGCAAATACGATGAGAAAGCCAAACAGCGCATAGAACGCACCCTCGCCGACTTCGAACTGAAACCAATCTAATAGACAATTTGTCATAGACACCTCACCCGACGAGCGTCTGCAACGACGCCACGAGATATTGCTTTAAGAACTGCGGTTCGATAATATTGTCAAGATAACCGCCCTTTGCCGCATGGAACGGGTCTGCGTTCTCTTCCGTATAGAGCTTTTGAAGCTCCTCTTTCTTTGCTCGTTTTTCATTTGCGTACTCGATTTCCGCGCCCGTCTGACTCTCGAAAAGTGAAATCTGCGAAGTTGCCAAAGCATAAGTGTAATCGAACCCGACCGACTTTGCCGCAAACAGCGAATATCCAAGCCCCGCAGCCCTGCCCGTAACAACGGCGATTTTTGCCGTGTCAATCGTATCGAGAATGGACAAATACTCGCAAATCTCTTTCAAAAGTGCGCTGTTATTGCTTTGCATGGTCTCTTCCACGCCCGTGCAATCTACGAACGTGATAAACGGCAAACCGTAGCAACAAGCAAACTCAGCAAAATTTCTAAGTTTTTTGACGTTGCCGCTATTTAATTTTACGTTATCGAAAACAGCCGCCGCAACTGCAATTCCACCGATACGGCAAAGCACGGTCTTGACTTCGGGACAGGAATTGCCGCCGAGTTCTACTCCGTTTTCCAAAACACCAAGAACCGCCTTTGCGTCCGCCTTTTTATTGAGCGCGGGAGAACTCTCATTGAGCTTCGCGTCGATCACTGGGATAGAAATGAGGTCGGAAATTCTCATGATATGCGAAGCAACTTCCCCCATGTTTTTAACGGAAATTGCAGGCAGAAGCGCATTTCCAAGTGCGTTATAACCGCCTACTTCCTCTTTTTTAAGATTCTTCCCTTCCTTAGCTGAAAGCACCATGGGGCTCGTAACAGCAAGCGTGCTCTTTTCCGTAAAGAATACGCAGTCGCAAACGGAGGCAAGTGCCGCCGAAGAGCCGTACACCTCACCGCAAACCACGGCAAACTGCATAACGGTTCCTTTGAGCTGGGTTGCCTTCAAAAGCAATTCGGAAATACCCTCAAGCACGTTTACGCCCTCGCCGACCCGCACGCCGTAGGAATGCAGAAGATACACAACGGGGGTTGCATTTTTCTCCGCCGCGTTCAAAGTTTTGGCGATTTTCTCGCAATTCGCCTTTGAAAGCCCGCCGAAGGACTGTTCAAAATTTTGCGCTACAATATAGAATGGATACCCGCCAATCGTAGCAAAACCCGTGACAACTCCCTCACCCTGTGCATCTTCATGATAGAAGTTATCTTTGGAAAAGCTGAATGCTGCAAGCTCTACAAAGCTGTCTTCATCCGTAAGTGCCGCAATCTCTGCCCGCACGTTTTCGGATGCCTTTTTTAGCGTTGCTTTTCGCTCCCGTAATTGTTTGATTTTGTCCATATAAAACCTCTCGGGTTTCAAAAAAACCCAACTTTTACCAGATAACATTATAATGCAAACTCTCTAAAAAATCAAGTATCAAAAACAAAATAATCCCCGTGAAAAAATTTCACAGGGAAATGCAAAAAAATGTTTTATTGTTTGGAATTATCGTTCCCGTCCTCTTTCTTTTTTACGCCCTTTTTTACGATAGCACCGTCGGGATTTACAACTTCCATCACAAATTCGTCTTTCTCTACTTTCTCCTCTACACGTGTTTCTCTGTGGAACTTTTTCTCGAACCAGGCAAGAATGGCATCAGATTTTTTATAGAGGAATACGAAAAGCACAATTACGAGAGCGATCAAAATACCCCAAGTGAGCAGTCCCCACCAGGTGTTCAATGGAATCAGCGTTATGGAGTAGCTCGTCGTAAAAATGGCAAGCACGCGGGAAATTAAAATGATTGCAAAGAAATACCAGACCGACATGGAAGAGATTCCCGCAACGAAGCAGAGAATATCGTCTGGAAACACGGGTAAGAGAAACATAGCGGAAAGGAAAAGTTTATCCTTCCCCTTAACTTTCTTCAGCCATTTATCAAGCGTTTCCTTACCAACCATCCAGGCCACCACGCGGTAGCCCGCATACCGACCAATCAAAAAAGCAACGAGCGATCCGATGAGAATACCGGTAAGGCTGTAAATACTGCCCATGAACGGACCGAACAAAGCGCTACCCGCAACCACGGTCACGGCACTCGGAATGGGAAGAATGACAACCTGTAAGAACTGCAACAAGATAAAAAGTACAATCATGAAGTTGCCTGTTCTTTCAAGATACGCCTCAAAGCTCCCCTCGTCCTGAAAGATCTCCATAAACCCTGTTCTAAGCAGGATATAGAACCCGATTGCAAAGAATGCAAGCATCGCATAGAGCGTGATACAGCTTTTATAAATTGCTTCTTTCTTTAGAAAGTAGCAAACGATATCCACGGTGAACACGGCAGCGTTAAGAACCGAACCGCTGGTAAGCGCAAGAAGATAAACCCAACTCTTCCATTCGGTTTTGAAATACGCGAGGCACAATACAAAGAACACTTCAACAAGCGCCGCCGCAAGGAGCATACAAATGATATGGATAATTGCCTTTGACGAGTTTTTCATGATAGACTCCCTATCCTTTATTATACTCGTTTTGAAGGAAAATTATCAAAGTCCGCTTCTTATTTTATCGATAGCACCTCTTGCAAGCTCGTCGCAACGGTTATTCAATTCGTTATCGGCGTGCCCTTTTACCTTATGGAAAATAACTTCATGCGTTTGGGTCAGAGCAATCAGTTTCTGCCACAAATCGGAATTAAGGACGGGTTTTTTATCCGCCTTTTTCCAGTTAGCACGCACCCAACCTTCTATCCAGTTTTCGAGAAAAGCGTTTACAACGTAAGCGGAATCACTGTAAACGTCTACGCGGCAGGGATATTTCAAGTGTTCGAGCCCTTCGATAACGGCAGTCAGCTCCATGCGGTTATTCGTCGTTTCCGCTTCACCGCCCGAAATTTCAAGAATGTGCTTTCCGAATAAAAGAATTGCGCCCCAGCCGCCTGCACCGGGATTGCCCGAACACGCGCCGTCGGTATAGAGCGTCACTTGTTTCAAGTCAGTCATTGCGAAAGCCCCCCAAAAAAATTGCCTGCATTATAATATCATAAAAAGAAATACTCCAACCACTTGAAAGCGATTGGAGATTTTTTGGCAGGGGAGACGCGATTCGAACACGCAACCTACGGTTTTTCAATCGCGATTCAACCGCCAATCCTCGCCCCAACCTAATTCATCTAAAAAGAAATAATAAAAAGCACCAAAGAACGGAATGTGCCGTAGACTTTGGTGCATGATAATCCATGAAAATGTCTACACTCACTCCTCTCTTTATTCAGTTACTCTTAAAAAAGAGAGGACCCGGGTCGAAACACACCCGTCGGCGCTTATCGCTCCGACCCGTGAGTGCCTATTAAAAATATATCACATATATTTGCAGATGTCAACATTCAGCTGCCAATTTTTTGAAAATTTTTCCATTTCTTGAGAGCGGAGTGACTTGTTCGCAGACGTTTTTGAGCTCGTTCGAATATAACCTTACATATTTCTTCGTTTCTTCCATGGTTCGATGCCCGAGCCAACGTTGCAGCATCATCGCGTTACAGTTATTTTCCACCATGATTTTGCCGAACGTATAACGGAAAAGATGCACTCCAGTCTTATTTACACCGCATCGTGCCATATAACGTTTGACTGCCTTGTAAACGGTGGAACGATCATACATCTTTCCACCATCCGTATTCTGAAACAAAGGACCGTCTTTGATATGACTTTTTACTAAATACATTCGCAGCAGGTTATTCAATATGTCGCTCATAGGAAGAACCAGGACGTCACGATTCTTTGTAACCCTCAACGTCACAAATCCCCTTTCAAAATCGACATCTTCAGCCCTGACATTCCGAACCGTTTTTGAACGTACGCCGGTATCGAGTATGAACGCGACGAGGACCGAGTCGGAATCGTCAGGCGAAAATTGCATTGTAAGTTTACAAACATCTTCGTCCGATAACGGCGAACGTACCGTCATTTCTTCGCGTTGGAACACAAAATTGGGAATGGAATATCCCGGCTTAATTTCTTCCTGATAAAAGTGACAAAGGCGGCGAAGCGCTTTCAGACGATTGTTTATCGTGCGCGGCATACAATCACGCTCCAGCTGAAAAAATACATAATCTTTTACAATGTTGTCCGTAATCTGCTTGAATCTGCTTATGCCCTCTTCTTCAAAGAATTTCATAAAATCCTTCGCGGATGCAGCATAGGTCTCCAAAGAATCGGGTGATAAATTTCGCACGATGTTGTCCCGCTGCCATGCCTTAATTGTTTCCTCAATTTCCTTTTTCATAGTTCCTCCTTTTCTTTTGTGTATTTGAAAAAAGAACGCCCGTACTCGCGTACAGGCGGACTATCAAAATATCAAGATTAAAAAAATCGGTCAAGCGATATTGCCGCCCCAAACGCGATTTTTACCTAAAAATCTTGTACGTACATTCTGTACGTACACGTTTTTAGCGCGAAATTCGCCCTCTAAGGCACATACCCCTCATATCGACTCATTGCTCGACACACGGCCGATTTGGGCCTCTCCGTCGATTTCTTGGGGCATTTCTTTGACGATACCCCTTCTCTTTTCAAAACTCATAGAGAAAGCACAAAAAGAAAAATGTACGTACATGACCGTACGTACAAAAATGCGATGCGGATATGATTGCCATTATCCGAATACTATTTCTTTTTGCCATTCATTGTAGGACTGTTTTGTACGAGTAAAAACGCGACTTGCGGTTGAACTGTCAATGTCGAGACTGTCTCCCCACAAAAGTTGATCGTTGTTCGTTAAAACAATATAAGAGGTCACATCACCCCTTACCGCCTGATAGCATTTATCATGCCCTTCCACAGAAGACAAGGTATATTTTAATTCCGTTGTAGAAGATTCAGTACCATGCTTTGACATCCACTTTAATGTCTCGCCCTTCACTTCAATATAAATATGGGTTTTCGAAGATTCGACATCACATCTCCAGCTCCCCTCTATCCCCTTATCTCCGCACGCAACGAGTGAAACGCAAGCGAGTACGACGAGAAGCAAGCTCGTAAATACAGCAATCAGTTTTTTCTTCATCATTTTACTCCTTTTTATTTTGTGATTTCATTATACGGTTTTTCCAATATTTGTCAAGTACAATGCAGACAAAAAGAAATGTCCGTACGGTTTGTACGGACATTTTGTACGTACACTCTGTACGTACAACTTAGCTCTTTGGTGCGCGGTCCGTAAACTCAACCTGTGCATTGATGAGCTTTACGGCTACGCGCTTTTCATCGTTCTTCTCATAGAGATCGATGTCAAGGTCTCCCGCTGCAAAAATGCCGGCACCCTTTTTGAGATACTTCTCGCAATTCTCGGCAACCTTGCCCCAAACTTCCACACGGAGTACATCCGGCGCTTCTTTGCCGGGACGGTTGGATGCTACGGTAAGAGTGCAAACTTTCTTGTCGTCTCCGACGGCCTTGGTCTCGGGATCCTTTACGAGGTTCCCCTGGATTTGTGTTTTTATCATACTTTTCTCCTTTCCGCTCGCGCGGTATAAAATTTCTTAAATCGGTGTCTGAATATCTCCACGCTCAAGCATGGCTACAGCATCCGGATAATCGAACAAAGTATAAACGACGTCGGAAGCGACGACCTTAAAGCTCGTCCGCTCTCCGGGCGAACAGATTACAAAACATTCGCCGTTCCCGGCATTTGCAATTTGGTTGCGCTCCGTATCGTTTATTTCTCCCGCCGAGCGGTAAAGCTCCGTGAGGAGCGATAAGTCACCCGCTGCCAGGGAGAAGATAAATGAGTACTGTGTGTTATTGATGATGGCCGTTGTTTTCTGAACTATTGCTTCATTTCCGATTATATCAGAAAGGTTCTGCGTTAGGAACATCATAGCGCCCTCGTACTTTCTAATTCGCTTGTACCATTGATAAACGAAATCAAGCGCAATCGGATATTCGGGATCAATAAAATTATAGCCCTCGTCGATTGCTACGAACGGATGAATCTTCTTTGTGGAATTACGATTTGTTTCGCGGATATTGATTATTTGCTGATCGAGATACCGCATGATAACAAGCATCTGTGCGTTGGCAACGACGTTGTTCTTTGCTCCAAGCAGCGATTGGAAGTTAAACACTACAAAGCGTTCATCCGACTTTAACGTCGAAGGTCCATTCCACAACATGGAAAAGCGGCCGCCCGCTGCGAACTTCGCAACGTATGTTTGCACGCGCTCCAGGTTGGCCCGTTTCGAAGGCAACGTCTCCGATTTTAGTTTCTCTTCCACCGTCTTCATGAGGTCATCGAACGTCGGATAGTCTTCTGCATGGAGCTGCGTGAAATCTGTCTGCTCCGTAATGCCGCGCTTCTCGTAAACCTCAGAAAGAATGTTATTGAGTTCTTCAAGGCTATCAGACGTAATTCCTGCAAGCGTTATCCTGAAAAAGCTCTCAAGAAACTGCAAGTGCGACGAAAAAACCACCTCAGGCGACGCTGGATTACCGTCATCCGTGAGGATCTGATAAACGTGCAAAGGATTGATTCTCCCCTCAGTCGCGTTCCCGACGTCAATAAAACGCCCGCCTACGTTCCTGCAAAGATTGATATATTCATTTTCGGGATCCAGCACGTATATCTTTGTATTCTCTGAGTACACAAGAGAAAGCAACGTCTTTGTGAAAAAGGATTTGCCGGAACCGGACTTTCCGATCGCTATGATATTGCTGTTTATGTAGCGCTGGTTCCGTTTCCATATATCGAGGACCACCGGATAATTATCATATCCGAGCGTGAGCCCTTCCGTTTCAATAATCGAAGAAAACACAAAAGGAAATACCGCAGCGAGCGTTTCGGAATTGATGCCGCGTTCAAGGCGGCGAAGACCTGTTTTTCTCGATACGGTAGCAGCGGCAAACGCATCGAACTGACGTCCATGGAGAAAATTCAGCTTAAATCCCGCCGCAGTAATCTCTCTTCGAATCTCCTTCTTGAATGCCGAAACCGCTTCTTTCGAATTGTTAAAGCCTGTTATCGTGAAAGTACAATCGAATAGAAGCTCGTTCTCGTTCTGAATAGTCTGTGCGAGCTCTGCAATCGTCTGCACGTTCGTCTCCTGGCTTATGGCCTCGCTCAGCTTTCCGCTTCCCGTCTGCGACTGAAGCTCTACAACGGCGCGATCCAAACGCTTGATTGCCTTACTCTTCTCTACAGGCTTTATCGTCAATACTACTTTTGTGTTATCGATATTAAAGATACCTGCACCCCATGCGTTTGTAACAAATAGAGGATAATCGGATATAGCGCACGTAAACGATATTACGTCGTCGCAAATGCAGGACGATGCTGTGAACTTCACGTTTTCGGGTTTAATCCAATCCGCATATTGCTCCGGTGTCAGATTGTCAATTTCACGCTCATCGAAGTTTCTCGTATAGCAATACTTGAAAAAAACGGCGACGTCTTTTGCGCCGAGTAATTCAGTATCGAGCCCGGCACGTCCTATTTCTGCGCATACAAGATTTATTTGTTGGTACAAATTCTTCTTCTCGGTATCATAGACTACGAAATAATAGAACGGCCGATACTGCTTCTCAATGTTGTTTATCGTATCGATTTGTTCCAGGCGGCTTTGCAAAATCATTACTTTCGCCTTGTCGATTGGCTTTTCCGCGCGTGCAGCTTCGAGCTTTTGGAAGATAGGAGCCGCGACGTCATCGTAATTGATAGGCCTATCGATTTTAACGATTTGCAAAACGGCGCTTTCGCCGAGCATATTCAGAAGTCTTGCAAGGATGGATATTCTCTTGTTTTGCTCAAATTCATCAAGGAGCGCAAACTCAACGCTTCCGATAGAAATAACTGCCCCGAAATATTTACCATAATTGACAATTCCATCATCATCGATGCTCTCAAACGGTATCAGGTTGGAGACGTCCGCTTTCTGTTTCTTTGCTCCCTTTGTGTACTTTTTCCTGGATGCAAGGTATTTGAGCAGATATACAATAATGTTGTAAGTTCTTTCATTCTCGTCTGAAAAGAAAAGAATAATCGAGAACCCAACGAAGACAGCCAATAAAATCCATTTATAGGTGAAGTTCGTCATAGCTATCAATAACGCAATGCCCATCAATGCAATCGCAAGAAAAAGATCAAAGATGGTAAAGTTTCTCCACAACGTTGCGTTGACTTTACTCTTTTTAGGTATCATCCTCATTTCTTAGTATCTCCTCTTTGGGACTGGCTCGATTTGTTCTTCAGTTGCTGAGAAGTCGCATTTTTCGCAAGAGCGCTATTCTGCCCTTCGGCCTTTCCCGCAGGAGCTGCGGCTTGCGAGGTTCCGTCTTTTTCAAATGCGTCGCTCTGATTGTCCTTCCCGCGCAAATTATCAACCACAACGTGTTGCGCAGGACGATCCACAAGCCCACGGTCTTGGGGCGATGCAACGCGACCGATCTTCCGCATGGCGCTTCCGAATTTAGATCCCATAAATTGCTGCCCGCCGGTCTTTTCGCCCACATAGTTGCCTGCCTTGGCCAACGAAGGGATGAGACCTTGTCTCTGCCTTCCGTATTTGTTCTGACCGCCGAAAACCATATTCTTTGCGCCGCGTGCAATTCCACCAGCTGCGCCAATGCCTGCCATCAACGTACGGGCCGCGTTTGCCATTTCCCGCCCTTCTTCAGCGCTCGTACCCATTAAACGCGCCACAAGAAGCTGACCGCCGCTAATGCTCAGCGCCCCGCCGATAAGAAGAAACATTTTGAAAATGTTCTGCGCCGCTGAGCTCACACCAAATCCTAGGCTTAACGAAGTAATCGGGCCGATCATCAAGATAAAGACGTTGATTGCTATTACCGCGCCGTAGGCAAGAACGACCTTCGATACGACTGCATCGCGCCAGGCTTTGAAGCGCGCGCCGTCGTCAAGAGGAATTGTGGCGCTCACCAAAGGCAGCGCGATAAATAATATCACTAAATCGTAGATGCGCTTCACGAGGCCGAGCATCGACCATACAAGCGCAACCAGGATGATAACCATGGTGAGATACGCAAGGAAAATATTGAAGCTGTCAAGATACACAATCGGTTCCCTGCCGCTTTTATAACCGGCATCAGATTGTTCAAATAAACCCAGCCAGTCCTTTTTATGTACGCCGAAAACGTCATCAACCGTTTGCGTATCGAAGTTTAAGTCATAAATGCTCTTTTGTATGTTTTGCTTTTCGTCCCTGTAATAGCCGCCTTCCATAACACGAATATAATCCCCGCCCTTTCCGACATATACGTATCTCTTATTGCCATCTTCATCAGTTTGACAAAGGTAATCGCCGTTTTCAGAGGGTTCGTATTTGTAGTCGTAACTTATAACTTGACGTTTTGAAACAATATTTCCATCCGAGTCATATTCGTATTCCCACGATACAATTTGATTTTCTTCATCGTAAACGTATGTAGACTCCACGCACATATCGAAGATCCTCACGCTCAGCGATACGTCCTCGTTTTCGACTGTAGCGTTGTAGACCTGCACAAGAATACCGTCTGCAAAAGAAATCCCGATAACCATGACAAGCGCCATCACAAGCGTATTAAAGAGCGCGAAGACACCTCGCCCGGCAATAGAAACCTGCGACTTCCGTTCCCCGCCTTTCAGGTTCACGATGTTCTTTATGATGGCAACTATCACGGCTGCAGCGGCTATAACAATGGAGACAAGGAATACCATTAAAAAGGCTTTCGTTATGACGTTGGATGAGAGGAAAACGTCCATGAGCGAACCCTCTTCGCCGTTTACTTCCACTTTTTCGATGCCGACAAGCACCTTGAATAACGTGAACACCGTATCAAGGAATTTGTATGCAGAGAAAAGAAGCCGCGCAAATAGTTTTTTAATTAAAATTCCCATAGACGTTCCCTATTCATTAACCCAAGTTTGGAAGACCGAAATAAGGATTGGCAGCAGTGCAGCGACAGCAAACATGATAACGACTCCGACCACAACACCAACTGTCGCGGTTTTTGCTTCTTTGCGCTTTTGCTCATCGCCACCGGCGCGCCACCATTTCAAACCAATCCATACACCGAGGATTGTACAAGCTGCTGCGAGAATCGCAATCGTGGGCACCCACATGGAATTGAACATATCCGTAAGTTTGGTTTGGAAATCGCTCCAATCACCACTCGATACCATCAAATTTCCTAACATCGATGCCAGCAAGTTTCCTAAAAGTTGTTGCATTTTTTAACCTCCGTTTTTTTGTGTTTTTATATATACAGCGTTTTTGTACGTACAAACGTACGTACATTCTTCGCTGGAATTTTATCTAACGCCTTGCCTTTTGCGCATCACAACCAATCCCACGGCAGCTCCCGCTACCACAACGCAAGCGAGAACAATGCAAACAATTCCCGCGACGTTGACGTATTGCAAACTGACTTCATACGTATTCGAATTGCCGTAAGCATCTGTCAGAACAACACGATAATCACCTTTTTCCGTCAAGGCTTTTCCGATCGAGTAGTTTATCAATTTACCGTTTCGGTAAACCTCTACCGTCACGTTCTCTTTGCTGAGTGCTTCAATCGTAATCTGATGTCCGCTCTTTACGATTTCAGCCGTAGGCGCTACGGAATCAACCGTAAGATTTAGCATATAAGCGCCATCTGGCCCATCAAATTCAAGCACATAACGTCCGTCACGTGTGAGACATAATAAATTCCCTTCAAGAACGTTCACAACGCTGCCATCCAGGAGCGCCGTTACTGCATAGCCTTCGGGAACGGTGAGTACAAATTCTCTCGCCGTTTTCGGAAGGATCTCGAACGAGAACTCAACTGAGTTCCCAAGGGAATCATAAGCAGTTAAGGCATATTTCCCGGCCTCTTTTATCGTGCCGCCCTTGAATGCTATTGCCCCGCCATCTGCGGTCAAAACAATTTCGCCCATGGGCTCATTGAACGCAAAGCTGATATTGTCTGTAATGAACTGCCCGGGCAAAAGCGGCTTCGAAAGCGTAACGTCAACGGACCTATCAATGCTAAACGTGCGCGTGGTAATGTTCCCGGCATAGTCCTTTGCCGTTATTGTATAGCGGCCTTCCTCATCGAGCAAAATTTCGTCCGTAAAATCCTGCACGTAACCGTCCAACGAATACGTAGCGGACAAATAATCCGAAACAGATACCTTGACGTTCCCCCGCGTTGCCCCTTTCGCATTTAGCTCGAGATCAGAATGCAATTCGATTTCGGGCGGTGTAAAGTCTATGATGAACGTGAGCTGCACGTCGTTGCCGACCGCATCGCAGATGTAAACGGTGTAAACGTCTTCCGCTCTTATCGTTTCTCCGAGTTGGAAGGTATTGCCACGTTCAGAAGTAACCTCAAATACTCTGTAATCTTCCGTAATATTGAGTTTTAACCATGTTCGGGAAGCATAAGTGCGATTTGCATACTCTTGGAACGTTCCCAAAACGGTGTAGAACACATTTCTATCAATCGTTACAAAGAACGTCGTCGCATTTCCGATTCGGTCAGTTATACGGAAGTAATAAACCCCTGCATCAATGCACGATTCCCCGGAATACGTTACAAATGCGCCCTCTTTCCGTTTCCACTCGATAACGGCATCGTCTTCGTCACACGAAACGCTGAAGGCATGGTTCGTCGTGCTATCAGCATCAAGTACTGAACCATCCTCTGCCGTTATTAGCGGCATCGGCGACGTTTGGTCGATAATGAACCGAAGCGTGAGCTCGTTGCCGGCCACGTCGCAGATATAAACCGTGTAAACGTCTTCTGCTCTTATAGCTTCTCCCGGCTTGAAGGTGTTCCCGCGCTCTGAAGTCACTTCAAACAAGGAATAATTCTCTTTCAAAACAAGTGAGATGTTCCCTCTTGAAAGATAGCAATAATCACCTTCATAGATGTAGGTCCCATTTCCACCGATAGAAAATGAAACATTTTGGTCGATCATCATTGTGAACTCATAAACGTTATTTACGCGGTCATACATCCTGAACGTGTAAATCCCCTCGGCCTCGATAACTTCGCCCGTATAGCTCGAAGCGCTACCGCTTCCAATCGAAAGACTTATTTGAACGTTATCCTCAGCACACGAAACTGTAAACGCACAATTCGTCGAGCTGTTCGGCGCGAGCTCGAAGCCGTCCACCGTTGTAATAATCGGCACGGGCGGCAGCACGTCGATTATTACCGTCAATTCCAGGAAGTTTCCATAGAGGTCACAAACGGAAAAATAATAAGTGCCATCAATGGTGAGCGCTTGTCCGTTTGTAACGCTAACACCGTTGCTCGACGTGCAAACGAATGAAGACGTCTTTTCCGTAATAATTAGCGTTACGGCCGACTTGGAAATGTAGCTCCCGTCTTCAAGCTCTGAATAACTGCCTTCAAGCCTATAACTCACAATGTTGTCGAGCGTAATCGTAAACGACGTAACGTTTCCGATCGCATCGCGCGCCTCGAAAACATAGGTACCATACTGTGTAAAGATGTCGCCCTTCACATACTTCGCAGCGCCCAATGAACCGAGCGAACTTTCTTGTCGGTAATAATAGACTGAAACGTTCGCCTCATCCCATCCGACGTAGAAATCGTAACGAATAACGCTGTCAAGCTGCACCTCGTTACCTGAGCTCGTAAAAGCGGAAATTTCGGGTGGAATACAATCGATTTCGAATTGATATTCCGTAAAAAGGTTCATATCTTCCGTCACGTAAAGGAAGATCTTGAACAAACGGCTCGTGGATGCGGATGCAGCAATCGAGGCCACAGACGTTCTTTCGCCAGTTGAAAGACTGAACAAGTCATCGGTTGCTTCGGTCCATTTGCCTTCGTTCCACACGTAAAGAATTACACCGCAATTCGCTGAGAAAGTGAATTTGACGTCACTTTTAGTAATTCCCCCATCTTTTACTCCCGCAAAAACACCGGAAGGCAAACCCTTCATATAGAAGAGCGGGCCTATTTCAGACGTCCTTCCATAAATGTCAGTGATTCTAATGAGGTACTTCCCGCCCGTTCGGAGAATGTAGGAAAGATTTTCGGGTGAAATAACAGTTCCGTCATCATCTACGTAAATTGGAATTTCCTCGCCTGTATAGCTAACTTTGTACAATGCGATCGATACAATAGCATTATTCGAATCGTTATTTACAACGGTTAGCGTGCACCTGGTCTCGCTTGTCAACGAGCTATGAGCAACGGTTATTTCTTCACCCGCTATTCGAAGTGTTAATTTTAGGCTATTGAAACTCCTGTCGTAAACGACGACTTCATAGGATCCCCAAAAACCGTTCTCATAGTTTAGAACCGGGAGCTCGTCGCCTTGTACGTAAATCATGCCAGCCAGGTTTCTACCATTGATGTAAACCATGGAGTATTCGTCCACCGCATCGAAGATAGAATTGAGTTCTACCGATATGTAACGCAATAGGTTAGCATTCTCTGAAACAAATGCTTCGTTAAAGACGATGCCCTCTTTATTACCGTTTCCGTATTCAACGTTTGCATTGAGCACGGGAAGCTCGGTATCGATAAAAATTAGATACTGCTCGATGTTTCCGCAAAGGTCCTGCTCTGTAACTAGATAATAGCCGTGATACCACGCATCTGAAGCCTTCAATATGGTTTCCAGCTTTTGCCCGTATTGAATACCTATCTCAACCCCGTTCTGCATCGATACTCCATTAAAAACGAACTGAATTGCACCGGATATTTTATTTCCCGTCACTCCTATCTTTGGAGCCGTAAAAACATAGTTGTGATTTGCAAGATAAAGCGGCAGTTTTGAATATTTGGAAAGTGCCGAAGGCAACACAAGGTTTTGTTGCGTAAGTGCATCCGGGCGCGTTACTCCGTTTCCGTCTGTCGGATTAAGTACGGTCGCACCGTTGGGCGGTAAAGTACGTCGGTCCGAAATGTAAGAACTAGCATACTTTGTCATTACCGCTTCGAGCTCTTCGTATGAACTGTAAACTTGCGCAACGCTTTCATTCGCAATGTTGACGTAGCTATAACGTCCACCGGAAAGCTCTTCCACTCGGTATTCCCTTTCTTTTGCCATTGCAAAGGAGAATGCGGCTTCATACGTAGCAAAGCTGTATGCGCCCGCTATGTTTGTATAAATTTTTGCGGGTAGCGTAACGGTGTACCAAGTTGATGCTTTATAGCCGTTCTTGATCTCTTCTAAGTTTTCAAACGTATCACGTACAAACAATCGAACGCTATACCACGCGCTAACGTTCCCGGCCATATCGTACGCTCGGAACTGCCATTCTCCGAAATTCTCTTTTTCGGACGAAATAGAAACGGCCGAACTCTCTTCCGTCATATTTTGCCCGCTCGGATCACGATATACGATTTTTTCAAAGTCATAGTTATCGGTAACCGAAAACACAAAAGAATGATTAGTGTATTTAATACGGTCTGAATATTCAGATGCTTTATCTACCGTAGGCGCCGTTCTATCGATGACAAAATAATATGATGTGCTATTTTGTGCTCTATCGCTTATCGTAAGGATGTATCTTCCTTCGTCTGAAAACGTCTTTTGACTACAATCGGTTGATGCACTCGATGGAAAGCTACTTCCAGTTGAGCGCGAATATTTTACTGTCAGAGCATCACTAGCATTTGTGAGCGGCGTTCCAGCTCCACCAATAGTTGAATCCCACGAAATCGAAACCAAACTGCCATTGGTATAACCGCCATCCGCAACGCCGGAGAGTTTGAGCGTGGGAGCATTTTTATCGATAGTAAAGGTATATGACGAGCTATTCCCTGCCCTGTCGGTTATCGTCATTAGATAGTTGCCCTCTTCGGTCAACGCTGTCCGTTTATCGTACGGTATAGATGCCGACGTCGGAAAGTCTTTACCGGTACTGTAATCATACATGACGGTTAGTTTGTCGTTTTCATTCGAGCGCTGTGAATTTACCGTCGTAAACTCCTCGGTCCAGTTTGCAGTAACCACATTGCTCGTATATCCTTCGTTTGATACGCCGGAAAGAGAAAGCACGGGAGCCGATTTATCAATGGTAAAATGCTCTGTTGCTGTATGCCCAGCATTATCGGTAAGCTTTATTGTGTAATTCCCTGCATCTGTAAATGTTCTTCCGCTTGAAAAACTGCCAATCGATGTTTCAACAAAACTTCCTTCATTACTCCGATAAGCAATCGACGACTGTACACCACTACAATAATCAGAACAATTTACTTTAACGGAATCATTTACAAATATTTCGCGGGAATTTAGGTATTTATTATTTTTATCGTAAAGTGAAATACTCGGCGCATAATCATCCACCTTAAAAATTGCCGTTGCAATTATAAAATAGAGGTCCTTGTTGGATATACCGCTCTTCACCTCTTCTTGCAAAATTAGTTCCAATTCAAATAATCCCGATTGTTCCATTTCGCTTTTATGCACAATCACACTTTTTCCATAGCCACTATATATAGCCGTTGATTCGTAAGGATAAAGCGGATCTGATTCCATTCTTCTAACCATATAGTTGGCGCTAGAGGGAATCATAATCGAAATATCTGTGAAAAGAAAATATTCCCCATACCTTTCCCCAGTTCCATTAGATTGGTCCGTTTTGTACAAGTGAGCATATACGCTCTGATTACGCCATGTATAAGAGGTGGCAGTACCGGAATCTAATACGGTTGCATTATCTAAGGCCTCGGATGTTCCATTGAATCTTCTAGCAACTTTACTGACGTATGTGAAGCTTAAAGGATAAACCGACTTGATTGATGCACCAGTAGTTAAATCAGACAATAGCTTCGCGTGCGTTTCGTCAGCTTCTTCATTCACGAAACTTTTCTCCCCCGAGGTCGTAACACCTAATACAACGCCCGCAAAAATGACCATTATGCAGAATAATGCAATACATATTTTTCTAAATAAGCTAATCCTTTTCATAATTCACTCCTTTAATTCGCAACCTTCATATTTGTTTGTGCATTCGCATCGATACAGGTCGATTTAATAAATTGTTTTATTTTCGTACACTCTGCTGCGATGAAATAGTTGTAACTCTGCATGGCGTTCTCGATTATCTCTTCAAGGATCCTCACCTTCCTCGCAAAGTCAGCAATCTGCAAAGCTGTAAACGTATCAGAAGGAATTTTACCGCGTAGCACTTGAATCTTTGTACCGACTGCAATTTCTTTGTCGCGCTCTGCTTGCTTTGCGGCATCCATGGCCGCATCGCCTTTTTCGTCCTGCTCGGTCTCTTCGCTTTTGATTGTTTCTTCTATTTCTGCAAGCTGCATACACTCCGCATCGTTCTTCAAAAAGGCAGTTATCTTTACGATATCGTAATGGTTTTTCACCTCATCGAAATTGATAAACTCCCGCGCCATTGTACTTGATTTCTCGAGCTTGTAAATCTCTTTTGCTTCGTATAACGGAGTGATTTTAGCACGTATTGGATAGTTGTTAAGACAGCTTATGATTGCGTTTCCACTAATGCCGTTTGATGGATCATTCAGATGCTCGAGCTCTGAAGGATAGATGAGCGGAACGCTCGTTGCGCTCGTCGATACTGACATATCCTTATTTTCCGAAAAGCTGACCTGCTTAGTCTTTTTCTTTCCGCACATATCGGAGAACGTCTCGCGGGTTGCGCGATCGTTACTTCCGATGAAGATTTGTACGTTACAGTTCGAGCGCACCGTGGCCGCAACTTCTTTGCCGTAAATATTGTCGAGCTGGTTGAAGTCTTGTATCACGGGAATCATATAGATATGCCGCGAACGGCCGACGGTAACGATTTTATCAATGTTGTAGAGCTTCGGAAGGTTGCCGAACTCATCCATGATGAAGTACACGCTTCGAAGCAGCTCGCCCCCTTCCGTTTTGGTCCTTCCGCGTTTTTCATTCTTCCGGGCCTTTTCTACGAGAGCTTTGTACATTTGCGTTATAAATAATGTCACTAGGCGGTGTCTGTTCGTGCGCTCATCGGGAATCTTCAGAAACAAAGCATTGGGAGCTTCGTCGAACTCGGAAAATTCGAGCTCATTCCCCGACGTGAGCGCCGCGATGCCGCCATCGGCCATCCAATTCAGATATGAGTTAACGTCTCCGAGATAGCTTGTGAGCGTACGGTCCTGCGAAACAAGCACCTGATTGCTCAGCCCGGGTGCCCGTGAAGTTTGATCGCGGGTTTCGAAGTATTCCAGGAGCTCGGTGCATTCGCCCTTCGCATAATCCATGACGTTCTTATAAAGGTTGTATAGATTGAACTTCTCACGCGGCATATAGCCGTCGCGCACGTCTTCCCAAAACGCAAGGGAAAGTGCGAAAAGAAGATCCCGCGCACCGCGCTGCCATCCCGGATCGTTTTTACTCTCAATCGGACACATGGTATATATCAGATCTTGCAAGTCAAGATATATCTCGTCTTTGAGCTCAATTCCCCTCTGAGCGCGGGCCGCGTTCGCTTCTTTCTCTGTCAGGTATTCGACGTCATCGTAATAGTACTTCCCCGCACGCTGCACTACTTTTTCAAATTGCATTTTGTCGGTCTTATTCCATATATCATTGAATGGATTCCACTTGGTGGAACGGTAAATATCTGCAAGATCGATTATGGAAACGTTGTAGCCTTCACGTTTCAATGTTGCCGCGTGTTTTCCGTAAAGCTCGCCTTTGGGGTCCGTAATAACCATCGAAGGCTTTGTCTTTGTACGAGCTAGGATTTCGATTGTCGGTGAGACGAACGCCGTTGTCTTACCTGTTCCCGTGGCGCCGATAGCAAGCGTATGTATCGGCTGCTTCAAAACGACGTCAATATCGCCTTTTCGCATTTCTGCATGGATAGGTATTCCGTCCGCGACTTCGGAAAGTTTGGAAAACTTCACCATAGTATATCCGTCGTTGCGTTCGATCTCTTTCTTAGACATGAAATGCGAGTCTTCCAAATCGACGTTGACTTTGAGAACCCGCTTGCTGCCCCGCACCCTGTAATCTATCAGAAGGAACAAGCCGCCCAGCAAGATGAGCGAGATCCACATGATATATAAAATCCATCCATGGAAAACAGCGGCAAACGATGCACGCTGCACTACGGTGAGAATGAGAGCACAAGCAATCAAAAGAGCAGCGGCCCCTAAGCCCACAAATAAAATTTTCAAATACGGCTTTTTCTTTTTATCCATACGGCCCTCTATATCCCCAACAACGTCGCTGCAACAAGCAATGCGACAAGGTAAAACGGGATAACCAATTTCAAAGCCCAATACGTGATTTTTTCGGTTGGAGATATGTACCGGATTTCATCATCTTCGGTCATGAGCTTTTCGCTCTTGCGCCGAGCTTTGAAATGAGTGATGCGAACAAACAAATCCAATGCAGGAAAGAAGCCCGCACCCACCATTAGTCCCGCAACTGCATCTTGGGAAAGTGATTTCGCAAGCGCAACGTTGATTATCACGGCGGCCACAATGCAATAACCAATGGAAGCCCGCAATAACGTCATGCCCGTTTTATCGTCATATCTGCACTTGTATTTTGATTTCTTCATATTGCCCCCATGTACGTACACGCCGTACGTACAAATTAACGCTTCCCGTAGAGCTTTTCAATTTCCTGCTCGCGTTCGATTTCCTGTACGGATTTCAAGAAGTTGTCCTGCGTGTGCCGGCTCATGCTGGCGAATATCTTTGCAGCGCCTTGCAGGATGCTCTCCCGGCGACGTCGTTTATTCTTGGCCCGAACTTTCCGCATACGGCCTTTATTCCTAAACCGTCTTCGAAGTTCCATTTTATCTGCCCTATCTATCTGCCGACAAATAGCGATAACTGCGTTTCCAACGCGGGCGCGATAGTCGTCCTTCAAACGGTCCAAGTAATCGACTTGGCTCATATCGAGATAGCTGACCGGCATTTCTTTGTTTCTTGTGTCTCCCTGCATGATGCGGTGCATCTCATCAGCCGTTAAACGTTTGCCGTTTACGTAGCCGAGCTTGTTCTCAAGCGCGAGCTTCTTGACCTCGCCTTCGATGCGTGCAAACTGCTGCATCATAGCTTTGTAGGCCTCATCTGATTCCGGATCGGAAGCTATTAGAAGTGCGCCAACGCGGTCGATAATAGGCCGCAGGTCCTTCATGTTTTCTGCGTTGTATTGCAAACGGCCTTCTTTCGGTAGCTTTTCTGCAAGCTCGCGCAGCGCCTTGACGACGGTGCGCGGCGTGCCCTTTGCGCCTTTTTCTTTGATTTCTCCGCGCAGCTCCTTCAGGCGCCCGAGCGCGCGATCGCGCGCGGAATAGTATTCATCCGCGTGCTCATCAAGGTGCATATTCGCGGAGACAAGGTAGTTATCAATCGCACGGGAATCAATGTTCCCGCGCCAGGTATAACCGAGCACGCCGTTCTTGTTCCGTCTCTTCGGCTCTTTTTCGAAGAAAGCAAAGTGAATATGACGATTGTCGGTATCGTCATGCAGCGCCGCGTAAAGCTCGATGTTTTTCGGATCCAAGTGCGTACGTGCAAGGAACGAAGGAAAAGTCTGCCGCAAGAATTTAATCGCATTCTCCTGCGTATCGAAGCCCTTGCTGGTTTCTTCATCGAACGATATAAAGCCGTGCCAAATAGTGCTTTCCGTCTCTTTGAGCTTTGCGCGGAGCTCTTCAACCTGTTCGCTAGTCATGGCACCTTCTAGATTAAAAAGCCCGGCATTCGTATTCGAACGCGTAAAATAATCCTCTGCCGTAGCGTTCTTGACGACTTTGGATCCATTCAAAGCGTAGGAAAAGAAATTGTAGTCTGCCGTCAAGTTATAAAACTGACGACGGCCTACGTATTCGGCGCGCGCATCCCCGCGAAGATTTGCGGGTGGCCGCGCAGATGTGTATGCGATGTTGAAAATTGCTTTGGGCATTTATTTATCCTCGTTCTTTTTTTTCATCTGAGCGATGAGCTCGTCCTTAACCAGCTGGAAGTCTTTGGGAAGCTGGGCGTAATAGCCGACGTCCATAAGCTCGGCGCTCACCTCTTCCCCCCGGATGCGGGCGTGCTCGATGTTGTAGAGTGAAGAAAGCATCGTTTCAAGCACGCTCAGCATGACGAAAATATCGTCCACCGTCAAGGAAGTCCTTTTCTCATGGCGTGAGAGCTCATCGAGCTTGGTTTTCAGATTTTCCCCCGTAGGCTCATCTTTTCCCAAGGACCTGCGCTTTCCGAAGTTCGCGTAAATTTCCTCAGCGCCGATTTTCACCGCGCGGCCGAGAAGGTCGTTCATGCTTTCGAATTGGTTTGTCGCATAAAGCTCTTCAAGCGTTATCAAAACGTCCTCGTTGTATATTCGAAGCGGAAACTGATTCCTTCGTTTTTGTGTTTTCTGCTCTTTCATAGCTCTCCTTGTGCTCTCGGAAAAATGGTTTCCATTTTGTCCCGCAGAAGTGACTCACCCTGAGTCTCTTCTGCACCCCAGGTGAGTCACTTGTTTATATACTTCGTATATAAGCAGCTGAAAAATCAGCCAAGTGAGTCACCTCTTATCCTGCTTCACCTCGGAACGTGGTTTTTTTACGTTCCGAGGAGCGGAATTACTATTCCGAACCCCTGCGGAACGCAGTTCAAATATGGAGCGAAGCTCTACCGATTTTCACGGCGCCACAGCGCCGAAATAAGGTTTTGATTTTAATGTCCTTTGCCATTGCTCGGACCTTTAGACGGGCCCCTAAAGGCCCCGCCTTGCCCTTGACCGATTCGGGTTGTTAGTCCTTTACACGCAGCGGCCACGGACCGCTGCAAATAAGGTTCGCCCTTTTCAGGACGGTATAGGCCGGACGTTCGGAAGATGCGCGCCATCTGTTCTTGGTTGCCGTCGGTGAAGAAGGCAAGCATATTCAGAAGGCGGTAGTCGCTACGGCTGTGATCGTTTGCTAAATTCTCACCGGCCATAAGCGCATCGAACTCAGGACCTTTTTTTGACTTTCGGATGCGGTCAATGATTTCTTGATCGCTCCCCTCTACGCTCTTGTTCGGTGTGAACGTCTGTTGCGGTGCACGTTCGCCAAGGGTGCGGCGCAGCCAGGCTTTCGTTGTCTGAGGTGTTTTGCCAAGTGTATGTACGTTTGTACGTACGTTTCCCGTCATCGAAATGAAGCGACCGCTATCATAGACCTCAATTTCACCGTCCGCAGTCTCTGTACGGTTCTTTATCTTCCCGCCAACGAGAATGTCGTCCTTCAAGAAGATATGGATGCCGTTCCCGGATGCGGACGTTTCGGTGTATGTCTCAGAAATCTCTGAGGTGAGTTTCTGAGCGGTTTCTGTCAGCTTACCGTCTTTATCGATGCACTTATCGAGATCGATACAGGAAATGCCGTTTGCAGCATCGAGCGCGAACGCAAGCCCTTCGGCGCCGTGTTCGAGCGCGTACTGCTTGGCCGTTTCGAAGTCGGTCCATTTCGAAGGATCATTTGATTTGGCCCACTTACCGTCAACCGGAGAAACGATCGTCTTGTCCTTTTTGCCCTTCTCGGCGTTCCATTTCGTATGGAACACGCACCAGTTTGGCAGAGCCTTCATTTCTTCCGGAACGTTGGCGGTGAGCCTATCCATAGCCTCAACCGACCGACGACTCGGTGCGGTCCGCTGCGCGCTCTTGCCGACTTCTTTGCCTTCGAAGGCGGCGCGCAGTTCCGATCCGCTCAGCTTTACTTCCCTTCCGTCATTGCGGATAGTGTATTCAGAATTTGCATCGACAGACAACTTCATCGAGCCTTCTTTCTCTCCCGGCTTTAACCAGGCTTTGGGAACGAAAAGCACAAAATGAGAATATTCCCCCTGCGGGAGCTTTATCATGCGGTTCTTGCTTTCGCCTTCGGCGCCGAGCAGTTCGGCGGGAATATCGAGGTTCAGCCACTCACGGCCATTTTTCGGCACGTTCGCTTCGAAATTCGGCTTCTGAGGGGCATCTTCGGCGCTTTCGGATATTTTCTCAGCATCGTCTTCTTGCATTCTTAAATCGTTATTTTTCAAGCCCAAATACTGAATTAGCTTTTCAGTAGTAGGATTTGCTCCCCCGGTAAAAAGATTTTCTGTACGGGTCTCCCAATACCAACCTTCCGGCATTTCAGCGCCATCAAACGTGTCATTCATATTCCCGGTCATGAAAGCTCGAACATTCTCTGCGGTTTCTTCAGACGTCGCACCGGTGAGCTTGTAAACGAAGTATGTTTTATTTGCTGCGAAGGCGCCGTCCTGAACATCGAGCTCAGGATTGAAGTCCGGATCCTCTGCGCTAAGCTGTGCTGCCGTATAAACAGTATTTTCTTCTTTTAACCCCTTCCAGTTATATACGACACCATAAAGCGGAGATTGTAGGAGTTCTTCAGCCTCAATGTCATCGTGCAACGGTATTTCCGCATCATGAGCTTTTATCTCTTCCGGCGTTAAAGGCATATTGTCTTTGTAATCAGAGAACGGCGACGTTGTATTTAGAACGTGGCGTGCTTGGTCCACGTACTCACCTACGGATTTCTGGTCTTCTTGAGATAATGCAGCATAGTCCGATACTTCCATGTGGCGCTTGAAATATTCAAGTGCAGCTTCGGCCTCTGCGCGCGCTTGAGGCTCCAGGAATGTGTCATTCTTTAGGAACTCGTCTATGTGATGCACTAAACCACCACCTTCAATTCCAATATCGAACCTGCAATTTTCATAGCAATCGGGCTTCCCTTCGAAAACAAAGTCAATATGTAACTTCGTTTTGTAATACCCTCGTTCACGATCGGACTCTGCATCAAGCTGCTTTAGCTTTTTATCTGCCTCAGACAATGACATGACGTCATATTGTTCGATATTAGGGAACCCGCCCGACTTTTCCGTCCATTCAACCGTAACATGGGGCTCACCGGTCTCTGCCGCAAGGCGCCGAGCTGCAGCTCGAGCGTTCGCTAATCTCTGCGCAGCCGTCTCTCCGGTAAAAGCGGAATAAATATCCTTATACGAAGTGTTGGTTAATTCCGAAAGATGCAAAAAGGCACGCTCACGAATAACCGAATCTTCGCCGAGCATTCCATATACGGAAATAGGATTTGGACGGTTTACTTCTTCCCACAAGTCTTTGAACGTGGCTTTAGGATGAATAGATTGTCCGGCTTCGTCGTTTGGATAGGCTTTTGAATACCACTCTTTGATATTCTCGTTTAATCCTTGTGCATCATTGGAAGAATTTTCTGAAATTTTTTCGGCAGAAGGCTTGACAAATGCGCGAGATTTACGTATAATAATATCAGAGTCAAGGCTTGCCATAACGTCGGGGAATTGGACCCCGGGGTTCACCGACAAGGCTTGGCTTTTTTCTTTGTTGTAATAGAGCACATTGCCCTTTTCGATATTGCGCTCAATAAATGCTTGGAAATTATCCTTTCCGTAAGCGCTCGTAAGGATGTTCGCATCTATAACTCGATTATCACGTCTGCCGAACCCATTCAGCTTTATCGCTCCGATAACGGGGCGATTTTCTTTATCAATCGATTCAGTCACTACAACTATGCTGTCATCCCGCGTAAGACTATCCATAATCATCACGGGCTCTGAAAGGAGACCAGGAAGCTGCTTTACCGTTTCAGCTTCAAGTCCATGATAATTTTCTTCCCCATCGCCCTCTTCCTGCATAATGCTCTTCAGGTGCTTTGCCGTCATGAGAATAGGAAGATTAGGAAGCCCGACGTCTTGGAGAATCTGAGGTGTCGTAGGCAAAACTTCAAGATGCGAATTTGTTGTGTCTGCGCCGCTCAGAACTCTATCAACTTGGTCCGCGAACGACACGTTGCGCTCGAACACGGGCATAGCTTCGCTTTCGTTGGAATGATTTTTTTCTTGTGCACTCTCTTCTGCACGTTCGGCTTGAAGGTAATGCTCTGCAACGTAGTCGGAAATCTTCTCTGCATCACGCGCAGCTGCGAAAAATTCCTTTGTATCTTCGCGGACCGCTTTTAACCAAGACGTCAGATAAGCGCCATGATTTTCAAAGTGGTGGCCGTCGATCGTGATGCCGAGCTCTGTTTGCATGAATACGCTGGCGAGCTCGGCGCGCAGCTCCTCTTTCGCATAGTCTTCTGTTCCGAAGATTCCTTTAAGATCTCGATTAAGGCGGCTTTCGTGGCCGGTGCTGTGCGCAATCTCATGCAGCGCGGTGGCATAATAGTCCTGCATCGATTTGAAGTCTTCGATCTTCGGAAGATGTATCTCATCAAGTGAAGGACTGTAATAAGCCTTCGAACCGCCGTAAGAAATGGGCGCAGCGCTGTTCTTGATTACTTGCTCGATTAAAGCGTTCTGACGTGCACGTTCCTCGGCCGCCATCTCCGGCGTGAGCTCTTCCTTCTTCCGTTCCGGGAAGTTATCGCATTGCTCGGCATTGAATACTTGATAGAACTTGAGCACCAGGCGCACGTTCTCTTCGAAGTATTTCATTTTTTCTTCTTGTGTCATCCCTTCGACGGTTTTCTCATCGAAGGGTTTTTTCGTAAGTTTATCGTATTGGGACCAATAGGAAATTTCCCGCGCCTTTTCCCCGCGTTTGACGTGCGCGCCGAGCTCATGCGCCTGGTTAAACGTTACCCAGCGGTTATCGGTATAGCCCATCTTTGCAGAAACCATCATCAGATAAAGCAGATTGATCCCCCGATACGGTTTCCCGGTGGAACCGTTCATAGGGATCTCGGATGCAGACTTATACCAGCCGCGTTCCCACTCGGCAGAGTTGTTTTGAATGAAATCGAGCATGGTGTTCACCATTTCGTTACGTTTGGCCTCTACCTTCTCACGGTAGCTCATCGGTTCTTTCTCGCTCATATACTTTTCCTCATTCGTCGGTTTCTATCAGATACTCTTCGGAAGGATCCTCTTGCGGAAGTTCCGAAGCTGGAGTTGCCCGACAACCGAAATATTCTTCCGCAGCTTCGATGATGCTCTTCCCTTCCGCTCGCGGGATTGTTATTTGCGGCTGCGATTGTTCGTTAGACATAAGCTCATCGAACCCGGGCCCTTTCTTTGATTTCAAAATTTCACTCATAATCCCCCCCTACATCCTGTGTTTGTTCCATATCGGGCCAAATACCCCATTTGCTTATATCTGCCTCACCCGTAACGCGCCATCCGATTCCTAGCACAATCGAAAGTATCATCAATGCACCCATCAACCCAAGACAGAATTTTCCCCATATGTCTTTTATGAACGTCCAAAAGACATACATTATTGCTTTGAAAGTTTCCATTTACTTCTCCTTTGACACTCTAGGCGGGGCAACTACGTTTCCCCGCACCCTTTCCTCGGAAAACACAAAAGAAAGATAGATTTCAGACAAATGTTTCATGCACGGTTTTGCATAAATATACATTCGGGCCATGCCCTACGCGCGGGTGCGCGGTTTGTATAAATAATCTCTCTGAAATATCTCTCTTGTGCTCTCACAGAGTTAGATATAATTATATATGGTGGTAAAATTTCTTTACCAGGTCATTAAGTTTCTTTACTAGTTAAATCTCTTTACCGGTTAAATTCTTTGACTAGTTAAAATTTTTAACCACTTTCCGCACCATCATTGTTTGGAAGGAGCTGTTGCAAGCCCGCTTTCATCGCATCGATCTTCTCGTAATTGACACGGTAGGCCGTCCGCTGCATCTTCGTTCCCTGCATCTCGAACGTACGCTTGAGTATGTAGCCTTTTTTGACTAAATTTGCGAGTGCAGAAACGGCCGTTGGCCGAGAGATATTTGCGAAATCTTCCAGGTACGTCAAAGAGCCCTTCCATTCGCTTTCGCCGTCCTGGGAGAAGCTGTAAACGATTGCAAAAACGATTAGCTCATTGCCTTTGAGGTCTAACACGTTCAGCATCCAGCCCAAAACGGTGTAAAAGTTGTCGTCGCGTATTCTTGACATTACGTCTCCTTTTGCTTTTGTACGTACGTTTTGTACGTACAAGTCTTAAAGTCCAAGTTGCTGTTCTATAAAACGTCGAATTTCGGCCGATGCAGAAGTACCTCGAGCTTGACAGTCTTCCGCAAAGGTTTTCCATAAATCCTCACGGATTCGAAGGTTTATTTTCATATCTTTTTTTGTGTTTTCAGTTGCACCAACAGAAGTGGATGCAATAATACTCCGTGCTGTATGGGACGGTGTTTCGCGCCGTTCAATAATGTTACCAAGAGACATTAGTCCACCCCCTTGGCCGCGAGAGTAGCGAGTATTTCATCGCAGAGCTTCTCATAGTCCTCGGCCACGCCGGAGTTCGGTGCATAATCGAACACGCTTTTGCCGTGCGACGGTGCATCTGCGGCCGCAACCGCAATGCGGATCGTGGAGTTAAAAACACGACTCCCGGCTTCTTCCGCGCGTTTTCTGATAACTTCGATTGCTTCTTTCGTGCTAGTTCTGCGAACATCAGCCATTGTAGCAACGAATCCGAGCACTTCGATGTCCGGCTTGATGGCCTGCACGTCGCACACACTTTCGAGGAGAAGATCCACACCTTTGAAGGAGTTATATTCCGGTTTGAAAGGAATGAGGACGTAATCGCTTGCTGTCAGTACGTTTATGGTGGTGATTGATAAGGAAGGATTGCTGTCGATGATAACGTAATCGTATTTGCCATCGATTTTCTTTATTGCGCGCATCAGATAGCGCTCCCGGCCAACCTTCATGGCCAGCTTTGTATTTGCCTCTTCCAAACCAATATCGGACGTGATGATCGAGAGATTGTCTTTCAAGACTTCTTCTCGAGCGTGAGCTCCTTTATCGAGCTCGAGGAAGCAAAGCGCTTGCGGATAACCGACATTGTGCTCTGTAAGGCCGTACGACGTCGTTAAATGCCCCTGCGGGTCAAAGTCGATAAGCAGGACCTTTTTCCCGCGCCGCGCGAACCCGTCCGCAAGAGCCATTGCTGTGGTTGTTTTCGCCACGCCGCCTTTTTGGTTTACTAAAGAGATAACTTTCATTTTCACACTCCTTTTGTGTGCTCAGTATCGGATATTCCGATTTCTGAGGGGCCAAGAGCCAGACCCGACCTGGCTGTAATCCGTTAGTCTCGGCATATCGTGTACGTACGTTTTGTACGTACAAAATGGAGAAGTGATTGCGTTAAGCTGCTATTTATAAAGTCTTTTGAGTTGCTTTTCCAAGTCTGATGCAAGATTAGCCTTGTCGACCGATTCCTTTGCAATTTCTTCTAAAATATCTTGTTTGGCTTGTGTAGCATTCTTTTGGATATTATGAATTGCCGAATTAACTCTTTCTGATTTGGGGGTATGGTATATGTCGTAATACGTAAATAAGCTCAATGCTTTTTCTACATTGTCTAAAGCGCCGTAAATATTTCCATATTCATCGCTTAGCTTACTCAAATCATCTTGATACTTGCTTATAAGTTGCTTCGCAACAGCCTCATTATCCGCTTTGATTTTACCGAGGATTTTCACACCGCGCGAACCGATGCGCCGCTTCGTATCAAGTTCAGAGCAATAGAACCAACATCCCTGAACTTTCCCAACGAGATACAATGTTTTATCAATACGGTTCCCATAAATCGCCTTGTGGCGGTTTCCTTCGCTACCATCAAGGTAAATATCGATTTTAGCAACGGAAATATCTGCGGTCTTCAAATCTACGTTCTGATAAAGAGCGTAAAGCTCTTCTGATGTGTACTTATAGCGTTTGTATCGCTTTCCCGCTTCCCGATTCTCGGTCATCGTTGCTTCGTAAACAATTTCATTGTCGCGGTGCAGGCGATAGGTACAGTCATTTTCAAGTTCTTTCGTGTAGATCGGTTTGGCATTTTTAATACGTCGTCCGTTTTCATCTCGCTCCCATTCAACCCATATAGCATCGATATAAACTGTGTAGCCAGCGGGAAGCCCTGCGCTTTTCGGCAGCGCAAACACATAGCGGACGGCAAATGGATCATAGCACCCACCATAGCCGAATTTTGTGTAGCACTCCAATCGAATAAGATATTTCTTATCAATCAAAAGCTCCATCTCGTACACTCCTTTTGTGTGCTCAGTATCGGATATTCCGACTTCTGAGGGGCCAAGAGCCCGACTCGAACGGGCTGTAATCCATTAGTCTCGGCATATTGTTGTTCGTACGATTTATTTTTTTAGAATGCGAAGCGGGCAAGATGCTGGCCGCGAAGTTAAAGTATCTTCCGATGCGCTTATAATCTCATCTGTTACTTGGCAGCGAACGTTCGGCGAATCCGAATACTCATCCGTGAGCGGACACGCAACGCAGCTCGACGGCATTTCATCAGCTTTTACATACAACGTCTTAATGCTTCCGGTCTTTTCCGTTCCTGAAAAGGAAATTCCATGATTACGGCAAAAATTTTCAAAAAGCATACGGTATCGAGTTTGGGGAGAATGCTTGCCGCTCTCCCAAATACTCACTGTCGCATGAGAAATATTGAGTTCTTGTGCTAATTTCTCTTGTGAAATTCTCAGCTGTTCTCTTACCTGCACCACTTGCTCGCTAAAGGTCATTTCCTTCTCCTCATCATGTACGTACGTTTTGTACGTACACTTCGTACGTACAAAAAAGCAAAACAAAAAGGCCCCATCTTTTCAGATGGGACCTTTTTGTCCTTAAATTTTGGCAGGGGAGACGCGATTCGAACACGCAACCTACGGTTTTGGAGACCGCTACTCTACCGTTGAGCCACTCCCCTATGCGCAAAAATAATTATATATGATTCTTAAAATTTCGTCAAGACATTTTTAGGGAAATGCAATAATTTTTTTGCGTATTAAAAATCTTACTTCAAAGATTCGGGAATGACGTCGTTGCGCACCAAATCTTCATAGGTTTGCGGTTTGACGATATACTCCGCTTTTCCGTCTTTTACAAGCACTGCGGGCGGAATTAAATTGCGGTTATAATTCGACGCCATGGAATAGTTATAAGCACCCGTAGAAAGCACAGCAAGAATATCCCCCGTCTGCGCTTTTGCAAGGTTAAAATTGGTACCGATTAAGTCGCCGCTCTCGCAACATTTTCCCGCTATGGAAACAATTTCGCAGGGTTTTTCATTTGCCCTGTTTGCAAGTAATGCAGTATATTTCGACTGATAGAGCGCGTAGCGCGGGTTATCGAACATTCCCCCGTCGATTGCAACGTATTTTCTGATACCGGGAATTTCTTTGATTGCACCCACCGTATAGAGCGTAATACCTGCCTCACCAACGATCGAACGACCGGGCTCGATATTGATAAACGGCCGTTTTAAGCCGTATTTTTCGCATCCGTCTTTCACAGTTTCAATCAGCGCATAGAGATAGTCTCTATAACCTTCTACGCCGATTTTTGCGTCCTCATCCGTATACCAAATGCCGAAACCGCCCCCCATATTCAGGGTTTCCGCCTCATAACCAAGTGTTTTTTTGATAGCGGAAATAAAAGCCAAATTTTTTTCAACTGCCAATACAAAGGACTGCTTTTCAAAAATCTGTGAACCGATGTGACAATGGAAACCCTTTAAGCGCAAATGTTTCTTCTGAAGAACGTAGGCGGTTATTTTTTCCGCAGTACCGTCCGCAATTGAGAAACCGAACTTAGAATCAGGCGTTGCCGTTTGCACGTATGCATGCGTGTGGGCCTCAACTCCCGGATTAATTCGGATGAGAACCTCCTGCACCATGCCGCGCTTAGACGCTTCTTCGTCCAGCATATCCGCTTCGGAATACGCGTCCACAACAATTGTACCCACCTTGCAATCAAGTGCGTATTCGATTTCACGTTTCAATTTGTTGTTGCCGTGCATACAAATTTTCTCTGCAGGAAAACCCGCTTGCATTGCAGTATAAAGCTCGCCGCCCGATACGACGTCTACGCCGATTCCCTCTTGCTTTGCAATCGCGTAAATTGCCTTACACGAAAACGCTTTGGAAGCGTATAAAACAAGTCCGTTCCCGTCATAGGCTTCGTTGATAGTATCCTGATAGATACGCATCATATTACGAATATGCATTTCATCAAACACGTAAAGCGGCGTTCCGAACTTATTTGCAAGTTCTACACTATCCGCTCCGCCGATTTCCAAATGCCCGCGTTGATTAATCTTCAAAGTATCTCTTGTATTCATATAAAAAATTATAACATAACATGGCTTTTCGGTCAAGAAAAATAGACATAATCACTGTGTTCGCAATAATTATGCCTATCATATTACTATGCAAAATGCAATAATTCAAAATTTCAGTTCCACTTTTGTGCACTTTCGCGGTATGCATCCCACCAGCTGAAACGCTCTGCACTCTCACCCGCAAGAAGTCTTGTCTTGCAAGTTTCTACGCCGTCTACATACACTACCGCCGTTCCCACTTCATCACCGAGTTGTACGGGCGCTTTCAAGCCCTCGTTCAAGGTATAATCAATCGAAACGTTTCCATTTGCGCCTTTCTTACCAAATACCGAAAGCGTATCCTCAACGATTACAGGAATCTCACACGTCTTGCTTCCCCTTACGCTTGCGCGCAGTTCGATTTCCTGTCCTCTTTCGAGAAGCTTCTTGCTTTCATAGCAGTTGAATGCGTAATCGAAAAGCTTGCTTATCGTAGCATTTCTTGTTTTGGAGCTTTCAGAACCGATAACAACGGAAATCAATCTGGTGTCGTTACGTTTCGCCGTTGCCGCAAGGCAGAATCCCGCTTCGTTCGTAAATCCTGTCTTCCCGCCGTCGCAACCGTCGTAATACCGAATCAGTTTATTCGTATTCGTCATCTGCGTGGTTCTTCCGTCGGGATGAGCGAAGTCCTCCAACCATACTTTAGAAAATTCGTAATATTTCTGATGCTTCAACAATTCGCGAAGCATAACGGAAACGTCTTTCGCGCAGGAATACTGCGGCTCTTTAGGAAGCCCCGTGCAATTTGCAAACAGGGTGTTTTCTGCACCGAGTTCTTTCGCACGCTCATTCATGCGCGCAATAAACGCTTCTTCCGTCCCTCCGACCCGTTCCGCCAAGGCAACACAGGAATCGTTTGCCGAACAAACAGCAACGCTCTTCATAAGCTCGTCTGCACGGTAGGAAAGGTTTGCGCCCAAAAAGATTTGTGAACCGCCCATTCCGGACGCGTTTTCGCTGACCGTTATCATTTCGTCGTAGCTGAGCTCTCCCCTGTCAACCGCTTCAAAGGAGAGAAGCAACGTCATGATTTTGCACATACTCGCAATGGGTAAACGCTTGGTTTCATTTTTTGCATAAACCTCTGTACCGCTTTCATAATCGCAAAGATATGCCGATTTACAAGCAGGATCAAGCGCGGTTTCTTCCGCACTTACTGTTTTAGGAATAGAGTTACCGATTGAAAACGTTCCTGCCGTCAATGCGGCAAGAGAAAGAATCAATAATTTTTTCATAACCGTAGTTTGTGCGGTTATCTTTATTTTATTACATAAGATTTCCGATTGGATGAAAGAGCATCACTAACAATATCAATTCTACAAAGCAAACCGCCAAAACGAAACTCAGCAATATAAGGAAATCCCGCAAGAGCATCAAAAAATCTTCTCGTTTGAAACGGAAACATTTCGCCCTTCCGAACGAAAGTGTGCTCGCACTGATAAAGATTACGTCCAACAATAAATGTACCGGCAGGTAAAGCACAAACACAATTAGTGCGCCCGACATTTTATAGACGGAAAAGAATATTGCAAGACTTCCGCCAAACGTGTATGCCCGGTAAGAAAAGACTAATGAAGGCAAGATTAATCCCGCCCAGTGAACACCCGCACAAAGAATGATTGCAAGGTAAACCGTATTTCCTAAAAACCGTTCCAAAAATATAATAAAGACGCTCTCGTTAGAAAAGCAAACGCGGTCAACGTAGCGGTCGCATAAATTGATGTGATACGCATAAATTGCGGGTGTTTTGATAAATACAATACCCAGAACAATAAATATCACATAAACGCAGGCAAGCGCAATAAGCGTTTTCTTTCTTTCAAATATGCGGCAAAACAGTTCTTTGAAATAGAAAAGAAGGTTCATATACCATGATATGAGCCCTCTTTCAACAAAATTCTAAAAATTTCTTAATTTTTCGTCATATTTTCTATTCCGATTCCATAGCCGCGCGTAGGATCATTCAGGAAGACGTGAGTTACTGCACCAATCAATTTTCCGTTCTGCAAAATCGGGCTTCCGCTCATTCCCTGTACAATACCGCCTGTTTCGGAGATCAGGCGTTCGTCCGTCACTTTAATAACAAAATTTTTATTGTCACGATTATTCGAGTCCACTTTTGCAATCGCAATTTCATATTGTTGCGGGCAGACACCGTCGATTGTAGAATAGATAATTGCCTTCCCGATTGTTGCCTCTGATATGGGAGCCGCTTCTACCGTTTCCAAGTGAGAAAAATCGTAGCTCTTTGAGAAAGTACCGTACAGTCCTTCCGCGCAAACTTTTTCCGCCTTACCAAGCTGATCGCCCATAAAAAGTCCTCTCAGCTCCCCCGCCTTCCCGCGTGTCCCTTTATTGACGCCTACAACGCTGCATAAGTAAACCGACGGATTAGAGATTTCAAGAATATTGCGGTTTTCATCGCAAACCGAATGTCCGAGCGCGCCAAACCGCAAAGTATCTTTTTCGATATAGGTTACCGTGCCGATACCTGCAAGCGAATCGCGAATGAGCACACCAATTTTATATTTGCCGCTTTTCTTCTCCTGTACAGGCGTAACGGAGACTTCTGCCATATCGCCGCCGCGTTTTACACGCAGGATTACCGCCTTTCCGCCGCATTTATCAAGAGCTGAATTTAAGTCGGAAATGGTCTTTATGCTAATGCCATCCACCGCGCAGATGCAGTCTCCAATGCGAATACCCGCCTCTTCTGCGGGGCGGTGAAGACCGTCTTCCGCGGAAACCTCGTTTAATCCAATTACCTCGGCACCACCCGCCGAAAGCGTGAACCCTGCCGTCATTCCGCCGATGTAGTATTCTTTCGTTGCCGCATCGGCGCTTACTTGAACGCTCGGTACGCTCACACAAAGACAAGCGGCAACCACTGCCGCCGCAATATAAAATTTCAGCTTACGCATGAAAACCTCCGTTTACCGAAAATTATTTTGCGTAAGCCGATAATTTATATTCGTATTTTGGGATTAATCAAGAATGGGAGTTTTTGTAAACTTCCGCACTCCTTATGAGCTCTTCCGCATGTTTGAGCGCATAATCCCCTTCATCGCCGCTCACAAGGCGTGCAATTTCGAGAGTCCGCGCCTCATCCGTCACCTCATGAATCAACGTCTGCGCACGTCCATTGATTTCCTTTTTCTCAATGAGAAATTCCCGATCCGCAAATGCAGCAATTTGAGCCAGGTGCGAGATTGCAATTATTTGTACGTTTTGGGAAATCTTACAGAATTTTTCCGCAACAACGCGCGCCGTACGCCCGCCGATTCCCGCATCAATCTCGTCAAAAAGGTACGTCCCGATAACGTTTACGGCAGAAAGCTGTGCCTTCACCGCAAGCATAAAACGACTCATTTCGCCGCCGCTGATAATCTTTCCCAACTCTTTTAGCGGTTCGCCAGCATTGGCGGAAAATAAAAACCGAACGCCGCCGAGCCCCTCGCCCGTTGCGGAAGGAACATCCGCACGCGTGTATTCGTCAAATTCGATTTGGAAATTCGCAGCCGAAATATTGAGCGTTTTCAGTTCATCGGTCACGCGCTTTGTAAAACCTTCCGCGACCTTCTTGCGCTCCAAAGTAAGTTCGGCACATGCGTCATAAAGTCGGTCTTCCACTTTTTCAAGTTTCGCGGTGAGCTGTTCATAGCGTTCGCCGCTATCCGAAAGCAATTCGTACTCCGACTGTGCACGCTCGAAAAATGCCAGAATCTCGGTAATCGATCCGCCGTATTTCTTCTTCAAGGTCTTAATTTCATCAAGGCGGTTTTCTACGCGTTCGGCTTCCCTCTCGTCAACGTCGAGTCTTTCAGCAAACGATTCTACTGTTTCCGCGATATCCGTAAGTTCTGCCGAAGCATTCTCCATACGCTCGGCAAGCGCCGCGTAGTCCTCTTCTAATTTTGTTATTGCACCAAGCGCGCGACGCGCACCGTTCAGAGTATCGATACTTCCCGATTCTGCAAGCAAATAATCTCTTGCTGTAGAAAGCGCACTTAAAATCTTCTCTGCATTTTGAAAGCGGTTGCGGAAAATAGTGAGTTCTTCCTCTTCGCCCTCTTTCAGGTCGGCATGTTTGATTTCGTCAATCTGATAGCGAAGAATATCCAGTCTACGTGATCTCTCCCCCTCGTCACCGCCGAGAAGCTCCAACTCCCGCAAAATTTCTTTGCGCTGAGCAAGAAGCTCTTGCATTTTTTCTTTTTTCTGTACAATCGGAGCTCCGCCTACGGAATCGAGGAGATGCAATTGGTTGCTTTCTTTCAATAAAAAGAAATGTTCGCTTTGTCCGTGGATATCCACAAGAAGCGAAGTCACGCGGCGCAGCATAGCGGCCGTAACGGTAACTCCGTTTATTTTCATTGATCCCTTTCCGTCTATAGAAAGCTTACGGGAAAGAATAAGCGTTTCATCCGGCTCAATATCGAGCTCCGTCAAAACCTCGTTTATCGCTCCACTCGGCGTAAACTCCGCGCGCACCAAGCACTCCTCCGCACCAAAGCGAATCAGTGTACGGTCGGCTTTCGCGCCAAGCACAAAATCGATACAATCCAAAATCACAGACTTTCCTGCACCCGTTTCGCCGGAAAGCACATTGAGCCCCCCTGAAAAGGAGAGCTCTGCTTGCTCAATAAGAGCGGCGTTCCGAATGGAAAGTTTCAATAACATATTTTAACCTTTTACGATTGCATTAAGCCGGTTGACAACGCTTTGAACGTGTTCGATGTTTTCACAAATTAAAAGTAACGTGTCGTCGCCTGCCACCGTTCCTACAACTTCCCAATAATTGAGCTTATCAATCACCGCACCCGCATTGGTCGCGTTTCCGTTCAAGGTTTTAATAACGATGAGATTTCCGACAGGGCGGATGCTCACGACGCACGCCTGAAATAAAACACGCATTTTATCGGAAAGCCCGCTTTCGTTTTCAAGAATAGAAGTGTAACGGAAACGTTTTTGCGTTCCCTTCACCTTAAAAAGATGGAGTTCTTTGATATCACGCGAAACGGTCGCCTGCGTTACAGCATAATTTTGGCGCGCAAGCTCCTGACCGAGTTCCTCTTGCGTTTCGATCTCCTTCTCCTCAATGATTTCCATAATTTTACTGTGTCTTGCACTTCTTAACATTGGTATTCTATCCTTTCGCTAATTTATTTTTTCAGTAATTCTTCGGAAACAATCATGCTTGTTTCTGGTTAAAAATACGGCACTACGCACCGCTTTGCGCACCTTAATGTTGTCGTCTCCGCTCGCTTCCCCAAGATAGCTCCCATCGCCGCAGAGAATAAGCTTACTCTTTTTCGGAAGAAAGATTTGCAGTTCGTAACAATCGGGATAAGCAATCGGTCTGCTCCGCAGGGAAAAAGCGCACACAGGCGTAAGTTGAAACGTAGCACATTCTGGCATCATAATGCTTCCGCCTGCAGAGAGCGAATAAGCAGTTGAACCCGTCGGCGTTGTAACGATAAGCCCGTCCGCATTAAAAACGCCCGCTGCGCTCCCGTCTATCGTAACGGAAATTTTTACAGCTTTATTGTCGCAATCGGCCCCTACGCCGCGAAGCAAGGAAAGCTCGTTCAGACAATACGTCTTTTTTCCGTTAAAATCGACCTCGAGCATAGCGCGCTCCAAAAGCGAGCATGCAGAATCGAGCGCAAGCTCCACCGCACCGTCCTCTTCGCCGCATTCAAACTCGGTAAGAAAACCAAGATGCCCGTAATTGATACCGATCAATTGAATGCCAAGTTCCGAAGTCCTACGTGCCGCATGCAGCATCGTACCGTCTCCGCCCAATACAATGAGCCTATCGATATCCTTTACTTGCTCCAAATCGGAAAATATCCACGCTTTACCGCCCGCCGCGTTGATCTTATCGGCGAGTCTATCCGCGGCCTCATGCCCGACTTGAAGTTTGTTATAAAATATGCCGATATTCATGTAAGTTTCATTATATGCGAATTATTGAATAAATGCAAGCGTTTTTATAAAAAAATAAGTATTTATTCATAAAATTCAGATATTTTTGAATGAAATTCCCATTCGGGAATCGCCTTCCCGTCCTTTTCAAGCTGTATAATATACTCAATATTTTTTTTTGCGCGTAAAGGCGCATAGGTGACATTTTTTGGCGCTAACCCTATTCCGACGCAAAAGGCATAAAAATCGAGCAAAAGCTCTTTATGATATTTTTGAGGCAAGATGCCACTCTTACCGAGTCCTTTCCCTCCGCATTCAAATTGCGGCTTAAAGAGAACGAACGCATTCCCGTTTTCCGGCAATATATCTTTTACGGCAGGTAAAACAAGCCTCAGAGAAATAAAACTTAAATCGGAAACAACGCCGTCTATCTTTTCGGGAAAACTTTCACGCGTGAGATAACGCGCATTCGTCTTATCCATTACCACAACGCGTTTGTCGCTTGCAATACGTACATCAAGCTGGCTTTCCCCTACGTCAACGCAATAAACGCGTTTTGCACCGCGCTGTAAAAGGCAATCGGTAAATCCGCCCGTGCTGGCGCCCAAATCGGCAAAAACAAAGCCTTCGACGGAAATGCCGAAGACGTCAAGTCCGCGCGCAAGTTTCTTGCCTCCGCCCGAAACGAAACTATTTTCTGAAGATAAAAAGGTGAACTCGTCCGCATCACATACGGAATCCTTGGGGGAAAGCGGAAGCCCGCCGCGAAGCACTAACCCCTTTTCGAGCGCCTCTTTTGCTTTGGTACGGGAACCGAATTTTTCCGCAAAAAACTTATCCGCGCGCATAGAACTCCTTGATGCAGGCAAAGATTTCATCCTCATTTAAGCCGTATTCCGCACTTAATGACGAGACCTCGCCATGCGGAATAAATTCGTCACGGTAACCGAAATTACGGATCACTTTTCCGCTATTCAAATAGAAACGGTTGATTGCGTCCCCTAAGCCGCCAATGAGTACATTATCTTCCAACGTGACAACGTACTTTTCTTTGCGTTCGGAAAGTAGCTTGTCATCAAGCGGTCTTAAGAACCGTGTATTCACTATGCTAAAATCAAACCCCTCTTTTTGCGCACGCGAACGGACATTTTCGGCAATAGTAAGACATCTTTCTCCCGCCGCAAATAGTATTATGTTTGACATAGTACTGTGCAAAACTTCAAATTTTCCAAATTCAACGTTTTTCGGTATGCTTTCGACCCCTTCACGCGGATAGCGAATGGCAAGCGGATGATTAAACGATACACTTTGTTGCAGAATAGCACGAAATTCGCCGATATCTTTGGGGATTGCAATCGTAAGATTTGGAATGAACGATAGATAAGATAGATCGAATACGCCCTGGTGCGTTTCTCCGTCAGCGCCCGTAATACCCGCCCTATCAATACAAAAGGTTACGGGCAAATTCTGTCCGCAAACGTCGTGTATAATTTCATCAAATGCACGCTGTAAGAAGGTGGAATAAATCGCATAATACGGTTTCATCCCATGGGACGCAAGCGCCGCACATAAAACCGAAGCGTGTTCCTCACAGATCCCCACGTCAAATGCACGCTCGGGATACGTATCAAAAAAGCCTCTCAGTCCAAGACTATCCGTCATTGCCGCAGTAACGGCAACAACTCTTTTGTCCTTTGTGGCAAGCGCAGTAAGTTCTTCTCCAAGCGCAGAGGAATACTCTTTGCACGGTTTTTTCGATTTCGGACTTACGCCGTGCGTCTCCAAAGGCTCGTGCTCACAAAACGGATAACCCTGTCCTTTTTTCGTTGTCACATGCAAAAGAACGCTTTCCTTTTTTAAGCGCGTTTTTGCTTCATTGAGGGCAGGAAGCAGTTCATTCAAATCGTTCCCGTTATACACGCCCATATAGCAAAGGCCGAACCGCTCAAAAAGACGCACGTCCTCAATCGGCGCTGAGCCCGTTTTCATTTCACTAAGCACTTCGTGCGTGCCGCCTACCGTAGGAGAAATCGACATGCCGTTATCGTTCAGAATAATCAGAACGTTAACCCCCAGAATACGGATGCTGTTGAGTGCTTCAAAAATCAAGCCGTTATTGAAAGAGCCGTCACCAATCAGTGCAATTACGTTGAAATCTTCCTCTTTCAAGTCCCGCGCCTTGGCAATACCGAGCGCCGCGGAAAGAGCCGTACCCGCGTGCCCCGTATCGTAACAATCGTATTCACTCTCCGCACGTTTGGGGAAACCGGAAAGTCCGCCGGCTTTGCGAAGCGTAGAAAAAAGCTCCGCACGCCCCGAGAGCAGTTTATGCGGATAGCATTGATGACCTACGTCAAAAACAATTTTATCATGCGGGAAATCAAACACCCTATGTAATGCGACGGTAAGCTCTACAATTCCAAGATTGGAAGAGAGATGCCCTCCGCACGTTGATACGGTGCTGAATATCTCATCCCGAATCTCTTCGCAAATTTGCTTTAACTGAGAGGTAGATGCCTCCGCAATTTCACGCCGTGTAATATTTCTCATAAAAGGACGCCGTCCTTTACTTATTTCTATTTCTTAAATCTACTACTAAATCCTTCAAAAAGCAAGTATCTGCCTCAATACCGCCGAGAAGAGAAAGACATTTCTCCGTTAAAGAATCGCGAAGAGAAAGCGTCTTTTCCATTCCGTACACCTTCACGCAGGTAAGTTTCCCCTCCGCTTTGTCTTTTCCGAGCGTTTTCCCCACTTCCTTTTCTTCGCCGATTTCGTCTAAAATATCGTCAGTCACCTGAAACAAAAATCCAAGCGACATACCGAATTCGCGTGTTTCTTTTTCATATTTCTCCGCAAGATTTGCCGCCATCACGAGCGGCGCGGCAATCAGATTTGCCGTCTTGTGGTAATGAATCATTTCAAGTTCAACTTCACCGACTTCACCAACGGGCTTCCCGGAATGCAGAATATCTGCGGACTGCCCCGCTACCATTCCCTGAAGTCCCGCGGCCTCTGCAAGCGTCTTTGCGGCATTCACCCATTGCACGCCCTTATAGCACTCTTTGATGAGCAGTTCAAAGGCGTAAGACAACAATCCGTCGCCCGCAAGTATCGCATTCGCCTCTCCGAAAACCTTATGGTTGGAAGGTTTACCGCGGCGGAAATCGTCGTTATCCATGGCAGGCAAATCGTCATGAATGAGCGAATAGGTGTGAATACATTCGATTGCAACGGCAAGAGCGCGCTCGTTATGATAGTCCAGCCCGAGCGTTTCCAACATCGCAAGAAAAAGAACGGGGCGTATCCGTTTCCCGCCCGCAAGGAGCGAATAGCGGATACTCTCCTGTAACACTTCCGTATGGCAATTCATGCGGGATACCGCTTCTTCGAGAATGCTTTCCGTAAAGGAGCGGTATTCCTCATATTTTGTACGATAATCTTTCACGCGTTTTTCTCCGCTGCCTTCACAACGTTTGTGAGCAGCATAGCAATCGTCATTGGCCCTATCCCGCCCGGAACGGGCGTAATATAGGACGCTTTCTCTTTTACGTTTTCAAAGTCCACGTCACCGCAAAGCTTTCCGTCTTCCGTGCGGTTGATTCCCACGTCGATTACGACAGCTCCCTCTTTCACCATATCCGCCGTGACGAATTTCGGTTTGCCGATTGCCGCCACAAGAATATCGGCTCGCAGACACTCCTCTTTTAAGCTTAGCGTTTTGGAATGGCATACAGTAACCGTCGCGTCCGCATTCAACAGCAAAAGCGCCATCGGGCGGCCCACGATATTGCTCCTTCCAAGAACAACGGCACGTTTCCCCTTCACGGGAATCTGATAGCGTTTCAAAAGCTCCATTACGCCAAGCGGCGTGCAGGCAACCGTACTCTCCTCACCGAGCGCAAGTTTCCCGATATTCTCCGCCAAGAATCCGTCCACGTCCTTATGCGGCGGAATGGCGGCTAAAATTTTTTCGGCGCTTAACTGTTGAGGGAGTGGAAGTTGTACGAGAATGCCGTGCACGTTTTCATCTGCGCTAAGTGCGTCAATCAGTGAAAGCGCCTCTTCCTCCGAAGCGGTTTCGGGCAGATAGTGCGCAAACGAGCGAATACCCGCCTCTTCGCATGCCTTTATTTTATTGCGAACATACACCTGTGATGCAGGATCATTCCCGATGAGTATGACCGCAAGTCCTACCTTTTTGCCGTACTTTTTTTCAAAAGTTGTCGTACGGAGCTTTAGCTCCGCGCGAATATCGGCAGCGGTCTGTTTTCCGTCAATGAGCTTCATTCGTTGATAATGCCTCCCAGAACGCCGTTTACGAAGTCGGCAGATTTTTCCGTAGAGTATTTCTGCGCAAGCGCCGCAGCCTCACTCACGGAAACAACGGGCGGGATATCTTCAAAATATTTTATTTCGGCAAGTGCGACGAGCATAATCGCTTTATCTACCGCATAAATACGGTAATCAGCAAAACGCTCCACCCGCTCGCCAATAAGAGCAAGAAGCTCGTCCTTGTGCTCGGTCACCACGTCGACCAAACGTTGCGCAAAGGCACAATCTTCATCCTCTAATTTTTCCTGTCTGTAAATTGCGGAGCAGAAATTTTTGCCGTTGCCGTCATGAAATAGATTTGCAAAAACAATCTTAAACGCCGCTTCTCTTGCTAACTTTCTCATAGGTTCCTTTTTACGATAAATTCCCCTTCCTTTCAGGAAAGGGAATAAACGGTTTTATTTTTGAGCTTCCTCATCGGGAGCAGCCTCCACAGCGGGTTCCTCTTCCGAATTCGTATCTGTTTTCGGCTTGGGGAAAACAACGCCCTGGACGTGCACGTCGACTTTTGCAATTTTGTATTTCGTCATGGATTCAACCATCTGTTTGATCGTCTGCTGAATTCTGTATGCAAGCTCGGGTACGTTGTAGCCGTAGTGTGCAATCACGGAGATATCTGCAAAGATTCCTTCTTTTTCAAAGCAGAGCTTGATGCCCTTGCTCTTAGAGGGAACAAGTTCGATGCCTTCCGTTTCCTGCAAGCTCAGAACAACGATTCCGCTTACGATATCAGAATTATATGTGATTCTACCCTTCTGACCATTGGGATTATATTTGATGCTTGCCATAATGATACTCCTTTACGAGTTATATTATAGCACATCTTTTTTGAATTTACTACTGTTTTTCTTAACTTTCTGCGTTGATTGGCATAATTATAATGTAGCCGTCGCGCACTTGCTGCTCTACTTCGAGTGCAAAATAGACCTGACGGATCATATCGGTAGTAAGTTCACTGGAATTCAGGAACACGTTGATATAATCGTTGCCGTTGATGGAGACTACTGCGTCGGAGAAACCAAGACCTTTCAGAACAGTTTCCATAACAAGCTCGTCTTCCATAATCTCAACCATTTCCTGCTTTCTTTGAAGCGCTTTTGCGTACTCTTCGGAGTCAGCGGTTGCGGATGCGATTACACTATCGAGCTGAACAAACTCTTCACTGCGTACCGAGGAACGGTTCGCACGATAGGTCGTGAAATAGTTCGCAGGTACGGTTGCGCCGGCATCAACGGTAGCAGACTTAGATCCGGCAAGGACAAAGTTGAATACCGCAGTGACAGCAAGCAGTAAAACAAGGGTAGACATGAGTGCAATTTTTTTTGTGTTAGACATTTTCTATCTCCTTCAAAATAAATTACGAATTTACACCGACGGATATACGAGCACGTCCGTCTGCGGAATGCCCAGCGCATTCGCCGCGGCCTCAATGACGCGCATACGTGTGAGAATTGCGTCCGCACCGTCGAAGACAATGATTGCGCTGACAGGCACTCCGTTCTCTTCGCCGATCATTACCGTCGTTTGCCCTACTCCGTCGATTTCCGAAAGAATCTGCGACAGTCGGCTCTCTAACTCGGTAGGCTTATAGCTCCCGCTCGTAGACTGAGCTTTACTCGGAAAAAAGATGCGCCACACAGCAAGAAGTAACAATAATGCGGCTACACAGATAAGAACGATACGAAAAGTCCTATTATGGAAAAGTTTTTGTAAACGTTCTTTCACGCGACCTCCGTAAGGCAGCCGTATTTGGCTTGAAGCGTTTCTTGAATTCGGCTCATAGTATCTATATGCTCGTCCTGTCCGATTATTCCGAAATCGAAAATTTTTACGGAAATTTTTTGATAAGAAAATTTTGCATCCGTTTTTCTCTTCACCTGTACCTCGGCGCCTACGTCAAACTCGTCTTTCAGGAAGCTTTCAATCTCCTTCTCGTCCTCCTCTGAAAGTCGTTCGGCGCAGAAACTCAAATACGCGCCGTCCTCACCGATTTTTGCAGTAGAAAAAGAGAGTTCTCCCCCGCCGATCCACTTTGCAAACGGCGAAATGAGTACAACAAGTATTGCAAGCCGCATTGCCCCTTTGATGAACTTCCCCATTTTTCCGCTAGGTGCAATAATGGAAACAACCGCAGAGAGAAGCACGACACCCGCGATTGCCAAAACGTACTCTTTCATTAGAAGATTACCCCCGTGGAGCAGATGAGCAGCATAATGGTAAGGAAATACAGAAACGCCACGCATAAGAGTCCCGCAAGAAAATATCCGCTGTCCTTTGCAAGACGCGAGAGAAAGGAGGAAATTTTACCCCCGATCGGCTCCGTTGCGGCGGCCGATAGGCGCAGGAAAATCTGAAATGCGAGAATTAAAAGTAGCGGGCGCAGGAGCGTTCCAAACAACATGAATACGGCGAAAGACCCTACCGCATTCTTGATAATTGCACTTCCCGCAATCACGAGTTCGAGCCCGCCCGATAAAAAGCCACCGACAATGGGAACGGAACCCGATACGACGTATTTCATTGCCCGAAGCGATAGTCCGTCATACTGCGCAGAGGTGATGCCTTGTACAGTCAAAAACAAACTGAACAACCCGAGCGAAAGCCCGATAAGCCATTTGTTGATACTCTTGAACAAATCCCCGAGCCGTTCCGTCCGCACGTCCTTGGAAAGATTTCCGACGAATGCAAGAATAATGACGACGATAGACGTCGGTAATACGACTGCCGTAAACAGCTCGGTAATCGCTCCGCTCATAAATGCAACGGCGGGACGGTACACCCCTGCCGAAACACTCCCCCCGCTCGCCGCCATAAGGGTGAGCAAAATGGGATAAACAATTTCCATCTGCCGTTTCATATTTTTGATGGCGGAAAAACCAGACTCCAATACGCCGATCAAACTCGACAGCACCACCGCACCAACGGCAATATACGCAACGAAATTGATAATATCCGTCATGGTGGAGTCGAGAAATCCGTTTTTCACCGAACCCAAAATTCTGCAAAGCAGCGCAACGGCAAGCACCACCGCAAAAGCGGGCAGCATGATTTTTGCCTCTTCCCAAACAAGTGAAACGACTGATTGACTGAGCGAAGCATAGTCGAGCGCGTAATCTCCCGTAATCACGCTCATGAGCTTGTCCTTAACGCTCACCCCTTTGAAATCGGAAAAGGTATCAAGATATTCCTGTAATTCCTTTGTATCGAGCGCATTCAAAAGCTCCTCGATATAAGCTTCCACCTCTTTGAGCGCCGCTTCCTCTTCCGCAGTATACGCATGTGCCGTACGCGGACCCCCGCCCCCTATTAGCATACTGAGCAGCAAAATTCCGATAAGGACAAATATTAATTTTTTGATAAGCCGCCTGTATTTGGGGCTTGGTTGTTTGAAACGCGTCATGAAATAAGCCCCAAAAGCCGACTGATGAGGGAAAGCACACTTTCTAAAATGGGAATGGCAAGAATGAGAACGACCACCTTCCCGCAGAATACCAGCTTGTCCGCAACTGAATTTTGCCCGAAATCATTGAGTATGCCCGCGCTGAATTCTACAAGATAGCCGATTCCAACCATTTTCAAAAGAATTTTTATAAGCGAAGAATCGATCCCCGTCGTGTCCGCAATCGTCTGAAAAATAGAAAGACTGCTTTTGAACATTTCAAACGTGAAAAGCAGCAGAATGATACTCCCCGTCACCGTAACGGCAAAAGCGAGTTCGGGTTTGGTATTTTTGAGAATGAGTGCGGCGACAGCGGTAACGAACGCAATTCCGACGAGCTGAAAAATTTCCACGTCAGTAAACTCCGAAAATTTCACGCATTAAGGTGAACAAATCGCCGATCATCGTCACCGCAATCGTGAGCGCTATCACAAGTCCGACAATGGAAACGACGGTTGAAATATCGTCGCGGTCGGACTTTTTCAGGAGCTGACAGACGATGGTAATAATAATTCCGATTGCCGCTAATTTGAAAATGATTGAAATATCCATTATACGATTAAAATAACGAACGCAAGTCCTGCGAGTAAACCGAGCTTCAAGTAGAGCTCTCCGCGCGATTTAGCCTCGCGCTCACTCGAAGTCTTTTTTTCATTTAGCTCTCCTTTCTGCGAAGAAAAATAACTCTTTTGTGAAACCGCATCGCCTTTACCGAGCATTCCGAAATAATCGGCGCACAGCTTTTTTTCGTCCTTTGTCAGATATGAGAGTTTGGACTCAGTCACTCTGTGTTGTGCAAACGCGCTCACCGTTTTAGCAAAATCACCCGAATACTCATATTCCCGCAAAAATTCGGAAAGCGGCTTACGCGCATAACAAAGCTCAGTAAGATACCGCTCGTTAAAGACCGCAAGCTGCGAGAAAAACATTTTCCGAGAACGATACTTTGCCGCAGCGAGATAGCCCAGAAAAATACAAAAGGCCACAATGCAGATACATACGAGAAATTTAAGCCACATCAGTTCCGTCCGCCCCGCAGATTCTTTCGATTTTTCCCAGTCCGCTGAGAATTACGTATCTTCCGAATAGCTTTTCGGGCACGTCCTCATAGCGTTTCAAGTGCGCCGATGCAAATACGTAAATTCCGCTCTCTACGGCGCGTCTGACGGCAAGATAGTCCTCCGGAAGAAGTTCGTCCGTCACGATGACGTCGGGGCGCATAGCACGTATTCCGGCCGTAAAAGCGGTAAGTTTGTCCGCAAAGCGCACCACGTCGCTCGTATCCCCCAAATCACCCGCCGAAAGCTCGCCGCGCTCGTCGCTCACGAGAACGTTCAACCCCTTTCTTGTACTCACAAGGCGTGATAAATCCCGAAGGAGCGTTGTTTTTCCGTCACCGGGAGGAGAAAGCAAAATGACAGAGTTCATACCTTCACGAAGACAACGGCGGTATATCTCCTCCGCGCACCCCTCGATTGCATGCGGAATACGTATGCATAGCGAAGTTACGGAATGAATGGAAAGGAGCGCATTCCCTTCGTAAACGTAAGAGCCTGCAATGCCGATTCTTTCTCCGTCCGCACCCGTTACAAATCCACGTTTGATTTGGTTTTCCACCGAATAAACGGAATATCCGCTTGCCGCAAAGAGCGTATCGGAAACCTCTTGCGCCGTGGGGCGCAATGCATGGACTGCGCTCTCCTCTCCGTGTTCACCGAGAAAGCAAAACACTCCCCCGATATTTGCGCACAAGGGCTTGTCCGCACGCAAGCGGAGTTCGTAGAGCCGATTCAGATTGACGTGCCGCACGGCAGAACTAAGACGCGGCGGAAGAAAATCGAGCATTGTTATAATATATGGGTAAACGTCTTAAAATATGAAAAAGACAAACAATTCTAAGCATATAAAAAAGACCACCTCAAATTCTGGTGGTCTTTTTTACATTTCTGCTTATTATACGTTTTCCACAATTATCTGTCGGCAGTCCCACTCCTCGCCCAAAGAATAGGTTCTTCCGCCCACTGTAACCGTAGAATGTTCCTCGTCGATTTTTGCTATTGCAGAGGGAAGATTCTGGGGTGAGGCACCAAACCCTGCGTGCAAGTAATTCCTGCCAATTTTCAAACTGCCGATTTCGGCTTTCATTACGAACGTACCCAACTTTTCGTTATACTCTGTAATCTGAAGCGATAACTTCACTCTTCCGCTGACTTCACCATCAATCACGTAGGTAGCAAGCTCTTCTTTGGTATATTTCCCGAACGTACCGCTAAACATGGCGTAGGCTTTACCGCCTTCCTCTATCAAGCCGACTTTTGAAAGCTCAAATTCAGTATTTAGAACCCCGGTGAGCGATTTTGCAATCAAGCTTTCCAACGTCCTGTTGCTGTCGCCGAATCTGAATTTTTGAGCGGTATCCGTGCGCAAAATCTTGAACTTTTGCAAGATGGTTTCATAGCTATCGTTTGCGGCATCAACCTTTTCGCTGTCGTTTGCCGTAACGTTTACAATTCCCCAAGGCATACTCCCCCATACCTTGTACGTCCAACTAGTCCAATGCCATTCGGAATCGTTTAATAATTTTAGCGTATTCTCCCACTTTTCCGTGGAATTATATGCGGTAAATTCACCCATTTGAAGAGGCAAATTCAAATTATGAGAATAAATTTCGGCAAACTTGTTGTTCCAATTTTCCATGTGCTCGCTTGCAGATAAATTGCTATCAATATAATGATGGAAAGAATAAATACAATTTTGCCAATTATACTCTTCTGGCTTGGGAAGATTTCCTCCGTCCCAGCACGACTCAAAGATAACGATGTGTTCGTCACCCGTCTCGCGAATGGCACGATAAATTTTGTCGAATACACCCCAATATTTGTCACCCCAAATCCAGCCGCCCTTTTCAGCAGGCTCGTTTAAGATGTCATATCCTGCAACGGCGGGATTATCTTTGTAATGCTTTGAAAGCGCGCTCCATAAATTATAGGTCAGCGTTTGCTTTTGTTCGTTGGAATAGAAATCGACTTCGTCCGCCGTTTCAAAAACCTCGCCGCTGTGATCCTGTCCGTTTTGAGAGCCGTATGCACCGTGTAAATCCAATATCGTATAAAGCCCGTATTCGGCCGCCTTCGTAACAAAATCGTCAATTGCGGAAAAGTCGTAATTTTTGCCTGCATTCTCATAATCGGTAACGGCGGCAAAATCCACGTTCATATACGTGAACGGTAAGCGGATTACCGTCATGCCCATATCCGCGCAGTTTTGAAAATCTTCGTCCGTCCACCAGTTGGCGCGGTATTCCGCCCAAAGACTTTGCGTCTTCGCTTCGCCGAATCTGTTAATAAAGGTCTTCGTTAGAGATTGATAATCGTCCGATTCCGTTTTTCCGTTCTGGAAGCCCGTCATCCAGTGTTCGGTGACAAACAAGCCGCCTGCGTTGACTCCGCGCAAATACACGGTATCACCTTTTTTGTTTTTTACGTATTTACCGTCAACTTTCAAAAAATCGTCACCCTCAATCTTCCCATAATCGGGCTTTTTATCAGGCTCTTTTTCGGGTTCCTTGTCCGGTTCCTTATCAGGCTCTTTATCCTTATCTGTATCTTTATCAGCGTCCTTATCCGTGTCTTTATCGCTATCTTGATTGTCGCCATCAGGCTGTTCAACAGGTTGATCAGCCGAATCGCCAGAATTCGGATGTGAATTATCAAAAGCATCGCACCCGACAAAAACGCTAAGAGATAAAATCAGACAAAGCACCAGTACAAGAAATTTTTTTATTTTCATTTTCTTCTCCGTTATTTTATCTAATATATATTATAGCATAAAAAAATGAATATTTCAACAGATTGGGCGTACAAATCGCGTAAACACCTGTAACGCACCATAAGGGAAGAAGACAGAATTCTGCATTTGATATTCAATTTAGCATCGAGCCTTTTATGGGTCGGCGCTCTTAGGTAAGCAAAAAACTCAGGCGGGGATTTCTCACCGTCTGAGCCTTTTAGTCTAATAGTGTGTATTCAATTTGCTCAAAATTTCGTAGGGCTGAATAGGTGTTATTCAGCTATCGAAACGTAAAGTTGTTTTAACCCTCCTTTTAGACTTTTTTGTATAGCCAACCGCCGTTGAGGCTTGGCACGGTCATGACTCCGAGCCTCTCCCCCGTTCGCATCCTAGGCTGCGCATTTGGCGGTAAGACTCAATCGTCATTCCCTTCGGCAAATCTGTTTGCCGCAAAGGGATTGTTCCTGCGCAGGAACCGTGCCGGTGCGGGTTGTGCTATCTCCTGTTGCTGCTGCTCGCTCGGCTGTGTCTGCACGATAGGCGGCACCACAACCACGGGCTGCGGTTGCGTATTCGGCTGTGCCGTAACAGTCGGCTTCTCCTGTGCAAAGCGGTTGCGTTCTTTCTCAAGCGCAAGCTCGCGTTCCAATTCGCGCGTTCTCTCGCGCTCCTTCTCCCGAAGATCACGCTCGAGTTCAAGCTCGCGTACCGTTGCCTGCGTATAGCTCTGCGGTATTTGCGGCTGTACGTAGCTCTGCGGCATAACCACCTGCTGCGGTTGAGGCAGGGCGGGCTGTGCGTAAGGCTGTGCGGGAGTATTGGACTTTATCTGTCCGACGTAGAAATTGCGGTCTCTGTCGATACCGAGCTCGTGCTCTAAGTTGCGCATTCTCTCGTAGTCACGCACGCGCATACGCTCTAACTCGCGCTCTAACTCGTACTCGCGGTACGAGGGCTGTGCATATCCCTGCGGCATCGGTGCCTGCCAATACGGCGAAGGCATATACCCCTGCGGCATATACATCGGCTGAGGATACACGGGCGTTTGCACCGGTACCTGTACGGGAACCTGCTGAATGACAGGTTGCACCACGGGTTGAGGTGCGGGTTGAGGTGCGGGCTGAACTACGGGTTGCTGGGCAACCGTAGGTTGCACTTGAACCGTTTTCTCGCCCTTGTTCTTTTCGCGCTCCAGTTCTAATTCTTTTTCCTTTGCGCGAAGTTCGAGCTCTAACTCTTTCTCGCGGGTGTTTCCGTTTGCAGGCATTGCGGGGATATAAACCCTCTGCACGGACGGCTCGAAGGGTGCCGACATATTCTCACGGCGTGCCTCGAATTTCTTCTTCCGCTCTTCTAACGCTTTCTCGCTCTGGGCAAGTGCCGCTTGGTCTTTCTCCCTAGATTTAGAAATCATATCGAGGAAGCCCTCTACCCGCTTTTGATGCCCAAGCTCCGTTGCAAGCTTCTCCACTGCCTTTTCCAGCTTCGATTCGTCCGTGCTTGCTACGACCTGCTGTGCGGGTTGAACCACCTGAACAGGCTGTTGTGCAGGTTGCATTACCATAGGCTGTTGCTGCACCACGGGCGGCTGGGCGTACTGCATTGCAAAGGGTGACATTGCGCCGTAACCCATGCCCATATTGTTATTGCTCATGGCGGCAATGCGGCGTTCGTCCTCTCTGCGGCGGCGTTCGTCCTCGCGTTCCTCTTCTCTGCGACGACGCTCCTCTTCCCGCTGTTCTTCGCGGCGGCGTTTTTCTTCTTCCCGCTCCTCTTCCTTTCTGCGCTTCTCTTCGTCACGCTCCTCTTCTCTTCTGCGTCTTTCCTCTTCGCGTTCTTCGTCACGGCGGCGCTTCTCTTCCTCGCGCTCGTCCGCCTGTTCTTTCTTCAAACGGTCCGCCTCGTCCTGCTTTGCCTGTTCCGCAAGCACGACTTTGTTCTCCGCGTACTCTATCTTCGCCGCTTCCAAAGCCTCTCTTGCTTTATTCCGTCTTGCTTTCGCAATGAAGATACCAATGAACAACGCTACCGCTAATCCAATCAAAACACAGGCAATAATCGTCCACGTTGCGTAAGCAAGTCCGAACAAGCCCGTTGCGGCTACTGCTGCCGTCTTATACTGCTTCGGCTCCTGCGTGCCCGTCTTGTATTGCTTTGCTTCTTTGTTCGCCTTTCTGCGCTGGCTATCGAAATGGCCGATCAACCCCGCAAAGATAGCGCTCAGCACGATACATACACCGCTTACGAACGGCTGCCAGTAGTTTTCAAAGAATTCTCCGATGCTTCCGAAGAATACCGCCGCACCGTTCTTGGGTACGGTGTAGTCTATCCCCTTGGAGACTGAGCCGAACTCGTTATCGCCCGTCTTGAACACGATATTTCTTTCTGCGTCGTCGCCGCTGAACACCGCTTCAACCTTGAACGATTTCCCGCCCTTTAACTCGGGTTCTTCAACGAAATTGCCCTCGCTGTCGTAATAACGGTATCCCAATTCCAGCGTTCCGCCCGCGATAAAGTCACGGATATTATTCGGCAGGTTCAGCGTTGCGCCCGCCTTGCCCTTGTTCCACATATTCGTGGTATCTACGACAAGCGGCGTGATATTCCAGTTATAGGTCGCGGTAATTTCGTCGCCCGTGACGCCCGCGCTCTTTGCCGCAGGGTATATCCACTTGTAGTTGGGATCGGTAATGGTAAGCGTGGTTACGTAGTTACCTGCACCCACGTTTCTATCCGAAAGCTTGCCGTCTACCTTGATAATATCAAGTCCCGAAGGCCCGTACGTAGTCCAGCTCTCGCCCGTAAGGTAGTCCACGAAGTTAAGCTCGTTGCCGTTGAACGTCATTTCCGAGAGCTCGGGCAGGGCTATCCCCTTTGCTTCTACCGTTACGGTAAACCAGTCGTCGCCGAGAATATATCCCGCTTCCGCTACAGGGCCGAGCACGATTTCTATGCAGTAATCGCCCGCATCTTTGGGAAGCTCCCCTGCGGCAAGCTCGTTGCCTGCAACGGGCGTTTTGCCCTTGTAATAGACCACGGTGTAGTCCGTGACGGTAATCCCGTCGTCGCCAACTACCTTTATGACGGAAGGATCGAAATGCGTACCGCCGTCGTATTCCGCGGTGATGGGCGTCGAGCCGTCCTTGCCGTCCACCGTTGCGGTTGCAAGCACGTTTTTGCTTCCCGTCTTGAACTGGTCCTGCGG
>JAIDCJ010000002.1 GCA_029055875.1 Clostridia bacterium
GTACTTTTTTGGACTTTTTTTATTTTTTTCTTTGGTTTATATGGTATTTATTGGAATTTCCGCCCTCTTTTTCCACCTAAAACAGCAAAAAGGCGGGGGATTGATTTTCCAATCAATCCCCCGCCTCGGCAGAAATTATGCTTTTCGGTGCGATACTTCGCACTTCGGCTTGTGACGCACCAAATAAAAAACAGAGCCAAAAGCTCTGTTTTTTATTTGGTGCGGATGACAGGACTTGCGCCTTTGGCGGCGCGCCCCGATGCACACCCCACAGGGGTGATGCAGTTTGCGAAAAACCCCTTTGTTTTCCTACAATTCGACCGCAAACCGCTTGCCTCTCGGCAAGCGTCTCCACCCTCAAGTCCTGTCAAATATTCGTTTCATGCCAAATAAAAAACAGAGCCCAAGGCTCTGTTTTTTATTTGGTGCGGATGACAGGACTTGAACCTGCAAGGTTGCCCATCGGATTCTAAGTCCGACGCGTCTGCCAGTTTCGCCACATCCGCATTTTTATATAAAACAAAGCCCCATATGTCGGCTCTCGGCACAACACACAGGGTTCGTGGTGGGGACGACAGAACTCGAATCTGTGACCTTTTGCATGTCAAGCAAACGCTCTAACCAACTGAGCTACGCCCCCCTAAGCAACAATATAATCATACTCAAATGAAATAAAAGTGTCAAGCATTCTATATCAAAATTTGAAATTTTTTTCGTTTCCCTGCATTCGCACTAAAAAATTATTTTTCCGACAAATTCTGACAAATTTGAAAATGTTATTGATAAATTGTTTTTTCTATGATATAATTAAAAAGTTAGAATACAAACGATTTTAGGAGGTTGTTTATGGCAAAATGCGAAGCGTGTTTTGGTACGGCAGAGCAAAGGCAAAAGCTGGACGCCGTAATCGAAGCATCGCGTAATACACCCGGATGTCTCATGCACGTTCTTCAAGAGGCGCAGGGAATTTACGGTTATCTTCCCATTCAGGTACAAAAAGTGATTGCGGAAGGACTCGGCATTTCCCTTTCGGAAGTATACGGAGTAGTTACGTTTTATTCGCAGTTTACTCTCACGCCCAAAGGAAAGTACAAAATCAGCGTGTGCCTCGGCACCGCTTGCTACGTAAAGGGTGCGGATAAAATTCTTGAAGAGCTTGAAAATCAGCTTGAAATCAAGTGCGGCCAATGCACACCGGACGGGCTGTTCTCGCTTGATAGCTGCCGTTGCGTAGGCGCGTGCGGACTTGCTCCCGTAATTATGGTAAACGACGAGGTATTTGGCAAGTTAACGCCCGATAGAGTGAAATGGATTCTCGACGATTACAGGGAGGACGAAAATAGATGACTATTCAAGAATTAGACGCCATCAGAAAGACGAAAAAAGAACTCATCGAAGTTCGCCGTGTCGTAAGAGAGCAAGGTGAAAAACTTGCCGAGAAAACGGGTTACCGCAAACAAGTGCTTGTATGCGGCGGCACGGGCTGCACCTCTTCCCATTCCATGAAAGTGATTGCCGAATTGGAATCTGCGCTCAAGTTCCTTGGAATCGACGACGTGCTCATCGTAAAAACCGGCTGTTTCGGACTTTGCGCACTCGGCCCTATTATGATCGTATATCCCGAGGGTGCGTTCTACGCACAAATGACACCCGAACACGCGAGAACGGTTGCCGAGAAACATCTCGTAAAAGGCGGTGAAATCGTAAAGGAGCTGCTCTATCAAGGCACGATTACGAAGAACGGCGAAGTCATCCCCTTTGCGGAAACCCCTTTCTATAAAAAGCAAATGCGTATCGCGCTCAGGAACTGCGGTGTGATTGCAGCGGAAGATATCGACGAGGCGATTGCGGCGGGAGATTACAGCGCACTTGAAAAGGTGCTCACTTCCATGTCCCCCGACGACGTAATCAACGAAATGCTCGCATCGGGGCTTCGCGGCAGAGGCGGCGCAGGCTTCCCTACGGGCAGAAAATGGTCGTTTGCAAAGGCTTCGCCCGGCGATATTAAATACGTTGTATGTAACGCCGACGAAGGCGACCCCGGTGCATTCATGGACCGCTCCGTTTTGGAGGGCGACACCCACTGCGTTTTGGAAGCCATGACGATTGCAGGCTATGCAATCGGTGCTCACCAAGGCTATATCTACGTCCGCGCGGAATATCCCGTTGCAGTAGCAAGACTTCGGATTGCACTCGATCAGGCGCACAAATACGGACTCCTCGGCAAAAACATTTTGGGCCTTGGCTTTGATTTTGATATCGATATCCGTCTCGGCGCGGGCGCATTCGTCTGCGGTGAGGAGACCGCTCTTCTTACGAGTATCGAAGGTCACCGCGGAGAACCCCGCCCCCGTCCCCCTTTCCCCGCTGTGAAAGGTCTGTTCGGAAAGCCCACTATCATCAACAACGTGGAGACGTGGGCAAACGTAAATCCCATTATTCTTAAAGGTGCAAAGTGGTTCTCCTCTATCGGAACGGAAACCTCTAAGGGTACGAAAGTATTTGCACTCGGCGGAAAAATTACCAACGTCGGACTTGTGGAAGTGCCCATGGGAACGACTCTGCGCGAAATCGTAGAGGAAATCGGCGGCGGCATTCCCAACGGTAAAAAGTTCAAAGCGGCACAGACGGGCGGCCCTTCGGGCGGATGTATTCCCGCTTCCTGCATTAATACCCCCATCGACTACGACAACCTCATTGCAATCGGTTCGATGATGGGCAGCGGCGGCATGATTATTCTTGACGAAGATACCTGCATGGTCGATATCTCTAAATTCTATCTTGAATTTACGGCGGACGAATCCTGCGGAAAATGCACGCCCTGCCGTATCGGTACGAAACGTCTTTTACAGCTTCTCACGAAAATTACGGAAGGCAAGGGCGAACCGGAAGACATCGTAAAAATCGAAGAACTTGCCTCGCATATGAAGCAGTCCTCTCTTTGCGCGCTTGGACAAAGCGCACCCAACCCCGTGCTCTCTACACTCCGTTATTTCCGCAATGAATATGAAAATCATATTACGCAGGGGAAATGCGACGCAGGTGTTTGCAAGGCTCTATTGAGCTACACGATTGACAGCGAGAAGTGCAAAGGCTGTACGCTCTGCGCAAGAAACTGCCCCGCAAAAGCAATTACGGGGAACGTGAAAGAGCCGCATCTGATTGATACGAGAAAGTGCATTAAATGCGGCGTTTGTATGAATAACTGCCGTTTCGGCGCAATCGTGAGAAAGTGAGGTAATAACAATGGCGAAAAACGTAACGTTAAAAATCAACAATATTCCCGTAACTGTTCCCGAAGGCTCTACTATTTTAGAAGCGGCACGGAAAGCGCATATCGAAATCCCCACCCTTTGCTATCTCAAAGACGTGAGCTGCGTCGGCTCCTGCCGTATGTGCGTAGTTGAAGCAACAGGCGCCCGCGGTTTGGTTGCGGCGTGCGTCGCTCCCGTAGCCGACGGCATGGAAGTGAGAACGAATACACCCAAATGCCGCGAATCGAGAAAAATGACGCTCGAGCTGCTTCTCTCTAAGCACAAGAAAAAATGTCTTTCCTGCGAGAGAAACCACAACTGCGAACTGCAAAAGCTTTCCCTCGGCTACGGTGTAGACGAAGACCGTTTTAAGGATGAGGACTTTGTTCTTCCTATCGACGATTCTGCCCCCTACGTGGTGCGTGACAACGACAAGTGTATTAATTGTATGCGCTGTGTTGCGGCTTGCCACAAACAGAACGTAAACGCAATCGGTGCAATCGGAAGAGGCTTCAACGTTCACGTGGGAAGCGCTTTCGATATGCCCCTCTTCGAGTCGGTCTGTGTGGGATGCGGACAGTGTATCGTTGCCTGCCCCGTTGGCGCACTCTCCGAACGCTCCACCATTGACGAGGTTTGGGCGGCGCTTGCAGACCCCGTAAAACAAGTGGTATTCTTTACTGCACCCTCCGTCCGCGCAACGCTCGGCGAGGCGTTCGATATGCCCGTAGGCACGAACGTCGAAGGAAAAATGGTTGCGGCAATCCGCCGCTTGGGCCCTGCGCACGTCTTTAATATGGACGTCACCGCCGACCTCACGATTATGGAAGAGGCAAGCGAGCTCATCAACCGTATCAAGACGGATAAACCCATGCCCATGTTTACCTCATGCTGCCCTGCATGGATCAAATACGTGGAACAAAAATATCCCGAATATATCCCTAACCTCTCAACCTGTAAATCTCCGCAGGCAATGTTCGGTGCACTTCTGAAAAGCTATTGGTGCGAGAAAAACGGCATTGACCCGAAAAATCTTTACGTCGTCAGTGTTATTCCCTGTACGGCGAAAAAGTACGAATGCCACCGCGAGCAGTTAGAGGGCGACGTAGACGCAGCAATCACCACCCGCGAGCTTGCGCGCATGATCAAGACGGCGGGCATTAAATTCACCGAACTTCCGAATGAGGAATTCGATAATCCGTTCGCAACCGCAACAGGCGGCGGTGCAATCTTCGGAGCAACGGGCGGCGTAATGGAGGCAGCACTTCGTACGGCGGCACACATGATGGACGGCTCGTTTGAAGTGATTGATTTCAGCGAAGTTCGCGGCACCTCCCCTATTAAAGAGGCAACGTATCTCGTTGCGGGCAATACCGTACGCGTTGCGGTTGCTTCGGGGCTTAATAACGCACAAACCATTCTTGAACAGCTGAAATCCGGCGAAAAGCACTACGACTTCATCGAGATTATGGCGTGTCCCGGCGGCTGTGTAAACGGAGGCGGCCAGCCCACACTTTCGGATAGCGTGCGTAACTCTACGGAATTAAAAGGAGCCCGTGCAAAGGCACTCTATACGAGCGACAAGCAAAATTCGCTCCGCCGTTCTTCCGATTCCCCCGTTATGGATCTTTTGTATAACGATTATTTCTCCTTCCCGAATAGTCCTAAATCACATAAGATTTTACACACGAGCTATAAGGAAGATAAGAGAATTTAAGAAAAATACTACAACGAATAACCCCGCGTTTTACGCGGGGTTTTCCTCTTCAAACAAGTAACGCCTTTAAGCAATTCTATATGGCAAGTGTAACATAAAAAATTATATCACAAATATAATAATATATAGCCCTTTTTGTGGTAACTTTTGAGTACAAGGTAGAATGTCTCGCCCTAACAATAGGGACTACATTGCATAAGGCAATCTGCGACAGCTTTATGTAAACGGAGACGAAAATATATAATATAGGAGATTTTTTCTATGGAAAAAAACAACACGAACACAGTAGCACCCACGGAAGAACCCGTAACAAAAGCATCTACGAAAGAAGAACTTTGCGGCTCTGTGAACATCCTTGATACCGTACATCTTAAGAACCTTGTAGACGACCTTTCTAAGCTTTACGGTACGTCCGTTTGCACGAAGGTTGCAAAGGACACAAAAGTTGCGGCCGAGAAACGCCTTATCGAGGCAATCCGCGCCAACCTTGATCGCTACGAAGGCTAAATAAAATAAATTTGTAATAGTTGTCGCACTATTACAAATTATTTGGTGGAATTGTAGGTTCGACTACAACAAATCTAACCAATACAGCTGAACGATAAAACTCAATTTAGATTTCAAAAACGGGGTTCATGAGACACCCCGTTTTAATTGTGTAAACGAAAAACTCAGGCAGGAATTTCTTCCTGTCTGAGCCTTTTAGTCTAATAGTGTGTATTCAATTTGCTCAAAATTTCGTAGGGCTGAATAGGTGTTATTCAGCTACCGAAACGTAAAGTTGTTTTAACCCTCCTTTTAGACTTTTTTGTATAGCCAACCGCCGTTCGGGTTTGGACACGGTCATGACTCCGAGCCTTTCCCCCTCACGCATCTTAAGCTGCGTATTTTGGCGGTAAGACTCAATCGTCATTCCCTTCGGCAAATCTGTTTGCCGCAAAGGGATTGTTCCTGCGCAGGAACCGTGCCGGTGCGGGTTGTGCTATCTCCTGTTGCTGCTGCTCGCTCGGCTGTGTCTGCACGATAGGCGGCACCACAACCACGGGCTGCGGTTGCGTATTCGGCTGTGCCGTAACAGTCGGCTTCTCCTGTGCAAAGCGGTTGCGTTCTTTCTCAAGCGCAAGCTCGCGTTCCAATTCGCGCGTTCTCTCGCGCTCCTTCTCCCGAAGATCACGCTCGAGTTCAAGCTCGCGTACCGTTGCCTGCGTATAGCTCTGCGGTATTTGCGGCTGTACGTAGCTCTGCGGCATAACCACCTGCTGCGGTTGAGGCAGGGCGGGCTGTGCGTAAGGCTGTGCGGGAGTATTGGACTTTATCTGTCCGACGTAGAAATTGCGGTCTCTGTCGATACCGAGCTCGTGCTCTAAGTTGCGCATTCTCTCGTAGTCACGCACGCGCATACGCTCTAACTCGCGCTCTAACTCGTACTCGCGGTACGAGGGCTGTGCATATCCCTGCGGCATCGGTGCCTGCCAATACGGCGAAGGCATATACCCCTGCGGCATATACATCGGCTGAGGATACACGGGCGTTTGCACCGGTACCTGTACGGGAACCTGCTGAATGACAGGTTGCACCACGGGTTGAGGTGCGGGTTGAGGTGCGGGCTGAACTACGGGTTGCTGGGCAACCGTAGGTTGCACTTGAACCGTTTTCTCGCCCTTGTTCTTTTCGCGCTCCAGTTCTAATTCTTTTTCCTTTGCGCGAAGTTCGAGCTCTAACTCTTTCTCGCGGGTGTTTCCGTTTGCAGGCATTGCGGGGATATAAACCCTCTGCACGGACGGCTCGAAGGGTGCCGACATATTCTCACGGCGTGCCTCGAATTTCTTCTTCCGCTCTTCTAACGCTTTCTCGCTCTGGGCAAGTGCCGCTTGGTCTTTCTCCCTAGATTTAGAAATCATATCGAGGAAGCCCTCTACGCGCTTTTGATGCCCAAGCTCGGTTGCAAGTTTTTCTACTGCCTTTTCCAGCTTCGATTCGTCCGTGCTTGCTACTACCTGCTGTGCGGGTTGAACAACCTGCATAGGCTGAGGCTGTTGTTGCACCACGGGCGGCTGGGCGTACTGCATTGCGAAGGGCGACATTGCGCCGTAGCCCATGGCAGGATTCATGCCCATTCCCATGTTGTTATTGCTCATGGCGGCAATGCGGCGTTCGTCCTCTCTGCGGCGGCGTTCGTCCTCGCGTTCTTCTTCTCTCCGACGACGCTCCTCTTCACGCTGTTCTTCGCGGCGGCGTTTCTCTTCTTCGCGCTCCTCTTCCTTTCTGCGCTTCTCTTCGTCTCTTTCCTCTTCGCGGCGGCGTCTTTCTTCCTCGCGTTCTTCGTCACGGCGGCGCTTTTCTTCTTCGCGCTCGTCCGCCTGCTCTTTCTTCAAGCGGTCTGCCTCGTCCTGCTTCGCCTGTTCCGCAAGCACGACTTTGTTTTCCGCGTATTCAATCTTCGCCGCTTCCAACGCCTCTCTTGCTTTATTCCGTCTTGCCTTCGCAATGAAGATACCAATGAACAACGCTACCGCTAATCCAATCAACACGCACGCAATAATCGTCCACGTTGCGTATGCAAGTCCGAACAAGCCCGTTGCGGCTACTGCTGCCGTCTTATACTGCTTCGGCTCCTGCGTACCGGTTTTGTATTGCTTTGCTTCTTTATTCGCCTTTCTGCGCTGGCTATCGAAATGGCCGATCAATCCCGCAAAGATGGCGCTCAGCACGATGCAAACGCCGCTCACGAACGGCTGCCAGTAGTTTTCAAAGAATTCTCCGATGCTTCCGAAGAATACCGCCGCACCGTTCTTTGGTACGGTGTAGTCTATCCCCTTGGATACCGAGCCGAACTCGTTATCGCCCGTCTTGAACACGATATTTCTTTCCGCGTCGTCGCCGCTGAACACCGCTTCTACCTTGAAGGATTTCCCGCCCTTTAACTCGGGTTCTTCAACGAAGTTCCCCTCGCTATCGTAATAACGGTAACCCAATTCCAGCGTTCCGCCCGAGATAAAGTCACGGATATTATTCGGCAGGTTCAGGGTTGCACCCGCCTTGCCCTTGTTCCACATATTCGTGGTATCTACGACAAGCGGCGTGATATTCCAGTTATAGGTCGCGGTAATATCGTCGCCCGTAACGCCCGCGCTCTTTGCCGCGGGGTATATCCACTTGTAGTTGGGATCGGTAATGGTAAGCGTGGTTACGTAGTTTCCTGCACCCACGTTTCTATCCGAAAGCTTGCCGTCTACCTTGATAATATCAAGCCCCGAAGGCCCGTACGTCGTCCAGCTGTCACCCGTAAGGTAGTCCACGAAGTTAAGCTCGTTGCCGTTGAACGTCATTTCCGAAAGCTCGGGCAAGGCAATCCCCTTTGCCTCTACCGTTACGGTAAACCAATCGTCGCCGAGGATATATCCCGCTTCCGCTACAGGCCCGAGCACGATTTCAATGCAGTAATCGCCCGCGGCTGTGGGAAGCTCGCCTGCGGCAAGCTCGTTGCCCTCTACGGGTGTTTTGCCCTTGTAATAGACTACCGTATAGTCCGTGACGGTAATACCGTCGTCGCCCACTACCTTTATGACGGAAGGATCGAAATGCGTACCGCCGTCGTATTCCGCCGTGATGGGCGTCGAGCCGTCCTTGCCGTCTACCGTTGCGGTTGCAAGCACGTTTTTACTGCCCGTCTTGAACTGGTCCTGCGGCGTACTGCCGTTGTCGTGCACGGCATAGTTCGCCGAATACTCCGCCTTGATATACGCTTCTACCTTATACTTCTTTTCGTCCGTGGGGTCGGTGTCAGCCTTGATTTGCTCAAGCGTGACTTCCAGTCCGCTCTTCATATCGTAGTACTTATACTCAACGTAGTCCTCGAACTTAGAATCGTCGAGCTTGAGCTTCTTGAGGATAATCGTACCCGAATAGTTTGCATTGCTGTAAGGCTCTTTACTGTTCGTAAAGCCGTTGTACAGGTTCTTCTTCGCTATCTCCCAACTAAGGTTTATAACGCTCGTATCGGGCGCGTTGAAGTTATCCGTATTGTACACCAAATCGGAAGCCGCTATGGTTGCAGTATAATTGCCAACCGTACGCTCGCCATCGCCGTCGTACATGGAATCAAGCGTTAAACCGTTGGGCAAAGTAGTTGCTTTTACACGCACGGTTACGTAGTTGCCGTCGTTATACTGCGGGGGATTTGTGGAATCGTACTCCGTCCAGCTCTTGCCGTTATCCGTGGTGTACTCCCACTTTACGTTGCTTAAATCAAAATCGCCCTTTTGAATTTCCCAGTTAAATTCCACTTCGCAGGTGTCCTGCATATTTCCGTTTACTTCAAACTGGAAGTCCGTATCAATCGATTTCAACGCAACGATTGTCTTGAACGTGCCTACCTTATCGCCGCTGCGAACCTGATAGCCGTTTACGTATTTGGAAGTATCCACTACTACCGCGTCTGCATCTGCCGTGGGGATCTGAATAGACAGCTCGTATTTCACGCCGTCTACCGTACTTCCCGCTTTCAGCTCAAACGGAACCTTCAGCGAACCGTCGTTCGCGCTCGTGCCGCCTGCCGCGCCGTCCTTGGTATAAGTCCAGTCATATTTACTGGGATCCAGCTTGCCCGAAGTAATTTCAAAATCTAACGTATTGTTTTTCGTGATTTTATAGTTAGCATTGTCGCCACTATCGCCGTTGAGTTCTACGGTAAGCGTATGCTTCCCTACGGCAATATTTGTAGGCATGGTGATTGTAGTAGTATTGGTGCCATCGAACGTTCCAGTAAGGATGTGGGATTTATCGTCATAGTAAATAAATAAATCTACCGCTTCACCTGTTGCTCTATTATCCGTTATAGTAATTGTTACGGTCTCGCCGAACTTCCATTCCGCACCACCCATAGTGTTTACTTGCGAGCTTAACGGCGGAGCTGGTAAAAGCTCCTTCTCCGTGATTTCAAACTCTACGTCTTTGGTAAGAACGGTATTATCTTCCCAAACGTAGTTTTGGATATCGCGCAAGCTTAGCTTAACGGTATACTTACCAACCTTTGTTGCTTCAAAGGTGTCCGTGGTATCCGTAATTGTTGCGCCGCCTGCTCCTGTTACGGTGTTACTGCCCGTGCCTGTTGCGCTATCCGTTTTCATTGTTGCTGTATCATAATCGTTTGACAATGTAAACGTTAATGCACTGCCCGTGTACTCCTGCGGCGCTGTTATCGTGGGTTTAGTAAGTTTTTTGGGGTCTACCTTTACTGACGTAGACTGGTCTGCGTTCGTACCGTTCGTTCCAATATCCCATACGTAGTTTTTCTTATCTAATAGTTGGAATTTTACGCTATAAGTACCAGCATTGGTTGCGTCAAAACCTGGACTTGCACTTGCCGAATTCCAAGTGATACCTGCCGCCCCCACGCCTGTCATTGTGGCAGGGTCATAATTTGAATCAACAGTAAAATGACTGCCGTTAACAGGGTCGTACGTTTGCGGTGAGTTTGTTATTTTGGGTACGGTGAGTTTTTTGGGTTTAACTGTAAATGTCAGCGTTCTTGTTCCTGTGCCGCCGCTTGTATCATACCATTGCGTATCGTTGTTAATAGCTGTCTGGTTAAGGTCAAACTTCACTGTGTAGGTTCCCGCAAGAGTGGGTTTAAAAATCCCGTTAGAATCTATATCTGTAGCAGAAATACTTATCGGGCTATTATTGAAATCTTTCCCTGTAACTGTAACGTCAATATTTGACAAGTCATAATTGTTGATAGGAAAGCTAATTGCAGAACCAGTATATGTATCCGTAGTTTTTGATGCGGTGGGCACTAACGCTGTATTGATAGGAATCTTTACTTTTACAGCCGGGCGGATTGCATTGGTATCCATAACATTGCAATTCTCCCAACTACCAGAAGAAGTCAATCTATAAACAACATGCATATAAGCTGCTGGCAAATGATCCCGTGTGAATGCAGGTGTTCCTGTCCATTGAGTGGTAGTACAACTCCATGTTCCGCCAGCAGCCACCTCATCTACTGAAGGAAGCCATACATTATCCCCAGTAGGCCCCACAACTATGTAGCTATCGTATTGTCCTCCAGAAACAAAATCTGCAAATGTATTAAAATCTATTGGTGCGCAGAATGCTAATGGCGATTTTACACTATTAGGGTACCTACTGCATGAGTTACCGCTAGTATAACTATTATTGGTAGCATTGGCACAATAACCACCATTATAGCTTCCTTCAAGGGTATTACCCATATTTAAAGCCGCGCGTATCCAGCTGTAAGTGTAATCGTTGCAGGCGTATGTCACTCCCGAACTTATCGAATATGTTCCGTCCGACCAAGTGTAGTTACCGATAGAATTTTTAAGCCAAAGAGTAAGCTGAATATTCGCGCCATCTCCGCTTACCTCAACGGGCCACCAGTCCATTCCACCGAAGTTTATAGAAGCCGTGCCGAAACTATTTGCTTTTAAGGTTGTGATTGTGCCTTTACCAAAAGCAAAATTTAATGCGCCGAAATTACTGTAACCCGCAGCTTGCGCCATAGAGTCCAAATCTGATTGAGCAATGGGCGAGTTACTTGCAGCACTTGCCTTTTTTTGATTTTTCGCCAACGGCAACAAAATAGAACAGCATATAAGTGCGGCTACGCATACCGCAAGTATTATGCCGATAAATACCCTATT
>JAIDCJ010000020.1 GCA_029055875.1 Clostridia bacterium
CGAACACAGAAGTTAAGCTCTCTTACGCCCAAAGTACTTGCCCTAACAGGCCGGGAGGATAGGTAGTTGCCACCTTTTATTGCCCCTTAGCTCAGTCGGTAGAGCATGCGGCTGTTAACCGCAGTGTCGACAGTTCGAGTCTGCCAGGGGCAGCCAAAAATAACACTCCGTCGGAGTGTTATTTTTTATATGTTTTATTTAAAACAAACGATTTCCCAAGAATTGTGATATAATAAAATTATGAAGAATAAAGTAAAAGCCGTATTGAAACAAGAACTCGTCTGGGCCTACGTCGGCATATTTGTTTGTTTCGTGTTTACAGCCTGCGGTGTGGGTTTCATTATAACCGGAATTCGCGGTGGTGCGTTTGACGCGATTGGTCCGGCAATTTGCCTATGCGTGTTGGTTTTAGCTTTTTGGGGTTTTGCAATCTTCCTGTTTGTTCAGTGCATGAAAAGACTTGTACCGTACTATCAAAGTCTGAAAGCATTAAAATGCGGAATAGAAGATACAGCAACGATATGTGATTATTCGTCGAGGGCAATCAAGCATCACGGCAAGAGCAATTTGGCGTGGAATTATCACACTTTTTATTCCTTAAAATTGCGATTTTTTGATGATGACGGAAAAGAAGTGCTGTATAAAACGGCATATAATTATAATCAGGAACAATTCAAGCAACTTCAAACCATGACAGAAATTAAGATTAAAAGATATAAAAAGACGGCAGTCATTCTTGAAGAATTTGAAGATCCGCTGGACTATGATTTTTCTGAATTGCCTAAAAAACTGAGAATCAAGTCAATTTTAGTCGTTATTTTGGCGTACGTTTCTCTTGCGCTCATGATTGCCGGCATAACTTGTCTTTGTATTTTTGAATATACAAAGTGGGCGCTCGGTATATTCATAAGCGGAATTGTATTGATACTGATTAGCGCGATATTGAAGACCTTTATTTATTACGAAACGGAAAAGTTTGTTAAAAATGTACTTCCAAATATTCGCAAAGCGCATAAAAAACAAAGATGGAAGGAAAAAGAAGAGCACAGAAAAAATAATCGTTAGCAACGGGTTGAGGCACGGATACCAAAAATGGTAACCGTGCTTTTTACTTTTTTATTGTTTTATGTTATAATCGGATTATTCTTATGAACAAATTCGTGGATACAATTAAAAAGTTTTTCAAGAAGATTGCCGATTTTATAAACGGATATGACGATACGCATAATTTCACCTGCGATATTTGCGGACGCGAAGTATTTGAGAATGAGCGCGTATGCGATAAATGCAAAAAAGAGCTGCCGTATATCGGAGATAAACGCTGTCCGCTGTGCGGGAGAAAAGTAAGCGAAGCAGGCGTTTGCCTCGAATGCAAGCAAAAGCCGCTCAGTGTGGAAAAGGTGCGTTCCGTATTTACGCACGAGGGCGAGGCGGCGCGGCTTGTCGTCCGCTATAAAAAGGGAAACCGCTATTTGTACCGAACCTTGGCGGAGCTTTCCGAGCCGCTTTTGATAAAAGAGTTCCCCGATTGCGATTTGGTTACCTGCGTGCCCATGACGGACAAAGCGCGGAAGAAACGAGGATACAATCAGTCGAAACTGCTTGCCGAGGAGCTTGCAATGCGGAGCGGAAAACTCTACCAAGATACGGCGGTCAAACAGCACGAAACGAACGCGCAGAAAACGCTTGGGCGGGATGAGCGCGAGAAGAATCTGAAAGGGTGCTTTCATATCGTTGACCGCAAGGCGGTGAAAGGGAAAACCGTGCTTATTGTGGACGATACGCTCACCACGGGTTCCACCGTTTCCGAGCTCGCAAACGCATTGAAGCGGGCGGGCGCAAAGACCGTTTATGCGCTCACCGTAACGAGCGTGGAATACAAAGACGCGTTCGGTAAACCGCCGAAAAAAGGAAAACCCCCACACCATGTCCGCGAAAAACGCTTATAAACATGAAAAAAGCCCCGCCGTTTCAAACGGCGGGGCTGATATTTTATTTGCTTCAAGCGGCGAACTGACTGTTGTAAAGTTCGGCGTAGAAGCCCTTCTTGGCAAGTAGCTCCTTATGGTTGCCCTGTTCGATAATGTCGCCGTCCTTCATGACGAGAATGACGTCGGCATTGCGAATGGTGGAAAGGCGGTGCGCAATCACGAATGACGTTCTGCCCTCGGTCAGGCGATCCATTGCCGATTGAATGACGAGCTCCGTTCGCGTATCGACGGAAGAGGTCGCCTCGTCGAGAATGAGAAGGGGCGCGTCCTTGATCATGGCGCGGGCAATCGTAAGCTGTTGCTTCTGCCCTTCCGAAAGGTTGAGCGAGTCGTCGAGCCGCGTATCGTAGCCCTGCGGAAGCGTTTCGATAAAGTGCTTCAAGCCGACCGCCTCGCACGCGCGCGCGAGCTCTGCGTCGGTGACGCCCTCTTTGTTATAAATCAGATTTTCACGAATGGTGCCGTTGAACAGCCAGGTGTCCTGCAAAATCATGTCGAACAGATCGTGAACGTCTTCCCGCTTCATGTCCTTGGTGGATACGCCGTCGATGAGAATTTCGCCGTCGTCCACCTCGTAGAAGCGCATGAGTAGATTGACGATCGTCGTTTTTCCCGCGCCCGTGGGGCCGACGATTGCCACTTTTTGTCCTTTCTCTAAGCGAGCCGAGAAATCGTGAATAATCGTCTTGTCGGGCAAATAGCCGAATTTTACGTTTCTGAATTCCACGTCGCCGCGCACGGTATCGAGCTTCGCGGTTTTGCCATCTTCGGCATCCATTTCCTTTGCGTCGAGGATTTCAAACACGCGCTTGCTTGCCGCGGACGCCTGTTGTAGAGAGGTCATAGACTGCGCGAAGGTGGAGAGGGGCTGCGAGAACAGCTTTGCGTAAATGACGAACGCCATAATGGTGCCGAGCGTGACGGCGGCGCTTCCGCCGATAACGAGGGACACGCCGACGACGAAAATTAAAACGTAGGTGAGATTTCCGACAAAGGTCATAATGGGCATCATGAGCCCCGAAAGACATTGCGATTTCCAGTTGCTGTCGTAAAGCTTTTTGTTGGTATCTTCAAACTTTTGCGTTTCGTTGTTTTTTGCGCCGAACGCACGCACGATATTGTGATTGGTGTAAACCTCTTCGATATGTCCGTTGATGTAGCCAAGATCGCGCTGTTTGCGGTTGAAGTACTTTTGCGAAACCTTGAGAACGAGGAACATGAACAGGAATCCGACGACGGAAGTGCCGATAGTGACCGCCGCAAGAACGGCGTTCACCATGAACATTTTTACAATCACGCCGAGGAAGAGCACGAGCGCACTCAGAAGGTTTGCGATACTCGAAGAAAGCGTCTGGCTGATCGTGTCCACGTCGTTCGTTACGCGGGAGAGGGTATCGCCCTTGGTCGTCATATCGAAGAACCGCAGGGGCAGCTTGTTGATTTTTTGGGAGATATCACCGCGGAGGCGTTTGGAGGTGTGCTGGGTGAGGGTGGCGGTAATAAACTGCTGTGCATAGCTGAGCACCGCGCCCGCTCCGTAGAGAATAACGAGCGTGATGCCGATATCGAACACGGCGTCCATGTCCACGCCCGTGATGAGTCCGCCGCTGATTTCGTCCGTCATTTTATTGATGTACTCGGGGCCGATAATCGTCGTTACCGCACCGCCTGCCGCAAAGAGGAGCGCAACCAATATCGCGGGCAGGTAACGCTTACAGTAGACGATAATCTTTTTCAGCGCGCCGAAATCCGCTTTTTCTCTTTTGCCTGATGCGTTCATCATTCTATTCATAGGTCCGGGCATATTACAGTTCCTCCTTTGAAAGCTGCGAGAGCGCAATTTCCCGATAGACGGGACAGGTTTCGAGCAGTTCTTCATGCTTTCCGATTCCCGCGATACCGCCGCCGTCGAGCACTAAAATTTGGTCGGCGTTCTTGATGGTACCGATACGCTGTGCTACGATAATCTTCGTCGTGTCCTTGAGGTTTTCGCTGAGCGCCTTGCGCACGAGCATATCCGTCTTATAGTCGAGCGCGGAGAAGGTATCGTCGAAAATCATAATTTCCGAATTCTTATACACCGCACGCGCGATGGAAAGGCGTTGTTTCTGCCCGCCCGAGAAGTTCGTTCCGCCCTGCGCAACCTTGGAGTGAATGCCCTCTTCGAGGTCGTTCACGAACTCCGCCTGCGCAATGGAGAGCGCGCGTTGGACTTGTTCCTCGTCCGCTTCCTCGCTTCCGTACGCGACGTTCGATTGAATGTCGCCGGAGAATAGAATCGCTTTCTGCGGCGCAACGGAGACCATTTTTTCAAGCTGCGCTTCGGGATATTCCTTCACGTTCACGCCGTCAATGAGCACCTCGCCGTCGCCCGCGTCATAGAAGCGGGGAATGAGGTTAATGAGCGAGGTTTTGCCCGTACCCGTTGCGCCGATAATGGCGAACGTCTGCCCCTTTTCAATCGTGAAATTCAAGTGGTTCAGGCACGGCGTACCCTCGTTGGAATAGCCGAACGAAACGTCTTTGAACTCGATTCTTCCCGACTCCTGTTTTTCCACGGGTTGGTCTTTATAGAGAATGCTCGGTTTGGTATTGAGCACCTCGCTCACGCGCCGCGCCGAAACCATAGCGCGCGGCAGGATTGCGAAGATCATGACGAGAAGAATAAACGCCATAACTACCTGCATTGCGTACTGCGCGAACGCGGTCATGTTGCCTATCGTCTGCGCCCGCGCAAGATACTCTGCATTCGCTTGCAAAAGAGCGGGGTCGAATGCACCGTCCGCACCGATAAACGTTGTAGGGTCGGGCGCGGGAAGATTGTTAATGAGAATGGCACCGATCCAGAAAATGGCGAGCGTCAGCGCGTTCATGCACAGGGAAATGAGCGGCATCATCATGCCCATGGTGCGCGAAGTCATTAAATGGTTTTTGGTGATTTGCCGATTGACTTGATCGAACTTTTCTTCCTGATACGCTTCCGCGTTGAACGCGCGCACCACGCGCACGCCTGATAGGTTTTCGCGCGTGACGTCGTTTAAGTTATCCGTGAGAAGCTGAATCTTTTTGAATCTCGGCATACAGGTGCCCACTAAAACCGCCATGACGATAATCATCGCGCATACGGTAATGAGCGTCGCCGCAGTCCATTCGATGCTCGTCACGGAAATTTTGCACAGCGCCCAAATAGCAAGAATGGGTGCTTTAATGATTACCTGCAAGCCCATTGCAATGAGCGTTTGGATTTGCGTTAAGTCGTTGGTCGTTCTTGTGATAAGGCTCGGTGTGGAGAACTTGTCAATCTCCGCATTCGAGAAGCCGAGAATGGTATCGAACAGCTTGGAACGCAGCGTTTTTACGAGGTTTGCCGCAACCTGTGCGCCGAAGAAGCTGCACACGAGCGAAGCGGCAAGACTTCCGAACGCGCACGCAAGCATCATGCCGCCGTTCTTCCATACCGCGGACATGGTAGGCGCGCCGCCCGTCACCGCCTCTGCAAGCTTGGCGGTATAGTCGGGCATGGTGAGGTCTAACCATACCTGCAACACGATAAGCCCCAAGCAGAGAACGATATAACACCAGTCTCTCTTTTTTAGATTTTTGAATACCGTAATCAATGTTTTTGTACTCCTCTATACCGTTAGATTATATGGCGGCGGCGGAAATTTTGTCAAAGAATTGAGCGGGGTAATTTATCTTTTCACAAGATTTTCATTCATCTTGACGGGCGGCGGCATTTTTGCTACAATAGAAAAAGAGGTGAAAAAATGTGTACGGCAGCAACTTACAGCACGAAAGACTTTTATTTCGGGCGCACGCTCGACTATGAATTTTCCTATCAAGAAGAAGTGACGGTTATGCCGCGGAATTTCCCGCTTCCGCTCCGCGACGGGGAAGCTCTGAAAAACCACTATGCCATAATCGGCATGGCGTTCGTGCAGGAGATTCCGCTGTATTACGACGCAGTCAACGAAAAAGGGCTCTGCATGGCGGGGCTCAACTTCGTGGGGAACGCGCATTATAACGACGCGGTTCCCGATAAAATTAATATTGCGCAGTTCGAGCTCATTCCGTATATCCTTGGCAAGTGCGCGTCGGTCGACGAGGCGGTGAAGCTGCTTGCGAACATGAATATTACGAACCGTCCGTATAGCGACAAGCTGCCCGTAGCGCAGCTGCATTGGATCATTGCCGATAAAAATCGGGCGGTAGTTTTGGAAAACGTGAGAGGCGGCATGAAGATTTACGAAAACCCCGCGGGCGTGCTCACCAACAACCCGCCCTTTGACGAGCAGATGTTTCACTTGAATAATTATATGGGCTTATCACCCCGCCAGCCGAAGAATACGTTCTCGGAAAAGCTTCCGCTCTCGGCGTACAGCCGCGGCATGGGTGCCTTGGGACTGCCCGGAGATCTTTCTTCGCAGTCGCGTTTCGTAAGGGTTGCATTTACGAAAATGAACGCCGTTTCGGGGGAATCGGAAGAGGAGAGCGTCAACCAGTTTTTCCATATCCTCGGCTCGGTGGAGCAACAACGCGGGTGCTGTATCGTGGGCGAATCGGAATACGAAATTACGATATATACCTCCTGCTGTAATGCCGATAAGGGAATCTATTACTACACGACTTACGAAAACCACAGCATTACGGCGGTAGACATGCACGCGGAAAATCTCGACGGAAACGCACTTGCGCGGTATCCGATCGTCCGCAGCGAACGGATAACGTTCTGTAACCGCTGAAAAAGAAATCAAAAAGCCCCGCAAATAAGCGGGACTTTTTTCTTTGGTGTATCTTGTGTATGCTGATTGATTACAAAGTTAAAATTCGTTATATTCTTCGAGATTCAACATTGCAAGTTTGCCATAGGCGTTTCCAATATGCGGGTTGCAATATAGTCTATTCTTGTCTGAGTCTACCGTCCAATCTTCGCTACAAATTGTTAACATGATTGCATTTTTTGGGTCTTTGGAATTATTGCGCATAAATTTCCGCAAACCTATTTGCTCTACAAACTTATTAAATTTATTTATAGTAAAATATTTGGGCAAGTCCTTTAATTTTGCTTCATATTCTTTGACTTGTTCTTCTGTGATATTCAAAAAATAATTGTGCGGATAACACGGATATAGTGGTGGAAGATTATCGAACTTTTGCTTTTTGTCCGGATTTTCTGCAAAAAAATTTTCTATTTCCAAAAGTTTTTCTTCGCTTACTTTTTTGCACCATCCTACGTGACACATCTTAGTGTCTACCATAAACTTCATTTTAGGTGTAAAACCCTTTCTTAAAAAAAGTTGGTAGCCAATAGGGTTCCTTTCACGGTAACATTCTTTTATATAGTCGACTCTAAAATAGCCCTTAAAATATTCGCTTTCAATCCAGTTGCCGACCTCTATTCCTTTCAAATCAAAAACGTCAATTTCCATAGATTTAGTATATATTAAAAATAAAAAAATGTCAAACGGCACCGTGGCGAGGCCGCTTCGCGGCAAGCCGCTACTTTGCACTTTGTGCTCGTGCCGACAAGTCGGGGTGTGCCGCCTATGGCGGGGCGAACTGTGAGTTCGACTTCTAACAAGTTTACCAAAAGGAAAAAGCCCGTAAAGGGCTTTTTTCCTTTTGGTGCACTCGGCGAGGCAACTGCGCCCCTACGGGGCTTGTGCCGCCTATGGCGGGGCGAACTATTTTTGGTGTGTCCGCCGGGGCTCGAACCCGGACCGGGAGCGTCGGAGGCTCTAATGGTATCCAATTCCACCACGGGCACATATTTTCTAACGCAGTTCATTATAACATAAACTCATAGAAAATGCTTTATATTTTTTGCCGATTATGGTAAAATATAAGAAAATTTTTTCAAAGGGGAGGGTGGTATATGCAAAAAACTGTCGTGGTTGGAATGAGCGGCGGCGTAGATAGCTCGGTTGCCGCTCTCCTTTTGAAGGAGCAGGGCTACCGCGTCATCGGGCTCTTCATGCAAAACTGGGAAGAGCAGGGCGAAAACGGCGCGTGCAGCGCGGAAGAGGACTTTGCCGACGTGCGCAGGGTTTCGGGACTTTTGGATATTCCCTACTACACCGTAAACTTCGCCAAGGAATATATGGAGCGCGTGTTCTCCTACTTCCTTGCCGAGTACAAGGCGGGCAGAACCCCCAACCCCGACGTTTTGTGTAACCGCGAAATCAAGTTCGGGCCGTTCAAGGACTACGCCAAAAAGCTGGGCGCGGACTATATTGCAACGGGTCACTACTGCGGAATTTCCCACGAAGGGAACGTACACCGCCTTTTGAAAGCAAAAGATAGCAACAAAGACCAAACGTATTTTCTCAATCAGCTTTCGCAGGAACAGCTTGCGGGCGTGCTCTTCCCGCTTAGCGGTTTAGATAAAAGCGAGGTGCGCGCCATTGCCGAAAAACACGGACTTGCCACCGCGAACAAGAAAGATTCCACGGGGATCTGCTTTATCGGCGAGCGCAACTTCCGCAAGTTTTTGCAGGGGTATCTGCCCGCACAGCGCGGCAAAATATTATCGCTCGAGGGCGAAGAAGTCGGCGAGCATTTGGGGCTCATGTACTACACGCTCGGACAGCGCAGGGGGTTAGACCTCGGCGGCAAGAAGGGCGAGGACGGGCGTTGGTTCGTCGTGAAGAAGGATTTAGAGCACAATATTCTCTACGTTTCGCACGGCGACGAAGCCCCGCTTTTTTCAAACAGCTGTAGCGTAGAGGGCTTTAATTTTATTCCCAATCCGCCCGAAAAGGACGAGTTTGTTTGCAAAGCGAAATTCCGTTACCGTCAAGGCGAGCAGGGCGTCCGCGTGAAAAGGACGGGGGCATGTACGCTTGAAATCTACTTTGACGAGCCCCAACGCGCCGTTACGGAGGGGCAGTACGCCGTTTTGTACGACGAAACGCAGTGCCTCGGCGGCGGGGTAATTACAGGCACGCGCAGGGATTAACGTGGAAGAGAAATCGCATAAAATCAACTTCATAACGGTGTTCTTTTCCGTCTTTATTGCGGCGGGGCTTGCGCTTCTCATTTGGGGGCTCGTGCGCACGTTCGACTTTCTCCTCGCAACGGAAACGCCCGCAACGGTAATTTCGACGGAATACAACCATGAGAGCAGGGAAGCGGAAATCGTCTTTTCGTACGAAGAGGACGGCGCAATCAAAACGGCGAAATTAAAAATAGACGAATTCAAATACAATCAAGAGGGGCGGCTGCCCTATTACGAGGGCGACGAAACGGTGATTCGCCTGAGCGGCGCGGGCGAGGTCGTGCAGTTTACGACGGCGACCATTCTGCTGCTTGTCGGCGGCGGCGCGTTCACGCTTGCGGGCGGCGGATTTTTATATTTTTGCTGTATCCGCAAGCACGGTATTTTCGACGCCGTTTATGATTACGAGCTTGCCATGATTCCGCCCGAAGAGGCTCTGGACGAAACGGGGAAGACGGAAGCGTATGCAGACGAGCTTGCAAAGCTCCCGCAGTCCTCTTGGGAAAACAAAGCCGGACTTGCGCGGGTTTGGAAGCGGCGTCTTGGCGATAGGTTGAAAACGTTCACCGTTTGGCAGCATATTTTATTCGTGTTGTATTTCCTGCTGTGCGCTGCCGCGTTCGTGGTTTGGACGGCGCTCAGCGTGCGGAAATACACCGTGGGTATGGCGTTTCTCGATTTATCCTGCGGATTCTTTGCGGGTGTGCTACTCGGCGCAATCGGGAAAGCGGTTTATTCGCTTTATTTCAAAATCCTGTTCAAGTGCGGAAAGTTTTGCGAAAAGCAAATTGCAACCGTCGAGTGCTGTGCGTTCGAGTCGGAGTCGTCCGTCATGGGCAGCGAGCTGGGGCGCAAGTATATTGCAAACAAAAAGTTCCGCGTGGTTGCAAGGGTGAACGGCAAGCGTTCGGTGGGGTACGTGTACGGAAACGTGCCACCTCCGCAGGGTGCAAAGCTCCGCGTGCTCGTGCGAAAAAAACACTACGGTCGGTTCGTTTTGGATATTAGTGAACAACCCGCATAAAAAAAGCCTCTGCATGAGAGGCTACAAAATATTCTCTAAAATAAGTTTATCGAATGCGGGCAGTTCCATGAAGTCGCTTTGTCGGAAAATCACGTGGTTGAATTTCGCATAGTTGAAGATATGTGGCTTCAACAAAACGGGCGTAGGAATATCGAGCTCGCCGCAGATGTCGGTGAGGTAATCGAAAAACTTCGCGTAGGCAAACGGCTCTTCGCGGGTATATACGAATTGTTTTGCAATGTGGTCTTCCTGCATGACCTTTGCCCAGATACGGAACATACTTTCATTATACAAAAAATTTTGAAAAAAGCAAACGTATTTGACGGTGCGTTTGCTTTGAAATATCATAGAATAAAATGTAGCGGAGGCGCATATGGAAAATTTAGAACGGGATATTCTCGGAATTTTGAGTGAGGACTGCCGCGTGAGCGCGGAAAAGGTTGCAACCATGCTCGGAAAAGATAAGACGGCGGTGGAGGATGCAATCCGCAATTTGGAAAAACGCGGGGCAATCGTGAAATACACTGCAATTTCCAATCTCGACGAGGAAGAGGACGAGTGCGTGCAGGCGCTTATCGAAGTAAAAGTTACGCCGCAGAGCGGTTCGGGCTTCGACGGCATTGCCGACGAAATCGCACAGCACAGCGAGGTGAAGAATTTGTATCTCATGAGCGGCGCGTACGACTTTGCCGTGATCGTTGAATCGGGTTCGGTAAAGGCGGTTTCCCGTTTTATTTCCGAGTGCATTTCCACGTTCGATTGCGTGCTCTCCACGGCAACGCACTTTATACTCAAAAAATATAAAATCGAGGGCGCGCTGACGGGCAAGCAAAAGGGCAGGAGGATTCCCGTACAGGCATGAGGGACTTTCTCACAAAACGTGCCAAAGAATTGAAGCCGAGCGGAATCCGCAAGTATTTCGACGTGGTGGAATCTCTTCCCGACGCAATCTCTCTCGGGGTGGGCGAACCCGATTTTGCTACCCCGTGGGACGTAAGAAGCGCGGCAATCCGATCGCTTCAAAAGGGCTACACGCAGTACACGAGTAACCGCGGACTCAAAGAGTTGCGCGCTCTTATCTCGCGCTATCTTATGGAGCGGTTCGCGGTGGAAAGCTCCCCCGAGCAAATCATTATCACCGTGGGCGCAAGCGAGGGAATCGACTTGGCGCTCCGCGCGACCTGCGACATAGGCGACGAAATACTCATTCCCGATCCCGCGTACGTTTCCTATTCGCCTATCGTGAATCTTTGCGGCGGGGTACCCGTGTCCGTGGAATGCACCGCGGAAAACGGATTTATCCTCACGCCCGAGGCGATTGAAAAGGCGGTCACGAAAAAAACGAAAGCGATTATAATTGCCTATCCCAACAACCCGACGGGCGGCATTATGACGAAAGAGCAATTAGAAAAAATCGTGCCCGTTATTAAAAAGCACGACCTTCTCGTCATCTCCGACGAAATCTATGCGGAGCTTACGTACTGCGGACGGCATACCTCGATTGCGTCCCTCGAAGGTATGCGCGAGCGCACGGTGGTGCTGGGCGGGTTCTCCAAATCGTTTGCCATGACGGGCTGGCGCATCGGCTTTGCGAGCGCACCCAAAGAGATAGACGCGGCAATGCTGAAAATCCATCAATACACCGCGCTGTGCGCACCCCGCGCTTCGCAGCACGCGGCGGTTGCCGCGCTCTCGGGCGGGTTCGAGGACGGCTTCGCTTCGGTGGAGAGTATGCGCACGGAGTACGATAGACGCCGCCGCTTTTTGGTGAAGGAGTTCAACGACATGGGGCTTTCCTGCTTCGAGCCGCGCGGCGCGTTTTACGCGTTCCCCTCGGTGGAAAGAACGGGGCTCACGGGCGAGGAGTTCGCAGGCACGCTTCTAAGAGAGGAGCAAGTTGCGGTTGTCCCCGGAGAAGCGTTCGGCGCGTGCGGAACTTACCACGTGCGCTGCTCGTACGCAACCGCTATGTCGGAGCTCACCGAGGCGGTAAAGCGCATTCAACGATTCGTCAAAAATCGCGTGAAAAATTGAGGCGAATGCGAAAAGTGAGTTGACATTCCTTTTCAAATGGGATATAATAGAAGAGTAGAACGCCGTGATTTTCCGAAACGCATCGGGAAGTCACGGTCGTCTTTATTAAATCGCGCGGTACGCGCATACAAAGAGGACTTGATATGGACAAATTTTTCATGACGCAGAAGGGATATGACGAGGCGGTGAAGCAGCTCGAGTATCTCCAAAAAGTGAAACGCGCGGAAATCGTAGAGCGCATTCAGGAGGCGCGCAGTCACGGCGATCTTTCCGAAAATGCAGAGTACGACGCGGCGCGGAACGAACAGGCGTCCAACGAGGGCGAGATTATCGAACTCGACTATAAAATCAAAAACGCAGTCATCATAGAGGAGTCGGCAGACACCTCCGTTGTGCATATCGGTTCGGAAGTCACCGTCTACGACGACGACTTGGAAGAGGAAACCGTCTATACCATTATGGGCACCACCGAGGCGGACGCAATGAAGAATATCGTTTCCAACGAAAGCCCCGTGGGCAAGGCGCTCCTCGGCCACAAAGAGGGCGAAAAGGTGACCGTAAAGGCGCCCGATATGGAATACGAACTCAAAATTGTAAAAATCAAATAATCGGAAAATATTATGGAAGAGAATACGAACCAGACGGAAGAGCTCATTGAACAGGCCCGTATCCGCCGTGAAAAATTAGCGAAAATTACCGAGGAAGGGAATAACCCCTACCTCAAAACCAAGTACACCGTCACCGCGCACTCTGCCGAGGTAAAGGCGAACTTTGAAGCCTTCGAGGGCAAAGAGGTTTCCGTGGCGGGTAGATTGATGTCCCGCCGCATTATGGGCAAGGCGTCTTTTTCTCATATCTCGGATAACGACGGACAGCTTCAGGTTTACATTACCCGTCAGGACGTCGGCGAGGACGTATACGCGGCGTACAAAAAAGATTACGACATCGGCGATATCGTAGGCATTAAGGGCACGGTGTTCAAGACGCAGACGGGCGAAGTGACCGTCCACGCAACACACCTTGAAATGCTCACCAAGTCGCTCCTGCCCCTGCCCGAAAAGCACAACGGGCTTGTGAACGTGGATATGAAGTACCGCCTCCGCCACGTCGATTTAATCATGAACGAGGACGTGCGCGAAACCTTCAACCGCCGTGCGAAAATCATCGGTGAGATCCGCGCCTACCTCAATGAGAAAGGCTGCTTGGAAGCGGACACGCCCATCCTTTTGCCCATTGAAATCGGTGCGGACGCGCGTCCCTTCAAAACGCATCACAACGCACTTGATTTGGACATGTACCTGCGCATTGAGACGGAATTGTACTTAAAACGGCTTATCGTAGGCGGATTTGAAAAGGTTTACGAGCTGGGCAGAATCTTCCGTAACGAGGGCATGGACGCCTCGCACAACCCCGAGTTTACCACGGTGGAAGTGTATCAGGCATACATGGACTACTTTGAAATTATGGACTTCGTCGAGGAGCTCTACAAGCGCGTTGCGCTCAAAACGTGCGGCACGCTTCAAGTTCCGTTCCGCGGCGATACGATTGATTTAAGCAAATGGGAACGCCTCACCATGACGGAAGCGGTCAAGAAATATTCGGGCGTTGACTTCAAAAAAGTCAAGAACGACAAAGAGGCGCAGAAGCTCGCCGCCGAGCACCATATCGAGCTTGAAAAGGGAAAGGATACGAAAGGGCATATCCTTGCGGAGTTCTTCGATAAATACGTTGAGGACAAGCTCATTCAGCCTACGTTTATTTACGATTACCCCGTGGAGATTTCTCCGCTTGCGAAGCGCAAGCCGGACGATCCTACCATGACGGAGCGTTTCGAGTACTTCATTTCGGGCATGGAGATGGGCAACGCGTTCTCCGAGCTTAACGATCCCATCGACCAGCGCGAGAGAATGGTAAAGCAGGTGGAAAAGAAGCGCGCACTCGGCTTGAACGCCGAAGTGGACGAGGACTTCTTAAACGCGCTCGAATACGGTATGCCCCCCACGGGCGGGCTCGGCTTCGGCGTAGACCGTCTCGTTATGCTCCTCACGAATAACGATAGCATTCGTGACGTACTCTTATTCCCTACCATGAAACCCAAGAAATAAAAAAACGAGCGGCACGGAATTTTTCCGTGCCCTTATCAAAACGAAGGGAACTATGAAAAAAAATATCGACTGCAAAATTCAGAGAATGCTCGATTCGCAGAAAAAGCATATCTCCTTTCATACGCCGGGGCACAAGCGCGCGGGCGCGGACATTACCGAGCTTTCCTATTCGGATAATTTGTATTCGCCGAGCGGCGTGATTGCGCGTGCGGAGCGGGACGTTGCCGAAATTCTCGGCGCGAACCGCAGCTTCCTTTTAACGGACGGCAGTACCTCGGGCGTGTACGCTATGTTCGCGGCGGTCAAAAAAGCGGGCGCAACCCGCATTGCCGCACCCGCCTATTCGCACGTCTGCGTGAAGAACGCGTGCGAGGTTTTGGGACTTGAAATTATCGAAATTCCCGAAGTCATTCGCGACGGCATTCCCCAGCAGCCCTCGACCGGCGACATTGAAACGGCGTTGAACTTTGCCGACGCACTCCTTCTCACTTCGCCCGACTACTACGGGAACGTTGCGCCTTTGCAGGAGGCGAAATCCATTTGCGTAAGAGCGGATAAACCTTTCTTAGTTGACGGCGCACACGGTAGTCATTTGCACTTTACGCGGGAACACGCGGGCAGATACGCGGATATGTGGGTGGACGGCGTGCACAAATCACTTCCCGCACTCACGCAGGGCGCAGTCGTTTCGGCGGCAAGCGCGGTTTGGGCGGAAAGGCTTGCAAAGAGCGTTCGGCTCTTCCGCACGACGTCGCCCTCCTATCCCATTCTTGCGAGCGTGGAATACGCCGTCAAATATCCGAGGAACGAGCAGCTGGAGCAAACGGCAACCGTGCTCAAGCGCGCGCTCGGCGCATACCCCAACGGCGACTGGTCAAAGCTCGTCATTCCCTTCGGCAAGCACGCGGACGAAGCGCAGACCTATCTCGAAAAACACGGCGTCTACGCCGAGTTCAACGACGGCAATTATCTCATGTTCTACCTCTCGCCCGCAACCACTTTGAAGGAGCTTGAAAAGCTTTGCAAGCTGCTTGAAAAGCTCCCGCGCGAGGAAGTGTTCCTCGGCACGGTGAAAACCAAGGGACACGGAAAAAAGCAGACGGTCACGACGTGGTTACCCTTAAAAGAGGCAATCGGGCGCACCTGTGCGGAGGACGCGGGTCTCTTCCCGCCCTGTATGCCGCTCGTGAAAAAGGGTGAAATTATTACGGAACGCATCGCCTCGCGGCTCATGCTTGCAAGCAGTACCTACGGCTTGCAGGACGGAAAAATCGCCGTGGTGGAAGAGGAATAAATGATTGAGCTCCTTCGCGCAAGCAGCGCGTACAAACGAATGAAAACGGAGAGCGCCGCAGGGAAAACAGCGCACGCAACGCTTGTAATTTTTCCCGACGAAGCGTATCTTCGCGCCATGCTTAAAGAATGCGCCAAGGCGTTTTTCGGCGCGGAGGACGGCGGCCGCATTGCGGGGCTTATCGATAGCGAGAGCTTTTCGGACTGCTCTTTCTTCCCCCCTGCGGGCGAGAAGCTCACGGCGGAAACGGCGGGAAGACTTTTGGACGAGAGCAATCTGAAACCCGTAGAGGGGGGCAAAAAGCTCTTCGTGCTCGACGGATTCCATACCGTTACGCCGCTCGTGCAGAACAAACTTTTGAAGCTTTTGGAAGAGCCCGCCGAGGGCGTGTACTTCCTACTCGGCGCGTGTGCGGAGCATTCGGTGCTGCCCACCGTGCTCTCGCGTGTGAACAAGATTGCGGTTGCGCCCTTTTCCGAAGAACAGATACTCGGCGCACTCCGTCGTGGTCATCCCGAAGAGGACGGCAGACAGGCGGCGGCCGCGAGCGGGGGCGTCTACTCGGTTGCGGAGAGCTTACTCGGCGGCGGCGAGGTGTTCCGCTTGGCGGAAGAATTCCTTGCGGGCGAGAACGCTAAATTATGCCGTGAGATCGGCGAGCGGAAGGATAAACGCGCGTTCCTTTCTGCGGTCAGGCTCCTGCTTCGGGATATGCTCTTCTACCGCACGGGGCGGGAAAAGTACGCCGCGCTCAAATCGGAAACTACCGCGCGGCTTGCGGAAAGCTACAGCGAGGGCGCAATTTTAGAGAGTATCCGTCTTACCGACGAGGCGGAAAAGCAAATACAGTTTAATGCCAACTTCGCGCAGGCGCTTCTCGTGCTTGCAATCGGCATTCAAAAGGAGAAAGCAAAATGGCAAAAGTTGTCGTTGTAAAATTCAAGGGCGGGTGCAAGCCCTACTATTTCAGCCCCAACGGTTTGGAATTCAAACGCGGGCAGGGCGTCATTGTGGAAACGACGCGCGGGCTCGAATACGCTACGGTCGTCATTCCCGAAAAGGAAGCGAACGAAAAGGAGCTGGTAGCCCCCTTGAAGCCTATCGTGAGAATTGCGACGCAGGCAGACGAGGACACCATGCGCCGCAACGAGGAGAGAAAGAGCGAAGCAATCAGAATCGCCAAAGAGCGTATCCGCAAGCATAATTTGGAGATGAAGCTCATCGACTGCGAGTTCACGCTCGACGGAACGAAGGTCATTTTCACGTTCACGGCGGAGGGGCGCGTCGATTTCAGAGAGCTTGTCAAAGACTTAGCATCCGTGTTCCATATCCGTATCGAGCTCAAACAGGTGGGTATCCGCGACGAATCGCGTATCCTCGGTGGCATTGCGCCCTGCGGCAGAGAGTGCTGCTGCGCAGGCTGTATGCCCGACTTCAAGAAGGTCAGCATCAAGATGGCGAAGAATCAGGGCTTGTCGCTCAACCCCGGAAAAATCAGCGGACTGTGCGGGCGGCTCATGTGCTGTCTTGCCTACGAGAACGATTACTATGCGGCGGCGTATAAGAAAATGCCCAAGGTGGGGGGCACGGTTTCCTCACCCGAGGGCAAGGGCACGGTAATTGCCGTGAACATGCTGAAAATGACGGCGCGCGTGAAAATCGAAAAGGACAACGCCTTCTTCTACCGTGATTTTCCCGTGGAGGATTTGGGGTATAAGCGTAGCGAAGAAGAGCCCGCTGAGGACGAAAAGGAAGAAGAATAAAAAATATCCGAAAAAAACTTTACGAATGCGAAAATTTGTGCTATAATAAATAAAGATTTTTTATGGAGGTAAAACTCATGGCTCATGTAATCAGTGACGCTTGCGTATCTTGCGGCGCGTGTGCCGATACTTGCCCCGTAAGCGCAATTGCTCCCGGTGATTCGACCTACGTTGTTGATCCCGATACCTGCATCGATTGCGGCGCGTGCGAGGACGGATGCCCCGTAGGAGCTATTACGGCGGAATAATTTTGGCAAAGAGAAGGGCGCGGGAGACCGCGCCTCTTTTCATATGTGCCGCTTTCTCTAAACGGCGCAATACTGTGTACTTCGCACTTCGTGCTCGTGCCGCCTGCGGCGGGGCGCGCTCCTCGTTCTACTCGTTTATCTAAAACGGCGTCTATTCTTAAAAAATCATGGAAGTTATCGAAGAACTCTTAATAGGAAACTATAAAATCATACAGGACAGCGAACGCTACCGTTTTACTTCCGATTCCGTTTTGCTCTCCAAATTCTTGCGTGCCAAGCGCGGGGAAGTCGTTGCCGACTTCTGTTCGGGGAGCGGCATTATCGGCTTGCATTTCTTTGCGGAAAACACGGGCGTGCAGTCCGTTACGCTCTTTGAAATGCAAAAGGAGCTTGCCGAAATGAGTAGAAAGACGGTTTTGCTCAACGGCTTAGAGAATGCGTTCACGGTGGAAAACGTGCGCTTGCAGGAAATTCCCGCTTGCTACACGGAAAAGTTTTCGCTCATTCTCTGTAACCCGCCCTACGAGCGCGGCGGGTTTGAAAACGCCGTAGCGCAAAAGGCAGTATGCAGAAAGGAGCTTACGCTCACCTTGGAAGAGCTCTGCCTTGCCGCAAAGCGGTGCTTAAAGTTCGGCGGCAGGTTTGCGCTCATTCACCGCGCCGACCGCGTGAGCGAGGTGCTGTGCTCTCTTCACGCCGCTTCGCTCGAACCCAAGAAGCTGCAATTCATTGCGGGCAAGGAAGGTGACAAGCCCTACGCCGTGATGGTCGCCGCCGTGAAGGGCGGCAAGGCGGGCGTGGAAGTACTGCCTACGCTCATCAATCAAAAAGGATAAATTATGATTTATTTCGTTGCAACCCCCATCGGGAATCTGAAAGATATTACGCTCCGCGCCCTCGAAACACTCAAAGAGGCGGACGTCATTTTTTGCGAGGACACGCGCCATACCTTAAAGCTATTAAACGCCTACGAAATTAAGAAGCCATTAAAGTCCTGTCACAAGTTCAACGAGCGGGCGGCGGCGGAACAAATCGTCGCGCTCTCGCGCGAGGGCAAAACCGTTTGCGTCGTTTCGGACGCGGGCATGCCCGTGGTGTCCGACCCCGGGCGCGAGGTCACGCGCATTCTGCACGAGGCGGGCGAGCCGTACACGGTGCTCCCCGGCGCGAACGCGTTTTTGTGCGCCCTCGTGCTCTCACCGCTCCCTGCCGATAAATTCACCTTCCTCGGCTTTCTGCCCGATAAGAAGAGCGAGCGCGAGAAGGTGCTCGGCGCATACGCCAATGCCCGCGAAACGCTTATCTTCCACTGCGCCCCGCAGGACGTGGACGATTACGTTGCCGCCATGTACAAGGTATTCGGCGAGCGGAACGCCGCGGCGGTGCGCGAAATCACGAAGATACACGAAGAGAGCATACCCTTTCTTCTTTCCGAGGGACTCAAGGGCGAGAAGCGCGGGGAGTACGTTCTCGTTGTAGAGGGGGCGGCGGAGCAAGAGAATCCGCTGTGCAACCTCTCTGCCCGCGAGCACGTTTTGGCGCTCATGCAGTCGGGGCTCGATAAGAAAGAAGCGCTCAAGGTTGCCGCCAAAGAGAGGGGCGTTCCCAAGAGCGAGCTGTATAAAGAAACGCTCGATTTATAACGGCGATAAATTTGACGGATTTTTATTCACTTACCCGTTGCAATTCGGAAAAAGAACTGGTATAATAAAATTCATGTTTGTAGAGGCATTTCCAAAATTTAACAATGCGAAAATCGTTCGCGCGCTTCGGGCCTATTTCGGCTCGGTTTGGCACGTGATCGTCGTCGCGTTGATTATGACGCTGTCCGCGGTTTTCAGTTTAGAAATTGCCGCGGCATATTGCTATCTTGCAATCGCCGTTTTGGTATGCCTTTTCTGCGAGGACGTGCGCGCACTCGTGTCCGTCATTATCTGCGTGCCCATGTCGCTCTCTATTCCGAATAATCTTTCAAACCCGTCCGCGGTATTTGCCGAAACCATTTTTGCCGATAACGCCGCCATGCTCCAAATCGGGTTCTGTGTTGCGGTAGCGGCTGTTCTGCTCGTGGGGCGGCTTGTGGCCATGCTCATTACGGGGCGCGGCGGACGCGGTATGCCAAGACTTACAATCGGCTTTTTACTGCTGTTTGCCGCCTATCTCCTCGGCGGACTTCTCAGCCCCTATTACTCCGCCAGCACCGTTTTGTTCGGCGCTTTGCAATGCCTCATGATCGGCCTTGCTTATTTCTATTTCTATTACACGGTAGACTGGAAAAAAACGCCGAAGGGGTATATTGCAAGCGTGTTTGCGGTGATCGGGTTTGCGCTCGTCATTCAAGTGCTCAATATGTATTTCCGCAACAGCGTCGTGGTGGACGGCGTTATCGAGCGCGGCTATCTCTACCCCGGGTGGGGCACCTATAACAACATCGGCTGTGTAACGGCCATGTGTATTCCCGCCATTTGCTATTTTGCCGTAACGCAGAAGCACGGCTGGATTTTCACGCTGCTTGCCGCAACCGTCATGGCGGGCGTTATTTTAACGCAGAGCCGCGGGTCTATCCTGTTCGGCGGAATCGTTTACGTTGCGGGCATGATTATCGTTCTCGTCAAATCCAAAAGTCGGGAAAGACTTCTGCACTGCATCGTCATTGCGGTTATCGTAATTGCGATTGCAATTTGCGTCTTCGTCTTCCGTGAAAAACTGCAAAATCTTTTCAATGCGCTTCTGCGGGTTAAGACGGACGACGCCGGCAGGAAAGAGCTTTTCATACAGGCGTGGGATTATTTCCGCAAGTATCCCGTATTCGGCGTGGGCTGGGGCGGAGAGCGCTGGATCCAAAACGGCAACAACTTCCTGCTGTTTTTCATGGCGCATAATACCTTCTTGCAGGTGCTCGGCAGCCTCGGCGTGGTCGGTATGATAGCGTATCTCTTCCACCGCTTCCAAACGCTGAAAATGGTATTCCGCAAATTCAGCATTGAAAAATGCTTTACCGCACTCATTGCGTTCGACGTACTTTTCATGAGCATGATGGACGTGCACGTTTTTATCGTGGAAACCGCAATGTTTTATTCCATCGTGCTCGTATTCTTAGAGGGAATCGATAAGCGCGAAGGGAACGAGCCGCCTAAAAAACGGTGGCGCAGAAAAAATAAGAAAGCAGAGAAAACCGAAGCCTGATTTCAAAAAAGGTGCGCGGAGCAAAGCCGCATAGTAAAACCCCCCGGAACACAGTTCCGAGGGGTTTCACTTTATGATAAGGGGGAAAATTATGAGCTGTTTTTGATGGTCTTATTATAGTACATGCCCCTGCAAAATGCAAAAAAATAGAAGAAAAATTTCAAAAAATTTTTTTCTGAGAGGTTTCTTGCAAGTTTTGTAACAATTTATCACTTTTACAAAAAGCGACATAAAAAGCAGCCGAATACCACCGTCACGAAATTTGCAAATAGCGCAATGAGTACGGGCTTCACGAGCTTCTTGTTTTTCACGCCCGCGAAATACACGGCGGAAATATAGAACACCGTTTCGCTCGAACCGTAGGAAACGCACGCGCACCGCGCAATATAGCTGTCCGCGCCGTAGGTAGAGAGGATTTCCGAAAGAAGCGCGGTGGAACCGCTTCCCGAAAAGGGCTTCATAATCACGAGCTTGGAAATTTCGGGCGGAATGCCGAGGAACTTGAATGCGGGCGATAAAAAGGAAGTCAGCCCCGCCGAAAGCCCGCTCCGCTCGAACAGCTCCGAGAGCATGAGAATTGCGGCAAGATAGGGAAAGAGCGAGAGTACGAGCGGCGCCGCCTCCTTCACGCCGTCCGTAAAACAGTCGTACAGCTTCACCCGCCGAACGAGCGCATAGACGAACAGCGCGAGAAAGAGCGCGGGGATAACGAGGGCAACGTACTTCATTTGCGTGCTTTCCTCTTACGGCAGAAAATCATAACGAGCAAAACGCCGAGCACGGTAGAAAACAGCGTTGCCAAAAGGGTGGGCAGAAAGATATCCGAGGGCGAAGAGGAGCCCGCGGCAAGGCGGAGCGCAATCACGGTAGTGGGCAAAAGCTGCAAGCTGGTTGCGTTGAGTACGAACAGCATGTCCGCGGCGTAGTGGTTTTTCGCCGCGCAGAACTTTTCCACCGCCTTCACGCCGAGCGGCGTAGGCGCACCGGGCAGCCCTAAAAAGTTTGCGGAAAGATTACAGCTTGCAAGATACACGGCGTCTTTATCGTCCGTCTTGAACAGCCGCCGCGCAAGCGGCGTTGCGGCGCGTGAGAGCTTCCCCGCAAGCCCGCTCCGCTCTAATACCTTAAAGAATCCGAGCCACACGCAGTACACGGCAAGCAAAGACAGCGAGAGCGTCGCGGCCTTTTCCCCGCCCGACAAAAGCGCGGGCAAAAACCCCTCGGGGTCGAAAATCAAAAACATGGCGGCGGAAAGAAGAAACACCGCCGCAAAAATTCCGTTCACGTTTCATTCTATGTATAACTTGTCCGCGTTATGAAAAAAAGCGGAGCCCGAAGGCTCCGCTTTTCGTTCCAATAGGAATTAGTCGAAAATCTGATAATACTCATAACCGGGGGAGGAAGACTGCAAGATTTGCGCGTTCTGCACGGGGTCGGTTACGTCGATTTCCACTGCCGGCGAACTGCTTCCCATATAACGGAACCAGTTTGCCGTATCGGCAAACGTGATTTTTTCAAGCGAACCGCCGCGGAACGCATTGGCGTAAATCATGTATTTATTTCCGTTCACTTCGGCGGGCAGGGTGATTTCCGTAGCGTTACCCGCATACAGCATCAGGTTGTACGAACCGTTTTCTTCTACAAAGAACACGAAGTCGCCGATTTTCTTCACCTCGGTTTTGTCGGGTGCGGTAATAATTTCAAGATCACTCGAAGCGTTGCGCGCGGCTTTTTCAATCGTTTCGCTATCCACTTCAGACTTGTTGATAATGCGTACGAGTCTTCTGTTTTGCTCGAACGCAAAACTGCCGAGGTCGGTAAGGCTTTCGGGCAGCGTAACTTGTACGAGCGCGCAGTCCGAGAACGCACATATGCCGATTTCCGTCATGCCCTCGGGAAGCTGAGCGGAGTACAGGCGGGTGTTGTGTGCGAATGCGTATTGCCCGATTTCCGTTGCACCCAGAATTTCAAGCTCGCGAATATCCGTGTATTTATAGAACGCGTAGCCGCCCACCTTTTCAACCTCTGCGGGAATGGTCAGCTTGCCTTCAACTGCGTTTCCGTCGATGGTGAGCTGCGCCTTTCCGCTGTTCAAGGGGTTGGACCAGGTATTTTTGAATTCTACCGCGCACCACTCGGCAATTGTACCCTCGAATACGACTTCCGTCAGTTTCGAGGAGTCGTAGAACACGTTCGTTCCGACGCTTTTGAGCGTGGCGGGCAGAGTTACGGAAACGGGCTTGCCTATCTTGTGCGAGGAAATCTCCTCGTCGGGGAATTCCTCCGTGCGCAGGAACACTAGCTCGCTCGGGAACTCCGTACGCATGGTGCCTTCAAAATTGCTCTTGTAAATGGTCTCGAGCGTCGCCGCGTACCGTTTGAACTTGCAGTTCATAAAGGTTGTGTCTTCAAGCGTTACGGAATCGGCGCTGAGCGTTACGCTTTCGAGCGCGGTGCAATCACTGAATACCGACCGGCCGAGCGTCAAGCTCTCTTCGCCGAGGAACTCCACCGTTTTGAGTGCAGTACAGTCTTCAAACACCATATTTTCCGTTTCCACGTTGCCCTTCACGGTAATTGCCGTAAGGAGCTCGTTGTCCTCGAATGCCTGCGTGCCGATTTTCGTGACGGTAGCGGGAATTTCAATCGTTTCCAAGCCGGTGGAAGAAAATGCAAAATGCTCGATTTCCGTAACGCCGCTGCCAAACTTGACGGTTTTCAGATTTTTGCAATCTTCAAATGCGCCGTAGCGAATGACCTTTATACTGTCGGGCAGGGTAATGCTTTTAATGCCGCTTTCCGCGAATCCCTTCCCGCCGACCTCGGTCACGGGCTTGCCCTTGTAGCTTGCGGGAACAACGATATCCGCGTTATCCCAGTCGCCCTTCGTGTCGGACGAAAGCTCTACGCCGTACGAGAGATCGTCTTCCGTAAGACGGTAATAAAGTCCCTTCGTGCCGTCCGTCTTATCGTCGCCACCTCCGCCGAAGAGGTCGCAGCCGACGCACGCCCCCAGCGCGGCGCACCCGATTGCAGCCGCAGAGAGAACGAACAAAGATTTTCTTTTCATATTTCAACTCCTTAATATCGATTTCGTTTTAGATATTATCACACGGGGGGGGGTGCTTGTCAACAGCTTTTTGCGGGAGGTAAAAAATTGCATTCGACAAAATACGACAAACAAAGACTTTTTACTACAAAATAAGACTGTCGAAAAAGGGGGGATAAACTTGATTCGCGTCTAATTGCGTTGTATAATATTTTCATACAAACGAAGCACGGCTTTGTTAACCTCAAGGAGAATTATCATGGAAGCACTTTTGGAAAAAACAAGAGAAAAAGTAGAAGCAAAGGAACTTGCGTCGGAAATCGCGTTGGCATTGAAAGATTACTTCGTAGCGAAAGTCGCACAGCAAGGGAACGCAATAAAAATGCAGTTAGAGGGCGGGCAGGAGTTTTATCTGACCGTGAGAGAAATTTGACGGAAAAGTTTTCTTGACAAGCAAAATAAGAACGGCTATAATAAAAACAGCTTCCTGCGGGAAGCCGTTTTTTTATCGGGAGAAAGCAATGAATCACAAAGGCAGTAAAATTTTGAAAACGGAACGGCTCGTGCTTCGTCCCTTCCGCGTGAGCGACGCGGAGGAAATGTACGCAAACTGGGCGAGCGATCCCGAAGTCACCAAATTCTTAACGTGGCCGCCCCACAACGGTGTGGAAGATACCCGCGCCATTTTAACGCTTTGGGAAGAGGAGAGCAAACAGCCGAACGTCTACCATTGGGCAATCACGCTTGAAGGCGAGGTTATCGGCGATATCGCCCTGCATGCCGTGAATGAAAGTAGCGAGCGCGCCGTCGTCGGATACTGCCTTTCCAAAAAGCATTGGCGCAAGGGCATCATGCCCGAGGCACTTGGCTGTGTTTTGCGCTACCTCTTCGAGGAAGTCGGCTTTCACCGTATCGAAGCTGCGCATTCGGTAGAGAATCCCGCCTCGGGGCGCGTGATGGAAAAGTGCGGACTTTTATACGAGGGCACGGCGCGGGGAGAACACCGTCTTCTCTCTACGGGCGGGTGGACGGATATCATTCACCGCGCGATACTAAGGGAAGATTATTTCGCCCGAAAATAAATTTACATTTTTGAAGGAATGCGGTATAATGCAAAGTATGAAAAAGAAAACGTATTACATTACAACACCCATCTACTATCCGAGCGGGAACTGGCATATCGGGCATTGCTATACCACCGTCATTTGCGACGCGCTTGCCCGCTTCCATAAAATGCTCGGCGAAGAAGTGTTCTTCCTCACGGGTACGGACGAGCACGGCCAGAAAATCGAGAAAGAGGCAAAGAGCCGCGGCGTCACGCCCATGCAGTTTATCGACCCGCTCGTTGCCGAGCTCAAAGATATGTGGCGGCTTCTCGACGTTTCCTACGACCGCTTTATCCGCACTACGGATAAAGACCACGTCGAAGCCGTGCAAAAAATTTATCAGAGATTATACGACAGCGGGGATATCTACAAAGCCGAATACAGCGGCTGGTACTGCACCCCCTGCGAAAGTATGTGGACGGAGGCGCAGCTCAAGGGCGGCAAGTGCCCCGACTGCGGCAGAGAGGTAACGCTGCAAAAGGAGGAGAGCTATTTCTTCCGCCTTTCCAAATACGCACCCCGCATTTTGAAACTATACGAGGACAACCCCGAATTTTTACAGCCCAAATCGCGTATCAACGAAATGGTGAACAACTTCTTAAAACCGGGACTCAACGATTTGTGCGTATCCCGCACCACGGTGAAGTGGGGTGTTCCGCTTCCGTTCGATAAGAATCATTACGCGTACGTTTGGATCGACGCGCTGTCTAATTACATTACAGCGCTCGGGTATGCGTCAAAGGACGACAGTCTCTATAAAAAATTCTGGCCTGCGGATTTGCACATGGTCGGTAAAGAGATCGTGCGCTTCCACGCCATTATCTGGCCCGCAATTTTAATGGCACTCGGCGAGCCCGTTCCGAAGCGCGTGTACGGACACGGTTGGCTTCTAATCGGCGGCGACAAGCTCTCGAAGAGCAAGCAGGACGCGGTGAAGTGCGAGCTTACCGATCCCTACGAACTCGTCAAACGCTACGGCGCGGACGCGGTGCGCTACTTCCTGCTCCGTGAAATTCCCTTCGGTAGCGACGGCGAATACACGAACGAGAAACTACTTACGAGAATTAACGCGGACCTTGCTAACGATTTAGGAAACCTCGTTTCCCGCACGACGGCGATGATCGGGCAGTACTTCGGCGGAACGCTCCCGAAGCGCGGCAAAGCCGAGGGCGTGGACGCAGAGCTTGTTTCAATGGCGGAAGGCGCGTTTGAAAAAGTAAAGAGCGCGATGGAGCGGCTCAACGCCCCCGAAGCCTTAGCGGAAATCTTCGCGGTGGTATCGCGCGCGAATAAGTATATCGACGAAACGACGCCTTGGATCCTTGCCAAGGACGAGAGTAAAAAGGCGCGCCTCGGCACCGTGCTCTATAACTTAGCGGAAACCGTGCGCATTTCGGCAATTTTGTTAAAGCCCTTCCTCACCGTTGCGCCTAAGGCAATTTTGAAGAGCCTCGGTTGCAGCGAGGACGCAGGGTTTGATAGCTTGGCGTTCGGCGGCTTGAAGGCGGGTACGAAAATTGAAAAGCTCCCGCCCATATTCCCGAGAATCGATATTCAAAAAGAGCTTGCCGCGGTGGCGGAGCTTGTGAAGTCCAAACACCCCGAAAAGAAAGAGGAAAACAAAGTGGAAGAAATTACCATTGACGATTTTGCAAAAATAGAATTAAAAGTGGGCGAAGTCATTGCGTGCGAGCGGGTAGAGAAGTCCGATAAGCTCCTGCACGAAACGGTGAAAATCGGAAACGAAACGCGCTCCGTCGTTTCGGGCATTGCGAAGTATTACACGCCCGAAGAGATGATCGGCAAAAAGGTCGTCGTTGTTACGAACCTGAAGCCCGTCAAGCTTCGCGGCGTGCTCTCCGAGGGCATGATTCTCTGCGCCGAGGATAAAGAGGGCAACCTTGCGCTCGTCACGCCCGAAAAAGCAATGGAAAGCGGCGGACAGGTAAGATGATCGATATTCACGCGCATTTCGCGGACGAGGGCTATACCTTCCCCGAGGAGTGGGAGAAAATCAAGGCGGCGGGCGTACAAAAGGTCGTGCTCGCAGGCGATACGATTGAACACTCCAAGTGGCACCGCGATTTTTGTAAGGCTCATGACGGCGCATACTTCTGCGCGGGCATTCACCCCGAAACAGCGAGGGATTTAACGGAAACGGAGTTCGATGAGCTCTTTGAACTTTGCAAGGACGAAAAGTGCGTGGCGGTCGGGGAAATCGGGCTTGACTACCATTACCCCGATTTCAATAAGAAAAATCAGCGCGACACGTTCGTGACGCAAATTCTTATGGCCGAAGGTGCGGGTTTGCCCGTGCAAATTCACTCGCGCGACGCCTGTGCGGACACGCTTGCCATCTTGCACGAAATGAAGGAGCACTTAAAGGGCGGGTTTCTTTTGCACTGCTATTCCTACGGACAAGAGGTCATGGACGAGTTTCTAAGCCTCGGCGCGTACTTCTCGTTCGGGGGCGTGACCTGCTTCAAGAACGCAAAAAAGGTGGTGGAAGCCGTAGCGCATTGCCCGATAGACAGAATTTTATCTGAAACGGACAGCCCCTATTTATCCCCCGTTCGCGGCGAAAAAAATACGCCCGCAAACATTCCCGTTATCGTTGAAAAGATTGCCCAAATCAAGGGCATGGAGTTCGCGGAAGTTTACGAGGCAATTCGGGAAAACGCCGCGCGGCTCTTCCCGAAGCTCAAATAATTATGGATATTTATACCTACCAAATCGGAAACAACTTATACGTGAATCTCACAAGCCGTTGCACCAACCGCTGCACGTTCTGCGTGCGCGAGGGGAAAACGGAGTACGAGGGGTATGCGCTTTGGCTAAGTAAGGAGCCGACCGCCGCGCAGGTGATTGCGGGAATCGGCGATCCTAAAAAGTATAACGAAATCGTGTTCTGCGGCTTCGGCGAGCCGACGCATCGGCTTGATACCATGCTCGAAGTGTGCGAATACGTTCACAGCCGCGGCGGCAAAACGAGGCTCAACACCAACGGCCACGGCAGTGTTATCAACGGCAAAAACATTGCGCCGCTTTTGAAGGACAATCTCGACACGGTGAACATCTCGCTCAACGCACCGAGCGAGAAAGAGTACGAAGCGGTGTGCCGTCCGCAGATTGCGGGGGCATACGGTGCGCTTTTAGACTTCGCACACGCGTGCAGGGAAAGCGGCGTGAACGCACTCTTTTCGGTGGTGGACTGCATCGGCAAAGAGGCGGTCGAAAAGTGTAAAGTGCTTGCCGAGGAAGTCGGGCTGCCGCTTCGGGTTCGGGAAATGATAGAATAAAAAAATCAGAGAGCCCGACATAGCAGGCTCTCTTTCTCATAAGTAAGGAGGGGGATTCCCTCAATAACAGTATGTGCGTCGTGGCATGGCGCATGTGAGGAATTTTATGGAAGATTTGAAGAGCGTTCTCGGGGAATGCGGGTTCAGCTTCAAAAAGCAGTGGGGGCAGAATTTCCTCACCGATACCAACCTGCTCCGCGCCATTGCGCAGGACGCGGGCGTGGACGAGAATACGACGGTGCTCGAAATCGGCGCGGGTGCGGGTGCGCTCACGCGTGCGCTATCGGGGCGCGCGAAAAAGGTGCTCGCCTATGAAATCGATAGAAGCTTGGAGCCCGTGCTTGCGCGTACGCTTGCGGGCTGCGAAAACGTAGAGGTCGTGTTTCAGGACTTTTCCAAGGCGGAAATGTCCGAGGTGGAGAAGGAGCTTGGGCCGTTCGTCGTTGCGGCGAATTTGCCGTATTACGTGACTACGCCTATCGTCATGCGGTTCGTGGAAGAGTCCAAAAATTGCAAGGGGCTCACCGTCATGGTGCAGGAGGAAGTGGCGGAGCGGTTCTGCGCAAAAGAGGGCACGGCGGACTACGGCGCAGTCACGGCGGCTATCGCACGGCGGGGGACGTGCAAAATCACGCGCCGCGTGCCGCGGGAAATGTTCACCCCGCGCCCGAACGTCGATTCGGCGGTGGTGAAGATAGATTTCACTTCGGGCGGGTTTGAGGTCGCAAGTCCGCGGGCGTACCGCGAGACGGTGCGGTGCGCCTTTTTAAGCCGCAGAAAGACGCTGGAAAATAACCTCATGAGCGTGTTCCGTTTGGGGCGCGAAGAGGCGAAGGAAATCCTGCGGGCGGCGGGTATAGCAGACGGCGTGCGCGGAGAAACGCTCTCTCCCAAAGACTTTGCTAGGCTCTCCGACTTGCTCTTTGAAAAAGGAATCGTAAAATAAACGCTTGACTTTTTCCGCTAAGCCGCGTAAAATCATGAAGAATTGAATAGACTCGCAAGTGCTACCGAGTACTTGCAAATGCAACGGCATTTTACTTATATCGTCAGGTCTTGGAAGATATAAGCAAAGTGCCGTTTTTTTGAGGATTATGAAAAAGTTTTTAAGAAGTATTACTCTCGTCGAATGGCTGATTTGGAGTATCAGCGTAATATCGATTATCGTATTTTTCTTCGTTTTCAAGAATACGCAGTACCTGTATTTGGTCGGCTCCTTGATTGGCGCAACCGCCTTGATATTCGTTTCCAAGGGCAATCCCGCGGGACAGCTTTTAACAATCGTATTCAGCGTGTTTTACGGCATCATTTCGTACTCGTTTTCCTACTACGGCGAAATGATAACGTATTTGGGAATGAGCGCGCCCATTGCGCTTTGGGCTCTTATCTCGTGGCTGCGCAATCCCTATAAGGGCAACAAGAGCGAAGTAAAGGTCAATACACTTTCCCGCAGAGAATGGTGCCTGTTTTTAATTGCGTCCGCCGTGATTACGGTATGCTTTTTCTTCGTACTGCAAGCGCTTAATACGGCGAACTTGATTATCAGTACCGTATCGGTAGCAACTTCGTTTATGGCGGCGTATTTAACGGCAAGAAGAAATCGGTTTTATGCAATCGCCTACGGTGCAAACGATATCGTACTCATCGTCATGTGGAGCATGGCAAGCATGGAAGATATCACTTATCTTCCTATGGTAATTTGCTTCGTATCGTTTTTGGTGACGGATACGTACGGCTTTATTAATTGGACGATAATGAAGAAAAGACAAAAAGCCGAAGAAGAAAAAGAGGTGTGAGCGAACTGCTCACACCTCTTATATTATAAAACTCTTCTTGCCGTAATGTAGTAGCTCCACCGCGTGGTAGAAATCTGTTCGATCTTCGCGTAGTCCGAAGCGGTGTGCAGAATGTAGTTATCGCCGAGGTACAAGGCAACGTGCCCGATTCGCTCTAACCCCGTGTTGTTATAACGCGAAGCGTTCGTGAAGAATAAAAGGTCTCCGCGCTGAATATCTTTTTTGGCAACCTCTTGCCCCTGCGATACCTGCGTGCGCGTGTTCATGTTGAGATTGACGCCCGCACCCCGATAGAACATATATTGCATGAGCGAGGAGCAGTCAAACGCCGTATCGGTGAAGTTTTTCAAAAGATTGCCCTTTCCGTCGTGCAAGCGTACTGCGCCGTACACGTACGGCGTGCCGAGCACCTTCAAGCCCTCTTGAATCACGCTCTCTATCTTTTCGCTGCCCGCTTCCATTGAGGTGAGCGAGGTATAACGCGCGTCTGCGCTCACGTACGCCGTGCGCCCTTTGTAGCGCGTTTCGTACCAGCCGTTCGTCTGCCCGACGTATTGCAGGAGTACGCCGTTTTCCACCGTGCCGAGTACTTCGGAAGACATGCCCGCGCCCGCGCGCACGTTGAGTCCGTTCGTGCGGACGAGAATATATTGCGCCTGCGGAGTTTGCGGCTCCTGCGGGATTTCGGGTTTTTCGGGTTCGGGTATTTGTATATCTCCGGGAAGGGTTACAACTTCTCCGCCTTCTTCTACTTGTTCAAAGTTTTCTTTATTTGCAGTATCGTCTGAGCGGCCGGAGCACGCGGTGAGCGGCAAACAGCCGAGCATCAACGCTATTGCGCATACTGCCGTTTTCAACGGTTTCATATTTTTTTCTCCTTTGTATTTCAACTTTGATAAAATCATACCAAAAAACGGGTAAAAAATCAATAGTAGGTTCTTGGCAGCAGAGGAAAAAACCGCCAAAGGCGTTTGAAAGCGTATGCGTTTGTGGTATAATTATTTTGGAAATAATTGATAACGGAGGAAATTATGGAACTCACAAGCTTCGACGGAAAGAAAATTTACGTTCACGAATGGAGCTGCCCGCAGATGCCCAAGGGCGTGGTGCAAATCATACACGGTATGACGGAGCACGCCGCGCGGTACGACAAGTTTGCCAAAATGCTGAACGCGTTCGGCTACTTTGTGGTGGCGGACGACCATCGCGGCCACGGCAAGACGGATCCCGATACGCTCGGCTACTGCAAGGGGAATATGTTCGCGGACACGGTACGCGACGAATGCGCCATTACCGATTATTATAAAGCGAAGTTTCCCGATTTGAAATATTTCGTATTCGGCTTTTCGTACGGCTCGTTTATCACGCAGAGCTATATCGGCAAGTACGGTGATAAGATCGACGGCGCAGTTATCGGCGGCAGTAACATGAAGAAGGATTTCGAGGTGTATCTCGGCTCCTTCGTGGCGGCGTTGAACCCCAAGAAGAAGCCCGCGAAAATGATTGAGAATCTCTCGTTCGGTGCATACGAAAAGAAGTTTGAAGATAAGGAATGGCTGAGCGCCAACCCCGAAAACAACGCCGCATACCACGCAGACCCGCTTTGCGGATTTACTTGCTCGTATCGGTTCTATGCCGATTTCTTCAAGGGCTTGAAGAGTCTCTATACCAAAAAATACGCAAAGGCTGTGCCGAGCGATTTACCCATTCTGCTTGCCTCGGGCAAGGAAGATCCCGTCGGCGACATGAGCGCGGGCGTGAAAAAGCTTTATTCGTTCTATCAGAATAAGGCAGGCGTCAAGGATATCGAGTTAAAGCTGTTCGAGGGCTGCCGCCACGAATTTCTCAACGAGAAGACAGGCGAAGAAAACGCACGCGAAATTCTCGAATGGTTTGAAAAACATTGCTAAAACTCAAACAATAGCAAATCCCCGCAAATTTTTGCGGGGATAATTTTTTATAATTTTGTGCGCGGAGCAAAGTCGCGCCTTTGCGGTAGCGCCCCCAATTTGCGCAATGCTTTGCGCTTACTGTCTGTTGATGAAACAAGTACAACGCTTCTGCAAGAAAGATAAAACAAAGGGGCTAATAGCTCACGGAATTTTTCAGAATGAAAAATTCGTGAATTAGTTGACTACCTTCGGATCAACGCTCAGCGTGTAGCCGCTGGGGTTCCGATCGTCGGGGAACAAGGTCGAACCGGGAACGACGGGAAGCGTCAAGGGATTGATGAGCGCGTCTGCCGTAAGGTTGGTAACCGCCGCGCGAAGATAGGGGAACATAGTCTCCGTTGCGTTAATGGCAAACGTGCGCTTGTCCTCGTCCGTTTCCATGTTGTTTACCTCGAACACGCCCACGAAGCGCGCCGTCAAATTGAAGGGCTTGGGGCTATCGTCCTTGTGCTCGATTTTGCATTCCAACACCACGATATTGATTTTCGGGTTCTCGTTTGCCTGACGAATCTGGCGGGAGAAGAAGGGCTTGATCTCGAACTTCATATCGGGCGTTGCCTTAATGGGATTCACCTTAAACGAAAGCTCGTCTGCCGTAAGTGCTTTCAAAGAATAATCAATCATAATTTTACCTCATTTGATAATTTTATCCTGTCCATTGTAGCACGAAATCATGCGCTTGTCAATGCACAATCCGAAAATTTATCTGGGAATGAAGCGGCTCCCCCTTGCACAAACTGCCCCTATGGAAAAGACCGCCCGCACGAAAATTATAGCAAGCGAAAAACTGAGGCGCGCGCTTGCCTGCGCTCTTTTGTTTTTTCTGTTCTCTTTTCTCGGCTGGTGCTGGGAGAAGCTCTATTTTTTCGTCGTCTACCAAATGAACGCCGACCGCGGGTTTTTAACGTTGCCGTTTTGCACCGTCTACGGCTTTGCGCTTATTCTCATTCGGCTTACGCTCGGGCTTCCGCGCTTAGACGAAAAATATCCCAAAAGTCTCCTACACTTTTTGGGATACTGCGTGGCCGCCTCGCTTATTGCCACGTTCGTGGAGCTTTCTACGGGGCTTTTCTTCGAGCAGGTGTTCGGCGTTCGGCTGTGGACGTATCAGGACTTTGCGCATTCCTATCAGGACTATATCTGTCTGAGCGTCAGCGTTGCCTGGGGCGCGATGATCGGTATTTTCATGGCGGGCGTGTGGGCACCCTTGGAAAAAAGATTTGCCGCCCTGCCCGCGCCCGTGCTCACGTGGGGGAGCGGACTTTTGACGCTCGCTATCACGCTCGACTTCTTTTTATCGGCTTTTTTGTAGTCGGTCTTGACACAGCGGCGGCGGGCGCGTATAATACGTGGTAGGAGGCGGCTTATGTTCGAGAATGAAACCAAAATCGATTTAGAAACAAATATGAGGGTGTCAAGAAACGTTTCGCATAGAATGCGAATAACTTCTTGCATATTGAACGTATGCCTGATTGTTTTGGGCGTCGTGTTTTTGCTGTTGGAGCTGTATGTATTCAAGGATGGCGACTACTTTCTTCCCGTCTTTTTAATGGTAATGGGTGCGGTGCTGTTGCTGTTTATGTTGTTTCTGTATCCGTTCGTTCAAAAGATAACGGGCAAGGCGTTGCAGGGGAAAGAATCTATCATGCATTACGTTTTCAATGAAGACGGCTACGAAGTCGTCACGAACATGAACGACGGCACCTCGAGCACCACCAGCGAAAATTACTCTGCGTTTACAAAGTGCAACGAGTACGTCGATATGTGGATGATGTATCTCAACCAGGCTACGGTGTTTATCGTCCGCAAAGACGGCATGAAATCGCGCACGGCGGAGGAGCTCGCACAGTTTTTAATGGGCAAGTTCGGCGCGAAGTACAAGGTTTGTTATAAAAAGAGATAGTTACATATTACGATGCCCCGCGCCCAAATGCGCGGGGCATATTTTTTATAAAACAGTTGCAAAAATTTTTGTTTTATGGTATTCTAAAAATGCGCTACAAGTTAATAATAAGACTCAGTACAGGTACAGCGGCATCGGTGTATCCTATTTTCCGTATTGAGTCGGACTTGTAGCGCAAACATGAGGGATACCTTATGCGGGCGCTCCCTTATGGGAGCGCCCTTATTTTATTTTACGGAGGTTTTTTATGAATTCAAAACAAATGAGAAAAGCATACGGCATTCTTGCACTGATTGCGGCAGGACTTGCATTCGTTTGCGCATTGTACGGTGTAATTCATGGCTTTACTTATTATGATTATTATTATCATGAATATCCTATGGTGGGCTTTGGTGGTGCACAAGTATTTTTCCTTATTTTAAGCGTTGCGGCAATCGTGGTCATTTCTATACTTTTATCTTCCAAAAACTATAAGAACAACAAAGCAATGGTTGCTGTTGGATTGCCAACTGTAATCATCGGGATGGTTCCCGTTATTCTTGCTCTCGTTTCTTATATGATATCTGATGGTGCTGGAACAGAATTATTTGCGATTTCAATTATCGGTATGATAATTAATCCCTCATGCATGTTTATATATTTTGGTTTGGGCGTATATAATCTTGATGCACCGCATAGAGAAAAAAGAAAAGAAGAAAAGGAGAAGGATAAAGAACGGCTATATGAAATGGCAAGGGAAGCGGCAGCAGAGAGTGCGCGAGTAGAAAAAGATGACGCAAAGAATGAAGCTTTCTTTCTCATTTTCAAAGAATATTTCCCTGAAGATAAACTATTTTTGATTCGCAAAGCGTTTGCGAAAAGAGAGGAAGATATGTATACTTTGACGTCTATGCTTTCGTTAAAAAATCCGCAGACAGTATTACTGTATTCTATTTTTCTCGGCGGTATTGCCATGGACCGATTCTATATCGGTGATATCGGAATGGGAGTTGCAAAAATTTTCTTAAATCTCTGTACGTTTGGTATTTTTTCGATAGTTGATATTTTCTTTTGTTACAAAAAGGCAAAGGAAAAAAATCTTACAGAGTTGCTTAACGCGACGTATCGGGTTTGATGAACTACCACGCCCCGCGCCTTTGGACGCGGGGCATAAATATTTTGTAAAAATTTTCCTTAAAACTGTTGAAATTTTTATATAATTCGTGTAAAATAAAAGTTGGCTAAAAACGCATAAAATTCAGGAGGAACTTCAATGGCTAAAAAGTATTGTTACCTTTTCACCGAAGGCAACGCATCAATGAGAGAAATTCTCGGCGGCAAGGGCGCGAACCTCGCGGAGATGACCAATATCGGTCTGCCCGTACCGCAAGGCTTCACGATTTCTACGGAAGCTTGCACGCAGTATTACGAAGACGGCAGACAGATCAATCCGTCCATTCAGAAGGAGATCATGGAGTACATCGACAAGATGGAAAAGATCACCGGCAAGAAGTTCGGCGATAAAGAGAATCCCCTTCTCGTTTCCGTCCGTTCGGGCGCACGCGCATCCATGCCCGGCATGATGGATACCATCCTTAACCTCGGCTTGAACGAAACCGTAGTCAACACCATCGCAACCAAATCGGGCAACCCCCGCTGGGCTTGGGACTGCTACAGAAGATTCATTCAAATGTTCTCCGACGTCGTTATGGAAGTCGGCAAGAAATACTTCGAGAAACTCATCGACGAGATGAAAGAGAAGAAGGGCGTTACGCAGGACGTTGAGCTTACTGCGGACGATTTGAAAGAACTCGCAAATCAGTTCAAGAAAGAATACAAGAAACAAATCAAGAAGGACTTCCCCGACGATCCCAAGGAACAGCTCTTCGAGGCAATCAAGGCAGTGTTCCGTTCGTGGGACAACCCCCGTGCGAACATTTACCGTATGGACCACGATATCCCTTACAGCTGGGGTACGGCAGTCAACGTTCAGATGATGGCGTTCGGTAACATGGGTGACAACTGCGGTACGGGCGTTGCGTTCACGCGTAACCCTGCTACGGGAGAAAAAGGACTCATGGGTGAGTTCCTTACCAACGCACAGGGCGAGGACGTCGTTGCAGGCGTTCGTACGCCTATGCCCATTGCAAAGATGGCGGAAGTGTTCCCCGCAGTTTACAAGCAGTTCCAGGAAGTTTGCAAAACGCTTGAAAACCACTACCGCGATATGCAGGATATGGAGTTCACCGTTGAGAACGAGAAGCTCTATATGCTCCAGACCCGTAACGGTAAACGTACCGCGGCGGCGGCTATCAAGATTGCTTGCGACCTCATCGACGAGGGCATGATCACCGAGCAGGAAGCGCTTATGCAGATCGACGCGAAGTCGCTCGACATGCTCCTTCACCCTCAGTTCGATCCCAAGGCTTTGAAAGAAGCAGACAAGAAGAACGTAGTAGGCAAGGGTATTGCAGCTTCCCCCGGCGCGGCGGCAGGCGCAATCGTGTTCACGGCGGAAGACGCAGTTATCGAAGGCAAGAAGGGTAAGAAGGTCGTACTCGTACGCCTTGAAACCTCTCCCGAAGATATCGAGGGTATGAAGTACGCGCAGGGTATTCTTACCGTACGCGGCGGTCAGACCTCGCACGCGGCAGTCGTTGCACGCGGCATGGGTACCTGCTGCGTATCCGGCTGCGGCGACATTAAGATGGACGAGGAGAACAAACAGTTCACCCTCGCCGGCAAAGTATATCACGAGGGCGACGGCATTTCCCTCGACGGTTCTACGGGTAACATTTACGACTGCCTGATTCCCACCGTTCCCGCAGACCCCAACAGCGGCTACTTCGGACGCATTATGGAGCTCGCTGATAAATACAAGGCACTCGGCGTTCGTACGAATGCAGATACGCCCAAGGACGCAAAGCAGGCGGCGGCGTTCGGCGCGCAGGGTATCGGTCTTTGCCGTACCGAGCACATGTTCTTCGGCGAGGGCAGAATCGATAAATTCCGTGAAATGATTTGCGCGGAAACCGTTGAAGAGAGAGAGGCTGCGCTCGCGAAAATCGAGCCCATGCAGCAGGCAGACTTCGAGGGCTTGTTCGAGGCACTCGGCGGCTACCCCGTAACCATTCGTTTCCTCGATCCCCCGCTTCACGAGTTCGTTCCCACGACGGAAGAGGATATCGCGGCGCTTGCAAAAGCACAGAATAAGACGGTTGCACAAATCAAGCAGATCATCTCCGACTTGCACGAGTTCAACCCCATGATGGGCCACCGCGGCTGCCGTTTGACGGTAACCTATCCCGAAATCGCCGTCATGCAGACCAAGGCGGTTATCAAGGCTGCAATTGCGGTTCAGAAGAAGCACAAGGGCTGGAAAGTCGTTCCCGAAATCATGATTCCTTTGACGGGCGAAGTGAAAGAGCTTAAATACGTGAAGGATATCGTTGTGGCAACGGCTGACGAAGTCATCAAGAAAGCGAAGTCCGATTTGAAGTATGAAGTCGGCACCATGATCGAGATTCCCCGTGCGGCGCTCACGGCGGACGATATCGCAAAGGAAGCGGAGTTCTTCTGCTTTGGCACGAACGACTTGACGCAGATGACGTTCGGCTTCTCGCGCGACGACGCCGGCAAGTTCCTTCCTTCCTACTATGCAAACAAGATTTACGAGAGCGATCCGTTCGCACGTCTCGATACGACGGGCGTCGGCAAGCTCATGGATATGGCGGTTACGCTCGGCAAGAAGACCCGTCCCGAAATTCACTGCGGTATCTGCGGTGAGCACGGCGGCGATCCTTCGTCCATCGAGTTCTGCCATAAGATCGGTTTGAGCTACGTTTCCTGCTCGCCTTACAGAGTTCCTATCGCAAGATTGGCTGCAGCTCAGGCAAACATCAAGAATCCCCGCAAATAAGAAAGTAAGATAGTATTTAAGGCTTATTCCCAAAAGGAATAAGCCTTAATTATTGTATAAAATCAATTTCGGGCTTGACAGAAGTAAAGACAAGTGATAGAATAACAGTATCATACGCATACAACGATTGTAGCGTATCAAATTTTTGCGAAACGGAGAAGAATACTATGTTCTGCGCGAAATGCGGTAAAGTAACTTTCGGCAACGAGGAGCTTTGTGAAGAGTGCAAGGCGGCTGCAAATTCCGTCGAAGCTGTAAAAGCAAGCGAGTCCGATACCAACAAAACGAACGTGACGATGCTCTCTTTCGGGAAAGCGTTAGCTTCTATCATTATGGGCTTCGGCGTGTTCATTATTTCAAACGTGCTTAACAGTACGGGTGCACGCATGAATCTTGCCGCTATGATATGTATGTTAATCATAGACGTCGCGGTGACCGTGTTGGCTATCGTGTTCGGCGCGAAAGCAATTCACACGTACAGCACCTTCAAATCCGGCACCAAGAAACCCTTGCCGGCATTCATTCTCGGAATTATAGGTGTCATTCTGGCAGGAATCGCAACGGTAATCATACTCGTCTTCCTGTGTGTGGAACTGCCCGAGATAGCAGCAGCTCTACAATAAAAAAAGCAAATCAAGGAACCCGTTCGCCAAGCGAGCGGGTTTTTTACGTTTACAAATTTTACGGGAAATATTGACTTTGTTCAAAAATATGTTAATATATATTTTGAACAGATTTCATGTAATACTTGCAAAGGAGGTCAAAATGTTTACAGTAAATATTTTGAATCAAACCCACAAATTAAACGAGCGCACGCCGGTGATCAAACTCTTGAATAACGACGACAAGCGTTATATGGCGGTTAAGGTAAACAACCGTTTAAGAGAGCTCAATTTCGAGCTGAATTACAACTGCGACGTGATTCCGCTTGACTTGAACTCGTCCGATGCGGTGAAGGTGTACGAAACGAGTATGCGTTATCTCGTTGCGTTGGCGTTCCATAACCTGTATCCCGACTATCAAATTAAAATCAGTTATGCGATTTCCCGCTCCATTATGGTGAGCGTGATCGAGCCCAAAGTCCCCATGGATAAGGCGATGCTGACGGCAGTCCGTGCGGAAATGAACAGACTCGTGGCGGCGGATATTCCGTTTGAAAAGACGGTGCTCCCCAAGGAAGAAGCGTACGATTACTTCATGAAGAGCAACCAAACGGATAAGGCGGTAACGCTTCAATACCGTCCGGAAAAGATATGTCACTTCTATAAATGCGGCGACTATCTCAATTATATGTACGGCTATATGACGCCTTCTACGGGGTATTTGAAGTACTTTAATATTTTCATGTACGACGGACATTTTATCGTGCAATACCCGCGCTACGAGGCAAAGGGGGAGATTCCCGCATTCAAGGACGAACCCGCTTTGGCAAAGGTTTTGAAGCGTGCGCATAAATGGGCAAAGCTGTGCAATGCGGAGCTGATTGCCAAGATGAACAAGTGCGTGGGGGAGAGCAGCTCGGTAGATTTTATCAATCTGAACGAAACCCTGCACAACGATATGCTCCACGAGCTTGGCGGAATGATTGCGGATGATATCGAAAATATCCGTTTGATTTGCATTGCGGGGCCCTCCAGCTCGGGCAAGACGACCTTTTCCAACCGCTTGAAAATAGAGCTGATGTCCCGCGGAATCAATCCGCTGCGCATCTCTTTGGATATGTACTATAAGGACAAGAAGGATATTCCCATTGACGAATACGGCGAGCCCGATTTCGAGGATATCAACGCCTTGGATATCAAGCTGTTCAACGAGCATATGCAAGCGCTTATCGACGGCGAGGAAGTGGAGCTGCCCGATTACCGTTTCGGGAACGGAAGAGCGGGGAAAGGCATTCCCACCAAAATATCCGCGAATACGCCCATTATCATTGAGGGAATACACGCCCTTAACGACGATTTGTCGTTTGGTATCCCTAAGCATCAGAAGTTCAAGATTTACATTGCACCGCAGTTCCAAATCAATATCGACTACCACAACCCGATCAGCTACACGGATATCCGCCTGCTTCGCAGAATCGTCCGTGATAAAAAGTATCGCGGGGCTTCGGCGGAGAAGACGCTTGAAATGTGGCCGAGCGTGCGCAGGGGCGAATTTAAGTGGATATACCCCTATCAGGAGGGCTGTAACTACGTTTACAACTCTGCTTTGACGTACGAGCTGTGCGTATTGAAAAAGTACGCCCTGCCCGCATTGCAGGAAGTGAAAGCGGATAGCCCTTACTATATCATTGCCAACAGGCTGATTAAGTTCCTCAAATACTTTAACGAATTGGACGAAAAGTGGGTGCCGTGCAATTCGCTGTTGCGCGAATTTATCGGCGGTTCCTGCTTTGCCGAGGTTGACGAGTAATTATATGGACAAAAATTCAAATGCGCTGGAACGGTTGAAAGAGGGGAACAGAATCTATCTCAATTCCGTGAAGGGCGCGGGAGATATCTCACCCGAAAGGCGGCAGTACACCAGCCAACACGGACAAAGCCCCTACGCCGTTATCGTGAGCTGTTCGGATTCGAGAGTGATTCCCGAAAGCATTTTCTCGGCGGGCATCGGCGATTTATTCGTCGTGCGCGTTGCGGGCAACGTGATCGATAATTACGGGCTCGGAAGCATCGAATACGCGGTCGAACATTTGGGGTGCAAGCTCGTCGTCGTGCTCGGGCATACGGGCTGCGGCGCAGTCGGTGCGGCGTTAAAGACGGGCGGCGGGTTCGTGAAATTTATTACCGACGAAATACGGCTCGCCATCGGCGGCGAAACGGACGGAACGAAGGCAAGCATTCTGAATATACAGCGAAGCGTTTCCAAAATTAAAACGCTGTTGCACGGCGCGGAAGATTTATGCGTGACGGGCGCGCTCTACCACACCGACAGCGGCGCGGTGGATTTCGACTTAGAAAAGGAGTAAATTATGAAAGAAAAGAAAATTGTTTTATCGGTTATTTTGGGCGTATCTTTGGTGGCGTTGATTATCGCGCTCGTTTCGGGACTTGCCGATAGTATTTCACTGATGATTGACGGCGGAAAAATCAAGAACCTGTATTATGAAGACGAAAAATATCTTTGTCTCGTAGGCGGGCTGGAAATCGGCCTAATTATCTTGGGAATCGCGTTTGTTGCAGTACTTATCTTTGTAAAAGGGAAAGGCAAGAAAATTAGTACCATCATTTTGGCGGAGTTATTGACGTGCTATTTTATTATGACGACGGCGGTACTAAGAGAGATTATGCCGATAGACGGGCATCGTGACCATAATATATATGCTGAGGAGTATGCATTATTTGTCGCATATCTATCCTCGGCTATTACAATTACCGTTTCTGGCATACTTGCCTGTGTGTCCTCGCTCCTGCTCGGAAGAGCAAAGAAAGCAGAAGTGGCAAAGCAGAACGAGCAGGAAATTTCCGTTGACAAAACGGACGAAGCATAATATAATAATTTTACGAAAAACGGAAAAAAGGGGCGGTTGCCCCTTTTTATGTAAGGACGCTTATGACCATACGCGAAATGCAGGAAGAGATCCTGCGGCTCAAAAAACAAAAGAATATCGTCATTTTGGCGCATTCCTATCAGCGGCGCGAAATTGTGGAAATTGCCGACTACACGGGCGATTCCTACGCCTTGGCGCGCTGTGTAGAGAATGGTAAGGCGCAGACCGTTATCATGTGCGGTGTGCGCTTCATGGCGGAAACGGTGAAGATTCTCTCGCCCGAAAAGCGGGTGTACCTTTCTAACGCCGAGGCGGGTTGTCCTATGGCGGAACAGCTCGATCCCGAGCTTCTTGCCGCGCTCAAAGAGCAGTATCCGAATGCGGCGGTGGCGGCGTATATCAATACCACGGCGGAGCTGAAAACGCTTTGCGACGTGTGTGTGACTTCTTCGTCCGCCGAGCGCATTTTGGCAAAAATTCCCGAAACGGAAATTCTGTTCGTTCCCGATATCAATCTCGGGCGGTATGTCGAGAGTAAGCTGCCGAATAAGAAATTTCACTTCGTGCAGGGCGGGTGCCCTACGCACGTCCGCGCTACGAAGGAGGACGCCGCCCGCGCCCGCATGGTGCACCCCGAGGCGCTCCTTCTCGTGCACCCCGAATGCCGCTTCGAGGTAGTGAAAGGGGCGGACTTCGTCGGCTCCACGAGCGGCATTATGGACTTTGCGAAAAAGTCCGCCGCAAAGGAGTTTATTATCGGCACGGATAACTCAATCGTGGAGCACCTGCAATACGAATGCCCCGAAAAGAAGTTCTATCCGCTCTCCAAAGATTTGGTATGCCATAACATGAAGCTCACCACGCTCACGGACGTTTGGAATTGCTGTAAGGGCGAGGGGGAAGAAATCACGCTCCCCGAGGAAACGCGCCTTGCCGCAAAACGCTGTATTGATAAAATGATTGAACTTGGCGATTAAGGAAATATAATTAATCCTTTCATTGTTTTTTTATTACGTTTTTGCTATAATGATTATATGATAAACAGTAATTTAGCGGAGATGTATTTTGAAAAAGAAAAAACCAACCCACAAAGGCTTAGTCCTTAAAACGTTCATTGTTATTGTACTTGCGGTCTTAATCGGTTTGAGTATTGCCTTTTGTATATTTGAAGCGGTAGACAGACAATGGATTGAATCGGCAATTTGCTTGGTGGTTGCAATAGGGTTGTTTATTATTGCTTGTCCGCTTTATTATCTTGGCAATACGTATGAATGTCCTAAATGCGGACATAAGTTCAAAGTAAATCCCTATAAAGTATTTTTTACCAACGGGATATTGGGAATCTTTGATTTTGCAGGCGATGCACCTAAATACGCGAAGTTGAAATGTCCGCATTGTCAAAAGAAAGATTGGTGCAAAATAGAACGGAAATAAATGTCCGTCATATAAATTTCAATTTATCACTCTAAACATAAAAATAGCCCGCTATACTTCGTTTACGAAGGTAGCGGGCTATTTGTTTGTCCACGAGAAAATTCCCTATAACTGACGCCCTTTTACGCGGGGCTTTTTTATAAGCGGTTATTTCCCTTTCTCTTTCTCGGAGGGGTTCATTAAATCGCACAATCGAATGAGCAAATCGGAAATCGGGAACGCCGCAAGCACCATACAAATCGTATACAGAATCTGCGAGAAGTTGAAGCTCAGCTCACTCCAATGGTCGAACACGAGGTTTCCGAGCACGGGCACGCACAGCACCACCATGCTTACTGCCGCAGAGAACACGTACGCAAGCGCTCGGATGATATTGAACGGCTGCATAATGCGGAAGAGCATCACAAGCCCTATCAGCGTAAGCGCGAGCATCATTAAGGGGTTAATGACCTTTTCGTCGCCCGCTTCCACGAAGAGCGTGCCGAGGTTATCCGAGAGATACATGGTACCGAGATACACCGCAACGATTCCGATAAACATCGTGAGCGCACCCGGAATACTTCGCGATAGCACGTACGGAATAAACTTGCCTTTCACGCGCGACTTATTGGGTTGCAGGGTAATGACCGCCGAGGGAACTGCCGCAATGAACATTTCAAAGAGGAGCATATTGTTCGTCTTGAAGAAATACGAGCTGTTCACCGCGAAGCAGAAAATCGCAAGAATGGTAATGAAGAGCGTCTTCATAATGTAGAGGGACGCGCTCGATTTAATGTTGTTGATAACCCGCCTGCCCTCGAATACGACGGAGGGGAGTGTAAGAAAGTTGTTGTCCGTCAGAACGAGGTGCGAAACGTTACGCGCCGCCTCACTGCCCGAAGCAACCGAAATAGCGCAGTCGGCTTCCTTGAGCGCGAGGATATCGTTTACGCCGTCGCCCGTCATGGCAACGGTGTTGCCCTGTTTCTTGATTGCCTTTACAAGAATTGCTTTCTGTTCGGGCGTAACTCTGCCGAATACGGTGTACTGGCTGGCTACGTTCTCGACCTCGATATCGGTGAGCCCGTCGAGGGAAATGTACTGTCCCGCGTGCTTCACGCCAACGCGGCGCGCCACTTCGGATACGGTTACGGGGTTATCGCCCGATATAATTTTAATTTCCACGTCGTTTTCGCGGAACCATTTGATGGTGTCGATCGCGTCGTTGCGGACGTTATCTGCAAGCGTGATAATCGCTACGGGGCGGAACAAAGAGGGGAGTTTGTCGCCGACGATGGCGTTCTGCGAGTGTGCGAGCAGCAGCACGCGAAGCCCCGCCTGTGCGTATTGTTTTACGATTTTTTCGATTTTCGGGGGCATGGGACGCACGACGTATTCGGGCGCACCCATCACGTAAGTGCCCGCACTACCGAAGGTTACCGCGGAGAGCTTACGCTTACTCGAAAAGGGAATGGTTGCCGTAGGCTGCAATGCGGTGGAGTGCCCGAACCGGTTATACAGCGCAATGGACGTCTGGTTGTTGTCGTCAAGTGCGGAGAGCATACTCCCCATTATTTCGTCGAGCGTGAACTGTGTGAAGCTGCCGAGGATCATACAGTCGTTCACCGTCATTCTGCCGTCGGTAATCGTACCCGTTTTATCGAGGCACAGCACGTTGACGCGTGCGAGCATTTCGAGGGAGTAGAGGTCTTGCACGAGCGTATGCTTCTTGGCAAGCCGCAGTACGCCGAGCGCCATAGCAAACGAGGTAAGGAGCAGAAGTCCCGAGGGAATCATACCGATTACCACCGCGCCCGTGAGCTGAATAGATTCGGACATATCGTGTCCCGTCACCGTCCAGTTGCGCCAGAACATGAGCCCCGCAACCACGGGAATGAGGCATGCAATCACGCGAATGAAGAGGCGAATGGAGTTCATGATCTCCGACTTCGGCTTCTTGTATTTCTTTGCTTTGGAGGTAAGGCTGTTGATATAGGTTGCCCTGCCTACCTTTTCCACGCGCACGCGGCAGGAGCCGCTGGAGATAAAGGAGCCTGCATAGAGGAGCTCGCCCTCTGCTTTTTTAATGGGAATGGATTCGCCCGTGAGGAGCGATTCGTTTACTTCCACGTTGCCGTCCGCCAGAGAGCAGTCGGCGGGAACCTGCTGTCCCGCTTCCAAAATTACGACGTCGTCCACCACGATTTCGCGGACGGGTATTTCCATCTTCACGCCCCCGCGCATGACCTTCGTCGTTGCGGAAATGAGCACGGAGAGTTTATCGACCTGTTTTTTTGCAAGGATTTCCTGCAAAATACCGATAAAGAGGTTTGCTCCGAAAATGGCAACGAACAGGAATTGCGTCACGCCCGCGTGCGCATAGAGGAGCGCACCTGCAACGAGCAGACACAAAAGGTTGAAGAACGTGCAGATATTTCCGATGAAAATACTTGCGTACGACTTCGAGTATTTCTTATTGACGTCGTTGAAGAGGAACTGATTGAAACGTGTATCGACCTGCGCTTCGGTAAGCCCTTGGTCTAAATCGGGCGTGAAGCGTTCCACTTCCGATTCGGAAGGAATCTTCTTCGCCTTTTTGAACCGCTTCATCACGCTCTTGCGCGACTGTTTCTCTTTCTGCGCTCCCGCGCCTTCGAGCACGCGCGAAGAAAAGCTCCGCTTATTTTTCGCAGCTTTTTCCTCGGGCTCGGTTTCGGGAATGAGTTCCGCCTCGGCGGCCGCTTCCGCCGTTACGGCGGCTTCCGCTTCGAGCTTTTTCTCCGCTTCGGTTTTTTTAGATTTGGTTCGCATAATAACCCACCTTGTTATGGTATATATTATAAACACTTTATATGCAAAAGTCAAATTTTTTCTATTGGAATCGGGCTTAACGCCAAGGAATGCGTTGCATTTACAGGCAAAAAGTTGTATAATTGAGAAAATTTAGTGATAGAGGTATTCTATGATCGATATTGCTTTTCTTCGTAATAATCCCGACGCCGTGCGGGAAAATATCCGCAAAAAATTTCAGGACAAAAAACTTCCCTTGGTAGACGAGGCAATCGCGCTCGACGCAAAGCGCCGCGCATTGCAAACGGAGGGGGATACGCTCCGCGCTTCCCGCAACGCGCTCTCCAAACAAATCGGGCAGCTCATGAAAGAGAAGAAGCTCGACGAGGCGGAAAAAGCGAAGGCGCAGGTGAATGCCGACGCGCTTCGTCTTGCGCAAATCGAAAAGGAAACGGAAGAGGCCTCGAACAAGCTCAACGAAGTGATGATGCGCATTCCGAATATCATTTCGCCCGAAACGCCTATCGGCAAGGACGACAGCGAGAACGTAGAGGGCAAACGCTATTTAGAGCCCAAGACGCCCGACTTCGAGGTTCCCTATCATTTGGACATTTTGGAGAAGCTCGACGGAATCGATATCGACAGCGCACGCCGCACGAGCGGACAGGGCTTCTATTATTTGACGGGCGATATTGCGCGTCTGCATTCCGCGGTGCTCACCTATGCCCGCGACTTTATGATAAACAAGGGCTTCACCTATTGCATTCCCCCTTATATGATTCGCTCCTCCGTCGTATCGGGCGTGATGAGCTTCGAGGAAATGGAAGGCATGATGTACAAAATCGAGGGCGAGGATTTATACCTGATCGGCACGAGCGAGCACTCCATGATCGGCAGATTCATGGGCCAGACGCTTGACGAGAAACAGCTCCCCTTAACGCTTACGAGCTATTCGCCCTGCTTCCGCAAGGAGAAGGGCGCGCACGGCATCGAGGAGCGCGGCATCTACCGCATTCACCAGTTCGAGAAGCAGGAGATGATCGTTATCTGCAAGCCCGAGGACAGCGTAGCGTGGTACGAAAAAATGTGGAACTATACCGTGGAGCTCTTCGTATCCATGGGCATTCCCGTGAGAACCTTAGAGTGCTGCTCGGGTGATTTGGCGGATTTGAAATACCGCAGTGTGGACGTAGAGGCGTGGAGCCCCCGCCAGCAGAAATATTTCGAGGTAGGCTCCTGCTCCAACCTCACGGACGCACAGGCGCGCCGCCTCGGTATCCGCTATAAATCGGAAAAGGGCAGCGCGTTTGCGCACACGCTCAACAACACGGTGGTTGCGCCCCCGAGAATGCTGATTGCGTTTATCGAAAACCATCTCCGCGCAGACGGCAGCGTTGAGATTCCCGAAGTACTCCGTCCTTACATGGGCGGCAAAACGGAGATTTCCGTGAAAAAGGCATGAAGTACGTTTTTTTCGATATCGAGTGCGCGTGCGTGTATAAGAACGTTGCCAAAATGTGCGCGTTCGGGTACGTCGTGTGCGACGAAAAGTTCAACGTGCTCGCGCGGGAGGATATTCTCCTCAACCCCAAGGGCAAGTTCCACCTCACCGACCGCAAGGGCAAGGAGGGCTTGGTGCTTCCCTACGAGTACGAGGACTTCAAAAAATATCCCGTGTTCCCCGTGGAGTATCCGCGCATCAAGGCTTTGCTTGAGGATAAGGACGCAATCGTGTTAGGCCACGCGACCATGAACGACGTGAACTATCTGAATTTGGAAACGCGGCGGTATAAGCTCCCGCCCCTCAAGTTTTCCTTTTACGATACGCAGTTCTTTTACATGAACGTGACGGGCAACTATGCGCGGCAGTACGGCTTAGGCGCAATGGCGGAGGAGCTTGGCGTAGAGTTCACGCCCCACCGCGCGGTAGACGACGCATACGCCACCGCTTGCGTATGCAAGGCGCTCTGCAAAAAAGAAAAAACGGACGTGCACGGGCTTGTTTCCCGCTACGGCATTCGCGCGGGACGCGCGGGCGGCGGCAATATCACGCCTCCCGTATCCGCAGGGCAGAGAAAGTATTTTGCACAGCGGGAGAAAGAGAAGCAGGAGCGCGCCAAGGCGCACGAAATCTTTTACCGCGTCGTCAATAAGAATATGCACAAGAAAAAGAGCGGGCGGCTCTCGGGCAAGGTGTTCTGCTTTGCCAAGGAAATAGAGGAAGACGTGTCCACGTCCGTCAATCTTCTTACGGCTATCTTCGAGAGCGGCGGAACGTACACCTCGCACCCCGCGGAGTGTAACGTGTATATCACGCGCGAAGAGGAGGGAACGCGCTACGAAGCCGCAGTCAAGGGCGGGGCGGCGGTTATCCCCTTAAGTGCCTTAGCGGAGGCGTTGAAATGAATCTTCCCGCAGAATTTTTAGCGAGAATGAGAGAAAGGCTGGGAGAAACCTTCCCCGCCTTTTTGTCGTCTTACGAAGTCCCGCCGTGGCGTGCGCTCCGCGTGAATACACTCAAAGTTTCGCGCGAAGAGTTTTTACGCGTTTCGCCTTTCGCACTCGAACCCGTGCCTTGGGCGCAGAACGGATTTTATCTCGAAGCGGAGAAGGCGGGGAGCGATCCCTATCATTTTGCGGGGCTGTATTATGTGCAGGAGCCCTCCGCCATGTGTGTGGGGGAGCTTACCGCGCCTTGCAAGAAGGAACGCGTGCTGGATTTATGCGCCGCTCCCGGCGGAAAAACAACTTTGATCGCCGCGCAGATGCGGGGCGAGGGGATTTTAATTGCGAACGAAATAGACTTTGGACGCGCGGTGATTTTATCGCAGAACGTGGAGCGGCTTGGAATTAAGAACTGCGCCGTAGTAAGCACTGATCCCGAAACGCTTGCACAGCAGTTTCCCGAATATTTCGATTTGGTGCTTGTGGACGCGCCCTGTTCGGGCGAGGGCATGTTCAAGAAAGAGCCCGAGGCCCTCCCGCATTGGAGCCCGAATAACGTTGCGATGTGCGCGGCGCGGCAGAGAGATATTTTAGAGGAAGCCGCAAAAACGGTGGCGGGCGGCGGGCACCTTATCTATTCCACCTGCACCTTTGCCGAGGAGGAGGACGAATGGCAGATACGCGCGTTTTTGGAGCGGCACCCCGAGTTCGTGTTGGAACAAGAGGAAAAGCTCTATCCGCATAAATATAAGGGCGAGGGGCACTACTGCGCACGGCTCAAAAAAATCGAGGGTGAACGGCGGAGAGGAAAGTCCTACCCCATCGAACGCAGCACGCAGGCGAACAAGGCGTTTTACGCGTTTGCCGAGGATTTTTTTACGGAAGTGCCAAAGAGTGAAATCGCAGCGCCTTGGCCTTGTCGCGGCAGAATGTACCTCGTACCCGCGGGAATGCCCGCCTTAAATATGATGAGCAGGCTGCGCTTAGGGGTAGAGCTCGGTGAGTTCGACGGCAGGGTTTTCAAGCCCGCACACGCGCTTGCAATGGCCACGAAGCGCGAGGAGTGCAGGCGGTTCGTATCGCTCACGCGCGAGGAGTGCTTGCGCTATCTTCGGGGCGAGACGCTGGAGCGCGAAATCGAAAACGGCTGGTGCGTGGTTGGTGTGGAAGACTACCCGCTTGGGCTCGGAAAGGTTGTGAACGGAGTTATGAAAAACCACCTGCCCAAGGGGCTTAGAAAACGTTAAGAAAAACCCGCTATGCTCAAAATAAAGCATAGCGGGTTTATTTTTATTCTCGGTTTTCTTCGTTCTCTTCTTTGGGTTCCTCTGTCGGGGCTTTCTTTTCTTTCCGTTTTTTGATAATGTACTTAATCAGGAAAACGGCGTGTACCACGAGCAGAGCCGCGTTCATAAACGCCGTGGAATACGCGGGCAGTAGAAATCCGTAGACGACGAACACGACGCAGCCCACCGCATTAATCATGCGGGTTATAATCTGGTTGCTGAACAAAAAGGATATCAGAATAAATGCCGAGGCAATAATTCCGAGCCATTCATTTTTCAGAATATCAAGAAAAGATACGCCAAGTATCGAGAGCTCCATTTTCCATTCTCCTTATCCCGTTTTCAAACAAAACCCCCGCCCGTAGGCGGGGGTAATAGTTTTTAACGATTATTCGTTATAGGGGTTGTTTTCGTCTTCGGGCTCTTCCGCTTTGGGAGCTTCTTCCGATTTTACAACCTTAAGTTGAGGCTCTTTCTTCTGCTTCGGCTTCTGCTTCTTAGAGGAGCCGCTCTTGCCTCTCTTCTTCATAACCTTTCTTACGATTACCGCGCCGATTGCGAACACGATTGCAAGTGCGAAGATAACGGAGGAAACAATGGTAAGAATGTTTGCCGTGTTATCTTTTTTGTTCGTATCCTCGTCGGTATCGCTGTCCGTGTCGTCGTCCTTCAGCGTTTCCTTGGAAACGGACTGGTCGTTCGCGCTGTAATCTATGAACTGCGCGTAAGCGGGCATACCCGTAAGAGAACCGTCGCTCACGTAGTTGAACCAAATGAGCTTTTCTTTTTGTTCGGACTGCGTGTAGTTGTAGCCCAGCCAATCCTCGTCAACCGTTTCGTCGTAGCGGATGTAGTTAGGCGAATCGTAGAAGGTGAAGGTGTAGTAGTAAGCGTAGGAATCGGGGAGATTGTCGTTCTTGCCGAGATATCCTTCCTGACCGGGGTTCTTGCCGTTGGTCTTATTCAAGGTATCCTTTACGTCGTCAACGTAGCCTTGAAGCATCGAATCGTAGTCGCCTGCGGAGGAGCTGCTGTAATCGTCGAAGAATACGTAGCCGCCTGCGGGAATTCCCTTGCCCGTACTCGTGATTTTATAATCGTCATCGATTTGGCAGTCGCGCGAGCCCGCCCAAATCTCAAGGCGGTAATTTTTCGCCTCGCTTCCTGCACGAATGAAGAAGGATACGTCTACCCAGTTGCCGCCCGTATTTTCAACCTTGATGCACGCGCTCTTTTCATTGAGATCCGCGGGAGCGGTGTAGCGCACGAAGTCGTAGCTGGTATCGGTGGGAAGCGCGTTGACTTCCGTCGAGTACTCGCCCGTCTTCTTATCGTAGTAAGCGTAGTACTTGCCGTCCGCTTCCTTGTAATAGAAGACCGTTTTGCCGTCCGAGGTAACGTAGTTGCCGTCGTCGTCCTTTTCATAGTTCGCAAGGTTTGCGTAATATTTCTTGTCCGACTTATCGGCACTCGTGTAAAGTCCGTTGGGTTCGAGGTAGTACGCAATGTCGGGCTTCTTCTTGCCGGCAGGATCTCCCGCAAGGATATTGCCCTCGTCGTCGTACCAATAGGTGACGCTGGGCATTACGGGCGCGAGCTGGTTCTTGTAGCCTGCCTTTACGTCCGAGGTATCGGTGAGGTAGATATACGCCGTTGCATCGCCGCCGACCTTCACGCGCATACTGATTTGCTGCGTGCCGTTTGCCGCAACGGAAGCCGTTGCTTTTGCAAAATAGCCGTAGGCGGGCTGCTCGGTTGAGCTCGTGTTCATAATTACGAGGGGCTGGTTTGCAACGTAACCCTTGCGGTTGTCGTCATCGAAGATATTCTTCCACCAGCTCTCCGCGTCGGTACCGCCGATTTTGTTGAGAAGGGTGTTCCAGTCTTCCGTGCCGTTCATGTACTTGCTGACGTATTCGGGATCGGCGTTGAGAAGGCCGGAGTAAATTCCCATGCTCTCGATTTTATCGGGGTTGGGGGTGCGGGGTTTGTCCAATCCCGCTACTTCCTTGGTGCCGCTCAAATATCCGTCGAAGTTGGTAGGGGTAGCAAGCTGACCGTCTTTGAAGGAAGTGGAGTTATTGTCAAACTTGGAATCGGTGCCGATCTTGCCCGTAAGCGATACCGTTTGTGCACGGCTCGACGAAGAGGAAGCGTAGCCGTACTGCGTCTTGGAAAGCTTCATCGTTTCAAAGTTTGCAAATGCGGCATAACCGTCGTCGTAGTCGTCTATCGTGGAGTTTGCAATCGAGGTGGGGCCGTAGGTGAGCTTGAGCGTGAATTTACGCGCCTCTTTCGTTTCGTTCTTCACGAAGAAGAAGCACTGTGCCCAACCGTCGTAAATATCCGTCTGCGTTTCGTCGATGTCCACTGTGGAAAGGGTGGTGGAGTCGAACGCCGCAATCGTGGTTTCGTTCTCGCCGTCTACTAAGATTGCGCTTGCACCGAGCTTGCCCGAACGGATCTTGCTCGTCTTTACGAAGAAGGATACGAGCATATAATCGTTTGCTTCCAATTCAAACACGTTGTCGGATCTGCCCGTCACGGACGCGCTGTTCACGTTTGCCGTGTACGCCGCACCGTTGGTCGAAAGCAGCATAATGATGTTGTCTTTGCTGAACTGCGAAGGGAAATTCTTGAAATCGTTTGCAAAAATATTTTTAAGATATTTGTTGCTTGCGGCTTTCGTTTCAAGCGAATTGTAGTCAAAGATTCCTACGACGCTGCCCGTTTCGCCGTCGCGGATATCGGGAACGATATTCTTGGAATCGTACGTTGTGGGGCCGTTCGTTTCCGTCGTGGTGCCGAAATCATTTTCTTCGATACCCAAATTGAGGGCATCAAAGTCTGCGTGCAGGTCGAGCCCGAACTCGGTCTTGCCCGAGGATGCGCGCGACGCGTCGAAGATTTTTGCGGCTTTATCGGAGTTGAGGTGGCACTCTACGCCTGCACTGGACAGCGTGTCCTTGTCGTACTCGGATGCGGGGAGAATGGTGCAGGACAAATCGTCGAAGAGGGCGTAGCCGTCAACTGCCTCGAAGCGGTTATTGCTGTCGCCCATACCAAGCCCGAGTTCAAGCTTGAAGGTGCTCGTTGCAAAGGTGTTCGCACGGATATAAATCGTGTACTGCTGCCAGCCGTTGTTTTCCCAAGTGCCGTCTTCCGGCTTCTCGGGCGTGATGATATTTTTAATTTGCATCTGGTCGAGCGTCGAGCCGCCCACCGTATGGGTTACGCCGATATACGCGCCCGCGTCTTTCGTGACCTTAACGGCGTCGTCACCGGAGTAATAGTGCTTCAAGTTCGCGGTTTTCACCCAAACGGAAACCTGTGCCGCAGTACCTGCCTGAAGCGTAATCGTGGTGCTTGAGGTATAGTGCTGCGCGGTACCCAAAACGTCGTATTGCTCGATGCTGTTGTGGATCATGAGGAGGTTCTCGCTTTCTTCCTCATCTTCCGCAGTAGGGTGCGTTAAGAGCTTATCGCCGAGCTCCTCGCGCAAAGCTTCCACGTCTTCGTAGTCGATGGAATATTTATAGTCTGCAAAGAGCTTCGCCTCGGTAGAATTTTCGCTGAGGTCTTTGATCTCTTTGGAGAAATCGTCGTAGAATTTCAAGCGGTCGTACGCGGTAACGCTTTCGTCGTTCCAATGTGCGGCAACCTCCGCAATTACGGCGGCAGTGTCAACGCCTTCGCCGTTTTCGGGGAAGCCCTTGCCGTCGTTATAGCCCGCCTTGGTGAGGTAATCCCATTCCGAGACGCTTATAATGCCCGAAGAGGTTTTGGAAGAGGGCGAGCCGGAGCTGAACGACCAGCTCGCGGGCGAATTGATGAGCGCACGCTTCTCGTCGAGCTCCTTGTCCTTTTCGGAATAAAATTCAAAGTTTCCGTTTTTCAGGAGCTGGACGTCCACCTCGGTGGAAGAAGTCCCGTCATCGTCGTCATCCTCCTTATCGGGGGAGCCGCAGGCGGTAAAAATACCGAGCGAAAAGGTGAGCGACAAAGCCATGGAGAGCGCCGCGATAGAGCGCTTTTTCCATTTTCCGTTGACAAAAAATTTAGCCATAAAAATTCCTTATTTGCGGACGGCGAACCCGGGGGTGACGCCGTCCGTTATTTTTCTTATATTTAGAGATACTTCTCTATTTTAATATAAAACGGGGCGATAGGCAAGCAATTCCGCATGAAATCCCGAAAAAAAGGAAAATTTTTTTGCAAGTTCCACAAACTTTTTTTAAGCCCGAGGGGGATGATTATGAACAAAAAAACGGTAAAGTTTATTGCGGGCGGCGCGCTCACGGGCGCGGCGAACGGACTTTTCGGGGGCGGCGGCGGAATGATCGTCGTACCCGCTCTTGAGCGTGCGGGAAATATGAACGCGCTCAAAGCGCACGCAACGGCAATTGCGGTCATTTTGCCCGCCTCTATCGTGAGCGCAATCGTCTATCTTTGGTACGGGCTCGTACCGCTCAAAGTCTTTCTGCCCGTCGCGCTCGGCGTGCTTTTGGGCGGGATTCTGGGTGCAAAATTCCTGCCCCGCATTTCCGCCCGCACGGTAACGATAATTTTCGCCGCGTTCATGCTGGCGGCGGGGATAAAAATGGTGTTATAGTATGGGATTTCTATTGCTTTTTCTGTGCGGGATTTTAGGCGGCGTTTTGGGCGGAATGGGCATGGGCGGCGGCACGGCGCTCATTCCGCTTTTAACCATTTTGTGCGGCGTGGAGCAGAGTGCGGCGCAGGGGATAAACTTGCTCTCTTTTCTGCCCATGGCGGCGTTGGCGCTTAGCATTCACGCCAAAAACGGACTGCTTGAAAAGCAGGGGATTCTGCCCATGATTTTGCCCGCGCTCCTCTTTTCGGTGCTCGGTTCGCTTCTTGCGGCGTATTTGCCGCAGGAAGCGCTTCGCAAGGGCTTCGGCGTATTTCTTGTGATTTTATCACTTTTTCAGTTCCAAAAGGCGTTTTCCGCGAAAAAAACGAACAAAACCGCAAATTTACAATGAAAAAAACGGCAATTTTTTTCAAAAAGGGTATGGACAAACCCCATATCCTATGTTAAAATATAGTCAATATCGTTTAACGTAGGGGGATAGGCTTTGCCCCTCGGGCGGTATCAAGAGGAAAGGTTCGGTAAATTTAAGGCAGTCATATATTCTAAGGCGGTTAATCGTTTATGGAAAAGATTGGAATTATCGATTTAGGTTCAAATTCGGCGCGTCTCGTAATCGTGAAAATGTTCGGCGACGGACACTTCATGGTAGAGGACGAGCTCAAGGAGAGCGTGCGTCTCGGTCAGGACATGGACCGCGACGGGTTTTTGAAGCCGCAGAGAGTGGCGGAAACCATTAAAACGCTGAAAATGTTCCGTCGGCTTTGCGATGCGAACGGCGTAGAGCGCATTATTGCGGTGGCTACGGCGGCGGTTCGTCGCGCAAAAAATCAACGTTCCTTCCTCGATGAGATTCAGGCAAGCTGCGGACTCAAGGTAACGGTGCTCTCCGAAGAAGAGGAAGCAACCCTCGTTTACCGCGGCGTCATTAACTCGATGGATATGCCCAAGGGCATTATTCTTGAAATCGGCGGCGGCAGCACGAAGATTATTTACTATAACCGCCGTTCTATTCTCAACTATGCAACGCTCGCGTTCGGCGCGGTGACGCTCACCGACCTCTTCAAAAACGACGGCACTCCCAAGGAGCAGACGGCAAAAATCGAAGAGTTCTTCGTGGAGCAGTTCAAGAAAATCGAATGGCTTTCGGAGGTCGATCCCGAAACGCCGCTCATCGGCGTAGGCGGCTCCTTCCGCAATCTCTACAAAATGAACCGCATCGTGCGCAAATACCCGCTCAACGTGGTGCATAACTATACCTTCGCGACCGAGGACTTCCGCTCCATTTACGAAATGGTGCGCGAGCTTGACGTAGAAAAGCGCAAGCGTATCCGCGGACTTTCTCCCGCGCGTGCGGATATCATGCCCGCCGCGCTTGCAATTATCAAATCTTTTACCGACTATATGCACATCGAGTCCTTCACGGTCAGCGGCTGCGGACTGAGAGAAGGCATCATGATCAACCAAGCCGTTCCGCTCACGGTGGAACGCCCCATTTCCGACGTCTTGGGCTATTCGCTCACTTCGCTCGTGAAATACTACGGCTGCAACGAACAGCATATCGAAAACGTGGTGCATTTAAGCATTCAGCTCTTCAAACAGCTCCGCGTACTGCACAAGTTCCCGCGTTCGTATTTGAAGGTGCTCAAAATTGCGGCGAGCCTGCACGACTGCGGCTACCGCGTGCGCTACTATAACAACCAACAGCACAGCAGATACATTATTCTCAATTCGCCCGTCTACGGTGCAACGCACAGGGAAATCGTGCTTGCGGCGTTCGTTGCGGGCTGCCACAAGAAAGAGGACGTTCCCGCGGCCGACTGGGCGAAGTACAAGGACATTGTAAGCGACGAGGACTTGGACGTCGTGAAAAAGCTCGGCGTACTGCTCCGTATCGGCGAAAGCTTAGATAGAAGCGGGCTGGGCGTGGTGAAGAGTATCAACTGCGACGTGCTCGGCGATTCCGTGATTATGAAGACGGAAATCGCAAGCGACGCGACCTTGGAAATTTCGCAGGCGCTCGACGCGGGCGGCGAGTTCAAGCGCGCATTCAAGAAAAATCTGGAAATTCTGTAATGGATAAGCTCATTCTTGCGAGCGCGTCGCCGCGGCGGCGGGAATTGCTCCAAGAGATAACCCCCTTTCGGGTGGAAACGTCCCTGTTCGAGGAACGCGCCTCGGGGCTTTCGGCAAGGGAAACGGCAGAGTATTTTGCGGCGGGAAAGGCGAAGGAAGTCTTTTCCCGCTTTCCCGATTATTTCGTACTCGGCGCGGATACCGTTGTGGAATACGCGGGCAAAATTCTCGGCAAGCCGAAGGACAGAGCGGACGCGAAAAAAACCCTTTCCATGCTGAGCGGAAACACCCATAACGTGTACACGGGTGTGTGCCTTGTGGGAAAGGGGTTTTGCAAAACCATATCTACGAAAACGCTCGTCACCTTTTTTCCGTTGACGGAAGAGCTGATAGAGCGTTACGTTGAGAGCGGGCTCCCGCTCGATAAAGCGGGTTCGTACGGCATACAGGACGGCTACCCGCTCGTTGAAAAATACGAAGGCAGTTACACCGGCGTGGTGGGGCTTCCCATAGAGGAAGTGCGCGCTATATTGGAGGAGGCAGAAATACACAAATGCTAAAACTTGCAATCGACTTTGGTACTTCGATGACGAAGATTTACGAAATCGGGAGCGGGATCGTGCTCGCGGAAGCAACGTGCGTCAACGTGCAAAAGGATACGGGCGAGATTCGCGCGTTCGGCAACGAGGCGAAGAAGCTGCTCGGAAAGACCGCGGAATCTACAACCGTCAACTTTCCCGTGTTCGAGGGCGACATTGTAAACGAGCGTCAGGCGGGCGCACTCCTCGAATATTTTTTGCGCAAGGTTACGAAGCGTTCTTCCATAGAGGCAATCTTCTGCGTACCCTGCGGAATTAATACGGCGTCGCGCGAAAAGTATTACCGCGTTGCAAAGACGGCGGGCATTTCAAGAATCGGGTTTGTGGAAACGCCCTATCTTGCCGCACTCGGGGAGGACGTGCCCCTTTCGGAATCCAACCCCGTGTTTGCAATCGACTTCGGCGCAGGCAAGACGAGCATGGCGGCGTTCTCGCTGGACGGCATTATTGCGGGACTTTCCATGAACGTGGGCGGCAACAATATGGATATTCACGTTATAGACCATATTGCGGAAACGTTTAACTTAAAAATCGGCTCGCTCACGAGCGAGAAGCTGAAAAACACGGTGGGCAGTTTAATTGCGGGCGACAGCCAGAGCATGATTATAAACGGCAGAGATATCGTAAGCGGCAAGCCGCGTTCGGTATCCGTTTCGTCGGAAGATATTTCCTTCCCCGTGCGCATCTACGTCGATAAAATAATCGAGTACGCAGGACTGCTACTCCAAAAGCTCCCCGCAGAGGTATCCGCGGCAATGTGCAAAAACGGCGTGTATCTTTCGGGCGGCGTGTGTATGCTTGCGGGCTTCGAGGAATACATTGCGGAAAAACTGCAAATGGAAACGCACCTGCCCGAAAACCCGCAAATGGCGGTAATTCTGGGCGGCGGCAGAGCGGTAGGCAATTCGGCAATTCTTCGCCGCATTCAAATGATCTAAATAAAATAAAAAAAGACGCGGCGCTTGTTTTCAAGCGCCGCGTTTATTTAGTCTTTTTTAATTTCCAAAATATCGTCGGCAGACGCGCCGATAAAGGAACACAGCTTCGAGAGTGTTGCAAGCGTAGGCTGTGACCTTCCCGAACAATACTGTGAAACAGTCGATTGTCTTACACCGATTGCTTTTGCAATTTCCGTGATTTTCTTCCCGCTGTTTTTAATTTCAAATCTTAAATTCTCGGTTATCTTCTCATCTAAATTCATTTCCATAAAAATATTTATAAGGCAATGCCTATTATTTTTCTTGACATATTCGCAAGGCCTATGATATAATACAGAAAAACAAAGGAGGAAAATATGGAAGTAAAAGAACTTTTATCGCTTTTGGTATCTATGCTCAAAGACGAAGTGATTGGAAGTGTAGAGGAAAAGAACGGAGAAATTATCGTTATCTTTTCAAACGGTACGAAGAGAACGGTTTCCGTTTCGTAACAAATTGCCCTTTCGGGAGAGCGCGGCTACCCACTAAGTGCATATCCAAATTTTGGTCCTGCGGAAAATAATTTTCCCGTAGTGTAAACATTACCTCGTATTAATTGCCGTGTGCGGTAGCCGCATTTACGCTCTATAAAGAACTACCCCGCTCCAAACCAAAGGAGCGGGGTATTGCGTTTTTGTAATTATCTGAGTTGTGCGTCGAGATTGTGTTTGAGATTGCCGAGAATCTTATTAAAGAATCCGTCAACCGTTTCGGGGCTAAGCGGCTTTTCGGCTTTCTCTTCGGGCACGAAGGTAAGACGGAACGCCATGCTCTTTTTGTGCAGTCCGAGGCTCTCGCTGCGGTACACGTCAAACAGCTCCGCCTTCTTCACCGCCTTGCACGCGCGCAAAATGCACGCGGTCAGCTCGGCGCAGGTCACGTCCTCGTTTACGACCACGGCAAGGTCGCGCTGAACGCTCGGGAACTTGGGCAGGTTGGTATAGGCAATATCCTTTGCAAACTTCTTGGCAAGAGCGGCGTAGTCAAGCTCGCACAGGTACGCGGGCTTTTCAAGCGCAAGCTCGCCCGCGATGGCGGGGTGCAGTTCGCCGAGATACCCGACCGTCTTTTCTCCGAGTTTCACGATTGCGGTCTTCCCCGAGTGCAGGAAGGGCTTTTCTCCGCGCTCGAATACAAGGTTCAAATCGAACGCTTCGCCGATTGCTTCCACCGCGCCCTTCATATCAAAGAAATCACCCTCGCCCCAAAGCCCCAAAACGCAGGTCTTGCGCTCCTCGGGAAGCGTTTCAAGGGGGAGCCTGTCTGCAAGGTACACGTTCGCAACCTCAAAGAGCCTGCCGCCGTCGTTGCCGCGGCGTACGTTGCGCACGATATTTTGCAGCATGGTAGCCGCTAAGGTGGTGCGCATGACGGATAAATCCTCGCCGATAGGGTTGCGGATAGCAACCGCTTTGCGCTCGGGCGCGTTTGCGGGAAGGCGCAGTAAATCAAAATCTTTGGGCGAGCCGAACGAGTAATTGCACGCTTCCATAAAGCCCTCGGCTTTGAGCGTGTTCTTGAATTTAAGCTCCTGCTTCTGCGCACGGGTAAGCCCGCCGTGGGTGACGGTTGCTTTGGAAAGGAAGGTGGGGGTAATGTGCTCGTAGCCGTAGGAACGAATGACTTCTTCGGCAAGGTCGGGGTAGCCGTCTACGTCCTCGCGCCAAAGCGGAACGGTCACGGTGAGCGTATCTCCCTTTGCCTTTACCGTGAAGCCGAGACGGGTAAGAATGGCGTCCACCTCTTTTTGAGGCACTTCGATGCCGAGCAGGGAATTGATTTTCGCGAAAGTCGTCGTAATGGTTTTGGGGGTGAGGTCTGCGCTGTTCACGTCCGTGCGGTAGGCGGTGGGGGTGCCGCAACCCAGCTCTTCCACAAGGTGCAACGCGCGGTTCATGGCAATTTCGGGGGTGTACGCGTCCACGCCCTTTTCAAAGCGGGCAGAGGAATCGCTGCGCTGTCCGAGCGCGCGGGAGGTTTTGCGCACGCTGTCGCGCGCGAACTTCGCCGCCTCGAAGAATACTTCCTTGGTGTTAGGCTTAATTTCGCTGTTGAGTCCGCCCATCACGCCCGCCAGCGCAACGCCGCCCTTCTTATCGCAAATGAGCAGATTTGCAGGGGAGAGGCTGAACTCCTTTTTATCGAGGGTAACGATTTTCTCGCCCTCTTTCGCACGGCGCACGATTACCTCGCCGCCGCGCAGGAAATTCCGATCGAATGCGTGCATGGGCTGTCCCATTTCAAGCAGAACGAAGTTGGTAATATCAACGATATCGGAAACCGAACGCAACCCGCAAAGGGCCAAACGGCGGCGCATCCATTGGGGCGCGGTGCCTATTTTTACGCCCGACACGTAGTGCCCGATATAGCGCGGGCAGAGCGCAGGCTCTTTCACCGTAACGGGAATTTTCACGTCGGTGGGCGCGGTCTTGTAATCGAGCGCGGGCGTTTTGAGCGGCTTTTTCAAGGTTGCGGCAACCTCGCGCGCGATCCCGAAAATGCTCTGGCAGTCGGGGCGGTTGGCGGTAATTGCAATATCGAAAATATAGTCGTCAATTCCGACGATCGGACGGATATCCTCGCCCGGCTTCGCTTCGTTTCCGAGAATGAGAATCCCGTAAACCTCTGCGCCGTCGTAGAAGTCGTTGTTAATGCCAAGCTCCTCGCCCGAGCAGAACATACCCTCGGAGAGCACGCCGCGCAGCTTTCCCGTTTTGATTTTCTGAACGCCGCCCTCGTGGAGAACGGTCGCGCCGTCAAGCGCGCAGGGCACGAGCGCGCCCTCGAACACGTTGGTCGCCGCCGTGCAGATTTGCTTGATACCGTGTGCGCCGCAGTCAACGGTGCATACGGTGAGCCTGTCCGCATCGGGGTGCTTCTCACACTTCGTGATTTTTCCCACGACGACGCCCGTCACGTCTTTACCGAGATAGGTAAGCTCTTCAACCTCGAACCCGCAGGAGAAGAGTTTATCCTGTAACTCCTCTGCCGTGACGTCTATATCTACGTAATCTTTTAACCAACTGAAAGGTACTAACATATCGCCCTCCTTAATCCTTGAACTGCTCTAAGAAACGCACGTCGTTTTCGGTAAGCAGTTTAATGTTGTTAATGCCGTATTTGAGCATAGCAATGCGTTCCACGCCCATGCCGAACGCGAAGCCCGAATATTCGTCGGGATCCACGCCGCAGTTTTCGAGCACGCGCCTGTTCACCATGCCCGCGCCGAGCACCTCTATCCAGCCCGTGCCCTTGCACAGCGAACAGCCCTTGCCGCCGCAGGAAGCGCAGGAGACGTCCACTTCTACCGAGGGTTCGGTGAAGGGGAAGTAAGAGGGGCGGAGCCGCGTCTTGCTCGAATCGGAGAACACGCTGCGCGCGAACTCGTCGAGCATACCCTGCAAATCGCAGAGGGTAATGTTTTTATCTACTACAAGCCCTTCCATCTGGTGGAACATGGGGGAGTGGGTTGCATCGTCGTCCGAACGGAACACCCGCCCCGGCGATAAAATCTTGATGGGCGGTTTCTTCTTTTCCATCACGCGGATCTGCGCCGCGCTCGTCTGCGTGCGGAGCAGGAACTCGTCCGTCACGTAGAAGGTGTCCTGCATATCGCGTGCGGGGTGGTCGGCGGGGGTGTTGAGCGCGGTAAAGTTATAGTACTCGCTCTCGATTTCGGGCCCCTCGTAAATCTCGAAGCCCATGCCCGCGAACACGTCAATAAGCTCGTTCTTCACGCGCGTGACGGGGTGAAGTACGCCTTCCTTTTTGCGCTTGCCCGGCATGGTCACGTCAATGCGCTCGTTTTTGAGCTTGTGCTCTAATTCCTTTTGCTTGATTTTTTCCTCGAGCTTTTCAAAGTGCGCTTCGAGCTTTTCGCGCAAATCGTTAATTTTCTTGCCGAACGCGGGACGCTCCTCCTGCGCAATCTCCTTCATCTTTTTGAGAAGCAGAGAAATTTTGCCCGTCCTGCCGAGGTATTTCATTTTCACCTCGTAGAGCGCGCGGCTGTTTTCGGCAGACTCGGCTTCCTGAGAAGCTTCTTCTAAAATGTTCTCTTCCATAATTGCCTCCGATATAAAAAAATCGCCCTATGAAAACCATAGGGCGGAAATTCCGCGGTACCACCTAATTTCGCGCACGAAGAGTGCGCCTCGTTGCCCTTTAACGCATGGGATACGGCTCCGCTTAAAGTTCTTTTCGGCGGGCGGCTCGCGGGGGAATACCGCGCTTCTCCCGAAAAAACCCTTTCAGCCTGCGGGGTTTCTCTCTTTGTTCGGTCGCTTGGGCGCGTCTCTTCCGCTTCAATGCCTTTTGCAATATTATAGGCAAAACACGCCTGCTTGTCAACCGTTTTTTTCGGGAAATCGAAATTCCCATATTTTGTGCTCAATATATTTTATAAACACAATATTTAGTATAAATTTCTACAAAATTCCACGGTTATTTCCTTGACACGAATATTTCTGGCGTGTTAGAATAGCCTTACGTTTGAAGACCGTTTCGTCTGTGCAGTTTTCTTTTGAGAACTGCTTTGTTTTTTGCAAAAACGCTCAAAATAAAAAAGGGGGCAAAGGCATTGCGCGTTCATTCGTTTGAATCGTTCGGCACGGTAGACGGGCCGGGAATCCGTTTCGTCGTATTCGCGCAGGGCTGCGTCATGCGGTGCAAGTACTGCCACAACCCCGATACTTGGAATGTAGGCGGCGGCAAGGAAATTTCCGTCGAAGAAATCGCAAACGAAGCACTCAAATATAAAAGTTATTTCGGCAAAAACGGCGGAGTGACCGTCTCGGGCGGCGAACCGCTTTTGCAGATAGACGAGCTGATCAAACTCTTTACGCTGTTAAAACAAAACGGCGTTCACACCTGTGTGGATACTTCGGGCATCTGCTTTCGGGAAACGGACGAACGCTACGAAAAACTGCTTGCCCTTACCGATTTGTTTTTGCTCGATATCAAGCATATCGACGAAGAGGGGCACAAGACGCTCACGGGGCACTCGAACGGCGCACCGCTCGCGTTCGCAAAATATTTAAGCGGGCACCAAAAGCCGATGTGGATACGCCACGTGCTCGTGCCCGATATTACGGATACGGACGAACAGCTTTTAAGGTTGAGAGGTTTTCTCGATACGCTTGAAACGGTGGAAAAGGTGGAAGTGCTGCCCTATCACACGATGGGGAAAGTGAAATACGACAATCTCGGAATGGCGTACCCGCTCGAAGGGGTGGAGCCGCCGACGAAGGAACGCATACAGAACGCAAAAAAAATCTTACAGGAGAGAAACATATGAAAGAAGCATGGCGCAGCTTTGAAGCAGGAAAATGGAGCGAAGAAATTGACGTGCGCGACTTCATTCAGCACAACTATACGCCCTACGACGGCGACGGCGCGTTCCTTGCGCCCGCGACCGAAGCTACCAAACGGCTTTGGAATCAAGTGCTTGAGCTCTCCAAAGAGGAGCGCGCGCGGGGCGGCGTGTACGACGCGGACACGGATATCGTTTCGCGCGTCAACAGCCACAAGGCGGGCTACTTTAATAAAGACCTCGAAAAAATCGTGGGCATTCAGACGGACGAGCCCTTTAAGCGTGCGCTCATGCCCTTCGGCGGAATCCGCATGGCGGAGGAGTCCCTGCATATGTACGGCTACGAAGTGAGCCCCCGCGTAAAGGATATTTTCACGCACTACCGCAAGACGCACAACGACGGCGTGTACGACGCGTACACCCCCGAAATGCGCCGCGCAAGAACGGCGCACATTTTAACGGGTTTGCCCGATACCTACGGCAGAGGCAGGATCGTGGGCGACTACCGCCGCGTCGCGCTCTACGGCGTTGACTTTCTAATTAGCAAAAAAGAGCAGGACAAGCTCCTCATGGACGGCGATATGACGCCCGATAAAATCCGCGATAGAGAAGAGCTTGCCGAGCAGGTGAAGGCGCTTAAAGCGTTAAAAGAGATGGCGGCGGAGTACGGGTTCGATATCTCGAAGCCCGCAACGAGCGCGAAGGAAGCAATCCAATGGTTGTACTTCGGCTATCTTGCCGCGGTGAAGGATCAGAACGGCGCGGCAATGAGTATCGGCAGAAACTCGACCTTCCTCGATATTTATATCAAGCGCGACTTAGACGAGGGCACGCTCACCGAGGAAGAGGCGCAGGAGCTTGTAGACCATTTCGTTATGAAGCTGCGCGTCGTCAAATTCATGCGTATCCGCGAATACAACGAGCTGTTCAGCGGCGATCCCACCTGGGTGACTGAATCTATCGGCGGCATGGGGATCGACGGCAGACCGCTCGTCACCCAAACGAGCTTCCGCATTCTGCACACGCTCGAAAACTTAGGCCCCGCGCCCGAGCCCAACCTCACCGTGCTGTGGTCACAGCATCTTCCCGCAAACTTCAAAAAATTCTGCGCGGAAACTTCCATTAAAACTTCTGCCATTCAGTACGAGAGCGACGACTTGCTCCGTCCCGAAATGGGCGACGATTACTGCATTGCGTGCTGCGTTTCGAGTATGCGCGTGGGCAAGGATATGCAGTTCTTCGGCGCGCGCGCCAACCTTGCAAAGTGTCTGTTGTACGCAATCAACGGCGGCAAGGACGAGCTTGTGAAGGATAAAAAGACGGGGCTTCCGTTGCAGGTTTCCCCCGAGTTCGCGCCGATTTTAGGCGACGGCCCGCTCGACTTTGACGAGGTGTTGAAGAAGTACGAAAACATGATGACCTGGCTTGCGGGACTGTACGTGAATACGCTCAACGTCATTCACTATATGCACGATAAGTATAGTTACGAGGCGCTTGAAATGGCGCTGCACGATACCGAGGTTCGGCGTTTCTTTGCAACGGGCGTTGCGGGGCTCTCGTGCGCGGCGGACAGCCTCTCTGCCATCAAGTACGCGAAGGTCTACCCCGTGAGAGACGAGTACGGAATCGTAACCGATTATAAAATCGAGGGCGACTATCCCAAGTACGGCAATAACGACGATAGAGCGGACGAGCTTGCCGTGTGGCTTGTGGAAACGTTCATGAACAAAATCAAGAGCCACACCACCTACCGCGAGTCGGTGCCTACCATGTCCATACTAACCATTACCTCGAACGTCGTTTACGGCAAGAACACGGGCAACACGCCCGACGGCAGAAGAAAGGGACAGCCGCTTGCCCCCGGCGCAAACCCCATGCACGGACGGGATACGCACGGCGCGCTTGCATCTTTGGAATCGGTTGCAAAGCTCCCCTATGAATACGCCCGCGACGGAATCTCGAATACGTTCAGCATTACGCCCCAATCACTCGGGAAAGAGGAGTAAAGGAGAATTTTATGTCTAATCAACAAACGGAAAATCTGGTAAATATGCTTGACGCCTACGTCGGGAACGGCGGGTATCATTTGAACGTGAACGTGTTCAATCGCGATACGCTGTTGGACGCGCAAGCGCACCCCGAAAAATATCCGCAGCTCACCGTGCGCGTGAGCGGGTACGCCGTGAATTTTATCAAGCTCACCAAGGAGCAGCAGGACGACGTTATCTCCCGTACCATTCACGAAAGTATGTAAAAATTTCAAAAATAAGTTGACTTGTTTTTGAAAATTTGTTAAAATAACAAAGTCGACAGCTAATCAAAAGAGCGTATAATTCGATGGAATTGTGCGCTCTTATTTTATTTCGAGAGCGTATAATTCGATGGGATTGATATGCTCTTTTTTCATGAAAGGAGTTTTTATGGAAGCAGAAAACGAACAAAAAGAAAACGGAGAAAATTTTTACCTCACGCAAACGCCCGTAAGAAAACTGCTTGTAAAGTTTGCCATTCCCTGCACGCTTGCAATGCTCGTGAGCGCGCTCTACAACATCGTTGACCAAATCTTTTTGGGCAACTCCTCCGCGGGGCAGGACGGCATTATGGCGACGACGGTCGTCTTTCCGTTCACGGTGGTGGCACTCGCGCTTGCGCAGCTCGTCGGGGACGGGTGTGCCGCACTGTACAGCATTTCGCTCGGCGCAAAGGACGATAACACGACGAAGAAATGTATCGGGAACGCGCTGATTGTTTCTTTGGTGTTCGGCGTGCTGCTCATGACAATCGGCTTTGCGGCAGAGGATCCGATTTTGAAATTCCTCGGCGTTTCAGGTTACAGCGAAACCACGCAGATTTTTACGAAGCAGTACATGACCATTATTTTGGCGGGCGTTCCGTTCTACGTATTTTCTTCCTCGGCGGCCTCCATGATCCGCGCAGACGGTTCGCCGCGGTACTCCATGCTTTCCACGCTGATTGGCGCAATCGTCAATATCATTTTAGACCCCATTCTCATTTTCGCCTGCAAAATGGGCGTGCAGGGCGCGGCGATTGCCACCATTGCGGGACAGCTCGTTTCCGCAATCGTCTGCGCGGTGTACTTCCGCAAAATGAAGCTGATTAAGCTTGAAAAGAGCGCGTTCAAGCCGCATTTCAAGACAATCGGTAAAACGCTCCGCCTCGGCATTTCGAGCTTTATCACGCAGATTTCCATTGCGGTTATCACAATCGTTGCCAATAACGTTGTTGGTGCAATCGGCGGAGAAAACGCCACGGACGCGGGCGCGGCGCTCGGTATCGTGTTCAAGGTGTTCGCAATCGTCATTGCCTTTGCGCTCGGTATTTCCGTCGGCGCACAGCCCATCATCGGCTATAACTACGGCGCGAAGAAATACGACAGAGTACTGCACGCCTTCAAGCTGGTTATCCTTTGCAACGTGGTTTTGGGCGTGATTGCCACCATTCTCTTCGAGGCCGCGCCGAGCGTGATCGTTGCAATATTCGGCAAGGGCAGCGAGTTCTACAAAGAGTACGCCGTTCTGAGTTTTAGAATCTATCTCGGCGGAATTATGCTCTGCTGTCTTCAAAAGGCAAGCTGTATTCTGTTGCAATCCATCAACAAACCGTATAAGGCGTTGTTCCTTTCCCTCATGCGCGACGTTATCATGCTCGTGCCGGGAGTCTGCCTCTTCGGGCTACTTGGCAATTTGCACCTCATGCTTTGGGCGGGAATCATTGCCGACGCGGGCGCGTTTATCCCCACGATTATTTTCGTTTTGGTAGAAATGCGCAAGCTCAAAAAGCAATCGAAGCTTTTGAAGTCTGAAAAGAGTGAAGCAGGTGAGCGTTACGTCATCACCATCGGCAGAGAGTTCGGAAGCGGCGGAAAGTATATCGGGCAAGAGCTTGCAAAACGGCTGAATATCAACTGCTACGATAATGAACTCATCACAAAAGTTGCAGAAGATTTCAACCTCGATATCGAGCTTCTGAAATCGGTGGACGAAAAACAAAAATCGAGTTTTTGGTACGGCTTTGCAAGCAATTACGTGTTCGGCGAAAACGGCGAGGTTTTGCCCATCAGCCCCGAAGACAGCTTGTTCTTGAAGCAATGTAAAACGATTGAAAATTTGTATCAGACGGAAAATTGTATTATCGTCGGAAGATGTGCAGATTTCATTTTGAAGGATAGACCGAACGTGATTAAAATTTTCGTTTATTCTTCGGATGCGCAGTTCAAGATAGATAGAAAGGTACAATTTGAAAACTGCACGGAAGCGGAAGCGAAAGAAAAAATCAAAACGGTCAACAAACAGCGTGCGGATTATTACAAGCACTTTACTTCGAGGATCTGGGGCGAGAAAGGAAATTACGACCTCTGCATCGATACTTCCACACTCGGCATTGAGGTTGCCGTTGATACGATTGAAAATTACGTCAGGCAATACCTTGAAAAAAGCGGTTGCGCTGAGAAGTAGTTTGTGATATAATGCCCTCATGAGCAAGAAGACGAACGAAGAGAAAGAAGCGGAGCGCAAGCAGAAGCAACAGGAACGGCTGAATAAACATATCGTAACCTGTCCGCACTGCGGGAAGGAAGCGCTCGACCACATGACGAAGTGTCCGCATTGCGGCGGCGAGTTGACGCCCGCAGGCTATAAGCCCATGGACGAGGGCAAGCGCAAAAAAATCCGACTGGTCACTTATTCCATCGGAATTGCCGTTGCCATTGCTATCGCCGTTGTGATTATCGTTTTAAGATAACGAAAAAACGCCCAACCGTCGGTTGGGCTGTTTTTTTTGCGAAGCTTTATTTTGCCTGCTTAATTGGTTTTACGGAAACGCTTCCGCACAGTACTTCCGCATAGGAATAGGAGGTCTTACCCAAGAAGTTTTTATCGTTGGGGCGCACGGTAAAAAGGGCGGGATATACGCCCGAAAGCTCCCCGCAATACCGTAAAATCTTGTTCCGTCCCAAGTTGACGGTCACGTCCACTTGCCGCTGAAAATATTCCTCAATCGTCCGCTTCACTTCCGTAATATTGCCGATAGACTTAATCATATTCAAATGATTGCCAAAACTTTCCAAAAAGATACCTATTTTCGACAAGATAAATTTTTCATAACCGCGGCATCTCCCGCATACAATGCAAGGAAAACCAAATCGGGGAGAGGTAAAAATTATGGCAATCAATACGCAAACGGAAACTTTCCGCGGCTACGGGAAGCGCGGCACCGTCAGTGCACAGACGGCGGTGGAATGCCGGTTCGGTCAGGAAGTGGGAACGGTGCTCTCGGTGCACGCCGACGCGGTTCTCACGGGCGCGGAATCGGGGAACGGCGAGGTGCGCTATTTCGGTAAAGCGCATTTTTCCCTCGTCTATGAGGACGACGAAAAGCACGTTTGCCGTGCGGAAAAGGGCGTGGAGTTTACGGCAATCGCCAAGGACGAAATCTGCGTTCCCGCATTCACGGCGAAGGCAAAGCTTACGGTGGAGAACGTCTCCGTCCGCCGCGAGGGGGCAAGCGTGTATCTTGCCGCGCTGCTCGGTGCGGACATTGCGCTCTACGGCGAGCAGACCTTTGAATATCTCGCGGGCGGCGAGCTCGTATTAAAGCGCGAGCCCTCTACCGTGGTTACGGCGCACCTCTGCGGCGGGGCGGCGGAAACGGAGGACGAATTTGAAACGGAATTCATCGGCGATATTTTGCAACACTCGGAAACGGTGAACGTCACCGATACCGTCGTTTCTACGGGCACGCTTGCCGTGGAAGGTGAAATCAATCTCGGCGTGCTTGCACTCAAGGGCGCAAACGCGCTCGTATCGTTTGAACGGCTCGTGCCCTTCCGCATCGAGATTCCCTGCGACGAGGCGTCCTACGGCTGCGGCGCAGAGGCGCGCGTATCCGTTTTGAACGTTTCCATTCACGCCGATTCCGACGAGGAGCGCGGCAAGTGCAAGGTGCACGCGGAGTTCACTTTACAGGCGGACGCGTGCGTATACGAGGAGATCGCCGTCGATACCGTGACGGACGCATTCTCCCAGACGAACGATATTTCTTTGAAATTTGCCGAAACGAGCGAACACGGCGTAGGGGAAACGAGCCGCGTGACCGAACGCATTTCGGGCAGATGCGCGCTCTCTTCGCCCGTCGATTTTTCGGACGTATTCCAAGCGGTTACGCTACAACGCGCCGAGGCAAACCTCGTAAAAACGGAGGACGGCGCACGCGTAGAGGGCGTAGCTATGGCAACGCTTATGGTGCTCGGCACCGACGGCACGCACCGCGGCATCGAAATGAGTTTGCCTTTCTCCGTACCCGTTACGGCGGAAAACTGCACGGTAAGCGTGTTGGTGTGCGGTATGTCTGCGCGTCAGCGTCAGGAAGGGGAAATCGACGCCGAGGCGACGCTTAAAATCACGCTGTGCGAAAAACGCGCTTGGAACTGCAAATTTATAGAGAACGCCGAAGAGGGCGAGCCGCTCGCTGTGAACGACTGCGCGGTCAGCGTGTATATCCCGCGTGCAGGCGACGGACTTTGGGAACTTGCAAAGAGCCTCAAAAAATCGCCCGAAGAGGTTTCGGCAAGCAATCCCGATATCGAGTTCCCCGTAAAGGAAGGTCAGCGGGTTATCGTGTTCCGCAAGAAAACGCTCAATGCGTAATGAATGATAAAAAGCTCTTGGAGATTTTCCAAGAGCTTTTTTCACGATTACTTAAAATATTTGCGGACTAAGTTGTCAAGGTCATAGTTTCTTGCGTTTCCGTTGTGATCGATTTGAGCAACGATAAAACTTCTTTTGTAGGTTTTGGAAAAACCGCAATTAGAGCAAAGGTAGGTAATTTCCACGTCGGCATAAAGCTTGTCGCCCTTTTCGCTGTAATGCTGGCTCACAACGCTCCAAGAAACTTCCTCGTCATAATTAAGCTTCTTTTTGCATTGTTTGCATCTCGTTGCTTTTTTCCGTCTGATCGTCATTATGACGACGGGAATCCCAATCAGCAATGCAATAATTACTACAGGGATAACGTACTCCATAATTTTCTCCTTTGAAGAATATTTTCCCTCATTATAGTCATAATTATGACTATTGTCAACTATTTGGCTATAAATTATGATAAAAATATGATAAGTTATGCGCCGTTTTGGAAAACCTTGAAGGATAAGGGTGAATCGACCTATACCCTGATTAACAAATACGCAATCAGTAGTGCAACGATAGACAGAATGCGTAAGGGTATGGGAATCAGCACGACGAAAATCAATGATTTTTGCCGTATCCTTGACTGTAGGGTAGAGGATATTATCCAGTATATCAAAGATTGAAAAACACAATAGAAAAAGCGTGGCGTGACGCCGCGTTTTTTCGCAATGGAAAACTTGCAATCAACGGCGAACTGTGCTACAATAAAAAAGATGAAAACTTCGCGCGTGAACGCATACGCAAAACTCAATCTCACGCTCGATATCGTGGGCGAAAAGGACGGCTATCACCTTTTAGATTCCCTCGTCGTCACCGTCAATCTATCCGATAGAATCGTGGCGAAGAAGCGGAAAGATCATCTCGTCAGCGTGCGTATGCACGGCATGAAGAGCGAGAGCATTCCGCCCGAAGAGAATAACGCGCTCAAGGCGGGCGAAGCGTTCGTAGCAAGGTTCGGCACCACGGGCGCGGATATTACCGTTTATAAAAATATTCCCATCGGTGCGGGGCTTGGCGGCTCGTCTGCGGACGCGGCGGGCGTTCTAAACGCCATGGCACGGCTCTATGAAATATCGGACGGCGCGGCGCTCAAAGAGCTCGCGGATAGCTTAGGCAGCGACACGGGGTACCTCTTGCAGGGCGGGCTTGCCCGCATGACGGGCAGGGGCGAACGGGTTGCACGGCTGAGCTGTACGCCGGAGCTTTGGTTCTTGGTGCTCTGTCCTCAGGACGGCGTTTCCACGCCGCAGTGCTATGCCGCATACGACGAGCTGGGAATCGTATCTTCCCCCCGCACGGAGCGCGCGCTTTCGGAAATAGAAAAGGGCAACGCGGAATGGGCAGCGTTAAACTTCGGGAACGATTTGTTTGAACCCGCCGCGCAGCTCAATCCCGCCGTTAAGGAAGCACTTTCTGCGCTTCGGCATTTCTCGCCGAGCGGGGCTGGCATGACGGGCTCGGGCAGTGCGTGCTTTGCCGCGTTCCCCACGCGCGAGCTTTGCGAGTGGGCGAAGAGCAGATACCGCGGCAAGTGCCGTGCGTACGTCTTAAAAAGCATCGACCCTAAAAATAAACGGGGCGTAAAAAATATCTATTCCGTCGAGGACGAAGAGGAGTAACATGGAAGAAAGACTCATTGATAACGAACGCGAAATCAAAATCAAGCGCAAACGCGGCGGTGACGACGTGGTGGACGCGCTTGCCGAGGACGACGAGCTTCCCGAAGAGGAGGAGCTCGTTTTAGAGCTTCCCGAGGGTGAAGAGTACGACGAAGAGCTCGTAGGGCTCACGCCCACCGAGCTGAAAGAAAAGCTTGCCCGCCGCGAAAAGGCGAAAAGGCAAGCCGAGGAGGCGCAGAAAAAGCTCATGACGGAGGGCGCGGAAAAGCTCGCCGCAAAGGATTATGGGGCGGCGGAAGCGTTCTTTGAACAGTCGCTTATCTACGGCTGGAACGGCGAGGCGGGGAAACAGCTCTGGCGTGCCCGCACGAAGGACTTTACCGATACCGCCGCGTTTTACAGAGCGCATAACGACGAGGAGCTTGTCGAAAGCGACGAAGAGGTGCGTAAATTCGTGCTCGGCAAAATGGGCAAGACGCTCGAAGCGGAGCGGGAGGAATACCGCAAGGAAGCTGTGCCCCTCAAAGAGAAGGTGGAAGCGGCGATAGCGGAGCGGCGTGCGCCCTTCCTCGCCAACAAAAAATATTATTCGCTGCGGCTTAAAATCTGTCTGGCCGCGCTCGTGCTCTGCCTCGTGTGGGTGGCAGTCGCGGCGGGCTCTATCTATTCCACCGCGGGTATGCTCCCCGTGTGGCTTGCAATTGCAGGCGGTGCGCTCGCGCTCGTGTGTCTCGGCTTTACCGTGTTCTATTGGAGAAAAAGCCACCTTGCAAAGCAGCTGTGCGAGGCAAACGAACGCCTCTCCTCCACCGAAGAGGGCAAGCGGCTCGAAGTGCTCGAACACAGGCTCGTTTGCCTTGACTACATTTTCGGAGAATAAGCGACGAAAGCTACGGCGTGAACGCGCCGTACTTTTTTTGTAAAAAATTTTCAAAAAAGGTATTTACTTATCACCGGTTTTGCGATATAATAATAGAGGAAAATCATTGCGGGATAGTTCCCCGCGTTATAGGAGGAATCTATTATGCAACTCATCAGCAAAGGCACGAACAAGGAATTCTACCGCGACGGCGACAAATTCATCAAATCGTTTGACGCGAGCTATTCCAAGGCCGACATTCTCAACGAAGCGCTCAATCAGGCGCGCGTAGAGGAAACCAAGCTCAACGTACCGCACATTCACGGCGCATCGTGTATCGACGGTAAGTGGGCGCTCGTCTACGATTATATCGAGGGCGAAACGCTCGAATCGCTTCTCAAAAAGCACCCCGATAAGACGGAGCAATATATCGATTTCTTCGTCGATTTACAAATTCAAATGAGCAAAGAAAAAGTGCCGCTTCTCGGGCACTTGCGCGATAAAATGCACGCGAAGATTTCCGCGAGCGCATACCCCGCAACCGTGCGTTACGATTTGCATATGCGGCTCGACGGACTGCCCCGCCACATGAAGCTCTGCCACGGCGATTTCCAGCCGAGCAACGTTATCGTGAAGAAGGACGGCACGCCCTATATCATCGACTGGGCGCACGCAACGCAGGGCAACGGCTCCGCGGACGTGGCGCGGACGTACCTCTTGTTCAAATTGCAGGGCAAGGACGAAATAGCGGAGAAATATTTACACCTCTTCTGCAACAAGACGGATACGGCAATTCAGTACGTTCAGAAAATTCTTCCCATCGTTGCGGCTTCGCAGTCGGTGAAGAAGAAACCCGAAGAGATGGAGTTCCTCAATAAGTGGGTGAACGTCTGCGACTGGCAATAAACGAAAAATCAAAAACGCGCCTCGGCGCGTTTTTATTTTGACTTTTTATTTGTTCGGCGGTATAATGAACCCATGAACGCATATCTCGACTATGCGGCAACCACGCCGCTCGACAAAGAAATACTCGATAAAATGCTTCCTTACCTCACGGAGGAGTTTGGCAATCCGGACTCTCTGCACGCATACGGCAGAAGGGCGGCTTACGCCGTGAGCGAAGCGCGGGACAGAGTGGCGGGCGTTCTCGGCGTGAAGCCCGCAGAGGTCTATTTCACCTCGGGCGGAACGGAGGCGGATAACTGGGCGATGCGCCGTCTTAGTACGGGCAGACTGTGCGTATCCTCAATCGAGCACACGGCGGTGCTCTCCGCCGTCCGCGTGCGGACGACGTACGCCAAGCCAAACGAAGACGGAATCGTCACCCCGCAAGCGGTGGAAGATGCAATCAATTCGGACACGGGGCTTGTATGCGTGATGGCGGTGAACAACGAAACGGGCTGTATTCAGCCGATCAAAGAAATTTCCGCGCTCTGCAAAACGCGGGGGGTACTGCTCTTTTCCGACTGCGTTCAGGCGGCAGTCACGCAGGACTTGAAAGAGCTTTGCACCTATGCAGACGCAATCTCCCTTTCGGGGCATAAAATTTACGGGCCCAAGGGCACGGGCGCGCTCGTGGTAAAAAAGGGCGTGCCCCTTCGTCCGCTGATTGCAGGCGGCGAGCAGGAGCGGGGCTTACGCGGCGGTACGCTTAACGTGGCGGGGATCGTCGGCTTTTCCTACGCGCTTGAAAAAGTCCAAAAGGAACGCGAACAATTCTGCAAAAAAACGGAAGCACTCCGTACCATGTTCGAGGATAAACTCAAAAACGCGCTCGGCAGCCGTATTCGGATAGACGGCACGAACCGCGCCCCGAATATCTCGCATATCACGTTTGCGGGCGGCGACGCGCTTTTGAATCGGCTCGATTTGTTAGGGGTATGCGCTTCGGGCGGGGCGGCTTGTTCGGCACATAGCGCGCTTCCCTCGCACGTTATGCTTGCCATGGGGAAAACGGAAACCGAAGCAAAAAACGGCGTGCGCTTCTCGTTCGGAAGGCACACAACCGAAGAAGAAATAAACTTCGCCGCACAAACCGTAATCGAGTGTGTGAACGGTTTATAGTTCGTATTTGCCGAATTGATATAGATAATCGAACTTAAACTCTATTACTTTATTCAGTTTCAACAAGTAAGAAACTTTCGGAACGCGTTCGTTCTTGAAATAATATTTCAGCGAACGGACGGAAACCCCTGCTTTTTCTGCAACCTCGGCGAGAGTCAAACCGCTCTCGTCGATTTTTTCTTTTAACCGCTGTAAAAGAATTTTGTTGTCCATGATAACCTCGATATACCGCATTTCGGTATATCTATTATATGCCGAATTTCGGGATATGTCAACAAATTATACCGAAAAAGGTTATAATAAAATTATGTTAAAAAAAGAAGTAGGACAACGGTTAAAAGAAAGCCGAGTTGCTGCGGGATATACACAAAAGCAGGTTGCGGAAAAAATGAATGTGAGACAACCGTATTATGCGCGGTATGAATCGGGGGTGCATGAGTTAGATTATGAAAAGCTCGTGTTTCTTTGCAAGTTATTTGATGTTTCTTCCGATTACATTCTCGGATTAGAAGAATAAAAGCCTTTCCTTTCGGAAGGGCTTTTTTTCATAGAAATTTCCCGTAGGAAAACAAATAAGCAATTTTAATCACGTTTGTTTTTTACTGTTTTACAAGATGAAATCAACATTCTTCTGATAGAACCGCAAGCATTTATCAGCTTTTTATATTCGGCTTCCGCCAAATAGCCTGTTTCAAATAACAGCTCTAACCAATATTCGCTTTCAAAACATTCCTTTAATGCAATTTCAAGTTTAGAAATAAAATCTGCCGGTCCCTGCGCGTATTGTGCTTCGTGAATATTAGCGCCTATGCTTGTTCCGGAGCGCAATAGTTGTTTGGTTAAAACGCTTTCTTTATGTTTCTCTTTTATATCTCTCGTGGTAAAAACAATTTGTTTTGCGAACTCTTTTGCCTTATTGCGTAAAATACTTTCACTCATGTTTTTATTATAAAAAAAGTGATAGACTTCGTCAAGTGATATCGAATCCATCGGTGATATTTTGCTGCGCAAAGTGATATTACATTTGCCTTAACCCGCCGTGGGCGGAATAACACTCCGCGATGCGGAATATCACTGCGTAGCATATAACTTGCCGCAAGGCAAATATAGCTGCGCGATCTGCGATAGGAAAATCGCAAATCACGCATACTTCGCGTGCATTCGACAAGGAAATTTTCTTCTAAATGCAAAAATTTCGGCATACACTATGGTGACCGCTCGACAAGAGGCGGAAAATATTACTTTATTTCAAGAGGTGTTTTTATGGATGAAGAATTGAACTATGCCGAAATGCTCGAAATCCCCGTGGAAACGGTTACGGTAAACCGTAAGGAGAGAAAGCATTCCAAAGAAGCGGCGGAAGAAGAGGGAGAAGGGCTCCAACAGCAGCTTGTCGAGCAGGTGAACGACCGCGTGAACGAAGAGGAGAGCGACCCCGCCTATGCGGAGAGCACGCCTATCGAACGCGAAGCAAAGCCCGTAAAGGCAAAAAGGAACTGGGTGAAGCGTTTGCTTCTCGGCGAATTCGTTGCCGTGTGCGCGCTGTGCGCAACCATTTTCCTTACGAACATTTTCATGACGAACAGCGCCATGAATACCTTCGTACGCGGGCTCTTCAACGGTAAGGCTTCTACGGCCGACGCACGCACCTATTCGGACTTCACGCTCACTTCCGTGGTGAACGATTACACCGATGCGGAAATCACCGTATCCAACACGGGCGTGATGTCCTTCACGGCGAAGTGCTCCGTCTATCCCCCTTGCGAGGGAACGGTTGCTTCCATCAACGGGAACGAGAACACGGGCTACACCATTTCGCTCAAACATTCCGATTCGTTTTCTTCCATCATCAGCGGTATCGATACGGTATTCTGCGCGGAAGGTGATAAGGTGAAGAGCAACATTCCCATTGCGTACACGAAGGGCGAAAGCTCCGTACACGTCATGTTCTATTCGGGGGATAATCTTCTCAACTGCTACTCCGTCGGCGAGGGCGGAATTGCTTGGAACTAAGTAAGTTTCGCTTTCAAATCCACCCGCTGTTTTTCCTCGTAGGAGTGCTGTCCGCATTCTTCGGACAGCTGCTCCCCTTCCTTACGGCGGTCATTGCCGCCGTCATACACGAGTGCGCGCACGCGTTCGCCGCACGCAGATACGGTTACTCCCTCGATACTCTCGTCCTCATGCCATACGGGGCGGTGGTATCGGGGGATATTTCGGGAATCGGCAAAAAACAGGAGCTCGGCGTGCTTCTTGCAGGCCCGCTTTCAAACGGACTGTGCGCGCTCTTCTTCATTGCGCTGTGGTGGCTCTTTCCCGAAACCTACGCCTATACGGACACCGCGGCGTGGATCTCGCTCTCGCTGTTCGCAGTCAATCTTCTGCCCGCATATCCCTTGGACGGCGGCAGAATTTTAAGGCTTCTGCTTGCCCCTCTCGGCGGGAAGAGGGCGCGTATCGTTTGCAGAGTGATTACGCTTTCGGTTGCGGCGGGCGTGCTCGGGTACTTCGTTTACAGCTGTTTTCATGCGCCTGCGTTCACCGCGCTTGCCTTTGCGGTTTTGTTGGCGGCGGGCGCGTTCGGCGGGGGCAGCTACGAGCGCGTGCCCTTTAACCGCGAAAAGAGTTTCCGCCGCGGGATAGAGGAGAGGCGGATCGTCATGGCGTCCGACCGCACGCTGCGCGACGCACTCAGATATCTTTCCGAGGAAAAGTATCTCGTTTTGGTGCTCTACGAAAACGGCGAGTTTTTGGGCGAGCTCACCGAGGAAGAATATCTTGCCGCGCTCGAAGGGGGAAACTATTCCCGCACCTTGGGGGAATGTCTGCCGAAATTCTAAAAAAATACCGTCGCCGAAAAGCAACGGTATTTTTGTTTTAAGCAATTAAGTTTTTCCAGGTCTTTTCAAACTGTTCTTCCGAATGCAGAAGCTCGTTTGCAAGCTGTTCGATCTGTTCGTCCGCCTGTTCGCTCATATCGGAAAGGGAGCTTTTCAGGGCGGTAATTCCCATCACCGTGCCCTGCGCCATCATCTCGGCAATGTGTGCGCGGGAATTATCCTTAATGGTGTTCATTTTAATGGAGCTCCACATCATGGCTTTTTTGATAGGACTCGGGTTTTTGAGCTCGATATTTTTATCCTTTGCAATGATAGAAGCCTTGCCGCAGATTTTTTCGTATTCCTCGTGCTGGCGCAAGAGCTCTTCCTTTACTTCGTTGTCTTCGACTTCGGGCAGAATGTCCGTAATCGACTGAATGGCAAGCTGGCAGTTGCGGTGCACCTCCGCAAGTACTTCTTCACTTTTTTTGAGTTCCATAATATTTCTCCTTTGCTCTAAGTATGGGAAAAAGTTGGGAAATGTATTCAAAACCGCTTGACATATTTACGGAAAAATGTTAAATTTTATGCTGAGCCGCTAAGGACGGGCAGCTAAGTATTTCCAAAGAGGAATCGCCTACGCAACTTGCGAGACTGGTAAGAGGAGGTAAAAACGAATGTACGCAATCATCGAAAACGGCGGAAAGCAGTATAAAGTTTCCGAGGGTGACGTCGTAAAGGTGGAAAAGCTCGCCGCAGAAGTGGGCGCAGAAGTTTCCTTCCACGTCGTTATGGTATCGGACGGTACGAGCGTGAAGGTCGGGAAAGAGGTTGAGTCGGCAAAAGTGACGGCTACCGTTCAGGCGCAGGATAAGTTCAAGAAGATCATCGTCTTCAAGTACAAGGCGAAGAAGAACGAGCGCAAGAAGCAAGGCCACCGTCAGCCGTTCACCGCGGTGAAAATCGAGAAGATTTCCCTCTAATCGCGCAGGGGCTGAAGCGCAGCCCGAACTACTAAATTCAAGGAGAATAAATATGATTTTTATCGGATTATTCGCTCATAAAAAGGGTACCGGTTCCTCCCACAACGGCCGCGACAGCGAAGCGAAACGCCTCGGTGTCAAGCGTCAGGACGGACAGAGCGTACTTGCGGGCAGCATCATCGTGCGCCAGCGCGGTACGAAAATTTACCCGGGCAACAACGTAGGCATCGGCGGAGACGATACGCTCTTCGCTTTGAAGGACGGCGTTGTAAAATTCGAGCGCAAGGGCAGAGATAAGAAACAAGTAAGCGTTTATTAAAAAAGAGAGCAGCCGCCAATCGGGCGGCTGTTTTTGTTTATCACAATTCCCCGCATTGCGTGCGGGGAATTGTTTTATATAGTTATAATTCAAACGATACGTTCTTAAAGCGGGCAAGCTCTACATGAGTACCCGGCACACAGATAACGAAATCAAGACGTGAAATACTTTTATATTCGTTGCTCGTCTCAGTATAGGAAGCTCCTACCTGAGTTTCAATATCTTTCTTGATTACAGAAGATGTATAAGTTGAGGAAAGCAGATAAACCCCTTCATCAGACTCAAGAAAAGTTCCTCCAATAATCTCAACTGTGTTGATATCTGAACACAATCCCGTTAAATATAGGTATGCATTCATATGCGGACCGCCACCACTCTGGAAGGGCACGCCACTGAATGTATCAAACCTAAGTTTGATTTTATAAACAGCCGTGTCACGGAAATAGATCGTCATTGTTTCCGTTTCGGAATATGTTTTCTTGTCCGTCCGAAATACGTTAAGATTTTTGTTCTGTTCTTCCAGTTCTTCAACACGATTTTTTAACGCATCAAAATCTTCTTTTGTAGGTGCCGAGTTTCCGCAACCCGCCACCGTAACCGCCATCATAACGGTCATCAAAGCTAATGCCAACACAGTAAATAGTTTTTTCATTTTAACACCTTCCTTCTATTTTATTATAAGGTATTTAACATATCTTGTCAATATGAATTTGGCAATATTGTATCACACAGAATATATTTATTTCGCGGCGTGCAAAAAGGAACGAACTCTTTCACGCGTGCATATATTAAAATAAAAAGTTTTTGAAAAAATTTATAAAACAAAAGAAAATTGCTTGCTTTCTTTCCGCGGATATGCTATATTATGAAAGCAAGTTCGGAAGCTTAGCTCAGCTGGGAGAGCATCTGCCTTACAAGCAGAGGGTCATAGGTTCGATCCCTATAGCTTCCACCAATAACAGTGCGGAATTGTTTTTTATGCGGGAATAGCTCAGTGGTAGAGCGTCACCTTGCCAAGGTGAATGTCGCGGGTTCGAATCTCGTTTCCCGCTCCAAACAAACGTCCGCACTGTTTTTTTATGGCGCCATAGCCAAGTGGTAAGGCAAGGGTCTGCAAAACCCTGACTCCCCGGTTCAAATCCGGGTGGCGCCTCCATAAAACACAACATATTGTGTTAATGTCAACCTCGTATCCACAAGATACGGGGTTGATTTTTTGTTTTCTCCTCAAATATCGCACCTTTTGGGGAGCAATTTGGGGAGTAAAACCGAATTTAGGCTACTACAAAGTTCACTTTGTCCATTTCTTCTCTCATAAACTCGTCGCTGTAATGCACGTAGGTTTTGCCGACAAGCCGTTCGGGGCTGTCGCCCATCCAAAGTTCAACGACTTCTCGTTTTACCTTTTCGTCGCAGACAGAGGCAAACGTGTGGCGAAGCTGATAGGGAATAATTCCTTCGGGCAACGCTCTTTTCATAATGTCAAGTGTTCTGTCGTATGAAAGAGGAGATTTGAGCGGAGCGTTAAAATCGAATAAATTTTGCGCCTGACGGGGAATCGGTATCTTTTTATATGCCTTTTTTCCGTTTTTTCTTTTGCGGTTTCTGCAAATCAGGAAGCCGTTTTCAAAATGCGCTTCTTCGTCAATCTCGCAGGGACGAAGTCCGAAGAAGTACATTGCAAGTGCAAAATTCCTTGTTTTGTCAAAGAACGGTGTTTGCAGGTTGGTCAAAAAAGTTTTAATCTGTCCGTCCGAAAGCCTGTCTCTGTTTTCACGCTCTGCCCGCTTGAAGGGAATCATTTCTACCGGATTATATGTAACAATGCCGCTTGCTTTTGCGTATTTGAAAATGCTGTTGAATACCGTCCGCATATCCTCGTATTTGCGCGGAGTATCAAGTGCATTCATCAGCTCGTCGATATCCGACGTGCGAATTGACTTGATCGGCTTGTCTTTCAGCTTCTGCGGTATAAATCTGCGTATCTGGCTTTCGTAACCTTTCCAAGTTTCCTCGGCAACCTTGCCGTGCTTGTAGCGCAACCATTCGTCCGCAATAAAACCGAAACTGAATTTGTTTTTGGCTAATTGATCGGGCGGCGGAAGGTTTCGCGTTGCTTCGAGAAACATCGCCTTTGCCGTTTTAAGTTCTTTGTTGGATACGGTAATGTCGTATCCGTTTCTGCGGTAGCGGATTTCATAAAAACTTCCGCGTTTACCGCTGGGGCGCTCGATAATATGAGCCGCCATACCGTTTGCAATAAATTCTCGTTTGAATGTTTTCGACATACTTTCAATTTCCTTTTTTGTGAATTTGATTTTTGCCGATGATGTTTTTTTGCCGTTGTTCTTTTTCTCGATCAGCTCGCTTACGACTTCGGTAGTAATTGTATCAGCCGCCGATTGCAGCATAAGCTGTACTGCCTTGTCGCGCCGCTTTCTATCGGGAATGTCCTTTAAGATTTCTGTTATTTCCTGTAATTGGTTATAGGTCATTGTCCTCCTTTTGAATAGTGGGTCCCATTATACCCTAACTATTCGTAAATTTCAAGTGTTATTTTATAGATTTTTTGAAAAAGTTAAAGGGCGGAACATAAACTGTTCCGCCCTCTTTCAAGGTGTTATTTAGTTGTTAAAATTTGAAGTTGGTATTTGATTTCGGTTTCGGCGTGGGGTGAATCAGCTTCTCGTAAGCCTCGGGGTTTTCTCTTTGCAGCTTGGCAAGCAATTCGATTGCCCGTTTGCCTCTGGCGGCATTTTCTTCCGCCGTGTCCGCCTTCTTTGCATAATGTAACGTTTCACTCATAGACGCATCCAAACGCCTCGTCAAATCTTCATTTTCTTTTTTTGTTTTAATGGTTTCCGCCGTTGCCGCGATCACTTGCTTTTTTAATCCGATGGGCGTCCATGCAAAGTTTCTGTTTTGCGCTCGCTCCAATGCTTCTTGGTATGGCTCGCTCTCTGCCTTAATTTTTTCTGCCTGCCCCTCGGCTTCTTCTATAATTTTTTGTGCCTTGTATTCTGCTGCGGTTATATGCTTTGCGCCGCTTTTAAATTTCCCTCGTTCCAGTCCCCATTTTTTGCCCACCTTTTCGTAGAACGATGTTTGTAATTCGGATAGTTTCTTTCTGTCGTATAAATCTTTGGAACAGAGTTTTCCGTTTGTGATTGGTACAAGATTCAAATGAAGATGAGGGGTCGTTTCGTCTTTATGGACGACGGCGCTTATAATGTTTTCTGCACCGTATTTGTCTGCAAAAAATTTCACACAATCCGTAAAAAACTCTTTCTCTGCCGCAAGCGGCAGTCCCATAAAGAAGTCTTTATCCGAAGTCAATACAAAAGAATTCATATAGACGGCGTCCGACCGTAACTTACGCTTTAATGTCAGTGTCGCGATTCTGGCATTGATGAACTCCAAATATGTCGGCGGTGGTGTAACCAAATGATAATTCCGGCTTGTACGATTGCTGTCAATCTGCGGATTGCTTGCCTCATAAGTTTCGTCTCTTTCGTTTTCTTCTTCGACAGGGCTTACTTCCTGCCGCTTATACTTTTCCATATGGCATACGATATAACTCAATTTTTCCTCCTTTTGATTTTTATTAAGTGTAGCTCACTACACTTATTTCATAAGTTTCGTTCGTCCTGCGGAGCTTTATCCACTGAAAATCTTCATATAACTATCTCCTTTAAAGGGTAAAAAAAGGCGGCAGCATGAAGCCGTTGCCATAATATAATTTCCCCTCCACATAAGTAGATAATTTTTTTACCAAAAATTTCAAGAATTTTAAAACTTTTTTATATGTGACAGTATTTGTCGTATTTGTAATGTTATAATGCGCTTATGAATGACGAGTATTACAGAGACGAACCGATTTACAAAATAAGGCCGTCTAACGTAAAAGCGAAGTTAAAGCCAATGTTCAAAATTGAAAACGGCTACTTTTCGCCATATCTTTTGAACAAAAAACCCGTACCGGCAAGTAGGGAAGGTTATTATAAATACTTCTATATGGAAAGCTATCACACCATTGAAAGGCGTAAAGTGGGCGGTAAGGTACAGAACGTTACCGTGCTTCATTCCCGCAAGAAGTACGTAGAAGTTCCCGCCGAGCAATGGGAGAAGTTGCATTACTTTGATCTGAAAGATTATGAAACAGCGCGCGATGAATATGAAGGAACGGAATATGACGTTCGCAAAAATGACAGATATTACAATGTCTTTGATTTTATGTTGCAACAATGGGACAACCATAATCACGAACAATTTTGGATCAACGCCTTTGATTTAGAGAGGGTTTTAAATAAGCTGTCGGACGAGGATTTAGATATATATTTACTGCATAAGGAACGGCACTTAAAGCAGAAGCAAATTGCCGAAACACTTGGCAAATCGGAAGCGCACGTTACGCGCCGAATGAAAGTGATTGAGGACACGATCGAATATGATTTGCTCGATGATGGAGAACGGACAAAGACGCAAATCAAAGCCGAGATCGAATACCGTAAATATTTGCGATCGGGCAAGACGGAGAGTTTTGTCGACGTGTACGTCTATGACTTCCTTTTAATTTTTCCGCAAGAAGTTTTGTTGCGCTACTTGTTTGTGTTCCGTGGGCAACAACATTTGATGCGGTTTTGCTTTCTATGGATTTATGAATACTTTGCTTCAAAAGATAAGTCCGAGTTTAAAGCAAGAGATGTTTTGGGAAGGTACAGCTATCAGCTGTTTCATAAGTATATGATTAAAAAGAATACTTGGGCGAAACAGCTATTCATAGCAGTTGAATTAGAGTTGCAACGACTACTTAAACAGTACGGTATAAAGGACAGCAAGCCAAACGAAAAGTTTATAAAGACGGTGCAAAAATCGGCGGCGGCTCGCGGTATGACCGTAGCCGAATATCGTGATAAAATTTTATTCCCACACGGCAAGGAAAGGGTAAGAAAACGCTTTGAACAGTATTACAAACGTAGGAATAAGGCAAAAAATAAAATTTAGATAAAACCATTGATTTGCTCCAAAAAGTAGTGTGTAATACAACTTATTGGAGCAAATATGATTTTATCGCAGGAAGACTTGAAAATTAAATATAAGGATTATTCCGACGTTAAGGGTAATAAAGATTTTAGAATGAACCCCCTATTGCCAAATTTGTTAGATTATGCTATAATTAGTCAAACAGGGTATATACCCTGTTTGCTTGCTGCGCAAGCAAACAACGAATGCTCAAGGGGGAGAAAATATTCTTGCACACGCTTGTTCAATTAGCGTGATGAAAGAATATTGGTGTGGCAGCTTATGAAAATAGCCATTGTTGAGGACAAGCGCACAGAAAGCGATCTTGTGTTAAGTTACATACAGAGATTTGAACAAGAAAACAATATCAAAATTGAAAGTGTTGTTTTCGGTGACGGGCTTGATTTCCTTGAAAATTATAATTCCGATTTTGACGCTATCTTTATGGATATTGAGATGCCGCATTTGAACGGTATGCAAACTTCGGAACGGCTACGAAAAATCAATGCCAACGTTCCGCTCATTTTCATTACGAATATGAAGCAGTTTGCGATAAATGGCTATTCTGTGGGCGCAACTGATTTCATACTGAAACCGGTGACCTACTACCGCATTGAAACGGTCATCAAAAAACTCCTACGCAGTGTAGAAAAATTTACGGAGCAGGAGAAAGTTGTTCACACGGGCGGCGGATTAAAGATTTTGAAGCTGTCGCAAATTTACTACGTGGAGATACGCGGACACGAGCTCTTGTATCATACCGATACAGGAGACGTGGAAGCATATGGAACGCTGAAAGAGATTGAAAAGGAATTCGGTGATAGCTTTGTTAAATGCAATAATTGCTATCTTATCAATCTAAAATACGTTACGGCGGTGGATAAAAGCGAAATAACCGTAGGTCAAGATAAAATAGAAATCAGTCAGCGTAAACGTAAAATCTTTTTGAACAAACTACTTGAATATCGCGGACGGGGTTGAAAATGAATTATTTCAGTTTATTCAGTACCTATCTGCATTTTACTTTGCAATGTTTTATCGGCAGTTTTCTGTTTACGTTCACGTTGCAAAAACGGAGTCGATTTATTATCAGAATCGTTTGTTGTGCAGTAGTTACGGTTCTGCTTTTATTCGGTTTAACCGGAATACGTTACGCGCTGAACGATTACGGCGATATCGTAGATATGGTTTGTTTCGCTTTGATTTGTATTCCAATGAACGTATTATGGCTTTGGATATGCTATAAAGACTTGCTTTGGAATATTATCTTTTGTGCAGTTTTCGGGCTGTTGGTAAGGCAGGGGACGATAAAAATTCTGGAAGCGATGCGCGGCTTAACGGTAGACGGCACGGTAATTGCGAATTTGCTCGGCGGGAATGGTTTTACTGCACAGCTTTTGCAGAACGTTATCATTATTGCGGTGTACGTTGCCGTATGGTTTATATTCGGCAGAAAATACAAGCACGGCGATAATGTTTATAAGAACAGCCGTCGGTTATTGCCGCTCTATGCGGCGGTCGCGTTTATCATACCCGTATTGTCCATGACGGAGGGTTTAATTAAACAGACGGAACCTGTTTGGTACGTATTGCTGACTTTAAGCGAATCGGTATTCTGTTTTTTGATTATCGCCATTCAGTTCGGGATAAACGGCATTGTTCGTTTGGAGTCCAATAAAATAGTGGCCGATGAGCTTTTAATGCAGTCGCAAAAGCAATACGAACTGTTAAAAGAGAATATCGAAATTATCAATTTGAAATGCCATGACTTGCGGCATCAGATTCGTTCATTGAAAAACGGAAACGTTGCCGACAATCAATTTATCAATGATTTGGAAAACTCCATATCGATTTACGACAGTACGATCAATACGGGCAATGAAATTCTGGACGTAATTCTGACGGATAAAAGTTTACGCTGTAATGCTAACGGGATACAGTTTATGTGTATTGCAGATGGCAAGAGCCTTGGCTTCATGGAAGATATGGACATTAACTCCCTGTTCGGCAACGCAATAGAAAATGCGTTCGAGTATGAAACAACGCTTGAAGAGAAAGAGAAACGGTTTATCTCGCTCAACGTAAACGCCGAAGGTAGGCTATTGTTTATTTGCGTCGAGAACTATTTTGAGGGCGCGTTAAAGATTGTGGATGGATTGCCTATCACCACAAAAAACGATAAGCAAAATCACGGGTTCGGTATGACGAGTATCAGGCGGACGGTAGATAAATACGGCGGAAGCTTACAGATAAAAACCGAAGATAATTTGTTTTCACTGAATATATGTATTCCATTAGAGGAATAAAGGAAGGACGGCGAAAGCCGTCTTTTTTTGCACTTATGATAAAATTATCTTCACTTATGTGATAAAGGTTGAATATTTATATCCTTTCATTAAAATGTGATTTGTTCACAAAAGTTGAACGAAATTAAAAAAATTTTTGGAGGATAAAAAATGGCAAAGGCAAGAAATTTAGTAATCGCTCTCGTTTCAGCGATGTTGATGGCACTGATTGCATTCAGTTTGGTTGCGTGCGGTGGTGGCAAAACGAAGAGCTATAAGGGCGAGGCGGCAATTGCCGTGCAGGGCGGTAGCACAACAGCTTACATTACTTTGGATGAAGAAGGAAAAGTTGAAATGTCTATGGATGCCCATTCACTTGGCAGTGCCACTTGGGACGGCACTTGGAAACAGAACAAAAACGGCACTGTAACCGTTACATTCTCGTCCGCCGGAGAGAGTGCAATCAAGATTAACAACAACGACCCCGAAGCACCCGAACATCCCGGTATGGGCAGCCTTACGGTTACGTCTGTAATCTCGGGCGAAACGCATAAGCTCACCGTTCCTTTGACGCTCGACGTCGGTGGCGGTTGGATGTTTGACCTTACGGCAGAGTTCGCTTTGCAAGAAGTTGTTGAGGCTTAACGAAAAAAAATTGAAAGGGCGAAAGCTGAAAGTTTTCGCCCTTAAATTCTAAATCAAGGAGGAATATTATGGCAAAAAAGAAAATGAGCAATAAAGTGTTTCTTGCAATTTTTGTTCCCATTATCGCAATTGTACTCGTAATTTTAATTGTTGCGAATTCACTTTGTTTTACTAAGTTCTACGGCATTCTTACCACTTACTTTGACGGCGGTGAAAAAGTTTCGGGGGGTACGGGTGACACATATTACAAAGCAAATGCGAAAGACCATGACTCTGCTATTGCGGTGAGCCAGGATTATATCAAAACAGTTCAAGGCGAGGGTACGGTACTTCTCAAAAATGAAAACTTCCTGCCCATGAAAGGCAGTAAAAAGGTTACGCTGTTTGGATATGACGCAATCGATTTTATGTATGGCGGTGCAGGTTCAGGCGGACTGAGTACACGCTACTACCGCAAAAACTTGAAAGAGGTGCTTGAGGAGGACGGTTTCACCGTCAACGAAACGGTATGGAACCGCTTAAAGAACAGTGGCGTTTCGAGAGATAATAGCAACGGCGTCGGTCAGCTTGCAGGTTTGACCGAAATTCCCGCTTCCGAATACGCTTCCGTAAGAAGCAGCTATACAAACTACAACGATGCGGCTATCGTCGTATTCGGGCGTTCGGGCGCAGAAGGCTCGGATTTGCCGCGTACAGGGGAAAAGCATTTCCTTGAACTTACAGATACCGAAATTGGCGTATTGCAAGAGGCATGCACTAACTTTGAGAACGTTATTGTTATCATCAACAGCGCAGCAACGATGGAACTCGGTTTTCTCAATGATTACTCTCAGATAAAGGCAGCGCTTTACGTAGGGTTAACGGGTGATACCGGTCTTGAAATCATCGGCGATATTATTAACGGAACGATTACTCCCAGCGGACATACGGTTGATACCTTTGCGTACGACCTTACAACTGCTCCTTCTTATGTCAATGAAGTGAACCAATATAGCGGCAAGGCAGGAAGCTTTGTCGAGTATGAAGAGGGTATCTACGTCGGCTATCGTTGGTACGAAACGGCTGACGAAGTAAAATTCTGGGACAGCGAATACGCAAAGAATAAATGGGGTATCACGAACGGTTATGATGACGTCGTGCAGTTCCCCTTCGGATTCGGGCTTTCCTACACGAAGTTTGAATGGAGCGATCCTATTTGGACGGTCGGTGAAAAAGGCGGCGAAATCTCCGTTAAAGTTACGGTTAAGAATACAGGCACCGAAAAGGGGAAGGACGTCGTTCAACTCTACTATTCTGCTCCTTACGATCCCGCCGAAGGAATTGAAAAGTCCTCGGTTGTACTCGGTGGATTTGTAAAGACTCCCGAACTTGCCCCCGAGGAATCGAAACAGGTTGAGATCAAGATGAATTATGACGACCTCGCTTCCTACGATTATCTTACGGAAAAAGCTTACGTTCTCTCTTCGGGCGATTACACTTTGAGCCTTCGCACGGACGCGCACAGGGTAAAAGCGGGCGAGAATATGACGCACGAGTTCAATGTTTCCGATAAAATCGTATATAACGGTGAAAACAAAAGAGCAGGCGATTTACAGACTGCTACAAATCTTTTCGATGATGCTGCAAATAATCTAACGTATCTTTCCCGTGCGGATTTTGCCGGCACAATGCCTGTTGCACCCGCAAGTAATACTGCTGCGCCTGCCGGTATGGATACGTCGAGTTTCACGTACGACACCTATGCGGATGCTACAATGCCCACACAGGGCGTAACGCCGGAAGGAGGTACGTTGATGCTCATCGAGCTTAAGGGCAAGTCCATTGACGATCCTCTCTGGGAGACGTATCTTAGCCAACTGAGTGTTACTCAGCTCGTTAATCTCGTTTCATACGGTGGCTACAAAACGCAGGCAATCAGTGCGCTTGGCAAACCGCCCACAATCGATTTGGATGGCCCTGCAGGATTTGGTGCTTTCTTTACCAACTCGGTTTACGGTTCCGGTTGCTGCTCCGAAGTTGTTGTTGCCGCTACGTGGAATATTGATATTGCTGAACAAATCGGTAAAAATATCGGTGAAGAGGGCATTACCGGTGGTTATCACGGTTGGTATGCACCCGGTGTAAACATTCACCGTTCTCCCTTCGGTGGCAGAAACTTCGAGTACTATTCGGAAGACGGTCTCCTTTCCGGTAAGATTGCCTCTGCTGTTATTCAGGGTTGCGCTGAAAAGGGCGTTTATTGCTACGTCAAACACTTTGCGCTTAACGATCAGGAAAGCAACCGTTTAGGACTTATTACCTGGGCTAACGAGCAGTCTATGCGTGAACTCTATTTTAAGCCCTTTGAGATAGCCGTAAAAGAAGGCAAGACGACGGCAATCATGAGTTCGTTTAACCGTATAGGTTCGGTTTGGGCAGGCGGCTGCCGTCCACTTCTTACCGATGTCCTTCGCAACGAGTGGGGCTTTGTGGGCATGGTTATTACCGACTATGTTGAAAGCGACAGTATTATGGATACAGATCAGGCGCTCAGCGCAGGCGGAGATATCCAGTTGAGTACTACGGGTAGCAAGCCTTCCGATCAGTCGAGTGCGAAATCTATTAAGGCAATGCGCGTTGCTGCAAAAAATATCCTTTATACTGTAGTCAACAGCCACGCAATGAACGGTTTCGGTAGTGGTGATACGATTAAGGTTCTTATGCCTTCGTGGGTTAAGGCAGCAATCGCAATTGACGTTGTCGTAAGTGCGGCAATCCTGGCGGGCGCGGCACTTGTTGTGTTCCGTGTTCTCAAAGTCCACAAACAGGGCAACGCTCAGGATAATACACAGGATAACACTCAGGACAACGCTTAAATTACAGGTTTTTTTCTCCTCTTATAGACGGACTCCCGTGCAGATTGTTTGCCCGATTTGCACGGGGAAGTTCGTCACAATGATATTCATCATTTTTTTCTCCATAATAAGAGCGGGGGCATTCTATTGCCTCCGCTCTTTCGTTGTTTGTAAAAATGATAATTCATTTATTGTAAGCTACCGTGACGGCTTTTATAATGCTGCAAAATTTTTGCAGTTCGTTTTCGTCGTTGTAATTTTCAGATAGAAAATAATGTGCGGCGCCGCCCGCGATAAAGGTATATAGAATTTCGTCGTATTTATCGGGTGCGGCTTCTTTGAGCTTTATTTTTAGCAGCCTTTCCGCTTCAAATATGAATTCGACGTGATTATGTGCAATAAAAGCGTTGATTTGATTTTCATGCTCTTTGAAATTTTTAAGAACGTGACTGAAATAACTTTCGGGCTCGGTAAGCACCTTTTCTATTTCGATATTTTCAATCAGTAATTTGTTAACCATTGCGCCGATGACTGCGCGGGACAACTCGTTAATATCGGTATAGTATCTGTAAAAGGTAGTTTTATTGATATCCGCAATGGCGCAGATTTCTTTTACAGACGGCTCTGTTTCGGGGTGGGAATTTTTTGCTTGCAGATAGGCCTTGCATATTGCCGTATTCGTCTTTTTAATTCTTCTATCCATATTTTCCTTTTGCAACAGTTTTCATGGAAGAGTTGCTTTTACAACATAATCGTGAAATTGTCGACAGCAATGTAATTGATAATATGCAACGGTAGTTGTATAATTATAATATCATGATTTCCAAGAATTGTCTATCCGTCGAGGGGTATTTATTTTGGTAGACTGTTCCGAAAGATAATCCGACTGACTCATGTGAGGTCACTTTGAAAAAGAAAAAGAAACCGACCTGGACAAAACGCAGACATGCAAGGGTATTTGCTTTTTTGCGGCCCATCATGCGTTTTTATTTCGGACTGAGATACAACTTCAAAGCGCAGCCGAGCGGGCTGAAACAGGGACCGTATCTGATCATATGCAATCATCAGACGACGATGGATCCGTTTATGCTTTCCCTGTCATTCCGTTTCCCCGTCTATTTTGTCGCTTCCGACGATTTGTTCAATCTGAAAATATCGCCGCTGATCAGATATCTGGTTGCTCCCATTCCAAAGAGCAAGTCCTTGCACGATGCAGCCGCAATGATGGGCGTTTTGAGAGTAATCAGGGAAGGGGGCGCGGTGGGAATTTTTCCCGAGGGAAACCGCACCGTTTCGGGCGGTCAGTGGGAAATGACCGACGCAATCGCAAAGCTTGCAAAAATGCTCAAAGTGCCGCTTGTAATCTACAATATCAAAGGCGGATACGGAACCGACCCGCGTTGGGGGCATTCCATCAGAAAAGGCCGCGCCTTAGGCAGGGTGCGCAGAATTGTTTCCCCCGAAGAGCTCGACGCATTGGATACAGAAGAGCTTTTCACTTTAATCAAGAACGAGCTTGCTGTGAACGACGCAGATTCGGGCGTTGCCTTCCGCAGCAGAAAGCGTGCTGAATTCATTGAACGCGCGCTGTATCTGTGTCCCGTTTGCAACAAGGTTTCTGGAATCGTATCGCATAAACACAAATTCAAATGCAGGCATTGCGGCACACAAGCCGCCTATACCGAAACGCTTTCGATTTCTCCCGCCGTTGCGGGCTTCGGACGGATTGACGAGTGGTACGCGTGGGAGAAAGAGGAAATCGTAAATACCGTATTGGAAGGCAAGCAGGTTGAGGACGGCGGTATTTTATTCCGCGAAAGCGTCAAGTTCAAAAAGAAGAAAAAGCTCGAAGGGGATAGGGTTTCTATCAATCGGGAAAATCTTATCATTTCCGGTGCTAAGGGCGAACAGGTTTTTCCGCTCACGGAGATTACGGCTTTGACGATGGTCGGGAAGAAGAAATTCAATTTTTACTATAAAGGGAAAACGTTGCAGGTGAAGGGAGACAAGCGTTTTTGCGCAATCAAATACGTTCATATATTCGACGGTTTGCGGCAGGTGAATCGCGGAGATACAGGGGAGGATTAATTATGGATTCATCAGCATTTAGCACATGGGCGTTTGTAATCATAATCGCCATTCTGTTGGCGGCGTTGCTGCTTACGAGTATCTTAAAGAGATTGATTCCCTTTTTGAACAAGTCGCTTATCCCCAGCTCGGTTTTGGGCGGCATCATTCTGCTTATCATTTCGACGATCGTTTACTACTGCGTAGACCATAAGTACCTGTTCGATTTGTTCTATCCGCAGGCGGAGGTCGGGATACACCCGGGCATGAACGTGCTCGAAATGATCACATATCATTGCCTCGGCATAGGCTTTATCGCTATGGGTATGCGCACCAACAAAAAGAAGCTTACCAAGCAGAGGGTGGGCGAAGTGGTGAATACCGGCATTACCACGGTAAGCGGCTATTTCGTGCAGGTAATTATCGGCCTGGTGGTAACGCTTGTGTGCGTCGAAGCTCTACATACTTCGGGGCTTATCGATGCGTCGGGTATCCTGCTTGCCTTTGGTTTCGGTCAGGGTACGGGGCAGGCGCTCAATTACGGCAATATCTTCTCGAAACCCGAATACGGTATGGAGGGCGGCGGCAACTTCGGTCTTACCATTGCGGCAATGGGTTTTTTAGTCGCGTGTATCGTCGGCGTCATTTATATAAACGTATTGCGCCGCAAGGGGATCGTCAAGGTCAAGAGCGAGGAAGAAAAGAACACCCTCTTGGATTACGAGGACGAAAATGAAATCCCCCACGTTGCTTCTTTGGATAAATTCACCGTGCAGGTTGCGGTAGTGTTTGTAATCTACGCCGTATCCTATCTCATTATGTGGGGCTTGGGCACGTTAATTCCCTTTTTGAAGAATATCCTTTTCGGCTTCAATTTCCTTATCGGCGTACTTTTAACCATTCCCGTAAAGGCGGTCCTTAACAAGCTTGAGGCCAAGGGCGTCATCAAGAAAAAGATAGTCAATAACTTTATGATGGCGCGAATAGGCGGCTTTGCATTCGATATGATGATCGTTGCCGGCGTTGCGGCAATCCAGATACCGCTTTTAAACAACCACTGGTGGGTGCTCGTAATTCTGGCGGTTCTGGGCGGCGTAGGCACTTATCTATACGTTTTCTTCGTCTGCAAGCATCTTTTTCCTGCGTACAGGCACGAGCAGTTTTTGGCAATGTTCGGCATGCTTACGGGCACGGCGAGCACGGGCATGATACTGCTTCGTGAAATCGACGGAAGCTATAGGACACCCGCAAGCGAAAATTTGGTTTTCCAGAATCTACCCGCAATGGTGCTCGGGGTACCGCTTATGTTCCTTGCCGAATATGCGGCAAAGGGCATGATAGAGTCGTGTATAACCCTTGCGATAGTCGTAGTGTACGGCGTCGCGCTGAACGTGTTTCTGTTCCGCAGTAAAATTTTCAAAAGAAGGCGAAGGGCCGCTCAAACTGAAGACGGCGCACAAGGCGCAGAAACAGTGGACGACACGAAAGAAAACGACGGACAATAGCCGGTTATAAACATCAAACCGGTCAGTTCAATTTTGTCTTTTTAATTATAAAAAAACCAGAAGATTTGGCTTCTGGTTTTTTCATAACATCATCGGCAAATTTGAATTTAATTTGGGGAGTAATTGGGGAGTAAAATTTATGCGGGGACCAAATACACATTATTTTGTGCTTACCTTGAATGAAATCACCATATATTGTGGTTTTAATGTCTTTATTTTTACACGCCAGTCGGTTCAAATCCGGGTGGCGCCTCCACGCCGTCGCAAGGCGACTTAGCAAAAAGGTTACCCATGGGGTAACCTTTTTGCTTTATTGTTTATTAGCCTTTTTTAATTTGCTCCGCAAGCTCCATTGCGCTTTTAACCGCAACGTCCATGTTCATATAACGGTAGCAGGCAAGTCTGCCGAGCAGATACAAGTTTTTCACCTTCTGTGCGTCCTCGAGATACTTCGCGTATTCGTCCAAGAACTCCTGCTTCGGAATCGGATAATAAGGGATATCCCCGTCGCCGCACGCCTTGCTGTATTCTTTTACGATAACCGTCTTTTCCTTGGGCTCGCAGCAGAATTTCGTAAATTCCGATATACGCGTGTAGTCTTCCGAGGTCGTATAGTTCACAACCGCCGCGGGCTGATAGGACGCGGTATCGTGTGTTTCAAACACGAAATCAAGACTGCGGTAGGGCAGCTCGCCATATTTCTTTTGGAATAGCTCGTCGATTCTGCCCGTGAAAATAACTTTTCCGCCGAATTTTTTGCCGTCTACGGTAAGCGTATCGTTCTCAATCTTGATTGATTCAAGCGCGTCCGTGTCCGTCTGAACGGTAATGTTCGGGTGATTTAGAAGATTTTCGGCAAGCTTCGTGAAGCCGTCTTGGGGCTGGTATTGGTAGGTATCGGTAAAATATCTGTCCTCGAAAGAAACGTAAACGGGAACGCGGTTCATTACCGTTTCTCCAAGCTCTTCGGGCTCGAAGCCCCATTGCTTTTTGGTATAGGTGTAGAATACCTTTTCATAGACGAACTGCGCGAAATCCCGAATCGCTTTGTCGGGATGCTGTTTGAGCTGCAAAATAGGCACTTTCTTGCCAAGCCCGATTTCGTCCGTGAGGATTTTGCGGATGCGCTTCGCTTCCTTTGCGGGATAGAGTGCTTCGAGCGAAGTGAGGTTAAAGGGCACGGGCACGTATTTGCCGTCGATATATCCGAGTACTCTGTGCTCGTAGGGAACCCACTGCGTGTAGTTCGATAAGAATTCGTAAACCTCTTGATCGCTCGTGTGGAAGATATGCGGGCCGTAGAGTTGAACGGTAATGCCGTTTTCGTCTACGTAGTCGTAAACGTTTCCGCCTACCGTAGCGCGCTTTTCGAGTACGCGAACGTGGTAGCCCGCTTCCGCAAGAATGCGCGCCGCGGTCAGTCCGCTGATTCCCGCACCTACTACAAGGATTTCATTTTTATTTTTATTGAACAATTTCTCGATCCTCCCCGTTACTTTTTCATTGAATACGATAAATTTATCCCAAATAAATTCCGTCGCAAAGTTTACAAGCATCATCATGAACGTGACGAGCATACCCAGATTTTCGGGGAGCTCCGCCGCAATCGCATCGCCGCCGAATACGGAAACGGGCGTAAACATGCAATAGTAAATAATAACGAGTCCCATTGCAAGCGGTACGTTGTTCGCTGCTTTGAAGGTGAATTTGCGGTTAAACGTGAAATTCCAAAGGACGGAAAGCACCAAGCTGATGAGATACGCAGGCCACCACGGAAGCCATTTCGTCCAGTCGTACAATATGCCGAACGATACGATTTGTATCACGCCCGCCGAAATGGAAAAGGCTGTGAAAATGAGTATCTGAATAAACTGTTTCAGCCTCGGATTCTTTACCTTTTTGGGCGGAGTTTGCTCGGTTTGCGTTTGCATTTCCGAAGACGGCTGAGCTTCTATTTGCTCGGCATTTTCTTCGGGGATTTCGTTTTTCTCTTGTTCGGTTTCCATGCGAAATATTATATCATACAATTTAGGGCAATGCAAGTGAAGAGACTGCAATGGTCTGAATTGTGTATGAAAATACTTGACAATCAAACGGGTATTTGATAAGATGAAAACAGTTTCAGAATATGCCGCTGTGGTGGAACTGGCAGACGCAAGGGACTTAAAATCCCTCGGTAGAAATACCGTACCGGTCCGAGTCCGGTCAGCGGCACCAATCCCAACCTAACTTGAACCGTTAGGTTGGGATTTTTCTATAAAGGGCTTGACATAAACGCGATGGCTATTATAATCATAGTATAAAAGGGGTAAGACGATGAAATTCAAAAAATTTTATCTTTGGCTACTGATTTTTACGGTAGGTCTATTTTTATTTGACATTGCTTGCCTCGCGTTAGGCGGCCTCGGACTTGTTATTGCAGGCAGTATCAACGGAAGTACTTGGTGGCTTGCATATCTTGTTGAATACAGTTTAATCGCAATCCCCGTTTTTCTTGGAATCCTTATTGCGGAGTTCTTAAGTTTAGGAATTCCTGCTTTGATATTGGGTCGAAAAAAGAACTGATTTTTATAATCCCGCGGCGTGAAATTCACGCCGCGGGATTTGTTTATTATTCCTCGATAAAAGCGGGAATTTCAATGTTCTCGCTTTTTTATATAATGAGAAATGAAATTATGCGTTAAAGGTTGAATTTGGTATTTCAAAATGTCAAGGGGAAATGCGAAAATAAATTAAAAAATTTTTAAACTAATTATTGGGCTACCATTGACAAAAGTTAGCTTCTATGTTAAAATATCCTAAAGGGCATGAATGACTAAACAGTCGGACGTAAAACACGGCTATTTGTTTCTTCTTATGCAAGTAAGAAAAACAACTATCATTGGATTACGTAACACTTTTTAATTAGTTGTGCCTGACAAGGTTACACAGGGAGTAGTGTATCCTTTGTTAGGCTATTTTTATGCCCTCCGAAATCGGAGGACTTTTTCTTTCCTCCAAAATAAAAATACCCAAGGAGGATACAAATGAACAAACACGAAATAAATAAGATTGAGGCACTCATCGGATATGAATTTGATGAGCCAATGTTATTACAACAAGCTTTTATCCGCCGCTCTTACTCCCAAGAGCACGGCGGGCAAAACAATGAGGTGTTAGAATTATTCGGTGATGTGGCACTCGGGAATGCCGTTATCAAAAAATTAGCAGACTGCTATGGCTCATTTAAGAAAAATGGAGAGTTTTCCACCCGTTATCAAGAGGGAAAACTCTCAAAGCTCAAAGAAAAATTAGTAGAGAGTTCTATGCTTGCACATAGAATCGATACCCTCGGCTTAGCAAATTACCTAATAATGGGCAAAGGCGATATTGCTAAAAGCGTGCAGAATGAAGAAAGCGTAAAAGAAGATTTATTTGAAGCCATCATCGGCGCTGTAGCATTGGATTGTGATTGGAATATCAACACCATTCAAGACGTGGTAGAAACAATGTTGGACATTGAGTATTACCTTGAAAACGGTTTTAGTGACGAAAACAATTACGTTGATCTTGTTCAACAATGGTTACAAAAAGTTTATCATCAAGTTCCACTTTATGATTTTGAAGAATATGATGAGGGATTTAAATGTTTTCTACGTTTGCCAGATATTGATGAAGAGTTTTCGGGCGAAGGATATAGCAAAAGTTTAGCAAGATTAAATGCCGCAACAGCTGCTTATGAATACTTGGAAGAAAACGATTTGCTAATAACAATGCGTGATGAGATTGGCGAACCTTGCGAAGAAAAGGCAGTAAGTCAACTTCAAGAACTTGCACAAAAAGGATATATCAATTTCCCCTACTATTCTTTTGAAGAAGATCACGACGAAGATGGTAACCCGTTATGGACTTGTGTATGCGAAATTGACGGATTCGATAATAGCTATGAAAATACTTGTAGCTCGAAGAAGGAGGCCAAACGCGCTTCCGCCTATGAAATGTTGTTAGACGTATTAGGCGACTATACTGACGAGGAGTAATGCAATGAGTAAACAAAAGAAAATAACGCAGGTTGATTATTTAAAAGCAGTTGAACCCTTTGAATTTTTTATTCGTGAAACGGACCTCAGAGTAAAAACAGATGAATATATTATTCTCCACTTTGATGGCGTTGGAATGACAAAAAAATATTTAAGCCACATGAATCGAAGCGATAAAAAAATTTTCTCTGAATGTTTATTAAAAACAGCCCAAGTGCTTTGCTCTTACTTTAAAAGCACACGCCTTGCATATGCTTGCAATGATGAGATTTCATTGCTTTTGGCGGGACAAGACATAATTGACAATTATCATAATCGCATACAGAAGCTAGTTTCTATTGCGGCAGCAAAAGCATCAACTGAATTGCTACAACACTTGCAGCGCAACGAGAAAATAGCAATATTAAAAGAATTACAAGACAATTGCTTATTCGCCGTTAAATGTTACAACTTGCCTCAAAACTTAGTTAACAATTATTTTAGAGCTAGACTTCTTTCTTGCAAAAAAACAATATATGATCACCGTGAAAAGTTTGAAGATAAGGAGCCTTGGGAGCAATTTGGATATTTGATCACTTATCATGCGCCAAATTGGCAAAGTGAAAATGTTGATTTTTCAGAACTGAAGTTGGTTAAAAAACCACAAGATGAATATTATTCTATAAAAAAAGATAAACAGTAAAATTATGCCGCCGACGGATTATCCGTCGGCGGCTTTTGCTTTCTTCATTCGGGTAATTTCTTGCTTGTATACGCTTTATAGAATTTCTTTAATCTTTTATTTCTCCACTTAGTAATATAGGGATAGAATCTTTGCTTTATAAATTCTTCCACACTTACATTCAAACGCTTTGCTATCTTTTCAGCCGTAGCATATATGCTTGTATAAAATTTGTCCGATTCGTGCAAATGTGCTTCTCGTCTGCGCTGTATTTCCCTCATTAGCCGCAAATATACTGCTCCAATGATAAGCGGCTGATCGCCGTAGTAATCTGTGAAATAATTTTTTTCTTCTCCGCTTGCATTCTCCAAATACTCCGAAACCTCATCTTCCATTTTGTCGATATCAAATAGATAGAATTGCAATATAGATCGACAGAGTCCCCCAACGCTGCAATACCAATGCAAAAGTGGTAATAACTCGCAATATAGTCCTCGCAACACAAACTCAAACTCCACATCAAGGAAGTACGGCATTTCTCCCTTTTCTAAGAATCTATTCCAATAGCGCCATACAATTTCTGTGCGCGTACCCGTCTCAAAAATGTAGTGATCCATCGAACGATTTGCCTTCTTTAGTGCAGTGGACATGTAGCCCTGTGTAAATCCAAGACTACTCGTAGCTTCAGCCTGCGTATCTCTCTTATCAATGGCTGCGAGAATCTTTCTATCCTGAAGCGGAATTTTATTGTATACAATATCCTTATCAAACCGCTCGTTTACCCAATCGCTCAAAGGTTCACTTTTATCAATGCGTTTATTATAACATAGCAAACAAGACAGATATAGTCATAATCGCTAATTTTTCAAGGAATTTTCTTAATTTATATCCGCTCGAAACCTATGACAAAAGTGGGACATTTTTTCAATGCCTAAGCAGGATAAGGGAGGTGCGACAAGGCGCACTTTCGAAGACGCTCGCTTCGCTCGCTCGGAACAAGCGGTAAACCCGCTTTTTGTGAAGATGGATTGAGAAAATCTTTGTTGCTCACATCTTAGCTTTATGCCTTAAAGTCAAATTATTTTTTAAAAATACTTGACAAAGGATTATTTATATGTTAATATGCGACTGTCCTAGAAAGAACACAATATGTAGTATAAGTAATCTTGCAGACGACCATTTGGCGGAATAAATTACTGCAGCTTACTTTAGATGCGATTAGCGCTTTGAATTATCAAAGATAAACAATAATCCGTCCTTCAGTGTTTTGAAGGACGGATTTTTTTAAGGGGGAAAATAGATGGAACAGGATACTATGTTTGAAAAAATGTTTGCACATATTGCTTTCGGGCTTAAAGAAAAACTTTCAAACGATGATCCCGAGCAGTATCGAACGGGATTATTACTTCGCCAGGGAATAAATATGTTTTGCGCTTTGGCATTACAATATGCTGCAACAGAGGGTGAAGACCTCGAAAAATATTTAACCGCCTTAAATGAAGCGGAAATGATTCGCAATAAGTTTACTGCACCCGTGAAAACATGGTTTCAAGGATGGAATGAGATTGCTTTGGAAAAATTGCAAAAAGAACCGTTTTGGGAAATGGGACAGTTAATTTATTTAAAGCAAGATGAAACAAGTTACGAACTTTCCGATGAATGTTTGGATTATCTTGAAGTGACGGAAAGTGATTTATCGGCGATTGATGAGCACAAAGTATATAATTCGATGAAAGATTTGTCGCAGGAAAAATATGTGGCTGTTCGTCAATTCTTAATTGAAAATCCTTTGCTAACGATTAGAAAGCGGAATAGTTTCTTAATAAAATACAACACGGATTTGGCTATTCAGACTATTTTAAATGAAGCATATGAAAGCGTGCCGGAAGAAATGTATAAATGCCCCAATTGCGGGTGGACTTTATCGTTTAAGGGGATTCAACCGAAATGCTGTCATTCGGATTGTGCGGATGGGGTGAAATTAAATAAAACAAATTTAGAAATTGTGGGTGAAGAATTCGCCTTGAGACTCAAACAAGGAGTTGCAAGATACATAAGCTATCCCGGTAAATTAGAATTTGAAATACACGATTTTTGCAAACAGTTTAATTTAAACAGTGAATTATGGCCTGAATTAGACCGATACGATATTAAGATAGTATTCTCTAACGGAACCTGTTGGGGAATTGATGCTAAAACTTTCGCAAGCCCTTATAGTCTGAGTAAGGCAATAAAGAATGACAATAAATTTTACAGTGCAAATATAGACAAAGGGTTTTACGTTATCTCAGATAATATTATAAAGAAAAATGTTGCATATCTAAAAATTTGCAATAGCGCAATCAGGAATAGCAATTTTAGTTGCATTTCTATGAGTATACTGAAAAAGCTGATAAAGGCGGAGCTAAAAAATGGCTAATATGGAATTACTTAAAAAAGCTCTAAAAGGCTATTTCGACGATTTTAGTGAACTAAGTCTTTCTGCATTTTTAAAAATTGAAAATATTTTGTGCGTTTTGTCTAAAGTTTCGCCAAAATTGAATCCGTCCAAAGCATATGTGCTTTTAAGGGGATATCAATTAATAAACCATGGTTTAAAAAGCAAACAGCTTTTTTGGCTTCAGCAGGCAAGAATGAAATTTCTTACGTATGCATCAAAGATGCAGTGGGAAAAGGATTTCGGCTTATACATGGACAAACAATATGAAAATATTAGACTCTATAGTATTGAAAATAATATTTTAGTAAAAACGGATAAAAATATCCCTGTTCCGGATAGAGAGCATTATTATTGGGATTATATCAATACAAAAGAAAAAACAAGAAGTAATATGCCGATGGCAAATGCCGGCAGATATAAATTTTATCGAGAAGATAAACAGACTATTACGGTTGATATTCCCGATAGCTTTAATTATCGAATTGACAGAGCCTCCGCGGGAAGGAGCTTTGCAAAACAGAGAAAGAAAATCGAAATAAAATATGAAGATTTATTAAAAACTGCTTTAAAAATGAAAGATGTAAAAGCAGATGACTATTGCCATGATGTTTTAACTAGAAACAAATTAGTAAATGTAAAAAATAAAAGTAACGTTTTGAGCATAGAAGATGTAGTTAATATTGTAGGAATGGTTGGTTCAGGTAAAAGTACTCTATTAAAGGTCATTAGCTTTTATCTCGCCGAAAACGGATACAGGGCAGTAATCGTTTTAAATTCAATCAATGAAGTTATTGAATACTATAAGTATTTTAAAGCATTATCGATATCTGTTTCTCCGTTAGTCGGTAAATCAAATCAAGAGAAGTACGTCTATTCACTATTGAAGAACGGCGAAAAATATCTTGAAGAAGATATTGCAAAATATTTATCGGCACCTTGTATTTTAAACGGCTTAAATAATGAAAACAAAACAGCTTGGGAATACAGTGAAAGACCTTGTTATAATCTGCATTCGTGCGATGCTAAACAAAAACGTTTCGGAAAATACAGGTGCCCCTTTTTTGAAATGTGTCCGGGATCGGCAATGCTTCGAGAAGCTGAAAAATCTTCAATCGTAATTACAACCGTGGCTGGGTTGGCGGCTTCGTTTGTAGGCAAAAATCATCATCTTTTTTTGGAAGAAGTAATAGACAATTTTGACGTGGTAATGTTTGATGAATGCGATAGGGTGCAAAATACGTTAGATGATTTTTTTGCGCCGAATACCGCATTTAACGATTTTATAAATTCACAAGCAGACGCTAGTGCAGTTGATATGAAAAAGAGCCATTCGGCGGTTGATAGAGATAGGAACGAAAGGAGATTTTTTAATCTTACCCGCGATGCGATATCTGTTTACGATGCAATATCCTATGACATAGACGAGCTCGTAAAGACAGAAAAAGGAGCATGGAAAAATCTTGTTACTTCAACGTTTTCTGCTCTTACGTTAATTGAAAGAATGCATTCTGATAAAATTGACCCAAAGTTAGAAGAGGCGTTGAGGCAATGTGTTAACGTGCAAAATGATGATATATTGTGTAATAATGATTTAATAAACCAATTGTCTGAAATTATCGATGGCTCTTGCAGGGAAGATAGTCATATCGCCGCAAGACTTAATAGATTGTTTTCAGATCATAAAATCAATCTTAATGAAAAAGATTACCGTCATATACAACTGCTTCTAAAAGTGATTTTCTTCGATAGATTTGTACACAGAATAGATGATGCCGCGAAATCAGTTGACAGAGAGGTGCTTCGAAATAATAATATATCGGATTTTTTACAGGCAAGATTTATAACGCAACAAAAATTCTTGCCTTCGGCACCAATGGGCAATATGTTTGGTATGATGTATTCAAAATCCGACGAAAAACTTAAAATCTATCGGCAATATGCCTGCGGTAGATATTTGATGCTTTCTTTGCCGTGGTTGAAAGTCGATGAGGCCGGGTCCCCCCTGGGGCCGCATGCTATTTTACTTTCCGGATCAAGTTATGCTCCCGGATCGTTACAATACCATATAAACGTTCCGGTGAATTATATACTGGAATCGTCGGAAGAAATAACCGGTTATTTGGGTAAGTCAATAATACGCACGTGTGGAGCGACAACGGTTATTTCGGGCGGAAGCAAGGACGGCAGAGAGGAGCGGATTTCAAAATTGCTTTATGAAATACGTCAAGACATAGAAGCGGAATTAAATAAACCGGGGAAGATTTTACTTATTGTGAATAGCTATGCCGAAGCACATGAAACATGGATTCATACTAAAAGGTTGCTTAATGAAATTAAGAGTGATCAAAAATGTGCAGTATTAATTCGTGATGACGAAACCCGTTCGGAAAATTGTATGTTAAGAAAAAATGACCTTATATATTTTGATGACGCGGAAGAGAAAATTCTTGTTGCTCCGGCAGCCGTTATCTGCAGGGGATATAACATACTGGACAAGAACTCCAATTCGGCAATAAGAAGTGTATTCTTTTTGGTAAGGCCGATGTCGGTACCTGATGATGTATCCTTAAAAGTCAGTAAATTAAACGGCTATATTTCAATGAAGTTTTGTAACACGGAAGTTTATGATTGGGGTACGTTTTCTGATAAAGTAAAAACCGAAGCGGGAAAATTTTGGGATATGATGCAGAAAGATAGTGCGGCGGGGCTTAGATTTTTATCGGATGAAAGTAAGAGAGATGTAGTTGCAACGGTATTTATTATGTTAGACCAAATTTATGGTAGGTCTGCCAGAGTTAGCGATATATCGAAAATTGGTGAACCGCCAAGAATTTATTTCGCTGACGGGGCTTTTAATGGCGGAAGAGGAGACGGGTCTTTTGAAATATTGAAAGAAATATGTGATTACATTAAGTATCTGATGCAAAAAGACGGATACGTAGCGAAAGCATTATATGAATCATTTTACAACGCATTAAAGGAGAATGTAAATTATGAGTCAACAGAAACAACTTCAGATGATGACTTTTATACCGAAAGCTTTAACGATTAAAACTTATGCCGTTGGATTTCCTCCTTTATGGAAGGAGTGCTTGGCCGAACTGGCGTTTACGGCAAATCCAAAATATGACTACGATAAATATAATTTGCCTTTATGTAGTGCACTCAGCCAAATTTGTTCCAATTGGGTACACGGGTTAATTGAAATTAACGGTATGCGCAAGGGGAGCGATGATTCGAAGTGGATTGTTTGCTTAAAGGAAATTAATGAATCCGTATGTCAAGATATTTGTATTAATTTGCAAGCGGCGGCACAATCATTTTATTTTAAGTATCAAAAGAATGACAGGGTGCAGGAGGTATTATCAAAATTCATCAACTTAATAAATCCGCAAGAGTTGTTGCATTACGTCAATACCGATCATGTAGAAATTATTGACGAAAACGGAATAATAACGAGCCAATATGCGTACAACGGCTTTTGTCTTAAATTGATGGAGAGCATGATTGGTAAATCTATTATTTACGACAATACAGAGTTGGTGTTGAATTATTCTGGCCGCAATGAGTTGATGTCGCAAGTTATTAAAGGATATAAAGGCGACTTATATGCTTACGTGTTTTCTTTTGGACTACAAACAATTCCGGGACGGGAGGCGACTTCTTCGATGCTACTTTTAAATTGTAGCAGAAGAATATTTAAAAATACGTCAGCGCGCTCAAAAAAGTATTTGAGAAATAACATGAGCGTGTACGTTAAACATAATAGTAAGCCCATTTATTATAAGATTACTATGTTATCTAACTATAATCAGGTAACATGGAAAGATGCCGATGAAAGCTGTTACAACTTTGCATACCCGAATAGTTTGCCGAAAGCAGATGATGTTATGAACAGAATAGAGTTTTACAATGATGAAACAAAAAGTAATCCACAGATTTATTGTACATGTTCAACAGAAAATAGCTTTTCCAGTGAATCTAAAATCGGAACAGGGATAAGCGCTCTTGATAAAGTTACATTTTATAATGCAATTTATGAATTGATTAAAGAATCGGTCTCGAAGAGTGATCCGTTAAGTAAAGTAAAAGCAAGAGCTGCAAGATTAAATCCCGCGCCATTAAAAGAAGACAAAAATACGTGGGCTCCCAACGGAATTGATATTTGCGAATGTTTATCCAAGACAGGTTTTAGTGGGGCAAGAATAGAAATTTATTCTTTCAGTAATGATAATGAATTGGCGAAAAAAATAGAAGACGGTTTAAAGGTTATAATCGATAAAAATACTGAAGATTTTGGAATCGATATACAAAGGCTTCCATTAAAAAATTTTGCTGATCCCATTTTAATTCAAGATTACAATAATATATCCCAAAGAACGGAAAGGATCAGGCAAGTCAGTGAAAGTATAGGACCGGCTCCAGGGAATTTGATGGTCGGTAGTATTATAATTCTGCCCAAAAATCAAGACGATAAAAACGTGAGGGATGCGAAAGATCTGTTGCGTTGTGGCTTTGCATTGACTAATCGCGTGACTCAGTTTATTAATCCGATAGATGAAAACGATATAAAAGAGGTTAATGGTCTTTCACATAAAATATCGGTTGCAATATACGATTTGCTTCGTCAATTTGGATATACAAAACGCGCTACTAAGCTTGATAAATTTTTAAAATATCCCATTTTGGCTGTTGGCGCACATTCAAATGCTAAAACTATGTCGGGGGCAACTGTACGTGCTGTACCGATGTTGTTAAAGTATAATATCAGTGATAGGTTGATTACTGTTGAATGTCCGGCGGTTAATAATGGTTTACCTACGAGCTATTATCAAGCCTGTATAGAATTATGTAAGCTATCAATGAATAGGGATTGCGATAAGCTGTGCCTTGAAGGATCAAAAAGATATATAGAGCAGAAAATTAAAGGCTTGGAAAATTATTACCGTTATCAGGATGCGATTGTAATTGTATCAGGTGACGGATTTGTTAGAAGTGAGTTGTGGCCGGGAATTTCCAATAAAAAAATAAGTACGTACGCTTATATGGACGATTATAGACCTCTTAATATTGATATAGGTAATAAAATTTGCTCAGTTCCATTTAATTTGAACAATTCAAAGCTTCGAATTGTAAGAATTAGATATAACGATGAGATTCCTAATTATTACTTTACCGACGGATGCAATACAACCGGATTTGCTGACGGGATTTTCAAATATAGGGAAGTTTATTACGCAAGTGTTACCGAAAAGAAGAATGATAGAACATACAGTGACGGGAATAAAGAGTATAGCTATTCTAATTCTAATAAATTGTATCGAAGGAAAAAGTTATCAGAATATTTTCCTTTAAGTTTATGCGAAAATGACGATTCGTTTGAAGTAATAAACTTCTTGAATCAGTTAAGGTATCTTTCACCTGAATATAATTCTGTGACTAACCTGCCGATGCCTTTGCATTATTTAAATTTAATTAAGGAATATATCGATTTTTCATAAATTAAGAGTATAAGCATGTCTGATTTTAAAATTAACTTATCCGATGAACAACTTAAATTTATTGAAGTTGCTAAGCAAGGCAAAAATATACTTGTTGATGCCTGTATAGGTAGCGGTAAGACAACTGCAATACAATGCTTGTGCGAGGAACTCCCATTAAATTGTAAAATTTTATATCTTACATATAACAGGCTTTTGAAACTTGATGCGCGTAAGAAGATAAAAAGGCGATTGGTAACCGTAACCAATTACCACGGCTTTGCCTTTTATACGCTTAAAAAGCAAAATATAAGCGCCGGTATCCATGATTTAGTCCAAAAATTTCTTCGAGTAAAGCCACCGATTCCTCATTTTGATATTCTTATTTTAGACGAATATCAAGACATTGAGCAGGAATTTGCCGAAATGCTTGAATACATAAAATCGACTAATCCCGGTATGCAGATAGTCGCCGTTGGGGACATGGAACAGAAAATATATGATAAAACCGTACTCAACGTGCCTGAATTTATCGATAAGTTTTTATGTGATTATGAAAAGCTAACGTTTACAAAATGTTTTAGGCTCTCGGCAAATCATGCGGCAATGCTTGGACGTATTTGGAACAAACCAATTATTGGTGTAAACGAAAACTGCGAAATAATGAACATGAATACGGCAGAGGTAATCGCATTTCTTTCAGACAAAAATCCAAAAGATATATTATGCCTCGGCTCAAGAACCGGAGATATGTCAGACGTTCAAAACGAACTTGAAGATCATTATCCTAATATTTTCAATAAAAAAACCTTATATTCAAGTATACAAGACGATGATGGTAATAGGGCGGTAGAACCTGACAGCTCATGCGCAATTTTTACTACGTTTGACAGCAGTAAAGGATTAGAACGGAATATATGTATCGTATTTGATTTTACAGAAAGTTATTGGACTGTGCGCATAGATAAACCTCAGCAGTCATTTGAAATACTGCGCAATATTTTCTGCGTCGCAGCCAGTAGGGGCAAAAATAAAATAATTTTTGTTTCAAATGGCGAAGAAAAACTTTCCGAAAGTACATTAAAGTCTAAACCTGAAGAAAATATATTATTTCAAGATATAGACATTTCTACTATGTTCGATTTTAAGTATGTCGAGGATATAGAAGAATGTTACTCTTTATTGGATGTAAAAGAGATTGAAAGTAAAAATTCGGAAGAGATAGAAATTAAAAACAGGGACGAGTTGATCGATCTTTCGCCCTGTATCGGAATATATCAAGAGGCAGTATTTTTCAGTGGATATGATATAGATAAGAGCGTTGAGTTTTATTTTGCCTTACATCCACAAGAAAAGGGATTATATTCACAAAAAGATGCTGGTTCACTTGACAGGAAGATACTTTTGTTAACGAGATTAGAAACCAGGCAGTTAAGGTATCTGCAACAGGTTACAACGCCGTTTGTTCAAAAGAAAGAGAAGAAGGCATTAATTAAAAGGTTAAACACAATATTAAGTCCTGATGAAGAGGTGCAGATAGAGTGTAAAATCGCTTTTTCCTATGAAACTGGTAAAAAAGCTTTTCTTGCTAAAGGACTTGCGGATGCAGTTAGAGGGGACACAGTATATGAATTAAAGTTTGTGTCAGAGCTTTCTCACGTGCATTTTTTGCAATGTGCAAGCTACGTTGTTGCGTTAGGTTTGTCAAAAGGTATTTTATGGAATACAAGAAATAATGCTAAGTTTGAGATAAAAATTCCCCACAGGGCTACCTTTCTTGATGCTGTTGCGAAGACGGTTACTAAGAGGGCAATAGATAAATTTTATACGACAGAGGACAAGCAATGGAGAAGTTTGTTGTAATAGATACTGAAACAACGTGGACAGATGAGGTTATGTCTATTGGGGCAGTTATAGCGGATAGTGATACTATGTTGCCACTTGAATCAAAGTATTACATATTAGACCCTGAATATCGTACAGAGGGAATGTACTCAGATGTCCTTCTAACCTGCGATGTTAAAAATCCTATAATTTGTTCTCGGTCAGAAGCGCTTAATAGTCTGATTGATTGGTGTAAAAATAACTG
>JAIDCJ010000021.1:0-89244 GCA_029055875.1 Clostridia bacterium
GTGGCGGTGGCGGTGATAGCGGCGAGCTCTCCGCAATCGAAAAGTTCGGGCTTGCAGAAGAAGTAGCGAGTATCGATATCGTCACCGCGGACGGACAGGACGTAACGGGCGACGAAGACAATCAGCCCTATAAAAAGTGCGAAGTAACTCTTACCAACGGGCGCAAAGGGGAAGACTTCACGGGTTTGGCGGCGCAGGTGCGTATCCGCGGGAATAATACGGCGACTTATGATAAAAAGTCTTTCCGTTTGAAATTCGATCAAAAGACGAATCTGCTCGGGCTCAACGGCGGGGCGGAGTGCAAGAACTGGGTGCTCCTCGCCTGCTATAAGGACGTATCGTTCCTGCGCGACGCAGTTACGTTCGAGTTCGCAAAGCAGTCGCTTGCCGAAAACGGATACTATACGAGCGACTACTCCTTTGCGGAGGTGAGTATCAACGGAAGCTATAACGGGCTGTATCTCGTTGCCGAGCAGCAGCAGGTGAATGCTAACCGCGTGGATATTTTCGAGCCCGCAGACGGTTACACGGGCACGGATATCGGCTATCTCGTCGAGTTTGACGGAAACGCCTACAAAGAGGATCCGAGCACTTACTTTAGGGTAGACTATTCTTCCACGCCTTTAATCTGCGAGGACGGCACGAAAAAGGTTCCGTCACAATACCCCGAGAACTTTTTCGCTTCGAGAGTCAGTTATACGGTGAAGAACGATATTACCAATTCCGCGCAGTTCAGCTTTATTCAAAATTACACCCAAAACGTATTCAAGATTCTTTACGATGCAATTTATAACGGAAAATATACGACCTTCAATGCGAACTATACCGCCGTCGTGCCCGCAAGCTATACGGACGCACGTTCTACGGTGGAAGCGGTCGTTAATCTCGATTCGTGGGTGGATATGTTCCTTCTGCAAGAGCTTGCGTGCGATAACGATATCGATTGGTCGAGTTTCTTCTTCTCCGTCGATATGAGCAGGACGGGCGATAAGAAGCTTACCTTTGAAGCGCCTTGGGACTTCGATTCGGGCTACGGCATGATGAAGGGGCTCGAAGAGCTCGATAAAATCTTTACCGCAAACGCTTATACAACCGGACAGAAGGGGCTTAACCTGTGGACGGCTCTGCCCGCGCATGCGGACTGGTTTATGCAAGCCGTTGCCGAGCGCTTTGCCGAGCTGAAAGAAGAGGGAGTATTCACCCGCCTTATAACGCTTATCGACGTCGTAACGGAAACCTACGAGCCCTATTTTGAAAAGAACTATGAGAAGTGGGATAACCTCGGAAAGATTGTCGATACCTTGCAAAGCAATCAGGTGACTATGTTTACCACTCACGCCGACGCGGCGAAGTATTTGAAAGATTGGCTCTCGCATAGAATCGACTTTTTGGACGGATACTTCGCAGATCTTTTGAAATAAAAAAAGCACCCCGCGGGGTGCTTTTTTCGTGCCAAGAATTATTCGATACTTCCTATTTTATTCGCCTTCAAATCTGCGTTCCAAAGTCCGTCGTTTGCAAATTGCACGCAGTAAAGGGGAACGCCGTCCGCCTCTTCGCCGTACAGCCGCAAATAGACTTCGTATTTACCTGCCTGCAAATCGAGGTCGGTAGAATATTCGAGGTTCGCGCTTCCCGAAAAGTCGCCTACGTTTTTTGTGAATACGGTTTCACCGTCCTCGTTTACGAAAAGCAGCCGTGCGTGTTTTGCTTTGTTCAGGTTCCCGAAACCGACGTTTTGTAGCTCGATTTCAATCTGCATTTTGTCGAGCTTGTCGGAATACTTGAAGGTCGATTTCTTCAAGACGAACCGATAACCCATGTGGTTTTCGATATACTCGAAGGCGGTTTTGCCGTAGTAGATTTCGTCGGAGCCGCAGCTCTCGGTATAGGTGCTGTTTTTCCATTTATCGATTACGTTGTTGTTCCATTCGATATTGAGGTAGTTCAAATGGATTTTGTTCATTTCGGGCAGGCAAACCTCTATATTGTGGAGAGGACTGTCGGGAATAACCACTTCTCCGCCGTAGGGCAGGTGCTCCGTCTGTTTGCTTAAAAAAACAATTTCCTTTTCCCTGTTCGTGTACGTTCCGAGGTCGCTGTTCGAGCCAAGGTATCCGTCGTTGTAAAGCCCGAGTCTGTACGCCTTGGCGGGGATAGTGTAGTTCTCGATATCGTTTATGGTGATGCCGAGGTAATTGTAAATCATTTTGGGCGTTCTTACGAGCACGGGTATATTTGAAGTGCGGGTGAGGAACGCCTCTATAATGGCGGAGGTATGCTCGGCGTTCGCTATCGTGCTGGTGTGCATTTCACCCCAAGGCCCAATGAGCCCCGCTTCGATTGCCGTAATCGTGCCGCCGTAATTATTCAGAACGGGGGAAACCTGTTCGATATGTTGCAGGATCATCTGCTTGGCGGGTTCCTGATTTGCTTTCCCGCCGTACGAGGGATCGTATGCGAATCTCACGACTGCGTTTTTATCGCGCGATTTCAAATAGGAGAGCAGACCGTCGAGTCCGTCTAACGCCGTTTGTGAAATGGGCTTATCGGCTTCGCCGTTTACCGCCGCCGAAAACGCGCTGATGTCTATGCGCAGATGATACAGCTGCGTGACACCCGTTACAATGCTCTGATTGTAAGACGCGCCGTCATCCGTGAGCCGAACGTAAATAGGGCGGTAAAAGCCTTGGTCGGGGTTGTTGATTTTCGCTACGCTCTCCGAGTAGTTCAATTCCTGAACGTGGCTCTTCATCGGCTTGCCGCATGCCGAAAGGGGGAAGCACAGAATTGCGGTAAAGAGCACCGCCGTCAATAAAATGAGTTTTTTCAGTTTCATAAGTTACCTTTAATGATGTTCTTTCCAGACGCAGTCGGTGAGATCCATTTCCGTAAAAATTGCCTCAAACGAAGAATTTTCGGGGGAGCAGGCATAGATGCCCATGTAAATATCGCCGCCGCCCTCGGTCAAATGACAAATGCGCATTTGTTTGAATTCTTTTCCGTCGAAAGAGTATTCTATCCTATAATCGGATTCCCGTCTGCTGACGCGGTACCAAATCGTTTTGATGGAAGCGTCAATATCGGTGGTCGCCCAGTCCGAATATCCGTGATTGGTGACAACGCTGCCGAGACGCTGAATTTTATCGTTCTCAAATTCCGCGGAGGCTTTCAGCCAGTTTTCGCTGTTGAGATAGATTGCAACGCCGCATTGGTCAAAGCGGTGCTTGCTGTTAAACTGTGTTTTTACGACGAAAGAGAAGTATTTCTCTTTTACGGGGAATTGCAACACGGGCGCGTTATCGTTTTGAAAACCGTAGTAAGTTCTTTGCCATAAATCGGTAAACGGCGCAGAGGTGATGCGTATCTCTTTATCCGAAATCGTAAAGCGTTCGGGTTTTCTCACCCATAATAATTTGGTTGAATCAAACGACATATTTGTAACTCCTTTTTAGTTGAGCTGCATTTTCGTGATATCTAATATCAGGTTAGATAAATTATTCGTTCTGCTCTCGTAAAATTTCTTATCCTGCGCTTCGGTTCTGCCCACCAACGGCGTGCCCGTTGCCGAATTGTCGGAAACAATCAATAAGGCGATGCTCGGTATTTCCAGTAAATCCGCCATTAAATAAAATGAGCTTGTTTCCATTTCGATTAAATCGGTGCCGAACGCTTTAATTTCGTCTAAATGATAATACTCTAAGGCAATCGAGTCGGTGCAAAAAATCGAAGCCTTTTTGATATCGTATTTTACGGAATTGATGACGCAGTCTACAAAATTCAAATCGGGAACGACTTTTTCAAACAGAACGAAATCTTTTAACGAATCCTTGAGATAAGTATTCGCATAGACGCCTGAAATCGAATAGGAAGGGGTGCAGATATCTCCGAGCTCGAACTTATCGTTTAACGCGCCCACGGAGCCTACGAAAATCATTTTCTTGAAAGAGAGCTCTGCGCAGAGGGACAAATAGTCTATAAGGTTGCTTGCCGAAATGCCTACCTTCACCCAGGCAATTTTCATGCCGTCTTTTTCAATGAGGTACGCGGATACCGAATCGGCTTCTTTCATGAGCGTAACGGTGCAATACGCGTCAAGCTTCAATTTATAAGGGGTGTAACTGGGGGCAACGACGAGGGCGTCGTAAGTGATATCGTCGGATAACCCGAAGATTAAGTTCGCCATGTGCTCGGTATTGTACTTGTGAAATTTTTCAAGTATCTTTTGCATTTTTTCTTTCATGGTTTTATCATAGCAAATACAAAAAATTTTTTCAAGCGTATCGCGGTCAAAAAATAAAGCGGGGCTTAACGCCATGCAAAAAGGACGCCTACAGCGTCCTGCGGGTGGTGGGAGGGGTAAATTAAAATGAACTCTATGTGCCGGACTTTTCTTTGACATAGCACTTAAAATCGTTATACATTGACATTTGGGCATAGTGTTGCAATTCCAACTCGGTTTCAGTCTGTATAATATCGTTGAAACTAATCGCATTTACTATCTTTTCAAAGTCTAAATTGTTTAATATTTGTTTAGTGTATGGACGTTTGGCATCTTGAAATGATATTTGCATTAAATATTTTTTAACTTTTTTGTTATTTAGACAAAGCATTGCAATGTATGCCATATCATGATTATCAAAATTGATAAAATAACTTGTGTCATCTGTCATAATGGGCTTCTTGCTACCGTCTAATAAAGCAAAAAAGGGTCTTTTATAAAAGCCACTTATACCGACTTTGTATTTTGCAAAAGAATAATCTCCAATTCCAAACATAGAAAATAAAGGGGAATTCTTATATATTGAGCTTTTTCTTTTTTCAAAGTTTTCTAAATGCTTGTATAAATATTGCCACGTTTTAGGAGCAATATTTTTAATGGGTTGAGTGTCTTCTTTAATTTTAGTTTGAGTGACTATTACATATTTGCTGACTACGTTTATTACGGCTTGCTTAAACATACTTCCTTTTATTAAAGGGAAGACATATTCTTTTTCAATATCAACTATTTCGTTATTGCCATTGATAAAACAACTGCCATTATAAGATAATTCCATAACTTTTGAGCAGTCATGTTTAATCCCTTGTCGCCATTCAAAACAAGATTTTCCATTAAAAATGTCGTCTAATAATGATAAATTAAGAATTTCGCCGTTTGAATAGTTTAATCTCTCGATGGGGTTTTCAAAATTCTCGAAATCATAGACATTACAAGGTGTTTGAATATCATTCTCCGAGTAATTGAACTCTATCACCAACAAACACGCGGCAGCACCTATATTGAAAACTTTTTGAGCGTTGAATTTATAGATTGAAAAAGAATTATAATTTATATTGCACCGATTTAATTCCTTAAAAATATTTCTTGCCACCGAAGTTTTACAAAGCATAGCAAGTGTCGATTTTTTTTCTTTTATCAGTTCAATCATTTGCAAAATAATATATTCACAAATGTCAAAGTTACTTGCCCCTGTAATTGCATCAAATCCATTTAATGCTTTTATATTTGCTTTGTGTGGCGCATTAGTTGCATTTTGTTTTGATAGATCACTATTAGTTACCCAAGGCGGATTTCCAATTACAAGTATTTCATTTGCATCATGTAAAAGACTTTTCAAATCGCAGTTAAATATATCAGCGTTGATTATTTTAATGCGTTCATCTATGAATTGCAATTTACATTGATTACAATATAAAGGGTTTATCTCTATTCCATAGTATATTTGTGCATTAAACTGTAAACTTGCTTTGAGAAAACTACCAATTCCACAAGTCGGTTCTAAAACTGTTAAAGGACGTTGATACTTGCAATTTATCAATTTGCAAACCTTTTGTGCGAAATCGTATGGCGTTTGATAATCACCAAACACTTTTTTACCATTCATAGTTTATAACACCGTCTACCGAATTTTTAAGATAAATCGCTCGAGTATATTGTAATCTCCATTGTAAAGCGTTGCTTATTGTTAAATATCCTTGATTAGGCATATGCTCTAAAATTTCGTTTGCTAAATCATTATAAACAATATCATCACCAGGGACATTTCTATCCTGTAAGAATGCAACTATATCTTCTCTATTTGCTCCGTCCGAAATCATTTGTCTAAGTCTATATGTAATTGTATAGTCTGCGGTTCGTTCTTTTTTTATAAAAGAACAATGAGTAAAATGTAATGTGCAACTATCAATAGTATCTTTTTTGTCATATACAAAAACCAATAAGTTGTAGCCAAGTCCAAAAATTTTTTGACGAGCATTTTGGAATGGACAACTTGATTGTGGTTGCGTTATTGAAGTAACTTTAATATCAGTTTGTATAATGCTGTCAGGCAAATCAATTCCTTTGGCGCTACTCCCAATAGAAACAATATATTTATCAAATAAATAATGTTGAAATCTATGTTCAACGTATGTACCAACGGCTTTTCCATCAGTCACACCTATTAGTGATTTATGATTTTCATTTGACATAAGTTCACAAAATAATTTTGCCTCTTGGATTAAAAGGTCTATTGTTAAATTGCTTTTCATATTGCTAATCCTCATAAAAAAATATACAAGACCATTATACTCTTTTCATATTGAAAAATCAAATGTATTTCCGCTTAAATACAAACTTGGGCACTGTGACCGGTGTAGGTGAAGAGGTGGATTACTGCGGCAACTGTGTTGCCTTGTGCCGCCTTAGACTAAATAAAGAACGTGCGGCGGGGCGAACCACAAGTGGTTCGCTTTCCCACCTCTCCCGACAAACGAATAGGGCAATGACGAAAGTCATTGCCCTATTCGTGGTGGGAAGAGGTGGATTCGAACCACCGAAGTCGTAGACGTCAGATTTACAGTCTGATCCATTTGGCCGCTCTGGAATCTTCCCATTTATATGAAATTGAATTGCTTACCGGTGGAGCTGGTGACTGGAATTGAACCCGCAACCTGCTGATTACAAATCAGCTGCTCTGCCGATTGAGCTACACCAGCATGGTGGTGCCTTGGGGCGGAATCGAACCACCGACAGACGGATTTTCAGTCCGTTGCTCTACCAACTGAGCTACCAAGGCATTTTTGCCTTTTTCAAGGCGTGAGCCTCATTCCTCGGAATGAGGCTCATATTATTTGGCGACCCAAAACGGGCTCGAACCGTCGACCTCCAGCGTGACAGGCTGGCGCTCTAACCAACTGAGCTATTGGGCCATGTTAGCGGCGGGGTTTCCCACGAAATGGTGGGCCTTCACGGACTCGAACCGCGGACCAACCGGTTATGAGCCGGCCGCTCTAACCAACTGAGCTAAAGGCCCGTTTGTGGATTCCGTAACCGCAATGCTTGAATATCATATTATAATTATTTTCAAAAGTCAAGTGTTTTTGCATTTTTTTCAGAAAATTCGCTTCAACTTTTTTTCAACCTTTTCCGACGAAATTCCCGCAAATATTTCAGTATCCGCTACCTCCCGTTTGTTACAATATTTTCAAACTTTCAACTTATACTTTAGGAGGCTTTTTCATGGACATGAAGGAATGCCGCGAGGGGGAGAATCTCTATATCTATCTTTCGGGCGAAATCGACGAGCACTCCGTCGCTGCCGTGCGGGCGCGGGCAGACCGCTTGATTGACGAAAACGCGGGGCTCTCGCGCGCAATTTTTAATCTTGCGGGCGTGAAGTTTATGGACTCGACGGGAATCGGTTTCCTCATCGGACGCTATAAAAAACTGCAAAAATACGGTATGGAGATGTACCTCGAAAATCCCAACACGGGCGCGGATAAGATTCTGGCACTCAGCGGAATCTATTCCATCATGCCCAAAATTTAAGGAGCGTTTATGAACGAAATGCAATTAAAATTTTTGGCGCGTTCTCAGAACGAGGAGTTCGCCCGCAACGTGGTTGCGGCGTTTTCGCTTTCGCTGAATCCCTCTCTTGCGGAGCTTTCCGATATTAAAACCGCCGTTTCCGAGGCGGTGACGAACTGCATCGTACACGGCTACCGCGGCGAAGAGGGCTGGATTACGCTTACGTGCAGAACGGAGGGGAATAGTCTACATATCGAAATCTCGGACAGCGGCAGGGGCATTAACGATTTAGAGCAGGCGCTCACGCCCTTCTACACTTCGCTGCCGGGTGAGGAGCGTTCGGGTATGGGCTTTACGATTATGCAGACTTTTATGTCTACCTTCTCCGTGGAATCGAAAGCGGGAGAGGGCACGACGGTAAAAATGAGCAAGGACTTCGGCAGGGTGGCGGAAGCGGATGCTGGGTGAGGAAGAGACGCTCGAACTCTTACGGCTTGCAAAAGCGGGGGATAGCGGGGCAAAGGAAACGCTCCTTTCTAACAACACTTCCCTATTGAAGAGCATTCTCAAACGGTACCTTGGCAAGGGTGTGGAATACGACGATTTGTATCAGCTTGCGTGCATGGGGTTTTTGAAAGCGATTGCGGGCTTCGACGAGGGCTTCGGCGTGCGCTTTTCCACCTACGCCGTGCCCATGATTGCAGGCGAGATAAAACGCTTTCTGCGCGACGACGGAAGTATTAAGGTTTCGCGCGCCATGAAAAAGACCTCGCGGGAGATGAACCGCTTTATCGAAGCGTACGTTTCCGAGCACGGCAGACAGCCAACCGTAAAGGAGCTTGCCGCCGAATTCTCTATGGAAGAGGGGGAAGTGGTGTTTACGCTCGGCTCCGCGCGCATGCCCATTTCCATTTACGAGCAGTCCGAATATAAGGACGAGAAGTCGCAATCGCTTGCCGACCGCCTTCCCGCCAAGGACAATACCGACGAGCTGATCGATAACTTGGTACTTCGTCAGGCGATTGAAAATTTGCCCGAGCGCGAAAAGAAAATTGTGTTCCTGCGCTACTTTCGCGATATGACGCAGAGCGAAGTTGCAAAGGCGATAGGCGTTTCGCAGGTGCAGATATCGAGAATCGAAAGCCGCATTATGTTGCAGTTCAAGCACGATTTAAGCGGTTAAATACGGATAATTTATATAAAATGGCGTAGATATGGTAAATTTTGCGAGAAAAGGTTCATAATATAAGTGAGCGGATTATGCGTTTTTTTGCAAAATTCGTTGACAAAGTTCATTTGAAATGGTAGAATACAAAAGAACAAAAGAGGAGGTGAGGCGAATGGCTACAATTTCATTTGATGAAAAAGTTGTTGTAACTGATCCCGAAATGGTGAGAAGAATGAAAGCAGACTTAGAAGATCTCACCCCCGTTTCGTACTCACAGAAAAGCGATTCAAACGCTTTCAGAAACGCAGAAGAGAACGGTAAGAAATGGACTTCGAGATTGCTTCGCTCAGTGCGATAATGAATGAATTCAATGAAACGGAAACCTCTCTTGATAAGTTGAGAGAGGTTTTTTCTTCGTTCCAATGCGTGAAAAGCCCCGATGAACAAGATTTCTTACGCTATAAAGCCATTGATTATGAAGAGCACAACAAAGCGCGTACATATCTTTTATTGGATGATAAGGGCATTGCGGCATATTTCAGTTTGGCGTTTAAGTCTATTGATTTGCAAAATACGAGTCCCGATAAGCGTAAGCGCATGACGGGCGGAGAAAGTAACTCATGTACGTATTCGGCATTCCTCATTGGACATATTGCAAAGGACGACAGAGTGAAAGAAAAGTTAGGGGATCAAATAATTGAAATGGCCAACGATTTATTATTGGAGGCACAAGAAATTGTCGGTGGCAGATTGGTTTACATAGACTGCAAAGGAATTCCGGAATTGATAGAATATTACGAGCGAAATCATTTTACCTACTTTAACACAAGCCCCAGTGGTTTGTTACAGTATTATAGGAAGTTATAAATAGTAAAATCCCCCGTCCGTTTTGGACGGGGGATTTATCATTATATTTATATTGTTTCGATATTAATAAGGTTAGAATTTCCGCTCTTGCCGTTGGGGGTGCCGCCCGTGATGACGATGACGTCGTTCTTTTTCACGATACCCGAATCCTTTGCGGACTGCTTTGCAAAATGGAAGAGAACGTCTACCGAGTTGTATTCCTCGCTGAGCGCGGGAACGACGCCCCAACTCAAAGCGAGCTTCTGATAGCTTCTCGGATCGGTAGTCATGCCGATGATATCGGGGATGGGACGGAAGCGGGAAACCATTTTCGCCGTGCCGCCCGTGCGGGTGCATACGACGATTGCTTTTGCGTTGACATCGTGCGCCAAAAGGCACGCGGAGTGGGAGAGCGCGTCCGAAAGCCCGCGAATGAGATACGCGTCGTCGTCCACCGCCTGAATAAAGCTCTGCTTGCGCTCGGCCTGTACGGCGATTTTCGCCATTGCTTTTACCGCCTCTACGGGGTAAGCGCCCGCCGCCGTCTCGCCCGAAAGCATGATTGCGCTCGAACCGTCGTACACGGCGTTTGCAACGTCGGAAATTTCCGCACGCGTGGGGCGGGGGTTTTTAATCATGGACTCTAACATTTCCGTTGCCGTAATGCAGCGTTTGCCCGCAATGCGGCACGCTTTAATAATCGTCTTCTGAATGTCGGGAAGCTCCTCGTAGGGGATTTCTACGCCCATGTCGCCGCGCCCGATCATAATGCCGTCCGAAACCTCAAGAATTTCTTTGAGGTTATTCACGCCCGCGCGGTTCTCGATTTTTGCAATGAGGTCGATATCGTCCGAACCGTTGTCGTGCAAAAATTTTCTTACGTCGAGAATATCCTGCGCCTTGGATACGAAGGAGCAGGCAACGAAATCAACCTGCTGCTGAATGCCGAACAACAAGTCCGCTTTATCCTGCTCGGAAAGGTAGGTGAGGTGAAGCTCTTTTTCGGGGAAGAACATACTCTTGCGGTTTGAAAGCTCGCCGCCGATAATCACTTTGCAGATAACGTTCGGCTTCTTGACCTCTACGACCTCGAACACCATGAGCCCGTTGTTGAGGAGAATTTTATCGCCCTTCGTCATGTCCTCGCAGATGCCCTTATAGGAAACGGAAACGCGGGTGCTATCGCCCTCGATATCTTCGGCGGTGAAGGTAAAGGTATCGCCCTCGCGGAGAAGTACCTTGCCTTCCTTGAAGGTTTTAATGCGGAATTCGGGCCCCTTGGTATCGAGCATGACGGGAAGCGCGATATTCTTTTTCTCGCGAATCTTTTTCACGAGCGCAATTTTTTGCGCGTGCTCCTCGTGCGTGCCGTGCGAAAAGTTGATGCGGGCAACGTTCATGCCAGCGTCCGCCATGGCGGAAATAATTTCTTCGCGTTCGGAAGCGGGGCCGAGCGTACATACGATTTTCGTCTTTTTCATGAATAACTCCCGTGGAATAAATTTCGAGCGGTATTTTATCATATTTTGCATGAAAAATGCAAGCTATTTTATGAGGAATGTGGTATAATATAATTACTCCGAGCGGACTACGCGGTCGCGGCGTACTTACAAGTACGATGAGGAAAGTCCGGGCATCGCAGGGCAGGACGCCTGATAACGTCAGGTGAAGGCGACTTTAAGGAAAGTGCAACAGAAATAGACCGCCACGTTCCCTTTTGTAGGGCTCCCGCAAAAAGACGTAAGTATTTTTGTGGGAAGAGGAAACACAACGAAGCGAAGTTGTTCTTTGCCGTAAGGCAAAGGACATAGAGCGGAGTTTGTGTTGACGTGGTAAGGATGGAAAGGCGAGGTAAGAGCTCACCGACGGTTTGGTAACAAGCCGTGCCATGTAAACCCCGTCCGATGCAAGTTTGGGCTTTGCTCACATAGGGTTGCCCGCCCGAGCAAAGCCGTGAATAACGCTTGAACCTGTCGGTGACGACAGGTCTAGATAAATGACCGCGCATGACAGAACCCGGCTTACAGGTCCACTCGGAGCTTTTTTGTTTAATTGACCGCACCGCGCATACACGGCAAGCGGTCCGCTACTTCGCCCTACGGGCTCGTGCCGCCTTAGATGACAAATACGTGCGGCGGGGCGGAGAACTTAAAACATAACGCCCGCCGCATTCGCGGCGGGCGTAATTTATAAGCCAAACTTATATTTAATATAAGAAATTGAAATCGGCACGCGTTTGGCAAAATTTATCATATTTGTTATAATACACAAGGTTGAAAATAAAAAAGCCGCAGACGCGGCATGATTCAAGGAGAACAGAATGCAATACGTAGAGAGAGTTTTAGAAGAGCTCAAAGCAAAAAACCCGAACGAGCCCGAGTTCCATCAGGCGGCAACCGAAATTTTGAACGGCTTGAAGCCCGTCATCGAGAAACACCCCGAATATGAAAAGGCTGCGCTCTTAGAGCGTTTCGTAGAGCCCGAACGCGTAATTATGTTCCGCGTGCCGTGGGTGGACGACAAGGGCACCGTTCACGTAAACAAGGGCTACCGCGTGCAGTTCAACAGCGCAATCGGGCCTTACAAGGGCGGACTTCGTTTCCACCCGTCCGTCAATCTTTCCATTATCAAATTCTTAGGATTAGAGCAAATCCTCAAAAACAGCCTTACGGGGCTTCCCATCGGCGGCGGCAAGGGCGGCAGCGACTTCGACCCCAAGGGCAAGAGCGACAACGAAATTATGAAATTCTGTCAAAGCTTCATGACCGAGCTTTACCGCCATATCGGACAGGATACCGACGTTCCCGCGGGCGATATCGGCGTAGGCGGCAGAGAAATCGGCTTCCTCTTCGGACAGTATAAGCGTATCCGCGACGAGCACGTCGGCGTGCTTACGGGCAGAGGGCTCTCCTACGGCGGCAGCCTTGCAAGAACGGAAGCCACCGGTTACGGACTTGTGTATATCACCGAAGAAGCGTTGAAGTGCAGAAAGGACAGCTTCAAGGGCAAGACGGTTATCGTATCGGGTTCGGGCAACGTTGCTATCTACGCTTGCCAAAAGGCGCAGAGCCTTGGCGCGAAAGTGGTTGCCATGTACGATAGCAACGGCTATATCTACGATAAAAACGGCATTCAAATAGACGTTATCAAACAAATTAAAGAGGTAGAGCGCGGACGCATTAAGGAATACGCAAACCGCGTGAAGGGTGCGGAGTATCACGAAGGCTGCAAGGGCATTTGGACGATTCCCTGCGACATTGCACTCCCTTGCGCAACGCAGAACGAAATCGATAAAGAGTCCGCAGAGATTCTCGTAAAGAACGGCGTGAAGTACGTTGGCGAGGGCGCGAATATGCCTTCTACCTTGGAAGCGATTGCGGTATTCCAAAAGGCGGGCGTGGTGTTCCTTCCCGCAAAGGCGGCGAACGCGGGCGGCGTTGCTACGAGCGCGCTTGAAATGGCGCAGTCGAGCGGCAGACTTTTCTGGACGTTCGAGGAAGTAGATGCGAAGCTTAAAAATATTATGGTAAACATTTATCACAATATGGACGACGCGGCAAAGGAATACGGCGTAGCGGGCGACTACGTTGCAGGCGCGAACATTGCGGGCTTCAAGAAGGTTGCCGACGCTATGATGGCGCACGGAATTGTTTAACCTTATATAATAATGAAAAGAGCGGCTATATTAGCCGCTCTTTTTTAATCGTCTTTTAGTCCAAGCAAATAATCTGCCGAAACGTTGAAAAACTGTGCGAGGCGAACGAGGTAAGAAATTTTCGGTTCGTTTACTTCGTTTTCCCAATTTGAAATTGCACCGTCCGTGGTGTTGATTGCTTGTGCAAGCTGTTTCATGGAAAGATTGTTTTCCGTTCTGAGTTCTCTTAATCTTGTAGCGAATACAGACATTGCTTAACCTCAATCAATATTATACTTAGAAAAATAAGTAAAAATATTGACACTTAGAAAACTAAGTGATATGATTTATTTAGAAAACTAAGTAACGGAGAAATATTATGAAAGATTCAGCAATCGAACAAATGTATGAAGGGGAGAGGGGAAAAGGGGAGTTATTAAAAACGAGCCTAAATTATAAGAAGTACTACGATGCGTTCACGAATCTCTATGAGATATTCAGAAAAGCGATAGAGAATAATACCGAGCTTTTGGAAATGTTCGACGACGTATTAGACGCACTCGGGGAAGCGCACGCGGTGGACGCAAAAGAAAAATATGCGGCGGGTTTCCGCTTCGGTGCGCACATGCAAATGGATATTTTAAGGGGCGAATAAGCATAAAAATTTTTTTGGAAAATTCTTGTCATTTTTCCGCGTTTGTGATATGATATTCAAGCATTTTTCATGCAAGAGGAGTTTTCTCATGAAGAGTATCGTACAAATTCTTTCCGAGGAATTTAACAAGAACGAGGAGCACGTTCAGAATATCGTCACGCTTCTCGACGAGGGGAATACCGTTCCCTTTATCGCGCGTTACCGCAAGGAAATGCACGGCACGACCGACGATCAAACCATTCGTGAAATCGCCGACCGCCTTAGCTATCTGCGCGGGTTGGAAGAGCGCAGACAGGAAGTGAAAAAATCTATCGAAAATCAGGGCAAGCTCACCGAAGAGCTCGCTCAGAAAATAGACGAGGCGGCAACGCTTGCCGAGGTAGAGGACTTGTACCGTCCCTACAAGCAGAAGCGCCGCACGCGTGCAACCGTTGCGCGCGAAAAGGGCTTGGAGCCGCTTGCGGATATTTTATATGCGCAAGAGAAGGACTGCCCCGTTCCTTTGGAAGAGGCTGCAAAGTATATCGACGCCGAAAAGGAAGTGAACACCGCCGAAGAGGCATTGGCGGGTGCGGGGGATATTATTGCCGAAGTTATTTCCAACGACGCGGAAATCAGAAAGGCGCTTCGCGAGCTTTTCATGAACCGCGCGGACATTCTCTCTACGGCGGCAAAGAAAGACCCCGAAGATACCGTTTACCGCAATTACTACGCGTTTGCTTCTGCCGTCAGCAAGGTGCAGGGGCACCAAGTGCTCGCCATGAACCGCGGTGAACGCGAGGAAATTTTGAAGGTTTCAATCGATATGAACCGCGACGTTGCGCTCGATTTAATTTACCGCTACACGGTAAAGGAGCCTGCGTGCGCTTCGACGGAGTTCGTGCGCACCTGTGCACAGGACGCATACGATAGATTGATTTTCGCTTCCGTAGAACGCGAAATCAGAACGGCGCTCACCGACAGCGCGAACGAGGGCGCAATCGGACAGTTTGCACTCAACCTGCGCCCGCTTCTCATGCAGCCGCCCGTAAAGGGCTTCGTGACCATGGGCTTGGATCCCGGTTACCGCATGGGCTGCAAGGTGGCTATCGTAGACGGCACGGGCAAGGTGCTGGATACTACGGTGGTATACCCCACCTACGGCGAGAAGCAGAAAAAGGATTGCATTGAAAAGCTTTCTGCGCTCATTCATAAACATAAGGTAAAACACATTGCAATCGGTAACGGCACCGCAAGCCGCGAAACCGAGCAGATGACCGTGGAAATGATCGGCGGCCTTGGCGCGGGTGCGGGCGTTTCTTACGCAATCGTCAACGAGGCGGGTGCGTCCGTTTATTCCGCTTCCAAGCTTGCTGCGCAGGAATTCCCCGAATACGACGTAAACCTGCGTTCGGCGGTTTCCATTGCAAGACGGCTTCAAGACCCGCTTGCCGAGCTTGTTAAAATCGATCCCAAGTCTATCGGCGTGGGGCAGTATCAGCACGATATGCCCGAAAAGCGTTTGAGTGAAACGCTCGACGGCGTAGTCGAGGACTGCGTAAACTCCGTCGGCGTAGATTTGAATACGGCGTCCGTGCCGCTCCTTGCGCGCGTTTCGGGGCTGAATACCGCAGTTGCGCAGAATATCGTAAAGTACCGCGAGGAGAACGGCTCGTTCACTTCGCGTCAGCAAATTTTGAAAGTGCCCAAGCTCGGCGCAAAGGCGTTTGAGCAGTGCGCGGGCTTTTTGCGCGTGCCCGAGAGCAAGCAGGTGCTCGACAACACTTCCGTACACCCCGAATCCTACGAGGCGGCGGAGAAGGTGCTCGGCTTCTGCGGGTACACCATGGAGGACGTGAAGGCGGGACGGCTTCTCAACATGATGAGAAACCTCCACGCTTACGGCGAGGAGAAAGCGGCAAAGGAATGCGGAATCGGCTTGCCTACTTTGTTCGATATTGCGGACGAGCTTCGTAAGCCCGGGCGCGACCCGCGCGACGAATTGCCGCCGCCCGTACTTAGAACGGACGTTCTGGAAATCAAGGACTTAAAGCCGGGCATGGAGCTCAAAGGCACGGTGCGCAACGTAATCGATTTCGGCGCGTTCGTGGATATCGGCGTGCATCAGGACGGCTTAGTACATATCTCGCAGATTTGCGATAAGTTTATCCGTCACCCTTCCGAAGTGCTTGCCGTTGGCGACGTGGTAACCGTTTGGGTAAAAGAGGTAGACGAAAAGAAAAACCGCATTTCCCTCACCATGCGTCGCGATAAATTGAACGTTTAATAATATGAAACACAAAAAAATAGCCGCTTCTCTTGAACTTGGTGCTGTGTACACATGGAAATTTTTACTACTTCTCTGTGTAACATTTATTCTTACTTTCTCGACTGCGAGTGTCATGATATATTTTTCGATAACGGAAGAAATTGAATTGCTCATTTGCGTTATCATGTTTTATATAATGGCAATTCTTCTTTTAATCGTCATTATTGTGTGTCAAAGGCAAGCAAAGAAGGTTAAAAAATGGTTGGCGGACGCAGTAGAATTAACGGCGCAATCTACAACTTTGGGCGATTCATTTGTTTGGGCTGCGTTCTTTCCAATGAAAACAAAAAAAATATTCGTTAAATTTGAATATGAAGGGCGGGTAATTAGAAAAGAAAGCGGTAAAAATAAGGAAAATAGTTTTTTCCAACAAGGCTATTCTGCTGCGTTCAGGAAATATGCGGATCGCGAAATCAAAATTCTTTATTCACCGAAATACGATCAAGTATTAATTATGAAAGATTAAAATCGAACTTTGAAAAAACGCCTTTCGGGGCGTTTTTTCTTCGACGAAATTTCTTATCGTTCGACTTAGCTCGACGGAATATTTGCCGCCAACAATGTTATGCTTTGCTTCCGCATAAATCCCCCGCAAACTACGCACACTTTTTTCATACATAAGGAGGAATGCGATATGTTGCAGAAAGTAGTTATTTGCGGAGTGGATACGTCGGGGCTGCCCAAGCTCACGGCTAAGGAGAACGAGGAGCTCATGCGCCGCTTGAAGGCGGGCGACGAAAAGGCGCGCGAAACGTTTATCGTTGGAAATATGCGTTTGGTGCTCTCGCTCGTGAAACGGTTTTGGGCAAAGAACGCCAACGCGGACGACGTGTTCCAAGCGGGGTGCGTGGGGCTTATTAAGGCAATCGATAACTTTAATCTCGAATTCAACGTAAAGTTTTCCACCTACGCCGTGCCTATGATTTTAGGTGAAATTAAGCGTTACTTGCGGGACGGAAATTCTTTGCGGGTGTCGCGCTCGATACGCGATACGGCGTATAAAATTTTGAAGGTGCGCGAGGCGATAGAGGAGCGCGACGAAGAGGCGACTATCGAGAAAATCGCAAACGAAATGCAGGTGCAGGAGCGGGAAGTCGTTTACGCGCTCGACGCGATTTCCGACCCCGTGTCTTTATACGAGCCGGTATATAATAAGGCGGGAGATACCTTGCAGCTTTTAGACCAGCTTTGTGACGAATCGCAGAGCGAAAGTATCTGGACGGAGCGGGTGGCGCTTCGCGAAGCCATTCAGCGGCTGACGGACAGGGAACGCAAAATTCTCACCCTCCGTTATTACGAGGGTAAAACGCAGACGGAGATTTCCGCCGAGGTGGGCATCTCCCAAGCGCAGGTTTCCCGCTTAGAGAAAACGGCACTCAAACAAATTAAAGCAAATATTTCATAGCAAAAAGCGAACGGATTTCCGTTCGCTTTTTTGTTTCAACTAACGCTGTTTGATGATATGGGTATTGCGAAACTTAAAAGGAGGATTAAGTTGAGAATTAAAAAGAAAGTTAAGCTTATTAGAAATTTTATAGAAGAATACAATCGAATGAAACCTAAATCAGAAGAGGAATTTAATATGAAGCGAAACAAAAGAAAATGTAAATCCTCTGAATATTTAATAGAGTTATTTAAATGTTCAGATTGGTATTGGTTAATAGTTATATGTGAATTGCCGTTTTACCTTGAAAAGGAAAATGAAAGTGATTTAATCGAGCAAATTCAAGTGTTTATGCCAGATGAAATGATTGGGGTATTGTGTTCCGAATCTGATTTGCGTAGCATCCTGCGTACAAATAAATTAATTTAAAAAGGAGAATAAGATGAAAATAATTTCTATTAAAGACTTGCAAAATACAGACAAAATCGAAAGGCTTTGCAAAAACAATAAAGAGTCGATATTTGTTGAGCAAGGTGGCGATATTAAATTTGTAATTTTCGACTTTGACTATTATTATGATTTGATTTCCAAATTAAACGAAGCTAAACTTGTTAACGAAGGGTTGGAAGATTTGCAGAATGGTAAAGTAGCTGATGGCAAGGCAGTGAAAGATAAGATAAAGAAGAAGTTTTAAGTTGTTTTAAATAAAGAGATAAGATGTAAAACTATCTTACTTATTAGAATAGCGATGAGATAATTTTTATCTCATCGCTAAATGACTTTTTAGATATTAAATTCGACAAAAATAGTGCGTTTTAAGTATTGACAACTTTATATTATTTACATATAATATAAGTGTAAAAAAAATACAGTTCAAATTTTTTAATTGTAAAATGTTTACACTTGGAGGATTCTATGTTAACCAAAGTTAGAGTGAAAAATTTTAAATCATTCAAAAACGAAACAACAATTGATTTCTTAGCGACAAAGTATTCAATGCTCAAAGATACTAATTCAAAGAATGGCATATTAAAGGGATGCATGTTTGTGGGCGGAAATGCAACAGGTAAAACTAATGCTATATATTCAATTAGTATGCTATTAGATTTATTGCTTTCTAACGCTAATACAAATATGCCAGCGAATTTCTGTTTATTCTCAAAAGAACCAGAAATGGATCTTGAATATACATTTATTTTTGATAAAGATGTCATTAAATATTTTCTTGTCTTTGATAAGCAGGGAATAGTCAAGAAAGAACAGGTTTTATTAAATGAAGACTCTGTTTTAGATAGGATAGGATTAAATGCAAGGACATCTTTAACGGAGAATCAAAATTATGATAATAGCGATATTGATGCTCGTACATTATTTTTAAAATCCATCTATTTTAATACCAAATTTACTAATTTTCCAGCTTTAAAAAAGTGGTTTGAATATATGAGTGGGTCAGTTTATTTTAATGCCGAACGTCAACAGGCACTTATAGGGCAAGCACTTTCATTTAATGTAAATAATAAAGTAAATTTAGCTGATTATTTGGAGGCTTACGGCGTAGAAAGAATTAATAAATTTTTTAAAGATTTCGGTTTTAGCCAAGAAATCTTTTATGGCAATAGAAGTAATAATCCCCTTAATCAATTTGGTGTAAAAGAACTCTATATGTTACGTAAAGATATAGATTATTGGATGCCATATTTTTTGGAATCGTTGGGGAATAAAACTTTATTAAGTATGTTGCCTGGACTGCTGCAAGTTGTTGAAAAAGGTGGGATGTTTATTGTTGATGAATTTAGTAGTGCTTTTCATAATGAATTAGAAGAACTGATAGTGCGTTATTTTATGCGGCAGTCTCATAATGCGCAAATGTTTTTTGTTTCACATTCCACGAATTTGATGAAAACAACTTTATTGCGCCCTGACCAAATATATGCGATAGATTTTGACAATCAGGGTAGTAGAATTAAGCGAGCTTCATCCGAACAGCCGAGAGAATCCCAAAATATGGAAAAAATGTATTTGAGCGGGATATTTGGTGGACTTCCTAATTATTCAAACGGTGAGGAATAATGAAGTATTCTGTACGCTTAAATAAAGATAAAAACATTGGCAAGGTAGTTTATATAGTGGAAGGCGCAAGACGCGAACTCACACTGTTAAGCCATATTTTTTCAAACATTTTGGATTATAGTGTGGTAATTGCGCCGAGAAAAGAGTTGCCATATGTTAAATACGAAAGTAAAAGAAATCGTTTGTCAAGAGTCTATTTAATCTGTGCTTATGAGTCTAATATAGCTTTTATTGATAATCAAAAAGGGCAAAATTATTTAAATCAAGTATTTAAAGTGCTTTATGAAGATTATCAATTAGAATTATCAGATGCTGCAACATACTTCATTTTTGACAGAGATATGAAAAGCAATAAGGGGCGAGAATTTAATAAGCTTATTCCAAAGTTGAAAAATTCGCGGGATAATGGTGTTGATATGAATGGCATGTTATTAACGAGTTATCCTGCCCTTGAGGCTTATACAAAATCTTGTATAGACAACACTGCAATTGATTGGATAAAATCTGCAAGGGAGTTAAAATTGAAAGTTGCAGCAGCACAATATCAGCAAGATAAAATAAGCGACAAACAAATATTAGATGCTTGTTGTAATATGTTGGTATCGATTAACGACATGGCGGGACGAAATTTAACAGAAAAAGATTTAGATGATTTTGCAGAATTGAATAAAGTTATATTTGAAAAAGAAGAAGATTATTTAACTCAACAAGAGATGTATAGAATCTTAAGCTTAATTTCAATTTCGTTTATTGATTTGGGTTTGATGGAGATGGAAAATATCTAACGAAAAGGAGATAAAGTTTACAAATGACATATCAAGAAATATTACAAGCAGAAAGCTTTTTAATAGAAATTGAAGGGTTAATTGCGCAGGTGCGTCATGGACAGGCATTGTTTCAGGAAGCTAAAACATTAGATGGAAAGATAAGTTCGAGCTTTTCTCAATATAAGTCAACTGGATATAGTTGGAATACTATAAGCTATTCAAGGGACGAGCCTCATAGATATTGTACTTTAATTGGTGACGCATTAACAATAATGCAATGTGCGTTACAATCCGTTTTAAATAAAGAACCTAATTATGGTAAGATTAAGCAGGTCCGTTTGGATTTGTCAAGGCTAAATCAAAAAAACAAATCCAACAACAGTAAGCAAAAAAGAAAGTTAATTATTGAGTTGGTGGCTAAATATAGCGGTCAAATAAAACTGGATAAATTATTTGCAGATTATGTTGATCATGGCGATGCTTTGTTTGAAGAGGACAAAACGGATGAAATTTTTAATGCTCTTATAGGTGTATTGAATTTGTATCTTGATAACTTGACCTCAACGAATTCTTTGCCGGAAAAATCCAAAGGCAAAAATCCAACTGTACAGGTTTTTAATAGTCAAACAAACACTCAAATGGTTGCGGTTAATGTACAGGTAAGTATTGAAAATTGTTTAAAAGAATTAGATGATTGTGAAACACTTTCGCAAGAAGAAATAACTGAGATTAAAGCACAATTAGATGATATTCAAAAATTACTGAAGGATAAAAAAGGAAAGAAAAAAACAATTCGTGAAAAAATATCTTCAGCGCTTAAGTGGGTTGCGGATAAAGGAACAGATGCAATGATCGCTTTATTGCCTACATTAGTAATGATACTTACGAATTTGCAGGGGGTTAATGTTTAATAAGTGGTTTGCAATTTGTGTCGAAGTATGTTATAATATGCATACTAAAAACATGAAAGCCTGTTTCGCAATACCCACGTTATTCCTATGATTTTAGGCGAAATCAAGCGGTATTTAAGGGACGGAAATTCTTTGCGGGTTTCGCGTTCGATACGCGATACGGCGTATAAGATTTTGAAGGTGCGCGAGGCGATAGAGGAGCGCGACGAAGAGGCGACTATCGAAAAAATCGCAAACGAAATGCAGGTGCAGGAGAGGGAAGTGGTGTATGCACTCGACGCAATTTCCGACCCCGTGTCTTTATACGAGCCCGTATATAATAAGGCGGGAGATACCTTGCAGCTTTTAGATCAGCTTTGCGACGAATCGCAGAGCGAAAGTATATGGACGGAGCAGGTGGCGCTTCGCGAAGCCATTCAGCGGCTTACCGATAGGGAGCGCAAAATTCTCACGCTCCGCTACTACGAGGGCAAAACGCAGACGGAGATTTCCGCGGAAGTGGGGATTTCGCAGGCGCAGGTTTCCCGCTTAGAGAAAACGGCATTAAAACAGATTAAAAGTAATATTATGTAAAGTAAGGGAAAGCACGGGTGATAAAGCCGTGCTTTTTTCAATGAAAAAACTGTGAAAAACACGGCGTTTATTTGACTTTTTATAAAATAAGTGATAGTATAATAACGTTACCAAAAAATGGCGCAAGGAAACTTGCGTAATTTTTCTATATTTATAGGGAGGTGCTTCGTTGATAAAAACTCTTTCAAAAGCAATCAGACAATATAAATCTGCGGCAATTTTATCGCCGATTTTCGTCACGCTCGAAGTGATCTGCGAGTGCGCCATTCCTTTTATTATTACGCTTCTCGGTAACACGTTTATCGAAGGGAAAGCGGCGTACGGCAGCCTCAATAACGTGCTCCTTTGGGGCGGCATTCTGATTGCCGTATCCTTGGCTTCGCTTGCGTTCGGCGCGCTTTCGGGATTCTTCTGCGCAAACGCTTCTTCGGGCTTTGCAAGGAATATGCGCGAAGATATCTATTATAAGATTCAGGAATTTTCCTTTGAGAATATCGATAAGTTCTCGACGCCCTCGCTCGTAACCCGTATGACGACGGATGTAAACAACGTGCAACAGGCGTTCATGATGATTATCCGCGTTGCGGTGCGTGCGCCCATGATGATGATTTTCTCGCTCGTAATGGCGTTCGTAATGGGCGGAAGTCTTGCCTGGATTTTCGTGGGGGTTATTCCGCCGCTTTCGCTCATTCTCTTCTTTATCATGAAGAAGGCAATGCCGCTCTTCCACCGCGTGTTCCGTAAGTACGATAATCTCAACGAGTCTATTCAGGAAAACGTGAAGGGAATCCGCGTAGTCAAGTCCTACGTGCGCGAGGACTACGAGAAAGAAAAATTCGACCGCGCCGCAGAGGACGTCCGCAAGGATTTCACCCGCGCCGAGCGGATTTTGGCATGGAACCACCCCGTAATGCAGCTGTTCTTCTACGGCGTGCTCTCGTCCGTTTTATTCGTTGGTTCCGTTTTCATTTTTAATTCCGAAAGCTCAATCAGTTATATACAGGTATCGCAGCTCGTCGTTTACGGCATGCAGATTCTTTCCTCGCTCATGATGTTCTCTTTCGTGTTCGCCATGATCGTTATGTCCGTAGAGAGCGCGCGCCGTATCTGTGAAATTTTCAACGAAGAGAGCTCGCTGCACAACCCCGAAAACCCCGTTTACGAGGTTGCGGACGGTTCCGTTGATTTCGACAACGTTTCCTTTAAGTATTCAGCGGCCGCCGAGCGCAACGTGCTCGAAGGGGTGAACTTACATATCCGTTCGGGCGAAACCATAGGTATTATCGGCGGAACGGGCTCTTCTAAGACCTCGCTCGTTAATTTGATTTCGCGCCTTTACGATACCACCGAGGGTACGATCCGCGTAGGGGGGCTCAACGTAAAAGACTACGATTTGGAATCGCTCCGCAATCAGGTTGCGGTGGTGCTTCAAAAGAACGTGCTGTTCTCGGGTACGATTAAAGAGAACCTGCGCTGGGGTAATAAGGACGCAACCGACGAGGAGCTTATAGAAGCGTGCCGTCTTGCACAGGCGGACGAGTTCGTGCAGAGCTTCCCGCAGGGGTACGATACTTATATCGAGCAGGGCGGCTCCAACGTTTCGGGCGGGCAGAAGCAGCGTCTTTGCATTGCGCGCGCGCTTTTGAAAAAGCCCAAGATACTCATTCTCGACGATTCGACGAGCGCGGTCGATACGCAGACAGACGCGCTCATTCGCAAATCGCTCAAGGAATACATTCCCGCAACGACGAAAATTATCATTGCGCAGCGCATATCTTCCGTAGAGGACGCCGACCGCATTATCGTAATGGAAGGCGGACGGATAGACGCGGTGGGTACGCACGCCGAGCTTTTGAAATCGAACGCGATTTATGCGGAAGTTTTCCAGTCTCAGACGAAAGGAGGAAAGAACGATGCCTCGTAATTTTACTCCTGTAACAAAGCACGCCACAAAGGGTATGCTGCGCAGAACGATAAAATCGCTCTTCCGCTTCTTCCCGAAAATGACGACGATTGCGCTCATCTGTATTATTCTGAATGCGGTAATCAGTTCGCTTCCGTCCATTTTCATGCAGAATATTTTTACCGTCATTGAAAACGCGCAGAGCGATGGTACGATTGCGCTCGGGTGGTCGTTCACCTCGGGGCCGGGCGGGGAAATCACGAAGTACATGCTTATTCTGATTTCGCTGTACGTGTTCTCGCTGATTATCGGCGCACTCAATAAGCAGCTCATGGCAATCATTACGCAGGGCTATCTCAAAAAGATGCGTGCGCATATGTTCAACGGCATGCAGGATTTGCCCATTCGCTATTTCGATACCCACGGCCACGGCGATATCATGAGCTATTACACGAACGATATCGACGCGCTCCGTCAGATGATTTCGCAATCTCTGCCCGAGCTCATCACCTCGTCCGTTATGGTGATTACGCTCCTTTGCATCATGCTGTGGTACAGCCTCTATCTCACCCTTTTGGTACTCGGCGGAATCGTCGTTATCGTAATCGTAACCAAGCTGATCGGCGGCGGTGCAAGTAAATACTTCGTTGCACTCCAAAAGTCGGTCGGCAAGCTCGAAGGCTACATCGAAGAGACGATGAACGGCCAGAAGGTCGTAAAGGTATTCTGCCACGAGGAAGAGACGAAAGCGGACTTCGATAAGCTCAACGAACATCTCTACAATCAGTCTTACCGCGCACACCGCTATGCGAATATGCTCATGCCTATCTTAGGCAACTTCGGGCACATTCTCTACGTGTTGGTTGCCGTGCTCGGCAGCGTGTTCTTTATCGGCGAAGTTTCCAACGTTTCCATCGGAATGGCGTTCGATGCGGAGCTTGCCGTGTTCAGCGGCGCGCTCGTGTTCTCGTTCCTGCAAATGGCGCGGCAGTTCTCCAACAATATCAATCAGGTTTCCAACCAAATCAACTCCGTAATCATGGGCCTTGCGGGCGCAAGCAGGTGCTTTGCGCTCATTGACGAAAAGCCCGAAACGGACGAGGGGTACGTAACCCTTGTCAACGCTAAAGAGGTGAACGGCGAGCTCACGGAGTGCGTCGAGCACACGGGACTTTGGGCGTGGAAGCATCCGCACGCGGCGGATGGCTCCGTCACCTATACGAAGTTAGAGGGCGACGTTATTTTGGAAGAGGTGGACTTCGGCTATACGGAAGATAAAATCGTATTGCACGATATCAGCCTGTATGCGCGTCCCGGTCAGAAGGTGGCGTTCGTAGGCGCGACGGGCGCGGGCAAAACGACGATTACCAATCTCTTAACCCGCTTCTACGACATTGCCGACGGCAAGATTCGCTACGACGGTATCAACCTCAATAAAATCAAGAAATCGGACTTGCGCCGTTCGCTCGGACTGATTTTGCAGGATACCAACCTCTTTACGGGCACGGTAATGGATAATATCCGTTACGGGCTTTTGGAGGCGACGGACGAAGAGTGCATTGCGGCGGCGAAGCTCGCGGGTGCGGACGACTTTATTACGCGCCTTCCCGAGGGCTATCAGACGATGCTCTATCAGAACGGTGCGAACCTCTCGCAGGGACAGCGGCAGCTTCTTTCCATTGCGCGCGCCGCGGTTGCCGATCCGCCCGTTATGATTATGGACGAGGCAACGAGCTCTATCGATACCCGTACCGAGGCAATCGTGCAAAGGGGTATGGATAACCTTATGAAGGGCAGAACGGTATTCGTAATTGCGCACCGCCTTTCCACCGTTCAGAATTCCGACGTAATTATGGTACTCGACCACGGCCGCATTATCGAGCGCGGCTCACACGAACAGCTCATTGCTCAAAAAGGACAGTATTACAAATTGTATACGGGCGCGTTCGAGTTAGAGTGAGTTCACAATAAGTTTATTAGAAAAAGCCTTTCCTTACGGAAGGGCTTTTTTGTTTTATAAGTACTTCATAGGGTTTATTGAATTTTGTTGTGAAGGATATTGGCAATCGAAATTAATGCCCGCTGTCCGTCAGGGCCGAGCTTTTTGCCCACGTTACGAAATTCGGATAGCATTTCATTTTCAATGGGGGATACGGATATACGAATTAAATTTTTTTCGGGGTCTTCTTCATTAGAATAACGATCCAAAATATAATCACATGAAACGTTAAAAATATCAGCGATTTTCATAAGCATCTTGAAATCGGGCTCGCGTAAACCGACTTCCCAATTTCCAACCGTTCCCGTGGAAACCTTTAATATTTCTGCAAATTCCTTTTGAGAAAGATTATTTTTTTGTCTTAATTCTTTCAGCCGAAGAGAAAACATCTTTATTTACTCCCTTATATAAAGATTATCACAAATTGAAATAATTATTATAAGCGAGAAAATATAAACTCACAAACTGAAACAATAATCTTGACTTTTCTTTCGTATCGTGATAATATTATTACATAATGACGGAATTTGTCATGAGAGGTGTTTTATGAAACGTAAATTATTGGTTTTGATTTGTGCAATGGTTGCGGCAGTAACTTGCTTAATCGGTCTTGTCGCCTGCGGTGGTACGGTCGGCGGTAGTGGGGGCGGCGTAAACGGCACATACTATCCCTACGAAAACGGCAGTTATGACAAAACGGCTTGGATAAAATTGAACGGAGATACATGGACTACGAATGACGGCGACTCCGGCACGTTTGAAGTAAAGGGAAACGAAATTGTTATTTATATTGACCTCTACGGTTCCAAGCAGATATTCTCTAAGGGCACGGTGAAAGACGGTGTTCTTACTATGACAACGGCGGGTATTACAAGAACGTTCTGTAAAGACGGTGCGAAGCCTTCCGATTCATCGCAACCGAACAAACCGAACAATCCTGTTACGGAAAAGGTTACGATTACATACAACGCGAACGGCGGAAGGTTCGCAAGCGGCAGTGAAACGTATTCGCAGACTGCCGATAAAAACGCTTTGCTCACCGCGCCCGATTCTCCTACGCGTACGAATTACACGTTTGCAGGGTGGTCAAAAAGCAAGAGCGGCTCGGATATGTGGAAGTTCGATGAGGATAAAGCCTCCGACGGCATAACGCTCTATGCAAAATGGACGGAGAAATCTGCCGTAATTTTGAGTGTAGACGGCGCAAGCATTGAGGGCAACAATATTTTTATGCTCGTAGACCATACCACGGACGCAGTTTCTCTTTCTAATAAAGTGGTTTGCAGTTCGGATAGCGTATGGCGACTTTATTACGATAGACTCGGACAGACGGAAATCCCCACCAAAATGGCGGCGGGGCTTTCGGGGTATCTTGCAAACGGTAACAACGTGTTCTATATGGTGGTCACTTCGCAGGACGGTGTGCAGACGAACCTCTATGAACTTACCGTGCACCGCAGCTATGCCGTTAGCGTGAGCTATTATAACGGTTTTGCCTTGATGGATACTGAAACCGTTTATACGGGCAGCACGTTTACGGCAAACTATAATCCTACCATTACGGGCTATACGTTTAATGGTTGGAAAGATGCCGATGGCGTTGCTGTAACTTCATTTACGGTTTGGGGCAGCACGTCGCTCTATGCAAATAAAACGGCAAAGAGCTACACGGCTTCGTTTAACGTAAATGGCGGAGACAAATTAACTAAAACGGAACAGACGGTCACTTACGATAGTTCCTATAAATTCCCTGTGCCTACGAGAACAGGCTATTCGTTCTTGGGTTGGTATTACGGCGAAACGCAGCTCACAAACACGAGCGGTTCGAGCATTGTCGTCTGGAATTATACGCAAGATAGAACGATCAATGCAAAATGGCAAGCAAACACTTATACGCTTACAGTAAAAACCAACAACTCTGATGCCGGTACTGTCACAGGCGGAGGAGAATATAAATACGACAGTTCCGTCACTCTCACCGCGACTACAACAAGTGGCTGCATGTTTCTTGGGTGGTATGATATCAACGAAGATTGTGTATCACAAGAGCTATCTTTTAGAATAAAAATGGGATTCGATAAAACATATGTTGCAAAATGGGACACAAATATTCGTTATATAGATAGTAATGGGGAGATAAAGTACAATTCTAGTTGTAAATATTTGACAAAGGAGGGAAATCAAACATTATCGGGATGGTATTTACTTTCTGGAACGGTCTCTGGCGAATTTACATTTACTGTCATCAACGAAGCTCATATTATTTTAGCAGATAATTGTAGTTGGAATCTAAATAGTGGTGGTCTGGTTGTATCTTCAAGTAATTTGTTATACATCTACGCTCAAAGTATTGGAGAGAATGTAGGTGAGTTAAAAACGAATGCTAATATTGGCGGTCAAAATTCATATGGATTCCTCGTCAATGATAATGGAGAAAACGGCGGTAATGGCGGTACAATAACGATAAACGGTGGAAAGATTACAGCAACAAATATAGGTGGCGGAAACGGCGGGAAAGGTCGTGACGGCGGGACGAACTCGGATGGGATTACAGGCCATTATGGAGCAGCTGGCGGTGCTGGTGGTACTAGCGGGACAATAACAATAAACGGCGGAGAGATTACGTCCACAAATATAGGTGGCGGTAACGGCGGCAACGGTGGCAACGGCGGTTATGGCAGCGCGCGCGGCGGCAGCGGCGGCAGCGGCGGCAGCGGCGGTAACGGCGGTACAATAATGATAAACGGTGGAAAAATTACGGCAATAAATATAGGTGGCGGTAATGGTGGTAACGGCGGTAATGGTGAGTCTTGCGGTGACAGTGGTAACGGCGGTAATGGTGGCCCCGGCGGGCGTGGTGGTACTAGCGGGACAATAACAATAAACGGCGGAGAGATTGCGTCCACCAATATAGGTGGCGGTAATGGTGGTAACGGCGGTAACGGCAATAATAGCGGAAGCGGGCAAGCGGGTGGCTACGGCAGCGGCGGTGGTGCTGGTGGTACTAGCGGGACAATAACAATAAACGGCGGAGAGATTGTGTCCACCAATATAGGTGGCGGTAACGGCGGTAACGGCGGTAACGGCGGTTATGGCGGTGCTGGCATATCTGGCAGTCCTACTTCTGGCGGGGCTGGTGGTAATGGTGGCAATGGCGGTTCTAGTGACACAATAACAATAAATGCTGGTATAATATCAGCAGCCAACTTGAGTGGTGGTAATGGTGGTAATGGCGGTAACGGTAAAGCGGGCTCGAAATATACTGGTTATGGCGGAAATGGCGGAAATGGCGGAAATGGCAGTATAATTATTATAAAGAACGAACAACTTACGATTTCTTCTTTAAGAGGTTTGGGTGGGAAAGGTGGTAATAGCAGAAATGGCACTGCTTCTCCTGGCACAGCTGGAACAAAAGCGGAAATTTATTTTTATGGTACCGAATCCGAATGGAACAGTAAAGAAATTTCCTCGGAGAATGCGGATATTTATTTCTATTCTAAGAACGAACCATCTGTAGAAGGTAACTATTGGCACTACGACGAAAACGGTGAAATTGCTATATGGGTGAAAGAGCAATAAAAATTTTCCGAAAAGTACTTGCTTTTTTTGTAGCAGTATGCTACAATGTAGTTACTTAATCGATGCAAAGAGATTGAGAGCGGCGTATTGTCGCTCTCAATTCTTATAATCGGGGGTTAGCATGAAAACAAAGCCGATTGCGGATACCATTGCCTTTTTGAAGCCCATTGCGGACGAGGTAGGCGTGGAAATCGTAGAAGCGCAGTGGGATACGCGCACCAAGTCGCTTACAATTTATATCGACGTGGAGGGCGGGGTAGACCTCAATCTTTGCGAGAAGTTCCACCGTGCAATCGACGAACCGCTCGACGAATTCGATCCCTCTTTCGGCGAAGCGTACACCCTCAACTGCTCGTCGCTCGGGCTTGACAGACCGTTCAAGACGGCGCGCGATTTCGAGCGGCATATGGGCGAAAAAATCGAACTGCATTTCTATGCGCCGTTCGAGGGGAAGAAGTATCACGAGGGCGAGCTCGTCGCATTCGACGACGAAACGGTAACCATTAAAACGCCGAAGGGCGAATTGATTGTGCCGCGGGAGAAGACCTCGAAAATCTGTCTCTATATCGAAGTATAGATTCCTTCGCTCGCTTGCAGGCGGGCCGGGGAATGACGGAGAAAAGAAGTATAAAATAAATAAGATAAAGTTCTCGAAAATCAAAAGGAGTTTATTATGGTAAACAAGGATTTCTTTGCGGCTCTCGCAGATTTGGAGCGGGAGAAGGGCATCAGCGAGGAAGCGTTCATCGAGGCGCTCTCGAATGCGCTTGCGTCTGCTTATAAAAAGCAGTATTACGGCGACGCGGGAAACGTGGAGGTTCGGCTCAACCCCGAAAAGTGCACCATTCGCTTTTTCCTCACGCAGACGGTCGTTGACAGCGACGAACCGCAGGACGGCGAAATTATGCTCGAAGACGCGCGCTTAAAGAAGAAGAGCGCGAAGGTAGGCGATATCCTCTCCGAGGAGTTCGTTCCCAAGGACTTCACGCGTATCGCGGCGCAGACGGCAAAGCAAGTCATTCTGCAAAAAATTCACGAAACCGAGCGCGACAACACGCTTTCCGAGTTCTCCGATAAAGAGGGCGAGCTCATGAGCGGACTCGTGCGCAAGGTAGATATGAGAAACGTGAGTATCGAGCTCGGCAAGGGACAGATCGAGGGCTTGATGCTTCCGCAGGACCAAGTCCCCGGCGAGCGTTACAACGTGGGCGATAAGCTCAAAGTTTACGTGAAGCGCGTAAGAAACGGCGGGCGCAATGCGCAGGTGCTCGTTTCCCGTGCGGCTCCCGGACTTGTGAAGCGCCTGTTCGAGGAAGAGGTTCCCGAAATCAAGCAGGGAATCGTTACCATTAAATCGGTTGCGCGTGAACCGGGACACAGAACCAAAATGGCGATTGCCACCGAGGATCCGAGAATCGACGCGGTAGGCGCGTGCGTCGGCAACAAGGGCGCGCGTGTAAACGCGGTGGTTGCCGAGCTCGGCGGTGAAAAAATCGATATTATTCTTTGGAGCGAAAACCCGCTCGAATTCATTGCAAAGGCGCTCTCGCCCGCAACGGTCGTTTCCGTTACGCAAATCGGCGACAAAGCCGCGGTTGCAGTCGTACCCGACGAAAAGCTTTCGCTTGCAATCGGCAGAGACGGACAGAACGCGCGTCTTGCGGCACGGCTCACGGGCTGGAAGATTGACGTAAAGAGCGAGTCGGCGGCGGAAAAGCTCAACCTCGAAGAGAATATAGAGGCGGAGGCGGAAGCGCTTCCCGAAGCTCCCGCGGAGGAGTAAATGCAAAAAACGAAAAAAATTCCCATGCGCACCTGTATCGGCTGCCGCGAGGAGAAGCCCAAGAAGGATATGCTCCGCGTCGTAAAAAATGCGGCGGGGGAAATTCATTTGGACTTTTCGGGCAAGATGGCGGGGCGCGGCGCGTACGTTTGTAACAGCGAAGCGTGCGTGAAAAAAATCGGGAAATACAAGCTTCTGCACAAGACCTTTTCTCAAAACGTAGACGAAGAAATCTACAAGGCGATAGAGGAGGAGTTCCTTGGGCAAAAGTAACTTGAAAACCTATCTCGGATTCGCGCGGCGGGCGGGCAAGCTCACCCTCGGCGTGAACGCCGTGAGCACGCTCTCGGGCGGGGTGTATCTGCTGGTGGCAGATAGTTCCGCTTCGGAGAATACCAAAAAGGAAATCGAAAAACTTAAAAAAAAGTTATCGGTTCCCGTTGTCTGGACGGAGGGCTTAGAAACCCTCACGGGAAAAGAATTTTGTAAATTGGCGGCCGTACGCGAGCCGCATTTGGCTGAGGCGATTCTCGCCGAGCGGGAAGATTAAATTTCGGAGGAAATATGGCTTACGAAAATATCGAAAAATTGAGCGCCCTTTTAACGGACGGTGATACCGCCGCGCTGAAAAAGGCGGTTACGGCGAGCGAAAAACGGCTTGGCGAACTCATGAAAAAAATTGCGGAAGTAGAAGCCGCCGCCGCGCAGGCGCGTGCGGAGGAGGAAGCCCGCTTAAAGGAAGAGGCGCGCCAGAAAGAAGAGGCGTTAAAAGCCGCCGCCGAAGCGGAGAAAAAGGCGAAGGAGGAGTCCAAAGCCGATGCGGAGAAGCAGGCAAAGAAAGCGGAAGAAAAACCCGCAGCACCTGCTAGCGCAAAGGCTCCCGCCGCTGCGCGTCCGCAGGGGGAATACCGCCCTGCCGCAGGCGCACCCGCACGGCCTACCTTCCGTCCCGCCGCTCCCGCTGCTTCCCGCCCGCCCTATACGGGCGCAAGGCCCGCAGGTGCAGGGGCTCGGCCGCCGTACGGTGCAAAGCCTCAGGGCGCGGGGGCTCGTCCCGTGGGGGGCAGAGGGCCTGCCGCCAGACCGCTTCCGCCGCCTCCGCCCGCTCCTACGCAGCGTAGAGACACTTCCAAAAAATTTGAAAAGACCTACGTTGAGCGCCGCCCCGTAAACAAGCGTGCGCTTCAGCGTCAGCAGGGCGCAAGCATCGGCGACTTCGACGAAGAGAAGAGCGGTTACCGCAAAGCGCGTTTCGGCAAGAAGGGCGCAAGAAAGGAAACGCAGACCATTAAGATTGACCACGCCGTGGTGACGAGCAAGGAAATTCCCATTAAGGTGCTTTCCGAAAAGCTCGGTATTTCCGCGGTGGAAATTACGAAACGCCTTTTCAAGGAAGGCATTATGAAGACGGTGAACGAGTCGGTGGACTACGACAACGCGGCGTTTATTGCGTTGGAGCTTGGCATCGACCTCGAATACAAGCCCGAAAAGACTGCGGAGGAAGCGCTCTTCGAGGAGCACGGCGGAGATGAGACGGAGAACCTTATCACCCGCGCACCCGTAGTCACCGTTATGGGTCACGTTGACCACGGTAAAACTTCCCTGCTCGATAATATTCGCCGTACCAACGTAACGGAAGGCGAAGCGGGCGGCATTACGCAGAGTATCGGTGCATACACCGTATCGCTCGGCGACGGCAAGGACATTACGTTTATCGATACGCCCGGTCACGCGGCGTTCACCGCAATGCGTGCGCGCGGCGCGAAGGTGACGGATATCGTCGTGCTCGTCGTGGCGGCGGACGACGGAATCATGCCGCAGACGGTGGAGGCAATCGACCACGCAAAGGCGGCAAACGTGCCCGTGATCGTTGCCATGAACAAAATGGATAAACCGCACGTCAATCCCGATAAGGTCAAGCAGGGGCTCATGGAGCACGAGCTTGTTCCCGAGGAGTGGGGCGGCGACGTGATCGTCGTACCCGTTTCCGCAAAGACGGGCGCGGGAATCGATCAGCTGCTCGAGAGCATTTGGCTCGTTGCGGAAATGCAGGAGCTCAAGGCCAATCCCGACCGCAAGGCGAAGGGCGTCGTCATCGAGGCGAAGCTCGACAAGGGCAAGGGCCCCGTTGCAAGCGTGCTCGTGCAGAACGGAACGCTCCGTACGGGCGACTACCTCATTTCGGGCATGATGACGGGTAAAGTCCGTGCCATGATCGACGACAAGGGCAAGACGGTAAAAGAGGCAGGGCCCTCCACGGCGGTTTCCGTACTCGGTTTAGAGGACGTTCCCAATGCGGGCGACGCAATCTACGCTGTAGAGCAGAACCTCATGAAGAAGGTACAGGACGAGCGCAAGGTACACGAGCGCGAATCCATGATTAAAGAAACGCAGAAAGTCACGCTCGACGACGTATTCAAGCAGGTTGCCGAGGGCAATATCAAGGATTTGAACGTTATCGTCAAGGGCGACGTTCAAGGCTCGGTTGAAGCGGTGAGAAGCTCGCTTGTAAAACTCTCCAACGAGGAAGTGCGCGTGAAGGTCATTCACGCGGGCGCGGGCGCAATCAACGAGAGCGATATCATGCTCGCGGACAGCGCGAATGCAATCGTCATCGGCTTCAACGTCCGTCCCGACGCTAAGGCAAAGACGCTTGCAGAGCGCAGTAAGGTGGACGTACGCTCCTACCGCATTATCTACGAATTGCTCGACGATATGCAGGCGGCGCTCAAGGGTATGCTTGCACCCAAGTATCACGAAGTGTACATGGGCAAAGCGGAAGTCCGTCAGACGTTCAACATTACGGGCGTGGGCGTGGTTGCGGGCTGCCTCGTTACCGAGGGCAAGCTCATCCGCGGCGGCAAGCTGCGTATTTACCGCGACGACGTCATGATCGTAGAGGGCAACGTAAAACAGCTCAAACACTATAAGGACGACGCAAAGGAAATTGCAGCGGGCTTAGAGTGCGGCTGTGCAATCGAGAACTTCAACGAAATCAAGATAGGCGATTTCATCGAGTGCTATCTCATTGAGGAGTTAAAACAGGCATGAAGCGCACGGAGCGGTTAGACAGCGAATACAGAAAAGAGATTTCCGCAATCCTTTCGGGTGCGCTCAAAAACAAGGAGCCCGCTTTGAAGGGCATTGTGAGCGTAACCGAAGCGGACGTTGCGCCCGACTTAAAGACGGCGAAAATCTATTTAAGCGTTTTTGCAACGTCTCCCGAAGAGAAAGAGAATACGCTTGCAATCATTCGCGAAAACGCGGGGTTTATCCGCCGCGAGCTTTCTCAGGCCATGCGTATGCGCACCGTGCCCGCGCTCACCTTTTTAGAGGATAAGAGCATGGAGTACGGGCAGAAGATGGACGATATTTTCTCCAAACTGCATAAGGATAACGATCAGTGAATACCATTCGCGAAATTGCAGAGAAACTCAAAAAAATAAAGAGCGCGGTCATTTTTACGCACGTCCGTCCCGACGGCGATACCATCGGGAGCGGTATGGCGCTTGCCCGCGCGCTTATCATACTCGGCAAAAAATGCGAGGTGGTGAACGAGGGCGAGGTTCCCGATAAGTTCTTCTTTTTAGAGGGAATGAAAGATATCAAGCGTGCACCTTCCTTTGATGCGGAAGCGTTTATCTGCGTGGATACGAGCGACGAGGCGCGGCTCGGTGAATTGCAGCGCACCTTCACGCGGGCGCAGGGGAAGGGCAAGCTCACTATCAATATCGACCACCACGTTTCCAACACCCGCTTTTGCAAAATGAATTTCGTGCGCGAGCGTGCGAGCAACTGCGAGAATATCGAAGAGCTTATTCGTGCGCTCGGCGTTGCTCCCGATCGCATGATAGCAAGCTATCTTTTAATGGGCATGGTGACGGACTCGGGCGGGTTCTCCCATTCGGACGTAACCGGCGACAGCTTCCGCGCGGCGGCGTACTGTGCGGACGCGGGTGCGGACGTCAACCTCATTACCTACGAAATTTTTAGAAAGCAGAGCAAGGCGCGCTCAAAGCTCTATCTTGAAACGCTCTCGAAGCTGCGTTTCTTTTTGGACGACAAACTCGCTATTTGCTTCGTGGAAAAGAGCGCGCTCGACCAATACGGTTTGAAACAGGACGCAACGGAGGGGATCGTGGACTTCGCGCTCTCTATCGACTGCGTAGAAGTGAGCATTTGTCTAATGGAAGTAAAGCGCGAGCAGTATAAGGCGTCCTTCCGTTCCAAGGGCAAGGTGAACGTAAACGAGGTTGCGCGTACGTTCGGCGGCGGCGGGCATGTGCTCGCTTCGGGCTGTATGCTTTTCGGCCCCTTGGAAGAGGTTTACGATAAGCTGCAATTTACCATTTCGCAAATCGGGAATTTATGACGGGATTTATCAATATTTTCAAAGAAGAGGGGGTTTCCTCGGCGTTCGTAACCAATCGGGTGAAGTGGCTGTGCCGCACCCCTGCGGGGCATATGGGAACGCTCGATCCGCTCGCTTCGGGAGTGCTTCCCGTGGGCGTGGGGAATGCAACCCGCCTCTTCGATTATTTTTCGGGGAAAACCAAAGTATATACGGCGCGGTTCCGCTTCGGCGTAACGACCGATACGCTCGATCGCGAGGGCGAGCTCATTCTCGGCGGGCGGGTTCCGAATGCGGAAGAGATTGCGCGCGTACTGCCTTCGCTTATCGGCGAGATAGAACAGATTCCGCCGAAGTACAGCGCAAAGAGCGTGAACGGAAAGCGCGGGTACGAGCTCGCAAGGGCGGGCGAGGAGTTTTCTCTCCCTGCAAAAAAGGTACGCGTGGAAAGCTTCCGTTTGTTGGAGCAGACGGGCGCGGACGAATTTTCCTTTGAAATCGTCTGCGGCGGCGGAACGTATATCCGCGCCTTGGCAAGAGATTTGGCGGGGCTTTTAGATACGAACGGGTATATGTCCGCTTTAACGCGGAACCAAAGCGGCGTCTTCACGGAAGAAACCGCCGTGCGGCTGGATACGCTCACGCGCGAGAACGTGGAAGAGTATCTTATTCCCACGGAAAACGTATTGCCCTATCCCGCGCTTGGGGAAGTGGACGGGCGCATTTTCAACGGCGTCAGCGTGCCTTGTGCGCAAAAGGATGGGCTCTATAAACTTTACTTAAACGGCGCGTTTTACGGCCTCGCAAGAGTAGCAAACGGCGTAGTGCGTGCGGAGAAAAAATTATGTTAAAGGTATTGCACGAAGGAGAAAAATATTCCGCGCCCTGTGCGCTGCTTCTCGGCGGGTTCGACGGATTCCATATCGGGCACGAAACGCTCTTGAATGCGGCGAAAAAGACGGGGCTTCCCGTGGGGCTTACGAGTATTTCAGGCGGCAAGGCGGGCGGAGATATTTTCACTTTTTCGGAGCGCGAAAAAATATTCGGGGACGCGGGGTTCTCCTTCGTTTTGGAAATCGAATTTTCCGAACAGCTGAAAAATACTCCTGCGGAAGATTTTCTGAAAGACTTATTCGGGAAAGTTTCCGCTCAAGCGGTGTTCTGCGGCGAGGACTTCCGTTTCGGGAAGGGTGCGCTCGGAACGACCGCGCTTTTGAAAGAGGTTGCGCCCTGCCCCGTCACCGTGCTTCCGCTCAAAACCGCGGGCGGGGAGAAAATTGCAACTTCCACCGTAAAGAAGCTGCTCGCAGAGGGCGATTTGGCGGCAGTCAATCAAATTTTAACGGGCGGGTTTTTCGTAGCCGGCACCGTCGAGCACGGGCGCGGCGTGGGGCATACCTACGGTTTCCCGACGCTCAATCTCACTTATCCGAAAGAGAAATTTCCTTTGCGCGAGGGCGTGTACGGCGGGTATGCCGAGACGGAAGCGGGGCGGTTTCCCGCAATTATCAACTTCGGTGCGCGGCCTACGTTCGGCGTAGAAGAGAAGAAAGCGGAGGCGTACCTCAAAGGTTTTTCGGGGGATTTGTACGGAAAGACCGTACGGCTGTTCCCCACGCAGTTTTTGCGCCCCGTTATGAAATTTGAATCGAAAGAGGAACTTGAAAATCAACTCAAAAAGGACATTGAAAAGGTATGAACCTTTGTTGTAAAAATTTGCCCGAAGGCTGGGTGCTTCACGATACCATTGATTTGAAAGCGAACAAGAAAGCTTTTTGGCTTGTAAACGGGCTTAGCCTTTTGGTTTTCGGTTTGTTTATCCTTATCGGATGGTTTATTGTAAACCCGATAGACGCAATAAACGAAACTGCGGGAGATATTTTTGTGCCCGTTTTCGTGTTGCTTGGCGGGCTTGTGGTATATGTTGTTGTGCATGAACTTACTCACGGAGTATTTCTTTCTGCATTTACCAAAATGAAACCTAAGTTCGGTTTTGTCGGCTGGGCTGCATATTGCGGTAACGAGGGGTATTGTGATAAACCGCGATACGCCGTTGTTGCGCTTGCCCCGCTCGTATTTTGGGGAATCGTTTTCGGTATGTTGAATGTGTTTTTTCACGAAGGAATTTGGTTTTGGATCATCTGGTTTCTGCAAGCAATGAATGTCGGCGGTTCATCGGGTGATCTGTATGTTTCGTGTAAACTGGTAAAATATCCCCAAGAAATTCTTGTACAGGATATAGGAACCAGAATGCAAGTTTATTGCCGTGCGGCAGAGAAAATTGCCGAAACGGACGGAGGAGAAGGCGTATGATTAAATTCGGACCGAGCGGGAATAGTGAAAGCTTTTATGCGGCGGGCTACGAGCACAGCGAGGATTCGGCGGCGTTCGTAAAGGAGCACGGGCTCGACTGCTTTGAATATTCCTTCGGACGCGGCGTGAGAATGACCGAGGCAAAGGCGCGCTCCATCGGCGCGGCGTTTGAAAAAGAGGGCGTGGAAATTTCCGCGCACGCGCCGTACTTTATCAACCTCGGCAACCCCGACGACGAGATGGCGGCAAAGTCCTACGGCTACGTTTTAGACAGCGCGAAAACCTTGAAGCTTATGGGCGGCAACCGCGTGGTGTTCCACCCCGCCGCGCAGGGCAAAGAGGGGCGCGAAATCGTAGTGATGCGTTGCGAAGAGCGGCTGAATATCCTGCGCGATTATATCTATCTGAACGGTTTGCAGGATTTGACGTTCTGTCCCGAAACCATGGGCAAGCTTGCGCAAATCGGCACGGTGGAAGAAATCACGCGCTTTTGCAAGGTGGATAAAATCTATACGCCCTGCGTCGATTTCGGGCACGTCAATTCGCGCGAGCAGGGGAGCCTGAAAACGGCGGACGATTATAAGCGTTTGCTCGGATATATGATTGACCAACTCGGCTTCGAGCGTATGCAGCATTTCCACGTGCATTTCTCGAAAATCATGTACGGCGCGAAGGGGGAGATAAAGCATTTGACTTTTGAGGATACGGTGTACGGCCCCGAATTTGAACCGCTTGCCGAGGTGCTTGCGGAGTGGAAGTTAGAGCCCTATATCGTGAGCGAATCGGCGGGCACGCAGATAGAGGACGCCGCCTACATGAAGCGGGCTTACGAGCAGGCACTCAGGGGATAGAATTTTTTCAAAAACCGTTGACTTGAGAGAGCGTATTTGGTATAATATGGATAGCCTATGGAAGTTTCAAGCAAAATATTTGCAGGGGCAGGTGCGGACGCACTTTTCATCGAGCAAGATTTTATCCGTCGGTATCTGACGGGGTTCTATTCCACCGACGGCTATGCGGTCGTTACGCGGGAGGGATGTACGTTCGTCGTCGATTCCCGATACTTTGAAGCGGCGGAAAAAGCGTTAAAAAATACGAATATCAAGCTCGTTGAAGGGTTATATAAACAGGCGGAAGCGCTTCTTAGCGGTGCGAAAACCGTGGGAGTTCCCTATCCGTTTACAAACCTTTCCCGCGCGGAAACGCTCAAAAAGAACGGTTTTGCCCTCACCGACTGTATGCCAGCATTACAAGCGGCAATGGAAATAAAAACTTCCAAAGAAATCGCGCTCATCGAAAAGGCGTGCGAAATCGCAGAAGACGCGTATCTTTCGCTTCTTCCCGAAATCAAAGAGGGAATGACGGAGAGCGAGGTTGCCGCGCTTCTCGAATACAAAATGCGGAAGTTCGGCGCAAGCGGCGTATCGTTTGAAACAATCGTCGCGTTCGGGGCAAACGGCAGTGTGCCGCACCACGAAACGGGAAATACCAAGCTCAAATTCGGCGACGCGGTGCTCATTGACTTCGGTTGCAAATACGAGGGGTATTGTTCGGACTGTACCAGAACCTTCCTCTTCGGCGACGATAAAAAACACGAAGATTTCAAAAAGGTCTACGCTCAGGTGCTTCATGCGCACGAGCTCGTAAAAGAGAAAACCGTTGCGGGCATGACGGGGCGCGATTCGGACGAAATTGCGCGCGGGTATCTGCGCACGAAGGGGCTTGATAAATATTTCACGCATTCCTTGGGGCACGGCATCGGGCTGCAAATTCACGAGTATCCCGTGCTTGCACCGAAAAGCGAACAGGTCTTAAAGGACGGCATGGTCTTTTCCGACGAACCGGGGGTATACCTCGCGGGGGAATTGGGAATCCGCATCGAAGACAGCGTGTATATGACGGGCGGAAAAGTAAAATCATTCATGAAAAAAACAGAGAGAAATCTCATAATTTTGTAAACATTTAAGGAGACTATATTTATGGCACAAATCATGGCAGGCGATATCAGAAAGGGCACGACGTTTGAATACAAGAGCGGCGTTTACACCGTTACCGAGTTCCAGCACGTAAAACCCGGAAAAGGTGCGGCGTTCGTTCGTACCACCCTTAAAAACGTGGTTACGGGACAAGTCCTTTCCGACGAAACGTTCAACCCTACCACGAAGCTCGAAACCGCGCAGGTGGAAACCAAGAAAATGACCTATTCCTACACGGACGGCGAGTTCTATTACTTCATGGACGAAGAGTTTAACCTTACGCCCCTCAACTACGATCAGGTTGAGGACGCGCTCCGTTATATCCGCGAGAACGATACCGTTACCGTGAAATTCCTTTACGACAACGCATTCTCCGTGGAGCCCGAAAACTTCGTAGAGCTCAAAGTCGTAGAAGCGGAACCCGGCGTAAAGGGCAACACCGCCACCAACGTAACGAAAGCCGCAAAGGTGGAAACCGGTGCAACCTTCCAGGTTCCTATGTTCGTCAACGAGGGCGATACCATTCGTATCGATACCCGCACGGGCGAATATATGTCGAGAGTTTAATTCCCTCGCATCAGCTTAACAATTACGGACAGCTCGTTTCCGAAACCGGACGCGGGCTGAAAGTTTATTTCGGCGTTTGAAAAAAGAGTGTGTATATGAAGGTTACCTATCTCGGAACGGGCGCGGCGGAAGGAATTCCCGCGCTGTTCTGTCAATGCGAATATTGCAGGGGCGTGCGTGCACGCGGCGGGAAAGAGATCCGTTCGCGCGCGCAGGTGCTTGTGGACGGAGAGCTATCCATAGACTTCCCGCCCGACGCGTTCTATCACGGCGCGACGTCGGGGATTGACCTTTCCGCGGTGAAGTACCTTCTCGTTACCCATTCGCATATGGACCACTTCTACGCGCAGGACTTTATTCTCAGGGGCTATAAGTACGCCCGCGATATGCGCGCGCCCGCTCTCGATATTTACGGCAACGCGGAAGTAGGGGAAGTGTTCGCCGAAAGCACCCGAAGAGAAATGCGGGACAGTGTTGCGGAGAATATTAAAATTCATACGGTAGGCGCGTTCGAGGAATTGCGCTTCGGCGGCTTTTGCGTTCACACGCTTAAGGCACAGCACTCTTCCAAAAATCCGCTGTTGTACCTCATTGAAAAACAGGATAAGCGCATTCTGCACCTCACCGATACGGGAATGCTTCCCGAAGAGGACTTTGCGTATCTTGCGCGGCTCGGGGGAAAACCTCTCGATTTGATTACCTTCGACTGCACCTTCCTTTGGAACAAAGCGGACAAGGGCGCGCGGCACATGGGGCTCTATGAGAACGCAAAAGTATTCAGCCGTTTGCAGGAGATAGGGCTCGCTAGCGCGCATACGAAAAAAGTGATTACGCATTTCTCGCACAACTGCGAGCCGACGGCAAAGAGCCTGAAACGCGCGGAAGAGGAGTTCGGCGTTGTGGCGGCGTATGACGGCATGACGGTTGAATTATGACACTGTATTTATAAATAAGGTTTACATTTTTTTGAAAAAAGCGTAAAATAGATTTTAGAGAATTGATAATAATTCGGTGCGCGAATGCGACTACGCGCCGATTGCTTTTGCAACTCGAAAGGAGTTTATATGGGATTGTTTGCCCGTTTGAAATCGGTATTTTCTAAAAAGAAGAACCCCCCTGTGCTGGGACTTGCGCTCGGCAGCGGCGGGGCGAAGGGGCTTGCCCACCTCGGCGCGCTCAAAGCGTTCGAGGAAGAGGGAATCGAGTTCCAAATCGTAACGGGTACTTCTATCGGCGCGATTGCGGGTGCGCTGTATGCAAAGGGCTATACTTCCGCGGATATGACGGGCATTATCGAGAGCCTGAACCGTAAAGAGTTTTCCTCGAATCTGCGCCCGTTTGCCGACCTCGCGTTTGCCGAGGAATTTCTTTCGCAATACCTGGAGGGGGATATGTCCTCTCTGAAAAAACCGTTTGCCTGCTGGGCGACGGACGGCTCGAATAACGAGGGCGTGCTCTTAAATTCGGGGAATATTGCCCGCGCGGTGACTGCCTCCGCCGCAATCCCGCCCTTTTTCAGAGCGGTGGAAATCGACGGCGTAAGGCTTTACGACGGCGTGTACACCAACGCCATTCCCGCAGACGTATGCAGGGAGATGGGCGCGGATATCGTCGTTTCCATCGACCTTTCCGCCTACGTTCGCCCCGACGAGGAAAAGGGACGGCTGAGCCGCTTGGTTGGCTCTGCCATTAACGCGTTCGTGCCTGTAAAAACGCTCGATAACGCCAAGTCGCGCGGATATGACGCGACGGACGTCATGCTGAAACCTTATCTTTACGATTACCGCGCAACCGACGTTGCGCCCGCCGCAATGGACGCCATGATGGAAATCGGCTACAACGAGGCGAAGGATAAGATGCAGGAAATTAAGGACGCAATCAATAACTTTAAGAGAAATAAAAATTGAAGCATCATACAATCGGGAAGATCGTTTTTGTTTCGCTGTGCGTCGGGCTTGCTTTACTGCTTGCGCTCTTGGAATATTTTGTTCCGCTCCGCACGCTCTTGCCCGCTATCCGAATCGAACCCCGCGCGGAAGGGGAAATGCGCGTGCATTTTATGGGCGTAGGCGAGGGCGATTGTACGATTTTGGAATTCCCCGACGGGAACGTTCTCGTCGTCGATTCGGGCGACGGCTCGTTCGATACCGAGAATAAACTCATTCGCTACGTAAAGGGCCTTAACGCCACTTCTTATTCCGTTGTTGCCACGCACGCGGATATCGACCATTACGGCGGGTTCGCGGAGCTCATTCGCACGTTCGGCGCGGATACGGTTTACACGCCGTTTGCTAAGTCTTATGTAGGCGCATACAAACGGTTTACCGCGGCGGTAAAGGACAGCGGCGCTCAGGTTCAAACGCTCATGCGGTATTCGGTGATAGACAACCCTTCGGGTGCGTACGCCGTTTGCATTTCTCCCGCTTCTGCGGGCGCGCAGGACGATAACGACGGTTCTACCGTGTTGTTCGTCAGCTACTTAGGGATAAACCTTTTACTCGGCGCGGATATTTCGGGAAGCCGCGAGCAGCAGCTTCTTGACGAATACGCGCTTATGGAGGGCATTTTCGACAGCGGAGAGTTCCGCGTACGGCTGGAGGATACCGATATTCTGAAGGTATCGCACCACGGTTCGGCGTACTCTTCGTCGGAGGAATGGCTCTCGCTTCTAAGTCCCGAGGTTGCCGTAGTCACCTGCGGCAGAGGGAACATATATTCCCACCCTGCGGCGGAATCGGTAGCAAGGCTTGCGGGTATCGGTGCGGATATCTACCGCACGGACGAGCTTGGGAATATCGTCATCAGCATCAAAAACGGAAACTTTTTTATTTTGGAGTAAACATATGAAAATTACTACGGCGGGCGAATCGCACGGAAAAGCGATTATTGCAATTATCGAGGGACTGCCTTCGGGGCTTGCAATCGATTTAGACGAAATAAACGCGCAGCTCGCTTTGCGCCAAAGCGGATACGGCAGAGGCGGCAGACAAAAAATCGAAAAGGACGAAGTGGAAATTCTTGCGGGCGTGCGGAATAAAACGACGCTCGGCAGTCCCGTTGCGCTTGCCGTGTTTAACCGCGACTATGAGAATTGGAAGGCGTATATGGCACCCGAGGGGTGCGACGTTTCCGAGCGTACGCTCACCAAGGTGCGCCCCGGACATGCCGACCTTGCGGGCACGAAAAAATTCTACACTCAGGACGCTCGCAATATTTTGGAGCGCGCTTCCGCCCGCGAAACTGCGGTGCGCGTGGCAGCGGGCAGTATCTGCCGTCAGCTCTTAAAAACGCTCGGTGTGGAAATCACGGGCTACGTTCGTTCGGTGGCTTCCGTGAAGGACGAGAAAGAATATACGTTTGAGGAAATTCAAAAGGGGCGGCTTTCCGACCTCTTTATGATAGACGGAAAAAAGCAGGACGAGGCAAAGCGCACGATTGAAAAAATAAAGGCGGACGGCAATACCTGCGGCGGCGTCTTGGAGCTTCGCGTAAAGGGCTTAAAGAGCGGCTTCGGCAGTTGTATGACGTATGCCGAAAAGTTAGACGCACGCCTTGCGGGTGCGCTCATGAGCGTGCAGGCAATCAAGGGCGTGGAAGTCGGGCTCGGCTTCGAGGCGGCGGAAAAATGCGGCAGCGAAGTGCACGACGAAATCTACTTTGAAAAGGGCGAATACGTTCGCAAAACCAACCGTGCGGGCGGGATTGAGGGCGGTATGAGTAACGGCGAAGAGATTATCATTCGCGCGGCAATGAAGCCCATTCCCACGCTCATGCGCGGCTTAAATACCGTTGATATTCTCACGAAAGAAGCGTGCCGCGCGGCCGCAGAACGGAGCGACGTTACGGCGATTCTTGCCTGCGAAGTCATTCTCGAAAGCGTGCTTGCGGGTGAGCTTGCGGCGGCTGTGTTAGAGCGTTTGGGCGGGGATAATCTGAAAGAAATTCAGGATCGCTACGGGAGGCTTCCCGCATGAGAACCTTTCAAATTCAAACGGAAGTGCCCGCAGAAAAGAGCGTGATTCTCTGCGAAAAGGGCGCGTTCGAGCGTGAGGAAATTGCGGGTTCGTTCGTGTTTACCGATACGAACGTGCTTGCCCTCTACGAAAAGAAAATCAAGAAAAAGTTTCCGCGCACGCGCATTTTTGCAATGGAAGCGGGGGAAGAGCATAAAACGCCCGAAACGCTTTTTGCGCTGCTGGGCGAAATGGCGAAGGCGGGACTGCACAGAAAAGATACCCTCGTTTGTATCGGCGGCGGCGTCGTGGGGGATATCGGCGGGCTTGCAAGCGCGCTGTATATGCGCGGAATAAACTGCGTGCAGGTGCCTACTACCTTGCTTGCGCAGGTAGATTCTTCCGTCGGCGGAAAGACGGCCGTTGACTTCGAGGGCGTGAAAAATCTCGTTGGCGTATTCCGTCAGCCCTCCCGTGTGATTGTGGACAGCGAATTTTTATCGACGCTTCCCGAGCGCGAAATCCGTTGCGGCGTGGGGGAAATCGTAAAGCATTCGGCACTCAGCGGCGCGCTGTTCGACCGCCTCGTTGCCAACCGTATGCGACTGTTCGATTTGGAGTTCCTCGGCGGTATCATAGCAGATAACATTGCAATTAAGGCGGAAATCGTGCAAAGAGATCCGCATGAATCCGGTTTAAGAAAGTTCCTCAATATCGGGCATACCACGGGGCACGCGTTCGAGCTCTCGGACGGAAAGCTCTCGCACGGTGAATACGTGCTGTACGGAATGCTCTACGAAATTGAAATTGCAAAGAAGTATTTGAAGTGCGACGAAGCGTATTTGCGCGTGCTTTATAACTTAGCACTCAAGGCACTCGGCGAAGTGCCGAAAACGGATCCTTTGCAGGCGGCGGAGCTTGCGAAGCTCGATAAAAAGAATAGCGCGAGTGACAAAATCTCGCTTGCCGTTCCCACGGCAAAGGGGAAATGCGAACTGTTGGAGCTCACCTTTGCGCAATACAAGCGGGAGCTCAAACGAATCGGGGAGGCGTTATGTTAAAGCTTGCCGTCATCGGGAAGGACGTTTCAAAATCGCTTAGCCCCTCTATGCATCATTTTATTTTGAAGGCAATGGGCGAGAGCTGTTCGTACGATAAAATTTCCATTCCGCCCGAGGAGTTTTCCGCGCGGGCGGAAAAGCTGTTTGAAGCCTACGACGCATTCAACGTAACCATTCCCTTCAAGGGGGATATTATTCCCTATTTGAAGGAGCTGAAAGGCGACGCGCTTTCCTTCGGGGCGGTGAATACCGTGCTTTCCAAGGAGCGTTTCGGGTTCAACACGGACGGCTACGGGTTCCTTTTAATGCTCGAAAATGCGGGCGTGGAAGTGGCGGGCAAAACGGTGCTGGTGCTCGGCGCGGGCGGCGCGGGCAGAAGCTGTGTGAAAAAACTCATTGAGGCGGGCGCAAAGGTCAGCGTCTATGAGAGAAGCAAAGAAAGACTGCAAAGCGTTTACGAGGAATTCGGCGGTTTTACGCCGCTTGACGAAATCCCGCTGAAAGCGTTTAATATTATCGTAAACTGCACGGGAATCGGCATGCACGATACGGTGGGAAAATCGCCCGTCGGGGAAGATTTGCTTGCGCTGTGCAATACGGCGGTCGATCTCATATACGAGCCCGAGGAGTCCGAATTTTTACGGCTTGCAAGGGGGCTTAATAAGAAAACCGTGAACGGCGCGGCAATGCTCTTTTATCAGGCGTATATGAGCGATTGCATTTATTTAGGGAAAAAACCGTCTGCGGCGCAGGCGAAAGAGCTATGGAATCACTATCGGGAGGAAGGAATATGAAACTGCTTATTTTGAACGGAGTTAATTTGAACTTAACGGGAAAGCGCGAAAAGGACGTTTACGGCGTGGAAACGCTTGACGATATCAACCGCGAGTTGCAGGCGCACGCCAAGAAAAACGGTTATAGTGTAGACTGCTTTCAGAGCAATTTAGAGGGCGAGCTTTGCACGCAGATCCAGAACGCAGAGGGCAAGTACGACGGAATCGTTTTGAATGCGGGCGCGTTCACGCATTATTCGCTCGCCATTCGCGATGCGATTGCGGCGGTCAGCCTGCCCGTTGTGGAAGTGCATATGTCGAACGTTCACGCAAGGGAAGAGTTCCGTGAAAAGTCGGTACTCACGGAAGTTTGCAAGGGCGAAATTCTCGGCTTCGGCAAGAACAGTTATCTGCTTGCCATGGAGAGCTTCCGCTTATGAACGTCGTACTCTGCGGCATGATGGGCGCGGGGAAGTCGACCGTCGGATTTCAACTTGCACGGCTTGCAGGCAAAAAATGGGTTGATACCGATTATTTGATTGAAAAGCGGTACGGAAAGATTTCCGATATTTTTGCGTCGCGCGGCGAGGCGTATTTCCGCGCGCTGGAAACGGATACGGTGCGCTCGCTCTCTCAAAAGGACGGGCTCGTCATTTCTACGGGCGGCGGACTTGTGATGCGGGAAGAGAACTGCGCGCTTTTGAAAGAGAACGGCAAAATCGTCTTTTTGCGGGCAAAACTTCAAACGCTTCTATCCCGCGTGAAGTTAGACGGCACCCGCCCGCTCCTCAAAGAGGGCAATGTGGAAGAAAAGCTTACTGCGTTGTTAGAGGAGAGAATGCCCGTATACGAGCGCGTATCCGATTTGATTGTGGATACCGACGGAAAGAAGAAATACGAAATCGCGCGGGAGATTTTTGAGAGGTTGGAGGGGGCACTATGAAACGCGCACTTGTGAGCGGCGGCACGCGCGGAATCGGGCTTGCGGTATGTAAGCTCCTTATAAAAGACGGATATGCGGTGACTGCGCTCTATTCTAAGGGCGAGGGCTTGGAAGAGGCGAAAAAGCAGCTTCCCGAAGTGGAATTTTTGCAAGCTGACGTTTCGGACGAAAACGCGGTAAAAGCCGTGTTCGAGAAAATTCCTCGGCTCGATTTGCTCGTGAACAACGCGGGCGTATCGCTCTATAAACAGGTGCAGGACACCACGCTTTCCGATTATCGGCGCGTAATGGATATCAATATAGGCGGCGCGTTTTTGTGCGTGAAATACGCCGTGAAAAAGATGCTTGAAAACGGCGGGGCAATCGTGAACATTTCCTCCGTCTGGGGGCAGGCGGGCGGCAGCTGCGAGAGCGTGTATTCCGCTTCCAAGGGCGCGGTAGACGGCTTTACCAAAGCGCTTGCAAAGGAGCTTGCGCCGAGCGGCATTACCGTGAACTGCGTATCACCGGGGGTAATCGATACCCGAATGAATGCGCATTTGAAGAAAGAGGACAGGGCGGCGCTTTGCGAAGAAATTCCGCTCGGGCGGTTCGGCACGCCGGAAGAGGTCGCCGAGGCGGTTTTGTTCCTTGCCAAAGCAAAATATATCACGGGGCAGATTCTTGCCGTCAACGGCGGGTTTTACATCTGATAACAAAGTCTTCAAAAGGAGGAATTAAATTATGCTACAAGTAAAAGATTTACGCAAGGAATACGTAACGGATAAGAGCGTTATAACAAAGGCGCTTGACGGCGTTACGCTGGATTTCCCCGAAACCGGCATGGTTTTTATTCTCGGCAAATCGGGAAGCGGGAAATCGACCTTGCTCAACCTCTGCGGCGGACTCGATAAGGTAACTTCGGGCGAAATAATTATCAACGGCAAAAGCAGCAAAAATTTTACCGGAAAGGATTTCGACAGCTACCGCAATACCTTCGTGGGATTCGTTTTTCAGGAATATAACGTTCTGGAAGACTATACCGTGGCGGAGAACGTGGCGCTTGCCATGGAGCTGCAAGGCAAGAAGCGCAATCGGGAAGAGATTGCAAGCATTCTCAACGAAGTGGAAATGGCGGAGCTTGCTTCCCGTAAATCGGGTACTCTCTCGGGCGGGCAAAAGCAAAGGGTTGCCATTGCGCGCGCGATTGTGAAGCAACCGGAAATTATTTTGGCGGACGAGCCCACGGGCGCGTTGGATAGTGAAACGGGAACGCAGATTTTCGAGTTGCTTAAAAAGCTCTCTGCAAGCAGGCTCGTTCTCGTCGTTTCGCACGACCGCGATTTTGCAGAGCAGTATGCCGACCGCATTATCGAGTTGAAGGACGGCAAGGTAGATTCCGACGTCGTTTGTACGGAAGGCAAGGAAGATAAGAAAGAGGTGTCCCAAGAAACGGGCGCCGCGATAGAGCCATTAGCCGAGCGTAAAGAAACGGAGTTCATCCGCGCCCGCTTGCCGTTCAAGCACGTGCTGCGCATGGGCTTCAAAAGCTTAAAAGGAAAGCCTGTACGGTTTGCCTTCTCCATTATCCTATGTATCTTTGCGTTTGTGCTCTTAGGACTTTCTTCCACGCTCATGTTTTATAGCGAAAAAAGCGTGGTTGTGGAAACCATGAGGCTTAGCCCCGGCAATTACGTTACGGTGGGCAAGGGCTTTGAAACAAGACTGTTTTACCATTATAACGACGGAAGAGTAGAAGAGAATGGGGATTCGCTTCGGAAGAGCACCGGTTTTACGGTAGAAGAATACGAACAGTTCCAAAGAAAATATCCCGACGCTTTGGCGAAGGTATCTTTTTTCAATGAACCGTATAATTTTGAATTGAGCAGTGATACGTGGGATTATTACGGAACTATAGATCAATACGTGATTGCAAATCCCTCCTTAAAGGTTTTGGCGGGCAGGCTTCCCGCTGCATCCGATGAAATTGCGATTCCCGAGTTTTTGTTCAACGCGATGAAGCTGGAACAAACAAAATTTGTATTTGTTACAGAGGAGGACGTTGCAGCGGGACAGCTCGTAAACGAGAGCGCACCCAAACATACCGTCTCTACGTATGAAGACGTGTTATATTCCCAAAGCAATCCCGCAACGATTTTTGTGAACGGAGGAGCGCAAACGTTCAATTTTAAGATTGTAGGGGTTTATCAGAGTGATAAAGAGCCCGCCGCATATAAATCGCTGAAAAGGGCGGTGGAAAACGGAGAGGATACGGATACGGGTGATTTTCCGGAACAGAGTTCCGCGTGGAGTCGTGTGCGGGATAATGGTTTTTATAGCTATTTTGCTCTATCGACGGAATTTCTTATGGAATACGGTCATCTGTACGAGCGGAAGCCCGTTGTATTCGAGCCTCATGAATCGGAGCACTCTTGGGAAGAATATCAATCGAACTATACGCAAACGCCCGACTCCATTATTGACGGAATCATCTTGAAGCACAGCCACAATCTTTCCAAATTGAACCGGATTGTGGGGCTTGCCTATGAAAAACACGCAGACGATTCTTATTTTACTGTAAACTCGCCCGTTCTGAGCGAGCTGAATCAGGTGAATAGGCAGGTTGGGTTATTCAGAAACGCTTTCTTATATGCGGGACTTGGGCTGACCGTGTTTGCATTCCTGTTGATGTTTAACCTCATTTCCGTATCCGTCATCACGAAAAAGAAGGATATCGGAATTTTACGTGCGCTCGGTGCGCGCAGCTTAGACGTGTTCTTCGTCTTCTTTGTGGAAGCGCTTATGATTGCGCTCGTCAGCAGTGTGGCGGCGTTTGCTTTTTCGGCGATTATCTGCTACGTTTTGGATATTATGATGATAAAAACCATAAAGGCGGCGATATTTGTATTCGGAATTTTCCCGATGCTCTTTATTTTGGGAATTGCCGCGCTTACTTCGTTTTTAGCAACGCTTATCCCCGTTGCGAATTACACGAAAAAATCTCCCGTGGAAAGTATTCGTATGCCGTAATCGAATCGGGAAGCGGTGTGACAATAGAAAAAATTGAAAATTTATGAAAAAAAATCTCCTAAAAAAAAGGAGTTTTTTTCTTTTTTGACGAAATAACAAGAGATGAAGGAAATAACCTTTGAAAAAGAGCGGGCGTTTTTATCGCCCTATGCAAAAAAGTCGTTCGAGAGCGCAGGGCGGGAACGCCCCGAAAAACCCTGCAATATGCGGACGGACTTTCAACGCGATCGTGACCGCATTATCTACTCGAAATCCTTTCTGCGCCTCAAAAATAAGACGCAGGTCTTTTTCGCGCCCGACGGCGACCACTATATGTCCCGCCTGACGCACACCTTGGACGTTTCGCAGATTGCGCGGTCTTTGGCACGCTGCTTACAGTTAAACGAGGACCTGACGGAAGCAATCGCGCTCGGGCACGATTTGGGGCATACGCCCTTCGGGCATATCGGCGAGCGCGTTCTCAATACGCTTTCGCCTACGGGCTTCAAGCACAGCGAGCAGAGTCTGCGCGTGGTGGACGTTTTGGAAAAGGACGGAAAGGGGCTCAACCTCACCTTCGAGGTGCGCGACGGAATTTTGAACCACACGAAGCGGGGAACCCCCGCAACCTTAGAGGGCGCGGCCGTATCGCTTGCCGACCGCATTGCGTATATCAATCACGATATCGAGGACGCGATTCGCGCGGGCTATCTCACGGAAGAAGAGCTCCCCAAGGATGCGGTGCGCATTTTCGGCGGGCATACCTCGGAGCGCATCAACTCGGCAATCGTCGATATTTACGAGGAATCGAAGGGGCAAAATTACGTTCGCATGTCCGAGAAAACGGGCAAGGCACTCGAAGAGCTTCGTTCCTTTATGTTCGAGCACGTTTACGAACGCGCGAATAAGCTCATACAAGAGAGTGCGGAGCGTATGCTCACCAATCTCTATACATACTTTTTAGGCCGCCCCGAAGAGCTTCCCGAGCTCTACCGCCGTACGGCCGGGACGGACGTGCCCCGCGCGGTGTGCGATTATCTCTCTTCCATGACGGATAAGTACGCCATCGGGGTATTCAACCGTCTGTTCGTGCCGAGGGAGGGAAGCGTATGAGAAGCAACAATTCCGAATACGCCGAATTCCTGCGGGTACTCAAAGAGAAAAACGATTTGGTGGACGTTATCGGCTCCTATCTCAAATTAGAACGCAGGGGCTACGACTACTGGGCGTGCTGTCCGTTCCACCACGAAAAGACGCCGTCCTTCCACATTAACGCGGCGGACAAGTACTACCACTGCTTCGGCTGCGGTGAATCGGGCGATATTATCAGCTTCGTAAAGGGGTATGAAAACGTCGATTACGCGCAGGCAGTTCAAATTTTAGCGGCGCGGGTGGGGCTGGAAGTGCCCGCGTTTGACGATAGAAGCGCGGAAGAGAACGCCGAGAAAAAACGCAAGCGGGACAGGCTCCTTGCCCTTTGCAAGGACACCGCGCGGTTTTACCTGAATAACCTCTATTCGGGGCGGGCGGAGAAGCACCTTGCCTACCTTGCAAAGCGCGGCGTTTCGCCCTCGACTATGAAAAAATTCGGAATCGGCGCGTCGCTCGATTTTGACGCGTTGCCCTCGCACCTGCTTGCGCAGGGCTACACGGCGGAGGAATGCATTGAAAGCGGCGTATGCGCGAAGACGGAAAAGGGCAGGCTCTTTGATTCGCTCGGCGGCAGGCTGATTATTCCGATTATCAACCACATGGACGAAGTGATTGCATTCGGCGGGCGGCTCCTTGAAAAGTCCGACCGTGCCAAATACAAAAACACGCGCGAAACCGTGCTGTTTAATAAGAGTAAAAATTTATACAATATCAACCTCGTGAAAAAGGAAAAGCGCGCGGGCGGGCTGTCGTCCGTGATTATGGTGGAGGGGTATATGGACGCCATTTCCCTCTACGAGGCGGGCTTCCATAACGTGGTAGCGAGTATGGGCACTTCGCTCACGAAGGAACAGGCGCGGCTTTGCAAGCGGTATTCCGAGAACGTGTTTATCAGCTACGACGGCGATTTTGCGGGACAGAAGGCGAATCTCAGAGGACTGGATATTTTCAAGCAAGAGGGTATCAAGGTGCGCGTCGTGCCCATGCCCGAGGGGTTGGACCCCGACGACGTGATTCAAAAGCGCGGCGCGGAGGGGTATCGGAAATGCCTCGATAACGCCATGCCGCTCATTGACTACCGCATTTTTGCGGCGCAGAGGAAGTACGACTTAAACCGTACGGACGAGAAGCGCGACTTCGTGCGCGAAGCACTCGGCATTGTGCGCGAGGCGGAGAGCGCAACCGAGCGCGAGGAGCTTCTGAAAAAGATTTCTTCCGTTTCGGGCGTGACGCTTTCCGCGCTCATGCGCGATTTAGAGGCTCTGCCCGCGTTGCCCGCGGCGCAGGAGCCCAAATCCGTAGCGGTAAAGGAAGACAGCGCGGACGGTATTAAAAAGGCGGCGCGGTTCGTGCTTGCGGCGTGCCTGCTCTCCAAGCCCTACGCCATGGAGCAGGATTTAAGCGAAATCGAATTTACGGAAGAGGAGCACCGCGTGATCGCGCAGTATATTGCCGAGGGGCGGGAGACTGGCACCCTTCGCCCGAGCGGAATATTCGATTTGCTCGGTTCGGATTCGGCGGAGCTGTGCGAGGTGCTGAACCTCGATTACGGCGACAATCTCGACAGCGAGGCGGGCAAAAAATATTTTCTTGACAGTATTGCTACCTTGCAGCGCAGGACGCTTGCAGAAAAGAAAGCCTTGGAGACGGAGAAGTTGGCAGCTGCTTCGCCCGAGGAAAAGCGGGAGATACTTGCCCGCATTGACGAGTACACCAAAAAGATGAAAAACATTCGCATCGGAGGAAAAATATGAACGTAACGGAACAACAGCTCGGTGAGATTATCGGCAGTATTGCAGACGCATACAAGATGAAGGGAAGCATTTCCACGAACGCGCTCTGCGACGCCTTGGAGCGCTTTGAACTCAATCCCGCGCAGATCGAGCTCGTTTATAAATCACTGCCCGAAATGGGAATCGAAATCGTGGACGAGGACGTGCGCGATAAAGAGCTGTTCGAGCAGGCGCTTTCGGACGTCGGGTTAGACGATCCCGTTAAAATGTACTTAAAGGATATCGGCAGAGTGCCGCTCCTTTCGGGCGAAGAGGAAATAGAGCTCGCGCGCAGAATGCAGGAGGGCGACGAGGCCGCGAAACAGCGACTTTCCGAGGCGAACCTCAGACTCGTCGTTTCCATTGCAAAACGCTACGTCGGGCGCGGAATGCTCTTCCTCGATTTAATTCAGGAGGGCAACCTGGGGCTCATGAAGGCGGTTGAAAAGTTCGACTACCAGAAAGGGTTCAAGTTCTCCACCTATGCAACCTGGTGGATCCGTCAGTCCATTACCCGCGCCATTGCCGATCAGGCGCGCACCATTCGTATTCCCGTACACATGGTGGAAACCATCAATAAACTCACGCGTCATTCGCGTATGCTCACGCAGGAGCTGGGTAGAGAGCCCACGCCCGAGGAGATTGCGGAGTCTATGGGAGTGGACGTTGCAAAGGTACGCGAAATCCGCAAGATTGCGCAGGATCCCGTATCCCTCGAAACGCCTATCGGCGAGGAAGAAGATTCGCATCTCGGCGACTTCATTGAGGACGACAAGACGCAGACCCCCGGCGATTCGGTGGTGTTCATTATGCTCAAAGAACAGCTTCTCGGCGTTTTGGATACGCTCACCCCGCGCGAGGAAAAAGTGCTTCGGCTCCGCTACGGCATTGACGACGGCAAGCCCCGCACCCTCGAGGAAGTGGGCAGAGAGTTCAACGTCACCCGTGAGCGCATTCGCCAGATCGAGGCAAAGGCTTTGAGAAAGCTGCGCCACCCCAGCCGCAGTAAGAAGCTCAAAGATTTCTTAGATTAATGACGAAAAGAATTTTGAAGCTTTGTTCGCATTTGCACAAGGCAAAGGTCTTTGCGGATATCGGGTGCGACCACGGCTACTGTACGCAGTACGCACTGCAAAACGGACTTTGCGGGCGGGCGTATATTTCGGATATCAGCGCGGGCAGTCTGGAAAAGGCAAAGACACTGCTCAAAGAGTATATCGAAAAAGGGAGCTGTATTCCCGTGTGTGCGGACGGACTGGACGGCATCAAAGAGCCGTGCGATTTGGTGTTGATTGCGGGCATGGGCGGCGAGGAAATCGTGCGTATTTTAAGCCGCGTGCCGCTTCCCAAATCGTTTGTGTTACAGCCCATGAAAAATTCCGAAAAGGTGCGGGAGTATCTTCTCTCGCGCGGGGCGAAGGTTACGGCGGACTATACCTTCCGCGACGGCAAGTATTACGACGTAATTACGGGCAATGCCGCGGGCGGGGACGGCTATACCGAATATGAAATTATGTTCGGGCGGGATAATTTGAAAAACCCGTCGGAGGACTTCTTAAATAAAATGCGCGAAGAGCACGCGAAAATGCGCCGTCGGCTTACGGCGAAAATGAACGGCGCGTCCCGCGCGGAGCTTTTGGAAAGGCTTAGATATTACGAGGAGGTAATAAACGTTTTTGAGTACGATATATGAGTTTGCAGATTCGCTTGCGCCCTTTGCGCTATCGAAGGAGTACTGCGAAAAGTACGGCTGCCGCGATAACAGCGGCGTACAGATAGACTGCGCTAATGAAACCAAAGGCGTTTTGTTTGCGCTCGATTTGAGCTTAGATGCGATTGCGCGGGCAAAGAAAATAGGCGCGAACTGCATCATCACGCACCACCCCGCCATTTTCAATCCGCTGTATTCCTTAGAAGAGGCGGGATCTAGCAAGGAAGTGCTTGCCGCGGCGCAGGCGGGAATCAGCGTTTTGTCTTCGCATTTGAATTTAGATACCGCCAAGGGCGGAATAGACGACTGCCTCATGAAGGGGCTCGGCGGCAAAAAAGCCGACTGCGTCATGCACACGCTCACGGGCGGGAGCTACGGCAAGGTGTTTTCCGTTACGAAGTGCGAATTTGAAAAATTCTTGGAGCACGTTTCCAAAGAGTTTCATACAACGAAAATCGTTTCCTACGGAAGCGGAACGGTAAAAAAAGTGGCAAGCTTTTGCGGTGCGGGCATGAACGAAGAGTCGGTTGCGTTTGCGATTGAAAGCGGCGCAGATACCTTCGTTTCGTCGGACGGAAAGCACCACCTTATTAAGGAGCTTGTGGAGCGGGGCGTGAAAGTGGTTCTTCTCACGCATTACGCCGCAGAGCAATACGGGTTTGCCCGTTACTATGAAAAATTCGAGAAATTATTGAAGGAGCAGGGTGTCCGCGCAGAGCTGTATACGGACGAATGGTTCCTGTAAGGAGAAATATTATGTCAGCATTAAACGAACTTTTAGAGTATCAGAAGGTAGACGGCGAGCTTAGAAAAATCGAGCAAGACCTCGCAGCAAGCGAAGAACGCAAGAAATACGTGCAAGCCAAAAAATTTATGGAGGGCGCACGCGAAAAGCTCGAAGCGCAGGACAAGCGCGCCGTAGAGTTGAAGGCGGCACGCGACCGTCTTATCGAGCGTTGCGAAGAGACTGCGAAAGCGATTGACGAGTATTCCGACCTCGACGAAATGTTAGCGGGCGGCGGCGATATTTCTTTCTATAAAAAGAACGCGCAGGCACTTTCGGAACGGCTCCGCGCTTTGAAGAACGAGTTGAATACTCTGCTTGCCGATATTACCGCGGCTTCGGAGGAGTATAAGAAGTTCAACGAGCAGGGTAAATCCATGCAGAAGCAGTTCAAGGAATACAGCGAAAAATACAAGGAAGTGAAAAGCGCGCGCGCAGACGAGGCGGCAGGTATCACGAAGCAGCTTGAAAAGCTCTCGAAAAAAATTCCCGCCGATATCATGGAGAAATACAATCAAAAACGCAAGGAGCGTATTTTCCCCATTCTCGTGCCGCTTACCTCGGGCAGATGCGTTTGCGGTATGGACTTATCGCTTGCCCAGCAGGGAAAACTCGCAGGCGGAAACGTGATCGAATGCGAGCACTGCCGTAGATTTATTTACAAAGCGGACTAAGCGCATAGGGCAAAAAAAGGCACGTTTGCATAAAATGAAAGTATGCAAAACGTACTTACCGTTATATCGTTAAAGAATATCAAATCAAACGCATTAGTTTTCAAACGCCTTTCAAAAAAGCCCTTAATTGCCGTTGTAAAGGACGACGCATACGGGCACGGTGCGGAGGAGGTCGCCCGCGCCATAGAGGATACCGTGGACGGATTTGCCGTTGCCACGGTGGACGAGGGGGCAACGCTTAAGATAGCTGGAATTCAAAAGGATATTCTCGTGCTGACTCCGCCTCTTTCGGAAGAGGAAGTCGTGCGAATCTATTGCTTAGGGCTCGTAGCAACCGTTTCTTCCACGGCGGCATTGAAGCTGATATTAAGAGCGCAGGAAAAGTTCGGCTTTTCTTTGCGGGCGCATATTGCGGTGAACACGGGCATGAACCGCTACGGGTTCCGTCCAGAACGGGCCAAAGGTGCGTGCCGTGCGGCCGCCGTTGGCGGCGTATCGGTGGAAGGCGTTTATTCGCATTACTACGCGCCCGAGAACGAACGCATTCGGCGCATGCAGGCAGGAGCGTTTGAAGAGGCGTGCAAGGCGGTGCGGGAGTACTTCCCGAATGCAATGCGCCACGTTGCGGCGACGGGCGGAACGCTCGCGGGCGGGGAGCTTTACGACGCGGTGCGCATTGGAATCGGGCTGTACGGCTATTTGCCGGGCGGGTGCGAGAGCTTTGAAATTCAGTTGAAGCCCGCCATGAAAATTTACGCGACCGTTGCGCAGGGCGGCAAGTTCACGGGCGGCGGCGCGGGGTATAATATCGTAAAAAAAGACTACGAAAAGGTACATACGCTCCGACTCGGCTACGGCGACGGATTCCACCGCAGCGGCGGTATCGGAATCGGGAAGCTGTGCATGGACGCGGCTATCCGCGAGGGACGGGGCGATTTCGGAATGAGAAGAATTGCCGTGAAGGATATTTCGGCGTATGCCAAAAGCATCGGCACGACGGAGTACGAGGTGCTGGTCGGCGCAGGAAAAAAGTCGGTAAAAAAATACGTGGAATAAAAGCAAGCTATGAGGATTATCGCAGGCAAACACAGAGGGCGCGTTTTGGCGCAGTTTCAGGGGCTGGACGTGCGCCCCACGCCGGACAGGGTGAAGGAATCGCTCTTTCAAATTTTAAGTCCGCGTACGTACGGCGCGCGCGTTCTTGACCTGTTTTGCGGGAGCGGTGCGCTCGGCTTAGAGTGTCTTTCCCGCGGTGCGAAAGAGGTGGCGTTTAACGATATCTCTGCGGATAGCCTTGCAATACTTAAAAAGAATCTCGCCGCGCTCAAAGAAACGGGAGCTATTTCCCGCCTCGACTACAAGGCTTGTCTAATGGGCGTTTCGGGGAAGTTCGATTTGATTTTTGCCGATCCACCCTATAAGGAATCGCTTGCAGAGGAAATTCTTTCGCTTGTAAAAAAGAGAGGACTTTTAAGCGCGGACGGGCTCGTTATCTATGAAAGCGAGCGCGAAGAGAAAGCTGCGGAGGGGTTCGAGGTTCGGGACGTGCGTAGCTACGGCAGAACGAAGATAACCTTCTTCGGGGAGATAAAAGCATGAAAAAATGTGTATTTGCGGGCACGTTCGATCCGTTTACCGCGGGGCATTTGTCCACGGCGGACAAGTGTCTTGCACTCTTTGACGAGGTCGTCATTGCGGTGGCGGAGAATAAAAACAAGACGTGTATGTTCTCGGCGAAAGAGCGTGCGGAAATGATAAGCGCGGTATTTCAAGATAATCCGCGCGTGAAAGTAATTATTTGGACAGGCGTTATCGTCGACTTGCTCAAAGCCGAAAATACGCCGTTCTACGTGCGGGGCGTGCGCAACACCGTAGACTTCGAGTACGAGAATGCAGACTACTTCGCAAGCAAAAAGCTGAGCGATAAACTGATAACGCTCTACGTTCCCGCCGAGCAGGAGCTTTTGCACGTTAGCTCCACGTTGGTAAAAAATTCAATTTTATTTCAAAAGCCGTACGAGGCGTTGGTTCCCAAGGCGGTTTACGAATACATTCAAAAGAGAGGCGAACTATGTTTGAAAAACAAATAGAAATTCCGTCATCGGAAGAAATACTTCAAGAAATTCCCCTGCCCAAGGAGCTTGCGAAAATCAAAAAGGAACGCGACGAGCTTTGTAAAGCGGCTATTTCGGGAAAATCGAATTTAATGTTAGTGGTGGTAGGGCCCTGCTCCGCACACGACAGCAAACCCGTTTTAGAATACGTCCGTCGGCTCGGAAGGCTCAGCGAAAAAGTCAAGGACAAGCTCGTACTTGTACCGCGTATTTATACCAACAAGCCGCGCACCAAGGGCGTGGGCTACAAGGGTATGTTCTCCCAGCCCGATCCCGAAAACAAAGAGGATATCTTAAAGGGCATTCACACCATTCGTAATTTGCACATTCATGCAATCGAGGAATCGGGACTTTCTGCGGCGGACGAAATGCTCTATCCCGAAAATTACGCCTATTTAGAGGATTTGCTCACCTATATTGCCGTAGGCGCGCGTTCGAGCGAGAATCAACTGCACCGTTTGGTTTCAAGCGGAATCGAGCTTCCCGTCGGCATTAAAAACCCCATGGGCGGGAGCGTGCCGGTTCTGCTCAATTCCATTTACGCCGCACAGAGCGCGCAGGTTTTCAAATACCACAACTATCAGGTGGCGACGCAGGGCAACGAGTACGCGCACGCCGTGCTTCGCGGCAAGGTGGACGAATACGGAAACGATATTCCCAACTTCCACTATGAAACCATCATGCAGATATTCGAGGGCTACGCGAAATCGGGCGGGGAGCTGAAAAACCCCGCAATCATAATCGACGCAAACCATTCCAATTCGGGCAAGCGGTTCCATCAGCAAATCCGTATCGTGGAAGAGGTGTTGCAGAACCGTCTTTACGACAAAGACTTCAAGAGCATCGTAAAGGGCTTCATGATAGAGAGCTTCCTCGAAGAGGGAAACCAGCCCCGCGACGTCGTGTTCGGAAAATCGATTACCGACCCCTGCCTCGGCTGGGCGGATACGGAGCGGCTCATTCTCGATATCGCGGAGAAAGCGTAAGATAAACGTATTCATCGCGGAATACGGCGGCGGGCTTGCGTTTTTCTGCGGGTTACATACACTTAAAGTATGCGCCCCTTGAAAATCCGCGCCCTTCTTGTCTTCCGCGCGACTACGTTTATCTTCAATGGAGGCTACTATGGAAAAAATCAGCTGTTTAGGCCCTGCGGGTAGCTACTCTGAGCTTGCCGCAAAGAAGCTTTCGCCGCGCGGCGAAATCGTGCTTTGTGCTAATTTTCAGGAAGTAATAGGGAAGCTCGAACGGGAGGAAACAGACTCAGCCGTCATTCCCATTGAAAATTCCATTCAGGGCGGCGTGCTTCAAAATCTTGATTTGCTCGGACAGTCGAACGTGTTTGCGTCAGAGGAGCTTGTTCTTCCCATCGACCACCGTCTTGCAACCAGGGAAGGCGTGAAGCTTTCCCAAATCAAGCGCGTGTATTCGCACGAGCAGGCAATCGGACAATGCGCCGAATTTCTGCGCACGAACCTTCCTAAGGCGCAGTGCATTTTCACTTCGTCTACCACGGAGAGCCTCTTAAAGCTTGACGGCGAATCGGCGGGAATCGTCGGGGCGCACGTCGAAGCGGAAGGGGTTGTCCTCTCCGAAGAAAACGTTGCGGACGAAAAGAAAAATTTTACCCGCTTTCTGCGCTTGGTGCGAAAAAGCGGGGAACCTCAAAATAAAAGCCGCATGATTTTCCTGTGCGCGGTATTAAGGCACGAACCGGGAACGCTGCTTGCGCTCCTCAAAATATTTGCAGACTGCGGGCATAATCTCACGAGAATCGAGAGCCGCCCGATTAAGGACGTCTTCGGGCAGTACCGCTTCTTCATCGAGTTGGAGGGCAATATTGCGGAGCCCTGCGTACAGGAAATGTTAGAGCGTGCGCAGTTGGCTTGCAAACATCTGCGCATTTTGGGCGCATACTAAAAAACCGCAAGCGAAAGGAGATAGGCTGCGCCTCCCGCGATAACTGCCTGTAACAGCTTGACGCCGAGGAAGGGCAGGGTTTTCACCTCTGCACGCGATAGAAAGGCGATTTGTTGAACGAGCACGCACAGCCCGCCGAAGGTGACGAGGAAACAGCTCAGCGCCGCAGTAAGGGGCGCGGGAGCTTGGGAAAGAAGTGCACAGCCCGAAGTCATTTCAAGCAGTCCGCGCAAAATTCCCTCCGCAGTGTTTCCCATGTGGATAAATGCGCCGACGTCGGAGAGCATTTGTCCGAACGCGTAAAATACGGCAATGCTGCCGCCTACGCACAGAACCGACAGCACGGAGGACGTGAGGCTCTCGGAAACGATATTATCGTTACGGGTTTTTATAACGGGGAGTTTTTCTGCCTTGAAGGGCTTGCCCGTAAAGCGAAGAAAGAAGCAGACGGTGAGTACGCCGAAGTAGTGTGAAAGGAGCAAAACCCAGCCGAGCAATACGTTTTGGAACATGGCGCTTCCCACTACGCCCACGAGAAACATAGGGCCTGTGGTGGAGCAAAGGCAGGCAAGGCGAAAGGTCTCTTGTTTTGATACGGCACCTTTTTCGTATAAGTCGAGCACGGTGCGTGCGCCCACGGGGTAGCCCGAGAGCATAGAAAGAACTGCCGCGCAACCGCCCGCTCCCGAAACGCGAAAGGCTTTTCCCGCAATCGGAGCGGCGGCGCGGGAAAGCCGGCCGTAAAGCTTCAGCCGCGTAAAGATGGCGGTGAGAAACAGAAAAGGGAAGGTGGCGGGCAGAACGCTTACCGCCCAAAGAGAAATACCCTCGCTTACGCTTTTAACGTAGCGCGCGGGGGATGCAAGAAAGAACGCCATGGCGAGGAGGACCGCCGCCGAGGCAAGAAATGACGGAATAGCTTTTTTAAGATTCACGATAAAGAATATGAGGAAAGTCATGGATTTATTCGATTTTAACGGCAACGAGGAAAAGGCGAAACCGCTTGCGGAACGCATGCGCGCTTCCACCATAAAGGACTTCGTGGGGCAGAGCCATATCGTGGCGGAGGGCACCCTTTTGCGCCGTGCAATCGCGCTCGATCGGCTTGGGAGCTGTATCTTCTGGGGCCCGCCCGGATGCGGAAAAACCACGCTTGCAAACGTGATTGCGGCGCAGACGAACGCGGAATTTATCAAGCTCAATGCGGTAAGCTCAGGCGTTTCGGACGTAAAAAAAGCGGTGGAAACCGCACGGAACAACTTAAAGCTCTATAATAAGCGTACCTACCTCATGCTGGACGAGTGTCACCGTTTCAATAAAACGCAGTCCGATTCACTCCTTCCCGCCATCGAGCAGGGCACGATTCTGTTTATCGGCTCGACGACGGAGAATCCGTACGCTTCCATGACGCCTGCTATCGTATCGCGCTGTCGCGTATTCGAGTTCCTGCCGCTTACTACTGCGGACATTAAGGGCGCGCTTGAAAAGGCGCTTGCCGATAAACGCAAGGGGCTTGGAAACTACGATGCGACCGTGGACGACGACGCGCTCACGCATATTGCGGTGACGGCGGCGGGGGATTTGAGAACTGCGTACAACGCCTTGGAGCTTGCCGTGCTCACCACTCCGCCCGACGAAAACGGAAAAATCCGCGTGCACCTTTCGGATGCGGAGCAGTCCATTCAGAGAAAGGCGCTTTCCTATAACGAAGATTTGTACTACGATATTTTGTCGGCGTTTTGCAAGTCGCTTCGCGGGAGCGATTCGGACGCGGCGCTCTATTACGCCATGCGGCTCATCGAGGGCGGCTGCGATCCCCTGTTGGTAATTCGGCGGCTGATTGCGCATTCGGCAGAGGACGTCGGTATGGCGGATCCGAACGCGCTCGTAGTGGCGGTTTCCGCGCTCACCGCGTTCAAGAACATGGGCTATCCCGAGGGGCTTTTGCCGCTTAGCGAGGCAATCATATACGTCTGCGAGGCAGAGAAGAGCAATTCGGTGGTAATGGCAAAGGACAGGGCGCAAAAGGATGCAATCGAGAATAAGGACGACGATATTCCAAAGTATCTGCGCGACAATACGCTCGGAAGCAAAGAGATGAAAGCGGAGAGCGGAAAATATCTCTACCCGCATAACTACGGTGGTTGGGTGAAACAGCAGTATCTGCCCGATAGTTTGAAGGACAGAGTGTACTATACGCCAAGCGATCACGGCTTCGAGAGCGAGGTAAAAAAGACGCGTAAGCGCAAGGGCAAGGAATAAAAAACCGCCCGTTTGCGGGTATGAAAACGTAGCGGCGGTATGCATTCTCCGTAGACGAACAAAACGTTAAAAAACGCAATAGGAACGCAAAAAAATGTTTGAAAGAATATCGCGTAAATTCAAGAAGCAAAAGAGCGCAAACGTAAAGGTGGAGCAGCTCACGCCCGATAAGGTAATCGACGAAAGTAAGTTGGTAGAGATTAAGGACGAGATTATTCTTGCGCGCCTCAATCAGGCCGTGCCGGAAATTGCGTGCATACTCTCCGCGGGATCGCAGGTGGCGGGGAGCGCCTATCAGGCAATCCTGCCTGCCGCCTCCCATATTCCCCCCTCGCGAGATACGAAGAAGGCGTTTTTCGGGCTCTTTCAGAAAAAGAGTACGGCGGCGCTCAGTACGGCGAGCGGTGCGCTTACGCAGGCGAGCGCGCTCGTATTCGGCGTGGCGGCGCTCATCGTCGGACAAAAGTATATGTCGGATATTGCCAAGGGGCTCAATCGTTTGAACGACGGCATTCGCCGAATCACCTCTTTTCAGCAGAACGAATACAAGAGCAGGGTAGAGGCGCTCATTACACGCATTACCGTGCTTCTCATGCACAAAACGGAGTTGCAGCTCAATGCCGATTTGTGCGAGCGGACGCTCATCGAGCTTTCCTCCATCGAGGGGGAGTGCGCTCAGCTTCTCGGTCAGGCGAACGAAACGCTGGAGGGGTACACCCGCGTGAAAATTGCGGACTTTAAGAAGTATTGCGATACCGTTTGGGAGATACAGCCCTGGGTGGAATGGCGGGACCGTTTGCTCGCCGTGCTCTATTACGTGAGTGATTTGAAATACGTGCTCAACCGTTCGCGGGGGCAGGTTTCGCGTGAGTTTTGCCGCTCCCTCTTTCATACCTATTTCGAGCGAACGGAAAAGGTAAAAAGCGCGCTCAAAGATTGGCACGAGTTGGAAACCAAAACGTTAAAAATCGATATCGTAGAATTCAAGCGTAAGCGGGGCGGAGTAGACGCCTTCTTCCATGCGCTTCCCTCTCTTGTAAAGAAGGAGAACAAGTACCGCGATCTGCCCGAGGGATTGGGGGAACTCATTTGCGAGCAGATCAAAGATAACACACTCGACTATTCCGCATTGGAAGAAGACCCGTTCGATCACGATTTGGAAATTTTCATTCGGGACGGCAAGGTGTTCATGTTAGCGGATCTCGCCGAGGAAGATGGCGGAAAGCCGCAGGAAGTCGAGGAATCCGTTCCGGCATAAATTATATTTCAATATCGGAGTGTGGCGCGTGAAAAAATGCGCCGCATTTTTCTCGGCTCTTTTGCTAAACTTGACGTTGTATACGCTTTTTTGTTCTTGGATACGGGTTGTTTGCTAATGAGTGAAAAATATGCTATAATGAAATTACGATAAACAGTAATTTACAGGTTTTAGACCTATGGAAAATTTATTGCAATGAGAATGAGTAAAAAGAATTTAATCATTTTAATATCGTTTTTGCTCTTGCTTATCGGCGTTCTGCTATTGATAGCTTTGTGTAATATTAACACATTTAAAGATATCAGAAATCTTAAAAAGAATGGGCAGTTAGTTTACGGAAGAGTAACCGACTATAAGACGTACAAGGATATGCACACTGTTGAGAACGGAGTATTATGTGAGTACTGGTTATTTTATGAATATCAAGAGGACGACCGTGTCTGGAAAACTTCGGAACGCTGGGTAACTCGTTATTATGATGAAGAAAAAGCAAACTGGTGTAAAGAACAGGTGGGTAAGAGAATTGAATTATTAATTAATGATAATGGCAATTGTGCAGTTGCTCATAATGTTGATTATCAATACGATAAATGTTTCGGCTACGTCGTTATTATGGGAAGCACCGCAGGGGCGTTAGAGATAGCATTAATCATTTGCTTAATAATCGTTCTTTGCAAAAAAAAGCCGATATTTCGTTTTATAGAAAACAGGAAAAAGTAAAACCAACTATAAATTTCAATTTTTCGTAACGAAAGTGGAAAATAAAAAGCCGACCGATGAAACGGTCGGCTTTTTAATATGTTATATCGTTATTCTTTTTTGGCGGGGGTCTTTTCCGCTTTTTTCTTTTTCTTGCCGTCTTTTGTTTTGCGCGGAAGAAGGAAGATATAAGTTCCGATAATCACGAGCGCAAGCACGGAAAGAATGATAATGAGTGCAATGCGGAGCGCATCGGATTTTTGCCAGTCGAGCTGGCTTTCCTTTACCGAATCCGCAACGTAGGTCTTGCCGTTTTGTTCAATGATAACGGTATAGGTTCCGTCCGCGTTCTTAATTGCCTTTGCGGGGTAGCGTTCGGTAATCGTAATCGTATCCGCTTCGTTATCCTCTGCGTGGAATACGATACCGTCTTCACTCGCTTTGAGATACACGGGAAGATACTCAGCACTATCCGAGGGGAGAGGGGAAACGACGCTCAAAAACGAGCTCGGCACGTAGCCCGTTTTTACTTCGCGGGCGGTCTCGCCGTCCTCGTAGCTGACAAGCGCGTAATCTCTCTCGGGTGCGGTGATAAATCCAATCACCGTGACGTAAGCACCGCGGGGCAGGCTGACGCTTTGTAGCGCGGGTTCTAAACAGGGCGCATAGTAGGAATGAACGCCGCTCGAAAGATAGTAGCTGCCGTTTATTTCATAGCGCAGTTCGTTGGCGTCCTCGTAATATTCTGGGCAATAATCTTCTTCCGTAAGGGAAACCGAATTGGTTTTGAAGAGCATTGCGGTGTAGCTCCAATCGTCGGGCAGAAGCACGAGGCGGTAGCGGTCGGTCGTACCGAGCACCACTCCGCGGTATTCTTCCGTAAGGCGGGAATAGCTGTCGTAGGGGAAGTATTCCGCGCCTGCAAGCTCGTCAAGCTTGATTTTAATGCCTACCGTTTTGGCGGGTACGTCAACAAGCAGGTTCTCCACCGCGTGAACGGAGAATACTTCGTCTGCAATCGTGCCCGCAACGATTTTATCGAGCGTGGGAATATCGAGCGTTTCCGCCTTGCTCTTTACGGCGTGGTTCTTGAAGAAGACGTATACTTCGCTGTCCTCGAAGCCGAGCGCAAAGGAAACGGGCGCGTCGGTTTCTTCCTTGGCGTCTTTGTGGTAAACGAACTCGTAACCGTCTACGATTGCAAATTCTTCGTTGTTTTTATAGATTTTGTTTTCCGACAGATAGTAGAGATTGCCCTCGAAGTCTGCGCGGAGCGAGGAATGATTTTCGGGAAGGGCGGAAAGCCCGTCAAGTCTCGTGCCCTGATTTTTGATTAAGAAGCTTTCCTCGGTGAACGAATAGACGAGCCCCCTGTCCGTGGAAACGTAAATCGTTCCGTACAAATCACTCGTCATGCAATGCGGGATACCGTAATCGTGGGAAACCGTTTCGCTTACGCCAAGACAGCCGTAAACCGCGTTATTGGAAACGTAGTAAACGCTTCCGTACACGCAGGCAAGTCCCTTGACGTTCGATTGCAATTCCGCTTTGTGCGTAAAGGACTTATCGCCGTAGATGCAGGTGTAAATTTTTGCGCCGCACGCTACCGCAATCGTTTCTCCGTCCGTTGCCACAATCGAGGGAACAAAGTCGCAGGGGATTACGGAGTATTCTTTTTTAGAGAAGCTGTAAACGGAAACGCGCTTATTTTCGGCATCCGCAGTTACGAGCAAATCTCCCGCGCGTACCGTATCCGCCGCGCTCCCAAGACGGTTCTCGGAAGCGGACGAAGAAGAAATTTCGTAGCCGGTGTGCGCTGCCGACGTATCCGTTACGTCGTGTTCTATGACGGCGTTTCCTTCAATGGCGTAGAGATATCCGTTATAAGCGGTGAGCGAACCGTAGCCGCTGCCCTCTTTGAGGGGCCCTTCGCTGCTCGTTTGGGTTGCGAAATTAAAACAGTAAATTCCGTTGGGAAGCTCTTCCGTCGGATTCGCGTTATCGATGGTGTAATACAAAAAGCCGTTCAGCGCGTATGCGGATTTCACGCCCATAACTCCGCCCCCCAAAAATAACGGAGGGGTGGAACAGGTGTAATACTTCTTCGCCTCGCTGTATTCGTAAACGGTAATCAGGCGGTCTACTACGCTATAAAGCCTGTTGTTATAAAAGGTCAGCTGCGGCGTATTCGTCAAACCCTTGTTGTAGTCGATTTGTTGCTTTTCGGAAAAGTTATTGAGAGAGTATTGATAATAGGTTGTATCGCCCGTGACGACTGCGGAAAACAAAATATCGCCTGCGATATAAAAAGTGGAGGCGTTTACGTTTGCTACTTCGTCCGAGGTGAGATCGCCAAGATCGAGCTTGTAGAAGTGCGTGTCCTGGTCGGAGAAGTACAGCTCGTCGTTTTCCGAAAATTGTATTTTGGAAACGTTCAAGCTGTTTTTAGAGCCGTCCACGTGGTCGTAGCAACGGTAGGCGATTTTATCCCCCGTGCGGTTGCAGACGTAAATTTGATTGCTCTGCGCTACGGCAATATATTTGTCGCAGATTGCAACGTCGGTGGGGTTTTCGAGAGACAGATACTGCTCGTACGTCGTGGGCAGGAATAAATCTGCGTTTTCGGTTGTAAGGGTTACGGGCGCTTCCGCCGCATGAGCCGCCTTTGCGGGGGCAAGCCCGATGAATGCACTTGCCGTGCCCAAGAATAAAAGTGCGGAAAGTCCTAATCCCATTATCTTTCGTTTTTCCATATCCCTATTATAACACGCGCGAGGGAAAAAGACAATTACTTTGAAAACAATTTTTTCTGGGCCACCGAAAGGGGGCCTTTTTCCGCATGGAATTTTTTTCCAAAAAAGTAGGCATACCGGCGGGCATTTGTCAAATTTCTATGATAAGATAAAAACACGAACAAATGTTCGGAAATCTGAACACCGTTCGCATGAGGTTAGTTTTATGAATTGTACGTTTGTGAAGGTTTTACTGTACGCTTATCCGAAGCTGAGAGAGCTTGTCGAATCGGTATCCGCCGCAGTAGAGAACAAGGCGGTGTTGTCGTTCAAGACCTACGGCAACGCGTTGACGATTGCCGAGAAAATCGTGGACGAGATCGTACTCGGGCGCGATCTCGAAAGCGCCGCGGACGCAGTGGACGGGGCGCTTAAAAATCTTTCCGAGGAGGAGCTGTATTTTCTCGAATATAAGTATTTCCGCAGAAAGCGGGTGTTGAGCGGGCGGTTCGGCTCTTTTACGCCCGCTTGCTCGGAGCGCAGTTATTATAGGAAACAGGCCGCACTTTTGAAGCGGATCGCCTTTCTGCTTGCGGCGCTCGGCTGGACGGAGCAACGCTTCTTCGAGGCGTTCGGGGAATTTCCGTTCTTTATGAAATTATACCGTGCCTTGGAAGCGGGAAGAGAGCAGACGATTACCGCCAAGCGGACTGTCGGCGGGCTTTCTTTTCAGAAATCGACCTGCTCGTCCGAACGCGCAATGGGCGGCTTCTTGCCGCGGAGCACGAAGAATGCAACGGCGATGCACGCCGCGCACACGATGCAGATGACGGCAATTTCCACCCCCGAAAGTCCGCCGCTCGAAACGGGCTTGTTTTCCGTTTCGCCGCCTGCCGAAGCGGGCACGAGATAGTCGGTATTTTTCTCGTAAATAATTTCCTGCGTCTTGGGAACGTAGTCGTAAATGCCGTCGGCGCAGACGTAGTAATAGGTTTCCGTGCCGTGGAGAAAAGTGCCGTAAAAGGAGACGGTGCGTTCGATACTGCTCAGCGATCCGTTTCCGACGGCGGTGTTGTTATCCATGGTGTACGAGAGCGTATAGTCGTAATAGAGGAAGGGGCGTGCGGGCACGAAATCGACGAACAGCAAATCGCTCCGCTTGCAGTAGCCCGTCTTGTTGAGGTACTGCACCTGGCAGAAGAGATCGCCGTTGTCGAGCACGCGCACGTAGTAGCTCTCGGGCAGGATAAACAGCCCTTTTTCACTTAAGGGTTCGGAGTAAAACCATACGCCGTCTTTCTCGGCAACGGCATACATCTCTTGGGTAGTTTCGGCACTTGCCGTCTTTTGCGGCGCGGAGGGGAAGGGTACGAGAATCGCACACGCAAAGAGAATTGAAATAATAGATAGGATACGTTTCATACGCGCTATGATACCCAAAAAATATCGGCGTGAAAAAATAAATTTTAGCGAAAATGAACGAATTATTGCAAAAAATTCAGGCAATCGAGCGCGAGCAAAAATTCCGCGCCGAGCACGACTTTCTCGCCCGCTACAACAAGGGCAGAAAAAAACATAAAAAACAGCTCGCCTTTCACAGGTGCAAAAAGCGCAACCGCTGGGTGTTCGGCGGCAACCGTTCGGGCAAGACGGAGTGCGGCGCGGTGGAAGCCGTGTGGATGGCGCGGGGGATTCACCCTTACCGCAGGAACAGAGCGAACGTATTCGGCTGGGTGGTATCGCTCACCACGCAGGTGCAACGCGACGTGGCGCAAAAGAAAATTCTGCAATATTTGCGCCCCGACTGGATTGAGGATATCGTGATGACGAGCGGCAGAAAGGACAATCCGAAGACGGGCGTCATTGACCAAATTATCGTAAAAAACGTGTTCGGGGGGACGTCCGTTATCGGGTTCAAGAGCTGCGATCAGGGCAGGGAGCGTTTTCAGGGCAGCTCTTTGGACTTCGTATGGTTCGACGAGGAGCCGCCGCAGGACGTTTACGAGGAGTGCCTCATGCGCGTCGTTGACCGCAAGGGGGATATTTTCGGCACCATGACGCCCTTGAAGGGGCTGACCTTCGTCTACGGAGAAATCTATCTCAACCGCAAGAACAACCCCGAAATCTGGTACGAATTCATGGAGTGGGCGGACAACCCGTATCTGCCCAAAAGGGAAATTGCGCTGTTGGAACGCACGATGGACGAGACGACCATGCAGTCCCGCCGCTACGGCAGATTCGCCGCGCGGGAGGGGCTCGTCTACCCCGAATTTGACGAGCGCGTGCACGTGATACCGCCCTTCACCGTTCCGCCCGATTGGCAGGATAATATCTCTATCGACCCCGGGCTGAAAAATCCGCTCTCCGCGCATTGGTACGCGGTGGACTTCGACGGCAACGTTTACGTGGTTGCCGAGCACTACGCCGCGGGCAGGGACGTGGATTTCCACGCGGACGCATTGCATGAAATCAGTAAGCGGCTCGGTTGGAAAAAAGATAGCAAGGGGCGCATTTCCGCGCTTATAGATGCCGCCGCAACGCAGCGCACGCTCGCGAGCACAAAGAGCGTTTCCGAGCTCTTTTACGAGCGGGGCGTGCTCGTGAACCCGCGCGTGAACAAGGACGTGTTCAGCGGGATCGCGCAGGTGAAGGCGTATCTTAATCAGAAGAACGGCTTGCCGAATTTGTATATCTTTGAAAACTGCACGAACATGATACGCGAAATCAAGGGGTATTTCTGGGGGAGCGGAGAAAGCCCCGAAAAGAAGGACGACCACGCAATGGACGAACTGCGCTACTATTTAATGACGCGCCCGAAGAACACCCCGCCGCACACGGAGAGCGAGGTACAGCGGGATAAGGAGAAGCGCATCCGCGCTTTGAAGAGGAGAAGAGCCAATGGACGATAAAATTGTAGACGCCGTGCGCAAGGTTGCGCTCGGGTATTCGCTCGAAGAGGTGACCGAGGAGTACGGCGTGGAGAACGGCGAGTTAAAGCTCGTAAAGAGGCGGGAAACGAGAAAGGATATCCCGCCCGATTTGAAAGCGGTGAAAATCCTGATGGACGAGAAGGACTATTCCGCGCTTTCGGACGAAGAATTGGAACAGGAAAAAAATCGACTGCTCATGCAGTTGCAGGAGGAAAATCAATGAAAAAAACCAAAAACGAACTTGCCGAACAGCTCGAAGAGCGGCGCAGGCGCGCGCTTGTGGAAGAGATTCATGCGGACTTTGAAAAGCGCAGACTCATGCGGCGGCAGTTAGAGCGCGGCTGGCAGCTGAACATGAATTTCGTGAGCGGGAATCAGTACTGCGACGTATCGCCCGCAGGCGAGCTCGAAAACGAGGATCCCAATTTTTATTGGCAGTCGCGGCGCACGTTCAACCACATTGCGCCCACGCTCGACGCACGGCTTGCGCGGCTCTCCAAGGTGCGCCCTACGCTGAACGTCCGCGCCTTTTCCGATTCGGACGAGGACGTAAAGACGGCGCGGCTGTGCTCCAACGTTTTGAAATCGGTGAAGAACCGTATCGATTTGGACGAGGTGATTTCGCGTGCAACGCTCTGGTCGGAAACCTGCGGAACGGCGTTTTATAAAGTCGTATGGAATTACGACGACGGGCAGGTGATCGGCACGGACGCGGCGGGGCACGGCATTAAAGAGGGGGACGTGAGGGTGGTTGCGCTCTCACCCTTCGAGGTGTATCCCGATTCGCTCACCGCCGAGGACATGAGCGGGGTGAAGAGCATTATTCACGCAAAGGCGGTGCCCGTGACGGATATCTACGAAAAATTCGGCGTGGAGATTGCGGGGCGCGATATCGAGGCGTTCACGCCGTACAGCGCGGCAAGCGGCTGGAAGCGCCCTGCCGACGGGAACGATTCGCCCGTCGTGGAAAACGCGGAAATTTTAATTGAACGGTATACCCGCCCGAACGGGACTTATCCCGAAGGGCGTTTGGAAATCGTTGCGGGGGAGCACCTTTTGTACGAGGGCAGTCTTCCCTATTGCAACGGAGATAGGGGGGAGCGCGTGTTGCCCTTTGTACGGCAGACGTGTATCGCCTTGGCGGGGGCGTTTTTCGGAACGTCCGTAGTCGACCGCATGATTCCTCTGCAACGGGCGTATAACGCGGTTCGGAACCGCAAACACGAATTTTTGAACCGCCTGACCATGGGGGTGATTGCGGTGGAGGACGGCTCGGTAGATGCGGAGGAACTGGCGGAAGAGGGGCTTTATCCCGGGAAGGTGCTCGTCTACCGTCAGGGCTCGACCGCGCCCGACTTCCTCGACTGCGGCACGCTGCCCGCCGAGTTCCATGAGGAGGAAGAGCGCATTTCAGACGAGTTCGTGCAGGTTTCGGGCATGAGCGAGGTTTCGCGCAATACCGCAAGCCTCATGCGCGTTACCTCGGCAACGGGCTTGCAGCTCCTTCTCGATCAGGATACCAACCGTATGCACATGAGTGTGGAGAGCGTTGAACGCGCGGTAAAGGAAGTCGGCAAACAGATTCTGCACCTTTATAAACAGTTCGCGTCCGTCCGCCGCATTTTGCGCATGACGGGTACGGGCGGGTATACCGAGCTCGTCAGCTTTGACGCAAGCGATATCTCTGCGGACGATATTCAGTTTGAAACGGGATACGATAAGACGCCTCAGCAGTTACAAGAGGATATTCTCAGTCTTTTATCGCTGGGCCTGCTCAAAGACGGTGACGGCAATTTTTCGGACGAGACGCGTTCCCGCCTTTTGGACGCATTAGGCTACGGCTCGTTCGAGAGCGCAATGGATATTTCCCGCCTTCATATCAGAAAAGCGGAAAAGGAAAATATTCTGTTGCAATCGGAAGACGTGGAGACGGACGATTACGACGATCACGCCATTCATATCACCGAACACACCCGCGCTCTTTTGTCGGGCGCGGAGGAAAATCAAGCGGCGCGGGAGAGGATCATGCGTCACCTTCAATCCCACCGCCGCAAAGGAGAATAAAACGTGGAAGAGAAAAGCATTGAAGTGAATCCCGAAACGCTCGAAGAAGGGAAACCCAAAAAGCCGCGTACGAAAAAGCCCGCCGAACCCAAAGCGGAAAAGCCCGAAGAGGCGGAAGAAAAGGGAACGGCAGAAACGCCCGCTCCCGAAGAGGCGGTGGAGGGTGAAGAAGCGTATCTGGGGAAATTCAAAAGCGTAGATGCCCTTATGCGCGCTTACAGAGAGTTGGAGGCAGAATTCACCCGTCGCAGTCAGAGGCTGAAGGCGCTCGAAGAATCCGCCCCTAATCAAGGAAATGCGGAGGAACAGCGCGCGCCGCGCGACGAAGAACTTTACAAAGAGGTAACAAAGAACGAGGGGGTGCGCGCACGCATCGTAGGCGACTATTTAAGCTCGCTCAAGGGCGTGCCCCTCATGACGGGCGGCGGCGCGGGAGTGAAAACGCCCGCCGATAAACCCAAATCCATTCGCGAGGCGGGAAGCCTTGCGCTCGGATATTTGCGCAACCAAAAGAACTAAGGAGAAATATAATTTATGATAACAACTCAAACAGCCGATAACGTACTCAAATCTTATTATCTCGACGTCGTAAGCGATCAGCTTGACAAGTCGGCAAACCCGCTGCTTGCCCAAATTGAAAAGACGACCGCCGACGTATGGGGCAAAGACGTAAGAAAGACGGTGCGCTACGGCGTAAACGGCGGCGTAGGCGCGGGCACGGAAGAGGGCAAGCTTCCCGCCGCAAAGGGCAATAACTACGCGCAGTTCGTAACCACGCTCAAGAATCTTTACGGCACCATCGAGATTTCCGATAAGGCGATCCGCTCCTCCGCAAACAGCGAGGGCGCGTTCGTTAATCTTCTCAACGACGAGATGGACGGACTTGTGAAGAGCTCGTCGTTCAACTTCGGCAGAATGCTCTTCGGCGACGGCACGGGCAAGCTGGCTACCGTTCTCAGCAACGATACGGACGGCGACGGCTTCGTCTGCGACAGCGTCAAGAATCTCGAAACGGGTATGATCGTAGAGTTCTACAAATCCTCGGGCGAATTCGTGAAAACGGGCACCGTTACGGACGTGGACAAAACCGCAAAATCGTTTACGATTGCGGAGGGTGCGATTGCATCCGCAACGGGTTATAGCGTATATCTTCAGGGCTCCAAAGATAATGAAATTACGGGGCTCCACGCAATTTTCAACGCGGATAAGCTCTACGGCGTAGACCGTACGAACAGCGGCTGGATGAAGCCCGTTGTCAAATCCGCCGTCGGAACGATTACCGAATCTATTTTACAGAAGACGCTGGACGAGATAGAAGAGAAGTCGGGCGGCAAAATCAATTTCATCGTCTGCTCCTGGGGCGTGCGCCGTGCACTCATCGAGGCGCTCTCCACCTTTCGCGCGTTGGAGCCTATGGAACTTGCAGGCGGCTTCCGCGCGCTTTCGTACAACGGCATTCCCATCGTTGCCGACAGATTCTGTCCCGAAGGCACCATGTACCTTTTGAACACGGAAGATTTTGCGCTTCATCAGCTCTGCGACTGGCAGTGGCTGGAGGGCGAGGACGGCAAGATTTTGAAGCAGGTTCCCGGCAAGCCCGTGTACACCGCAACGCTCGTGAAGTATGCGGAGCTCATGTGCTACCGTCCGGGCGGTCAGGCAATGCTCAAGGGAATCACCGAAAAGTAATTCGTTTTAGAAAGGGAGGGAAAGATTATGAAAGTTAAGGAAGTCTTAATGCTCGCCGCGGAAAACCTCGGCAGGCAGGACTTATCCGACGCGCTCGCGCGGGAAGGCGAAGAAGAGGGCGAAGAGCAAACCGAGGAGCAGCTCGACGGGTATCCCGACGAGATAAAATCGCTCGTCCGCTGTTTTAATCTTGTGGAAAGCGAGGTCGCGCTCGACTATTTCCCCCTCAAAAAGGAGGAGACGTTCGTGCCTATGGGCCGCATCGTGCCCTACACGCAGTTCTCGTCCTCGCCCGTGGACGTTCTCAAGGTGACGGACGAGAGGGGCGGCGGCGTGGAGTTTGAAGTCCGTACCGCGCATCTTTATCTCCCCGAAGCGCGCGGGAAAGTCAATATAACGTATTCCTACGCGCCCGCACCCAAAACGCTTTTGGACGATTCGGAATTTTCGGGCAAGGTTTCGCCGCGGCTCATGTCCTTCGGCGTGGCGGCGGAGTTCTGTCTTTCCGCCTCCCGCTTTTCCGAAGCGGCAGTCTGGGAAAGACGCTTCCTCGACGCGCTCAAAGCCGCAAAGCTCATCCGCAGAAAACTGAGTATGCGTGCGAGGAGGTGGGTATGATTGAAAAATCGTTCCCCGTACCCGCTTCCTCGCGTTATATGCTCCGCTTCCCGCTCTCTTCCTTAAAAAAGGGCGGGAAGATTAACGGCGTGCATCTTGCGCACATGAAGGAAGAGGACGGTGCATTCGTCTGCGCCGAGGGCACGACGCTGCGCTATTCGTCGATTGCAAGATTTGAAAACCTGTTCGTGACGGAGCACCGCGTGTTTGCAGGGATTACGCGCGTGCTGTACGTGTTCGAGGGAAGCAAACGATTCAACGGCCCTCAAGATTTGGTCTCGGCGGTCGACTATTACAATAAGGACGGCACCTGGGATACCTACGTCGTGGGTAAGAATATGAGTTACCGCCTTACGGAGAACATGGTCAAGGCCGGTCGGAATATGGGCGGAACGTGTTTGGCAAGACATTTCGAGCGGCTTTATTTCGGGAAAGAAAACACGCTCTATTACAGCGAGCCGATGTACTACGACGCATGGGACTATGCAACGTACAAATCGGGCGAAATCGCTTTGCCTTACGAATACGGGAATATTATCGGGCTCGTTTCCTTTCAGGGGAAGCTGTATCTCTTCTTTGAAAGAGGGATATCCGTATTGACCGCGTATGCCGATCCGCTTGATTTCAAGCTGCAAGCCCTGCCTTTCGTTTTTGGAACGAACAAAGAAAGAACGTTTGCAAATTGCGGGGAAGCGGTTTACTTCTTTACGGAGCGCGGGCTCTGCAAGCTCACCGCCGCGGGCGTGACGCTCGTAGAGGACGCCGATATCGGGGACATCGATTTTCAGCAGCCCGTATCCGCCGCATGTCATCACGGCAAATACTACGCGTCGGTATGTAATAAGCAGGGGGAAAGAATTGCATATTGTTACGACGGCGTGACGGAGCGCGGCAGTTATATCGGCCACGTCTGCGAAAAGATCGGCGCAAACGATACGCTGTATATCTCTTCGAGCATTTACGTCTACGAGCTTTCGGGCAAATCTTTCCCTACGGTCGGCGAGTGTGCGCTTTCCGTTGATTTTGCGCTTGAGGGCGCGGTGGGAAAGCGTGAGCTTTTGGAGTCGGTCGGCGTGGACGGCACGGGGGATATTACGGCAATCCTCACAAACGCAAGGGGGGAATGCGTCATGGTAAAGGGGGAGTGCGGAAAAAAACTCCGCCTGCCCCGCGCCTTCGGCGGAGAGAAGCTCCGTTTGAAAATTCTGCCCGCGGACGAGGAGTTCGCCATTCGCGGGCTGTCGTTCGAGGTAAGGAGGGATGAAGCATGACGATTGATATTATCGACCTCACCGCCCCCGAATACAGTAGCTTAAGTCCCGTACAGCTTGCCATGGTGCGGTCTGCACAGGGGAAGAAGGACGCCATTCTTGCCAAGGCGGAAACGAAAAAAGAGGGGCTCTTCCGCAAAATGATTGCAAACGGCACGGCGCGCTCTACCGCGCTTTCCAACGCGCAGGACGAGATTGCCGCAAAGGCGGAGAGCGACGTCGAAGTCGTCAAGGCGGATTTATTGTATCAGCTTGCGTACGAGAGCTGGAATTGGGAGGGAGACGAGAACGGGCCTTACCGCTATCCCGAAAACCCCAACTACAACCTTTCGCCCTCGCAGCGTTTTTTGGAAGTGCGCAACTATTATATGTCGGTTACGAGCGACCCCAACGCCCGTCTTGCGGCATATTCAAAGGATACGCTTGCGAAGTCATACCTCGGAGAGTTCTACGTTACGCTCTACGATTTGCTTGCATCTTACTGTAAATAAATAGCTTGGGGACTGACCGCCGCTTCTTTGAAAGCGGCGGTCTTTTTTCAGGTATAAAACTGCGGAAAAAATCCCAAATTAGAGGTATGAAGAAAATCAAGAACAATCCGCTTGAAAAGCTGCGCGACGAACGGGAGAGCTGTTTCCCCGTTTCGCCCGAGAGGGAGGTGCGTCCATGACGGGGCGATCCAAAGAAAACTACAATAAGAATTATATCAATTACGTCAACTCGTTCGACCCGCCTACACAGCACGTAAAAACCTGTATCCGCGCCTTTTTGGTGGGCGGGTGTATTTGCTCCATCGGACAATTCTTCCGCTTCATGCTCGAATATGCGGGGCTCGAGGGGGATATTCTCGCGGGCACGGTTTCGGCAATCCTTATATTTATGGGGTGTCTCTTAACGGGGATCGGCGTGTACGATAGAATCGGCAAGCACGCGGGCGCAGGCTCTATCGTGCCCATTACGGGGTTTGCGAACTCCGTTTGCTCACCCGCCGTCGAATTCAAGACGGAGGGCTACGTTTACGGCATGGCGGCAAAAATGTTCATCGTTGCAGGGCCCATTATCGTGTTCGGCGTTACGGCAGGCGCGGCGGTTGGGCTTATTTACTGGCTTCTCGCATTGTAAAAAACTTTGTGAAAATTGTTGTAATCAGTTCCAAAAAGTGGTAAAATAAAAGAAACGAACAAAAGGAGTAAAAAACAATGGCGAAAATTACGGCAGATACTTTAATTGCAGATTGCCTTAAAATGAATCCCAACGCGGCGGATATTCTTCTTGAAGCCGGAATGCACTGCTTCGGCTGTGCGCTCGCGCACGGGGAAACGGTTGCCGAGGCGGTTTCCGCACACGGCGAGGATCTCGACGCACTTCTTGCAAAGCTCAACGAAGGCGTGGAATAATTTCGGAAACTTAAAAACGCGCTTCGGCGCGTTTTTTGCGTTTTCAAAAAGTTCTACCGCACAGTCTACTTTCATTCGACTTGATTCTATTGTAAATCGCCTGCCCGCATGGTAAAATGAACGTAGTAACAACAAGGAGTGATACCATGGCACAGTTTTCCGAATTTCTATATACTTTACGGAAAGAGAAGAATCTCACGCAGAGCGAGCTTGCCGAAAAACTCGGCATAACGAATAAGGCGGTTTCCAAATGGGAAACGGGCGAAGCAATGCCCGATACGGCGCAGCTTCTGCCCCTGTCCGAAATATTCGGCGTGAGCGTAGACGAGCTCTTGCGCGGCGAGAGGAATACGGCGGAAAAGGCGAAGTCCAAAGAGGACCGCATCATTCTCACCGACGGAGAGGATACCGTAGAAATCAAATCGGACGGCTCGATTTATATCAACGAGGTAAAGAGAGAGCCTCACAAGCGCACGCTGCTTGAAAAAATTGCGGGCTGCGTATGTGGTTCGCTTATGGCGATTGCGATTATCGTTTACGTTTCGCTCGGCGCCGTGTTCGGGCTTTGGCACCCGTTGTGGTGCATTCCCGCCTCGGCGGCGCTCGGCTGCGGAATCGTGTGCTGTACGTTCGATTTGTTCGACCGCACCAAGAAAGCAAAAACGTGGAAGGAGGGGGATAACCCCTACACGGGCAGTCTGTGCGGAATCATTATGTGCGCATCGCTCATTATATTCCTATGCGTTGCGTCCGTTCTGAATATGTGGAATATCATGTGGATCTCGCCCGCGGCAGGCGGTTGCGCCTGCATGATCCTCGGCGCAATCGGCGGGGTGTTCAGTCATAAAAAAGAGAAGTAAGTTATGATACGGAAAATGAAAATCGAAGATTACGCCGCGGTCTATGAGTTGTGGCTCTCCTGCAAGGGAATGGGCTTGAACGACGTGGACGACAGCGAGGAAGGCATTGCACGCTTTTTGGAGCGCAATCCAGATACCTGCTTCGTCTGCGAAGAAAACGGAAAACTTATTGGCGTGATTATGGCAGGGAACGACGGACGGCGCGGTTATATCTATCACACGGCGGTAGCTCCCGCGTATCAAAAGCGCGGCATTGGCTCTGCGCTCGTGGAAACCGTTCTCGAAGCGTTCAAAGGGCTTGGCATTAGTAAGGCGGCTTTGGTCGTGTTTGCAAGAAACGAAGAGGGAAACGCTTTTTGGGAAAAGCAGGGCTTTACGGTGCGGACGGATATCACGTACCGCAACAAAGCGCTTGTTGAAATGATACGAAAGGATACTTAAAGAAATATGAAAAACAGTGCGTTCCAATATAAAAAACCAAACTTTCAAAAGCTTGCTAAATTCGGGTTTACGCAAAGCGGGGATACGTACTTTTACGCAGCGGAAATTTTAGACGGTCAGTTTGAACTGCGCGTGAATATATCCGCGGACGACGTGAAAACCGAGCTCATTGATTTGGCCTGCGACGAGCCGTATACCCTGCATTTAGTCGAAGAGGCGAGCGGCGCGTTTGTGGGGGCGGTGCGCACGGAGTACGAGCGCGTGCTCACGGAAATTGCCGAAAAGTGCTTTGAGAGAGAGGTTTTCAAGAGCGATTATGCAAAGCGGCTCATTGAATACGTGCGGGAACAATACGGCGACGAGCCCGAATACCTTTGGGAGAAGTTTCCCGAAAATGCGGTTTGGCGGCGGAAGGACAACAAGAAATGGTACGGCGCAATTCTTTCCACGGACGGCAAAAAATTCGGCAGAGAGGGAATTGCGGAAATTCTCGACTTGCGCATGGAAACGGAAAAACTTGAAAACCTTGTGGACGATGTGAATTATTTCCGTGGCTGGCACATGAACAAAAAGCATTGGTTTACGGTATGTTTAGACGGCTCCGTGCCGATAGAGGAAATTTTCCGTTTTCTCGATGAAAGCTATCAGTTAGCGAAGAAGTAACGTATCTTCAATGCACATTTTGAAAAAGCTCTTGGATTAAATTTCCAAGAGCTTTTTACTTAATTGTTTTTTTCTTTTCTTTCAATTAATTTAAATATGGGATAAACAAAGCCAAAAGAGATTATTCCTAAAATCCAACACAATATATAAAGTTCCAATGATGTTGCTAATGATAGAATATACGTAACAATAAAGAGAGGTATACAAAAAATACCTGCTAAAATTTTTAGGAATAAATTATCAATATCTAAAAAGCACCAAAAAATATTGTCACTATCTTCGTCCTGGAAATAATATATTCCTCGAAATAATCCATAAGCTGTTATGTATAGAAGAAAAGAACCAGCTGCTATTAACATTAAAGGAAAACAAAGTAAATATATGAGCATTGATTTGCTCTTAAAATAACCTGAAATAGTTGAAGCGTCCGCTACTACAATTTCCGTTAAGGGGTCAATCGTTACATTTAAATGTAAAATCATTGTCATGCTCCGTAAAATAAAAAAGTGCGCCAACCGAAGTCAACGCACGAAAAACGCAAACTCCGATTGTCGCGAAACAAACTTAAATACGGTACGGATATTCCAAACACATACCCTTAGGAATTTGCATTTTTACCAAATTCTAAATAAGGACATGTGAAAAAAAGAGCAAAATAAAAGAATATCCCATTTGCCGTAATGATATATTAAGTTTGTTTCGCATAATTAGTATAGCATATTGCGCCATAAAAATCAACAATACGGAGATATTTTTATAAAATAATCGCCCCGTGCCGAAAGGCACGGGGCGATAAGTTATTCGGAATGATTATTCCTTGCCTGCCATTTTCTTATAGCCTGCGAGGCGCTGCTTGGAGCTTTCTTCCGTCTTCTGGAAGAGCTCGTCTGCAAGCTCGGGCTGCGTCTTCTTGAGGGAAGCGTAACGCGTTTCGCCCAAAATGAACGCCTGATAATCGCCCGTGGGATCCTTGCTGTCGAGCGTGAAGGGGTTCTCGCCTTTTTCTGCAAGCTCGGGGTTGTAGCGGTAGAGCTGCCAATAACCGCAGTCAACTGCCGACTTCATTTCGGACTGCGACTTCATCATGTTAATGCCGTGGTTAATGCAGGGCGCATAGCAGATGATAAGCGAAGGTCCGTGGTAAGCTTCTGCTTCTTTCAATGCTTTCACAAGCTGGTTCTTATCTGCACCCATGGAGCACTGCGCCACGTACACATAGCCGTAGGAAGCCGCAATCATGCCCAAATCCTTCTTCTTAACGCGCTTACCGCTGGATGCGAACTTCGCAACCGCGCCGATAGGCGTAGACTTACTTGCCTGACCGCCCGTGTTGGAGTAAACCTCGGTATCGAGCACGAGTACGTTTACATCCTCGCCCGAAGCGAGTACGTGGTCAAGTCCGCCGTAGCCGATATCGTAAGCCCAGCCGTCGCCGCCGATAATCCAGAAGGATTTCTTCACAAGGCAGTCTTTATCAGCAAGAATTTCTTTTACGGTAGGACCGCAGGTCGGGCAACCCGAATGCTTGTTGAGTGCTTCAATGAGAGCGGCAGATGCCTTCTTGCTTGCCTCTGCGTCGTCCATGCCTTCAATCCAAGCCTTGCAAAGCTCCACGTCTTGGGGATAGTCTTTCCAAAGCTCGATAAGTTTTTCAATCTTTTCTTTCAGCGTGCCGCGGCGAGCCTTGTAAGCGAGGTTCATGCCGTAGCCGAATTCCGCGTTGTCTTCAAAGAGCGAGTTCGCCCAAGCGGGGCCGTGGCCCTTCTTGTTGGTCGTGTAAGGGCAGGTAGGGGAAGAGCCGCCGTAGATGGAGGAGCAGCCCGTAGCGTTTGCAACGATCATGCGATCGCCGAAGAGCTGGGTGATAACCTTAACGTAAGGCGTTTCGCCGCAGCCCGCGCACGCGCCCGAGAACTCGAAGAGCGAAGGCGTGAACTGCGATTTCTTCACGTCCGCCATCTTCACTTCGCTAAGGTCAACTTCGGGAAGCTCAACTGCGTATTCCCAGTTCTTCGCTTCTACTTCTTCAACTTCGGCAAACGGCGTCATAACGAGTGCGTTGTTGCCCTTCATGCCGGGGCAGATATCGGCGCACACGCCGCAGCCCATACAGTCGAGCGGGGAAACCTGCATACGGTATTCGTAACCGGGGATACCCGTTGCGGGCTTGGTTTCAAACCCTTCGGGCTTGTTAGCTCCTACGGGAACGAGTGCGGGACGAATGCACGCGTGCGGGCATACGAATGCGCACTGGTTGCACTGAATGCAGTTTTCCTGAATCCACTTGGGAACGAGAACGGCAACGCCGCGCTTCTCGTACTTCGTGGTGCCCGTGGGAACGGTGCCGTCTGCCGCGAATGCGGAGGAGGGGAGCTTGTCGCCCTCTAACGCAAGGATAGGCGCAATCACGCTGCGGAAGTAATCGTTATCCGCAAGCTTAATCATTTCCGCGCCCTCGGTGGTGGTAGCCCACGAAGCGGGGATATCGATTTGAACGAGGTGTTCTTTTGCCGAGTCGATTGCGTTGTAGTTCATCTGAACGATCGCGTCGCCCTTTCTTGCGAAGGACTTATACGCCATCTTCTTCATGAGCTCTACTGCTGTCGCGTAGGGCATGATCTGGCTGTTGATAAGGAAGAACGCCGACTGCAAAATGGTGTTCGTTCTGCCGCGAAGTCCGAGCTTTGCCGCAATGGAAATTGCGTCGACGACGTAGAGCTTCGCGTGCTTTTTAGCAAGCGCGTTCTTCACCTTTGCGGGAAGGTTTTTATCGAGCTCTTCAACCGTCGTCCAAGGCGCGTTCAGAAGGAAGGAGCCGCCGTCCTTCAAATCGCTCGTCATGTCGTAACGAATGACGTAGGAAGGGTTGTGGCAGGCAATGAAGTCAGCCGAGTCGATTAGGTATTCGCTCTGAATGGGCTTTTTACCGAAGCGCAGGTGCGAAACGGTAATGCCGCCCGATTTCTTGGAATCGTAGAAGAAATACGCCTGTGCGTACATCTTGGTGTTATCGCCGATAATTTTAATGGAGTTTTTGTTTGCGCCTACGGTACCGTCCGAGCCAAGTCCGTAGAACTTGCACGAAGTGGAGCCTTCGGGTGCCGCGTCGAATTTCTTCGAGAAGTCGAGCGAGGTGTTGGTAACGTCCTCGTGAATACCGATGGTGAAGTGGTTCTTCGGCTTCTTCGCTTCAAGATTTTTATAGACCGCAAGCACCATAGAGGGGTTGAACTCTTTGGAGCCGAGGCCGTATCTGCCGCCGACGACGGTAATATCTTTGAGGCCTTTTTCAAGAAGCGCGGTGCAAACGTCGAGGTAGAGGGGCTCACCGAGCGAGCCGGGTTCTTTCGTTCTGTCGAGCACTGCAATCTTTTTGCAGGTCTTGGGAATGGCCTTTACGAACGCGTCAGTGACGAACGGGCGGTAGAGGCGGACTTTAATAAGACCGTATTTCTTGCCCTGTTTGTTGAGCTTGTTAATGCTCTCTTCCACGGTTTCAGCACCCGAACCCATGATAACGATAACCTCTTCCGCATCCTTTGCGCCGACGTAGTCGAAGAGGTGATACTTTCTGCCCGTGAGAGCGGAAACCTCGTTCATCATCTCCTGCACGATAGCGGGGGTTGCGTTGTAGTAGCTGTTCGCGGTTTCGCGGTTCTGGAAGTAGGTGTCGCCGTTCTGAGCGGTGCCGCGTTGAACGGGGTGCTCGGGGTTGAGCGCACGCGCCTTGAACTCGGCTACGTCCTTATCTAAGCCCTTCTTGTCGAAAATCGCTTTCATTTCGCTGTATTCGATTGCGTCGATTTTGCTTACCTCGTGGGAGGTGCGGAAGCCGTCGAAGAAGTTAATGAAAGGCACGCGGGAGCGGAGCGTGGAAAGGTGCGCAACGAGCGCGAGGTCCATAACCTCCTGAACGGAGCAGCCCGCAATCATAGCAAAGCCGGTCTGGCGGCAAGCCATAACGTCCGCGTGGTCGCCGAAGATGTTCAGCGAGTGCGCAGCGAGCGCACGGGCGGAAACGTGCATAACCATGGGAAGGAGCTCGCCCGAAATCTTGTACATGTTGGGAATCATGAGAAGAAGTCCCTGCGAAGCGGTGTAGGTGGTAGTAAGCGCACCTGCGGTCAGCGAGCCGTGAACTGCGCCTGCCGCGCCGCCCTCGGACTGCATTTCAGCAATGCGGAGCTTCTGCCCCCACATGTTTACTCTGCCCTGCGTTGCCCATTCGTCTGCGGATTCCGCCATAGGGGACGAAGGGGTAATGGGGTAGATGGCAGCCACTTCGGAAAAAGCATAAGCGACGTGGCTTGCGGCGGTGTTGCCGTCGATCGTCATCTTAGTCATCTAACAAAAACCTCCAAAAAAATTATAATTTTCAAATTTTTGTGCACGCAAAAACATACGCTCGCGCGCGCCTATCCTATTATATAGATTTTTTCACACGAAGTCAATAGCACGAACAAAAAAACTTGTCCGAGAAAGAAAAAATCTCCTTACAATCAAGGAGAATTTTATATGTCCGTTCTGCCAATTATATAATCGACGGAAACCTCATAATAATCGGCAAGGCGGGCTAAAATTTCAATAGGGACTTGCCTTTGACCGTTTTCATATTGCGAATAGGTGTTTTGTTTGATATTCAAGTAATCGGCAATTTCTTTTTGCGTTACGCCATTTTCTTTACGCAGTTCTTTTATTCTTTTCATATTTGTAAAAATATTATATAAAATCTCGCTTTGAGATATTGACATATATCTCAATATGAGATATAATAAATATGGAGATAGAAAAATGGAAGAACAAATTTGTAAAAATTGTAAATTTTTTAACGGTCGGTGCCAAAATTTTTATTTGTCCCGCGTGGCAAAAACGAAGCGAAAAAACGAAAACAATTGCGAATATTGGGAAGAGCGCATAGTGCAATTTGAAGAGGGCGGTAAGCGTTTGAAAGAGACTTTATTGGAAATAGCTTTTCAATTAGAAAAAATTGCTCATACGTTAAAAGACGACGAAGAATAAAATTGGCGACACAATTAAATGGAAAACGCACGAGCGAAAGCCCGTGCTTTTTTCATACGAAAAAACTTTTTTTAGATTTCACTTTGTTTTCATTGTAAAAAGTTTCCGCTTTTGGTATAATAATGAAAAAAGAAAATCGGGGCTGAAATGCACGCAATCGAATTTAAGAACGTAGCGTTCTCTTATGGAGAGGGCGCGTTCAAAATCGAAAACTTAAATTTTTCCGTAGAGGAGGGCGAGTTCGTCGCCGTTCTCGGGCATAACGGGAGCGGTAAAAGTACGCTCGCGCGGCTTTCCAACGGTCTTTTGGAAGCGGACGGGGGCGAAATTACCGTATTCGGCACACCCGTTGCTGGCAAGAAGCTGTTCGAGATCCGCAAGCAGGTAGGCGTGGTATTTCAGAATCCCGATAACCAGACCGTCGCTTCCATGGTGGAGGACGACGTTGCGTTCGGTGCGGAAAACGTGGGGCTTCCCCGCGCGGAAATCGGCGAGCGAATCGAGTTCGCATTAAAAGCCGTGGGCATGGAAGCATACAGAAATGCAACGGTTGCACGGCTCTCGGGCGGGCAGAAACAGCGCATCGCCATTGCGGGCGTGCTTGCCTTGAAGCCGAAAATCATGATTTTGGACGAGTCTACCGCCATGCTCGACCCGCGCGGCAGAAAAGAAATTATGGACGTGGTGCTCCGCCTCAACCGCGAAGAAAAAATCACGGTGCTTCTTATTACGCACTTCCCCGAGGAAGCGCTGCTTGCCGATAGAGCTATCGTCATGAATAAGGGCGAAATCGTCATGCAGGGCGCTCCCGAAGAAATCTTCGAGCGTCACGAGGAGCTTTTAACTTATAATTTAGATTTGCCCCGAATCGGGAAAATCTGCAAAAAATTACAGGCGGGCGGTATGGCGGTTTCCGATACGCTCGACGAAGAAAAATTAGCGGAGGACATTGCGCGGTGCGTATTACGGCAGAGCATTTGAGCTATACTTATAACGCGGGCTCGCCGTTTTCAACCGCGGCCTTGAAGGACGTTTCCCTCACCATTGAGGAGGGGGAATTTTTCGGCATTATCGGACACACGGGCAGCGGCAAGTCTACCTTCGTTCAGCACCTCAACGGCTTGTTGCGCGTGCCTTCCTCGCTCAAACGCTACAAAAAGAAGAAACTCAAAAAGGGGCAAACCCCGCCCCCCGAAACGGTGCTTACCGTCGGCGAGTTCGATTTAACCAATAAAAAGACCAATTTCCGTGCGCTTCGTAAAAACGTGGGCATGGTGTTCCAGTATCCCGAGTATCAGCTCTTCGCGGAGAGCGTAGAGGCGGACGTCGCGTTCGGCCTCAAAAACTTTTCCGAGAAAAAGCTCACGGACGAAGAGAAGCACGAGGCGGTGAAAGCCGCGCTTGAAATCGTGGGGCTTGATTACGAGGAGATGAAGGACAAATCTCCCTTCGAGCTTTCGGGCGGTCAAAAACGCCGCGTTGCCATTGCGGGCGTTATCGTCACCCGCCCCGAAATTTTGGTTCTGGACGAGCCTGCCGCGGGCTTAGATCCCTTGGGCAAAAAAGAGGTAATGGAGCTACTTCACAGGCTCCACAAAGAGTGGTGCAAGACGGTGGTTATCGTCTCGCACGACATGGACGAAATTTCCGAAAACTGCACGCGGGCGGCGGTATTCAGCGAGGGGAGCGTGAAATACGTTCTGCCCCCCAAGGAGCTTTTCAAGCATTCGGACGAGCTGCTTGCATTAGGGCTTGATATTCCGCTTACCGCGCGTCTTTGCGCCGCGCTCAGGAATAAGGGCGTGGAGATAGACTGCGACTTTACGGTTGACGACTTTGTAGAAAAAGTCCTCGAAAGGGGGCGCGAATGAAGGACGTTACGTTCGGGCAGTACTATCCCGTGCAGTCGTTCGTGCACCGCATGGACCCCCGCTTAAAGCTTTTCTTTCTAATCGTGTATATCGTGGCGATTTTCCTTGCGGACAGCTTCTGCGGACTCGCCATTTGTGCGGGCGCACTCGTGCTGATTATCGCGTTTGCGCGGGTGCCGCTCCGCAAAATTTTGCGCTCGGTGCGCGGCATTTTATTCCTCGTCATTTTCACGGCGGTCATCAACGTGCTGTTCTACGGCGGCAAAACCGTCTATGCGCATTGGTGGATTTTCACCATCACCAAAGAGGGGCTTATGTTTTCGGCACTCCTCATTTTGCGGCTCGTGCTCCTCGTCATGTGTTCGTGTATGCTCACTTATACGACGACGCCCGTCGCATTGACGGACGGTATCGAAAGCCTTTTGACGCCGCTCAAATGGATTCGCTTCCCCGTGCACGAGCTTGCGCTTATCATGAGTATCGCGCTTCGGTTTATCCCCATTCTCATGGACGAAACGGAGCGCATCAAGAACGCGCAGAAGGCGCGCGGTGCGGACTTCGAGTCGGGCGGGCTTGTAAAGAAAATCAAGTCTATCGTACCTATTTTAATACCGCTTTTGCTCTCCGCGTTCCGCCGTGCCGACGAGCTCGGCGACGCCATGGACGCACGCTGTTACTCGGGCGGCAAGAAACGCACGAAATATAAAAAACTTCGCTTCTCGTGGCGCGATTTAATCGGCTTCCTGCTGTGTGCAGGCGTTATTACGGGCGTGTGCCTGTTGCGCTACGTTTTCGCTTACGCGGTGCCGGCATGAGATACGTACTTTTAGTCAGCTACGACGGCACGCACTTTTGCGGCTTTCAGAAGCAAAAAAAAGAGCGCACCGTGCAGAGCGAATTAGAGCGCGCGGCTTTTGAAATTTTCGGCGCGGAAACCAAGGTCGCGGGCAGCGGCAGAACGGACGCGGGCGTGCACGCGGAAGGGCAGGTTTGCCATTTGGACGCCGAGACCAATATTCCCGCCGAGAAGCTCCGCGAGTGCTTCAACCGCATTCTCCCGCCCGACTTGCGGGTTTTGAAAAGCGCGGCTGCGCCCGAAGGGTTCGACTGCACGCGCAGCGCAAAGCGCAAGACCTATTGCTATTCGTTCTACTTTGCCGAAAGCGAATTGCCGCTTTTGGAACGGTACGCGGTTCGCATCAAGGAAAAACCAGATTTAGAGCGTATGCAAAGGGCGGCGGTTCTTATAGAGGGCGAGCACGATTTCAAAGCGTTCTGCGCCTCGGGCTCTTCCGCCAAAACGAGCGTGCGCACGGTGTATAGCGTAAGGCTAACGGAGCGCGGCGGCTTGTACGAAATCCGCATAACGGGAAACGGCTTTTTATATAATATGGTCAGAATCATTGCAGGCGAGCTGATTGCCGTTGGGTGCGGAAAAGAGGAGGCAATCACCGCGGCATTTGAAAGCGGCGAGCGAAAAGCTCTTGCAAAAACCATGCCCGCAAAGGGTTTGCGGCTTGTGGAGGCGGAATACGGCGTAAAGCTGTTTGAGACCGCCTCGGAGGAATAAATGGAATTTTTCGATTGGGTACAAATCCCTTGGATGATTGCCGAATATATGAATCTTTCGGTAAACAGTGCCGAAGAGGCGGTGAGCGTCCTCTTGAAAATCATGCAAATCAGCGTAGGCGTTGCGGCGGCGCTGTATCTTACGGGGCTTATCTGCGGCGGAATCGGGCTCATGAAAATGGCGAAGCGGCAGAATATTTCCTATTGGTGGCTCGGCTTTCTGCCGTTCGGGAACACCTATTTAATCGGCAAGCTTGCGGGCGAAACGCGAATGTTCGGAAAGCAGAGCAAGCGGATCGGACTGTACGCTATGGCGGCGGAAATCCTGTACGTTCTCATAGAGGTCGTTTTGCTCATCATCACCTTTATGCTGACGCGCGTAGATTTCTACGGCGTTGATGCAACGGGCGCTTACGCATTCATTCCCGAAAAAATGTGGGAAGGCTACGGTTGGGTGGTAACGCTTCAAACTGCGCTTGAAATTACTAGCTATATCCTGTGGTTTATCACGTTCTTCCTCATGTGCTCGCTGTATAACGCATTCTTCCGCAAGTACTATGCGCGCAGTCCGTTTATGATGACCTTCCTCTGCGCAGTCTTTCCCCTTAAAGGGTACGTCCTGCTTGCGGTGCGCAATAACACGCCTGTCGATTACACGGCGTACCAGCAACAACGTTACGAGGAAATGCGCCGTCAGCAAGAGCAGCAGTACGGCGGTTATGAGGGCGGCAACCGTCCGTTCGACTTCGGCGGTTCTTACGGCAACGCAGACGATCCGTTCTCGGAATTCGATTCAAACGATAATCAAAACAATTCAGGCGGTTCGTCTAACGATTTAGGCGGCGGCTCTAACGGCGGCAGTTCTTCGGGTGGTAGCTCCCCGAACGGTAGTTCCTCGGGTGGTTCACCCTCGGGCGGCAGTCCGTTCAGCGATTTCTGATTTCTCTGTAAATAATAAAAAACTGCGACGACTAATAGTCGACGCAGTTTTTGTTTACTAATCTATCTCGTTCCCGTTTTTATCCAAATTTCCGTCCAGGCAATGAACGGCGTAGTTGCCTGTGTTGTAGTTCCAATTATTTTTTTTAATCGCATTCCATTGCGCTTTTGTTCCTGTATAGATGATGCTTGTAAGCCCGCTGCAACCATAGAACGCATAACTGCCAATCTCGGTCACACTATTCCCAATAGTAATGCTTGTGAGCCCGCTGTAATCATAGAACGCATAATTTCTAATCTCGGTGACGCTGTCGGGAATGATGATGTCGGTTATACGTGTTCCATTCAAATAAAGATATGCGGAACCAAGTGGGTTTGCAGTAGTAACATAACTAACCCCACTAGGAGCAAACGAAATCTTGCACCAAGCTGTTAGGTCAGTAATATGAACGCTCGTAAGGTTACTGCAACCGTAGAACGCAGAACTTCCAATCGAAGTCACGCTGTCGGGAATGGTAACGCTTGTAAGTCCGCTGCAACC
>JAIDCJ010000021.1:89344-104194 GCA_029055875.1 Clostridia bacterium
CTGCAACCGTAGAACGCAGAACTTCCAATCGAAGTCACGCTGTCGGGAATGGTAACGCTTGTAAGTCCGCTGCAACCCGAGAACGCAGAACTCCCAATTTTGGTAACGCTGTCGGGAATAGTAACGCTTGTAAGGCTGTCGCAACCCGAAAACGCATACTGACCAATCAAGGTAACGCTGTCGGGAATATTAAGTTCGGTTAAGAGAGTTCCGTTGAGATAAAGATTTGCATAAAAGAGTGGATTAGCAAGATCGACTCCAAACGAAATTTCACACCAAGCCACAATGTCAGTAATATGAACGCTTGTAAGATTGTTGCTACAATCCCAGAACGCCCGCGATGCAATTGAGGTAATGCTATCGGGAATGGTAATACTTGTAAGGCTGCTGCCAAATGCATGACTTTCAATTGAGGTTACGGGTAGCCCATCCACCAAGTGCGGTATAATAATTTCTGTTTCTTGACAGTTGCTATTGATGCCTTGTACAGAATACGAATTTTTATCATTATTCAAACTGAAATTTAATTGTGAAGAACCGCACACTTTACATACACCGTTTTCATAGGTGTGGCTTTCCTTTGTAGATATTTCTTCGGATTCCCCAAAACCGCAATCACATACGTGGAATTGCAAACCGTTCTTTGCGCAAGTAGGAGCATATGCTTGTTCCCATTCGCTGAATTTATGCTCATGATTTTCCGTGCGGTAGGTGACGCTGATACCTTCGCCCTCTAATTTGAGTACGCCGTTTTTAATTGTGCCGCTTACGGACACGGTTTCGGTAAGCTGTAAAGTAACCGTATTGCCCGAAAGCGAATATTTTCCGCTTGCGCCCGTTTCATCCGTCCATTTGCCGTTTTTAAGAACAATATATTCTTCCTCTAAAATTTCGCCGTTATAGCAAGCGTAATAGGTGCCGTTTTTGCCCATGAGCAAAAACGTGGGAATAAAACTTCCTACCACTACAACAATTACGGCAAACACGGCGAGCATGGAAACGAGCGCCTTGTGGTTTCCCATCCATTTGAAAACCTTGCTATCTTTGATATTGATTTTCTCTTCTTTGGCGGAATAGCTTGACTGTACGAATTTCTTTCCGATTACCGCGCCGACCGAGCCGAGCGCAAAGAGAATGGCAAAGACGATAAACAGAATAGGGCACGCGTCAGCAGAGAGCATTCCCGCGCCGCCGTCCAAATCTTTTATCTGCGCAATCGCCACGCCCGCAATTATTACGAATACCGCGTACAGCACGAACCCGATTAAGAGCACGGGGTGGAATTTTGCAGCAGGGTGTTTACGTAGCGCAATCGCGGTGAGGACTGCGCCGCCGACACCCAAACAGCCGAAAATAATCATTGCAATGTAGCATCCTTTGAGCGAGGAAATCGTCGGGTCTTTGAATATTTCGTAGCCGCTTTCACTTACAGAGCCGAGTCCCGTAATCGTGAGCCTTACCGCGGGCGCAGCAAGGAATGCGAGTGCAAGCAATCCGAATAAGCCGAGAAGTATCGCGGGCAGGTAGTGCAGGAACAGGTAAAGCTTATCGTTGTTTTGCTTTGCTGCTGCCTGCACGGGTGCAGGTGTCGGTTGCGCGGGCGGTTGCGGCGAAAACGAGTATCCGCAGTTGTTGCAGAATTTTGCGCCGCCGCTAAGGTGCGCGCCGCATTTCGGGCAGGTCTTTTCTTCCTGCCAACGGTTGCCGCATTCGGGGCAGAATTTGCCTTCAAATTCCGTGCCGCATTTGGGGCATTTGTTCATTGTGTTACCTCCGTAAAATAAAAAAGTGTGTTCCCGAATTTCGGAAACACACGCATGGTATCTCCAAGATTCGTTACCACACTAAATCTTTTCGCATATTTTTCATACGGAGAAATAGAGATACACAATGCCGAGATTGTGCACTCCTTATGGAAAATATGCAATTTAGTGTGGTATTTGCAGTATAACACAATCGGGAAATTTTTACAAGCGTTTGAAAACCGTTTTACAAAAGGGGAAAGCGGTGCTATAATAACCATAACCTAAAATTATAATAATTTTGCTTTTCGTTAATCTTCAAAAAACTGTGCTTATAGGAAAATCATGAAAGAGCTTATTTCCGCAATTTCAACTGCATTGGGGCGGGGCGGCGTTGCCATCATTCGCGTGAGCGGTGAGGGCGCGCTTTCGCTCGCAAAAAAAATGTTCTCCCGCAAAGGGGAGTTTGTGCCTAATATGATGTACCCTGGGGAAATCGACTGCGGGCAGTTCCGCGACTATGGTATGTGCGTTTACTTCCGCGCCCCCAAATCGTTCACGGGCGAGGACGTGGTGGAATTCCACTGCCACGGCGGGCAGGAGATTGCACGCGGGGTATTTTTGAAAACGCTTGCGCTCGGTGCGCGGGCGGCGGAGCGCGGCGAGTTTACAAAGCGTGCGTTCCTAAACGGCAAGCTGTCGCTCTCGGCGGCGGAGGGCATGGCGGATATGATAAACGCCGAATCCCGCGCCGAGGTGCGTGCGGGATATTCGCTCTATACCGAGCGGCTCACCCAAGAGGGTAAACGCTTGCAGGCACTTTTAACTACTTGCCTTGCGAGTATCGACGCGGACGTAGACTACCCCGAAGAGGACTTGAACGCCGACTCCCGCGCGGAGATTTCGGAAAAACTGCACGAGGTAGAGGGGAAGCTCACCGCGCTGCTCGGCGAATACCGCACGGGCAAAAAAATCAAATCGGGCGTGAGCGTAGCCATCTGCGGCCGTCCGAATGCGGGCAAAAGCTCGCTCCTCAACGCGCTCTTAGGCTACGAAAAGGCAATCGTATCGGGTATCGCGGGCACGACGCGCGATGTAATAGAGGGCAATCTCGAAATCAAGGGCGTGCTCTTTCGGCTCACCGATACGGCGGGACTGAGAGAGAGCGCGGACGAAGTGGAGCGCGAGGGCATTCGCAGAGCGAAAAGGGTAATCGATACGGCGGACGTAATCGTGTATCTCAAAGAGGAAGAAACGCCGCCCGCATTCCCCGAGGGGGTGCCCGTTATCACCGTGGGCGCGAAGTGCGATTTAGAAAGAAAAGTGGATTGCGATATTCTTCTTTCGTCCGTGACGGGCGAGGGGATAGAGGAGCTCAAGACGCTGTTATTCGAGCGCGGCTACGGACAGGAGAGCGACGTGTTCTTATTAGAGGAACGGCACTTTCTGGCACTCACCGAGGCGAAGGCGGCGGTATGCGCCGCGCTTGAGGCGGTGGAGAGCGGGCTCCCTGCGGAGCTGTATGCCGAGGACGTAAAACGCGCGTGGGAGCATTTGGGCACCATCAGCGGCGAAACGGCAAGCGAAAGCGTAATTACGGAAATTTTTGAAAAGTTCTGCGTGGGGAAATAAAATGGTCAATTTGGAACTGTATAAAGTATTCTATTCGGTGGCGAAGCACGGAAGTTTAACCAAGGCGGCGGAGGAGCTCTACATTTCCCAGCCCGCCGTTTCGCAGGCGATCAAGCAACTCGAAACCCAGTTGGGTGCGCCGCTCTTTATCCGCAAGCACAGGGGTATGGAGCTCACCGCGCAGGGGGGCGAGCTCATTTTCGGAAGCGTGGAAAAGGCGCTCGCACTTTTGGAGAGCGCGGAGAACACGCTCAAAGAGCTTAACGAGAGCGCAACGGGAACGCTTCGGATCGGCGCGTCCGAAACCATTTTCAAATACGTGCTTGCCGATAAAATCGTGGAATTTCACAAGCTTTACCCGCGCGTAAAAATCGAGTCGATTTCCGAAATATCCCCGAAAACGATTGAGCGGCTCAAAACCGACCGCTGCGACGTGGGCTTTCTGAACCTTCCCGTCACAAACGACGACGGCATTGAAATAAAAGGCTCGATTGCATACCTTACCGACGTGTTCATTGCGGGAAAGCAGTTTAACTACCTCAAAGGAAAACCGCTCTCCATTCAAGACTTGAAGGATTTACCGCTTCTTCTCATGGAAGAGCACACCGTTGCGCGGGAGACCTTTAACCACTACATTGCGAGCCATAACGTGAGTTTACAGCCCGCCGTGGAGGTGGATAGCTGGGGGCTTATGAAGCGGCTCGTGGCGGCGGGCATGGGTATAGGGTGCATTCCGCGCGAGTACGCCGCGCACCGATTTGTAGACGGTTCGCTCTTCGAGCTTAACGTAACGCCTGCAATGCCCGTGCGCTCGGTGGGGGTTGCGCTTCCGCAAAACGCGAAAATGCCGTATTCCCTGCGAATGTTTCTCAAACTTTTCGAGGGGTAAAAAAAACACAGCCTGCGGGCTGTGTTTTTTTATGTGATTGAAATTATTATGCCGTTACGAGTCCGAAGATGGAACTGAGCATAAACGTGCATTGCTCGGGGCTGCTGAACGTTTTCGATTCCTTTTCAAAATGGTTATAAGATTGCAAATTGTGTCCCCAATTCATATATACCATGTTGTAGTTTTTGTTTGCCCAGGCAATGGGGTGGGTGCCAGACGTCCAAATTTGATGTTCATTGCCCGTCCGCGGATCGTCACCGGCAGGTCTATCTTCGGAGGGGTTCATGGTAATTAAAACGTCGATATCGGAATCTTCAAATAAATCCTTTTCCCACGCATACCATTCGCAAGGGGCAGACATAAACTCATCCGTATATAACGCTTCCTTTTTTGCGGTTCTAAGGGAGTTGGCGTTTGAAGAGTTTATAAGATTTTCTGCCATGCGGGTGGTGGTATGATAAGTATCTACCGTCGTTTCTTCGTTTTGAGAAAGATAGTACAAGCCCCGTGTTGCAAAGTGATTATACGTTTCGACTTTCAAGTGTTCGGAAGTGGGGTTCCAGGTGTTCCAATATTCGCCGCCCTCTTCTTTGGGGCGGTTTCCGTATTCTCCGCAGCGCAGGAATTCGTAGTTATACCACGAAGTATCTTCCGTAGCGGGGGTTACGCTCCACATGGCGAACCCCGCCGAGTGGAAGCCCATCCAAGCGCCGCCGTTTTCCACGTAGTTTTTGAATGCAGTCCACTGTGCGTGCGTGTTGGGGATATTGTTGAGGAACATGACCAAATCGTAGTTTGCAAGGTTTTCGTCGTTGAGCTGATTCCAATCGTTGCCTGCAAAACGGTAAGAGAAGTAATTCTCTTTTCCTGCCTTCGGAAACCATTCGTTTGCCTCTTTCGCAAAATCGGCGTGCGCCGAATCGCCGCCCTCGGTAAAGCCGAATGCAAGCACTTTTGCAAACGCACCGCAATCGGGGCAAGCCGAACCGTCGTCCTCGTGCGTGGCGCGTGAGCCTTTTTTCTCCTTGCCGCAACCTTCTACAATACATTCCTGCCAATGCTCCGTTTCAGTGCGTTTCCAATCGTATTGATGGGTGTGCCCGTCGCCGTCGCCGTTGCCGCACGCCATCAGGGAACAGGCGGACGCCGTTATAATTACGGCTGCCGCCGCAAAAGCTGCAATTTTTTTCATGTTTTTTTCTCCATTACATTCGTCAGAATTGACGTTTTTTTATGCTTGGAAATTTTATCATATATCGGTTGAATTGTCAATATCTTAATTATCATTCGTAAAAAAATCCCGCCCGCGCTTGACGCGGGCGGGGCTTTCATAAAAACGATAGTTTATTAGTCCCAATAGGCGAACGAATCTACGTTGAACGTGCCGCTCTTGCCTACGATTTTTACGGTATGGCTGCCGCTTGAAAGTGCGTCGCCCGTGTACATATAGGCAAGCGTGCCGGTGGCGATTCCCTTGACGTTGAAATAGTCGTACACGGCGTCGGAGACTCCCGCCTTATTGTCTGCCGATAGATCAACGTTTTCGGCAACCAACTTGCCGTCAACGTAAATATCAACCTTACCGTATTCCTCGGCGCGGTCTGCAAAGTAAGCAAACCTCGAACCCGTAAAGGTAAATTCAACGCCGGCGCCTTGGTTTGCGGTGTAGATAATTCCGAAGTTGGAAAGCGTATTCGTATAACCCCAGTTTCCCGTGTATTTCACGTTTTCTTCGTTGGGAGCTACCATCGTTCCTTTATCAAAAGATAAATAATTCGAGAACACGATGCTGTTCATTGCAAAATAGCGGTGGTTGTCGGTATCGGTTACCACGAGCTTGTAATACCTGATTTTGGCGGTATTAAAGTTAAACGTCATATTTTTGGCGTTGGCGGGGGAGTCGTTCACTTCGGTTACGAGCGACCAAGTCTCGCCGTCCGTACTGCCGTATATCTTGAAGCTTTTCACCATGCCGTTATTGCCGACGTTATTTTTGTATCCGTTGAAGGTAACGCGGTTTACCGTTTGCACCGAGCCCAAATCGACCACAAGCTCGAGCGGTTTTTCTGCGGTGATATAGTTCGCTTCTCCGCTTGCGGAATGGTACCAGGTATCGGATTTCCCGTCGAACAGGAATTCGATTTTTCTCGTATCGTCCCAAGGACTGTGGCTTACGGAAACGAGTTTGGTATCCGTAGGCAAAACCTTGTTATCCGACGTGTAGGAATAGGTGTACGTATTCTTGAAGTGGTATTCGGTTTCAAATTTTGTGTTCGATTCTTCCTTGATCGCTTTGTCAACTCCGACCGAATCATAAGTAATTGCGTTTGCCGCATTAATGAATGCAGGGAACGTGCCGTCGGTATTCTGTCTGGCTACGCCAATGCCGAAGAAATCCTTCCAGTCATACTTAACGTGAAGCACAACCTTGAAATACACGTAGTTTTGTTTCGTGGTAAACGCGTGCTCGGAATACTCGGTATCAATGTAGGCGTTACCGCTGCTTCTCTCAATCGTCAAAGCATTTTCCCAGCTTACGCCGTTATCGTACGAGAGATAGAGCGTAGCTCTGCCTCTGCCCTTGAGCGTAAAGCGGTAGGTGCCCGCACTACTGAAATACATGACGCCGTCCAGCGTTTGAACGGTTTTACCTACCTCTAACGGCGTATAATTGTTTTCGTTGTACGTGTCGCCGAGATACGTTCTGCCCGCGCCCCAAATCTGGGTGTTCGTTTCCTGCGTGCAGACGTTCTTTCTCGTTTCGGTTGTGGCGTACGTGCCGAAGTCAAACGAATTCGTTTCAGGGTTGTAAACGGTAGCCGTGTCGGGAACCTGCGCCGCCTCGGCGTAGGTATAGGTGGTTCTGTTCAAATTCGTACTGGTGCCTTGTTTGAGGTTGATAATAAGGTCAACGTCTTCAACGGTGAAAGCGTTATCGTTCTTCGTAATGCCGAGCGTCACTTTGAAATTGCCCGAATAAAGCCCGTCTTTACCGCTCGAGGGCGTGTATTTTACTTGATTGTTTCCAAGCAGCTCCGCCTTGCCGTTTTGGGGCTGCGTAACGCTTTTCACGGTTACGGTGAAGCCGTCGGGAATGACGAGCGCCTTGCTCACGAAACTGTTCTGTGCAAAATTATTCTTATTGTTGAAGTCCATCGTGAACGCGCCGTAGCCGTACGAGAAGGGCTGCGCGGTAATGATATCCTGCGGTTGACCGTCGCGCACGATACTTCTGCCGACCTGATAAACGGAAGCCACGGGTACAAACATCGGATAATTCTTCGCCTTCGCCGAGTCTATTTGCGATTGCGCAATCGTACCGCTGCTGCTGTATGCGTCGCCTACGCTGAAATGCATCAAATCTCTGAAATAGTACGTCATGTCGTAGTGCGATGCGTTGACGAGGTTATTCAAATAGTTGCCGCCGCCACCGCCGTGAGCCGCCGCAATAAAATTATCCTGACCGATATTGTGCAGAAGGGTTGCGTATAACGGCAAATCGTAGCACTTATTGCCGGAGCGGCTTTGTTGCAGGAAATCCGCCAAGGCCTTGGAAGGGTCGGTGAATCTGTTCCAGCCGCCGTTGCCCCAACCGGTTGCGGCGGTTCTGCCTGCGGAAATTCTCGTATAGAGAGAATACGAAACGAGCGTCGTTGCGTTGTTGCTCACTTCGCCGTTGTTTGCAACGCCGTATCCCTGCCAGCAGTGGTTATACTCGTGCATAGTACCCCAACAGCCGCTGTTTACGAAGTTGTTATAGTTGAGTGCTTCCGCAAGCCAGTTCGGAGGGCATACGACGCCGTTGCGTCCCGGGTTTGCGAACGCCGCACCTGCCGCTATGTAACAGTCGCCTATGATATATACGGGCGCGCTCGCACCCGAAAGCCCGTTCGCTCCTACGCGGGTAGAGACCTCTGCAATTTTATCCCATAAAATCGCCGCGTCGGTGCAGTTCTCGTAGGTATAATCCTTGAGCGCAAGCCCGTCGGAGGAAGCGTATTTATGCGTCGTAAAACGCACGGAATCGTAAACCTCCAAATCGAAATAGGGCGCGGTCGAATTTTTGTTGAACTCGTATTCTTCGGGCGTGGTTGCGCCGAGGATAAAGTGCTGGTATTTTACTGCGCCCGAAATGGTAACGGAAAGCTTGCGCTCGGCTCCGTTATTGATCGGACGGAAGTAGATAGGCCCGCCGAGGAAAGAGCCGACGTACGCGGTTGCAATACCGTTTTCTATCGTGACGTTATGGTACTTATCTCTCAGCTCGAATTTGCTCAGAATATCGGTCATACGGCTGAGTCCCGAGCCCTTGACGCCGTCTCCCGAAAATTCCATAGCTACCTGCTGGTCGAGGTTATAGTTCTGACCGATATACACGGCAATTCCGCCGGCAGCCTTATACTCGCTTTCGGACATCTCGATTTTAATGACCTCGCCTGCGGGCGCATACAAGCCCGTTATTTGGGTAGAGGCAAGCTTCATGTGGGTGATTGCGGTAATCTTTTTAATGATGCGCGGCTCGTCGTCGGAAAGACCGCCGCCGTACATCGAGGTAGACGCCGTGTGCGCATAGAGGACTTTATATCCGCCCATGCCGTCGGAAACTCTTTGACCGTTCTTAATGAGATAGCCCTCGGAATCGATGCCGTTATAGATGCCTTGCGATCTCCAAGTGGGTTCGGGCAGCATAGAAATGCTTTCCCAATAGATACCGTCTCTGGTGTTCTTCGAGTACCCCGTGAGATTTTTTCCGTAAGTGGGGTAATCCTTCACGTTGAATTTTTCCCGCTCGTCCAAGGTTTCCGCAACGGGCTTTATAATCTTATCCACCGCGCCGAGGTATTCGGAGGTCTGCGGCGCACGCGCGGTGCCTTTCTCGTATCCGCCCGTAATCTCGGCGGCCGTCACGTCTTTGACCGAAACCGTATTATCGAATTCCTCGGGCCGCGTGGGCTCGTGCGTAATCTGCGTAATAGGAGCCTGCGGGGTAAGGCTTCCGTGTCCTTTTTTCCCCGAACCGGGAATACATACGCCCATAACGATACTTGCAATTAAAACAACCGCCAGAGCACTGCTCGTAATTGCCACCAATTTCTTGTTGGCAAAAAAGGCTTTGAGCTTCGCACTAAAACCGCCTTTTTCTTTCTTCTTTTCCTTATTCTCCTTGGAAGGCTTTTGTTCCTTCTTTGCAGGAGCTTTCGCCTCTTTTGCAGGAGCCGCTTGTTTCGTCTCAGCGGTCGCCGCCTTGGCAGCGGGCTTTTCCGCGGCCGTTGCCTTCGCGGTAGTTGCCTTTGCGGGTGCCGCTTTTGCAGTAGTTGCGGATTTTGCCGCGGGTGCCGCTTTTGCCGCAGTAGTAGATTTTGCAGGCGTCGTTTTCGCGGCCGTTACCTTCGCCGCAGGGGCGGGCTTTGCAGCAGGCTTTGCGGGCGTCGTTTTCGCCGCGGGGGTTGCCTTCGCCGCGGGTTTCGCCGACGTCGGTTTGTTCGTAGTAGCCTTGGTAGAAGCCTTTGGTTTGGTTTCTTTATCTGCCATAAAAACTCCTTTTTTCTTTTTCCTCGTCAATAAAAAATGCGCGTACATTATACCATAATTTATATGTTGTGTCAACCAAGGATTGCCAACTGCCCGCGCTTTTGTTTCTCCCAAAGGGCGCAAAAAATAGTTGATTAATCAACGTTTTTATTTGACATTCCGTATAAACTATGCTATGCTGAAACGGTTGATTAATCAACAAGCGAGGTTCGGTATGGAAAATATCTTTGAACAGTTTACAATTACCATTCTCAAGCTCAATAAGCTGGTGAACAAAATCAAGACGTACGAAATGCAGGAATACGGGTTAAAGACCATTCACGTTATGTGTGCGTATTACCTCAAAAACCACCCCGAGGGGCTCACCGCAAGCGAGCTCACGAGGCTCACGCTAGAGGACAAGGCGGCAATTTCGCGTGCGCTCAAAACTATGCACGAAAAGGGGTACGTCAATTATGACCCGAATAAGTACAACGCGGTCATTCTTTTAACGAAAGAGGGGGAGAAATTGGCGGCGGAGATTTCCGAAAAAGCAACGCGGGCGGTCAATGCGGGCAGTTACGAATTTACCGAAAAAGAGCGTCTTTCCTTTTATCATTCGCTTTCCGCCATTGCGAAAAACCTTGAGGTGTATTACGGCGGTCTCTCTGCAAAGGAGACGGTATGATTAAACTTTTAGTTGATTCCTCGTCCGATATCGAGAGTGCGGAAGCGGAAGAGCTCGGCGTAACCCTGCTTCCCATGCAGATCCGTTTCGGTACGGAAGAATATTTAGACGGCGTCACGCTTTCGCACGAGGCGTTTTTTGAAAAGCTGATTGAAAGCACGCAGCTGCCGCAGACGTGCCAAATTAACGAATTCCGCTTTGAAGAGGTCTTTCAAAAGCTCACCGAAAACGGCGACGAGGTGATTGCCGTTACGCTCTCCTCCAAGCTTTCGGGTACGTACGCCTGTGCGGTAAAGGCGGCGAAAAAGTTTTCAGGCAAGGTGTTCGTGGTGGACAGCCTGAACGCGTGCGTCGGGGAGCGGGTGCTCATTTTTTACGCGTTACGATTGGTAAAAGAGGGCAAGCTCTCTGCGCAGGAAATTGTGAAAGAGTTAGAGCTCAAACGCTCGAAGATACAGCTTCTTGCCCTACTTGATACCTTAAAGTATTTGAGAAAGGGCGGGCGCATTTCCTCGGTAACGGCGTTCGCGGGCGAAATGCTTTCCATCAAGCCCGTCGTTTCCGTCGTCAAGGGCGAGGTGAAGGTGGTCGGCAAGGCAATCGGCTCGAAAAAGGGGAACAACCTTTTGAACCAGCTCGTGAACAAATGCGGCGGTATCGACTTCGATATGCCGTACGTGCTCGGCTATTCGGGTTTGAGCGACGCGTTCCTGCAAAAATATTTGAAGGACAGCGAGGAGCTGTATAAAGGGCAGACCGATCATATCCCCGCCTATCTCATCGGCAGTACCATCGGCACACACGTAGGGCCGGGCGCAATCGCGGTTGCGTTCTTTGCAAAATAAAGGAGGCATTATGAAGAAACTGATTTTAACTTTGAACGCGGTTATCCTTGCCGCAATCGTTGCACTCGACGTGCTTCTGATCCTCAATCGGGGTATCGTCCTCAAAAGCGTCACAAGCGCGTGCTTCGTGCTCGGCGGAATTATCAACGCCGCCTATGCTTTGAAGTCGGGCGCGGGGAAAAAGTTCCCCGTATTCATGCTCATCGGGCTTGCGTTCGCAATGGCGGGGGATATCGCCATTATGAAGAATTTCATTGCGGGCGCGGCATTGTTTGCGGTGGCACACGTTTTCTATCTGATAGCGTACTACTTCTTGTGCGGATTCCATATTTCAGATATCATCGTTTCCGCGTGTATTTTCGTTCCGTCCGTGCTCGTTATCACACTCGTACCCGCCTTCGATTTCGGCGGCGTCCTCATGGAAGTCGTCTGCGCGGTGTATGCGCTCATTCTCTCCTGTATGGTGGGCAAAGCCATTTCAAACGCAAGAACGCGCTCGGCGGTGAGCATCGTCATTGCCGTGGGCAGTATTCTGTTCTTTGCGTCCGACTTGTCGCTGTTGCTCAGCAATTTCAGCAGCGCAGGGGATACCGCCGGCATCGTTTGTCTGGCTACTTATTATCCCGCGCAGTTCCTCTTGGCGTTCGCGGTCTTCGGCTACGCGCTCCAAGGAATGAATTTTTTCAAAGCCGCGTATTGCAGAATTTTCCAAACGGTGCTCAAAATCGCATTGCCGCTTTTGCCCTATAAGGACCCGAAAATCGTCGAAAAGATTTCGGATATCCCCGCAGTTCTTAGCACGAATAAGAAGAAAAAACCGCTTATCGTTACGGATAAAACCATTCGCGGCTTAAATCTCACGGCGGGGCTCGAAGAGAGCTTGCAGGCGGCGGGCGTAGAATACGCGGTTTACGACGGCGTGGTTGCAAATCCGACCACGGCAAACGTGGCGGACGCGCTTACATTATATAAGGAAAAGGGCTGCGACTCGCTGATTGCGTTCGGCGGCGGCTCGCCCATGGACTGTGCCAAGGGCGTGGGCGCGCTCATTGCAAGGCCCAAAAAGACGCTCGGAAATTTGCGCGGCATTTTGAAAGTAGGCAAAAAAATTCCGCTTCTCATTGCCATTCCCACCACGGCGGGCACGGGCAGCGAAACCACGCTTGCCGCCGTAATCGTGGACGCGAACACCCGCCATAAGTATGCAATTAACGACTTTCCGTTAATTCCGCCGTACGCCGTACTCGACGAGGAAGTCACTATGACGCTCCCTCAAAAGGTTGTTTCCACAACCGGCATGGACGCACTCACCCACGCGGTAGAAGCGTTTATCGGAGGGGGCGGCAACAAGTCTACCCGCCGCGACGCGTTAGAGGCGTGCAAGCTCATTTTTGAAAATATCGAAGCGTCCTACGGCTCGGCGGATAGGACTGCAAGAAAGAATATGCTCCTTGCCTCGCACAAGGCGGGCAGGGCGTTCTCCAAGGCGTACGTCGGCTACGTTCACGCGCTCGCGCATTCGCTTGGCGGCAAGTACGACGTTCCGCACGGCCTCGCAAACGCCGTCATTCTGCCCATCGTTTTAAGGGAATACGGCAAAGCAATCCATAAAAAGCTTTGGAAGATTGCGCTCTATTGCGGACTTGCCGAAAGCAAAACCCCTTACAAAGAAGCCGCCGAAATCGTGATAACGAAAATAGAGGAGCTCAACGCAAAGTTTGAAATTCCGCGTACGCTCCCTGTCATTCGGGAAGGAGATATCGAGGAGCTCGCAGGGTATGCCGATAAGGAAGCCAACCCCCTGTACCCCGTGCCCGTGCTCTGGAACAAAGAACGGCTCAAAGCCATGTATCGCAAAATCAAAGGAGAGGAAACCATGCCCGATTTGACCATTCCCGAAATCGTAGAAAAACAGCGCGCATATTTCAAGAGCGGCAAGACGCTCAGCGTAAAACACCGCCTAAAACGCCTGAAAGCCCTCTACGCGGCAATTAAAGAGAACCTCGATTGCATACACGAGGGGCTTTACAAGGATTTAGGCAAGAGCGCGAGCGAAAGCTATATGTGCGAAACGGGGCTTACGCTCAGCGAGCTTTCCTATATGATAAAGCACGTGAAGAGATTTTCAAAACCCAAGCGGGTGAGAACGCCGCTCGCGCAGTTCCAATCCAAGAGCTACCGCCTGCCCTCGCCGTATGGAAACGTGCTGATTATGAACCCGTGGAACTATCCCGTGCTACTCTCGCTCGACCCGTTAATCGATGCAATCGCCGCAGGCAATACGGTGGTGCTAAAGCTCAGCGCCTATTCGCCCAATACCAACGCAGCAATTAAAAAGGTAATAGAAAGCGTGTTCCCGCCCGAATACGTTGCAGTCCTCTTCGGCGGCAGAGAAACGAACGATACGCTCATCAATACCAAGTTCGACTATATCTTCTTTACGGGCAGTAAGCGCGTAGGGCAGCTCGTGTACGAGAAGGCGGCGAAAAATCTCACGCCCGTCACGTTGGAGCTCGGCGGAAAGAGTCCCTGCATCGTAGACGAAACGGCGAATATCCCGCTTGCGGCAAAGCGTATCGTCTGGGGCAAATTTCTGAACCTCGGACAAACCTGTGTCGCGCCCGACTATATTTTCTGCGCCGAAAAAATTCACGATAAACTGATAGCGGAAATCAAGAAGCAAATTGTAAAGCAGTTCGGCGAACACCCGCTCGAAAATCCCGCATACGGCAAAATTATCACCGAAAAACACTTCGTGCGCGTTATGGGCTTGATAGACGAAAAGAAGGTCGTGCACGGCGGAAAGGGGAATGCGGAAACACTCAAAATCGAGCCTACGGTTTTAGACGGCGTTACCTTTGACGACGCCGTCATGCAGGAAGAAATCTTCGGACCCGTTCTGCCCGTGATTACTTACCGCGCCGATAGCGAGGTAATAAAGTACGTTTCCGAAAACGATTCGCCGCTCGCGCTTTACGTATTCTCTTCCAATAAAAAGCGCATTAAAAAGTTCACCGCAGAGCTCGGCTTCGGCGGCGGCTGTGTAAACGACGTAGTCATTCACCTTGCAACGCCGCATATGCCCTTCGGCGGGTTCGGCGCAAGCGGACTGGGCGGGTATCACGGCAAAGTCGGCTTTGAAACCTTCTCACACAGTAAGAGCATTGTAGATAAAGCAACTTGGATCGATATGCCCATGCGCTATCAGCCGTTTAAGAAGCTTTACGATAAGCTCGTAAAAATCTTCATGCACTAATCCGGCAATAAAAAAAGGACACGGTACACGCCGTGTCTTTTTTTTATAAAAAGAAAACCTCCCGCACGTTGCCCCGCCATACTCTGCTCCGCCGTGTGAAGTTATAAATTTTACCATATTTTGGAAAGAATAAGAAAAAAAATAAAAAAAAGTCCAAAAAAGTGTACTTTTTTGGACTTATTGAAAAAGCAGATTTTTGACCGAAAAAACGGTGAAAAAGCCCGAATTTTTCGATTTTGTTACAGAATTACTATACTATTCTATGCGAAAAATGTCAATAGTTTTAC
>JAIDCJ010000022.1 GCA_029055875.1 Clostridia bacterium
TTAATGAGAAGCATTTTCAGCAAATGATTGACGACGGCATTACGGCAAAGGCGGAAATATATTCTTGCGGACAGGATAACATTCGTTCCCCTTATGCTTGTGCTTATAAATACATCGATGAAAACGGGATTGAGTACGTTGGACGTTTGAAGCCGATTTATAAGACAAAACAAGAAGCCGAAACGCATATCGGCGAAACGGTTGAAATCTATATTGACGGTAAAGGCAAAAGCATACCTGTTGGTGAAGAACCAGAAACAGGATACTCCTTGATTTGGGTTGTAATTTCAACCATATTGATTTGCGCTGATATTGTCGGTATTGTAATAATATCAATTAAAATACAAAAAGAAAGAAACTGACAATGCTGATACGTTAAATTTCAATTTATCACTCTGAACATAAAAATAGCCCGCTATCTTCGTTGGCGAAGATAGCGGGCTATAATTCTTGTTTTTAATTATTCCGCGTCTTTTTCTCTGATTTCAAGATTGTACTTCTTGGAACCCTTGGGGGTTGCGTAGCGCACGAGCGTGCGGAGCGCCTTCGCAATCTTGCCCTGCTTACCGATTACCTTGCCCATATCGGAATCGGAAAGAAGAACGATAACGTTGATAGCCTCTTCGCCCTCTTCTACCTTGTATTCGATATTTGCTTTGTCCTCGGCAAACTGCTCTACTACGTATTTGATTAAATCCAACATAGCCTATCTCCGAAAAATTACTTTTTCTTCTTCGTCTTGGTTTTCGCCGCGCTGAGCTTCTTGGACTGCTCCATTGCGCCCGCTTTCACAAGCAAAGACTTCACCGTCTCGGTGGGCTGAACGCCTTTTGCAAGCCAGCTCTTAGCCTTTTCCACGTCTACGGTAAGCGTAACGGGCTCGGACTTGGGATCGTAGAAGCCGATCTTCTCGATATACTCACCCGTAGCCGCCTTGCGTGCGTCCACTACCACGATGCGGTAAACAGGGGACTTCTTGTCGCCAAGTCTTACCAATCTCATTTTTACCATAACAAAATCTCCTTAAAATATAATTTCTTATTTTCAGAAAGGAAGTCTTCCTCTCAGTTTTCCGTTTTTCATTTGCTTCATGAGCGTTTTTGTTTGATCGAACTGCTTCAAAAGCTGATTGATTTCCTGCACCGTCGTGCCCGAGCCGAGCGCAATTCTGCGCTTGCGCTGCGAGTTGATAATCTGCGGATTCTCTCTCTCGCGCGGCGTCATGGAAAGGATAATCGCCTTCGTGCGCTCCATGCGCTTTTCGTCTAAGTCCTCTTCGCGGATTTTCAGCTTGCCCGCACCGGGGAGCATATTCATAAGCGCACCCGCGCCGCCCATCTTTTTGAGCGCCTCGAACTGCTGCAAATAGTCGGTAAGCGTGAAAGAAGCTTCGCGCATCTTGCGCTCCATTTCCTTCGCCTGCTGCTCGGTAACCGCTTCCTGCGCCTTTTCAATGAGCGACAGCACGTCGCCCATGCCCAAAATCCTCGACGCCATTCTATCGGGATAGAAGGGCTCTAAATCGGTGAGCTTCTCGCCTACGCCGATAAACTTGATGGGCTTGCCCGTAACTGCCTTAATGGAAAGACACGCGCCGCCGCGGGTATCGCCGTCGAGCTTGGTTAAAATAATGCCCGTAACGTCTAACCGCGCGTTGAAGGTTTCCGCAACGTTCACCGCGTCTTGGCCCGTCATGGCGTCTACCGTGAGGAGTATCTCGCTGACGGTTACCGCCTTTTTCACCTCTTCGAGCTCTTTCATGAGCGCGTCGTCAATGTGAAGCCGTCCCGCCGTATCGATGACGACGGTATCGTAACCCATCTTGTTTGCGTATTCCACCGCCTGCTTCGCGGTTTTGGCGGGGGCTTGCGTGCCCTTCTCGAACACTTCGGTTTCCGCCTTGCCGCCTACCACTTGAAGCTGCTGAATCGCCGCGGGGCGGTAAATATCGCACGCAACGAGCAAGGGTTTCTTGCCCTGCTTTTTAAGCTGAATGGCGAGCTTGCCGCACATGGTGGTTTTACCCGCGCCCTGCAAGCCGCACATCATAATCACCGTAGGGGGCTTGGGGGAAACTTCTAATTTCGCATTTCCCGAACCCATGAGCGCGATAAGCTCGTCGTTTACGATTTTTATGACCTGCTGTGCGGGGTTGAGGCTTTCAAGCACCTGCTGCCCTACCGCCTTTTCGGAAACCTCCGCAATGAACTGCTTTGCAACCTTTAAGTTGACGTCCGCTTCCAAGAGCGCAATTCTGACCTCGCGCATTGCCGTGCGGATTTCCAGCTCGGTGAGTTTCCCGCGCTTGGTGAGTTTTGAGAATATGTGGTTGAGCCGCTCCGAGAGCGATGAAAACAACGCCATGCGTTTCTCCCCTTATTTTCCGCTTTCTGAAATTTGTTCTACTTCCTGCCTGTGCTCGGGATACTTTTCCCCGAACGCTTCAAGCGCTTCCGTAATGGCAACCAAGTGCAATTTTTCTTCGTACTCTTCGAGCTGTTTCCGACACTTATTCAAACAGTCCGAAACGCTCTGACGGGAACAGCCCTTTTCCTCGGCAATTTCCGCGAGCGATAAATCGAAGTTAAAATAGAGGTTGGTAATCTCACGCTGAGTATCGGTGAGAAGCGGGCTGTATCTATCCCACAGCCGCATGAAATGCAAATCTTCCATACCCGCCTCCTTTGCATATTATAGCAGTATAAAAAGAGCCTGTCAAGCGTTTTAACTTGACAGGTAAATATTTTTTTATTTTGCTTTATGAAACTTGTCTTCCCAAACCGTTAAAATAAATCTTTGACCGTTCGGAAAATCTATGACGAGCTCGTCCCCCTTTTTTCGGATCTTTGCAATGAAAAAATCTTTTAACAATGGCTTGATTTGTTTCAAAAGTTCGTCTGCCTTGAAACAGTTTTTTAACAATGTCCAAATTCCGTCCGAAAGCTCTTCTTCCTTATTTAATTGTTTTTCTTCCATTTTTCACCTCTCTTTTTATATCCCGATTTGGGATATTTTAATTATACCGAAATGGTATAATAATGTCAAGCATGTTGAGACTAAAAGAATTGCGAAAACAGAAAAAACTTTCTCAATTACAGTTGGCAATGGCGTTGAATATGAACCAAAATAGTATCAGCCGTTATGAAACGGGTGAACATGAAGCAGATTATAAAACGCTTATTCTTTTTGCCGATTATTTTAACGTGTCTCTTGATTATCTTTTAGGGCGAACGGACGACCCAACTCCACCGAAAAAATAAAATGAAAAACAATGTTTTCGGAGAAAACCTACGGACTTTGCGTTTGAGCGAAAAAATATCGCAAGATGAACTCGGGAAAAGGCTTGGCGTCTGCAACCAAACCGTTAGCTTTTGGGAAATCGGCAAACGCGAACCCGACCTTGATATGCTTGTAAAGATTGCCGACTGTTTTCAGGTAAGCATCGATTATCTATTAGGAAAATAAAAACACCCCTTTCCTGATTTCGGGAAAGGGGTAATTTTATATTACAAATTTTATACAAAACCTTCTACGAATTGTTCCGCGTCGAAGAGCTCCAAGTCTTCCATTTTTTCGCCCACTCCCGCGAACACGACGGGAACGTTCAACTCGCCGCAGAGCGAGAACACGAAACCGCCCTTTGCCGTACCGTCTAACTTGGTGAGTACGATTCCGTCCAAGTCCACCGCCTCGTTGAACACGCGCGCCTGATTGACGGCGTTCTGACCGGTGGTTGCGTCGAGCACCAAAAACTTATAGAACGCGGCTTCGGGGTATTCGCGCAAAACGACTCTGTCCATCTTTTTGAGCTCGTTCATGAGGTTGTCCTTCACGTGCAACCGTCCCGCCGTATCCACGAGCACGACGTCCGTGCCCTTTGCCTTTGCCGAGGATACCGCGTCGTACACAACCGCCGAGGGGTCGCTCCCCTCTTCGTGCTTGACGATACGCACCTTTGCGCGGTCTGCCCAAACGTTCAACTGGTCGATTGCCGCCGCGCGGAAGGTATCCGCCGCCGCAACGGTAACGCTCTTTTTCTTGCGCACGAAATAGTTCGCAACCTTGCCGATAGTCGTCGTCTTGCCGACGCCGTTGACGCCCACGAACATAATGACGCAGGGATAGGTGATTTCGGGCACGGGCGCTTCGTTCAAAGTGTCCTCTAAAATATCTTTGAGAAGATCGATAACGAACGCTTCGTCCTTCACCTTGTTCCCGATTGCCTCTTCCTTGACTTGGTCGACTACGTCCTCCGCCGTGCGCACGGAAACGTCCGCCGAAATTAAAATTTCTTCCAATTCGTCGTAGAACTCGTTCCCGATTTTATTTTTCAGAAACAGCTGACGCATTTTGTGCGCCACGCTGTCCTTCGTCTTTTTGAGTGCGTCTCTGATTTTTCCGAAAAAACTCATGACCGCTCCTTAAATTTGATTATATTACGGTGTCGCCGCCCAAACGCGATTCAACCTCGGAAAGCTTGACCGAAACGATTTTGCTGACGCCCTTCTCTTCCATGGTAACGCCGAAGAGGGTATCCGCCTGATTCATGGTGGGCTTTCTGTGCGTGATTACGATAAACTGCGTATCGCGCGAGAACTTCTTTAAGTATTTTGCAAAGCGGTCTACGTTCGCTTCGTCGAGCGCCGCTTCGATTTCGTCGAGAATACAGAACGGCATGGGACGGGATTTGAGAATTGCGAACAGAATTGCGATTGCGGTGAATGCACGCTCGCCGCCCGAGAGCAGGGAAATTTTCGCAAGCTTTTTGCCGGGAGGGCACGCTACGATTTCCACGCCCGCATTCAAAGGATCGTCGCAGTTCTCGTAGTCAAGCTGCATTTCCGCTCTGCCGCCGCCGAACAGCTCCTTGAATATCTGCGTAAAGTTTTGGTTGATTTCGTTGAAGCCCTTGTCGAACTTCTCCTGCATATTGTTTTTGAGCTCGTCCAAAATTGCTTTGGAGTCTTCGATTGCCTTGCTCAAATCGTCGCGCTGGGTCTGCATTTCGGTACTGCGCGCGGTGAGCTCGTTGTAGCTCTCTTCCGCGTTGTGGTTGATGGGGCCGAGCATGGTGATATTGCGCTTCAAGGTGGTAATTCTCGTCTGCGACTGATTGACCTCGTAATTGGGATCGCGCAGCTCCTGTGCGCTCTCGTAGCTGAGCTCGTACGCCTCTTCGATACGCTGTTTGAGATTTTCAAGGTTGGTTTCCGCTTTGGAAATTTCAAGCTCGTACGTATGCTTCTCTTCGCCGAGCGTCATCTGCCGTGCAAGCAGTGCGCGCTTCTCTTCGGTGAGTTTCATCTGACGCTCGTTCTGCGTACGCTTGCCCTCTTCGGTCTGGGCAATGCGTTCTCTCAATGCGCCGACGGTGTGCTGTTCCTCTTCGGTGAGCGCAACCTTTTCTTCCTGCCGTTTGAGCTGTTCGATGAGCGACTCCATTTCGGCAACCGCCTTGCGGCTGTTATCTACCTTTTCGTCGAGCTGTTTCTTCTCGACCTGCATACGGCGTACGGTTTCCTCGTCCGCCTCGCGCATACTCTTGAGCGCCGCGCCCTCAACCTGCAAGACGTGGAATTTATCGGAGAGCTCGTCCCGCTGGGCTCTGAGCTTCGCCGCTTCCTCTTCGCGCTTGGTTGCTTCCTCCGCCGCCTCGCTGCGAATCTTATTGAGAAGATCCTCGTTCTCTTCGGAGGAGAGCACCTTGCTCTCGATATCGTCTATCTGCTGCGTGAGCCTTGTTAACAGTCCGTTGTATTCTTCGCTGTCGCGCTGTGCGTCCTCGGTGAGCGAGGCAAGCGCAATTTCGCGTTGCGCGATTGCGGCGAAGTGCGCGGTTTCCTCCTGCACCTTTACGCGGAATTCGTCGTACGCGTGCTGCGCTTTATCGAGATCGTCCTCGCACTCTGCAAGTGCCTTTTTGAGCTTTTCAAGCGAAGCCTGTTTGAGCGCAATGCCCTCCTCGCATTCCTTGATATGCCGCTCGCCCGCAAGCAGGTTTCCGCTCTCCTTTCTACGCGAGCCGCCCGTCATTGCGCCGCTCGTGGCAATGGTGTCGCCGTCGAGTGTGACGATTTTGAACGCGTTGGGGTACTTCTTGGAAATCTGCGTTGCGCTGGCAATGGTGTCGCACACGAGCGTATTGCCGAGCAGATTTTTAATAATGTTATCGTAATAGGGATCGTATTTTACAAGCTCTTCCGCAAGCCCGAGCGCACCGCTCTCATGAATTGCCTTTTTGATTTCGCTTACGTTGTCGCGGGGGCGCATACCGCTGACGGGCAGGAAGGTGACGATGCCGCCGCCCGTGCGCTTTAAGTATTCAATGAGGTAACGCGCGTCGTCGGAAGTGGCGGTAACTAAGTTCTGCATTGCCGCGCCGAACGCCGTTTCGATTGCCACCTCGTACTTCTTTTCGGTGGAAACGATATCCGCAAGCGCGCCCTTGATTTTCGCGCCGATTTCGGGGTTTTCCTTTGCGGTGAGCTGAAGCTTACGCACCGAGTCTCTATAACCGTCGAAACGGTTCTTTAAGTTTTTATAAATTTCTAAGTTGTTGGTGAGATTCAGTACCGAAGTGTTGCAGCTTACGATCTCTTCGGTGAGCTTCTGGCGGGAGGCCGTTAAATCAGCAATGTCGGCTTTGAGCGTTTCTTCGCGCTCCGCCTTTGAATCGAGGAAGCTTTCGCAAGTCCCCTTTTCCGCGCGGCATTCCTCTAACTGGCGTGCAAAATCCGCCCTGCGCGCGTCCGCCTTTGCAATGGCGTTTTTCACTTCCTCGATACGCTCGCTTGCCGCGTCGCGCCGTGCGGAAAGACTTCCCACGTTTGCACGAACGTCCGCCAAGTTCTCCACCGAGGAAAGCTCGCTTGCACGCTTCTCGCTTGAAATACGCTCGTAAGCGGCAACCCTTGCGTCCGCTTCCTGCAGCTTTTCATAGAGTTCTTTGCTCTCGGCTTCGATTTCTTTGGCACGCTCCGAAGAAGCTTTTTGCTTGATTTCGTTCTGCGCGACGAGGGTATCGATTTCCTGCTTGCGGCGAATGGAATAATCGATATCGTCCGCCGCCTGCGTAAGCTGACGCCTATAAGATTCGATTCGGGTATTAATGACCTTCGCCTCGCCCGATTTGTGCTCCATGCCGACCTCGAAGATACGGAGCTTTTCGTTGAGGGAGCGGAGCTGTTCGTCCGCCTTGTTGATTTCCTCTCTGCCCTTTTCCTCTTCGCCGTCGAGCTCGGCAAGCCGCGTTTCTACCTTGGAGAGCTGCTCGCCCGCCTCGGCAATGCGAACGCGGTATTTTTCCGTTTCCACGGCAAACGAATCGTAATGCACGAGGTAGGAGTTGACTTCCTCGTAGCGGAGCTGCTCGGAATACTCTTTATATTTTCTTGCCGTTGCCGACTGTTTTTCCAACGGCCCGCGCTGACGCTCCAACTCGTCGATACGCTGATCGAGCGTCATGAGGTTGCCCATAGAGTTATCGAGCTTGCGTTCGATTTCCGCCTTCTCGCTCTTAAACTTCATAACGCCCGTCGCTTCCTCGAAGATGGCGCGCCGATCCTCGGGCTTCGCGTTCATGATTTGTTCGACCTTACCCTGACCGATAATGGAATAACCCTCTTTACCGATACCCACGCCGTGCAAAAGCGCAACGATATCCTTCAAACGGCAGGGTTGCATATTAAGCAGATACTCACTCTCGCCCGAACGGTACAAACGACGGGTCATGGCGACCTCGTCGTACTCGATATCGAAGAGCTTTTCAGCGTTGTCGAATACGAGCGTTACCTCGCAGTAAGAGAGCTGACGGCGGGATTCCGTACCGTTGAAAATGACGTCCTGCATGCTGGTACCGCGGAGCGTCTTTGCCGACTGCTCACCGAGCACCCAGCGCACCGCGTCGGCTACGTTACTTTTACCGCAGCCGTTCGGCCCGACGATACAAGTAACGCCGTCGTCAAATTTAACCGAAGTTTTGTCCGCAAACGATTTGAAACCAACAAGTCTTATTTCTTTGAAGTTCACTTAGAGTCCCTCTCAATTAGTATTGTATAGAGATTTTTTGCGGCCTGCGTCTCCGCAGCCTTTTTACTTTCACCTTCGCCGTACGCCTCGTACCCGAGTGCCGAAACGCGGCAAAGAAATTGTCCGTTTTCTTCTTTCGTAGAATACGCGGGCGTCTTTTTGGTGCGCTCCTGAACGTATTCCTGCAAGATGGTTTTATAGTTTTCCGTTTCGATTTCCGTGAGATACTTCTTCAGAAACCGCTTGACCTCTTCCATGCCGCCGTCGAGATAGATTCCCGCCGTAACCGCCTCGAAGAGATTGGAAGCCGTCTTTCCGCGCACGTTTTCCTCGCCGCCGAAGTAGCGCATAAACCGCATGAGCCGCGCGCGTTCCTCCGCTCTTTCGAGCGCACTTCTGGAAACGAACTGCTTTCTCAGCTCCGTGAGCCTGCCCTCGTCCTCGCGGTTTTCGTGGTACAGCATATCGGTAACGGCAAGTCCGAGCACCGCGTCGCCCAAAAATTCCAACCGTTCGTTGTGTTCTTCGTGAAAGTGGTTGGTATACGACTTATGCGTAAAACAGGTTTTTAGAAGCGTTTTATCGCGGAAAGAATACCCGATTGTGTCTTCTGCCGCGCGGACGGTTTGCTCCGTCCAGTCCTCGCCGCTATTCATCGCCGCCCTCTGCAAGCCCGAGCTCCGCAAAGGCTTCCGTCAGCTTATTGATAAGCCCGCCCTCGTAGGCGTCTACGGCTTGTACCACGGAGGGAGTAATGCTCTTTGCCGTGGAGGAGCCGTGCGATTTTATCACGATTTTTTTGAGCCCTAAGAAAACCGAACCGCCCATTGCGTTGTAGTCGAGCATTTTTTTGAGCGAGCCGATTTGCTTTTTTGCAAACAGGTAACTGAGTTTACTGCCGAGCGATTTTTTGAACTCTCTGCCAAGCACCTCCGAAACCGTCTTGCCGCAGCCCTCGATTGCTTTGAGCGCGATATTGCCCGAGAAGCCGTCGGCAACCGCGATATCCGCGTCGCCGAACATAATGTCGCGCCCCTCGATATTGCCGATAAAGTTAATTCCGCCCGTTTCCTTCAAGAGCGCGTGCGCCTCTTGGTGAAGCGGATCCCCCTTGTGCTCTTCGGTGCCGTTGGTGAGAAGCCCGACGCGCGGTTCTTTCATGCCGTACGCCGCCTTCGCATAAGCGGACGCCATAACGGCGAACTGCGCAAGATAGGCGGGCTTGCATTCGGCGTTCGCACCGCAGTCGCAAAGCAGCGTGCGCGTGCCGCGCGAATTGGGAAGCGCAGGACAGAGCGCGGGGCGCATAACCCCTTTGATTCTGCCCACGAACATAATGCCGCCCGTGAGCACCGCACCCGTAGAACCTGCGGAAACGAAGCCTACGACGTCCTCGCGCTCGCGGAGCAGCTTGAGCCCGACGACGAGCGAGCTGTCGCGTTTTGCACGTACCGCGTGCGTAGGGGCCTCTTCGTTCGTAATCACTTCACTGCAATGCACCACTTCCACGCGGGATTCGTCGTACTTGTATTGTTTGAGCTCGGCGCGGATGAGCGCTTCGTCGCCCGTGAGAATCACCGAGAAATTTTTTCTTTGTTCGAGCGCCTTCACTGCGCCCTTTACAATTTCGACGGGGGCGTTATCCCCGCCCATTGCGTCTACTACGATTTTAATCATATCACCCTCATAGAGGCAAATGCCATAGGAAATAATTATACCATTTTTCAGAAAAAAACACAATGTTTTATGGGCGGTAAAATAAAAAAATTCCTCTCGGTTTAACCGAAGAGGAATTTGCATTTTACTCCCTTTCCACCGTTACCACGGGCTCGTAGTCGCCGAGCAGCCTCACGGCGCGTTCTAAATTGTTTTGAATTTCCTTGTCCTTTTCGGGACACGCAAACGGCACGCCCGCCTCGAAGATGATTTTCTTTTTACTGCCCCGCACTAAACGGAAATCGTGCAGATTCAGCCCCTCCGTCATACCCTCGGTAGCGGCGCGTATCCGCTCTTCCAGCTCCTTTGCCTCTTCGTCCGAAAGGTCTACGGGGTCGAGGTGCGCCGTAAACTCCACGCCCAATTCCGCAAGCACTTTGCGTTCCACTCCGTCAATCACCTCGTGCGCTTCAAGCGCAGGAACCTTAGCGTCCATTTCCAAGTGCGCGCTGGCAAAATATTTTTCCGTACCAAAGCGGTACACGCGCAAATCGTGCATTCCCAAAATGCTTTGCTCGCTTAAAACAACGCCGCGGATACTTTCGAGAAGCGCAGGGTCGGGTGCCTGACCGAGCAATTTCGAGCTCGCGTCCCGCACGATCTGAAACCCTTCCCAAAGAATGAACAGCGCAACGAGCGCGCCCGCATACCCCTCCGCGGCAAAGGAAGTGTAGCGCGAAATCACAAGCCCGACGATAACGGCGATGGTGGCTAAACAGTCGCACGCGCTGTCGAGCGAAGCTGCCCTTAACGCGTCCGATTTCAGCCGCCGCGCACTCACGCGGTACAGCACGAACATACCCGCCTTTACCGCAACGGACACGCCGAGCAAAACGAAAATTCCGATTGAGCTTTCGCTCACCTCGCCCGAAATGATTTTCATAATCGATTCGCGGATAAGCTCCACGCCGAGCATGAGCACGAAAAAGCCGATAATCATAGAAGCGATATATTCGGCGCGGCCGTGCCCGTAGGGGTGCTCCTTATCGGCAGGCTTTGCCGCAATGCGAAAGGACACGAGAGATACCACTCCGCTGCCGCAATCGCTTAAATTGTTGACGCCGTCCGCGATAACGGAAATGAGCCCGAAGAGCGCGCCGAACACGATTTTGAGTGCGGCCAAAACGAAATTGAGCGCAATGCCGACCGCGCTTACGATTTTCCCGCGTTTCAAACGAATTTCATTCATACTTTCATTATACACAAAGTTTTTTGCAATGTCACGCGGGCGTGTATGAATTTATGAAATTAGGGGAACAATTAGCTTGCGGTGAGCAAAAAGAAGAGCCGCTACATAAAATGATAGCGGAAGACTTGCTCACAAAAGAAGGTATGAAGATGGTAGTCAAACGAGGAGAATTGTATTATGCGGATCTCTCCCCCGTGGTCGGGAGCGAACAGGGCGGCGTGCGCCCCGTTTTGGTTGTGCAGAACGATACGGGAAATAAATATTCCCCTACGGTGATTGCCGCCGCCGTCACGAGCCGCATTCATAAAGCAAAGCTTCCCACGCATATCGAGCTTCCGCAGGCGTTCGGTTTAGCCAAGGACAGCGTGATTTTGTTGGAGCAAATCCGCACGATTGACAAAAAACGCTTAATGTCGCGTATCGGCGAATTGCCGCCCGCAACTATGTCCCGCGTGAACCGCGCGATTCTAATTAGCTTAGGCTTCGACGGAAACACTTATAGAGCTTAATCATAAAAATGCGCCCGCGGAAAAAAGTCCGCGGGCGCATAGTATAAATTACAAAATCAACGCAACTCTAACAGTCCCTGGAATTCAGCAACGGCACTATTTTTTACTGCAATCATGCACTTTTTTCCGTCCTTAAATTCAATGACAAAATTTGTTTCTTGCATTGTAGTTCCCGCAACCCTACTAGATACGACTTCGGAAACATGATATTTAATATCCTGTTGAAAAATCGTAGAGAAAATAATGTTTTTATCCCTATCGAATGTTACTGATTTGGACATATAGTCCCCGCTCTTCACTTTACCAATAGATGCCGCTAATGTTATAAGACTCATAAATTTATCTCCTTTGCTTGATACACTTTTTGTATCAGCGCTATTTGTAGTATACAGAAAATGTATATTTATGTCAAGGGAATTTGCAAAAAAAAATGGAAAAAATTTTGAAAGAAGAATTAGGCAGAAAATTAAAAGACCGCCGCGAGCAACTCGGCATGACGCAACGGCAAGTCGCTTCCGCACTTGGATTTGCCCAACCCGTGTATCAGCGTTTTGAAAAGGGAATTTTAGAATGCAGTTATTCCCAACTTGCCGCAATTTGCAAATTATTTGATATTTCCGCTGATTATCTATTAGGACTGAAAGATTATTAAAAAAATAACCGCTTCGGAAAACCGAAGCGGCTTTTTTCTATTTTTATTTTACGCCATTTTCTCAACGAGCTTGAAGTCGATACCCTTTTCGCCGATTTTGATAATTTTTACTTTTACCACGTCGCCGACGGAGAGCACGTCCTCTACCTTCTCGATACGGTGATCCGCCATCTTGGAAATGTGGATCATGCCGTCCTTGCCGGGAGCGAACTCTACGAACGCGCCCATGGTGGAAAGAATGCGTACCACTCTGCCGATGAACAAATCGCCCACTTCGGGATCGCGTACGATGCTCTCGATAATCGCTTTCGCGCGCTTTGCGCTTTCGGGATCGCCGCCAAACGATGCGATGCACACCGTGCCGTCGTCCTCGATATCGATTTTGGTGCCCGTTTCCGCAATGATTGAATTGATAACCTTGCCCTGCTTGCCGACCACGTCGCCGATTTTTTCGGGATCGATTTGGAAGGAAATAATGCGGGGCGCGTACTTACTAAGCTCGGGCGCAACCTCGGGAACGCATTCGAGCATCTTGCTCAAAATGAACTGTCTGCCCTCGTTCGCCTGCTCGATTGCCGTGTGCATGATCTCTTCGGAGATACCCTTAATCTTAATATCCATCTGAATTGCGGTAATGCCGTTTTGCGTACCCGCAACCTTGAAGTCCATATCGCCGAGGAAGTCCTCTAAACCCTGAATATCGGTGAGGACGCGGAACTCGCCCGTTTCCTGATTCTTGATAAGTCCCATTGCAACGCCCGCTACGGGTGCCTTAATGGGTACGCCTGCGTCCATAAGCGCCATGGTCGAACCGCAGACGGACGCCATCGACGAAGAACCGTTCGAGGACATAATATCGTTTACGACGCGGATTGCGTAAGGGAAGTCCTCTTCGGAAGGAATTACGGGAATAAGCGCGCGTTCAGCAAGTGCGCCGTGGCCGATTTCGCGGCGACCGGGGCTTCTCAACGCCTTTGCCTCGCCCGTGCAGTAGCCGGGGAAGTTGTACTGGTGCATATAGCGCTTTTCGGTCTCTTCGTCAAGTCCTTCCAATTTCTGCGCCGCCGCTTTCATATCGAGCGTGCAGGTGGTAAGGGTTTGCGTTTGACCTCTCGTGAATACCGCCGAACCGTGTACGCGGGGAAGCACCGATCTTTCGCACCAGATGGGACGAACGTCTTTTAAGCCTCTGCCGTCGGGGCGGATACCCTTGTCGAAAATCTTCGCGCGGATTTTCTCTTTGTTGAGGTAGTAAATACTGTCTTTGATTTCTCTCTTGTTCTCGGGATAGATTTCCGCGAAGTGTTCGAGCGTTTCCTGCTCTACCTGTTCGTAGCGGACTTCACGCTCGTGTCTATCGGTCGTATCGATTGCCCACTCGATTTTCTTTTCCGCGAATTTGCGGACTTCTTTGTCGAGCTCTTCGGGAACGTGATAAAGCTCGATTTCCTTTTTGGGCTTACCGACTGCGGGAACGATTTTCTTTTCGATAAATTCGCAAATCTTCTTGATTTCCTTATGACCGAACATGATTGCGCCGACCATCTCGTCGTTGGTGACTTCGTTTGCGCCCGCCTCGATCATGAGAATTGCATCCTTGGTGCCTGCAAGGTTCAAGTGAATGGTGCTCTTTTCGCGCTGTGCGGCGTCGGGGTTGATGACGTACTGGCCGTCTACCAAACCTACCACGACCGAACCCGTGGGGCCTGCCCAAGGAATATCGGAAATGGCGATAGCAACGGACGAACCAATCATAGCGAGGGGCTCGGGTGAAATATCGGGCTCAACGGAAAGCGCGGTTGCAATAACCACTACGTCGTTGAAAAGTCCCTTGGGGAAGAGCGGACGAAGCGGACGGTCAATAAGACGCGCCGTTAAAATTGCCTTATCGCTTGCTCTGCCCTCGCGGCGTTTGAACCCGCCGGGGATTTTACCGACGGAGAACATTTTCTCTTCGTAGTCCACCTGAAGCGGGAAGAAGTCCATGCCCTCGCGCGGTGCAGCCGACATACATACCGTTACCATAACGGCGGTTTCGCCGCAGCGGATAACGCACGCGCCGTTCGTCTGCTCGGCATACTTGCCTGTTTCGACGGTGATTTCTCTGCCGCCGACTTCAAATTTGAATTCTTTGTAGTTCATTTTACTTACTCCTTTCTCCTTTTTCTTTGCCCCGCCGCCCCGTGACGGCAAAGCGATACAACAAAAAGAGCGGCAAAAAGTACCGCTCTTCTAAGTTTCTTACTTTCTGAGTTCTAACGCTGCAACGACAGCTCTGTAACGCTCGATATCTTTTGCTTTCAAATAGTCGAGAAGCGCGCGGCGCTTACCAACCATTTTCAAAAGACCGCGGCGGGAGTGGTTGTCCTGCTTGTGAACCTTGAGGTGCTCGTTGAGGTGGTTGATGCGCTCGGTTAAAAGAGCAATCTGAACCTCGGGAGAACCGGTGTCACCCTCGTGCGTTGCGTACTTTGCAATGATTTCCTGCTTTTCCATTTGCGTTTATCCTCCTATGGAATATTTCCCGTTTTGCCAAGAGATGCGTGGAGAGCGCAATTCCTCGCAAACGACTGTTTAAGAATACCATATTTTTCAAGTATTGTCAAAAGATTTTACACAATACGGAAAAATTTTATTCGTCTTTTAACCCAAGTAAATAATCGGCAGAAACATTGAAAAACTCTGCTACCCTTTTAATTGCGCTTTCGGTTGGCTCATTTATTCCCTTTTCCCAAAAACAAATCATTGACTGATTATAACCAAGTTTTTCCGCAAGTTGTTTTTGCGTCAAACCCTTTTCCTTGCGTAATTCCTTTAATCGAATATTAAACATAATTTTATTATACAAAAAAATTAGAAAACTAATTGACAAATTAGTATACTAATATTATAATTAGTTTACTAATATTTTATGGAGAAATATAAATGGAAAAATTATGCCAAAACTGCAAACATTTCACGCAACACTACTATATTAACTGTCTGAACCGCATTTGCCCCACCAACTGCGGAGTTTGTAAACTGAAAAAAGGAAACAACAAAGAAAGAAAAAAAGCTGCGTTTGACAAAGCGTGCGAATTATGGGAAACAAACGAAAAGAGCGTTGACGATTTGGGCGGCGGCATAGAGGATAAATTAGAGAATATCTTAAACCGGTTGAACGAAATAATAAACCGTGATTTTGAATGAGGGCATATCTGTCCATCTGTCATTCTGAGCGAAGCGCCCCGCCGTAGGCGGCACGAGCGGCAAGCGCGAAGTAAGAATCCCCTTACTATTCTGTCATTCTGAGCGAAGCGAAGAATCCCACGAACGAAGTCCAACAACGACCAATGGGATTCTTCACCCACAAGGGTTCAGAATGACAGTTTACTATACACCAAAAAAGCGGACTGATATATCCGCTTTTATAAATACAATTTATTTTTATCTTCTATCAATTTTTCAACTTTATCAAGATAGGTCGGAATATCCTTGGGGCTGCCGATACGCTCGATTCTGCCCTCGCCCAAAATTACCTTTTTGGATATGGCGTTTGCGCCCACCGCTAAATTATCCGCGGACTCTTCCATGACGTCGATATTATAAACCGAAGCGCAGCCCTTTTTCGTCCAGCCCACGTTTTCGTGCGCGCCCGCCATATATTTTTGGCGGTACAAATAATAGGGCTCGTACCCCGCTTCCGTGAGCTTGTTCCGTGAATAGGCTATCATTGCGGAAAGCTCCCCTTCTTGAAGAGCGGAAACCTCCTCTTTTAGCTTCGCGCCCTTTTTGAGGCACAGCGTATGCACGGTGATATTCTCCGCGTCAAGCGAAATTGCCTTATCGACGCTCGCGCAAAACTCTTCATAGCTCTCGCCCGTGAGCCCTGCAATTAAATCGCAGTTGATAATAAAGCCGTACGGCCTTGCCATTTCAAACGCCTCTTCCACTTGCTTTGCGGTATGCTTTCTTCCGATTGCCTCCAAGGTTTTATCGGAAAAGCTCTGCGCGTTGATGCAGATTCGCGTGACGCCGTACTGTTTGCAAAGCTCTAACTTCTCTTTGGTGAAGACGTCTGGTCTGCCCGCCTCTACGGTGTATTCCGTGTCCTTTTTCACAAGCGGGGCTACGGCTTTCAACACGCGCTCCAATTCCTCCGCTTCGAGTGCGAACGGCGTGCCGCCGCCGATATACACGGAGCGCAGATTTTTAACGAGCGGTTTCGCCGCTTTAAGTTCTTTTTCGAGCACGGCGAGGTAGTCGGGAATAAACTGCCGCGTCTTGCCGATCGGCGCGGTAATAAACGAGCAGTACACGCATTTCGTGGGGCAGAACGGAAGCGAAATAAACAAATCGCAGTTGCCTTCTTTGCGTTCGTAAATGCCCTCTTGCCCCGCTATGGTACGGCGCACGAGCTCGATATTCTCTTCGCTGACCTGCATTTCACGGAAGAGCCGCTCGAAGCTTTTGCCCTTCTCTATTTCGGCGTAGGCAAGCCTTGTGGGGCGAATCCCCGTAAGCGCACCCCACGGCAGGCTCTTTCCGAACCGCGCCGAAAGGAGCTTATAGAGTGCAAGCTTCGCGTACCGCTTGATAAGGCTTTTGCGCTCTAATTCGCTCTCCGCCCTATCCTGCCGATCAAACAGATAGGTCTGACCGTCCACGGTAAATTCGTTGATAAATTCGTTGCAAGTGTGAGAGACGGACAGCTCTTCCGCGCCCTCGAACAGGCGCACGACGTCCATCAGCTCGGGCACGAGCCATTCGTAATTTGATATAATCATCTGATATAAAGGTTATGCTCCCGCTCGTAGTCGAGATTGCTTTCCTCGCCGTGTCCTGCGAATATCGTGGCGTCGCCTTTCAGCGCGTAGAGTTTTTTTACGCTCGCTCTAAGCTGTTCGGCATTGCCCGTAGGCAAATCCGTTCTGCCCACGCACTCGTAAAGGAGCGTGTCGCCCGTGAAGAGATCCGTTCCACAAAGAAAGCACGCGCTGCCCGCCGTGTGACCGGGAGTGGCTATCACCCTTGCGCGAATGCCGCACTTGTTGAATATTTCGCCGTCTTTTAACGTGAAATCGATTTTGAAGGGCGCAATGGTTACGCCGCCTTCCCGCGCCATATTATCTTTGCCGAGCACGAGCGGCACTTCCGTTTCAAGACACCCCACTTTCGCGCCTGCTTCCTGCAAAGCGGCGCACCCGCCGATATGGTCGTAATGCCCGTGGGTGAGAAGCACGAACCGAACTTCCAGCCCGCGTTTTTTCACCGCGTCCAAAATGCGCGGCTGTGCGGGGTCGATAACAACGGCGCGTTTTCCGTCCGCCGTTAAAATATAGGAATTCGCCGCAAACCCTTCGGGAAAAATTTTATAAATGGTCATAAACCCGCCTTAGTTAGACGTACGGTGTACGTCTAAAATTTTGGAGTGGGATTTGATTTTGTTAATGAGAACGTCTACGTCGTTGCGGCTCGTGAGCGATACCGTAACGTCTACGATAGCCGCGCCGTTTTTATCGTATCTGCCGTTAATGGAGGTGATTGCAAGCTTCATTTCGGCAACGCTGCCCGAAATGGCCGAAAGCGCCGCACCCTGATCGTCCGCCATTACCACGATTGCCGCTTTGAAGCGGGCGTCCTTATCCTCGCCCACCCATTCGGCGGGTTGCAGTCTGCCCTCGTCCGCATTCTTCATGTTGGGACAATCCTTACGGTGTACGACGATTCCGCGCCCGCGCGTGACGAAGCCGATGATGTCGTCGCCGGGGACGGGCGAACAACAGCCCGCAAAGGAAACTAAAAGTCCCGAAGTGCCCTTAATGGTAACCGAGCCCTTCGCGTGCCGTGAAAAAGACTGAACGGTTACGGGCTGTGGTACTTCCTTGCGGTAAAAATCGATAAGCTTGAATAGAATCTGATTAATGTTGACTGCGCCGTAGCCGAGCGCGGAGAACATTTCTTCCTGCGTATCGAAGGAGAGCTTTTCGGAAACGAACTTGAAGCTCTCCGCTGTGAGAAGCTGCTGCACGGTATAGCCCTTGCGCTTGATTGCCTCTTCGAGCATACTTTTGCCCGTGCGGATATTCTCCTCTTTCATCTCCTTGCGGTAGAACGATTTGATTTTCGCACGCGCCGAGGAAGATTTAATAAATTTGAGCCAGTCGCGCGAGGGGCCTTTGCTATTCGGGGAAGTGATAATTTCCACCACGTCGCCGAGCTCCAACGTAGAGTTGAGCGGCACGATTTTGCCGTTGACTTTCGCGCCCGTGCACTTATTGCCCACCTCCGAGTGAATAGCATAGGCGAAATCCACGGGGGTTGCGCCTGCGGGAAGCTGAATGACCTTGCTCTTGGGGGTGAATACGAGAAGCTCGGAGCTCGTAAGCTCGCCCTTCACCGTTTCCATGAATTCCTTGGAATCCTTGAACCCGCCCTGCATATCCATCACTTCGCGGATCCAGGCTATGCGCTGGTCGAGCGTCGTTTCCTCGTTGCGCTGTTCTTTATACTTCCAATGCGCCGCGATACCGAATTCCGCCGTGCGGTGCATTTCCTCGGTGCGGATTTGAATTTCAAAGGGCTGACCGAAATTGGTTACCACCGTGGTGTGCAGCGATTGATAGAGGTTGGGTTTCGGGGTTGCGATATAGTCCTTAATGCGTCCGGGAACTGGCTTCCACTTCTTGTGGATTTTTCCGAATACCTCGTAGCATTCGTCCACCGTATTCACGATGACGCGGACGGCGGTTAAATCGTAAATCTGTTCCAAGGTCTTATTCTTGGACTTCATTTTTTTATAGATGGAATAGAAGTGCTTGGGCCGCCCGAACACCTCGCCCTTGATATCCGACTCTTTCAGAATACCCTTAATTTCTTCCACCACGAAATCGACGAAGCGGTTGCGCTCTTCTAATTTTTGGTGAATGTTTTCCACGAGAAATTCAAAGGCTTCGGGGTCGATATATTTGAGGCACAAATCTTCGAGCTCGCACTTGACCTGCGAAATACCGAGTCTGCCCGCAATGGGTGTGTAAATATCGAGCGTTTCGTGCGCCATTTTGAGCTGACGCTCCTTGGAAAGATAATTCAAAGAGCGCATATTGTGCAGACGGTCGGCAAGTTTAATGAGAATGACGCGGATATCCTTCGCCATTGCAATGAAGATTTTGCGGAAGTTCTCCGCTTCCTCTTCCTCCTCCGACTTGAACACGATTTTATCGAGCTTGGTAACGCCCTCCACAAGCGAGAGCGTCTCCTCGCCGAACTCGCGCCGAATGACCTCGTCCGTGGCGTCGGTATCCTCTATAACGTCGTGCAGGAGCGCGGCGGCAATGGTAACTGCGTTGAGCCCGAGATCCATGAGGATTTCCGCAACCGCGCAGGGGTGAATGAAATACGGCTCGCCCGAAGCGCGCTTTTGGTTTTGATGCGCGTTCTTCGCAAAGTCGTACGCCTTGAGAAGCAGTTCACGGTCGGCGTCCGTATAGCTATCATAAATTTTCATGAGTGTGCTTTCCACGCTATACCTCCCGCGCGCGAACCGCCGAGTAAATTGCGGAATTTTCGAGCTTCGTCTTTTTGCCCTGCGCAAAGCGCACCTGCCCGCCTTGCGTGCTGATAAGCCCCAGCTCCTCGAACACGGCGAGCGCGAACACGATTTGCTCTTTTGCGCAGTCGATTTTCACGTTTCTTGCAATCTCTGCATACGAATCGCCCGCAAGCGTGCCGCGGCAGTTTTTCAACTGAGAATATACGCCGAGCAGCGCTTCCCGCTCCGTATTGAGTTTGCGAAGGCTCTCGGGAATATCCCCGCAGGAATATACGCGCGCCTTGCCCGCAACCACGCCGTACGGGGCGTAATCCAAAAATACGATTTCGCGGTATGCGGATAAATCGGTATCGGGGTTCGGCGCAATGAGCACGGTGTTTCCCACGCCCCCAGAGGACAGCGAGAAGATATCCGCTTCGATTCCTTGAAGCGCGGGATATTTTTCAAGCGTACTGCGCTCCCAGCATACACAGCAGAGCCCGTACGCGCATTCCTTTATCTTGCTTTCAATCAGGTTGTTCAACTCGTCGCGCGGTAAAATCTCCGCAGACAGCTCTCTGACGGGAGAGCGGACGAGGTTTTCAAACAAATCGAGCTCGACCTCGCTGCCGCTCGCGCTGTCGTAAACGACGCTGCGCACGAAGCCCTTTAAGTATTCTCTGCCGCGGAAGTTAGAGCGGTTGTAGTCGAACACGATTCGCTTTGCAAGGTCGCTGCGAAGGACTTTGAGCATTCCCTCGCCGTTGAAATTCAAAAGCTCCAAGTTATTCACGTTGAGCGTAATATGGGGTGAGAGCGGTTTGACGGGCGAAGCGCCCGTTGCGCCCGCTTTGATTTCAAAGAGCGGACGGCGGTTGCCGACGCCGAAGGGCTCCAATAAATCGATTTCGCGGGATACGCGCTGAAAGTCTTCCGCGTCGCCGCACACCGCAACCGTGGGGATAAAATCTTCGCGGGAATAGCGCTCTTCCAAATAGCGGTTGAGAGCAGCCTTTAACGGCTCGAAATTTTCCGCTTTCACGTTGACGCCTGCCGCCTGCGCGTGCCCGCCGAATTCCTCGATATATTCCGAGCACGCTTTGAGCGCCTCGAAAATATTCACGTTTTCAATGCTCCGCGCACTGCCGCGCAGCATATCGCCGTGCTTGACGAACAAGAGCGCGGGGCGGGAATACGCCTCCACGATACGCGCCGCAACGATACCCACCGTGCCCGCGTTCCAGTTCTCGCCCGCGAGCATCACGATATGTCCGTACGCGCCCTCTTCGCGGATCTGCGCGGAAGCCTGCGCGTATAAATCGTCGCAGTATTTCTGCCGTTCGACGTTGTAGTTATTAAGCAGCGCGGCAAACTCCGAAATCTCCTCTTCGTCGTCCGAGAGGAACATATTAAGAGCCGCCTTTGCATCCCCCATTCTGCCCGCGGCGTTAATGCGCGGCGCAACGGTGAACGCAAGCGTCTGCGCGGTGATTTCCGTGTTTTTACCGAGCAGAGCCGCAAGCGCGGGACGGGGATTTTCCCTGATGCGTTTCAGCCCCTCCGCTACGATATCGCGGTTCTCGCCGAGGAGCGGAACGCTGTCCGCAACCGTAGAGAGCGCGGCAAAGTCTAAAAGCGAATACGCCTTTTCTCCGATAAGCGCACACGCAAGCTTAAACGCAACGCCCGCGCCGCAGAGATTATCGTAAGGATAGTCGTCCTTTAATTTGGGGTTAACGGTAATGCAGTCGGGAAGCTCGTCGGGAAGCTCGTGGTGGTCGGTAACGATGACGAACGCACCCTGCTGCTTGATATACTCCACTTCGTTTTTGTTGGAAATGCCGCAGTCCACCGTAATGACGAGATCGGGCAAAAATTCGTCGAAAATTTTATCGATGGTCTCTTCGCTCATGCCGTAGCCGTCCGCGCGTTCGGGAACGAAGGGATACGCCTCTATACCGTAAATTTTGAGAGCGCGGAATAAAATGGCACTCGCGCCGATACCGTCCGCATCGTAATCGCCGTAAATTGCAACCCGCCATTCCTCGTCGCGGGCGCGCCGAATGAGCTCCGCCGCCTCCCGCATACCGCTCATGAGAAAGGGCGAAAGAAAGTGCCCGCTCGAAGGCTCCAAAAAGGCGCGCATCTTCTCCTGCGTATCCATACCTCGCGCATACAAAATGCCCGCGGTGGTTTTGGTAAGAGAGAGCGACCTTGCAAGCTCTTCTACAAGCCGTGCTTCCTCTGCATTAAATTGAAATTCGCGTACGATTTTTTTCATAGCAGTTCTTCTTATATTGATTGGCTTCTGCGAAGCAAATTAATCTTACGTCACGGTAAATTGTTGAAAACGGCGGGATAAACCCGCCGTCTGCATAATTGAAATTTTAAGCCTTTTCCTCTTGCTTCTTTTCCGCTTTTGCTCTGCCGAAGCGGCGCTTGTGTTTGGACTTGAATTTGTCGAACGCCGTCTTTACGGGAACGTGGAGCGCAGGCCCGAACAGGAGCGAGGAGTAAACGCTCACGCCTACGGGGATAATGCACACAAGCGGGAAGAGAATTGCACCGATCGAGCCGGAGCCGATTGCAAGCGCAACGGTAAAGATTGCGAGTGCGATTGCAATACCTGCCGCCGCAAAATAAATGGTCTTTTGCGCCGTTTTGGAGGACAGCTCGATTGCCTCTTCCGCCGAAACGGTTTCGGGCTGATTCTTGAAGCTCTCGCGCATTTTCATGCACTGAATGAGCCACATGAGGAGCGAGCTGAACGCCGCAACCGCACCGACGATAACGGGCACGAAGCCCAAAACGGGAATGCGGGTAATGGCAAGAATGCCGAGTGCGAACAAAACGTCGTGTACGCAAAGCGTGAGTCCCGTGAGCGCACTGCCGATTCCGAAACGGATTGCTACGTATACGAGCGCAACCACCGCGCCTACCGCAACGGCCACCGCGCCGCGCCACGCCGATTCCGTGAAGCTCTTGTTATAGCTTACGTGATAGCCGACGTAGACGTGCGGAATATCTTCGTTTTCTTCCGTAGCATCTTTATCTGCAAACGTTTCTTTTGCAAAGCTTTCAACCGCCGCTTTCGCTTGTCCGAGCGCAGTATCGGAAGTGTTTGCGGAGAACGTGTAAATAAGCTTTCCGCCTACCGTTTCCGTTTTTGCATCCTGCTGGGTGAAATAGGAAATACCGTTCGTTTTGAACGCCGCTTCGCAGGCGTCCTGAAGCATTTTAATTCCGTTTTCCGCAATCTCTACTTCAACGTCGTATTCTACTTCAAACGTCTTTCCGTCGTTACGGTCCGCCGAAGTATTGAATCCGAGAAGCGCGAACAGGATAATTCCCGCAAGAATGATTACCGAGGATATGGCAATCCAGATAGGGAGCATTTTAATAGGCCGCTTAGTCATCATCATCGACCACCTCTCTTTGGAAGTTGCAGAACCCGCCCTTATTGGTTGTGAAGGACATCATAGCCGCCCAGGTAAGACGGTTGAGTCCGAGGCAGGCAAGCCCCGAGAACACCGTGCCGAGCCCTAAGATGAATGCAACCATATGCAGGTTCGTGAGTCCGATTCCAAACATAATAAACGAAAGCACAGCAATCACGATATGCAAATCGAAGATATGCCAGAAGCATTTCTTGTAGCCCTCTTTTACGGAAGAGGCCATCGTCTTGCCGAGCGCGTATTCCTTTCTCGCATACTCGAACGTAACTGCGTTGCAAACCGAAAGAAGCAGAGACAGGAACAGGAATGCGATAAACGTTTCTACACTCAAATACAGGAACGGAATTGCGTACACGCAGACGATCATAATCAGCGTGAAGATAAGATAGGTGTAAAGGTGCACGAAGCCCAAACGGCGGTATCTTACGAAGAAGAATACCATCATGGCTACGAAGCAGACGCCGAATGCGATATAGAGCGCAGTGAGCGTATTCCCGCCGTAGAGCGCCTTGTATACGAGCGTGTCGCTTACCGTAAGTTTCAGCGTATCGGCAGGGTCGTCCGCCTTCATGACCGTGTTGATAACGTTCGCATAAATGGAAGCAGTTTCTGCGGTGTACGAACCGCTGATATAGAGCGTTTTGGAATCGACCGCCTCGGAAATCGTGAGCGGAATTACCTGATTATCGCCCACCATGAAATACATGGTATTTGCATTCTGCGTTTCTTCTGCGAGAACGTCTCTGCCCTCGGCAGTAAATTGAAGCGCAATGTATACGGTGCCGTCTGCGCCGGTGCGCGTATACGCTTTATCGAAATAATCGTTGATGGTCTTCTTGCGGAGTGCGGGAAGAATTTCGTCCGCGCTGTCGGCGGAAGAGCCGTAACGCACATGGAACTCGCCCGTATAGGCGTTCACGGTGAAAGCAACCCCTTTTGCGTCCATCATTTCGGGAAGGAATACCCGAACGGTGTAGTCGTCGGTAACGGAAAGCTCCGTGCCGTCAACCCGCAAATGCGCATAGCGCGCTTCGAGAATTTTTAACGTGTTTTCAAACGACTGCTTGAATTCTTCGGTAGGCTCGTCCCCGCCGCCGCAAACGTCCTCTTTGTCCAAATAGAGCGTACCGCCGAGGTAAGGAACGTAGCTATCCGCATATTCATCGCGGGCGTCACCCGTTTTAAGTTCAAGACTGTCCTGATAATCTTTTGCAGTAATTACGCCTTCGGGATAGTAGGTAACGGAATAGCCGCCGCCCTTGTATCCGCTTGCGCCGTAAGCTCCGCCGACGTCGGCATCCTTCGTCGTCGTGCGCAAAAGCGAATTGAACTGATACATACCGTTCGGCCCGTAAGAGAACGAAACCGTACTGATAAAGCATAAAGCGACGATTACAAGCGTTAACAACGTAATTAAAATCGCCGATCTTTTCTTGCCCATTGCTTCCTCCTACTATCTTCAATCCGGAATATCCGAAAAAAATCTATATGGAAAATTCCACCTTTCTTCATTATATATAAATTCTGCGCGTCCGTCAAGCCGAAACGCGCATGAATTTCTTAATTTTCCCTACTTTTTTCGCGGCTTTTCCGCGCCGCCAACACGTGCATTGCGCACTCTATCCGCTTTTTCATCATCACGCAGGTCATTTCGTAGGGCATGTTGATATCTCCGTTATAATGGTAGTTATTCGCATTGCATCCGCCCGAGCAGATAAATTTCGCAAAACAGTCCCCGCACTTCTTACGCGTGAACAGACAGCTCTCTGCAAACGTCTTGCGAATCTCAGGATCGAGCGTACCCTCTAACACGCTTCCCATGCGCCATTTTTTATCGCCCGCGAATTGGTGACAGGGGTAAATATCGCCGTTCGGTACGACCGAGAAATACTCGTTGCCCGCGCCGCACGCGGATACCCGCTTACTTAGGCAGGGCCCGCCCTCTAAATCGACGTTGAAGTGGAAGAAGTTGAACCCCTCGCCCTTTTCCTGCCGTTTAATATATTCGTCGCACAGCGTTTCGTACTCGGCACAGATTTGAGGCAGGTGCTCCTCTTTGATTTGCAATTCGGGAATATCGGTAACGACGGGCTCTAACGAAAGGGAATCGAAGCCCGAATCCGCAAGGAATAAAACGTCCTTGGAAAAATCGAGATTCTTTGCCGTAAACGTGCCGCGCACGTAGTAATGCTTGTCCCCGCGCGAACGCACGAATTTTTTGATTTTTTCGATGACGGCGTCGAAGCTGCCCTTGCCGTTTACCGTCTTTCTCACTTCGTCGTGCACTTCCTTGCGTCCGTCGAGCGAGAGCACGACGTTCTCCATTTCGGCATTGAGGAACGCGATAATATCGTCGTCGAGAAGAAGTCCGTTGGTGGTGGTGGTAAATAAAAACCGTTTGCCGAGCTTTGCCGCTTCCTCTTTCGCGTAATAGACGGTACGCTTTACCACGTCGAAATTCATGAGCGGTTCGCCGCCGAAGAAGTCTACCTCCAACACCTTGCGGTTGCCGCTGTTTTTCAGAAGAAAATCGATTGCCGCCTTTGCGACCTCGAAGGACATGGTTTCACGCACGGAGTGGTATGCGCCCTCGTCCGCAAAGCAGTATTTACAGCGCAGGTTACAATCGTGGCTGACGTGCAGACAAAGCGCCTTTACCTCGCGGCTCTTCATGGGGTACGCCTTGGGCTCTTCCGCATACAAAAGCCCCGCTTCCTTCAAACCCTCGATATCGGCAAGCGTTGCCTTTAACTCCTCGTCGGAAATCTCAACGGGCTGCCCTGTAAGATACTTCGCGGTCTTTTCGTCGCACTCGTGAAGCGAGCCGCTGCCCGCGTCGTAAATATAATTTTTATCGTGATAGGTAAATACGTGAACCATTTTTTCTTCCCTTAATACGGCACAAAGAGGCAGCGATTGCTCGCCGCCCCTTGCGCTTGAATTTAAGTAAAATTACTTTCTTTCGATTTTCTCTTCACGCGTTACGCGTTCGCAAGACTGGTTGCCTACCGTGCAGCTGGTTTTGCAAGCGGACTGGCAGGTGCTTCTGCATTCGCCGCATCCCGTTACTTTCTTTTCCTGAGGTTTTGCAATCGTTTTAATCATTGCCTTTTCTCCCGTCTGTTTGGTTTTGATACTTATTCCCTTTCGGAAACCGTATGCTTATAATTGATTTTATCACACAACTTGCCGTATGTCAAGCATTTTCTATCACCGCGAGCACTTCCCCCGCTACAACTTCCACGCTTGCGCCCTCTAAGGGTTCGTTGCTGATGCCGTAGCCGTTCTCGTTCGTGAGGTGGATATTCCCCCCGTACTTGCAGTTTTGAATGATGACGTCCGCAGTCCCGCTAAGCGGAAGCAACGAAAGGTACCCGCCCTTTTCAAACTGCGCTTTTCCCCGAATGACGAACAGTTCGCAGTTTTCCCCGATAATCTTTGCGTCCGCACCGCGGCGGGAAAGATATAAAAGCGTATTGATATTCGCAATGGTATGCGAGAGCCGACCGCCGAGCGCGCAGTAAATTTCAAAATTGCGGTACCCGCGCCTAAGACCTTCGTCGACCGCCGCCGTGGTATCCGTTTCGTCCTTTTCCGCTTTCAGCTTTATCACGTTTTCCGCCTGCGGCACGAACCCCAACGAATCGAAATCACCCAAAAAGAGATCGGCTGTTTTTCCGCTCTCTTCGAGGTATTTCGCCCCGCCGTCCACGGCAATTACCAAATCCCCGCCGTGAGGCGTAAAGTCCAAAGGCACGCGTTCCCCCGCGCACACGAGATAACAAGTTTTCTTCATGTTACCCAGTATAATATAACTGCCGCGTGTGCGTCAAGATATTTTCAGCGTTTGAAAACTTTCGTACCAAGGAGCGCACCCGCGCCGCCTAAAACGCCGCAGACGAGAAGCTCGAGCGGAAAGAACCAGGTAATATGGAACCCGCCGCCGATTGCCGCGAATAAAAACATGGTGAGAATGACGCCGAGAATCCCCGCCGCAATGCCCTTGACGAGCGCGCGGTCTTTTCTAATAAAGAAGAACGGGAACACGAACGCGCCGATACATTTTACAACCCAGTTCAAAATACGAATCACCGCATCGGACGGCGTGCACGCCTTTACGATTGCCGCAATAATCGCCAAAGCAAAGAGCGAGAACGCCGCATAGCAAAGAGCCGCCTTGCCCGTTTCCCAGGCAGCTTTTTTGAAATTTTCCATAAAAAAACCTCCGCGTAACCTGATTTAAGGTATGCGGAGATTTCGCTTATTATGATTTATTACAATTTACTTCTTGCTTGTCTTTTTGGGCTTTGCCTCTTCTGCGGGCGCTTCTTCGGTTACTTCTTCCTGAGGAGCTTCCGCCAGAGCAGGCGCAGCTTCTTCTTCGGGCTTTGCCTCTTCCGTCTTCTCGGGTGCGGGTTCCGTCTTTTCGTCCTCCGCCCATTCGCCGTTCTTCCGTGCGGCTTTTTCTGCCTTTTCCGCTTTACGGCGTGCTTCGGCTTCCTCGCGTGCAATCTGCGTAGGGCCCTTTGCGTCCGTCTGCGCAATCAGCTCCTTGTCCATCTTGATATAAGACTTGCCCGACTGCTCGCTACCCGTTTCAATGATAACGGTGTTATCGTCGCAAACCTCTACGACGACGCCGCAAATGCCGCCCGCCGTTTTTACTTTATTGCCGGGCCCGATTGCGTCGAGCTGTTCCATATATTCTTTTCTGCTCTGCTTATTTTTTCTGCCCGAAAGGAACAACCACCCGACGAGCATGACTGCCACAACGGCAACGAGAATCCAAATATACCAATTGTTATTCGCGCCGCCCTCACCGTCCAACAAACTGTAAATCATAATTTGTAACTCCTTTTTATTACATTTATCTTAACGCATTTTCTTCTCTTTTGCAAGCGTTTTTATGGTAATTTTTCCCTTTCACCTATTTTTCATTCATTTCTGCGTTCTGTTTTTTATAAAATTCTTTTGCGAAATCCTTTACGTATCCGCCGAGAATGCTCTCGCGGAGCCCCTTCATGAGCGTATGCAGATAACGGATATTGTGCAGCGAAAGGAGCATTGCGCCCGCCATTTCGCCCGCGTTCACCATGTGTCTGAGGTACGCCTTCGTATAGTTCTTGCAGCAATAGCAGTCGCATTCGGGATCGAGCGGGGTAAAGTCCTCTTTATACGCGCCGTTGCGCACGACTACTTTTCCGCGCGAAGTGAGCGCGGTACCGTTGCGGGCGACGCGGGTTGCAAGCACGCAGTCGAACATATCCACGCCGCGCATCACTCCCTCTACAAGGCAGTCGGGCGAACCGACGCCCATTAAGTAGCGAGGCACGTCCGAAGGCAGGCGGGGCTGTAAAAAGTCTAAAAGCTCGTACATTCTCGGTTTGGGTTCCCCCACCGAAAGCCCGCCGATGGCAATGCCGTGCTTGACGAAGGGCAGCGCACGCTCTAAGCTCTCCGCGCGAAGGTCCTCGTACATATTCCCCTGCACGATGGGAAAGAGTGCCTGATTGGGATTGTTATGCGCCTTATAGCACCGCTCCAACCACGCCGCCGTGCGCTCCATGGCAACCTTGCTCTGTTCGCGGGTATAGCCGTATTCCGAGCACTGGTCGAACTGCATAATGATATCCGAACCGAGATTGTGCTGAATCTCCATTGCAAGTTCGGGCGTGAAGAGGTGCTTGCTGCCGTCGATATGCGAGGAAAATTTTACGCCCTCGTTCGTGATATTGTTGAGCGAGGCAAGCGAAAACACCTGAAACCCGCCGCTGTCGGTGAGGATAGGCTTGTGCCAGTTCATGAACTTATGCAGACCGCCTGCGCGGGCTATGAGCTCGTCACCGGGGCGCATATGCAAATGATAGGTATTGGATAAAATAATCTGCGAGCCGATATCTTCAAGCACGTTGGGAAGCACGCCCTTGACGGTTGCCTGCGTGCCGACGGGCATATACACGGGCGTTAAAATATCGCCGTGCGGGGTATGGAACACCCCCGCCCGCGCACCCGTTTCGGGATCTACCTTTTGAAGTTCAAATGAAAAATATTCGTTATTCATAATATTAACATAGCGTCGCCGAAGGAAAAGAAGCGGTACTTTTCTTCCACGGCGGTTTTATAGATGGTTAAAATTTCTTCCCGCGAACAGAGGCTAGAGACGAGCATTAACAGCGTGCTTTCGGGCAGGTGGAAGTTGGTAATCAAAGCGTCCACACACTTAAATTTATAGGGCGGGTAAATGAAGATTTGCGTTTCGCCCTTGCAGGCGTGAAGCATACCCTTTTCGTCCGCAACCGTTTCGAGCGTCCGCACGGAGGTCGTACCTACGGCAATAATACGCCGCCCCTCCCGCTTGGCGCGGTTTATAATTTCCGCCGCCTCGTCGCCTACCTCGTAGTATTCGGAGTGCATTTTGTGCTCGAGTACGTTTTCGACCTTTACGGGGCGGAATGTACCAAGTCCAACGTGCAACAACACCTCTGCGATTTCCACGCCCATGGCGCGGATTTTTTCGAGTAGCTCGGGCGTGAAATGCAGTCCCGCCGTGGGTGCCGCCGCCGAGCCGTTCTCCTTGCAGTACACCGTTTGATAGCGCGTCTGGTCTTTCAGCTTTTCGTGGATATAGGGCGGGAGCGGCATGGTGCCCGCGCGGGAGAGAACGTCCTCGAACGCGCCCTCGTAAAAAAACCGAACGTGCCGTTCGCCCGAATCGGTAATTCCCGTCACTTCCAAGGAAAGCTCGCGATTCACCGTGAGCTTGGTGCCAATCTTGCACTTCTTGCCGGGACGCACCAGCACTTCCCATTCGTCGAGCTGTAAGCGTTTCAAAAGAAGCACTTCCACCCTGCCGCCGTTTGCAGTCGTGGCAAAAATTCTTGCGGGAAGCACCTTGGTGCGGTTGACGACAAGCACGTCGCCCGCTTTGAGATAACCGCAAATATCGCGGAAAATTTTATGTTCGATTTGCTTTTTATCGCGGTGATACACGAGAAGCCGCGAAGAATCGCGCGGCTCTGCGGGAGTCTGCGCAATCAGCTCTTCGGGTAAATCGTAATAAAAATCGCTCGTTTTGAGTGTATCAGTCATTGTCGAATACCGAAATTTGTTTGCCCGCGTTTTCGGGCGGGGTTGCGCCCATGTGCTCGTAAGCGGCTTTCAAACAGATTCTGCCGCGCGGCGTACGCGCAATAAAGCCGAGCTGCATGAGGTACGGTTCGTACACGTCCTCTATCGTGTTCACGTCCTCGTTGATAGTCGCCGCTAAGGTTTCGAGCCCCACGGGCCCGCCGCCGAATTTTTCAATGAGGGCACGTAAGAGATTGCGGTCGGTTTCGTCGAGCCCGAGCCCGTCGATTTCCATTTTGGAAAGCGCACGCGAGGCGTCCGCCTTCGTCACAACGTCGCTTCCCGCAACGGCGGAGAAATCGCGCACGCGCTTTAATAGGCGGTTTGCAATACGCGGCGTGCCGCGGCTGCGGCGGGCGATTTCGTAGCTGCCCTCATCGTCAATCGAAATGCCGAGCGTATGCGCCGAGCGGCTGACGATTTTTTGCAGCTCCGTCGGGGTGTACATATCTAATCGGCACAAAATGCCGAAGCGGTCGCGCAAGGGAGACGAGAGCATTCCCGCGCGGGTGGTTGCGCCGATGAGCGTAAAGCGCTTGAGCGATAAACGGATATTGCGCGCCGAGGGGCCCTTGCCCATAATAAGATCGAGCGCGTAATCTTCCATTGCGGAATACAAAATTTCTTCCACCGCACGGTTGAGGCGGTGAATCTCGTCAATGAATAAAATATCCCCTTCGTTGAGGTTGGTAAGGATTGCCGCCAAATCTCCCGAACGCTCGATAGCGGGCCCGCTCGTCATTTTGATTTGCGTGCCCATGGTGTTTGCAATGATGTGCGCAAGCGTGGTTTTGCCGAGGCCGGGAGGGCCGTACAAAAGAACGTGGTCTAAGCTGTCGCCGCGCGCCTTTGCCGCCGCCATATATACCGAGAGGTTCTCCTTTACCTTATCCTGCCCGACGTATTCTTCCATCGTCTTGGGGCGGAGGATATTCTCTTCTAAATCGTATTCACTTTTCGTGCTTGTGAGGAGCCTGTCCTCACCGAACTCGTTATCAAACATATTTTACATTCCTCTCAGTGCTGCGGCAATAATCTCTTCTGCCGTCTTTGCGCCCGCGCTCTTTGCGCGTTCCACTGCCCGCGTGCTCTCCTGCTTGTTAAAGCCCAAGCCCATGAGTGCGGATACCGCGTCGTCGTCCTCTTCGGAAGGGAGCGGTACGCTCCTTGAAGCAGTCGAGCCCTCTAAAAGCTCGTCCGCGGAAATCTTGCCGTGAAGCTCTAAGATAATGCGCTCGGCGGTCTTTTTGCCGAGACCCTTCACCGCGGAAAGGCGTTTGGAGTCCGCCGTCATGATTGCCTCGGAAATATCTGCGGGGCGCATGGAAGAAAGGAGAGCCATAGCAGATTTTCCGCCCACGCCCTGCACGGAAGTGAGCTTCAAAAAGAGCTCTTTCTCCTGCATATCCGAAAACCCGAAGAGAGAAACGCCGTCCTCCTTCACTTGCATATAGGTATAAACCTCTCCGTCCTCGCCCGCTCTCACGCCCGAAAGCCGCGAGAACGCCGAGCCCGAACAGATGACCTCGTAGCCCACTCCACCCACTTCGAGCAGCACGAAATCGGGCGCAAGATATTTTACTTTTCCTTTTAAGTATCCAATCATGATAGCTTCCTTCTAATAATGCCACGAGGAGGGTTGCCCTCCGCTGTGGGACCCAATTTGCCGAACTCTTTCGGCTTATTGTCTTATTGGGTGTTCAAGTTAGCGCGGCTAGGAGCCGTGCAAAAATCAAAAGCCGTACGCTCACGGAATTTTTCGCTTGCGAAAAATTCGTGAACTATTTCACTCCGAACATATCTGCAAAGCGGCTTGTGAATGCGTGACACAGCGCGACGCCGAGTGCGTCCGCCGCGTCGTCGGGGCGGGGAATGCCGTTAAGGCGCAGGTGCGCGGCAACGCAACGCTGCATTTGTCCCTTATCCGCGCCGCCGTAGCCCGTGAGTGCCTGTTTGATTTGGTTGGGCGTGTACTCGAAAATGCGTCCGCAACGCTTGTTACAGGTGAGAAGCATCACCCCGCGCGCGTGCGCCACCTGAATGCCCGTGGTTACGTTTTTGGAAAAGAACAGCTCTTCCATAGCGGCTTCGTCGGGATGGAATTTATCGAAAATCCGATTCACGCCCTCTTCCAAAATACACAGCCGCACGGCGAAATTTTCGTTCGTCGGGGTTTTGACCACGCCGTAGTCCACGGCGGAGCAGTTCCCCCGCGCATCCTTTTCAATGACGCCGTAACCCATCGTTCCGTAGCCGGGGTCGAGTCCCAAAATAATCATACGTTTATTTTATCCTATTTGCCGCTTTCTGTCAAGAATAAAAGAAGCCGCTATGAAAAAGCGCCGCCCTTTTCACTTGGCAGCGCGTTGTTTTTTAAGACTCAGCTTTGTTGTACGAAATATTATACCAAAGATCTTTCGTTCCGGATTTGCCGTACTCGAACACCAAGCTCTTTCCGTCCTTCAATACCTTCCACAAAGTATCTTCGCCCTTGGAATCGAGAATATCGTACCAATACTTATTGACCGTGCTCGTTACCAGTTTGAAATTTTCAACTGTCCGCACGTTCCCCTCGTTCATATTGAACCCGATAGAATTTCCGCCGCCCACGATATCGACGGAGCCGTGGATCGTCATGGTACTGCCCTTGATTTCCACCCAGAAATGTTCGGGCACGAAGAAGCCGCCGACGACGTATTGATAGGGATTTTCCTTATCCGAGCCGATAGCGAAGGCATATACACCGCCGCCTTCCTGCGCGCCTGCGTTTGCAAATTCATATCTTCCGTCTATTTTCGATTCTCCGCAGCCGAACAAGCTCAAAAGCGCAACGCACGCAACGAGTGCGGACAACAAAACTTTTACAAATTTTTTCATTTCTTGCCTCCGAAGAGATTATATCACCCGCCCCCTTGCCTGTCAACGCGTTTTTGCTTGCTTTTTGGGACAAAAGCGTGTAAGATAGATTTGAAAAGAAAAGAGGTGTCACTTATGAAATTATGGCAAGGCAGGTTCGATACTCAGATTTCGGCGGACGCGGACGCGTTCAACGAATCGCTCTCGTTCGATAAACAGCTCTATCATGCGGATATCACCGCGTCTATCGCGCACGCAACCATGCTCGGCAAATGCAATATTTTGACCGCAACCGAAGCGGAAACCATCTGCGCGGAGCTCAAAAACATTCTTTCCGATATCGAGAACGGCAAGCTCGTAATTGAGGGTGCGGAAGACATTCACTCCTTCGTAGAGGGCGAGCTTGTAAAGCGCATCGGCGATATGGGCAAGAAGCTGCACACGGCGCGTTCACGCAACGACCAAGTCGCAACCGATATGCGGCTCTACGTTCGCGGCAGTATCGATAGAGCAATCGAGCTTTTGAAAGCCTTTATCGAAACGCTTCTCTCCCGCGCAAAGGAGAGCTGCAAATATATCATGCCCGGCTTCACGCATTTGAGAAAGGCGCAGCCCATTAACTGCGCGCAGTACTTCAACGCGTACTCCGAAATGTTCCTGCGCGATTTGGACAGATTCGCAAAGCTCCGTACGCGCATGAACGTGATGCCGCTCGGCAGCGCCGCCTTGGCGGGCACCTCCCACCCCATCGACCGCGAAATTACGCGCCAGCGTCTCGGGTTCGACGAAATATCACAGAACTCGCTCGACGCGGTATCCGATCGGGATTTCGTAGCGGAATATATTTTCAATGCGTCGCTCGTGATGGCGCACCTCTCGCGGCTTTGCGAGGACACCATTCTCTACACCTCGGACGAGTTCGGCTATTGGGAAATTCCCGACGAGTACTCGACGGGCTCTTCTATTATGCCGCAGAAGAAAAACCCCGACCTGCCCGAGCTTGTGCGCGGAAAGACGGGGCGCGTCTACGGACACCTTACGGGCATTCTTGCCACCATCAAAGGCTTGCCGCTCGCCTATAACAAAGATTTGCAGGAGGATAAAGAACCCTTCTTCGATACCGAAAAGACGCTCTTCTCCTGCGTGAGTATTTACACCGCACTGCTTTCAAAAATCAAGCTGAACGTGAACGCCATGTACGAGGCGGCGGGCGAGGGCTTTGCAACCGCAACGGACGTAGCCGACTACCTTGCAAAGCACGGCGTACCCTTCCGCGACGCGCACGCCGTCACGGGCAAACTCGTTCGTTACTGTATTGAAAACAATACTACGCTTCCCGCACTCTCTTTGGCTGAGTTCAAAGCGCACTCTAATGTATTTGAAGCGGACGTTTTAGAGGCAGTCACCACGCGCGCCTCTGCCGAGGGCAGAAACTCGGTAGGCGGCTCCTCTACCGAAGCCGCAAAGAAAGGCATGAAAGAAATTCAAAAACGGCTCAAAAAATACTGAGCCAAGGGAACGTTATTTTGGAAGTTGTTATTATTATCTCGTTACTTTCAAGTATCATTTGTTTTGTCGTACACGGCTCAATGTACAAGCAATTCAGCATTTCTTCCGTTCCGTTTTGGATAGGAATTGCCTTACTTGCTCTATTCGTTGTCATGTGCTTTGTTCGTTGGTTTTGGAAGAAACATAAAAATAAATTGCAAGCGCGAAGGTATTTTCCGGAATTACAGAAAGAATACACGAAATATGTCGCAATAGATTTCCCCCTTAACATCAATGCACTCAAACCCTCGAAAAGACAGTTAACCTTAACAATGTATCGCGAGGTGGACGAACAACTTCTGCTCGAATCTTACAAATGCTTTTTTAATATGGATACAAAAGAAGTAGAAAACGCTCGTATCGGCGAATTCAACGCAACTTTGCAGGAAGTACTGAGCATTCGAGGGAAAACAATTCTTTTATTGGAAGGCATTTACGAAGAAGAAAAACTTAATCCTGTTTTTACCGAACTGTTCCGAAATAACCGAATCATCACATACGATTGCGAAGATTAAATAAAAATCTCTTATCCATACGGTAAATTGCCTATGATTGAAGAAAACGCACGGAAATTTTTAAGCGAAATAAGCGGCGGGAACTGCTACGGCGAGAAAGTGACGCTCGTTGCCGCAACCAAGACGCGCACGGCGGAAGAAATCAACCGCGCGATTGCGGCGGGCATTACCGATATCGGTGAAAACAAGGTGCAGGAATTTCGCGACAAATTCGATTTCATACACGGCGGAAACCGACACTTTATCGGACACCTGCAAACCAACAAAGTAAAATACCTTATCGGCAAGACCTACCTCTACCACTCGATAGACCGCGACGAGCTTGCCGCAGAAATTGCAAAGCGCAGCACGGCTGCGGGTATTACTTCGGATATTCTCATTCAAATTAATATCGGCTGCGAGGAATCAAAGGGCGGCTATCCGCTTGAAGCGGGCTTTGAAGTCTACACCCGTTTGAAACAAACCGAAGGGTTACACGTAAAAGGGTTTATGGCAATGCTCCCCATCTCGAATGACGAAAAGTACCTTGCAGGGCTGTGCAAGCAAATGCGTGCCCTCTACGAAAAAGCAAAAGCAGAAGACGAAAACGTTTGCTATCTTTCCATGGGCATGAGCGGCGATTGGAAGCTGTGCCTTGAAAACGGCTCCAACATGATTCGCCTTGGCACGGCAATCTTCGGGGAAAGAAATTACGGCGCTTCTGTTTGAAGCGTCTTTTTTTATGCAAAACGGGCAATAATCTATTTATGCCCTCATCTATCACCCACCAACTGATTGCCGAGGAAGCCGCAAAGCAGTTCCCGCCAACTATACAGGAAGCCGCCGAAAAGCACAGAGATTATTTTATCTTAGGTGCGCAGGGGCCGGACGCGCTCTTTTTCATCAAGCCGCTTTCCAAAAAAGAATTTAATATCGGGCGGCACCTGCACCGTTACGACGTTTACGAAACCTTCCGCTTTTTCCTCAGTTACCTTGAAACGCTGTCCGAAGAAAGCCGCTCCAAAATGACGGCGTACGTTGCGGGCTACGTGTGTCACTACGCGACCGATACCGTTTTTCACCCTTTCGTATACGCCTATGTGAAGGCGCACGGCAAGCGGGGAATGCTGCACCAGCTGATTGAAACGGACTGGGACGTTTACTTTGCGCGGACGCACGGGGGACGCGCGGTGGGTTGGAAATTCCCCTTTTCGGCGAAAAAGCTGTGTCGCGAGGGAGAGCTCTATTTTTTGTATCGGGCGCTTTCCGAAAAGCTAAACAGGCTCCCCTTAAAACAGAAAACCTTTCAAAAGGGAATTAAAAACTTTACGCGGTATTTGTGGTTTTTCCATAGAACCTCGTACGCAAAGTTTTGGGCGCGTACGGAGCGGATACTCCATTTAGAACCCAAACTTTCCTGCCTTTATCCGCGCGAAAAAATCAACCGCAATTTTTTGGAAAGCGCGGAATACTTCTCTCTTTCGGGCGGGCAGGGAAATAATGCCGACGAGCTGTTCTCGCTTGCCGTATCGAAGAGCGCACGCCTGTGCGAAGAATTCTTTTCGGGCAACCTCTCCCCTTCGGAATTTAACAAGAGCTTTTTAACCGCCAAGGAAATAAAATAGCCCGCTGTCTTTTAAAAAGACGGCGGGTTATTTATTATATATCACTTTGATTCCTTTCAAACAAATCTGCGAGCGCCTGAATATACGCGTTGAAAATTTTATTTTCTTCCAAATCTCTTTCGGGAGAGTTTTCGATTTCCGCTTGCATATCGAACCAAACCTTAATTCTTCCAACGTATACTTTGTGCCCTTTGGAAATTTGTTTCAAGTCGTATTTGAGTATCTTCGGATCGAACTCAAACTCAGAATTGTGATACAAAAAAGCATAGTGCCCTTGCAGGACGGAATTAACTTTTGCCAACAGCTCTTTGCTCTTTTCCGCATCTTCCACGGAAACCTTGCCGAAATATTTTTCGACTAAATGATTTCTACGCCGATCGAAAACGACGAACAGCGCGAGCATGATTAAAACGAACCCGCCGAGCACCGATACGGCAACGATACAGCTTACGTCAAACGATTGACTCACGCATATCGTTGCCACAAAATAAATTAAAATGATTAACGAAAGAACACAACAGCAACCCGAAAAAATAAGTCGGTTCTTTTTATATTTCTCGATTTCCTTCATGAATTTCGTTCCTCTTTGGAATATTGACAGCCGCAGTAGTTTTGGCGGTACAGCGCGTATTCCTTGGAAAGCCTGATCGATTCCAAGTACCCGCCACGTTTTTTGAAGTCGGACGGCAGATATTTCACGCCGTATTCCTTTTCAAGCGCAAAGCCGATTTTGTTGATGAGCTCGGCATTCTTCAAGGGCGATACGGTGAGCGTGGTGCCGAAGTAATCGTACCCGCCCTTCTTCGCCGCCTCAGCCGTACGCTCTAAGCGCAGGCGGAAACACTTCGCGCACCTTGCGCCGCCCTCCTTTTCCCCTTCCAACCCATGCGTTGCTCGTGCGAAATCTTCGGGGGAATAGTCGCAGTCCAAAAACTCCGCCAACCCCGTTTCCTGCAAAAAGCGGATTTGTTCCGCCTTTCTTTTTTCGTATTCCTCGGGGCTATCTAAATTGGGGTTATAATAAAAAACCGTCACGGCGATATGCGGCGCGGTTTCCTGTAAACAATAAGAAGAGCACGGTGCGCAACAGCTATGCAAAAGCAATTTTTTGCCCTGTGCGCGCGCAAGCTCTTCCTGCATTAATTTATCGTAGTTGACTGCGTTCAATGCGCACCTCTCACTATGTCCGAAAAATAAGCGTGCATTCTTAAATCTTCCGTAAGCTCGGGGTGGAACGCGCAAGCGAGCATATTCCCCTGCCGCGCCGCCACGATTTTTCCCTCGTGCTCCGCCAAAATCTCCACGCCCTTGCCAATCTTTTCGATATACGGTGCGCGGATAAACACGGCGGGATAATACCCGAGCGGTTTCACGTTCAAGCTCGTTTTGAAGGAGCCGAGCTGTCTTCCGTACGCGTTTCGCTTTACCGTAATATTCATGGTGCCGAAATGCACCGCATCGTCATTCACGATTTTATTCGCAAGTAGAATGAGCCCCGCACAAGTGCCGAACACGGGAAGCCCGCCCTCGATTGCCTCTTTCACGGGCTCGAACAAGCCCTCTTCGCGCAGAAGCTTGCCCTGCACGGTAGATTCCCCGCCGGGCAGCACGATGCCGTCTAAGCCGTCCGAAAAATGCTCTCTGCGGCGAATTTCCACCGTTTCGATATCTAATTTTTGAAACGCCCGCTCGTGCTCGATAAACGCGCCTTGCAGAGCGAATACGCCGAGTTTCATTTTATTTCCCGCGCTCCGCCATCAACAAAGCAATTTCATTTTCGTTAATGCCAACCATTGCCTCGCCCAAGTCCTCGGAGAGCTCGGCAAGAATTTTCGGGTTGTCGTAATTCGTAACCGCCTGCACGATCGCGCGCGCACGCTTTTCGGGGTTGCCCGATTTGAAGATACCGCTTCCGACGAACACGCCCTCTGCGCCGAGCTGCATCATGAGTGCAGCGTCTGCGGGAGTAGCCACGCCGCCCGCCGCGAAATTCACCACGGGAAGTTTTCCGTTCTCGTGAACGTATTTCACAAGCTCGTAGGGAACGCGCAGGTTCTTCGCCTCTTCATAGAGCTCGTCCTCGCTCATACCCGCGATTTTGCGGATTTCGCTCATCATCATGCGCATATGGCGCACTGCCTGCACCACATCGCCCGTGCCGGGTTCGCCCTTGGTACGGATCATTGCCGCACCCTCTGAAATTCTGCGGAGCGCTTCGCCCAAATCTTTCGCGCCGCAAACGAAGGGTACGTCAAATTTGTTTTTATCGATATGATAGACGTCGTCGGCGGGAGAGAGCACCTCGCTCTCGTCGATATAGTCGATTTCGATTGCCTGCAAAATCTGCGCCTCGGCAACGTGACCGATACGGCACTTCGCCATGACGGGAATGGAAACGGCTTTCTGAATGCCCTTGATCATTTTGGGATCGGACATACGCGAAACCCCGCCCGCCGCGCGGATATCTGCGGGAATGCGCTCTAACGCCATAACGGCGCACGCGCCTGCCCTTTCTGCAATCTCTGCCTGCTGAGGCGTAGTGACGTCCATAATGACGCCGCCCTTGAGCATCTGCGCCAAATTTTTATTGAGTTCCAAGCGTTCTTTCGCCATAAACCTACCTCGTTTATCCGCCGTCACGGACGGTGGATTATTCCTCTTCGTCCTCTTCAAAATCGTCGTACTGCTTGCAGAATTCCTCGAACACTTCGTCTAAAAGCGCTTCGTCGTCAATGGTCTCCAAGCTCTCGTTCTCTTCCTCGCCGACGATATGATAGATATAAACCTCTTCTTCGTCGTCATCGGAATCTTCGTTCTCTTCCGTAATGGGCGCCAAAGCGACGTACCATTCCTTCTTGTACTCAAACGTCATTAAATGCTCGTACGGAAGGGTGTTTCCCTGTTCGTCGATAAGCTCTACGAGGCTCTCGTTTTCCTCGTAATTGTTCTGTTCCTCTTTCATAATATCTCCTTTTTTCATTCTATCGAGATAGCTCTCGAGAATATACGCCGCCGCCAATGAGTCGACGCTCTTTTTGCGTTTATCCTTTTTTGCGCTCACGCCCATTGCAATGAGGTCGTTCCGCGCTTCGCGCGTAGTAAAACGCTCGTCCTCGAAGCAGACGGGAATGCCCGACGCCTCCTCAAGCGCTTTTACAAATCTGCGCGTCTTTTCCGATTGCACGCTTTCGGTGCCGTCGCGATTGAGCGGCAGTCCGCAAACGATTTGCGCGGCGCCCCACTTTTCCGCAATTTCGGAGATCGCCGCAACGTCCTTTTGAAAATTCCCCGTGCGAAAATAAGTATCGCCCGGAACGGCGTATTCCCCGAACGGATCGCTCAGCGCAACCCCTATCCGTTTATCGCCGATATCGAATGCAATAATCTGTTTTGTCACGGTTTATTCAGCGGAAATAGGCGTCCACATAGCGTAAACGTACAAGCCGCCCATAGCATCATCTATGTGATCCTCATTGAGGACGTAATTCGTGTTAAAAGGAACGTCTATGGTATTATAATTATCATCGGCATCAGGGTAGAACCAGCCCGCAAACGTATATCCCGTGGCATATTGCCCAAGCTCGAAGGAATTAATATCGGGAAGCGTCATACCGGCGAAACCGTCGGGCTCTACTTCTATAATCGTCAGCCAAGGCTCTTCCCCCTCTACTACCTGGCTCGGATCAAACCAGGTAGCATCAATATCAATAAAGAAGTAAACGGGAATCGCATTGGACTCTTCCACAGCAGTTAAAGTAATATCTCTTGCAGGCATTGTAAAGGTTTCGCCCGCATTATAGAAAAATTCTTCCTCTCCGTCATCGGAAATGATGAAATACGTCCAGCGGGTAATTTCGCCGTAGAGCGCAATTTCCTCGTCAGTCATCGTAATGACGGTGACCTCGTCGCCCGCTTTATATTCTACGCTGCGAATTTCCGTGTATCTGCTACTCTTATTGCCAAGGGCATAGTGAATCTTATACGTATCCTCTTGTTTGTCACCGCCGCCTTGCTCGTCGATCTTTTCGTTCCACTTTGCAAACACGGAAATCGCACCGTAGTCTTTCTCCTGCTCGGAGAACGTCGTTGCAGTCGTGAAAGGGATATCCTCGTTATCGTGGCGATACCAGCCTGCAAATTCGTATACCTTGCCGTTGACAGTTCTATCCGCAGGATTTTCGGGAAGAGTGATCGTTTCGTCGAATTCATAAGTTTTCGTAGTATACTTAGCGCCGTTGATGCTCTGATCCAAATAGAACGAAACCGTAATGGAAGTTGCTTTCCAATAAGCGTAGAACGTTACGTCGTGATCGGGAATTTCAAAAGTATCACCTACTTCGTAGTAGACGGGCTGCTCGTTCTGAACGTTATACCAACCCGAGAACACTCTGTTGTTTTCATCGGTAAAATTGTCGGGCTTTGCAATGAGCGTAATCTCCGCGCCTGCCTGATACTCGTCTTCGAGCACGACGGTAGCCGAACTGTCCGCACGGCTGTTGCTGAAGCTTACGGTATAGCCGTTCAACTGCCATTCCGCCGTAAGAGTAACGTTCTTTGCAGGCATCGTGTATTTTTCGGATACTTTATAGGTCTTCGTACCGTCGTTCCAGCCCATGAAGTGGTAGTTCGTAAGGTCGAGGAAATTCGCCGCCTTCAAGGTTACTTCGTCGCCCTTTTTGTACTTATTCTCATCGGTAGGGAGCGTACCCGTTTCGCCGAGGCCGCTATATGCATAGGTAACGGTGTAGGTGCCCGTATCCTCGCCGCCGCACGCATACAAAGCGGCCGTCATGGTGCAAACCATGAGTGTTGAAAGCGCAACCGCCAAAATTTTCTTTTTCATGTTATTCCTCCTTCTGAATCAAAAATCAGATTTGGTACTCATTATTATATCACAAAGCCCATACCCTTTGTCAACTATATGGAACTTCCTTTTCAAAAAAACAGTGCGGCGGAATGACCCGCCGCACTGCCTTAAGGATTACTTCTTCTGTTTCTTTTCCGTGGACTGTTCGCCGCCTTCCATGCCGAGTTTTTCGTCCATCATTTCGTTGACTTTCTCCATGACTTCCGCCTGACTCTTCTTCACAAGCGAACGCGCCTTATAGTTATTTGCAACGATAAGCGCACCGCCGACGGCACCGAGTAACAGTCCAAGACAAAACATCTTTTCCATATTCCCTCCGAACGGACCAATCTCCGTCTTTCTCAGTTTGTGAAAGTATTCCCCGCTTATTCCCTGCTTTTACTGCGTAATTTTTCCAATTCCGCGCGGAGCTCGGCGTTCTCTCTTCTTAAATCGATTGCAAGACGGGAATACAGCGCGTCGATCTCGCGTTCTAATTTGCGTTGCAGGAAGGTCTTTTCTTCGGGAATGCCCGCTTCCTTTGCCGCCTTGGCAACCCGCTCGGGCTGCTTCTTCATGAGGTTGCGGTACTTGTTCTGCATACGGAGCATGAGCCGCTCGTCGCCCTCGGATACGTTCATAATTGCCCTGCGCACCGAAACGCCCTTGCTCTTTTCCGTGAGCACGCGGCGGAGCATTTCGTCCGTTTCCTCCTCGGTGAAGGGTTTAATTTTGCCCGCCTGCAAATCCTTGCCGTCCAAAATCTGCTTGACGCGCGAATCGTCCCGCTTCTTCAGAAAAGCGTAATAATAGTTTCTCACGCTGCCCTTCGCGCGAGAGTGCTCCTTGCCGTACGTTTCAAAGAGATAGGAGAGCGTCTTGCCCGCGTTCTTGCCCGTATAAATGTACTCGATTAATCCCGTTGCTTCTTCTTCCGTGTAGCCGTTGATTTTATTCATAATATCACCTCGGAAAAATTGTTGACATAATTTAATCTGTTTATACATCTATTAAATATATGCGAGTCGTTTTTTTGGCGGAAAGAAGCAGTGCACTCACCGTGAACGGTGTCTACCTCGGACTGGTGGACGGATTCGAGCGGACGTGTGAAATTAACCCCGAGGAGCGCGTTTTTTGCGAGCTACGCGCAAGCGGGTGTATGCCCGTTTCCTTTTTCTTTGACGGAGAGTTTTTACTCGATCCCCCGCCGCAGGTGGAGCTCTATTACTTTGCGGGCGGCGTGGCGGTGTTTGCGAGAGAGTTTCTCCCCACCGACTGTTCGCTCAAGGTGCTGTGGCAAACGCGGCTCGGCGGTACCCTTCTCACGCTTTGCAAGCAGGGAAAACTGCAACTGAACGTGGAAAACGAGAGCGGGTTCCACATGGTAGACCTTCCCGCGGCGTTAGAGGAAAGCGAAGCGCACGCGCTCGGCAACGATTTTCTTGTGGAGGGCGAAAGCGGGTTTGCGCTTGTCTCGCGCGAGGGGAAAATTTTAGTACTTTCGGAGGGGCGGGTTCTGGAAAAGGAATTCGCACTCAAAGCCGAAGTCCCCTTCCATGACAGCATGGGGCACGTTGCAATTTGTTCGTGGGAAAACGGCAAACTTACGGAATGCAAAATCCGCACAGCACAGGAACCGACCGAAGCGACCTTTGCGCTCGCTCTCTTCGAGAGCGTGCTCATCGGCGCGGACTTCACCCTCTTCCTGCACGACTCGCTCGTGGAAAAAGCGGACGCCCTGCGCGAATTTTTGGGCGCGTTCCAGTCGGTAGTGCTCACACAGGAACGCCAAAGAGTCGGGCTTGTGTATAAGCGCAAGCCGCGTATCTTTGACGTGCGCTACTTCCGCGTGGAGCTCACGGACGGAAAGATTTCCAATATCATGCCCGATTAATTTATACACCCCGATTGCTTTGCAATCGGGGTGTATAAATTAAAAAAGTTTATTATTTCTTGATTTTATATTATGGTTCTGCTATAATGTATTAAGATAATTTACGGAGGAGAGTATTATGAAAAGAATTGCAGGTGTAATAATTGCGGCGGCAACACTCGTATTGTGTTTTGCGTTATGTGCTTGCGGAAGCGGATACGTAAGCAATTACAGTTCGAGGACGATGACGACTACAAGTACTTCAACTAGAGCGACGGTTTCATTTGACGGTTTTAGCGGAACGTACGTCATGAAGCTAAACAGCAAGGGCGGGGACGAAGTGCTTATATCTTATGATGCAACGTTACAAGAAGGAACTATAAAAGCCTACTATGACTTTAACGGTGAAAAGCTGAACCTGTTTGAAATTGGAACAAACGGTTCTGTTGAAGGCAAAACCGAAGCCTTTACGGGCAATAAAACAATTTACGTTATTATTGAATCGGACGGCAAATGCAACGAAGGCAATTTTTCATTTGCGTTAGAAAAGCCCCAAAAATAAATTACAATTTATCGTACTGCGTTTGAAAAATAGCCCGCTATGCTTCACTTGCGAAGCAGCGAGCTATTCGTTTTTACCACGGAAAAATTCCATACAAAAAGCACCCTTTCGGGTGCTTCATTTTTTAATACTTATTGACTTTTACGGACTTAATGATAATCGGCATTTCCACGGGCGTGTTGTAGGTTGCCGTAACGTCGCCGTATTTCAAGTCGTCAAACGGCTCGTACTCGTTCACGTTTTCAATCGCAATCTCTTCCGTGAAGGAATAGTCGGTATCCTCTTCGGTTTCGTCCTCGGGAATCTGAGCCGTCTTGTATTCCTCGATCGCGTCGAGCAACGCTTGCAATTCGTCGTAGTCCTTTACCTTGCCGAATACGCAGTACTGTTTATCGAGCGAGGAACTGCTCGAACCCAGATAGGTGTAGAAGAGCGAGGTCGCGCTGTTGTACTTGTAATATTTGGTGGTATCGTTTTCGCCGCCGTCGTTGCGGATCGTCTGCACTCTCTCGTTGAAGTTGCTCTTATCGGTATAGTACATGACGAGCGCACCCTTGGAGTGTCTGTTTTCGCGGCCGTTCTCGGGCGTGTTGCCGTTGCCCTCGATGCATTCGCCGTAAACGGTATAGAGCGGAGTCTGCGCTTCGTCGTTCATCCAAACCGACTGCGTGAATTTATAATTCTCGTTTTTCTCGTAATCCTTCACCCAAGTGAAGTAATCGACTGCCTCTAACGCGTCGTTCTCGCCAAAGCGGTAACCGCCCGAATAGAGGTGATCGCTATCGTAGTCGTGAATGCAGAGCCCGTCGTAGAAGCCTGCGTCCGCAAGCTCGAGGAAGTGCTTTACGGTATTGGGCGCATCAACGCGCGAGAGCGTATAGGTCACTTTATATTCCGTTTCCTCCGCGCCGAACGTGTAAGTGATGGTCACTTCGGGGTGGTTGGACGAGCAGCCCGCAAACATAGCGCACGCGCCGACGCAAAGTACGGCCGTGGTAGCAAGAGTTGCGATGCGACGAATCAATTTCTTTTTCACCGGGATAGCCTCCATAGAACTGTTATAATTCATTTTACCCGTAATTTCCAAATTCGTCAAGCGGTTTCAGCCGTTTCTGCGTGAAAATTCTTTCACGGCTCGTTTATTTCAATTTATTTCTTTTTCCGTTCTCTTTTGTCCGCTTCCCTTAACGCTCTCTTTACGGTTTTTTTCGCTCTCGGATTATCTTCGTGTCCGATAAACGAATACAAAAGCGCGCCGTAATCGACGGACGGTTGAGAGAGAATAAAATTCGCCAATTCGGCAGTAGCGTTTGTTTTCAACGCCGCACAGCACTGCGACGTTTTTTCCAAAAGCTCACGGTTTTCCATCAAAGCAATGATTTGCTCTTTCAGCTCTTTTATATTTTTGAAAGAAAGTGCCGCGCCCTTTTGCTTGAGATAATTCAAATTATATTTTTCCTGCGCCGCGAGTTTTTCGGTAATCAGCATGGGAAGCGACATATTGAGACTTTCGGCAGAGCTTCCCCCGCCGCACTTGTTGAGCACGACGTCTGCGGCAGATAGATAGAGCGGCACGTTATCGGTATAGCCCACGTTGAGCACCGTAATGCCGTCCTCGAATTTCATTTTTTGTACGCGTTTGTAGCTCTTTTTATCCTTCCCGTTGATGAGGATAATCTGCGCGTTTCTTCCTTTCAAGGCTTTTACGAGGCCTTTGAAAATTCCAAAGCCGCCGCCCCAACTCCCGCCGCCGAACATGACCGCCACGGTAAAAGCGGTTTCGTCAAGTCCGAGCTCCCTTCTCGCCCCCGCTTTTTCCGCAGGTTGAAGCGTACGCGCGTCAACGGGAATGCCTACGGGGAGAAGTTGATTGCGCTTATACCCCAATTTGAGATAGGTATCCATAAAATCTTCGTTGGGGACGGTGAGATAGTCCACTCCGATGCCCGCTTCCCAAAAGGGCGAGTTGACGTAATCGAGACTTGCCGCAATCACCTTGCACGGCAAGGGGTACACGAGCTTCAAATCGGTCAGCGCGATTGCGCCGTAAAAATGGGTACAAAAAATAACGTCGGGCTGAAAACTTAAAATCTCCTGCAACAATTCGTTTACGACGGAAAGCACGGTGCGCTGCGGCGGACAGGAGTACCGCCTGTTCGGATCGGCTTTGCGGTAATGGCGGTAAAACGCGTTATACAATTTCGGCAGTCTGCTCACGGCAAAGCAGTAACCGCCCGAGGCAATCCATGCGTTTCGTTTGGAGGAATAGCTTTTCAGCAAATCGACGATTTTCACCCGTGCGTTCCCGCCGCGTTCGAGTTCGCTTTTCATGCCGCGCGCACAGGCGTTATGCGCGTTCCCTGCCGTTACCGTTAAGATTAAAATTTTTTTCATTGGTTTCCCCGTTTGGATTTTTTTCATAAAAAAAAGGCGTCCCAATTAAGGAACGCCGCACTGAGTATCCCTTAATTGTTTTGCCTCACAACTTTCCAACACGCGGAAAAAAGGATACACCAAATGCCGGTATAGCCACGTGTTGAAAAATATATACAGTTGTGAGGCATTTTTATTATACCACCAAATGAAAAAAATATCAACCCTTTTTCGCTTTTTCTCCTTTGCGCAAGCAAAAACCCGCAAGGGATTACCTTGCGGGTTTTGTGAAACCGTATTATTGACGCAAACTTTCTTTTGCTTTTTTCCGTTCTCTTTTGTCCGCTTCCTTTAACGCTTTGCCCACAGCCGCCTTCACTCTTAAATCTTCAGGTGAAACCGCAAAGCTGCCGTAGTCCGCCTTGGGCTGCGAGAGAATGAACTGCGCCAGATCGCTCGTTGTTTTTTTCCTGAACGGAAGCGTTTTTTCGGACATCTCTTTGAGGAGCGCAGGCTCGTCCATCAAGCGGAGAATTTGCTCTTTCAGCTCCTTCCCGTTTTTGAAGGAAAGCACCACACCCTTTTCTTTCAGATATTCGAGATTGCACTTTTCCTGCCCGACGAGATTTTCCGTAATGAGCATGGGAACGGATTTGTTGATCATTTCGGTGACGCTCGTGCCGCCGAATTTATTGAGCACGACATCCGCGGCGGAAAGGTAGAGCGGAACGTTATCGGTGAATCCCACGTTGAGAACCTTGATTCCGTCCTCGAACTTCATTTTCTGCACGCGTTTATAGTTCTTTTCGTTCTTTCCGTTGATGAGAATGATTTGCGCTTTTCTGCCGTTGAGCGCTTTTACAAGGTCTTTGAAAATCTTCTGCGCGCCCGACCAATGCCCACCGCCGAACATGACCATGGCGGTGAATACGTCTTCCTCGAGCCCCAGCTCCTTCCTCACCTCTGCTTTATCCTTCACTTCGAGGGTACGCTCGTCCACGGGCAGTCCCAAGGGAATGAGCTGTTCGCGCCGATACCCCTCTTCTATACACTCGTCTATGAAATCTTCCGAAGGGATTATGAAATAGTCTACCCCGATACCCGCTTCCCAGAAGGGCGAATTGACGTAATCGAGATTAGATACGATGGTCTTGCAGGGAAGGTCGTACACGAGCTTCAAATCCGTCAGCGCGATTGCGCCGTAGAAATGCGTGCTGTATATGACGTCGGGCTGAAAGGACGCGATTTCCCGATACAGCCCGTCCACCGTCGTGAGAATGGTGCTCTGCGAGGGGCAGGAATACCGCTTGTACGGCTTTGCCTTGCGGTAATGGGAATAAAAAGCGTTATATAATTTGGGGAGCTTGCCCACGGCAATGTTATAACCGCCGTCGGCAACCCACGCGTTGAGCTTGGAGGAATAGCTTTTGAGCAAGTCTATGATTTTTACTTCTACTTCACCGCTGCGCTCGAGCTCGCGTTTCATACCGCGCGCACAGGCGTTATGCCCGTTTCCCGCCGTAACGGATAAAATTAAAATCTTTTTCATATAGAACCCCTTGTCCTAATTCGCCCTATTGTAACATATTATGAGAATATTTGCAAATAAATACCGCCCGTGCAAACATTTTGCACGGGCGGTAACGATTAATTTTTGATTATTGCAATTCAGCGGTAGCGCCTGCTTCCTTGAGTTTTGCAATAGCGGCGTCTGCGTCTGCCTTGGGAACTGCTTCCTTGAGCACGCCGAGGCTTTCAACTGCCTTCTTCGCTTCTGCAAGGCCGAGACCCGTGAATTCACGAACTGCCTTGATAACGGCGATCTTGTTCGCACCGATATCTTTAAGCACGATGTTGAATTCGGTCTTCTCTTCTGCTGCGGGGGCAGCGTCGCCTGCAGCCGCGCCTGCGCCTGCAACCGCTACGGGAGCAGCAGCGCTTACGCCGAACTCCTCTTCAAGTGCTTTTACAAGGTCGTTGAGCTCAACAACCGACATAGCTTTTACTTCTTCAATGAGTTTCTGAATATCCATTTTTTAATCCTCCGATAATGATAATTTTTAAGATTTTTGGTCTGCGATTGCCTTCAAAACGTAGGCGAAATTCGCGATGGGCGACTGCAAGCACCCGAGCATCTTCGCAATCAATACCTCTCTCGAAGGAATTGCTGCGAGCTTCTTCACCCCTGCCGCGTCAACGTAAGCGCCGTTCACGTACGCGCACTTGGGTACGATTTTGTCCTCTAATACGGGATTTTCCTTTACCGCCTTTGCGATAATCGAGCAGCCGCTCGTTTCATCGGGGCAGAAAACGAAAGCCGTAGCGCCGTTTAAGTCGTTCGCAAAGCCCTCTACGCCAAGCTCTTCAAACGCCTTGCGCACCAAAGTATTTTTATATACCTTGTATTCGCAGGACGCGTTTCTGAACTTACCGCGAAGGTCGGTTACTTCCGCAACGGTGAGACGGTCGTATTTCGTCAAAACCACGGACTTGCTCGATTGAATCTTGCCCTTGATTTCTTCTACAACGACCTTTTTTGCTTCAAAATTTTCCGACATAGTTACCTCCGTTAAGCACTTCTTCGTGCCCGAATAAAAAACTCCGTACCGGCAGACTGCGGTACGGAGCATGAAAATACAAATTCAAACTCTCAACCTCGACGGGATATTGAGCCTTTCGACACCCGTTGTCTGCGGTTTACAATTTCATTTTAACAAAAACGACTTCTTCCGTCAAGTGATTTTCAGGGAAAAATCAGATTTTGTTGTAGTTGACCTTTACGCCGGGGCCCATCGTGCTCGCAAGCGCAACGCTCTTGATGTACTGGCCCTTTGCCGCGGCGGGTTTCGCCTTAACGATAGCGTCCATGAGCGCGTTGAAGTTCTCGAGAATCTTCTCCTGCCCGAAGCTCTTCTTGCCGATGGGGCAGTGAATGATAGCGGTTTTATCGAGACGGTACTCAACCTTACCTGCTTTCACTTCCGAAACTGCTTTTGCAACGTCCATGGTAACCGTGCCCGACTTAGGGTTGGGCATGAGTCCCTTAGGGCCGAGAATCTTACCGATTCTACCAACGACGCCCATCATATCGGGAGTCGTAATCATAACGTCGAAATCGAACCAGTTCTCCGTCTGGATCTTCTGGATCATTTCTTCCGCACCGACGTAGTCCGCGCCCGCAGCCTGCGCCGCGTCTGCGCGTTCGCCCTTTGCGATAACGAGAACTTTTTTGGTTTTACCCGTGCCGTGGGGAAGGACGAGCACGCCGCGAACCTGCTGGTCTGCCTGGCGGGGGTCGATACCCAAACGAACGTGAAGTTCTACCGTTTCATCGAATTTTGCTTTTGCGGTGCCAAGAACGATGTTCACCGCTTCGTTTGCGTCGTATGCCTTGGAGCGGTCGTAAGATTTGATGCTCTCGGCGTAATTTTTACCGTATTTCATCTCTTAACCCTCCTTATTCCTCAACGGTGACGCCCATGCTGCGCGCCGTACCTTTGATCATGCTGATTGCGCTTTCAAGCGAAGTGCAGTTCAAATCGGGCATTTTCGTCTTTGCGATTTCCTCTACCTGCGCCTTGGTGAGCTTGCCGACCTTTACCTTGTTGGGCGTAGCGCTCGCCGTTTCAAGCCCGAGTGCCTTTTTAATGAGCACGGGTGCGGGGGGCGTTTTCAGAACGAACGTGAACGAACGGTCCTGATAGATGGTCATCACGACGGGAATAATAAGTCCGTCCTGATTTGCCGTCTTTGCGTTGAATTCCTTGGTGAAGCCCGGAATGTTAATTCCGTGGGGACCAAGCGTGGAACCGACAGGGGGTCCCGGGGTTGCTTTGCCGGCGGGAAGCTGCAGCTTTACGACTGCCATAATCTTCTTAGGCATAATGTTTTCCTCCGTTTGTGGTTTTTGCAAGGCGGCGACTGAGATTTTCCGCCTCTCCCACATCTATTCACACGGTTTGTTGAAACCGTAATGAGCTTATTCTTATTCCTCTTCGGCGGGGACTTCCACTGCCGTTTCGGAAATTTTCTGCATTTGGATATATTCTACTTCTACGTCCTGCTCGCGGCCGAACATGGTAATGTTAACGCGCGCGCGCTGAGCGGCCTCGTTGATTTCGCGGATGATGCCGATGAAACCCTCCAAAGGCCCGTTATCGATAGACACTCTGTCACCAACCTTGAAGTCTGCGTCGGCAACGTACTCTTCGAGGCGCATCTTGCGGATCTCTTCCTCTTTCATGGGAATGGGACGGCCCTGAGGCCCGCAGAAACCCGTAACGCCGCGCGTGTTGGTAACGAGATACCAAAGCTGGTTGGTATATATCATTTTAATAAAGACGTAGCAAGGCAGAAGTTTGCGTTCTACAACCTTTTTCTTGCCGTTCGCCTTTTCCTCAATGGTCTGCTCGGTAGGGATTTTAACGTCTACGATGCTGTCGCTCAAGTTGTTGTTTTCGATGAGGCGCATTAAGCTGTCCTTCACCATGGATTCATAGCCCGAATAGGTATGAAGAATATACCACTTCGGTTCGGTATCTACATTCGCCATGAAACCCCTCCTTACTTAGCCATGAGCTTCAAAAGCTCGCTGAGTCCGAAGTTCACACCCGAAACGATAACGGTGAAAATGAGCACGATAACAAGCACGACGCCCGTCGCCTTCAAGGCTTTGCCGAACGTGGGCCAGCTGACTCTTTTGAGTTCGGAAAAAGTTTCTTTGAGCTTTCTGCCCATGCGGACGAAGATATTGGGTTTCTTATCCTTGTCCTTCTTTTTCTTTTCGGCCTCTTTTACGCGCTTTTCGTCCTTCGCGCTGTTTAATTCCTTTTCAGGCTTTTCGTTGGATTTCGCCATGATTGTGTACTCCCCCGGGGTGAAATATTACTTAGATTCTTTATGCACGGTATGTTTTTTGCATACGGGGCAATATTTGTTGAGCTCGAGGCGGTCGGGATCGTTGCGCTTATTTTTGAAACTATCGTAGTTTCTATTTTTGCACTCGGTGCACTCGAACGTAACCTTCATTCTCGTAGATTTGGTAGCCATTGGTTAAAAACTCCATACAAAAAAATTACACCCCTCACGGTGCTTGAAATTAGTTTAACACACTTTATGAGGGATGTCAATAAATTTTGAGAGCCGATTTTCAGTTTTTGGAAAAATTTTTACAAATTAAATGCGGCACACTATAAGCTAATCAATCGTCAAGAAAGTCGGATTGTTATGTTTCATGTTCGCCTGTAATATTTCTCCTTTATATTTCGATCCATTTTGCATAGACGTCGGTTACTTTTTTCCCCGATATCGAGTCGTCGGGATTCCATGCTTCGCTACAATCTATATCGGTAAACCAATCAACAAACTTGTATCCCTGTTTCGTCGGCTCCTCAGGAAGCTCTAAATCGTTTTCGATACGATTTATGATACCGCTTGTCGCAACCTCGTCCCCATTCGCATGAAAGATTATTCCGTAGTGACTTTCATACAACCAATTAAATAGCCGATATATAGTATAATGATTATCAATATCTCGTGGAACATTTATATAGACGGCTTTCACGTTTTTTAACATTGGTTCTGCATCCCCGTGGTAATTATCTATATTTCTATATTCTTGTTCACTGTTGAATACTAACGTTCCATAAAATTCAATAAAACTATACTGACAAAAAGCTGTGAAATGATTTATAGTTATTTTTTTGACGTTATTGCACTTCATGCCATAATAGCTTCTTCGACCATGACTTGCTCCTATGTGTCCGACAGGATATCCCCCCAATGTTTCGGGAATCACCAATTCTTCGCGCTCTTGCCCCTCGTAAGTCAAGTCGAGTATGATTGCCATGTCCTCTCCGTAACGCCACTTGTCAATATAGTAATAAAACTCGCCCTCTTGTTTTTTATAATCCCACGGATCGTCATACTGTCCCATCTCATCGTGATTAAACCAGCTGCACCCGCTTAAACAAATTATAATCAGCAAAATCGATAGAATATTGCTTATTAAAATAATCCATCTCTTTTTCATATGCTTCTCCTAAAAATTACAGAGGGCGTAAGTTTTTGAGTGACAAGTCTAAAATGGGTGCGCTGTGCGTGAGTGCGCCCGAGGAAATATAGTCAACCCCGTAGGAAACGTATTTTGCAATATTCTCCGCGGTGACGTTGCCCGAAATTTCCGTTTCCGCTTTGCCTTTGGCAAGGCTCACCGCCTTTTTCAGCGTTTCGTCGTCCATGTTGTCGAGCATGACGATATCCGCACCCGCTTTCAGAGCCTCTTCGAGCTGGGCAATGGTTTCCACTTCAATTTCGATTTTTCTTACGAAGGGCGCATAGGCGCGCGCGCCCTCAATCGCTTTGGTCACGCTGCCCGCCGCTCCGATATGATTATCCTTTAAGAGCACGCCGTCCGAAAGATTAAAACGGTGGTTATATCCGCCGCCCGTGCGCACGGCGTATTTTTCAAAGCTTCTGAGCCCCGGCGTGGTCTTTCTCGTATCGAGGAGCTTCGTCTTCGTGCCTTCGAGGAGCTTTGCCGTCTTTCTGGTGTATGTTGCAATGCCGCTCATCCTGCCGAGGAAGTTGAGCGCGGTGCGCTCGCCCGAAAGAAGCGCGCGCATTTCGGCGGTGACTTCGGCTATTTTCTGCCCGCGTTTGACCTCGCTCCCCTCCTGGGCGAACAGCTTCACCTGAGCACTTTCGTCTAAAAGCGTAAAGGTACGCGCGAACACGGGAAGTCCCGCAATCACGCCGTCCTGTTTGCAGAGTAGCTCCGCCCTTCCGCGCGTACCCGCCTTGACGACGGAGTTTGCCGAAACGTCCTCCCACGGAATATCCTCTCTAAGGGCGTTCAATATCGTTTCGTCCCAATGGAGTTTTTGCGTTACCTCACTTGTTTTCACGGTTTATCTCCTTTAATACGGTTTGTCGATTGTTTTTCATATAGCGGCGGTCGCTGTAAAGCTCTGCGTTAAATTGCGGTTCGCCCTCCGCGGAAGTTCCCTTTGCAATATCCTCCGCCGCGCGCTTTGCAAAAATGATTGCTTCCAAAAGCGAGTTGGACGCAAGGCGGTTTCTGCCGTGTACGCCGTTACAGCACGTTTCGCCCACCGCGTACAGATGCGGCATGGTGGTTCTGCCGAATAAATCGCTCCGCACGCCGCCCATAAAATAGTGCTGGGAAGGCAGCACGGGCACGGGATCTTTGAGCGCGTCGTAGCCCTCTTTTTTGCAACGGTTCACGATTGTGGGGAAATGGCTGAGTAGCGTTTCTTCCCCGACGGGGCGCAAATCGATACGCACGAAGTCGCTCCCCTCTTTTTGCATTTCGCGGTAGATTGCCTCGGTGACGACGTCGCGCGGGAGAAGCTCGTCTACGAACCGCTCGCCCTTTTTATTGATGAGGTGCGCGCCCTCGCCGCGGAGAGATTCCGACAAGAGAAATCTTCTGCCCCGCCCCTTGGTATAGAGCGTGGTGGGGTGGAACTGAATATAGTCCGCGTGGTCTACCGCCACGCCGTGACGCAGGGAAACGGCAAGCCCGTCGCCCGTGAGAATTCTGAAATTGGTGGAATGGCGGAACAGCCCGCCTACGCCGCCCGTTGCAAGCACGGTATTGCCCGCACGCACGGGGAAAATTTCGCCCGATTTGTTATCCTTGAGCACCACGCCGCAGCAACTGCCGTTATCGGTTAAAATATCGAGCATGGTGGTATAGGGGCGAACGGTGAGATTGGTGCGTTTCAATGCGTGCGCCAAAAGGTGCGAAGTGATTTCCTTGCCCGTGCAGTCCTCGTGAAAGACGATTCGGGGGCGGGAGTGCGCGCCCTCGCGCGTATAGGCAAGCGCGCCGTTCTCCATAGCAAAACGCACGCCGAGGGAAAGAAGCTCGTCAATCGTTTCGCGCGAATGCTCAATCATGCACTTTACGGTAGCGGGGTTGTTCTCGAAGTGCCCCGCACGCATGGTGTCTTCATAGTAGCTGCGGAAGTCGTTCTTATCGTGCAAAACGCAGATACCGCCCTGCGCAAGGAAGGAGTCGCTCTCTTCGAGCCCGCCCTTGCATATAACGAGCGCCCGGCAGTCTTCGGGCAGGTGCAGAGCAAGGCTCAGTCCCGCAACGCCCGCGCCGACGATAACGACGTCGTACTTTGCATTCAGTTGTAGCTGCGCGTGTTCCATGCCCTTCCTCCGCGTATTTTCACATTCAGTATATTCAACCGCCGAAAAAATGTCAAGTTTTTACGGACGGCAGTAGCTTGAGATACTCGCCGATTGCGGGCAGGTCGTCGTCCGTCTGATAGTTGAAATAGGTGCGAAGAAGTCTTAAAGCGCGCCGTGCGCCGTCCTCGGTGTGCTGCCCGCCCGAGATTGCCGCACGGACGGTGAGATACGTACTTTCGCTTGCGGGTACGCCCTCGCAGGCTTCGCATTGAAACGCGCCGCCCGTCATATCGAAGTGCATTCTGCCCGAGAGCGGTTTGCCGCAGTTTGCGCACGCGCCCGCGCGTACGGGATAGCCCGCAATTTTGAGCGCCTTCAATAAAAATTTCACGAGCGCAAAGGAGGGCTCCTCTTCGGTGATTTCTTTGAGCGCGGTGACGGCGGCAACGAGCAGTTCTGCGCTCTTTTCGTTTTCGCCCGTGAGCTTATCGCAAATTTCCAGAGCGGCGGCTCCCGCAAAGAATTTTTCTACGTCCTCACGAAGGGAATAGAATCCGTCGTAGAGTGACGCCGAAGTGACGGTATTCCGCCCGCCCTTTTCCGCAAAGACGTATTCCGCAAAACAAAAAGGCTGAGCCGCAAACCGTAGTTTTGCACCCGCCTTTTTCACGCCCTTTACTCCCGCGGTGAGTTTGCCTCTGTCCGCCGTGAGAAGGGTGATAATTTTGTCGCTTTCGCCGTAGTCCACCGCGCGCAGTAACAGCGCGTCCGTTTTGAATTCCATGTTTATTTCAACTTTTTATACAGCATATAGTAGCTGAAATTCCCCGTCTCCTCAAAGAGCCGCCAGGCGATTTCGCTTGCCGATTTATCGTTTTTATCTTCCCGCATACGCTCCCCTCCTGTTTTCATTTACAGTATGAGAGCAAAAGGGAAACATATTCGTTACAAAAGAATAAATAAGTTAAAATTTCATTTCAGAAGCAAGCAGGTCGAGGAGCGCGCGGAAAACCCGAAGGAGTTTACAAAGGCGTAAATGACGGAGGGTTGCCACAGCGCGACGATGAGATGCGCAGCTTATCAAATGAAATTATTCTTCCCCGTAACCGAGTTCTTTCAAGAGCGCCTGACTGTCCCGCCAGTCCTCGCGCACGCGCACGTAGGTCGTCAAAAACACCTTTGCCCCTAAGAACTTTTCCATATCCTTGCGTGCGAACGAAGCCGTTTCTTTGAGGGCTTTGCCCTGCTTGCCGATTAAGATTGCCTTGTGGTTCGGCTTTTCGCACACGATATCAAGATTGATTTCGTAGGTGCCGTTCTCGCGGCGTTTGAAGATATTCACCACGATTGCCACGCCGTGCGGAATTTCTTCCTCGTACTTCAAGAGAATTTTCTCGCGCATGAGCTCGGCAATCATGAACTTTTCGCTTCTGTCCGATACGACGTTGTCCGAAAACAGCGGCTCGCCCTCGGGAAGCAGCTCCGTAATTCCCGCTTCCAACGCCTTGATATTTTTCCCCTTCCGCGCCGATACGGGATAGACGTCCGCGTCGATTCCCGCTTCGGAAATCTTGACCATGTCCAAGGGAATGCTCTCCTTGGGCATGATGTCGATTTTGGTGTATGCAATGAGCATGGGAATGCCCAAAGCAAGATATTTTTTCATGAGGGCGGTATCCTCGTCGGATAGTCCCGCGTGGCCGTCGTGCACGAACAAAATCACGTCCACGTCCTTCGAGGTGGTTTCCGTGGTCTTCATCATGCGGTCGGTGAGTACGTTGCGGCTCTTGTAAATGCCGGGGGTATCCACGAATACGATTTGACTTTCTTCCCGCGTGAGTACGCCCAAAATGCGATCGCGCGTGGTTTGGGGCTTGGGGGATACGATTGCAACCTTCTCCCCGACGAGCACGTTTATAAGCGTGCTCTTGCCCGCATTCGCTTTTCCGATAACCGCTACCGTTCCGCTCTTCATGTTCTTTCTCCAAACTCTTTGGTGTTTCATTTATTAGAAAGCGCAGTCGCGCCGCAGACAAGGAAGTCCGTGCGCCGACGCGGGGAGTTTACTTTGACGTAAATGACCCAAGGCGCCGCGCGGACTGACGCAGTATCCGGCGATGAATGCGCTTTCTAGTCCCTCTGTAAATTCATGCGCGCCATAACCTCTTCCTCTTTTGCACGCATCTCTTTTTTATCCTCTTCCGTCATGTGGTCGTAGCCCAAACAGTGCAGTACGCCGTGCACGGTGAGATAGAATATCTCCCGCTCCAAAGAATGCCCGTACTCCTTTGCCTGCTCCTCGGCACGCTTTTTGCAGATTGCAATACTGCCGAGAAGGATCCGTCCCTCTTCGTCGATACAATCTTTGTGAGCGTCCGCTAAAATCGGTTTGCCCTTGATGCCGTCCGTGGTCGGAAAGCTTAAAACGTCGGTAACGGCGTCCACTCCCCGCTCGCGGGCGTTAAGCCGTTTGATTTCTTCCTCGTCCACGAACACGAGCTCAAAGGCAAGGGGTGCGTCGCTCTCGGCAAGCCCCGTGAGCGCATGACAAAGCCGCGCAAGCTCCTCTTCGTCTAAATCTTCCGAATCGATCCGAAAATCACTTTTCATCTTTTTCAGCTGCGTCTTCCTTTACTGCCTGTTTCTCGCGGTTGAAGCGGATTGCAGGATATTCCACGCGGTGGTGGTTGATGCCCGAGAGCGCCTCCACGATGGTCTGCTTGATAATGCTCAGCTCCTTCATGGTGATATTGCACTGATCGAACTGATCGAGGTCCATGCGCTCTTCGATGATACTGCGCACCGCGCGCTCCATATTCTCGGGCGAACGGTCGCGAAGAACGCGGGAAACCGCTTCGGACGCATCCGAAATCATGACGATTGCAGAAATCTTACTCTGCGGCGTGGGGCCGAGATAGGAGTAATCCTTGATATCGGCTTCGACGCCCGAAATCTTGGTTGCCTTGGCATAGAAATATTTAATGGGCAGCGTGCCGTGGTGCTCGCGCGCAACGTCGCAGATAAGATTCGGCATATGCGCGCTCTTTAAGATATTGTAGCCGTCGGTTGCGTGCGAACGGATAATATCCGCCGAAAGCTCGGGCATGATTTCATCGTGCACGTTATAGTCCGTTTGGTTCTCCGTAAAGCAATCGGGCTGTTTGATTTTTCCCAAATCGTGATAGACTGCCGCCGCACGCGCAAGCTCGGGATTTTCCCCGATTGCGATTGCGCAGCTCTCGGCAAGGTTCGCCACGATAAGCGAGTGGTTGAAGGTACCGGGGGCTTCTTCTCTCAGGCGCACGAGAAGGGGCGCGCGGGTGGAAGTCAGCTCTCTCAAACGGAACACCGTAAGCCGCTTGAACATAATTTCAAACAGCGGGAGAAGCGCAAGCGCAAGCACGGAAGCAATGATGCACGCGAGTACCGAGAAGCCCATGCAGGTTGCAATCTGAATCCAACCTGTCTCGTTTACCTGCGGCAGCTTCAAGAGGAATACCACGACTATGGTAGGCGCAGCGGCCGCTACGCCCGTCAAAAGAAGCGCCGCGCGCGTACGCACCTTACTTGCAATGAATGCGGCAAACGTTCCGCAGACGAGCGAAACAATCAGCGAGAACAACGGAGCGTACGCCTGATTGAACGCATTAAATTCCTGCAAGTACGTATCGATAACGAACTTGATAATGGAAAAGATTACATTGAACAGAACCGCCTGTCTGCGCTTAAAGCAGAACACGCACATAATGGCAAAGAACCCTACGGGACGGAGATAGATGTTCACGTATTTTCCGAGCGCGTAGCTGATCATCAGCGAAATGGTCAAGAGGCAGAAAACCAAAACGACGTTCGACGAGTGCGTAAGAAACTCGTTATCGTCGAATAACGCGTAGCAGAAAAGCACGGCGTAAAGGAAGAACGTGCAGCAGCACATCGTAATCAGGCTGACAAGCGTATCCGCATCTTCAAGATAGTGCAGCCAGTTAGAACCGTGCGCCAGCACGAGCATTGCAAACAAAAATCCAATGAGCACGATATAGCTTGCAAAGAACACGAGAATGCTGGTTGCGACCACGCGGCCGCTCACCTTCCGCTTAAACTTTTTCGGTTTTATTTTGAATTTCTCACTCATTTCTTTTCTCCTTTGCTCTTCTTTACGGCGTCCTTTTCATACGCTTTGACGATTGCCGTCACAAGCGGGTGCCGTACCACGTCGCGCTCGGTGAGTGTGCAGACTGCAACGTCGTCTATCCCTTTGAGTAAACCCGTCGCCTGCTTCAAACCGCTCGTCTTGCCGTCGGGGAGATCGGTCTGCGTCAAGTCGCCCGTGACCACCATTTTACTGCCCTCGCCGAGGCGCGTTAAAAACATTTTCATTTGTTCGCGCGTCGCGTTCTGCGCTTCGTCCAAAATGACGAACGCGTTTGAGAGCGTTCTTCCGCGCATATACGCAAGCGGCGCGACTTCGATTGCTCCCTTTTCCATGAGCTTGGTGTAGGTGTCCATGCCGAACATTTCCTGAAGTGCGTCGTACAAGGGGCGCAAATAAGGGTCTACCTTCGTCTGCAAATCACCGGGCAAAAAGCCGAGCTTTTCCCCCGCTTCCACGGCGGGACGGGTGAGAATGATTTTTTCCACCCGCTTGCTCTTAAACGCCACCGCCGCAAGGCATACCGCGAGATAGGTTTTACCCGTACCCGCAGGCCCTACGCCGAAGGTGATGGTATTGCTTTTGATTGCGTTCACGTATTCGCGCTGTCCCACCGTCTTGCACTTGACGGGCTTGCCGCGCGAGGTGACTGCCACGGCGTCCTTCATGATAGAGCCGATATCGCCTGCTCGCCCTTCCCGTGCCAGAGAAATACAATACAGCAGACTGCTCTTATCGATATTCTCGCCCGCTTCGATAATGCCCAGAAGACTTTCGAGTACTTGTCCGCCGACCGCGGCGTTCTCCTCTTCGCCCTCGAGCACGATATTCGTTCCCTCCACGCGGGAAAGTACGCCCGTCTCGCGCGCAATGATAACGAGATTTTCATCAAACACGCCGACTACCTTTTGCAGCGTTTCCAAACTGCCCGTATCGACCGTAACCGTTTTTCGCGTAAATTTATCCTCCTGCGCCCGAAGACGCATTATGTATTAATCTAAATTGAGCGCCGTCTCCGCATGGGCGCGCCCCTCTATCAGGCAGCCCCCTTCCGTCTGCGTCGCCTTCAAATCGGTGATTTCGCCGTAATCGATATACGCCTGCGCGATTGCCGCCGCCTCCGAAAGCGCGTATTCCCTTTGAACGGCAAACGATACCTTCGCCCGCGCAATGACGATAACGCTTCTCGTGCCGCTCTCCCCTACGGGCGCGTGGCAGTCCACGAGGATATCGCCGTTATGCACTTCACTGCCGACTGCCGCAAGTGCGGTGCCCCGCACCACGACGAGCTCTTCCAATATTCCGTCCGCAGGTGCAACGAGGGGCGCATTTTCAATGAGTACGTTTTCGTCGCTGACCTCTACCGTAACGGTGAGCACGCCGCCCGAGAGCGCGAGCGAGCAAAAGCTCACGCGGGGGAGCGCTAAAATTTCCGAAGTAACCGCGCCCTCTTCGGGCTTTGCGGAAAACAGCTTCGTGGAATTGCGGGAGAGAATTTCGTGAACCTCTCTCTCGTAATATGCGCCGCTACCGACGATTTCGATTCTTAAAATCCGCGTCTGCATGAAGCAAACGAGGAAGAGAAACACCGCCGCGCCCGCGATAAGTCCCGCGCTTTTGAGGGCTTCCCGCCTGAGGCGTTCCAAGCCCCGATAGCGGACCTTAACTATATTATAACATGAATTACTTAAAATTGCAAAAACTTTTTTCTCGTCTTTGGCGTTTACCCAAACGATAACCGCATTTTTTCGGATTTTTTCCGCGCCGAGTACCTCTACGCCCGCCCCTGCGAGCTTATCCACCACGCGATGCGCGCTTAAACTTTCGATTTCGATTCCGCATTTTCGCATACGCGCCCCCTAATCAAGCCGTTCCACTTTTGCAATGTTGCCGAGAATTGCCAAATCGCCCGCGAAGTATTTGCCGAGCGCGAGGTGTTCGCCCTCTACGCTCACCGCGCCCTTTCTGCCCTTGAGCACGATTTTGGTTTCGGAAAATTCGAGAAGCCGCTTCACGTTCTGAAAATACCCGCCCTGTCCGTCAATGACGGTGTACTGCACGCGCGAGGTGATAAGCTCTTCCGTTTTCAACGCTTTGGAAATTTCCGAAATAAACTTCATACTTCTTATATTGTATGCGTTTTTCAAACGTTTTAACACTTCCGCGCCCCGAAACCCTCTCGCTTTCTATGAGCGAGCAAGACGAGGAGCGCGAGGAAAACCCGAAGGAGTTTACTAAATGGTAAATGACTGAGGGTTGCCGCAGCGCGACAAAGTATTGCGAAGTTCAGAGGAAGCGGCACGAAAAAAGCCCTCTCGAAAATCCGAGAGGGCTTTTATAGAATTTGAATTATTTCAATTCAGCGAAGTACTTAATGGTACGTACCATCTGGCTCGTGTAGGAGTTCTCGTTGTCGTACCAGGAAACAACCTTCACAAGCGTGGTGCCGTCGCCCATGGGCATGCACTTGGTCTGCGTAGCGTCGAACAAGGAGCCGTAGGTGATGCCGACGATATCGGAAGATACGAGCTCTTCTTCGGTGTAGCCGAAGGATGCGGAAGCAGCGTCCTTCATAGCCTTGTTTACGCCGTCAGCGGTAACCTCGCCTTCGCAGATAGCGATAAGCTGGGTAAGCGAACCGGTGGGAACGGGAACGCGCTGAGCGCAGCCGTCAAGCACGCCGTTGAGTTCGGGAACAACGAGGCCGATTGCCTTTGCAGCGCCCGTGGAGTTGGGAACGATGTTCACAGCAGCAGCGCGCGCACGGCGAAGATCGCCCTTGCGGTGAGGGCCGTCGAGTACCATCTGGTCGCCGGTGTAAGCGTGAATGGTGGTCATATAGCCCTTCTTGATTTTCGCATACTTATTGAGCGTGTGCGCCATGGGAGCAAGGCAGTTCGTGGTGCAGGAAGCTGCGGAAATAATGGTGTCCGAAGCTTTAAGCGTCTTTTCGTTTACGCTGTATACGACGGTGGGAAGGTCGTTGCCTGCGGGAGCGGAAATGATAACCTTCTTCGCGCCTGCATCGATGTGTGCCTGCGATTTTGCCTTGGAGCAGTAGAAGCCCGTGCACTCGAGCACTACGTCTACGTCGAGATCTTTCCAAGGAAGGTTGATTGCGTCCTTTTCTTTATAAATTTTAATGGTCTTGCCGTTTACGGTAATCGTACCCTCTTCGTCGCTTGCGGAAACGCTGTCAGCGTACTCGTATCTGCCCTGCGCGGAATCGTACTTCAAAAGGTGTGCGAGCATGGAAGGGCTGGTTAAATCGTTAATTGCAACGATTTCATAACCCTTTGCGCCGAACATCTGTCTGAATGCAAGACGACCGATGCGTCCGAAGCCGTTAATTGCTACTTTTACGTTTTTTTGGTTTGCCATAACTAATAAAATCCTCCGGTTCTTTTTTGCGCTTTTCGCGTTAAAACCTTGCCTATTATACCACGGTTTTTATTTTCCGTCAACTTTTTTTACGAAGATTACCAACCGAGAAAATTTTTGTTATTTTTTCCATTAACTTGATAAACTCCCTTGCAATTTTCGGGGAAAAGTACTATAATAAAAGAAAAAATTCGGAGGAATTATTATGCCCTTAGTTACTACTACCGAGATGTTCAAAAAGGCGTACAAAGGCGGTTATGCCGTAGGTGCGTTCAACGTGAACAACATGGAAATGATTCAAGCAATCGTAGAAGCCGCAAACGAGTGCCACTCGCCCGTAATTTTGCAGGTTTCCGCAGGCGCGAGAAAGTACGCGAACCCCGTTTATCTTCGCCACCTCGTTCAAGCCGCAGTTGAAACGACGGACATTCCCGTTGCCATGCACCTTGACCACGGCGCGGATTTTGAAATCTGCAAAGCGTCCATTGACGGCGGCTTCACTTCCGTTATGATTGACGCTTCCTCGAAGCCTTGGGAAGAAAACATTGCACTCACCAAAAAGGTTGTTGAATACGCGCACGACCACGGCGTAGTGGTAGAAGCGGAGCTTGGAAAGCTCGCAGGCGTTGAGGACGACGTAAAGGTGGAAGCAAAGGACGCAATGTTCACCTCTCCCGACGAAGTGGAAGAATTCACGCAGAAGACGGGCATCGATTCCCTTGCAATCGCAATCGGTACCAGCCACGGCGCATATAAATTCAAGCCCGGTCAGGATCCCAAGCTCCGTATCGATATCCTCGAAGAAATCGGCAAACGCCTCCCCGGCTTCCCCATCGTATTGCACGGCGCGTCGAGCGTTCCTCAGGATCAGGTTGCAATCGTCAACCAGTTCGGCGGTTCCATGCCCAACGCAATCGGCATTCCCGAAAGCGAGCTGAGAAAGGCCGCAAAGCTTGCCGTCTGCAAAATTAATATCGACTCCGACCTTCGCGTAGCCTTCACGGCGGCGATCCGCAAACACTTTGCGGAGAACCCCTCTCACTTCGACCCGCGCCAGTACCTCACCGACGCCCGCGCGAACATGAAGGAAATCGTAAAACACAAGATTATAAACGTGCTCGGCAGCGAAAACAAAGCGTAAATTCAATTATAAAATCCCCCGCGGGTATCCGCGGGGGATTTTTTGTTTATTCCTCTGCTCCAAGCAGATAGTCGGTTGTTACCTCAAAGAATTTTGCGATTGCTAATACATCATTCAAACTCGGCTCTTGTTTGCTCGTTTCCCATTGACAAATCGTTGTTTTGCTGACGCCGAAAATTTTAGCAACCTCTGCTTGCGTTAAGTTTTTCTCATTTCTTAATTCTTTCAGTCTAATACCGAATGTTTTGTTCATAAAAAAATTATACAAGAAATTCCGAAAAACGGATTGACAATTCCGAATTTCGGAACTATAATATTTTGTATGAATAATCAAATTTTTACACAGCGGTTAAAAGAAAGCATTGAACAAAGCGGGCTTACGCTTACGGAAATTTCGGAAAAAGCGGAAATATCACTATGCTCGTTAAAGCGGTATATGAATGGAAAAACAATTCCAACCCTGCTTAGTTTATATAAGTTAAAGTACGTTTTAGATTTTGAATGCGATTATTTACTGCAAATCGGAAAATAACGGGCAAAAAAAGGAAGAGTTTTTACTCTTCCTTTTTTTCTTCTATCTTCTCTTCTGCCGCTTCGGGCGTCTTGGTTTTCTCTTTGCGGTTTCTGATTTTTTTTACGTTGTGATTCATGATAAATCTTACTAAGTACTGATAGCAGAATTTCTTGAAGCCGGTGATGGTTTGAGCGTGTTCCTTATATAAATCGTCGGGAGAATCGTAAACGCCGAAATCTTCTACAATGCTCTTGCTCTGAATAAAAGTGCCCTCTCCGTTAAATTCCACGTTCGGGTTTTGGAAGTTTTCGCATGAAACGGCGAAGCCGCAGAACGCGCCTTGACAGCTCTCATAAAACTTTTGCAGGTTAGCAAGATACGCGCCGTCGAGAATGACGCCCTCCAATTCCACCCACTTTTTATTGTAATAAACTTCCGCCCAGCTGTGCAGAACGGTCTGCGGCGATTTTTTATAGAAGATACCGCCCAGCGCGCCCTTTTGCAACGATTTATCCACCGCGCACGCGTGAATTCTGCAAGGCACTTCCACCGCGCGAAGTAACGCCATTAAAAGCGTAGCCTTGGTGTTGCACTGCCCGTAGCCGCACTTCAAAACCTTGCTTGCGGGAATTGCGTCCTCCGCGTTATAGCCGAGCTTGATTTCGTCTTTTACGAAATTGTAAATCTCTTTGATTTTGTCGAACTCCTGAAGCTCCTTCCAGCCCCGCGTTTCGATGAGTTTCTGAATCTCCTCCGCCCCGAAATTCAAAAGCGGCGTTTCCTGTAAATACTGTTCCATAGCTTAAACCTCTTTATTTCTTTTTCTTATCGGTCTTGTTGGTGAATGCGAAAATCTTGTCCGCATTGCCGAATACGATGATTTGATCGCCCGCTTGAAACACGAAGTTTCCGTCTAACTGGGAAATCACCTGCTCCCCGCGCTTGATGGTTAAAATGTTCATGCCGAACCTTCCGCGCGGGTTCACGTCGAGAAGCGTTCGATTCTCCCACTTGGAAGGCAAATCGATTTCAAAAATAGAGTTCACGTCGTCAAGCTCGATATAGTTGAGCACGTGCGCCGAGTTCATTTTGATTGCGAGCTTTTCCGCAATATCCGCGTCGGGATAGATAACCTCGTCCGCGCCCACACGCATGAGGAACTTCCGCTGAATTTCCGTGGTCGCACGCGAGATAACCCGCTTTGCGCCGAGGTCTTTGAGAATGGAAGTGATTTCAAGCGAGGACTGGAAGTCGTCGCCGATTGCCACCACGCACGCGTCGAAGGACGGAATATCCATCATGGCGAGGTTTTCCTCGTTCATGCAGTTAGTAATGAGCGCGTTGGTGTACTTGGAGGCGAGCGCGTTTATTTTGTCCTCGTCCTTATCCACAATCATTACTTCGTCGCCCATGTCGAGCAGCTTTTCTCCGAGCGTCCGCCCGAATTTTCCCATACCAATGAGAAGTACCGAAACCATATTTATTTCTCCTTTTTAACCAATGTATATCGTATCCGCAAGCGGGCGTCTGACCTGTCCCTCTTTGCGTTTTTTGCGGAGCGCAAACGCGAACGTTAAAACGCCTACCCGCCCCATGTACATGAGAATGATAATTAAAATTCTCGAAGCAATGCCGAGCTTTGCAGTTACGCCGAGGCTGAGCCCCACCGTGCCCGTTGCGGACACCACTTCAAACAAAAGATCCTGAAAAGCCAACTTTGGTTCAAACGCACACACGAGCATGGTGCCGATAAGCAGAATACTCAAATACGCCACGAAGATTGCAAGCGCCTGCATGAGGAGCGCCGTATCGATTCTGCGTTTGCCGACGTTGATATCGCGCTTGCCGCGGAGCACTGCAAACATACCCATAACGATAATTGCAAACGTGCTGATTTTAATACCGCCCGCCGTAGAGCCCGAGCACCCGCCGATGAACATGAGGATAATCGTGAGCAGGTATCCGCTGCCCGAGAGCTGTGCAAAGTCCGTGGTACTGAAGCCCGCCGTGCGCGAAACGGACGCATCAAAGAAAGAGCAAAGCAATTTTTTCCCGAATCCGAAGTCCTTGAAACATGCGTTCCACTCGAAGCCCAAAAACATAAACATGGAGCCGAAGAGCACGATAGAGTTTACAACGAGAATGAACTTGGTGTAGAACTGCAATTTCTTCCAGCGGAATTTGCAATCGAACAAATCGCCCCAGACGCAGAAGCCCAGTCCCCCGATAATAACGAGGAGCGGAATGGTGAGCGAAACGATGGGATCGCCCGCATATTTCGTGAGCGAGAAGAAGCCTTCACCCCCGAATAAATCGAACCCCGCATTACAGTATGCAGACACGGAATGGAACACGGAATAATAAATTCCCCATTTCGCGCCGTAGTCCTGTATAAAGCGGATAGAAAGGAACGCCGCGCCGATAAGCTCCAAAACGAACGTGCCTATGACGATTCGGACAACAAGTCTTCCGACGCCTTTCATTTTCCCGCCGTAGGACTGCATGACCGCGCGTTTTTCGGAAAGCCCGAGCGCACCCTTTCGCACCAGCATGAACAAGATAGTTACGAACGTGGTGAATCCCAACCCGCCGACTTGCACGAGGATCAAAATCACGATTTGCCCGAATATGCTCCAATGCACGCCCGTATCGTACACCGCAAGCCCCGTAACGCAGGTGGCCGAAGTGGATGTAAAGAGCGCATTCAAATAAGAGGTAGACTCCCCGCTCTGCGTTGCAACGGGAAGCACGAGAAAGACACTCCCCAGCAGAATTACGAGGAAATACCCCAGCGCCAGATAGCGCCACACACTCATTTTCGGTTTGATTTTCAGTTTCAATTTCATATGATTTTTGCTGCCGTATTATGCCAAGGATATTCTATCGGATACGGAGCGGAAGAAGATGCCTTTTTCTTCGCCGTAGCTCACGCAGTCGCGGACGAACGCCCCAAATTTTTCGTTCATTTTTACTTCGCGGAACACTTCGGAAACGAGCTTTAACACCTCGTCCATATACAGCGCAACCCGCTCTTCGAGCGCACCCTTTACGAGCGAGATAATATCGTAAACGGTGAAATCGTCCTCACTCTTTCTCAGCGTGCGCGTATCGTCCGTGCGGAACTTGCCAACCGTGATTGCGCGGGCGTTTTTATAGAAGTAGTCCGTGCCGTTCACGCTCTCGCGTGCAAAGGCGCACCCTTCGATCAGCGAATCCAACCGCGAATCTACCTTCGTGCCGCTCTTGATAATGCCGAACGTTGCAAGGCAACGCTTTTTTAAGAACGCGCGGGAGATGGGCTCTTCCGCCGCGACGATTTCTTTGAGGCGGGACATAATTTGCGCGTCGTTCGCGCCGCCCGTAACGAAGGTGGAAGCCTCCTCTTTCCCGCTTGCCGAAACCGCTTTATAGGGCTTTTGATATTTCGCTATCCAGCTGCCCGTCTTCTTCTCCGCGCCCGTGAGCTTATCGAGCATCTCTTTAATGTGCTTGATTTCGCGCTTGGGGTTGTTGAAGTAGTTGACGGTATTCAGGCGCATGACGTTCCAGTTTCCGCGCTTCAAGGTCTGCATTTGCAACACGTTGCGGTCTTTTACCGAGAACTTATCCGTGCCGTCGCAGATAATGCCGAGCACGAAACGGTGCTTGTTATTGGGGTCTATCACGGCAACGTCCACCTTGAAGTCGGACGCGCCCACGTTATAGCGGCATTCGTAGCCGTAGCCCGCAATCTCCTGCGCAATAAACTTGCCGATGCTCGCGCCGCTGCGGACGGTATCCGAGCGGACGGCAAGCGTGGTTCTGCCGCGCTCCGCAAATTCGAGGAAGGCTTTTAAGCCCGCCACGCCCTTGGACGAGGTCTTTTGCAGGTTGATCATGTTCGCCTTCATGGTGGAGAATACGAGCATCTCCTCCCTTGCACGCGAAACGGCAACGTTGAGTCTTCGCCAGCCGCCCGCCTGATTTAAGGGGCCGAAGTTGAGCGATACCCTGCCCGTTTGGTCGGGGCCGTAGCAGACGGAAAAGAGAATGACGTCGCGCTCGTCGCCCTGTACGTTTTCAAGGTTCTTGACGAAGAGCGGTTCCTCCCGCTCGTAGGCAACGCTCTCTAATTTCTTTTGCTGAATCGCCTTGGTGAGAAGCCTATCGATATCTTCCTGCTGTGCGCTTGAGAAGGTAACTACGCCCATGCTCGAACGGGAGAGTACGGGATCGGAAAGTCTGCGAATAACTTCCTTGACGAGCGCTTCCGCTTCCTTGCGGTTGCGCTTGGTAAAGCCCCTATCGTAGGAGCCGTCCACCTCGACGAGCTTGACCTTGCTCTCCAAGCTGTCGGGCGAGGGGAAGGTGCAAAGGCGGTTATCGTAATACATGCTGTTCGAGAACGCAATAAGCGATTCGTGCTTACTGCGGTAATGGAACTCGAGGTGCCGCTCGGGCATACCGAGGGCAAGACAGTCGTCGAGCACGCTCTCCAAATCCTCGTTTTCGAGGTTGTCCTCGTCGACGTACTGCGAATTGAAGAAGGAAGTAGGCGGCAGCTGTTTGGGATCGCCTACGACGATTGCAGCTTTCGCGCGGGCAATGGAGCCGACCGCCTCCGCCGTGGACATCTGCGACGCCTCGTCGAAGATGACGAGATCGAACGAGTTCGCCACGGGCGCGAGGTACTGCGCCACCGCAATGGGGCTCATGAGAAGACAGGGAGATACCACCGCCGAGAGCGTGGGAATTTCGCTGAACATGGCGCGAAGCCCCGTGCCGCGCAGGTTGCTTTTTGCAAAGCGCGCGAACGCGGAAAGCTCTATGCTGAGCGTGCCCTCGCTGCCCGCTTTGGGCAGGCGGGAAATGAGAATTTCGCGCAGTTTATTGCGCGTGAGCTTGCTGTACTCGTCGCACGCCAAGCGGAATTTTTCAATGCTCTCCTCGAGCGTCCCCACCGTCATGTGCGAGAGGTTGGGATCTGCGGGAATGTTGATTTCAAGGAAGTTTTTATAGACGTTCTTCTCGAAGCCCGCCAAAATATTTTCGCCCTTGAGCCTGCCGCCCTCGAGCTCGTCCGCAATGAAGTTGAGCCCCAGCGAAGAAAGCTTCCTCGTCGTATCTTTATACATGCACCAGTTGGGGAGCATATCGATATTATCGATAAGCGAGCTCGCCTTGGTGGAATAGTAGTCGAGAATGTCCTCCGCGACGAGCTTATCCCGATCGGCGTGCGTGGTTTCGTAGAAGCTGTCGAGCGCGGTGAAGAAGCTCTCCGCCGCCTTCATGTACCCTTCGAGCACGGGCAGGGTGTAGCCGTTCGACGCGCGAATGCACATTCCGTTGAATGCGTCGGCATTGTAGTCGAGGAAGGCGGAAGCGCACTTCTCATGCAGGGCGTAGAGCTCGGCAAGGAACTCCCTGCGGCGTTTGTAGTTGATTTTTCCGCCGCTGCAAAAGCTCCGCGAAAGCGTGTGCTTGCTCGCAATGCGCTCGATTGCCGAATAGATTTCCAAAACCGTTTGCAAATACTTGGGAATATCGTCCTCGTCAATCTTATGAAGCGCAGTCTTTTGCAGCTGCTTGACGAGCGTCTTTGCACCGCGCACCTGTTTCCAGTCGCCGCCCTCTTCGCATACCTTTGCAAGCTCGCCTAAATCCATGTTGGGCTCGACGAGCGTTTTGAAATGCTTCTTGTAATATTCGAGGCAGGTATCGAGGCGCTTGTTCGCGTTATAGAAAATATAGAAATCCTCTTCCGTAACGTTCGAGAAATATTTATCGTATACGCCCTCGGCAAGATTGCTTGAAATATCCGCCAAATCCCTGAGCTTCTTTTCGGTGATTTTGGATACCTTCTGACGGTAGAATTCAAGCAGCAACGCAAGGAAGGATTTTAAGTGGCGAATCTCTGCAATGAGCACTTCCGAAGCGCAGAAAATTTTATCGCGCGATTCTTGCGTGTACTCGTAGAGGTTCACGTTCTTGAAGGGCGAGTTGCTCACCCCGCCGCATTCCTTCGCGGCAGCCGCCGCCGAAAGAATCATGTTCTTGCACTTTAAGAGCTTGTTCTCGGTAAGCGAATCGTAGAAAGAGCTTTCGACGTCCATAATGTCGGGCGCACTCTTGTTTTGGAGATAGAGAATAATTGCCTGATAGATAGAAATACCAAGGCGGCGCTTTTTGTGGAGCGCCTTCATGGGCGCGCGCAGCTCTTCGCGGAGCGCGACCATCTCCCGCGCACGCTCTTCGAGGGAGCACTCTTCCTGCTTGCCTGCGAGGCTCAACGTCTGTTCCATGCGGCGCAGAACGTCCGACTTATCCGTCTTGTTGGAGTGGATCTCTAAGCAGAAGTCGCCGATGCCGACGCTATCCAAACGCTTTTTAACGACGTCGAGCGCGGCTTTCTTTTCCGCAACGAACAGCACGCGTTTGCCGCCTGCGAGCGCGTTTGCAATAATGTTTGTAATCGTCTGCGATTTGCCCGTGCCGGGAGGGCCGTGCAAAACGAAGCTCGCGCCCGTGCCCGAAAGGGATACCGCCGAATACTGCGAGCTGTCCGAGGGCAGAGGCAGAAGCGTCTTTTCGGGATCGCCGTCGTCCTCTTCCACCGGGGCAGGGAACTCCTGCTTTTGCAGACGGTTAGAAAGGAGCGAAGAAACGATTCTGTTCTTCTTGAACTCGGTAATGTTGTTTTTAATTTCGTTCCACATGAGGAAACGCTGGAAGGAGAAGGTGGCAAGGTACACGTCCGTCACCACGTCCCAGCCCTTCATGTTCGCGATTTCCGCACGCACCATGGCAAGGATCTCTTTGATTTTCAAGGCAGACACGTCGCCGCCTAAGCCCCGCACGTCGATATTGAATTCCTGTTTGAGGTATTCGAGGAGCGTGGAGTTTACGGAGTATTCCCCCTCCGCCGCCTTCACGGAAAAATCCTCGTTGCCCTTGGCTCTGCCTAAAACTGCGGGCGCGAGCACGAGGGGCGCGTATTTGGTCTTGCCGTCCTCGTTGCTCTTATATTTCAAGAATCCGAACGCAAGATAGAGAATTTTCGAGCCCGTCTCTTCCACGGCTTCGCGGTTTCTCTTGAAGAGCTTGTTCGCCGTTTCCGCAGTCGTCTTTGCGTCGGTAAAAGTGCGCAGGAAGCCCTTCTTCTGTTCGAGCGCAGTGAGCTCTTTGAGCTGTCCTTTCAGCTCTGCGCCGAAGTCGGGATCGTTGCCCTGACTGCTCTGCGCCTTTAATTTGAGCTCCTTTACGGAGAGCTGTGCAAACAGTTTATCCGCGTCCGCGGAATATAAATGCAAAGAATTTTTGCCCGAGAAATTGAGAAGCGCGTTCTTGCCCGTAAGATCGAGTAGTCTGCGCTCCCACTGCTTGTTCTTACTCTGCTTGCCCTCTAAGGCGAGCTTCTTGAACACGGGCAGCGGCGCGGGAGCGTTCTCGTCCGAGAGCTCCTCGTCCTTCAAAAGCTCGTAGCCGTGTAAGCTCTTTCCGCGCAGGGGCAGCGGGCGCACCCCGCCCATACGGCAACGGCGGATATCGATGAAATATTCGTATAAATTTCCCTTGAGCTGATGACGGAAGTGTGTTTCGGAGGGCGTGAACGCTACGCTCTTCGAGCCGAACAAATCCTCCGCGTCAAAGAAGCTCAAGTTGTTAATGCCCTCGGAAATGTACTTGCCGATAATTTCCTTATCGTCGGTGACGGTATCGAGGAAGCAACTATCGTAAAGCCAGACGCCTACGCCCACGTTGTTTTTGCCGATTGCTATGACGGGGTGCAGGTGAACCGCTTCCAGGCACGCCGCCGCAAAGAGCGCGAGCTGCAACGCGCTTGCCGATTTATCTTTGAGAATGGAAGTTTCCTTTGCCGCAGGCAAGGGAGATGCGAGGTTGGTTTCGCACGATTTTTCGATACCCCTGCTCTTGATTGCCACGAACACCGCCGCCGCAATTTGGCGCACGGCGTTTTTGTCCGTGCCCGTGTAGCCGTAGAATTCCGCGTCCGCCTTCCATTTTTTGAGGCGCGCACCCGTATCGGCAAGAATGGGCGAGCAGTCCGCAATGCGCGGACGCACGAAGGAAGCAAGCCGTTCGGCGTTGCCCTCCAAGCCCTCCCACCAGTCGAAGGGAAGCGCGGTAATGTTCGCTTTCTTGCGCAGAACCTCTACGCCCTCTTGCGTGATGATAATTTGCGCGGGGCATACGCGGAGCTCGTTATTCTCCGCAAGGAACAGCGGCGAGAAAATTTCTGCGTTGAGTTCGACGGAGCTCTCGAAGGGAACTTCCGTCTGCGTTTCGTATGCGGCAAAGAGCCCGTCTGCGCTCTCAGCCGTCACGCCGAGCGTCACCGCCTCGGCAGCGTCGTTTTTAATTTGAATGGAAATGGGCGTAGCGAGAAAATAATCGGTAAATCCGACGTATTTCGGAAACCGAAGCTCTACCGCAATTTTCTCTTTGAGTGTGTTTTTTTGTTTGGTTGCTGCCATACTTCTCCTTGTGCCGCTCCCGTTAATTATGAACCATCACGCTTATATATAAGCGTCCTCGAAGTATTCTAATTGTCCTTCGTAGATAGAAGCAATATCGAACCGAACGGGTACTTCCTCTTTTCTTCTTGCGCAAAAGTAGCCCGCAATCTGGCGGTACCTGCGCCGTTTGTTTTTATCTACCGCTTCGGCGGGAAGCCCGAAGCTATCGCTCTCCCGCGTCTTTACTTCCACGAAGCAGTAGGTATCTTCTTTATAAGCCACGATATCCGCTTCGCCGAAGGGCGTTTTGTAATTGCGCGATATAATTTTATAGCCGTGCTGTTTGAGGTATTTACAGGTCAGCTCTTCACCTTGCCGTCCCAGAATTTTTTTACGAAGGTCTTGCGGTGAATGCTGCATATGCCGTTCTCCCTGATTGCCTGTATGTGCGCCGCCGTGCCGTAGCCCGCGTTGCGCTCGAACCCGTACTCGGGAAACTCTATCGCAAAGCGGCACATGAGCTCGTCCCGATAGACTTTTGCAAGAATGCTCGCCGCGCCGATACTGCAAACGAGCGCATCGCCCTTTACGATGCTCTTTTGCGGAATAGCGATATCGAGCGTCATGTTGCCGTCCGTAAGCACCATATCCGCAGGAATGCTGAGCGATTCCACGGCGCGCTTCATGCAGAGGCGGGTTGCCTGTAAAATATTGATTTCGTCTATCACTTCCGCGCTGACTTCTTGAATGGAATAGGCGCGGGCAGTTTGTTTGATTTTTTCCGCGAGCTGTTCGCGTTTCTTTGCGGAGAGCTTTTTACTGTCGTCAATGCCGGGAATGCGCTTTTCTTCCTCTAATGGAAGAATGACCGCCGCGCACACGACGGGCCCCGCCAAGGGGCCTCTGCCCACTTCGTCTACCCCCGCAACGGCGGAAAAGCCTTGTTCAAAATACTTTCTTTCTATGTCAAGTAAGTCCATATTTTATCCGTCCGCCGTCCCTTTTATATGAGCCCGACTGCCGCACAGTCCTCACGTCCGTCCAAACAGATTTTGCCGAGCTTGCCTTTGCGGAAATCGTCGATAAGGGCGCGCTCCCCGCGCTCGTAATCGAAATCGTTTCCGCGCAGGATAAACCCTCTGCGTTTACAAACCTGCTCCAACATTTCAAGCGGCGTGCCGCCCGTAATGGAGTAACGCTCTTCAAGCCCTGCGGGGTATTTCTCCCAAAGCTCTTCTAAAAGCGCAAGCGCGATTTCGTCGAATTCCAAAATGTCATCGTTCACCGAGCCGACGTAGGCAAGCCGCCGCGCCAGGGCTTGGTTTTCAAAATAAGGGGGCATGGTGCCGGGGGTATCTAAAAGCTCGAACGCGCCGCACTTCACCCATTGCTTTGCGCGGGTGACGCCCGCCTTGTCGCCCGTCTGCGCTTTCTTTCCGCCCGAAAGAAGATTGATAACGGTGCTCTTGCCCGTGTTGGGCACGCCCGCAATTAAAAAACGAACGGGCTTATTAGAGCCCTTTTCTTTGAGCCTTTCCGTCTTCTCCCGCACGAGCGCGCTCATTGCTTCCTGCAATTTCCGTAAGCTCCCGCTTGCATTCGCCGAAAATTTCATGGCGTTCTTTCCGCTCTCTTTGAGTAGCGCCACGATTCCGTCCGCCTTACCGTCTGCAAGGTCGGCTTTATTCAAAAGATACAATACGGGTTTATTCCCGACGAGTGCTTTAAGCTTCGGGTTAAAACTCGAGGCGGGAGCGCGTGCATCGAGCACGAACACCACCGCATCGCAAACTTTTAAGTTTTCTTCCATCATGCGCACGGCTTTCGCCATGTGCCCGGGGAACCACTGTATCGTTTTCACGAAATTCATTTCTCCATACGGCGCGGCTTGCTCCGCGCACCAAGTTGGAATTTATTTTAAGAGGTCGGGTCTGTTTTTCTTTGTAATTTCCAAAGATTTTTCCCGACGCCATTTGTCTATTTCGGCATGGTTGCCGCTGCGAAGTACCTCGGGCACGGTAAGCCCTCTGTATTCCACGGGGCGGGTGTACTGCGGATATTCCAAAAGATTTTCGGAAAAACTCTCCTGCACGAGCGATTCGGGCGAGAGCACACCGTCCACGTAGCGCGCCACGCAGTCCGCAATCACCATTGCGGGAAGCTCGCCGCCCGTTAAAACGTAATCGCCGATACTCACTTCTTCGTCGATAAACAAATCGATTGCGCGCTGGTCGATACCCTCGTAGTGTCCGCACAAAAGCACGATATGCTCGCACTCTACAAGCTCGAACACCTTTTCCTGACGGAAAGTCTGTCCCTTGGGAGAAAGATAAATGCGGCGTGCTTTATGCTCGGGGTCTACCGCCTCGATTGCGCTTCCCACGGGCTGCGCCATCATGACCATGCCCGCGCCGCCGCCGAAGGGATAGTCGTCGCACTTCAAATGTTTATCTTCCGTGTAATCTCTGAGGTTCACGACCTCAATCGTCAGTTTCCCCTCTTTCACCGCTCTGCCCACGATGCTCTCAAAGAGCGGCGCGAACATTTCGGGAAAGAGTGTGAGAATGGTAATTTTCATAACACCGCAACCTCGAAGTACCGCTTTTCGTTGACCGTAATTTTCTTGCCCTCAGCGTCGATTTCTATTATCACGCCGCTTGCCGCGGGGAAGAGAATTTCCTTGCCGTCCTTTTCGAGCGTGTAAATATCGGTTGCCGCTACTCGAATTTCTTTGAGCGTTCCGAGAAGCGTGCCCTTTTCGGTGACGATTTCCGCGCCCAATAAGTCGGCAATGTAATAACTTCCGTCGGGCGGTTCAGGTGCTTCCTCGCGCGGGATAACAACTTGTTTCGCGCGGAGCAGCTCCGCCGCGTTGCGGTCTACCACCCCGCGAAGCCCCAAATACACCGCGCTGCCGTCCGTGCGTACGGAGAGAACTTTATATTCCGTGCCATCCAAAAATACACGCTTGAACGCTTTGAAATCTTCGGGAGAATCGGTAAACGGTTTAATTTTCAGCTCGCCGCGAATGCCCTGCGGCTTTAAGACCTCGCCTACGATCAGTTCTTTTTCCATGCGTTCCCCCAAAGCTCGTCGATATATCCGCGGATATGCGCCTGCGTTTGGAACTTGTCCTCTTCGCTCTTCACGATTTTAATATTTTCGTCTTTAAGCTCCTCGAACACCTCGAAGAACTTCGTGCGGATTTTCTGCTGTCTTTCCTGCGTTTCGTAGCGCTCCGTTTCCCCGCGTTTGAGCACCCGCTTCATGCTCTCGGCGATAGGCACGTCGATATAAATGACGAGGTCGGGCCGCAGCATTTCCATGGCGGGCTTGTTGAGCTCCTTCACCCATTCGAGCGGCACGAAACCGCCGTTGTAGGCAAAGGACGAATAGTAATACCGATCGCACAGCACGGTAACGCCCGCGTCTAATTTCGCTTTCATGCCGTTTACGGGGTTCGTGATATGGTCTACCCTGTCCGCCGCGAAAAGCAGCGCGATTGCGTGCTCGTCCGCATCAAGTCGCCCCGTTAAACAGGAGCGAAGAAGTGCGCCGAACGGAGAATCGGTAGGCTCGTGCGTGAGATAGCACGCTACCCCTTTCTCCTCTAAATATTTACTGAGCATTTTCATCTGCGTGCTCTTGCCGCTGCCGTCCGTACCTTCAAAGACGATAAATTTGCCTTTTTTTTCCATAGCGTTTCTATTATAGCAAAAACCCGCGTTGCTGTCAAACGCGGGTGCCTCTCATTGAGAAATTTTCGTACCTGTCCTATTTGAGCCAATCCTTGAACGCTTTGAACGCCGAGGGCAATGCGTAGCCGCTTTTCAGCTCCTCTTTCGTAACCCAAACGTAGTCGGAAAAGCACTCCTTTGCCCTCACGAAATAGCCCGTCATGTGCCATTCGACGTGTGTAAAAATATGCTTCGCGCTCTTAACTTTAACCACCTCGCCAAATGCGGCAGGCTCCGCCTCTTCAAAGAGAGGAAACTGCCAAAGCCCTGCAAGCAAGCCCTTTTCCGCACGCTTTTGAAGCGCATATTTACCGTTACGTTCAAGAACGAGCACGGTTAGGTGTTGTATCTTTCTTGCCCGCTTCTCCGCCCGCACGGGGAACTCCTCTTCACGGTTTTCAAGGTGCGCCCTGCAAAGCCCTGCCCACGGACATTCCCCGCAAAGGGGTGCACCGTTCGGCACGCACACGATTGCGCCCAGCTCCATAAGTGCCTGACAAAAATCCCCCGCTTCTTTGGGGTACACCTCTTTTAGAAGCGCGGAAAACTCCGCTTTGGTTTTATTATCGTCGATATTCCTGCCGTCGGCAAGCAGGCGCGTTAAAATGCGAAGAACGTTTCCGTCCACCGCGGGACAGGGCAAATCGTACGCAATCGAGCAAATCGCGCCCGCCGTGTAATCGCCGATACCCGCAAGCGCGCGCACCCCCTCGAAGGTTTTCGGAAAGCCGTCTTTTGCAATAACTTTCGCCGCCCTGTGCAAATTCCGCGCGCGGGAGTAATAGCCTAAGCCCTCCCAGTATTTGAGCACCTCATCCTCGCTAGCCTCGGCAAGCTCTTTCGCCGTGGGGAAGCGTTCAAGGAAACGAACGTAGTATTCCTTCACCGCCTCTACGCGCGTCTGTTGGAGCATGATTTCCGAAACCCAGACCTTGTACGCATCGTGCGTGCCGCGCCAAGGGAGCGTGCGTTTATGAACACGGTACCACCCGAGTAGTGGCGGTACCGCTTGCCGTAAAATATCCTTCATTAAAAGAGCCCCGTAATTTTACCGTTTTCGTCCACGTCGATTTTTTCCGCGGCGGGCACTTTGGGCAGCCCAGGCATGGTGAGAATGTTCCCCGTGAGCACGACCACAAACCCCGCGCCTGCGGAAATTTTCACGCTCCGCACCGTAACGGTAAAGCCCTCGGGCGCACCGAGCTTCGCGGCGTCGTCCGAAAACGAGTACTGCGTTTTCGCCATGCAGACGGGCGTATTCCCGAATCCCAGCTCTTCGAGCCGCGCAATCTGCGCCAAGGCCTCCTCGGTATATTCCACGCCCTTGCCGCCGTAAATCTTCGTGACGACCGCATGAATTTTATCCTTAATCGGGAGCTTCTCGTCGTAGCAGTAGGTGAAATTGTTTTTCTTTTCAGTCAGGCGGACGACCTCTTCCGCAAGTGCCTCGCCGCCCTTGCCGCCCTCTGCCCAGACGGTAGAGAGCACCGCATTCACGCCGAGCGCTTTGCACTTTTCCATGACGAGCGAAACTTCCGCGTCGGTATCGGTGGGGAAACGGTTGAGAGCCACCACCGCGGGAAGCTTGTAAACGTTCGTAATATTGGAAACGTGCCTTAAAAGGTTGGGCAAGCCCTTTTCAAGCGCGGGAAGATTCTCTTCGCCGAGCTCCGTCTTTTCAAGCCCGCCGTGCATTTTGAGCGCGCGCACCGTTGCCACGATGACGACCGCCGCAGGCTTGAGCCCTGCGAAGCGGCACTTGATATCGAGGAACTTTTCAGCGCCCAAATCCGCGCCGAAGCCCGCTTCGGTAATGACGAAGTCGCCTAAGCGCAAAGCCGCCTTGGTTGCCACGATAGAGTTACAGCCGTGCGCGATATTGGCAAACGGCCCGCCGTGCACGAGCGCGGGCGTGCCCTCTAAGGTCTGCACGAGGTTGGGCTTTAACGCGTCTTTGAGGAGCGCACACATGGCCCCCGCCGCCTTCAAGTCCCCCGCCGTGACGGGTTTGCCTTCATAGGTATAGCCGACGATAATACGGGAAAGGCGCGCTTTCAAATCGGAAAGCGAAGTAGCAAGACACAGCACCGCCATAATCTCGCTCGCCACGGTAATATCGTAACCGTCCTTTCTCGGCACGCCGTTCTTGCCGCCGCCGAGCCCGTCCTCTACGAAACGGAGCTGTCTATCGTTCATATCCACGCATCTGCGCCAGGTGATTTTTTCGGGGTCTATTCCAAGCTCATTCCCTTGAAAAATATGGTTATCGAGCATGGCCGCAAGCAGGTTATTCGCCGCGCCGATTGCGTGGAAGTCGCCCGTGAAATGCAGGTTGATATCTTCCATAGGCACGACCTGCGCATAGCCGCCGCCCGCAGCTCCACCCTTCACGCCGAACACGGGCCCGAGCGAAGGCTCGCGGAGTGCAACCACCACGTTTTTGCCGATTCGCTTCAAGCCGTCGGCAAGACCGATGGTCGTCGTCGTTTTTCCCTCGCCTGCGGGCGTGGGCGAAATTGCGGTAACGAGCACGAGCTTGCCGTCCCTGCCGCCACGCGAGAGCACGCTTAAATCTATCTTCGCTTTATATTTCCCGTAGTATTCGATTTCGTCCTCGCTTAAGTTTGCGCGGGCGGCAATTTTCGAGATATGCTCTAACTTCGCTTCCTGTGCGATTTCGATATCCGTTTTCATAAAGACTCCTTTCGCGAATCACTTAAAATATCTCACTGCGCTTTCAAATAGTTTCATATCATATTCGCCGGGCACGTTCTTATACAGGCCGTATCCCTTGCGCTCCGAGTGCCCCGTCTTGCCGAACACTCTGCCGTCGGGCGAGAGAATGCCCTCCACCGCGCCCAAGCTCCCGCTCGGGTTAAAGCGAAGATCCATAGTGGCTTTGCCGTCCAAGTCAACGTACTGCGTCATGATTTGTCCGCTCTCGGCAAGCTTCTTCACGAGCTCGTCGCTCGCTACGAATTTCCCCTCGCCGTGGAAAACGGGCATAGATATAATATCACCGACCTTGACGCCCGCAAGCCACGGGGATTTCACCGAGGCAACGCGCACGTTTACGATGCGCGGGCGCGCGATACCGTGATAGACGAGCGCAGGCGTTTCTTCGGTATCGGTAATTTTCCCGTAGGGCACAAGTCCGAGCTTCAGAAGCGCTCTAAAGCCGCCGCCGATACCGCCCATGAGCCCGTCGCGCTCGTCGAGAAGCGCGTGCACCTGCTCTTTGATTTCTTCCCTGCGGAAGAACAGATTGATGAATTTGCCGGAGCCGCCCAAGTCCTCACCCGAGAACCCGTCGGGAAGAAAGACGATTTGACTGTCCTTTATATGCGCGGCAAACTTTTCTACCGAGCGCAAGACTTCTTCCTGCGTGCGGCTCTGAATCACGAAAAGTTCCGCCTTCGCGCCTGCGTCCGTAAACGCCTTCGCGGCATCGTATTCGCAGTTCGTGCCGGGGAATACGGGAATGAGCACCTTGGGGCGCACGCACTTCATAGTGCACATTGCGGAGCCCGAATAATTATAGGAAACCGTCTCCGCCTTTTTTAGAGGCGCGGGCTCATTCTGCATTTTGCTACAACGTTTTGCAAGCGCGGCGAGCGGAAGATCCTCCATGCCGTAAGAGATAAACTCGCGCTCGCTGGTTACGCCGAGCATGGTTCCCACCTCTATGTCCTCGTTAAGCTCGATAATGAACGAGCCGTAGCGGTAACCGAAAATCCGTTCCAAAGGAACGAAAGACGCAAAGCGGAACCCGATTCTACCTCCGAGGCACATTTTGAGTACCCCTTCCGCAACGCCGCCGCGAACAGGCGTGTAGACCGCGGCCGCCTCTTTGAGGCGCAACAGGTTGGTAACGGTGTTGAAGTTTTGAATGAGCGACTTTGCTACGGGAAGTCCGTTTTCGTCGTATTCGGGCTCCAACAAAACGACCTTATGCCCCGCCGCTTTGAATTCGGGAGAAACGACCTCGCGCACCTTGCCCGTGGTAACCGCCAGGGATACGAAAACCTCTTCGCTCAAAAAGTCCCCGCCGATTGTCGTAATGCCGAGCTCGGTTTGCGCCGTGAACGCGCCGAGCTGCGCCGCGATGGCCTGCCCCGCACGCACGGGATCGCCGTTCGATTTTGAGAAATTTCCCTGCGTGGAAAGATAGACGTCCTTAAAGCTTGCGCCCGTTGCAATGAGCTTTGAAACGCTCTCGACGACTGCGAGATACCCGCCGTGGTAAGGATTCTTTTCCATGACGTAAGGATTACTGCCCCGCGCCGTGTACGTTACGACGTCGGTATGGCCTGCCGAAACGAGGCGCACCGCCGCCTGCGGGGGCGTCAGCTGATAGGTGCCGCCCAGCGGCATGAGCACCGTTTCCGCGCCGCACGCCTCGTGGGGCTGTTCGGATAATTCGTTCACGTCCTCCGCAACTTTCACGCACTCTTCCGAGAAGGAATAGAAGTTCGTTTTGCGGTATTCCTTTAACACCGCGGACGCAATGCCGATATGCCTGCGGGCGCCGCCCGCATTTAAGAATTCCCGCGAGATATCTACGATTGTTTTGCCGTTTTTGTTCATGACGAGGCGGCCAGGCGCGGTAACGGTTCCCACTACCCTTGTTTCCAGATTTTCCTTTCCCGCAAGATAAATAAGCTCGTCCGCCTTATCCGCGTCCACAACGACCGCCATGCGCTCCTGCGGTTCGTTAATGGAAGGCCCGATTGCATTCAAATCGATTTCAAGTCCGTCGGCAAGAGAGCCGACCGCAACGGCCGCGCCGCCCTCCGAGGCCGCGTTGCACCGCTTGATAAGCTGCATGGCATCTTTGTTTCGTAAAAGGCGTTCAAGCTTTCTTTTCTCAATCGTGTTGCCCTTTTGCACTTCCGCGCCGACTAAAACGATTTTATCACCCGCCGCGGGTGCATCGCTGCGCACGCTCTGCGCGGGCGAAATGACTGCGCCGTGCTTTGAAAGAGAGAGCCGCCGGTCCTCTTCGTTGCCGTCTATTTCTATTTTGATTTTTACCCCGTCGGCTTTTCGGGTTTCCTTTCTTGCCGAAAGGTATTCCCCGTAGGCTTCCTCTAAGAGCTTGTCCTCGAATTTCAGGTCCGCCGTAAATAGCGTAGCGTGACGGCCATGCTCCGACCAGTAGGCATCGATAACGCGCATTTCCGTGAGCGTCGGATCGCGGTGCTCGGACTTGAAATAGTCCTGACAGAATTTGGCGTCGTCCCCGCTGAATCCGAGCGCGTATTTTTTCGTAAACGCGGAAAGACCCTTTGCGTCCAAGTCCAAAAAGCCGCCGAGCATTTCCGTTTCCGAAGGGGCGGGGTACTCGGTTTGAAGCGTTACGGGAATGGCAAGACTTGCCTCGCAGTACTGTGCAGGGCCCATAACGTGATTTTTGATTGCGGAAATTTCCCGCTCGGTAACGTTGCCGTACACGGCGTAAAGCTTTGCCGTGCGAATAACGGGGCGGCTGCCCCCCGCCATGAGCTGAATGCACTGTGCCGCGAAATCCGCCCTTTGATCGAACCGGCCGGGGAGATACTCTACTGCGAATACGCGGGCGTTTTCAAGCCCCGCCGCACCCTCCAAGGCGGTTTCCGTCTGCGGTTCGGCAAACACCGTTTCCACGGCGCGGTTAAAAATCTCTTCCTCGATTTCCTCTACGTCGTAACGGCTGAGAACGCGAATATTCTCTACGCAATTAAGCCCGAGAATTTCTCTCACCTGTGAAAGGAGCTCTTTCGCTTCCGAATCAAACCCTTCTTTTTTCTCTACGTAAACTCTGTAAACCATAATGAAACCTCTTTTGTAGCACAGCCTGTAACCAAAATTAAAACAGGACAATTCTATCCCCTATCAAAAGATAAAACTGCCCTTTCGGTTGTTTTTCATGAAAATATTATATCAAATTCAGCATATACCGTCAAGCGGAATTTGCGAATTTTCTCAAACGAAAAGGCTGCCATTTCGGACAGCCTTAGAGGTTATTTCTGATTAAATTTTTTTCTAATCCACCAATCGGTGACGCGTTCGGGAAGCAGCTTATACATATACCGCGTGAAGCCGTTCATGCCGCCCGCCACCGCAACGGGAGGCGGATTCTTTTTCTCGGCAAGCTTGATGATCGCCTCGGCAACGAGCGACGGGCTCATGCCGCCCTGCTCGATATTCGCAAGCGCGGCGGAAGCCCTTTTCACCGAGGGCGCATAACCCATGCTTTCCTCTTCGCCGTACACTCTGCGGCTGTAAGTGAAATCGGTTGCCGTGCCGCCGGGCAGAAGCGCGCTCACCCGCACGCCGCGGCTGCGAAGCTCTACGTCCGCTTCCCGCGCGAGCATACACAGCGCCGCCTTGGATGAGGAATAGAAGCTGTCGTACGGTACGGGCATATCCCCGCCGATGGAGCCGACGAACACCACTCTGCCGCCCCGCTTTTTCAGATACGGCGTCGCTGCGCGAAGCGCTTCGATTGCGCCGAAATAGTTGACCTCGAACAAATAGCGGTAGTCGCCGCTCTTGGCGTATTCGAGCGGCGCGGTCATTGAAAAACCCGCCGAATATATTAACAAGTCGATACCGCCGCACTCCTCACCGATTCCGTGAATGGCTTTGGAGAGCTCCCCCTCCTGCGCCGCGTCCGCCGTTACCGTGCGAACGCGTTCCCCTTTGAGCGGCGTGCGCGATACGTTGAAGGTGCGGTACCCGCGCGTAGCGAGCTTTAACGCCGTTTCTTTCCCGATTCCCGACGACGCACCCACGATAACCGCCGTGCGCTGCGGACGGACGGGCTCTCTTTCCTGTGTAACCGTTTCTGTTTTCGTTTCCATGCTTTCCATATACAAAATTATGTACGAATGGAAAATTTTTATACTAGCCCAATGCCAAATCGAGAACGGTCATCAGGCAGAACCCCATTACGATTCCGAGCGTTGCAACCGTCTTGTTCCCCGAAAAGCATTCGGGCACGAGCTCGGAGCAGACGACGGCGATCATTGCGCCTGCGGAAAAGGTGAGCGCCCACGGCAAAAGCCCCGAAACGAAGGTTGCCGCCACCGCGCCGATAATACAGGACGGGATTTCGATAAACCCCGAGCCCTGCGAAAACAGGAAGCTTTTTAAGGGGCTCATGCCCTTTGCGCGGAGCGGAAAAGCAACGCACATACCCTCGGGAAAATTCTGAATGGCAATGCCCACCGCCAGAAAGAACGCGGAGAGCACCGCGCCCTCTGCGCCTGCCGCGGCGAACGCAACGCCCACCACCATACCCTCGGGAATATTATGCAGCGTCACCGAAAAAAAGAGAAGGGTATTTTTCTTATCTCCAAGACCTTTAGGTGAAAACGCCTTGCGCGACAGAAGCACGTCGCACAGCACCACGCACGCGCCGCCGAGCAAAAACCCGACGGGCGCGGTAATATAAGCAGGTACGGAGCTTTCGTATTCGATTGCGGGCAGGAGTAGAGAAAAGAAACTTGCCGCAATCATGATTCCCGCCGCACCGCCCGTGAGTGCGGTAATTACGGTCTTGTTGATTTTTTTAGAGAAAAAGACGAAGGACGCGCCGAGCGCCGTCATTAAGTACATCATGAGGGAAGCGATAAGCGCCTGCCAGACCGCCCCTAAGTTCAAAAACCATTGCATTTGTAGGACCCCCGTAAAAATGACCGACGTGCAGTCACTTCATCGTATGCGGAAAGCGCGGGCAATGGTTCGGATAATAAATAAATTTCGGAAATTAACACAAACTCGGGGTATGCAGAAAAAGTATATTCCCTTTGCCGTATTTTTTGTAATCCTTCTCGTGTTCCTTGCGCACTTCGGCGCACGGCTCGCGCTCGCCGTTCCCGCCGTAACCTACGCGGAGGAAGCGAAAAACGAACAAAAGGAAGTTTATCTTACCTTCGACGACGGGCCGAGCACGAAAGTGACGAACCGCATTCTTGATATTCTCAAAGAAGAGAACGTAAAGGCGACCTTCTTTATCGTGAGCGACAGAGCGTACGGAAGAAACGAAGTCCTCCGCCGCATTGCGGCGGAGGGACATACCTTGGGCGTGCATTCCAAAACGCACGATTATTCTAAGATGTACGCTTCCGACGAAGCGTTCTTTCAGGATATAGACGCCTGCGCAGACGTGATTCAAAAGATTACGGGCGTTACGCCCAAGGTGTACCGCTTCCCCGGCGGGGGGATGCAATACCGCAAACGCCTCACACCGCTCGTAGAGCAAAAGGGCTACCAAGTAGTGAGCTGGAACGCCGTCTGCGGTGACGAGGAAATTGCGGGCGCAAGCGCGGATACGCTTGTGGAAACCTCGCTGAAAACCTCGGCGGGCAAACGGCGCGTGGTGCTCTTGTGCCACGACTCCGCGCACCATCAGGCAACGGCGGAAGCGCTCCCGCGCATTATTGCAGGCTTTCGGGAGCAAGGCTACGTTTTTTGCGCCTATTAAATCCCTTGAAGCCCTTTTTCTTTCCGTGCAAATAAACTGCCTTGTAAATTTCCCCGATGGGGATAATGGCAAGCGAGCAGCCGAACACCGCAAGCCACTGCCAAACGCCCAGCTCTGCAAGCGAGAGCGCATACCGCAGGGGCGGAACGACCACCAAAAGCACGTTGACCACAACGCCGATGAGCACGGTGACGAGCAAGGTCTTGTTTGAAATGAAATCGCGCAATTTCGTGCGCCCCTCTTCGTTCCGCACGTTGAACGCGTGGAAGAGTTCGAGGAAGGAAAGCGTTAAAAAGCCGACCGTGGAAGCAACCTCGTTCCCCCAGGCGTGCACGCCGTAGAGGAACAGCCCCACGATAATTGCCGTCTGCGCCGCCCCGAAGAACAGCATTCTTACAAGCGAGCTCTTCGAGAAAATCTCTTTTTCGGATACGGGCGGGCGGTTCATAACGCCGTCGGTACGCTCCACGCCGAGCGCGAGCACGGGCAGGGAGTCCGTAATTAAGTTGATCCATAAAAGCTGTGTGGAAGTGAGGAAGTCGTACCGCCATAAAAACAGCGAAACGATGAGCACGGCAAAGACTTCCGCAAGGTTGGTGGAGAGGAAGAAGGAAATTGTCTTCTTCACGTTATAGAACACGTTCCGTCCCTCTTCCACGGCGTGCACCATAGTAGAGAAATCGTCGTCCGAGATGACCACCTCGGCGGCGTTTTTCGTTACGTCGGTACCCGAACCCATTGCAACGCCGATGTCGGCGGCGCGGAGTGCGGGCGCGTCGTTCACGCCGTCGCCCGTCATGGCAACCACTTCCCCGCGGCTTTGCAGCGCGGTTACGATTTGCGATTTATGCTTCGGCGAAACCCGTGCGTAAACGGAAAACTCCGCCACGCGGCGGGCGTACTCCTCTTCGCCCATTTCGTCGAGCTCCTCGCCCGTGAGTACCTCGCCCCTGTGCTTTGCAATGCCAAGCCGCGATGCAATCGCAAACGCGGTGTCCGCGCTGTCGCCCGTAATCATCACGGTGCGCACCCCCGCGCGGCGGCACGCCGCAACCGCTTCCTTTGCGCCCTCCTTGGGCGGATCGAGCATGGCGGCAATGCCAACGAAAGTAAGCCCCTCTTCCTTCGCGCCTCTGCCTACTGCAAAGCCCAAAACGCGCATTGCGCGGGAGGAGCAGTCCGAAACGCTCTTGAATATCTCTTCGCTATCCTGCTTAGTCAAAGCGCGCTCGCCCGACTCCGTTAATACCTTCGTACACTTTTTCAAGATGACGTCCGCGCCGCCCTTCACAAACAGCTTCCCCTCTGCGGTGAGCACGCTCATCATTTTGCGTTCGGAAGAGAAGGGTTCGCCACCCGTGATTTTGGGCGCGTACTCGAACTCGCAGCGGTCGGCGTATTCGAGGAGTGATACCTCGGTGGGATCGCCCACGTAGCTCCCCGCCACCCCCTTTACCGTGTTGCACGCGCGTATACTGCTGAGAAGCTCCCTCTGCACGCGGGTGCCGCGATAGCTTTCAGCCTCCCCCGCGGGGAATGCGGTGACGATTTCTTCCACCGTCATTTTGTTCTGCGTGAGCGTGCCCGTCTTATCCGAACAGATGACGGAGCAGCTGCCCAGCGTTTCCACCGCGCCGAGCTTGCGCATGACCGCGCGGGACTTTGCCATACGCTGAACGCCCATTGCGAGAATGACGGTAACCACCGCGCCCATGCCCTCTGGAATTGCCGCAACGGCAACCGCAACGGCGTTCATGACGTTCTGCAAAAAGCTTACGCGGTGTGCAAGCAGTCCGCCTAAGAAAAGCACGCCCGCAACGGAGAGCACGGTAATGGAAATGATTTTGCCGAGCTTCGTAATAATTTTATCAAGGGGCGAGGGTGCGGGTTTGGCTTCGTGGAGCATTCCCGCAATCTTGCCCATTTCGGTATCCATGCCGCACGCGGTAACCACGCACCGCGCGGTTCCCTTCACGCAGAAGGTGGACATATACGCCGTGTTCGTGCGTTCGGCAAGCGCGGGCTTTTTCACGATACAATCGTATTTTTTCACGGGCTTGCTCTCGCCCGTGAGCGCAGATTCGTCACAGCGGAAATTATCGCTTCTTATAATTCTGCAATCGGCGGGAATGCGGTCGCCCTCTTCGAGCTCGATAATATCGCCCACGACGAGATCTTCGGCGTTGATTTTCACGACCTTCCCGCTCCGTATGACCTTCGCTTCGCATACGGATAGCTTTTTTAAGTTCTCGATTGCCGCGTCCGCGCGGTACTGCTGCAAAAAGCCGACGAACGCGTTTAGGAGAATAATGAATAGCAAAATGGCGGTATCCACCAGCTCCGCGCTGTCCTTGGTGACGAACGCAAGCACGGCGGAAAGAAACGCAGCGCAGACGAGAATAATCGTCATTAAGTCCTTGAACTGAGAAAAGAAGAGCCGTATTTTGCTCTTTTTCTTTTCCTCTTTGAGCGCGTTCCTGCCGTTTTCGGAAAGGCGTTTTTGCGCGTCCGATTCGGTGAGTCCGCTCTCGCCGCTGTTTACGTTTTTGAGTACGTCACGCACTTCAAGCTGATATTGTTCCATACCGATAAAGTATGAAAAAAAGGACAAGAATATGTCCTTTTCTCAAAACGTGGTATTTCCGTGCAATCAATTTTTTACTTTTCAAACGATACGTTCACCGAACCCGCGTTCACTTTTACGGTAATGTTTTTATCACCGCCCGTGCGGTTGTAAAGTCCGTCGCAGCTGCCCGCCGATTTGTTTACCGTAGCGGAATAATCTTCCAACGCGCCCACAAACTTCAAATTCGCCGAGCCCGCGTTTACCTCTATACTGCTCTCCTCGCTGTCGAGCTTTTGCACCTTTGCCGAGCCCGCGTTCAGCTCCAACGAAAATTCACTGCACTGCACGCCCTTCACGTTCACCGCACCCGCGTTCATGTTCAATTCAAAACGGTTGCAGTTCGTAATTTCTCCCGTAGTAACCGTTCCCGCGTTCACTTTGATTTTTACGTTCTCGAACGCGCCTTCCGCAAGGCTGACCGTTCCCGCGTTGACCTCGATTTCAATCTCCTTGATTGTATCTCTCGGAATTTTGATGACCGTTTCGGGAATCTTGACTCCCCAAGTGAAAATATACCAACGGTGTGTATTGACATCGATAGAGAGCTTTCCGTCCTTTTCGGAAATCTCGGTTTTATACCCGCTCGCAACGGGATAGGAAATTTCAACCTTATCCCCGTCGTGATACTCGATTTTCAGCTCCCCTGCCGCAAGCTCGATATCGAGCGCGGTATTCTCTTCGGTAGAAGCAAATTCCTCTTGGGTAAAGTTGGGCTTAAACGACCAGCCGTTGAGCCCCAATGCAATTAGAAGTACGGCAATGCCGATACCGATTATGACTGCGCCCGCAATAATCACTTTTACGAATCCTTTCATTTTATTTTCCTCTCTTAACCTTTAAGCGTTCGCTTTGCCGCTGAATAATTTTTTGAGCCAGGCAAAGAACATACCGAACAGCTTCCACATCCACTTCACCAGCTTGAAGCAAAGCGGGAAGAGAATGAGACTTACGCCGAATATCACAAGCCCCGCGCCGAGCGTGAGCACGCCGCTCGTTACGTCCGTGAACAGCCCGACGACGCCTGCGCCGATCGACGCAATGCCTGAAATAAGCGTCATAAAGGGCGCAAAGCAAAACGCAACCGTTATGCCGACCATGGTCATGATAACGCAAAAAATGGGAATTGCAAGCACGATACACAGGAGCACGAACGCCCAGGTATAGTCGCCCCGCTTTTCCGTCTTTTGGGGTGCGGGCGCGCTCTCGTAAAATTCGTCATGCTCTGATCGGCGCGTTTCCCGCTCGCGTTCCCGCTCTTCGCGCTCACGCTCGCGGCGTTCTTTCTTTTGCTCCCGCTCCTCGCGGCGGCGTTCTTCGCGCGTCGGTTCATAAGAGTGCGGTTCTTCGTCATAGGCGTTTTCGGATAAAATCCGTTGTGCCGCATCGTAGGGCGCACCGAAGTCTTCGATAATTTCCCGCTCCGAAAAACCCGCGTCCCGCCTGTCCGCATACGCCTCTGCATAGTAATCGAGGACGCGCCGCCTTTCGGCTTCGGAAACGCACAAAAGATTGCTCTTCAACTCGTCGCGCCATTCGTTATAGGTCATATTCTCCCTCCGAAAATCTTTTTATAGATTTGGTTGATTTCCAATAAATCCTCTCTGCCGCTAAATAATTTTTTTAGCCCAAGATTGGTAATTTTATAATACCTTCTCAGTCTGCCGCTGTATTCCGCCGTGCGCGTGGTAACGTAGCCCCCCGCTTCCAGCCGCTTCAAAATGGGATAGAGCGTGCTCTCGGAAATTTCTATAATCCCCTCTAAGTCGCTGATAATCTTATAGCCGTAGCTCTCCCCCTTGCTAATCGCGTGAAGTACGCATACGTCTAATATTCCCTTTTTTAACTGACTATCCATATGAATACCCCGCTTTGTCTAATACTATACATTGCATAGTATGTTTTGTCAACTGTTTTTCACAAAATTTTTCAAAATTTTTTTGCATAAAAAACCTCCCCTTTCGGGGAGGACAACATTCTTTAAGCTCCGTATTGCTTTCTATAACCCTTCATGGCCTGTAAATATTCTTTGCCGGGGATAATATCCTCTTCGATTGCTAAGATAATATCTTCCATCGTCACAATGGAATAGACGTGAATGCCGAACTCGTCGTAAGCTTCGGCTACTGCCGACTTCTCGCCTGTGCCCTTTTCCTGACGGTCTACCGAAATAATCATAGCCTCCACTTTCACGTCCGCTTCCTGCTTGATTTTCGGCAGAATTTCCCGCAATGCCTTTCCCGAGGTCATTACGTCCTCGATAATGGCAACGTGATCGCCGTTATTCAAAGCCTGCCCCACGAACAATCCGCCCTCGCCGTGGTCTTTCACCTCTTTTCTATCAAAGCAGAATCCGACGTCTACGCCGTGGTTCGTCGCCAATGCGGCGGCAGTTGCAACGGCAAGCGGAATGCCCTTGTACGCAGGGCCCACCAGCGTTTTGGCGTTTACCTTGTGTTCCAAATAGCACTCTGCGTAATATTCGCCGAGCTGCGCGATTTGCGAACCCGTGCGGTACTTGCCCGCATTGATAAAGTAGGGCGCCTTTCTGCCGCTCTTTAACGTGAAGTCGCCGAAGCAAAGCACCTCGTTTTCTACCATGAATTTAATAAAGCGTTGTTTATAAGTAAGCATATTTTTCTCCTTAATTGAGTTTCAAAGCCCCCGTCAGCTCGCTCACCTTCTTCACGCCGTGTTTCTCGCACCACGCTTTTAAGCCCCCGATTATTTTCGGGCAGGCGAGCGTATCGGTAAAGTTCTGCGTACCCACCTGCACGGCAACCGCGCCCGCCATTAGAAATTCGATTGCGTCCTCCGCGCAGGTAATGCCGCCCATGCCGATGACGGGAATGCTCACCGCCTGCGCCGCCTCGTAGACCATGCGCACGGCAATCGGCTTGATACCCGCGCCCGACACGCCGCCCGTGTTGTTGGCAATAACTGGCTTTCTGCGCTCGATATCGATTGCCATACCCGTAAAAGTATTCACGAGCGATATGCAGTCCGCACCGCCCTCTTCCGCCGCGCGCGCATTCGCGGAAATGCTTTCCACGTTGGGCGAGAGCTTAACGATGAGCGGCGTCTGTTTCAAATTCTTTTTTGCCGCCGCAGTCACTTCCTTAATGCTTTCGGGCCTAATTCCGAACGCCATGCCCCCGCACTTTACGTTGGGGCAGGAAATATTGAGCTCTATAAAATCGACCTTTCCGTCGAGGCGGGCACAGATTTTTGCGTAGTCCTCGAGCGTACTTCCCGCAACGTTTGCTATGACGCGGGTTTTACTTTTCAGCCACTCCAAATCCTCGGCAATGAATTTTTCCACGCCGGGGTTTTGAAGCCCCACCGCGTTGAGAATCACCCCGCGGCTTTCCGCAATGCGGGGCACGGGATTGCCGATACGCGGCTCCAAGGTAAGCCCTTTCGTGCATACGCCGCCAAGAATGGAAATATCGTAAATTTCATTGAACTCCCGCCCGAACCCGAACGTGCCCGACGCGGGAATGACGGGGTTTTTCAGCTCTTTCCCGCAAAGCGTTACATTCAAATCAGCCATTTGTATTTTCCTTTTCAAAATTCGGATTTTCTTTTTTGCTCTCTTCGACGAGCGCAAGCAGTCTTTGGCACGTCTTTTCTACCTCGCTTACGAAATGATAAGAAATTACGTTTTCCCCGACGGTCACGTACAAAACCGATTTTTTGCAATACACGCCGCTCACCTCGCTTAGGCGGCACTCGAATCCGTTATCGAATTTCAGTTTCGTTCCCTCGCGCACAATATAACGTAAGGGGAGCTTTTTATCCAGCAAATACACCGTGAGTGCCGCTAAGAGACTGAACCCGCCCATCGCCATTATCAGATAAACCCAAATTTCAAATTTCTTGAAAATCAGCAGCCCTGCGCCTGCGAGTAACGCCACAATTCCAACCCCCAAATAAATGGGGATAAGCTTTATAAACGCCCTTGATTTGATTGCAATTTCTTCCATTACAGTTCTACCTCGCTTGCCTCGAATACGGGGCCGTCCTTACACACTCTTGCGCGGCTTCCGTCCTTCTTGCCGCATACGCACACGAGGCACGCACCGATTCCGCAACCCATGCGCTCTTCCAAGGAAACGTACACGGGGATACCCTTATCCTTCGTTGCCTCTTTCAAGGCGCGGAGCATAGGGGTTGGCCCGCACGCGAGCACCGCGTCGGGCTTCACGGTATCGAACTCATTCATAAACGCCTCAACCGCCGTGCCGTGATACCCCTCGCTTCCGTCGTCGGTTGCGAGCACGAATTTCTTCGCCCGCTGCATTTCAAGCTCCATGCACACCGCGCCGCGGCTCTTAAATCCCATATAGGCGTAAATTTCTTTTTTATCTGCGAATTCGCGGATCGCGGAAATAAGCGGGAAAATTCCAACGCCGCCGCCCACGATAGCGATTTTCTTTTGATTTTCACTAAGCGCGAATCCGTTGCCGAGGGGCAATAAAACGGAAAGCTTTTCACCCGCCTTATAGTCGGAAGCAAGACTTCTCGTACCCGCGCCCTTTAAGCGGTAGCACACGGTAATGCGCTCGCCCTCCGCCTTGCAGATAGCAATAGGACGGCGCAATGCGTGCGCGCCCACGCCGATCATGCAGAACTGCCCTGCGCGGACGGGAATGACTTCTTCCGTATAGAACGTGAGCGAATAGATATCCTCCGCAATTTTCACGTTTTCGAGTATGGTTGCCGTTACCTCGCGCATATCTCCCCCAATACCGATAAAAGGTCTGCCTTCATGTCCAAACAAGCCGCGCGTGCCGCTCCGTAGTACGTTCCCCCGCGCTTTTGATAGGCGCATAAGATTCCGCGCGAATTATTCACGATTCCGCCAAGTCCGCCCTTTGCAAAGCAAGCGCGCACCATATCGCCGTTGCCGCCTTGCGCGCCGTAGCCGGGAACCAAAAAGAAGGTGTGCGGAAGCCGCGCCCTCAACACCTTCGCTTCCTCGGGGTGGGTTGCGCCCACCACCGCACCGACGGCGGAATAGCCGTATTCCCCGATAGTATCTTTGCCCCAGCTTTCCACCATGTCGCCCATGCACTCGTACACGGTGCGCCCGTCGGCAAGCTTCAAATTTTGTAATTCTCCCGAAGAGGGGTTACTCGTTTTTACGAGCACGAACAAGCCCTTGTCGTACTTCCTGCAATCCTCCAAAAAGGGCGTGATGCCGTCCGTACCCAAGTATCCGTTGACGGTGAGCATATCCGCAGGATACGCGCTTTTCTTTTTCTCGTTCACATCCGTTTCGCCGAGGAAAGCCGCGGAATACCGCGCCGCCGTTGCGCCGATATCGTTCCGCTTTGCGTCCGCAATCACGATAAGCCCCTTGCTCTTTGCATAGGCGCAGGTCTTTGCAAACGCTTCCATGCCCGAAATGCCGTACTGCTCGTAATAGGCAATCTGCACCTTTACGGCAGGAACGATATCGCACACGCTATCAATTATCTTTTCGTTAAATTCCAAAACGGCTTTCGCCGCGCCCTCGAAATCTTTTACGCCCGAACGCATTTCGTCGGGCAGATACTCAAACGCCGTATCGAGCCCCACGCAGGTGGGGTTCTGCGTTTCGATTATTTTCTCAATCAAACGGTCGGTAATCATGCCGTTACTCCTTGTATTTTATCTCGCCGCCAACAACGGTCATTTTCACTCTGCCGAAAACCTTTCTGCCCGCAAACGGCGTATTCTTGCCTTTGCTTACGAACTGAGCGGGGTTCACCGTCCATTCCTCGTTTAAGTCTACAACGGTGAGGTCGGCAGGTGCGCCCTCTTCAATGATTCCGCCGCTTAAACACAGAATTTCGGCGGGGTTCGCACTCATCTTGTTTACAAGCTCTTGAAGCGTCATTTCACCCGATTTTACGAGCGCGGTATACGAGAGCGCAAACGAGGTTTCGAGCCCGCTGATTCCGAATGCGGCGAGATCGTACTCTACGTTCTTATCGTCCGCGTGGTGCGGGGCGTGGTCGGTAACGATACAGTCTATCGTTCCGTCCTTTAAGCCCTCGATAACCGCAAGTCTGTCTCTCTCCCCGCGCAAGGGCGGGTTAACTTTGGTGTTGGTGTCGAAGCTCCGTATCGCCTCGTCCGTGAGCGTGAAGTAGTGCGGGCAGGTCTCCGCCGTCACCTTTACCCCGCGCGCCTTCGCCTCGCGGATGAATTGTACGCCGCTGTAAGTGGAAACGTGGCAGATATGCACGGGCAAGCCGAGGCTTTCCGCAAGACAGATTTCGCGGGCAATCATAATGTCCTCCGCCGCCCGAATACTTCCCTTTAAGCCGGTGAACGTGGAAGAATACCCCTCGTTCACCACGCCGCCGTCTACGAGCGATTCGTCCTCGCAATGGCATAAACATTTCAAGCCGAAGTCGGCGGCGTACTGGATAGCGTTTGCCATGAGCTTGGTATCCTTCACGCTCTTGCCGTCCTCGGAAATAGCAACCGCGCCCGCCGATTTCATTGCGCCGATTGCGGCGAGCTCCTTCCCCTCCTGTCCCGCGGTGATGGCACCGACGGGGTGAACCCTGCAAAGGTTCACCTCTTCGGCACGGTTTTTGATATAGGAGATAACCACCTTGTTATCGGCAACGGGCTTGGTGTTGGGCATACAGCAAATTTGCGTGAATCCGCCCTTTACCGCCGCGCGGCTGCCGCTCCCGATATCTTCCTTATACTCGAAACCGGGCTCTCTGAGATGCACGTGCATATCGATAAGCCCCGGCAAAACGGTAAGCCCTTTTAAGTCGAGCCCGTCCCCTTTGATTGCGGGTGCGATTTCGGCAATCCGTCCGTTCTCCACGCGAATATCAAGCTTTTTTATTTCGCCGCCGATTACGACTTGTGCGTTTTGATATATCATTGATTTTTCTCCGTTAATAATTTCAGCACCGCCATTCTGATTGCCACACCCGAAAGGACTTGGTCTTCGATGCGGCTCACGTCGCCGTCAATCAATCCGCACGTTAATTCCACGCCGCGGTTGACGGGCCCCGGGTGCATGACGATTGCGTTCTTTTTTGCGTGTTTCATGATTTCTTCGTTTACGCCGTAGAATTCTGCGTACTCGCCAAGCGAGGGGAAGTTGCCGCCCTTTTGACGCTCTAACTGAATCCTGAGCCCCATGACCGCGTCGGCGTCCTCCACCGCCTCTTCACGGGAGCGGCAGACCTTTGCGCCCATTTTATCAAGCCCTGCGGGCATGAGCGTACGCGGTGCGAACACGGTAACCTCCGCGCCCATTTTTTTGAGGCCGTAGAGGTTGCTCTTTGCAACGCGCGAATGACGGATATCGCCTAAAATTGCAACTTTAAGCCCGCTGATCTTCCCGAAGTGCTCGCGCATGGTGAGCATATCCAAGAGTGCCTGCGTGGGGTGCTCGTTCATGCCGTCGCCCGCGCTCACAACGTGCGCCTTCACCGTTTTGGCAAGCAGTTTGGGCGCGCCGCCCATAGGGTGACGGATTATTATAAAATCGTTCTTCATAGCGTCGAGCGTCTTGCCCGTATCTATAAGCGTTTCGCCCTTGGTGACGGACGATGCCGCCGCCGAAATATTCACAACGTGCGCACCGAGATACTTTGCCGCCAGCTCGAAGCTACAGCGGGTGCGCGTGCTGTTTTCGTAAAAGAGCGTCGTCACCGACTTGCCCTTTAAATCCGTCAGCGTCTTTTGATTTTTGCGGAGTCGGTCTTTCATAGTAAGTCCGAGCGTTAAGATTTCGTCAATCTCTCCTGCGGACAGCTCCGAAAGCCCGAGCAAATCTTTGCGGTTCAACCGTCATTCCTCCCTGAAAATTTTAACCGGTAAACAAAATAAAAGTCCTGCGGAAAATTACCACAAGACTTTTGTTTGATAGCTTGAATTTTTATGAATGCGAAATCTCATTGTTTCTGACATACCGATTCCCGAAGTTACTTTTCGTACAGTCTATCACAGCGGCGGGGAAAAGTCAAGAAATTGAAAGGATTTCCGTGAGGGAAAATTTCGTTTTATCGCACGAGGTGAGCACGTATTCGATTCCGTTCTTTTCCGATTTGAGCGGATAGTAAACGCTGCCGTGCAAATGCCCGAAAACGACTTTATCTACCTTGTTTTCCTCGAAGAGTTCGGTAAAGAGCGTGTCCTCTTTTTTCACGCCCGTGGGCGGATAGTGCATGAGCACGATGAGCGTATCGCCCTCTTCGCGCACTTTTTTTACCTCGTGAAAGGCAAGGCGGAACCGCTCCGCTTCGCGCTGATACAGCTTTAAGTCGTGTTCGGTAAAGTCGGCGCTGCCGGGGCAGGTCCACCCGCGCGAGCCCGCAATTACGACGTTTCCGATTTTTAAGCAATCGTTCTGTAAAAAGAAAAAGCCCTCGGGCGCACCGTCGCGCACGCGCGAAATGCCGCTCCACCAATAATCGTGGTTCCCGCGCACGAACACCTTTTTGCCTTTGAGCGGCGCAAGGGAAGCTACGTCGTAAAGCCCTTCTTCCAATTTCATGCCCCACGAAGTATCGCCGCCGATGAGAACGATATCACCGTCGCCCACCTTGGCTTCCCAGTCGGCTTTTATCTTATCGAAGTGTCCTTCCCAGCCCTCGCCGAAAATATCCATCGGCTTATCGGCAAGCCCCGAAAGGTGCAAATCACTGATTGCGAAAACTTTCATAACGAAAAAATTATATCACGGCTACGGAAAAAAAGCAAGAGAAACGGCGTCGAATGCGCTTGACAAGACGATACGCTTCGACTATAATACAAGCATTCAATGCAAGAGTCGCCTAGCGGTATGGCGTCAGCTTCCCAAGCTGATTACGGCGGGTTCGACTCCCGTCTCTTGCTCCATACGAAAAAGGGAGAACGTATTGCGTTCCCCCTTTTCTTTTACCCTACTGCTTCAAAATTACTTGCGTTAAACGAAATCGAAAGCGTTTGAATATCGTTATCGCGGGAATAGGTCAGCTCTAAAACGTCGCCCTGCCGTACCTCGTACAAGAGCGCATGAAGCATGACGCGCAGCGTCAGCTCCACGGTTTTTTCTTTACCGCCCTGCACGAGCCTTGCGGAAAGAAGCGTATCGGTACGCCTCAGCCCGCTCGCCGCGCTGCCGCTCGTGACCGATTCCACCACGATTTTTTCCTGAACGTAATACTTGCTTCTCTCTTCGTCGTAAATGCCCTTGCTATCGTAAACGGAAACCGTAATGCCGAGCCTTGCAACAACCGCGCGTCCGTCGTTATCAATTACGTTCTGCGCAATGGAAACGGCAAGATTGGCGGGAATCGCATACCCGAAGCCGTAAAGCGGAATCGTCTTCTTATCCGGATCCGCATATTCGGCACGCGCATTCACAATGCCTACGAGCTCGCCCTCGGCGTTAAACAAGCCGCCGCCCGAATTGCCGTGGTTAACTGCCGCGTCCGTACGGATTTCGGGCAAAGAAATTTGCGCCCTCTCGTCTGCCCGCAGTACGGTGACGTACTCGGACAAAACGGACACCACGCCCCCCGTAACCGAGAAGCCCTCGCCGTTGGGATTGCCGAGCGCGTACACCCGCTCGCCCACGGTAACGGAATCGGAGTCCGCAACTGTTACCGCCTGCGCGTAAACGCGGTTCGTATCCGTTTCTTTGAACGCCGTAGCATTCGTCACTTTAAGCACCGCGATATCGTAATCCATCACGCCGCCGTAGAACGTAGCGGAAATGGGGTTCGTGCCGTACTCGCCGTAGAGATACACGCTGATACTGCGCGCCATGCCGTAACTACTGCATACGACGTGATAGTTCGTAATAATATACGCCGTGCCCGCAGTTTTATCGAGCGAATAGATAATGCCCGAGCCCCTGCTGTACGAGCCCGAAAACGCCGACTCGATGCACACGACGGATGTGAACGCCTCATTCACCGCTATGGAATCGTCAACGCCTGTGCTCGAAAACTGCTGTAAAAATTCAAGGTAGGTGCCGCTGAACGCGCCGCTTGCGACTGCGTCCTCGTAACACTTCCTCTCGCGGGTAGAGGGCGTATCCTGCGAAGCAAGATAATCCGTTTCCGTGCCCGTGTATCCGCTCGACAGCGCGGCGTCGTAGGGGAAGAGAGAGTCGGGTTTGCGTCCGAACAGGTTAAAGCCGAGAATCGCAAGCATAACGATTCCGCCGATAATGGCCGCCGTAAGGAGCATGACGACTGCAATAATGATCGCATTCTTTTTCTTCATTGCATTGCCCCCTTATAACCCTAACCCGCGGATTACCTTCATAAAGGCTACCGACGGAATGGCAAAGCCGACTGACGCTTCGTTCTCGCTCCGCGCGTTTACAATGCCTATGAGCTTGCCGTCGGCATTGAAAAGCCCGCCGCCCGAATTGCCGTGATTGACCGCCGCATTGATTTTGATAGCGGGAAGCACGATATTCTTTGCGTCGTCCGCCCGCAATACGGTAATTCCCTGATAGGGAACGGACACCACGCCCGCCGTAACGGAGAGGCCGTCGCCGTTGGGATTGCCGATTGCGTATATCTTATCCCCCGCGGCAACGACGCCCGATGTGCCGATTTTCGCCGCTCTGGCGTAAACGGGATTGTTTTCCGTTTCCTTGAATACTTCGGCATTCTTCACGGCAAGCACGGCGATATCCCGATCCATCTCCCCGCCGTAAAAGGTTGCGGAAATCGCGCGCGAGGAAACGTAGCCGCCGTAAAGGTAAACGTTTATTTTACTTGCAACGCCGTACTGCCCTAATTGATTCTTTCCGTAAATGACGTGATAATTCGTGATAATGTAGGCGTCGCCCTGCGTGGTATCGAGCGAGTAAATGACGCCCGCGCCGCGCGAACCGGGCGAGCCCGTGCCCGTGCCGAAGGTGCTCTCCACGCACACCGCCGAAGTGAGCGCGTAATGAATAGCGGCGGTATCGTCGGTTGCGGTAAAGCCGATATCCTTCAAAAAGTCCATGAAGGTGCCCGTGTAGCCGTCGATTTCTTTCGCCTCTTCATAGAGCTGCCACTCGTGCGAAATATACTGTTCCGTATCCTGCGGGGCGTACTGCGTTTGTTCGCCCGCATCGAGATTTTCACCGCCCGAAGAGATTTCCCCGCAGCCGACGAACGCAAACAGCGCGCACAGCGCCAGCAAAACGGAAATGAAAAAAGCCGTCTTTTTCATTTGAGCGAAACCCCCTTTTTTTTAAGCGTCTATGATATTATACCACGAAAAGCGTCGATTTACAACCGAAAAGGAGCGGAAATGGAAATTTCCGCTCCCCTGCTTAAAGGTCGTCTGCGTCCTGAACGGGGTTATCGTATTCGTCGTTATAACAAATTCCCGTATAACTCCCCAGCGTATCGTCCTTCCAAAGCATATCCGCGCCTTTTTTCAAGGGCTTCTTTTTTTTGGTTTGCATTATTTGCAATCCTTAGTAGAGCCCGTCTTCGAGCACTTGCCGCCTCTGCCGCAATTTTTGGTGTTAGAAGTGTTGCTCTGTTTGTTGCTTGCGTTGCCGCTCTGCTTGTTGTTCACTTTGTTGTTGTTAGAATTTTTCATATATTCTCCTTTTTGAAAGGCAGGTGCAGTTCTACTTTACCTTGTTTGGCGCCGCAGAGCGGACATACCTTGAACGCTTCTTTGGAAGTGTGCATATATCCGCAGTCACCGCAGATCCAGAGCATAGGTCTTTCGGCACGGTAGAGAGAGCCGTCCTTGAACGCCTCGTAGAGGTACTCGAAGATGATGCGGTGATTGCCTTCCACCATCGCTACCTGTTCAAATTTGCGCGCGATTTGCTCAAACCCCTCTTCCCGTGCAACGCGGGCGAACTCCGGATATAAATTTTCCGCCTCGCTTAATTCGTCGAGTGCCGCAAATTTCAGACTTTCTTCCAAAGAGCCTCCGTGGAAGGGATAGTTTGCGTCGATGTGAACGTTTTCCTGATTCCCTGCGTTTTTGAGGATCTCGTTAAAGAAAATCGTTGCGTGCACCGTTTCGTTTTTTGCAATCGTACGAATGGTATCGGATAAAACCTGTAAGCCTTCCGCCGTTGCCGCCTTTGCTGCTAGTTGGTACCGCATTCCCGCTTGACATTCTCCTGCAAAGCCTCTTGCTAAGTTATAGAACGTCTGCGTTTTCGTAAAGTCCATGAACTTTACCTCCTTTCAAAACTATTTTGGACAGCTTTGCGGCGGGATATACTTTGTAAACGGTGGAAAAATGAGGCAAATTACTTTGACGAATTCAAAATAACCGTTTCGGGAATTTTTTCTTCTTCCGCTTCCTCAGCTAAAATTTGTTTAATTTCCGAAAGGTTCGATAAAATTTCATCAAGCTTTTTATAACAAATTGCCTTTCTGAGCCCCTTCAAATGATAGATATTTCTCCAATATTCACAATTCTCATGCTTATTCACAATTTTTTTGCACTTCGTACAAAACCCGAATTTCTCTTTGTCGAAATAACAAAACCCTTTCGTATAATAAGGCTTATAATTCCCGCACGCATAACATTCTTTTTTCTTTTCGTTTTCCATATATTTCACCTTCTTAATGCTACATATTAAGATATTGGTATTATAATACCAATATCTTAATATGTCAAGAACTTTTAGCAAGATTTTAATATACTTGTTTCGAGGGAAATAGAATGTACGGAAAAGAAATAAAAAACATAAGACTAACACACGGATTGACACAAACACAAGTAGAAGCCGCTACGGGCATTCCACAGGAAACATTAAGTTGGATAGAAAACGATAAAGGAATCGCAAATATTCAGCAATGCGTACTTTTGGCAAATTTATATGAAATATCACTTGACGAACTAATTGGTAGAGAAATAAAAAACAAATAACTATCCACCCGCATGGCGGGAGGCTTTATACAAAAGCCGCCGCAGACGAATGTCTGCGGCGGCTTGTTTATTATTCTTTCTTTTCCGTATCTTTTTCGGGGGGTTTAGGCGGTGGAACGCTCTCTGCGTCCAGCCGCTCGCCTACCGTTTCGGTGAGCAGTTCCAAGAATTCCTCTTCGTCCGCCGTTTCGCCGACTGCCGTTAACACGTCGCCCAGCTCTAACTTCGTGTTGCCGTCGGGAATGAACATTCTTCCGCCGCGCTCGATAAGCGCAATGCGTGCGCCCGCAGGCCACAATACGTCGCGCACCGCTCTTTCTACGGCAAGGCTGCCGTCCGTCACGCGAAGGCGCGCGGTGATTTCGCGGTGCTCTTTCTTCTCGCCCTCCAAAATTCCGTCGAGGAGTTTATCGTAGAGCGGCTCGGTACGGAACAAATCGCCGAGGAGATACCCCACCGCAACGCCTAAGATAGCGGGAAGCAGGAAGGTGAAGTTCCAGGTAAGCTCCACCACCATGACGATACCCGTGATGGGTGCCTTAACCACCGTGGTGAAGAAGGTTGCCATGCAGACCATGACGAGGATATCCGCATACGCTTCGGGCATACCCATAGCCACGCACAAAAGAGAAAGCAACGCGCCGAGCCCCGCGCCGATAGCGAGCATGGGAATGAAGATTCCGCACGGCACGCCCGCGCCTAAGTTGAGCACGGTTAAAATGAGTTTGAGAACGATTACGATTAAGAGTGTTGCCCACAGCGGAGAAGAGAAAACCGACTCCAACGCTTCCTTCGAGCCGCTTCCCAAATGCTCGATAAAATCATGCCCGCCACCCATGACGTTGACCGTAATGAGCGCAAACGCGCCGCCTACCAAGAACGGAATGAGGAATTTGCCCATTCCCTTGAAGAAGGTGATTTTGGCGAACACCTTTTTAGAGAGGAACAAAAGGAAGTAGAAGCCGACTGCAACGAGCGCGCAGATAATTGCCGCAAAGAGCACGAAGCCGTAGAACTTGTAATCGGTAAACGCCCCGGTATCGAATACGAAGGTGGTAAAGGTTGCGCCTGCGCCGACGCCAACACAGGGGCCTAACAGGTTGCGCGTAAGAATTGCAAAGATAACGGACGAGAACGCGCAGACGAACACTTCGGGCGTGAAGCGTTTATGCGCTTCCTCGAATGCGAACGCCATGCCCGTAAGGGGCGCGTTGAAGGCAACGGCAAGACCGGCGCACGCACCGCCCGTAATGGAATAGCGGCGCACGGTGGCGTTGCGCTTGAGTACGTCGCTCACGCCGCAGCCGCTCGCTCCGCCTATCATGATGCTCGGTCCCTCGCTGCCTGCGGAAAGTCCCATGAAAATGGTGAACAGCGAGCACGCAAACATGGCGGGAAGCACCTGATACCATTTATAGCGGATCAGTCCGCGCGTTGCGCCCTCCGTTTGGGGAATGCCGCTGCCGCGGATCATGGGAATGAATTTCAAAACTCCGCCGATAACGATTGCGCCGACCGCGAGCGCCAAAAACAACAGCGGAATAAACGCGGGGTTTTCGCGGAAAAATCCGTAATAGCCGCGCGAGAATTCTTCGGACATTTTGGCGAGTGCACTATATAAAGTCACGATGACGCCCGCAAATAATCCCGTGAGTGCGCCTACCGCAACAATTTGAAATCCGTAATGCGCTTTACCGCCGAATTTTTTCACCTGTTCCTTCATAGTTCCCTATTTTACCACTTTTGTAAATTTTTGCAAACTGTTTTGCACCGTTTGCCGAAAATGAACGCCGCCCGCACTTTCGTGCGGGCGGAATAATTATTAACCGAATTGCGCTTCGTAGAGCTTCTGATAGAACCCGCCCTTTGCAAGCAGTTCCTTGTGCGTGCCCTGCTCCACGATATGCCCCGCGTCCATGACGAGGATCATATCCGCACTCTGAATGGTGGAAAGGCGGTGCGCCACGATAAAGCAGGTTCTGCCCTGCATTAATTTCGCAAACGCGTCTTGCACGATACGCTCGGTGCGGGTATCGATATTGCTCGTCGCCTCGTCCAAAATGAGCATGGGCGGGCGGCAGAGCATGACGCGCGCAATACAGAGTAGCTGTTTCTGCCCCTGCGAGAGCGTGCCCTCGCCGCCGATTTCGGTATCGTACCCCTCGGGCAGTCTTTCAATAAAGGAATGCGCGTGCGCCGCTTTCGCCGCCGCAATCATTTCCTCTTCGGTGCAGTCGGGGCGCCCCATGCAAAGATTCTCGCGCACCGTGCCCGTTTTCAGCCACGTTTCCTGCAACACCATGCCGATATTTTCGCGCAGGGATTTTCTCGTCATGTCCCGAATATCCACGCCGTCCACCTTTACGCTTCCGCCCTTGACGTCGTAAAAGCGCATTAACAAATTAATGACGGTCGTCTTGCCGCAGCCCGTGGGCCCAACGATAGCAACGCGCTGACCGGCCTTTGCGGTAACGCTTAAATGTTCAATGAGCCTTTGCTCCTCGGTATAAGAAAAGCTGACGTTGTCAAGCTCCACTTCGCCGTTTACCTTTTCGGGGGCAAGCTTGCCCGCGTCGCTCGGCTCTTCCTCTTCCGCAATGATAGCAAACAATCTTGCCCCGCACGCGAGTGCGTTCTGGAACTCGGCAACCACTTCGGAAATTTCGTTGAAGGGCTTGGTGTACTGCGTGGAATAGGAAAGGAAGGTCGTAAGATTACCCACGCTGAATATTCCGCCCGTATTGATAACGAAGATTGCGCCCGTCAAAAGGACGGCGGCGTACACGAGCGAGTTGATAAACCGCGTGACGGGGTTTGTCGTTGAGGAGAAGAATACCGCGCGGAGCGAGGTCTTACGCATCTCTTCGTTTTTCTCTGCAAACGTTTCTTCGTTCTCGCGCTCGTGCGTGAGCGCTTTTACCGTTTTCAAATTCCCGATTACTTCGTCGATAAACGCGGTTTGGTCGGCGCGCACTTCCGACTGCTTCTTGAACATAGAGTAACTGCGCGAGGCAATGAACTTGGCCGCAAACAGCGAGAGCGGCGTAATGAAGAACACCACGAGCGCGATTTCCCAGCGCATGACGAGCATGATAACGAGCACGCCCAAAATGGAGAACACGCCCGTAAAGAGCTGCGTGAAGCCGAGAAGTAGTCCGTCGGCAAACTGTTCCGCATCGCTGATAATGACGGACGAGATTTCACCGTACGCGCGGCTATCGATATACTTCAAGGGCAGCCGTTCGATTTTTTTGAAAGCGTCGCGGCGCACGTCGGCAAGGATATGATAGGCGGTGCGGTTATTGAGAAGGGACTGCGCGTACTGCGCCACAGCCGCACCCGCAACGCACGCGGCGATAATAATAAATAATTTGTAGAGCTCTTCGTAGTTCACGTCCCCTGCGCCGACGATTTGGTCGATTGCCTTACCGACGAAGTAGGGAACGGCGAGCTGGCCCGCAACGCTCACGAGGGATAAGAGAATCGTGCAGATAACGAGCGGCAGGTAGGGCTTTAGATAGCTGAAAATTTTGCGGTAGGTGCCGCGGTCGATTTTACGCTTTTTCATGCTTCCTCCCGCTCCTGCGAAGCGCAGATTTCACGGTAGAGCTCGCAGGTTTTTTTCAATTCTTCGTCCGTGCCCATTCCCGCAATCTTGCCGTCGTCGAGCACGATAATTTTATCGGCATGGCGCACGGACGAGGCGCGCTGGGATACCACGAAGAGCGTTTTATTGAGTTCCTTCAAAGCGGCGCGGAGAGCCGCATCCGTCGCATAGTCGAGCGCGGAGGAAGAATCGTCTAATATGAGAATTTCGGAGGGCTGTACGAGTGCGCGCGCAATGGTAAGCCGCTGACGCTGTCCGCCCGAGAGGTTCTTGCCCTCCTGCACAACTTCGCCCTCTAAGCCGCCCTTGCTTTTTACCACGTCCGCCGCCTGCGCAATGCGCACCGCTTTTTCGAGCTCTTCCTCGCTCGCGTTCCCGTTCCCCCATAAGAGGTTCGAGCGAATGGTGCCCTTAAAGAGTACCGCCCTTTGCGGCACGACGGCAACTCTTTCCCGAAGCTCCTCGCGGGGAATGGCGGAAACGTTCTTTCCGCCGACGAACACGCTCCCCTCGGTTGCGGTATAGAAGCGCGGAATGAGGTTTATAAGCGTACTCTTACCCGAGCCGGTGCCGCCCAAAATGCCAACCGTTTCGCCGCGGCGCACTGCAAAATCAATATCCGAAAGCGCAGGCGCACCGCCGCCCGCGTATGTAAATGTCACGTCCTTGAATTCTACGGCTAAGTCCGCATTCCCTTCTTCTGCATTTTCGCAAAGCGTAGAGGGTTCGCTCTCCTCGTCGAGCACCGCACCGATTCGCTTCTGACAGGAGATTGCTTTGGTAATGGTGAAAATCAAGCTTGCGAGTTTTACAAGCTCTACCAAAATTAACGAGAGATAGCTATAAAGCGCAATCACGTCGCCCTGCAACAAATTGCCGTGGTCTACGCGGATCGCGCCGAAGTAGACGAGCGCAATGACCGCCGCGTTGACGAGCACGAAGGTTAAGGGGTTCATGATTGCGGCAATGCGCCCCGCCTTTTTCTGCTGTTTGCAAAGCTCGGCGTTGCGCTGAGCAAATTCCTTGATTTCGTCCTCTTCTTTGCAGAACGCACGAATGACGCGCGCACCCGTGAGGTTATCGCGCGTGGTGGCGTACACTCTGTCGAGCTTGCCCTGCACCTTGCGATACAGCGGAATGCCCGCCGCCATCACCGCAACCACTACGGCAATGAGAAGCGGCAGAACGCCAAGGAACACGAGCGAAGTATGCCAGTCTTTGACGAACGCCATAGCCGTTGCGCCGAACACCACGATTGGCGAACGCAGAAGAATGCGGAGCGTCATGTTCACGCCCGTCTGCACCTGGTTCACGTCGCTCGTCATGCGCGCAATCATGGCGGCAGTACCCGTTTCGTCTATCTGAGAATAGGAAAAAGATTGCAGCTTTGAAAAAAGACGGCTGCGAAGCTGCGCGGAAGTGCCCACCGCCGCCCGCGCCGCAAAATACTGCGCGGTAAGCGCAAAGGCAAGCCCCACTACTCCGAATGCCGCCAAAATTAAACAACCGTATATAACGTAGTTTTGGTCTTTCCCACCCACGCCGTTGTTGACGACCGCCGCCACCACAAACGGAACAAGCAATTCCATGCCCGCTTCCAAGAGCTTAAACAGCGGCGCAAGAATTGCTTCCATGCGGTAAGATTTCAGACAGGAAAACAGATGTTTCAAAGTATCTCCTTAAAGCGTTACGAACAAATAGACGTAATATCCCACAAAGCAGGCAAGCATAACAACGCCCCCTATCTTGCCGATTTCCCTTTTCTTGTTTACAAGCGCAAGGAAGTATAAAAGGAGCACCGCACCAAGCGCAACGAGCGCGTCGATCAGGTTGCTATCCATAGAGAACGGCAAGGGATAGACGAGCGAGGAAACGCCCGCCACGAGCAGGATATTGAAGAGGTTACTGCCGATGACGTTGCCCACGGCGATATCCGTTTCGCCCTTTCTTGCCGCCACCACCGAGGTGACGAGCTCGGGCAGCGAGGTTCCGATTGCCACCACCGTGAGCGCAACGATTCGCTCCGCCTCGGCATGCGACAAACCGACCTTGTCCGCGGCATAGTAGGCAATCCATTTCGCGCTCTCTACGAGCAGCGTTCCGCCGCCCACGACCATGCCAAGTCCCAAAACGGTGAGAATCACCAAAAACCAAGTCTTTTCCTTCATGCGGGCGTACCAAGCCGCAATTTTCCCCTTTGGCTTTTCTTCCTCTTCGGGTTCCTCTTCCAAGGTGCCCTGCGGTACGCTCTTTTCAAGCTCCTTTTCTTTGCGGAGCGATTTTCTCGCTTTGAGAATGAGGAGCGTAGTATACGCAACCATAATGACGACGAATACGATTCCGTCCCACCATTGGAGCGCGTTCCCCCAAATGCCCAGCCCAATCAAAAGCCCGCTCGCGAGAATGAGCACGGGGATATCGAGAATGAGCGAATTGCGCTTGACGGGCAGATTATGAAAGAGCGCGGCAAGGCCCAAAATGAGAAGAATGTTTACGATATTACTTCCCAGCACGTTGCCGATAGCAATATCGGTAGAATGCCCGATTGCCGAGGCAACGGAAACGCACAGCTCGGGCGCGCTCGTGCCGAACGCGACGATGGTAAGCCCGACGATAAGCGCGGGAATCTTGCATTTTTTCGCAATGCCCGCACTGCCGTCCACAAACCAGTCCGCGCCCTTAACGAGAATCGCAAGCCCTAATATGAGAAGAAATATCCAAAGCGCAAGTTCCATTCTTGTTCCCTTTTACGTTTTGTAAATAGTAACACTCCGCCCGAAAAATGTCAAGGCAAAACGGGCGTTCGCTATATTAAAGTATGCCCTCTAACAGGATTTTCAGTCCGATTGCAATGAGCACGACGCCGCCCGGAATCACAGCGCTTCCGCCCGTGCGCCCCGCCGCCTTTTTCCCGAGCGTGACCGCAATTACGGAGAGCGAAAGCGTGACCACGCCCACGATCAGCGAGCACAGCGCAACGTGAAAGGGAAGCCCCGCGCCCGTATCCGCCGCAAGGAAGGTGACGCCCACCGCGAGCGCGTCTAAACTCGTTGCCACCGACTGCATCAAAAGCTCCCCTATCCCGAGCGGTTTACGGCTAGTAATCAAATAAGGGCGAAGCAGAAATTCTTTACGCGCTTCAATTTTTTCTTTCACGCCGTCAAAAATCATTTTCCCGCCGAGAAGCAGCAACAGCCCGAACGAGAGATAGGGCGCGATTTTTTGAACGAGCCCCGTTAACGCCGTGCCGAGGTAGTAGCCGATAAGCGGCATACCGAACTGGAAAAGCCCGAAGAAAAAGGCAACCGCAAGCGCTTTGCGCGTGCGCATATTCGGTTCCACCATGCCGTCGGTGATCCCCACCGCGAACGCGTCCAGCGACAGCGCAACGCCGATGAGCAAGATTTCCCAAATTTCCATACGCTCTCCCTTCAAAAAATAAAAGACTTGCACGCGAAAAAACTCTCACGCACAAGTCTCGTCATTTCAGATAACACCCGCGGGCGAAACCCGCAATATGTGGATATTACCGCTTCAAGAAGCCGACTACTCCCCTATGTCTTTTTTATTATAATCTAACGTCCGAAATTTGTCAACCGTTTCAGTAGCGGTATTTTTTGCGCATAACCAAAAAGAAGAGCATGGTCACGCCGAACGCAAGCACTTCCGCCGCCGTTGCCGCCACCCATACGCCCGTTAAGCCCCACAGCATGGGCAGGAGCAATACCGTGCCGCATTGAAACAAAAGCGAACGCAAAAGGGAAATCGCGCCCGAAACGAGGCCGTTGTTGAGCGCGGTGAAAAACGCCGAGCCAAACACGCTGAACCCCATGAGAAGATACACGGCGGAATAGATATAGATGCCCGTGCGCGTCATTACGAAAACTTCCTCGCTCGTTGCAAAGATATGCGCAAACGGAATTGCCATGCCCTCGGCAAACGCGGTGAGAATCACGCCCAAAACGCCCATCAAGAGAAACCCTTTTCGGCGCAAATTTTTCAGCTCGTCGTAATTCTGCGCGCCGTAGTGGTACCCCACGATAGGCGCCGCGCCCAGCGAGAACCCGAAGAACACGTTGAAGAAAATAGTGCTCATGTACATGATGATGCCGAAGGCAATCACACCGTTATCGCCCGCCAGCCGCAAAAGCTGGAAATTGTAGAGCATACTCACTACGGCAAACGAAATGTTGGAAAGCAGCTCGGATGCGCCGTTCGTGCAGGCGCGCAGGAAATTCTTAATTCCGATGCGGGGTTTCCGAAACCGAAGCAGGCTGTTATTCTTGCAGGAGAAATAGACGATAGGTACGATTCCCGCAACCGCCTGACCGGAAACGGTAGCCGCCGCCGCGCCCACTAAGCCCCAATGAAAGCCGAGGATAAACAGCGCGTCGAGCGCGGCGTTCACGACGCCCGCCGCCACGGTAATCAAGAAGCCGAGCGTCGCTTTTTCCGCCGTGACCATGAAGCTTTGAAAGGAATATTGCAGCATCAAAAAGGGCATACCGCACAGCGATACGAACCCGTATAAAATGCCCGCCTCTACCGTAGCCCGCGTGGCGTCTTTGCCGAGCAGCTCAGTTACAGGTTTCAGCACCGCAATGCCTATGCCGCCGAACACCACGCCGCATACCGCAATCGCAATGACGAGCGCGGTAAAATAACCCTTCGCGCGCTCGGAATCCCCCTCGCCGAGCGTTTTGGCAATGAGCGCGCTTCCGCCCGCGCCGAGCATCATGCCGATTGCGCCCAAGATAACGATAATCGGGAACACGAGATTAAGCCCCGCAAACGCGGTATCCCCCACCGCCTTGGAAACGAACACGCCGTCCACAATGGTATAGATAGAAGTAAATACCGCCATCACCACGGAGGGCAGCGTAAAACGAAGCAGTTTTTTAATTGTGAAATGCTCGGACAGCGAAATACGATTGCGTTTCATGATCCCCTCCCTTCAAAAGTATAAAAAAGCGTTCGATTGAAATTTCAACCGAGCGCACCCGACACCTTATCGACAAACGCGGCTGCGGCCGCGCGTCCTCCGATGAACCATTCCGTTGTATGCAAAGAAGTATAGCCTACCCGCAGAAAGTTGTCAAACAAATTACCGCGGTTTTGAAAAATTATTCTTCCGCGAATCCCTCTATTTCCGTAATGCGGTTCATGGGATAGGGCGCGGTCTGCAGCGTGCACCTCTCCACGCGAACCACTACCCCCGTGCAGGGCTTCCCCTCGAAGGAAACGCGCACCTTGTCCCCCTCTTTAATTTGGAACGTGGGCGAGAGATACCAGCGCGGCGTGCCTTCCACCTCTACCTTTACAAAGGGGTAAATTTCGTTTTTGGAAATGACACCCCCGCTCAACGAATGAATCATAGTTCCTCCTTAAAACAACGGTGCAAACAGCTTTGCAAATTCGCACAGCCACCGCCAGACGACGCTCTTCTTTGCGTCCTGCGCCGTTTGAAGAGCGGATACCTCGAACGTCTTTTCCATGTCCTCTTTGATATCGAGAACCGCCTTTGAATGATATAAAAGCACGGCGTCCTCGAAGTGAAAGAGAAGCGAACGGTAATCGAGATTGATGGTACCCACGACTGCGACCTCGTCGTCGCAGACGAACATTTTTGCGTGCACGAAGCCGGGCGTGTATTCGTAGATTTTTACCCCGCCCTTAATGAGCGCAAGATAGTTGGAACGCGTGAGCGCGAAGGGCAGCTTCTTATCGGGGATATGCGGCGTGAGAATGCGCACGTCCACCCCGCGCTGCGCCGTGAGAATGAGCGTCTCGCGCAGACGGTAATCGATAATAAGATAGGGCGTTGCAATGTAGACGTACCGCTTTGCGCCGTTTAAGAGATTGATATAAACGTCCTCGCCGAGGTGCTTGCCGTAGAGCGGGCGGGGGCCGTCGCCGTAGGGCTGAACGAAGCCCTCGTCCTCGAAGTATTCAAACTCTTCGGGAATATACTTTGAAAAATCTTCCGCCGACTTTTTCTGAATGTTGTACAGCCGCAGGAACATGAGCGTGAAGCTCTTTACCGCTTCCCCTTCGAGGCGCACGGCGGTATCCTTCCAATGCCCGAAGTAGGTGACCATGTTCGCGTATTCATCGGCGAGATTGATGCCGCCCGTATAGCCGATTTTGCCGTCGATAACGACGATTTTTCTGTGGTCGCGGTTGTTGTGCACGTTGGAAACGACGGGCACGAACGGATTGAACTTCACGCACTTGATTCCGAGCTTTCTAAGCGTTTTATGATAGCGCAGATGCACCTTGCCCATACAGCCGATATCGTCGTACATAACACGCACTTCCACGCCCTCGGCTACTTTGCGCTTCAGAATATCGAGCACGCTCCCCCAAAGCTTCCCTTTCTCGATAATGAAAAATTCAAGGAAAATAAACTTTTCCGCCTTCTCCAAATCCTCGAGAAGCCGCTCTAAAAATACTTCCCCCGAAGAAAGATATTCCGTTTTCGTACCGCCGTATAAAACCGCCATGGGGCTTGCAAGCGCGAGCGCTTCGCTCTCGTCCGCCCAGCTACCCAAAAGGTTTTCCGTTTCCTGCTTCGTAAACTTGCGCTTTGAATAGGGTATGGAACGCTCGATAAGCGATAAATATCTTGCGCGCTGTTTCTTCGTAGGACGGTGGGAAGAGAACGTGAAGTAAGCAATCACGCCCACGATATTGAACACGATAATGCAGATGAGCCAGGGCACCTTCGTTTCGGGCACCATGTCGCGGTTAGCAACGCGGAGCGCCGTGATTAAAATGATAAACCAGTCAATGGTGGCAAAGCCGATTTGCAAATAGATATCGGCCTCGGGATAATAATAAATCAGAACCTCTTCGACAACGTAAATCGCGCCGGCAAACACCGCTATGGCGAATAGGAACATGAGCGTTATGGTCAGCATGATGAGTGGGAATCGGCTGAATATCTTTTTTAGCTTTCGTTTCATTCTGTTTATTACCCTGACGAATTTTTTTATGCGATGCGCTCGAACACGGTGCACCCGCACGGTGCAACGTAAGATGAAAACCTGCCCGAAAGCTGCACGTTCGCATTCGGCGAATGAACCCGCTTCCAAGCGGTGCAGTCCGCGAGCGCGTCGGGCGCAATTACCCTTGCGTCCATGCCGCAAAGGTCTATCTCCTCTACCGCGTTCATGCGGTAGAACGCGTGCGATATTAAAAGCCCGCCCGTGATCCTCACCCTTTTGAGCGTAGGCGGAACAAAGTATTCCCTACCGTTTGAAAAGAGATACGCGACCTCGCCGTGAAAATAATTGCCGTATACGGGCGCATTCCCCGCAAAGGGAAGCGTGAGCGTTTCCAACTTCTCAGCCGCAAGCAGCGCGCCCTCGTCCGCGTAATCGTTTCCATTGACGGTGAGCGAGGTACTATTCGGAAGCGCGGCAACCAGCCGCACCGCGGTGCCCGTATCGAGATAAATAACGCCGCCGTCCGTAAAATAGGGCGGGTATGCGGTAACGCTTTCCACGCTCGTGCCCGTGAGCGTTTGGGAGGTAATTTGCGCCTCCGAGCGAAGCTCTAACTGCTTCGCACCCGCCGCCCTAAGCCGCGACGCGGAAATACTGCCCGAGAGCAAAATCAAATGCTCACCCTCTGCGGAGCCGACTTCTTTGAGTCCGTTCCCGTCCCATACGAAATAGCCCGCGCTGTACCAAACCCGCCCGCGCGTCAACCGCCAAAGCGCAAGAAGCTCCAAGCGGGTAACGCCCTCTATCGAGAGTGCTAAAAGCTCTTCCAGCCCGCCCTCTTCCAGCGTTTGAACGACGGATAAATATTTTTCAGTTGCAGAAATTTCACCGTATAAATCCCCGCGCAGTAATCGAAGCGTACCGTCCTCGTCGGATAGGAAATCACCGTAAGCGGTGGCGTAGGTTTCCTCCGTCACGCTGCCGTTCTGCCAAGTGCAGAGATACTTTTCCTCGTCCGCGCTTGCATTTTTGGGAAAAGACGAAAACAGGGAAAGAGCAACCGCGGCAACGAGCAACGCGGCAAGCAATACCGTGCCGACGCGCCCCAAAACGGCTTTCACCATTTCAAGCGGTGGAGTTCCCCTTCGCGCAAAAGCCCGCCGAACGCGCTTTGCCTGAGCGCTTCGTACACGGCAATCGCCGCAGAGTTGGAAAGATTGAGCGAGCGGCTCTCCTCAATCATGGGAATGCGCACGCAGGTTTCGGGGTGCTTTATAAGAAGCTCCTCGGGGAGCCCTTTCGTTTCTTTGCCGAACACCAAAAAGTCGCCGTCTTGATACTCTACTTCCGTGTAGGTATGCTTTGCTTTCGTCGTGAAAAAGAAAAAGCGCGCTTTCGGGTATTTTGCGAAAAGCTCGTCCAAAGAGTCGTACTCGTGAACGCGCACGAGGCTCCAGTAATCGAGCCCCGCGCGGCGGAGCTGCTTATCGGAAATCTCGAACCCGTACGGACGGACGAGGTGCAGCTCCGAACCCGTTGCGGCGCAGGTGCGGGCAATATTGCCCGTATTCTGCGGAATTTCAGGTTCAACCAGTACGATATGGAACATATTTTCTCCTTAGTAATAAAGTTATTGTACGACTTTTCACAAACTTTTGCAAGGGGTTTGAAAAAGATTTCACAATGGATAGAGAGCGACTAAAAATGCTCTAGCTTTCCTGTAAAATTTTTTATTTCTTAAAAATAAATAAGTATTCGTGCGCGAGAAGTAAAAAGTTATGTTTTATACTGTTTGTTTTCCAAAAACCGGTTGCTTTGCAGTTGTGCTGTTCTTTGATTATGATTTCTTTTGTTTTGAATCCCGCCAATTCAAACAGACGCATGGTTTCAAAACCAAGAGATTGTACCATACCTTTTTTACGGGTATCGCCCATAAGAATCGCGCAGAACTTGTCCTTTTTCAAAACGCGGTAACATTCATCGGCAACTTTCCCCATTTCTGTTAAGAATGGCTTTAACGATAAAAGAGATAGGTCGCCGTCGATATTTTCGCTGTAATGAATAATATCCGCATATGGCGGGTGCGTACATATCAAATCAACCGAATCATTCGGCAAATCCAGCTTCCGTGCGTCGCCATTTATGAGCGTTGTAATTGACGGCGTTTCAAAATCAAAGGCACATTTATTCTTTGTGATTTCGATAGCCGACGGGTTTATATCAACGCCAATAAAATTTCTATGCGTGAGCCTCGCCTCAACGGCTGTGGTCCCGCCGCCTACAAACTGATCTAATACAGTATCGCCCTCTTGCGAATAGCGCAAGATGATATTACGCGGAATATACGGTGACCAATTCCCGCGATATTTCGCGTCATGCGTCGCCCATTTCCCACGATCGGGAAAACTCCAAACGGTATTAGTTTCAAGCTCAAAATAATCGGGCTGTAAAGGAATTTTTTTTGCCATTAATTATTTTGACCTGCACTCTTTGCACCATGATTGGTTTCTAATTTTGTCATCACCCATATTTCGGAACCCAAAATCGCTAAGCGGTTTTTCCTGTTCACAATGAGGGCATATGCGGGTAGGTTCGCTACCGTTGTAGCCATGGGACTGAATAATAGGTCTGTCGTTGTTTTTGTTGTTCATTTTTTATCTCCTTATTCAAATAATTTATTTACAATGCCGTTTTCCAAGTCTGCAATACAATACATATCTTCTAACACATCAAAGGTTTCTTCTAAGTTATGCCTTGCCGATTTCCAACCCTCGTAGCCGTCGGTAAACCACACAAAAGCAAATCCGTCAATTTCCTTTGCTTCTAACGCAATGGCCTTATAACTTCTTGCCGTTTCATTCAGCTTGGAGCCGCCGCCCGTATAAAAATTTGTTTCAATTCCGTAAATTGTTTTTCCTTTTTTAACTACAAAATCAAAACGCTTTTCCGCTTTCCCTTGATTAGAAATGCCCGATAAATCAATGTTCCACTTCTTTTCAATGGCGGACAATTTCATTTCCTTAAAATACGTTTCGCCCTTAACGAGTCCCGCTTTAACAAGATAATCTTCCACAAGATTTTCCATTAAATGGCCGCCGCGATTTTTGCGCCCGTTGCTATCAAGCCCGACTTCAACGCCCGTAACATAATCAACAAGGTTATTTATAATGCGTTCGGAAATGAGGGTAAAAAGCCCTGTCTTTTGCATAAACATGATGTACTCTTTGATCGAATAGTTCATCTTACTGAAATCAAAGAGATATTCGCCGTCCCCGTCAATAGCGTAAATTTCACGCCCACGAACTGCAAGCAAAATGGGGAGGCACTTTAATACTTGCGGATATTCGGAAATAAGTTTTTCAAAATCGTGCTCTATATTTTTAGAGCCGATAAGCGAATTGAGAATATTTAACTCAACCTTTATATTATCGACATTTGCATAGACCTTTTCAAAGTCAACGTAATATCCATAATCGCAAATACTTGTTTTGAAGGTTTGAAGCCACTCGTTAAAATTTCTTTTCATTCTATTTTCTCCTTAGTTGCAAATAATCAATTCGTTTATTTTTCCGCGGCTTTCAGCTTTGCTGTTTATCATGCGGCTTGCCGATACACGTTTAATTTGGTATGAGCTATACAGGTCATCAAAAAAGCTATCTTCGGGATTTACGTTTTTAGGATCGGAATTGCTTAATACAATTTTTGCGCCTGTTGCATTGATTTCATCAATAAATCTTGCAAGTCTAATTTGCTCGTTATCGTCGAAGGCGTCGGTATTATACGACGTGAAACCCGACGTTTCCGAAATCGGACGATAGGGCGGATCGAGATAGACGAACGTATCTTTATCAACGAATTGCTTTGCAAGAGAGTAATCGCCGCATACTATCGTTACATTTTGCAACGCTTCATGTATGTTGCGTAAGTTATCTTCATCGCAAATCGTGGGATTCTTATATGCACCCATGGGCACGTTGAATTGTCCTTTTCGATTTACACGATAAAGACCGTTAAAACAAGTTTTATTCAAAAAGATAAAATAAGACGCTTTTTCAATTGCTGTATCTTCTCTTAACGCGAGGGCATTGAATTTATCGCGAATGGAATAGTAATAATATTTTCTGCCGTTTTCATCCATAGGCAAAAACAACATTTGCATTTCGTGCAATTTTTTGATTAGACTATCCACATTGCTTTTAATAACCTGATATGCATTAATCAGTTCGGAATTGATATCGCTGATATACAACTCTTCAAAATCATACTTCGACAGAATATTAAAAAATAGTGCGCCACCGCCAACCATAGGTTCGCAATATTTCGTTAAAATTTTCTCGCCGCCCGCAGGCAACATTTTTTCAAGTTCGTCAATAAGTTGACTTTTGCCGCCAACCCATTTCACAAAAGGTTTTAGTTCGACTGTATGCTGTTTTTCGTAACGAACAGTCCGCAAATCCAAAGGCTTCTCCGCAGTACTTGGAATAATCCACATATTGCCTACCATCATTGCGCCGTCAATCCTGTTCTCGCTACAAAGTACGGAAACACGCCTTTGCGATATATTCCATTTTTCCGCAGCTTCTTTTGCCGACATGAAACTTAACATAATATCACCTCTTCATGAGTGCTTCTATTATATTCTAAATCTCGAATAAAAGCAAGTATTTTTTTGTTAAATTTACGTATAAAGAAAGGCACCCAACCCAGTTGGATGCCTCTATATTTATCGCTGATTTTATCTCAAATAACTGCCGTTTGCGCTCTGGCGTACACGGAACATTTGAACTTCTGCGCCCGTGTTCGCGTCGAGATACACAACGTACTCGGTATCGCCGCTCTTGCAGAAGAATTCGTATGCGAGCACTTCTTTGCCGTCTACGGGAATGAGTGCAAGTTCGCCGTGCTGTGCTTCCAAACCGCTGCTCAAATGCTTACGCGCCTCTTTCTCGGAGATACCCGCGTTCAAGCTTCTATCGGTGCTGTTGAGAAGATACCCTCTCGCTTCCATACCGACCACGCGGCCCTTAGATTCGCACACGCGGATACGGATCATATCGGGGTAAGCGCGAACGCCGTCCGAAATGCTGACGTAGGTGATATCCGCAACCATGCCCGCGTCGGAAAGCCATACCGCTTCCACGTTGGTAATGCCGAGCTCTGCAAGGAATTCCTTTGCTAAGCCGTCGCAAGTTTCAAGGTCGAAATTCTTCTGCTTGCAAACTTCGTAGGTGTCGAAGAATGCGAGCTTACCGCCGTTCTCGGTGATCTGTGCATAGATTTCAATATCGTTTTCGTCGGTGAGTACGAAGTTGTAGCAGGAAACTTCCTGTGCAACGGTCTCACCCGTGTAGCGTACTTCGCGGACGTGGTAGCTGCTGAAATACTCTTTTACCAGCTCCTCGGCGCGGTCCTCGGTGATTTTTTCAAGCGCGGCAAGCTTGTTCTCGCCTACGTTGCCCTCGCCCGAGAAAGGCGCGTCCACAATTTCTTCGCTCTCCGTCTTGGTGTCTTTGCCTACCTGACCGAACATATCGGAAACCTCGCCCTGTCCGCCGTTTAAGAATTCTCTGAACTCTTTGGGCGTCATGGTGGTGACGAGCGTGTTGAGCTCGTTATAGATTTTGGAATTTACTTCCGAAAGATACGCAATGGTGTTCTTTTCCGTTTCGGTGAGCTTCTTGCCCGCCGTGATTTTGGAAAGCAGGGTGCGGGCGTAAGAACCCGTTTTGTTGACGAACGCGGAAATATCCGTGCTCGTAGCCTGATCGACGGGAATGCGCTCCAACGCGTTTTCCATGAGCATGCTGTCAACGATAATTTCGGTTAAAAGCTTCTGCTGTTCCTGCGCGCCCGAAGATACGCGGAGCTTGGAAAGGTTGTTATCCATATCCTCGGATACGGAAACCATTTCGTAGAGCGTTTCGCGGGAGATATTTTCGGACGCAACCGTCATATCGTTCATTTTCACGGAGCCCGCCGTAACCACGGTAGCGAGCGCGAGGCAGGCTACGCCCAAAGATACGACTGCGGCAAGCCAGCCGCCGAACCCGCGTCGATTCTTTTTGCGTTCCGTTTTCTGTGCGCGCTTATGCTTTTTGTTTTCCGCTCTTCTCTCGCGTGCTCTTTCGCGTGCGAGGTGTCTTTGCTCCTGCGCCTTTTGCTTTGCTTCCTGCTTCTGACGCTTTAATGCAATGCGGTCTTTCTTTTCCCGCGCAATGCGCTTTTGCTTTTCCGCTTTGGTTTCGCTCTTGAGCATTTCGCGGCGGGCAATCTTTTCCGCACGGCGTTCTAATTTCTTATTCTTCCACGCGGCTTTTTTCTCGATTCTCGCCTGTTTGCGCTCTGCGCGTTTCTTGGCAATGAGCTCCTTGCGCGCAAGCTTCTTTGCCTTGATAGCGGCTTTCTTTTCAAGCTTCTTGGCTTTGATCTGCGCCTTCTTCATGAGCTTTTCTTCCTTCTTGCGTGCACGCGCCTTTGCCGCGTCCGCACGCTTCTGAGCCGCCGCGTGCTCCTTCTTTACAGGCGTGCTCTTCTTCGCCTTTGCAGGTTTTACCGTTTTCTTGGAATGCGGTTTCTTCTTAGGGGTAGTTTGTTCGTTCACGCTCTCGGCGTTCACTTTCTTTTCATCTGCAATGCGCTCTACCTTCTTTGCGCCGCTCGATACGTTCTTTCCGATTTCTTTTTTCATAACTCCTCCTTAAATGGCAAAGACGTGCTTGCCGATAACCGTGACCGTCTGACGGTTGAAAATCCACGAACTCGTTGCAACGGCGGGGTTGTAGTAATAAAGGCACCCGTAGGTGGGGTCCCAGCCGTTCATGGCGTCCCGCGCCGCGTCGTAAGCGGTTTGGTTGGGTTCTAAGTTAATTTGTCCGTCCGCAACAGCAGTGAACGCGTAGGGCTGATAAACAACGCCCGCAATGCTGTTGGGGAAGGACGAGCTGCGCACGCGGTTCATGATGACCGCGCCGATTGCAACCTGACCGGTGTAGCTCTCGCCGCGACCCTCTGCATAGATGGTCTTCGCGAGAAGATACAAGTCGGACGAGGTGTAGTTCGACGAACCCGACGAAGACGAACCGCCGTTTCCGTTGAGTGCGTTATACGATTCGTTCATGCCGAGCGCCTTGTAAGTCGCTTTGCCCACGATACCGTCCGCCGTAAGTCCGTTCTTCTTCTGGAACGCGATGACGGCTTGCTTCGTGCCCGAGCCGTAGATGCCGTCTACCGCGCCCTTGTAGTAACCCCAATTTTTCAATCTGCGCTGAACTTCCTTTACCTCTGCCCCCTTGCTCCCCTGACGGAGAACTGCGGCGTCGATTACGGCACCCAGCGCCGTATCGGCTGCATTGTCCGCGCGGGTTACAGCGATAGTCGTAATACCCGCAGCGGCGGTTGCGGAAAGCGCAAGCGTCAACGCGCCGATTGCCAAAAATTTCTTCATAAAATCCTCCTATGCGTAATGTGCGCAAGGTAAAAAATTTTATACGGATTTTATATTGCAAAAAAACTTATAATGTGCTATACTACTTTTACCACACAAATTTAATAAAAATTACGAGTTCGGGGATACTGCTACGGCAAACGTGTATCTCTTCTTTCCTCGTTCTCGTAAACTTGGTAATTTGTGTGGTAACAAATCTCGGAGATACCATTGCAGTGTGTTTCCTTGATTTGGGAACACACTTTTTTATTTATAAAAATTTATTTTACGGAGGTAAACAAAATGGAAACACATGCAACACAGAACGCACCCGATTTTACTTATGAGGGCGTTGACGAAAGCGAAGTGCTTAATATCCATGACGGCGAAGCAGTTATTGGCTTGATTAGGCAAAACGTTGAAACAGGGGTCTTTAACGAAATTAAATTTGAGGCGTATGATGAAAACGGAAACGACTGCTTTTTAGAGTGCATCGGCATCTCAACGCTGAATAGATTCGGCAAAAACAGACTTTATTTGGCTCTTATAGATTTGGAAGGAGATACCAGCAGACGTTATACCTATTACGTAGCTAAGCGCCCTAACGGGGAATACATTTTGGTTCACGAAACGGACGATGAAATGTTCAGCGCTTTTGAACAAAGATTTGAAAGCTTAAGAGCGGCGCAGGATAACGATTCGGAAACGGGCAGCAAGAAGAAAAGCGGTAACGGTTGGAAAATAGCGTTTAAGATTATTCTTTTCCCGTTTTGGCTTATTTGGCAGTTTATTAAAGCGGTATTGTCTCTTTTCAATATCGCGGCGGGCGATGACCCCGCGGTGAAAGCGTTTAAGCGCGGATATAACGGTGAAAGCGCACCCGTGAAAGAATATACCTTTATTAACAGTATGGGCTGCGAGCAAACCGTTTACAGCAGCAACGGCAGAGATTTTTACGATGCGAACGGTGCTTACGTCGGAAGAAGCGAAGACGGCGGAAAGCATATTATTCAGTAATCGAAACTATTTCATAACGAACAGCCCGCCGACGCACAGCGTCGGCGGGCTTATTTTTTACCCGAAAAATTTTTGAATGATTTCCGCAATCTTGCTTTTATAAATAATATTGCCGTTGCCGCTCGTGAAGCACAGGGGCGGATACACCACACACCACCAGTTGTCGCCCGTGCCCGTGCCAAGCTCTAAAATCAGCGCGTCGTACACGCCCGCCTCTAACGTTACTTCCTCGTACACGCGGGTGGGAAACTCCTCTTTACGGATACTCGCCCTTGCGCCGTAGGTATAGCCGTTTGCGCGGAGCACCTGATCCGCAACCGCTTCTATTTCGGAAAGCTTAGAAGAAATCTTTTCGATTGCCTCCCCCTTCGTTTCGCAGTCGGCCACCGTGGGCGTGAGAAATTCCACCACCTTATCGCGCACCTTGTACTTCACCGCCTGATCGTCCGCTCCGTTGGAGTTGGCGCGGATATGCACCCGAAGATAGGAAGTGTTCGCGCTCTCCTCTGCTTTTCCGCTTCCCGTAAACGCAAAGCTGAGTCCCGCGATTGCCGCAATCAACAAAATAATTAATCCCGCTTTTTTCATAAAAAATACCCTCCGTGTTTTACATGGAAGGTATTGACGCGTTATTAAATTTTTATACCTGTCATTTTATTCTGCCGTCAATTTTCTGATAGACGCCTTTCCCATTTTATAGGTAAACGCACAAACGGCAAGCTCGAAGAGTACGATAAACGCCGCGAGCACGATAAAGAAAGTTTCCACGTCGAACGAATACGCTTTCATTTCTTCCACGCCCTTGAATACCAAGTCTACCATGAGCCGAAGGATTCCGTACTGATAGACCGTGCCGACCGCAAACCCCACGGCCGCGGGGATATGATACCCGCCGAGCACCGCCCCGCCGCACTGCACGGGCGTATAACCGTTCGCGCGCATGACGGCAACCGTCTTTTCATTCGAGGCGGTAATCGCCGTAAACGCGAGAAGCAAACTCATGACGGCAAGCAACACACCGATCCCCAGCACGATTCCCCCCATGGTGGCGCTTGCAAGATCCATCATGGAAACGGACATTTGCAGCATCGCGGAAAAGCAGAAGCACGCGAACGCGACGAAGAACGCAAGCGCCTTGCGCGTTCTCAGCGTTTCCCAAAACAGCTCCCGAAGGAACGGGCGTTCCTTTTTTGCAATATGCGCTTTGCCCTTTGCAAGCTCGGTCTTTCCGCGAAGCAGCTCCGAGGCGGGAAGGCGCAGCTTGATATACGCATAGAGCACGGCAAGCGCGGCAAAAAGGAAGGCGGGCAAAATCACGAAGCACACAAAGAGCTCCCAATGAAAGGTAATCGGTATTTCGGGCAGGCCCTTGCCGTCCATTTGATGGTATATGACGGGCGTCATGGCGTAGCCCCCGCCGAAGCCCACGGCGCAGCCCAACAGCACGCTCAGCCCGAACACCCAAAACCCGAGCGCAATTTTTCCGTTTGCGTATCCGAGCGCTTTCAGAATGCCGATTTGCTTTGCGTGTCCGTCCAGATATAATTTCACGTAGAACAACAGCAATACCACGCAGACGAGCACCAAACACAGCCCCGAAATGAGGCAGGTCAGCTTTGAAGAAAGCAACTGCGATTCATACAGCGGAATCGCTTCTTCCGCAACCTTTTCCCGCACCGAGAGCGCGTCGAGATAATAACTGAGGAAAAAGGTGCACACGAACACCGCGCACGCACAGATAATGGAAATTCCGACGAGCTTCAAGCCGTCCTTCAAACTCACCGTCATTTCTTACCACCCGATTTCATACGCCGTCTTGCGCGTTTTGTTTTTATAGGTTTCGGCAATCCTGCCGCTGTTCATTTTAATTACCGTATCCGCCATGTCCGCAATGAAAGGGTTATGCGTCACCATCACGGCGGTGAATTTGAGCTCCGTTTGCAGCTTTGTCAAATAGTCCAAAATGCCCCGCCCCGTCTCCTCGTCGAGCGCGCCCGTCGGCTCGTCGAGAAACAAAAGGCTCGGCTTTTTGGCGAGCGCACGCGCAATGCTCACGCGCTGCTGCTCCCCGCCCGAAAGCTCCGCGGGACGGCGGCGACTTTTCTCGCCCAAGCCCACCGCCTCGATAATTTTCGCGTAATCTTGATTGTTCGCAAGATTCGCGCCGAGCTTCACGTTCCCTTCCACCGTAAGGTGCGGCAAAAGGAAATATTGCTGAAACACGAACCCCACCGTCCGCTTGCGAAAATCGGTAAGCTGTTTATCCGTCATTTCGGAAAGCTCCTCGCCGCCCACGGTAATCTTTCCGCCGTCCGCTTTCTCTAAGCCGGAAAGCACGGAAAGAAGCGTCGACTTCCCCGAACCCGACGCGCCCAAAATCACAACGAATTCTCCGTCGTTGATTTGAAGAGATACGTCTTTCAGAACAGGCGTTACCGTCTTGCCGTTCGTGTACGATTTGGTTATATTCTCGGCAACAATCATTGCTTTTCACTCCTCAATAAAATGATAAACGCTCTCCCCGCTTCGTTCAAAAGCTCGCTCACTTCCTGCATTGTAAATTTACAGGAGCCCGTCGCGCAGAGCGTGGCAATGCCGTGCGAGTACGTCCACAAATGGCGGTAGAACCGCTCCGCCTGCGGCGGCGTAAGCGAATACTCTTCCGTAATCGAGGAGAGAATCGCGGCGTAGTTGTCGTCGATTTCGGGCAGAATCTTCTGCACGCCCGAATCATGCTCGCCCATGAACAGAAAGCGGAACAGGTTGGGCTCCTCTATCGCAAAGCGGATATACGCCATGCCCACGCCCTTGAACGCCTTCTCTTGCTTGAGCCCTTCGGCAACGTAATCGTTATAGGGCTCACGCGCCGAGCGGCCGACTTCGGAAAGCACTTCGTCCATGTTTTTGAAAACCGTGAAGACGGGACGGGCAGAACTGCCGAGCCGTGCGCCCAGCTCCCGCGCGGTAACGGCCTCGATTCCTCTTTGCCGCACCAAATCGACTGCGGCTTTAATGATTTCCTCTTTCGTAAATTTTGCTTTCGGCGGCATATCGTCGTCACAAACTCCGCTCTAAGCCTTATGCCTAAGCATAAGGCAAATTCGCTTCGTTGCTCCTCCTCTTCGCGAAAAAATACTTCGTCTTTTTTCGCGAGTATTCTAATGAAAACAGTTGTTTTGCAACACTTGTTTTAGATTATAGCAAAAGAAAAACCGCCTGTCAAGCGGTTTTTATTATGACGTTTGATAGTTCCATTCTGCGGGCGCATCCGTTTTGCGCATGTACAAAACGCCGTCCTCGGAATAAAAAGTTTTGTTCTCTTCGCTGCACTCGAAATAAAGCTCGGGAACGATGAGTACGGTCGGCGCATCACTACCCTCTTGATAATAGATACATTCGTCGAGATATTCGAGATTTTTTACGTTTTTCCCAAGCCGAACGGTAAAAACGAGTTTTTGAATCTCGTAGCCTTCGGGGAACTGCGAGGCAAGAAATTCCGTATCGTCTAAATCTCTTTTCGATAGCGCGTTATATTCATAGGGAAATCTTACGCCGAACGGAGAGGGAACGCCGCGCCCCACCCAGCCGCCGAGCTGCGTTACTGGAACGCGCGAAAAGGTATCGGGGATCTCGAACGCGCAAGCCTGCTGTGTGCCGTCCCATTCGTAACAAAGAAACATGGCGTCCTTTTTGCCAACGCCGTAATGATATTTCCCGTCCTCGGAGACTTGAAAATGATAATACAAGGAACACCCGCAAAGCGAAACGACTACCGCAACGAACAGCATTACGGCAGTTAAAGACAGAAATAACTTTTTCACGTTCTTTCCCATTTGAATGTATTTTAGCATATCTCCCCGCCGTTTGCAAGAGGATATGAAAAACGAATAATAAACGGCTCTCGTACAAAAACGTTCGGGAGCTTTTGACTACAAACTATTTAGAAGAGATAAATTGAAAATTATCTTATTTCTGATTGTTTTTTGTCTTCCGATTTTTTATATTTAACCCACTTTGCGATATAAATTGTTTCCAGTATAAATGAATTTATAAAAACCACAAAACACACAAGAGAAATAGTACCGGCAAACCACATCGCACCACTTGAAAAACTCAAGGTTTGTGTATGCCGTTTTAAGGTATGGTCAACGTATATAGGCACTTTCTTTCCCACTTGCGCTTTTGCATCTTCTTCATCGTATATCAATCTTTGCCATATGCCCGAATAAACCATTTCGTCCGCTTCATACTCATAAAACGTACTATAACTTTTATTGTAGTCGTACCGTCCATTAGTTAATTCATATCGAACAATCGTTGCATATACTTTTTCATAATTTGCGTGAGTATTAAGGTAATAATCTTTTGCGGCAAACACAAGATTGTTTATAAATATTCCCATCAATACAATCATTAAAGCCATAACGAAACTATGGGCGATTGTATGATTTTTAGGTTTTTCCATTAAATACATCTCCGCTAAATTACTGTTTATTGTGCAGTAATTATAGCATATTAGAAACTATAAAACAAGCAGATAATCGCAAAGTTACGCATAGAAAAAACCGCCTTGTCAAGCGGTTTTTTTCTATTGTGGTAAGTTAAATATAAGCGCAAACACCCGATACGGGAATATTGTAGCCCTTCAATGCCAGCAAAAAGAAATTGCCCTTAAAAGCTGTTCCGTCGTCATAAAAATTTATCAATTTATTGCCATTCATATCGTAAAATACCACGTCGACAATATATGGCGTCCTTACGGACTGAATTTTTACTTGCGCAATATCCTGCACTGCGGCAGATTGACTTTTCCTAAACGGTTTAACGTACCGAAAAACGCCGTCCTTTAATTCAAAGCTTTCCGTAAAATAAACGTACAATCCCACGACGCCGATTCCCAAAAAGAAACACCCCATGCAGACCAGTAAAATCATAAGTGCAAGATTATCGAGTACAAATAACTTTACGCATATCCCTGTAACAATAATAAGAAAGCCCAAAGCCGCGAACACGGCGAGTGCTACCCCTTGCCATTTTGCGCTCCGAATTACAAAATCGTAGTTTTTCTTCATAACTTGAATTATACCACAATTTTATATCTTATTCAAGCCTTATATACGGAAAAAGCACTTGCAAACTGCAAGTGCTTTTCGTTTCCTACGAAGCTCAACAAAAAAGTAAAGCCGCACATACTTCACCGCTTTTCCCTACTCACCCTTTGCGGCTTGCCCCGGAAGTTAAGCCCATAGAAAAAAGCACTTGCTAACTGCAAGTGCTTTTCGTTTGAAAGGTGGCAACTACCTATCCTCCCGGCCTGTTAGGGCAAGTACTTTGGGCGTAAGAGAGCTTAACTTCTGTGTTCG
>JAIDCJ010000023.1:0-10254 GCA_029055875.1 Clostridia bacterium
ATTGAGTTCGAGTGGGTAAAGAATTTGTATTTAGAAGCCAAAGAAAGGAATATCGAATTCTATTTTCATCAATGCGGTTCAATGTTTTTGAGGGACGGAAAGAATATCGGCAAATGGAATCTCAACGAACAAATTGCCCGCGCCGAAGAGATTCAGCACGAACTTGAAAGAATGTACCGATAAATTTCAATTTACCTTTCTATATGAAACATTAAAAAATAGCCCGCTATGTAGCGGGCTATTTTTTTCCGTTTATTTTACTTTGTTTTCTTCGGCTTCTTCGGCTTTTCTTCCTCGGCTTTGGGTTCAGCCTTTTTTGCTGCGGCTTTCTTTTCCGCTTTGGGTTCCTCTGCCTTGGGCTCCGCCTTCGCGGATTTCTTTTCTGCCTTGGGCTCTGCTTTGGGTTCCGTTTCTTCCTTTTCGGTTTCCTCTGCTAAGGCTTCGGGAGGCAGATCCGCCGCCGTCTCCTCGGGTGCGGCAACTTCCGCTTCCTCATCCTTTTCGGTTACGGCCACCGTAGCCACCACGCCGCCGCGCACCTTCATGAGTCTTACGCCGCGCGTGCTTCTGCCGATTTGCGAAATGCTCTCGGCGTGCATACGAATGATAATTCCCGTAGAGGTTACGAGCATGATATCCTGATCGTCGTTGACGAGCTTCATGTTTACGAGCTTGCCCGTCTTTTCGTTGAACACGCCCGCTTTAATGCCCTTGCCCGCACGCGACTGCAATCTGTAATCTTCGGGATCGCTGCGCTTGCCGTAGCCTTTTTCGGAGACGGTGAGAATATCCCAGCCCTCTTTGAGTACCAGCATGTCCACAACCTCGTCCTTCTTGTCGAGGCTGATGCCGCGCACGCCCGCGGTGTCGCGTCCCATAGGACGGACGTCCTTTTCCTTGAAGCGGATGCACTTGCCCGAACGGCTTGCAACCATAACGTCCTCGCCGGTAACGACGTAGTGAACCGCAATCAGCTCGTCGCCGTCGTTGATTCTGATTGCAATTTTACCGTTGCGCATGATATTCGAGAACTGGTTCATTCTCGTCTTCTTCACGAGGCCGTTCTTCGTTGCCATAATGAGATAGCCCTTGCTCGTCTCGTTAACGGGAAGAATGGTTGCAATCTTTTCGCCGGGGTTGAGCTGAACGATATTGACGAGCGCACGCCCGCGCGCCGCTCTGTTCGCTTCGGGAATTTCGTAGCCCTTGATCGAGTATACCTTACCGAAATTCGAGAAGAGGAGTATCGGCTGGTGCGTGGAAGCGACGAACATTTCTTCCACGAAGTCGTCTTCCTTGGGCTTGTGCGCCGTAACGCCCACGCCGCCGCGGTTCTGCGCGCGGTACTCGGCAACGGGGATACGCTTCACGTAGCCGCCGTGCGTCATGGAAATGACGACGTCCTCTACGTCAATCAAATCTTCGTCTACGATATCGCCGTAGTCAACGGAAATTTCCGTCTTGCGCTCGGAAGGATATTTTTCCTTAATGGCAATTAAATCGTTCTTGATAATTTCGTACACGCGGCACTCTCTTTCGAGAATATCCTTCAAATCTTTGATCGTCGCGTGCAATTCTTTGAGTTCCTGTTTGAGCTTCGCAACCTCCAAAGAAGTGAGGCGTTGCAAGCGCATTTCGAGAATGGCGTTTGCCTGACGCTCGGAAAGGACAAACGCTTTCATGAGCTTATTCGTCGCGCTGTTCTTATCTTTCGAGGTTTTAATGATACGGATTACTTCGTCGATATTCGCAAGCGCGAGTACCAAACCTTCGATAATATGCGCGCGCTCTTCCGTCTTTGCAAGCTCGAAACGGGTACGGCGGGTAATAACTTCCTTCTGGTGCGCGAGATAGTAAGAAAGAATATCGCGCAGGTTAAGTACCTTGGGCTCGGTGCCGTTTTCGACGAGCGCCAAGAGAATAATACCGTCGGAAATTTGCAGGTTGGTGTGCTTATACAGGGAGTTGAGAACGACCTGTGCGTTCGCATCCTTCTTGCATTCGATGACGATACGCATACCCTCTCTGCCCGATTCCTCGCGGATATCCGAAATGCCCTCTAAGCGTTTATCGCGTACCATGTTCGCAATGGTTTCAATGAGCTGCGCTTTATTGACCTGATAGGGAATTTCGGTGACGATAATGCGGGAGCGGAGTACGCCTGCCACGGTATGCTCTTCGATTTCGCACTTGGAGCGAATGACGATATTGCCCTGACCGGTGCGGTACGCCTTGCGGATACCGCTTCTGCCCATAATGATGCCGCCCGTAGGGAAGTCGGGTGCGGGGATATAGTTCATGAGCTCGTCCACGGTGATTTCGGGGTTATCGATCATGGCGATCGTGCCGTTGATGACCTCCGCCAAGTTGTGGGGCGGGATATTCGTTGCCATACCGACCGCGATACCGTCCGAACCGTTTACAAGCAGGTTGGGAATACGCGAGGTGAGTACGGTGGGCTCCATTTCGTTGCCGTCGAAGTTGGGAATGAAGTCGACCGTTTCTTTATCCAAATCGCGCAACATCTCCGCCGCCAATTTGGAAAGTCTTGCTTCGGTATAACGCATAGCCGCGGGGGGATCGCCGTCCACCGAACCGAAGTTACCGTGACCGTCTACGAGCGGGAAGTTGATGGAGAAGTCCTGCGCCAAACGCACGAGTGCATCGTACACCGAGCTATCGCCGTGCGGGTGGTATTTACCAAGTACGTCACCGACGATACGCGCGCACTTACGGTAGCCTTTTTCGTTATAGAGCCCCATCTCGTGCATGGAGTACAAAATTCTTCTGTGTACGGGCTTCAAGCCGTCGCGCACGTCGGGAATGGCGCGGGACTTGTTAACCGCCATGGCGTAAGCAATGAACGATTTTTTCAGCTCGTCGTTTACTTCCACGTCGAGAATTTTCGTCATTGCAAGGGTTTTCTTAAATTCTGCGGTGAGCTCGGGGCTCGTTTCTTTTTTCGCCATAATATTTTCCTAATTATTTATTTCTTAAAATCGGTGCGCGGAGCAAAACCACGCTTTTGCGGTAGCGCCCTCAATTTGCCGCATACCTGCGGCTTACCGTCTTGGGATAGAGTAGCTCAGCGCTCCTGCAATTAAATTGAAATAACTCAGTTACAAGCTCACGAAATTTCTTTTTGAAGAAAAGAAATTTGTGAACTGATTTAAATATCCAAATCTTTTACGAGCGTTGCGTTTTCTTCAATAAACTGACGACGCAGCGCGGGGCTGTCGCCCATGAGAATGGTGAACATTTTATCCGCTTCCACCGCGTCGTTCATAGATACCTTAATGAGCGTACGCGTTGCGGGGTTCATGGTGGTTTCCCAAAGCTGTTCGGTACTCATTTCGCCGAGGCCCTTGTAACGCTGGTATTCCACTTTGCCGTTCGGGTAGAGCGCGTCGTACGCGGTCTTCTCTTCTTCCGAATACAGGTACACGTCCTCTTTGCCCTTGACGCTCGCCTTGTAGAGCGGGGGCATTGCCGAGTACACGTGTCCGTGCTCGATGAGCGGACGCATGAAACGGAACAGGAAGGTAAGGAGCAGAATACGGATATGCGCGCCGTCTACGTCGGCATCCGTCATAGAAATGATACGATCGTAACGGAGCTTGCTCTCGTCGAAGTTTTCCAAAATGCCGCAGCCGAACGCCGTGATCATAGCTTTGATTTCCGCATTCTCAAGCACGCGGTTAAGGCGTACTTTTTCTACGTTTAATATCTTACCGCGAAGGGGAAGGATAGCCTGGAATCTTCTGTCGCGTCCCTGCTTTGCCGTGCCGCCTGCCGAGTCGCCCTCAACGATATAGATTTCGCAGAGCTCGGGGCGGTGATCCGAACAGTCCGCAAGCTTGCCGGGGAGCGTGGTCGATTCCAAAATTCCCTTTCTGCGCGTGAGGTCGCGGGCGTTTCTTGCCGCGTCGCGCGCCTTTTGCGCCGTGATACAGCGGAGCACGAGATCCTTTGCTTCGGAGGGGTGCTCCTCGAGATAGGTTCCGAGTTTATCGGAAACGCATTTATTTACGAAGGGACGAATGAAGCTGTTGTTCAGCTTGTCCTTCGTTTGCGATTCAAACTGCGCGTTCTCGAGCTTGACGGAAACGACCGCCGTAATGCCCTCGCGCACGTCCTCGCCCGTGAGTTTATCGTTCTCTTTGAGAATGCCGTGCTTTTTGCCCGCGTCGTTAATGACTTTGGTGAGCGCGGCCTTCAAACCCTCGATGTGCGTACCGCCGTCGATGGTGTTTACGTTGTTTGCATAGGAGTAAATGACTTCGTTATAGCCCTCGTTGTATTGCAGGGCGATTTCGCAGGTGGTGGTACCGTCGTGCGCCTCGAAATAGAGCGGCTTGGAAAAGAGCTGCTCTTTCCCGATATTGAGCTCCTGCACGAGCTCCAAAATGCCGCCCGAGAAGCAGAAGTGATCCGATTTCGGAGAATCGCCGCGCAAATCCATGAGCGTGATCATAAGCCCCTTATTGAGGAACGCAAGCTCCTTCAAGCGGGCGCGCAGGGTTTCGTATTTGAAAACGATGGTTTCAAAAATATCCGCATCGGGGAAGAAGGTAACCTTGGTACCCGTTTCCTTGGTTTTACCGACGACTTTCAAAGGACGCTGCGGCACGCCGCGGTTATAGGTCTGCTTGTAGATATGTCCGTTCTGATAGACTTCTACGTCCAGCCATTCGGAGAGTGCGTTTACCGCCTTGACACCGACGCCGTGCAGACCGCTTGAAACCTTGTAGCCCGAATCGCCGCCGAACTTACCGCCCGCGTTTACCTTGGTGAAAACGACCTCGACCGTGGAGATTTTCTCCTTGGGGTGGGTTCCCGTGGGAATACCGCGTCCGTTGTCCTCTACCGTGCACGAGCCGTCCTTGTTGATGGTGACGTCAACCCGCGTACAGTAACCCGCTAAGGCTTCGTCGATTGAGTTATCGACGACCTCGCTTACGAGGTGGTGAAGTCCGCGCTCGTCCGTCGAGCTGATGTACATGCCGGGACGTTTCCGAATGTGCTCCAAACCGTCGAGCACCTGAATTTGTTCCGCGCCGTATGCGCCAATTACCTCTTCCGCCATATTTTACTCCTTTCCACGCGCACGCGCGTGACAAAATTATTATAGCATAACGCCCGAAAAAAGTATAGCGTTTTGCCGATTTTTTTCCGCATTTTTGCGCTCTAAACGTGAAAAAAGGCGCATAATTTGACTTATGCGCCTTATATATCCGTTTGTTGAATGGGGATACTGCTTTTATACTTTCGCTGTTATCGGGGATACTATCGCTTCAAAATTTCCCACCCGTCAGCCGACTGCAATAATTCGTCTGCACTTGCACCAAGTGCAATGCAAAGGAGTGCAAATTCCGATAAGCAAGGTTCTCTTTCTCCCCACAGTAACCGACATAATTTATCACGCCGAAACCCCGTAGCCTTTTCTATGTGCAAAAACGTTATTCCCTTTTCTTTTTTGAGCGCAACCATTCGCTCTGCAACAATTTTATAGTTCATATTTTATCCGTAAAATCTACGGTTTATATTTTAACCGTAATTTTTACGGTTGTCAAGATTTTTCCGTAGTTTTTACGGTATATTTTTATTATGAATTTTCCACAAAAATTAAAAGATTTGCGTAAAGAAAAAGGAATTACGCAAAAACAACTTGCCGATATTCTCGGTACAACTGACGATAGTATTTATTCATGGGAGCACGGACGAAGTCAACCCTCTCTTGAAATGTTGCAAAGTATCATAACATACTTCGGGATTTCCGCTGATTACTTATTTGAAACAAATGGATATGAAAATTAAAAGGACTTGCGTTTTTACGCAAGTCTTTTTTAATTAAAAATCTCTTCTGCAAGAGCGGCTACCTCGTTTGTGGTTTCGGCAGAGAAAAGCCGCCGCTTATATTCCGCCGCCCCCTGCCTGCCTTTGAGGTAGAACGCCGCCATTTTCCGCATGAATACGCACGCGAACCGCTCGCCGTACAGCTCCAAAGTTTCCGCAAGCTGGCGGGAGAACAGCTCTTTCATAGGCGGAGCCTCTACCCCCGCAATATCCGCAAACACCTGCGGGCGGTAGAGCGCGGCGCGGGCGATCATCACCCCGTCCGCTCCCGTGCGGGTAAGCATTTTTTCAAAGTCACCGTCCGACCACACCCCGCCGTTTGCAATGACGGGAATTTTCACCGCGTTCTTCGCCGCGGCAATTTCTGCGTAGTCGGGCGCACCCGCATACACCTTGTCGCGCGTTCTGCCGTGCACCGTAATCATGCACGCGCCCGCGCCCTCGCACATTTTCGCGAACTCGACGGTAATTTTTTTATCTTCCGTCACGCCCGTGCGGAACTTCACGGAAATGCGCTTACCGCTCTTTGCGCACTCGGAAATGACTTTTTCCGCAAGGGGCAAATTTTCCATGAGCGCGCTCCCCTCGCCGTTGCGCACGACTTTGGGCATGGGACAGCCCATGTTAATATCAATCAAATCGAAGGGGGCTAAGTCCTCCCCCTCGCACGCCGCGCGCATGATAGCGGGATCGCACCCGAAAATCTGCGCCGCCTTGGGAGCTACCGCTCCGGGAGTTCCCGATTCGGGATTTCCCGCTTTGAAAGTCCTCGCTCCGGGAATATCTTCGCCGTGATACAATAATTTCTTCGTTTCCTCGTTGCCGTACATGAGCCCCTTACAGCTCACCATTTCGGTGAAGGTAAGCCCCGCGCCTAAACGCCTACACATTTCACGGAAGGGAAAATTCGTGTACCCCGCAAGCGGCGCGAGCATGACGTTGTTGGGGCAGACCATGCCCGCAATTTCAAGCTCTTTCAACATTCTCTTTCGCCTTTTTGTAGTACGCCGTCCACTCCTCGTTCGTGAGGTTATGCACGTCCTTGCCGTCCGCAAGCACCAACCGTTCCCATTCCGTATAGCGTGCCGCGTTCTTCTTTACCGTGTCCAAAAGCGCCTGTTCGCTGTCGATTCCAAGCATATACGCCGTGTGCATGAGCACCATTAAAAGATCGCCGAACTCCGACGCAATTTTCGTCTTGTCGCCCGATTTGACCGCCGCGGCAAGCTCTTCCGCCTCTTCCGCAAATTTCGTTTTACAGCTTTCGGGGGTCTGAAAATTCCAGCCGCCCTTTGCCATGCGCTTTGCAACCTTTTGCCCGCGCAAAAGCGCGGGGAAGCAATAGGGCACGTCGTTCACCGAATCGGAATAAGTATTCTGGTGCTTCTCCGTCATTTTATTCTTTTCCCATACCGAGAGCGCACCCTCTGCGCTCGCCGCCTTGTCCGCGCCGAACACGTGCGTGTGGCGGGTGATGAGCTTTTCGCACACGCCGCTCAATACGTCGGTGAGCGTGAAGTTGCCGCGCTCCTCTTCCATGAGCGTGTGGAACGCCGCCTGCATAATCACATCGCCCGCTTCCTCGCACATTTTGTCGGGATCGTCGCAGTCGATTGCGTCCACCAATTCGTACGCCTCTTCGATTGCGTTAATGCGAATGCTCTTGTGCGTCTGCACTCTGTCCCAAGGGCAGCCGTCGGGCGCACGCAGACGGCGCAAAATCTCAATTAAATCTTCGAGGTTGAACCGCTTGCGCTCCAAAAGAGGCGCGCCGTAAACCACGACTGCCGTACCCTCGTTATACGTAGACTGCCTGTCCATTTCAAAAAGCGCAATCCTTTTCACTTCGCCGTTTGAAAGAAAACAAGCGGGCGCGTCGTTGCCGAACCGCTCGGTTAAAACAAGCTTCACGTCCCCCGCTAAACTTTTATCGGTAATATCGTAGACGACGAGCGGAAGCGTCAGCGCGCCGTCCGTTTCGTAAGCGGACACCGATTGATACGCGCAGGTAAGCCCCGCTTTGGCCGCCGCCTTCGCGCCCTTGGTCGCGCCCTCGATTACTTCGGTTTCGCCGTCCGCGATTAAAATTCCCGCAATTCTATCTTCCGAAACGCCGCCGTCTACGCAGTAGCAAAGATTGCAATTCTTTGCCGCGCGCTTGATTTCGCGCACCGCTTTTTCGGTGAAGGTATCCCAGTTGCGGCTCTTTTCGTAGAAGCCGTCGAGCGTTTGAAACTCTACGCCCAAGCCCTTTACACTTTCGGCAGACGGCAGGCACGCCGTTCTGAGAATTACCTTATCCGCGCGCTGAATCGCCTCCGCTCCGCGCAGGCTCAAATCCCCTCTTTCCGTTCCGAGACTTACGATCGTAATCATTTCCGAATATTCCTTTCCTGTTTTTCGTTCGTCTAACAGTATAGAACAAATCGAGAGAAAAAGCAACCAGATAACACACGTTGAGGGCAATCGCCGCACCGCCGATAGAGAGCGCGGGGCGGGACACGAGCAGCCATTGCAACGCGAATTTCACAATCACGGCAAAGAGCATAGACAGCGCGGCGTACTTCGCCCTGCCCATGCCCGTAAGACAGGCGGCGAGCGTATCTACCCCCGCGAGCGTGACCGCCGAAATACACGAGAGCCGAATGAGTTTTATGAGCAACGCGGCGTCCTCTGCCGAGAGCGAGGAATAGACGAGATTGACAATCGTCGGGGCAAGAAAGAATAAACCAACCGCGCAGGGCACGGCAAGCAGGAGCGTGAGCCCGAGGGCGTACATGGCGCGCATTCTACCCTCTTCCTCGTTGCCCTTTGCAAAGCACGCGGACACGGCGGGCACGCTTGCGGCGGCGAGCCCGTAGCAGAGCGACGCGGGGATATTCACAAGACCGACCGCCCCGCCCGCAAACAGTCCGTAGAGCGTGACCGCGCGGGAAGTGTGTCCGGATAGAAGCCGCACGATAAGCACGCTGTCCACCGTCTGCGAAAGGGGCAGCAGGCTTGCCGACGCCATAACGGGAAACGCGCTTGCAAAAATCTCCCCGCCCGAGGTTTTCATGACGCGCAGCGTTTTCATTTTCCGCTCGCCGCGGTAGCGGGATAAGAGATACAGGAACGCGCCGATCTCCGAAATGGTAACTGCAAGCAGAGAATAGGTTACGGCGCGGACGGGCTCGGCGGCGTAGCGGTACGCAAAGTACAGCCCCGAACCCACTTTGAAAATCTGTTCCACGATTTCGGAAACCGCCGTGGGCACCATGTTGTTTTTGCCTTGGAAGTAACCGCGCAGTACCGCAATCATTGCCACGAAAAACACGGACGGAGCCAACGCAAGATAGCACGGCAAAAGGTTTTTATCGTTTTGCAGCTCGCTCATATGGGGCGCAATGAAGCACATGAGAAGCGTGCCCGCAAGTCCCAAAAAGGCAAAGAGCTTGAGCGCGGTTTTCACCGTATCGGAAGTGGCCCGCCCCTGCGCGGTTTCCCTTGCAATCAGGCGGGAGAACGCCGCGGGAATGCCCGCCGAGGAAAAGGTGAGCACCACGCAAAAGAGCGGATACGCCATTTGGTAGAGCCCCATGCCGTAACCGCCTAAAATGCCGACGAGCGGGATTCGGTAACATAGCCCGATGAGCTTTGCCGCGAGCCCGCCCACCGAGATGACCGCAACGTTTTTTAAGAAATTGCCGTGCTTCATTATGTAGTTCACGAAATTTGTTGCCTGCAACAAATTTCGTGAATGCTCACTCGAACTGGTTCGCAATGATATCGGCGGTCAAACGCGCAAGCTTCACCGAAGCCGCTTCTAAAACCGCGCCCTCTTCCGTAGAGAGCAGGATTACCGCGCCGAGGCAGTCGCCGTTTGCAACGATGGGTACGATAACTTCCGCCGTGTACTCGGTGTCCGCTTCCGTAACCACGGGGTACACTTCGCCGCCCTCCGCCTTGTTTGCAAGATAGCTTCTGCGCGAGTCCATGACCTCGGCAAGCTTTTCCGAAACCGTTTTGCCTACGAGCGACTTCTTGCCCGAACCCGCCGCGCTGAGCACCGTGTCGCCGTCGCAGATAGCCGCAAGGCAACCGCTCTGTTCGTTTAAGGACTTCGCCGTGCCCTCCGCAAAACGCTCTACCGATGCAATGGGCGAATACTTTTTGAGCATGAGCTCGTCGCGGTCGGTGAAGAGCTCCAAGGGATCCCCTTCCCGAATGCGGAGCGTCCGCCTGATTTCTTTGGGAATAACCACTCTGCCGAGTTCGTCGATTCTTCTCACGATTCCCGTTGCTTTCATAAAAAAATCCTCCGTATATCTTCATTATGCGGAGGATAAAAATTTCTATTCGTTTTTAATCTACTACGCCGAGCAAATAATCCGTTGATACGTTAAAATATTTTGCAAG
>JAIDCJ010000023.1:10354-64253 GCA_029055875.1 Clostridia bacterium
AGGATAAAAATTTCTATTCGTTTTTAATCTACTACGCCGAGCAAATAATCCGTTGATACGTTAAAATATTTTGCAAGAACAACGATTACGGAAGCAAGAGGTATTCTTTGACCATTTTCCCAAAAGCCTATCGCGCTTCTGCTCAATCCCGTTTCTTGGGCAAGTTGGTCTTGTGTAAGTCCTTTTTCTATTCGCAGTTCTTTTAATCTCTCATAGAACTTTTCCATATCTTTATTTTACCACAACATGCGGAGGATAAAAATTTCTATTCGTTTTTAATCTACTACGCCAAGCAAATAATCCGTTGATACGTTAAAATATTTTGCAAGCGCGATAATTGCAAGCGCATTCGGGATTCTTTTTCCCGTTTCCCAAAATCCGATTGCTCCCGCACTAATTCCCGTTGCTTTCGCTAATTCCATCTGCGAAAATCCTTTCTCTGTTCGCAGTTCCTTTAATCTTTCCATGAACTTATCCATAAAATTATTCTACAACAAATGTAGTTAAAATACTTGACCACTCACGAACGTTAGTGTATGATAAAACTACAAATGTTGTTGAAGGAGAATTTTATGGAATATTCTGCAATCGAGAAAATACTTTTCGGAAAACGCGGGCACATAGACTTTGTGAAGTCGAGCAAAGAAAGCGAAGTCTTTTGTGACGAAAAAAATAAGCTTTTCTCGCAAATAGAAGAAAAGCTAAAAAACGATAAGGAACTTTTGAAAGCGTATGAGGACGCTTTGGAAAATTATATTATGCAGGAAACAACCGATTTTTTCAAAGAGGGTTTCCGCTTCGGTGCGCTTTTGGGTATGGATATTATTTACGAAGCGTAAAATATTCCTTTGCAAGTTTTTCAAATGCGGGAAGTGCGCGGCGAATCATGTTACTATCCACACAATAGGAAATGCGAACGTAGCCCTCTACCCCGAAGCTGTCGGACGGAACTAAAAGCAATTCGTATTTCTTCGCGCGTTCGCAGAATGCTTTCGCGTCAGGTTCGGGCGATTTCATAAACAGGTAGAACGCGCCCTCGGGGAGAATACACGCATACCCCATGTCGGTGAGTGCGCCGTATAACAGCTTGCGGTTGGAATCGTAAACGGAAATATCGCTCGATTTGCCGAGGCACTTCGCGCACACTTTTTGGAAGAGCGCGGGCGCACAAACGTAACCGAGGCTTCTGCCCGCGCCGCACACAGCGGCAAACAAATCCTCCGCACCTACGCAGGCGGGGTGAATTGCAATATACCCGATGCGCTCGCCCGCAAGGCTCAGCGATTTGGAGAACGAATAGCAAACGATCGTATTCTCGTAATAGTTCATTACGTAAGGCACCTGAGTGCCGTAAACAAGCTCGCGATAGGGCTCGTCCGAAATCAAGAAAATCGGCGCGCCCTTTTCTTTGCTCTTTTCTTCAAGCAATGCGGCAAGCCCCTTGATTTCTTCCGCCGAGTACACCGCGCCCGTGGGGTTGTTGGGGGAATTGAGAATGACCGCCTTGGTATTTTTGCCGATTGACTTTTTGAGCGTGCTTAAATCCAAATGGAAGTTTTTATCCGACTTCGCCGTAACGACTTTTCCGCCCGCGCGTTCAATGAAAACCCTGTATTCGGGGAAGCAGGGCGTGATGACGACGAACTCGTCGTCTTTTTCAAAGAGCGCGTTCAGCGTAATGGTGAGCGAAGCCGCCGCCCCGCACGTCATGTAAATAAGCTCCGCAGGCACGGCTACGCCGAAGCTCGATTGAATATAATTTGCAACCGCCGCCCGAACGCCCGGATCGCCCGCCGCCGAGGTATAGCCGTGGAGATTAGCCGAGGGCGTTTCCTTTACGAGCCGTTCGATTTCCTCCCGCACGCAGTCGGGCGCGGGCACGCTTGGATTGCCGAGCGAAAAGTCGAACACGTTCTCCGCGCCGATTTGCTTTTTCCGCGCGTTGCCGTACTCGAATATTTCACGAATGACCGAACGCTCTTCCCCGAGCTTTTGCATTACTTTGTTGAACATGGTTTTCTCCTTTTGTGTTTGGACTTTGTTCATAAGATTCTTCGCTCCGCTCAGAATGACGACGAGGAGAGTATTTTCTTTAAGAATTGCCCCGTGTAGCTCTTCTCCACCTTTGCAACCTCTTCGGGCGAACCCGTGCAGAGGATTTCCCCGCCGCCGTCGCCGCCCTCGGGCCCGAGGTCGATAATGTGATCGGCTACCTTGATAACGTCCAAGTTGTGCTCGATAACCAGCACGGTATTGCCGCTGTCGCGCAGGCGTTGCAGAATGGAAACGAGCTTTTGCACGTCGTAGCTGTGCAGGCCCGTGGTGGGCTCGTCGAGGATATAAAAGGTCTTGCCCGTGGAACGCTTTGAAAGCTCGGTTGCGAGCTTCACGCGCTGCGCCTCGCCGCCCGAAAGGGTGGTGGAGCTCTGCCCTAATTTGATATACCCTAAGCCCACTTCGTTGAGCGTGGAAATTTTATTGTAGATAGAGGGAATAGGCTTGAAGAATTCGCACGCGTCCTCTACCGTCATTTCGAGTACGTCCGAAATGCTCTTGCCCTTGTACTTGACTTCGAGCGTTTCGCGGTTGTAGCGTTTGCCGCCGCACACCTCGCAGGGCACGTACACGTCGGGCAGGAAGTGCATTTCAATTTTCATGATGCCGTCGCCCTGACAGTTCTCGCACCGTCCGCCCGCTACGTTAAAGGAAAATCTGCCCGATTTGTAACCCATAGTCTTGGCGTCGGGAGTGGCGGCGAATAGATCGCGGATCGCCGAGAACACGCCCGTATAGGTGGCGGGGTTGGAGCGCGGCGTTCTGCCGATGGGCGACTGGTCGATTGCAATGACTTTATCGAAATGCTCTACCCCCGAATGCTTTCCGCTTTTGCCGAGGGGCAGGCGCGCCCCACCGAGCTCGTTACTCAAAATGGGCAGAATTATTTCGTTGACGAGCGAGGACTTGCCCGAACCGCTCACGCCCGTGACCGCCGTAATGAGCCCCGCGGGTACTTCCGCCGTAATGCCCTTTAAGTTGTTCTGGCGGCAGTCCTCTACGCGGAGGAACCGTCCGTCCGCTTTCTTGCGAACGGCGGGAATTTCTATTTTTCTGCGCCCTGCAAGGAAGTCGCCCGTAATGGAGCGCGGCTCCTGCATGATTTCTTCCGCCGTGCCGCACGCGACGATTTCGCCGCCGTGCACGCCCGCACCGGGGCCTACGTCTATAATGCAGTCCGCCGCCCGCATGGTGTCCTCGTCGTGCTCTACCACGATAAGCGTGTTGCCGATATCCCGAAGCCCTTTGAGCGACGCGAGCAGTTTTTCGTTATCGCGCTGATGAAGCCCGATACTCGGCTCGTCGAGAATGTATAAAACGCCCGTGAGCGCACTCCCGATTTGGGTAGCAAGCCGAATGCGCTGGCTCTCCCCGCCCGAAAGCGTAGCCGCGCTCCGCGCAAGGGTTAGATAGTCAAGCCCGACGCCGACTAAAAAGTCGATACGGCTTTTGATTTCCTTTAAGATGACGTCCGCGATTGCGTGCTGGGTAGCCGTGAGCTCCAACCCACCCAAAAATTCGCGCAGGCTCTTCACGGGCATTTCGCAGACTTCGGCAATGTTCTTGCCCCCCACCGTGACCGCGAGCGCCTCTTTTTTCAGACGCTTGCCGTGGCAGGTAGGACAGTCGGTGGTGCGCATATAGCGTTCGATATCCCACTTCACGCCCACCGAAGTGGTTTGGTTATACCGCCTTTGCAGATTGTTGACAAACCCCTCCCACGCGCTTTGATAGGTAGAGCGGAAGGTCTTTGTCTGGTACTCCATTTCTATTTTCTCGCCGTCCGTGCCGTACATGAGAAGGTCGTAAACCTCCTTGGGTAAATCCTTCACGGGCGTATCGAGCGAGAACCCGAAGCGGCGGGAAAGCGCGCCGAGATACATTTGCGTAACGGACGAGGAATCGAGATTCCAGCCGCTGATACGGATTGCGCCCTCGCGCAGGGTTTTCGTTTTATCGGGGCAAATCAAATCGGGATCGACAAGCTGACGGAAGCCTAACCCCGTACACTCGGGGCACGCGCCCCAAGGGGTGTTGAACGAGAAAAGGCGCGGCTCGATTTCCTCAATGGAGATATTGCAGTCGGGGCAGGAATAGCGCGAAGAGTACAGAATTTCCTCGCCGCCGCAGTCGATAACCACGAGCCCGTCGGCAAGCTTCAACGCCGTTTCGAGGCTCTCCGTGAGCCGTTTCAAAATACCCTCTTTCACCACAAGACGGTCGATCACCACGCTTACGTTGTGCTTGATATTTTTATCGAGCTTGATTTCTTCCTGCAAGTCGTAGACGCTTCCGTCTATCTTCACGCGGGCGTAGCCGCTCTTGCGGTAGCCCTGTAATTCCTTTTGAAACTCGCCCTTTCTGCCGCGCACCACGGGCGCGTTCACTAAAATCTTGCTCCCCTCGGGCAGCGTCATCACGCGGTCTGCGATTTCGTCCACCGTCTGGCGGCGGATCTCCCTGCCGCACTTGGGACAATGCGGCGTGCCCGCCCTTGCAAACAGCAAACGCAGGTAGTCGTAAATCTCCGTCACCGTGCCCACCGTAGAGCGGGGGTTGTGCGAAGTCGTTTTCTGGTCAATGGAAATGGCGGGAGAAAGCCCCTCGATACTCTCGACGTCGGGCTTTTCCATCATGCCGAGGAACTGCCGCGCGTAGGAAGAAAGGCTCTCCATGTATCTTCTTTGCCCCTCGGCAAAGATGGTATCGAACGCGAGCGTACTCTTGCCCGAACCCGAAAGCCCCGTAAGCACCGTGAGCTTGTTGCGCGGAATGTGTACGTCCACGTTTTTTAAGTTGTTTTCTTTTGCGCCTTTTACGTAAATTTCTTCTTTCATAATATGTAAATTTTATCCCTGCCGAGCGATACGCTGAACCGCCTCGTCTATTTGCTGCCAGTTCTCGCCGTAGTAGCGGAACTCGCCGACCCTATCTAAATTGTGCCGCCCGACGGCGAGCACGCCCGTAATACCGTAGCTTTCCGCTTCTTTCAGAATATCGGGGGTGTCGTCCACGAGCACGGATATGCCGTGCGCCTTGCAGTACGCGCCCTTATCCCAATGCTCCGCTACGATTTCGTCGTAGGGGATTTTGCGTTTTTCCAACCAGTCGCGGCTGAGCATAGCGGGGTTGCCGAACCAGTCCTTTTGGCGGGCGGTGAGAATAATTACCTCGTGTCCCGCTTTCCGCCAGCCCGCAAGCGCCTCTCTTGCGCCCTTCCGCGCTTTTGCCTCGGTGAATGCGGACACGCCCCCGTCCAGCATAAATTCGGTTACGTCGGCAAACGTCCAGTCGTAAACGTTTACGAACATATTTGAATTTTCGTCTTTGAGCTTAAAGGGCAGATTTTTGCGTGCGATATAGAGCCCCGCGCGCTTGGCGCGTTCCACGATATTCAAGGTATCGTCAATGTCTACCGCGATTCTCATGCGTTCCCCCTCAGCCGTTTTCTCAGCTCCGTAATGTTTTCCCGAATTTCGATTGCACGCTCGAAGTCGAGCTGTGCGGACGCCACCTTCATGAGCGCCTTTAATTTTTCGATTTCTTCGGGGATATCTTTGATGCGGACGTCTTCCGTCCGTTTCGCCTTCGCCGTAATGTTGAGCGAGGTTTTCACTTCCTTTACAATCGTCCGCGGCACGATGCCGTGCTCTTCGTTATACTTCTGCTGAATGGCGCGGCGGCGGTTGGTTTCGCCGATTGCGCGCGACATGCTCCCCGTCATTTCGTCGGCGTACATAATAACGCGCCCCTCCGCATTTCGTGCGGCTCTGCCAATCGTCTGCACGAGCGAGGTTTCGCTTCGTAAAAACCCTTCCTTGTCCGCGTCGAGAATGGCAACCAGCTTGACCTCGGGCATATCGAGCCCCTCGCGCAACAAATTGATTCCGCACAGCACGTCGAACTCGCCCGATCTAAGGCCGTTCACGATATCGATACGCTCCAAGGTATCGATATCCGAGTGCATATAGCGCACCTTCACGCCGCTTTCCTTTAAGTAGTCGGTGAGGCTCTCCGCCATGCGCTTGGTGAGCGTAGTGACGAGCACGCGCCCGCCCGAGCTCACCGTCTTTTTGATTTCGCCGAGCAAATCGTCTATCTGTCCGCGCGTGGGGCGGATTTCCACGGGCGGGTCCAAAAGCCCCGTGGGACGAATGAGCTGTTCCACCACCTGCCCCGCCTGCTCCAATTCATACGGTGCGGGCGTTGCCGAAACGCAGATGAGCTGCGGCACGCGGGCGTCGAACTCCTCGAAGGTCAAGGGGCGGTTATCGTAAGCCGACTTCAAGCGGAAGCCGTAATCTACGAGGTTGGTCTTTCTCGCCAAGTCGCCGTTGTACATGGCGCGTATCTGCGGAATGGTCATGTGGCTCTCGTCAATAAACACGATAAAATTTTTCGGGAAATAGTCGAGTAGCGTAAACGAGGGCTGACCGGGTGCGCGTCCGTCGAAATAGCGGGAATAGTTCTCCACGCCCGAGCAGTAGCCGATTTCGCGGAGCATCTCCAAATCGTGCTCGGTGCGCTGACGGAGCCGCTGCGCTTCCAACAGTTTGCCCTCGTCCTCGAAGGCTTTCACTTCGCCCTGCATGTCCTCTTCGATCATGGAAAGCGCGGAATGCAGACGCTCGCTGCCCACGGCGTAGTGGCTTGCGGGGAAGATAACGGCGTGCTTCAAGGAAGAGATGATTTTACCCGTAACGACGTCCTCTTCGCCGAGCGTTTCGATTTCGTCGCCGAAGAATTCCACGCGGATTGCAACCTCTGAATTGGACGCGGGGAAGATTTCCACCACGTCGCCGCGGACGCGGAAGGTGGAACGCTTGAAGTCCGTATCGTTGCGCGAATACTGAATTTCCACGAGGCGGGATAAAAGCTCGTCCCGCGAAATTTCCTGCCCCGGGCGGAGCGAAATGCCGAGGCGGAAAAACTCCTCGGGTGCGCCAAGTCCGTAAATGCAGGACACGGAAGAAACCACTATCACGTCGTCCCGCTCGCCGAGCGAACAGGTTGCCGCGTTGCGCAGTTTATCGATTTCGTCGTTCATGGAGAGGTCTTTCTCGATATAAGTATCGGTTGAGGGAATATAGCTCTCGGGTTGGTAATAGTCGTAATAGGAAACGAAGTACTCCACGCGGTTGTTGGGGAAGAACTCGCGGAACTCGTTGCAGAGCTGCGCCGCAAGCGTCTTGTTGTGCGCGATAACGAGCGCGGGACGCCCCACGTTTTTAATGACGTTCGCCATGGTAAACGTCTTGCCGCTGCCCGTAACGCCCACCAAAACCTGCGTGCGGATACCGTCCTCTACCCCCTCGGTGAGGCGGCGGATTGCCTCGGGCTGGTCGCCCGTCGGCGCAAACGGTGATTTTAATTCAAAGTCAAAGTGTTCCATAAATATTTCCGTAGTGATATGCAAAAATAGACACAAACAAACGTTTGTATCTATTGTAGCGCGTTCGCGCGGATTTGTCAATGAAATATGCGCTCTATTTGAAGATGAAGCGCAGAATGACGCCGATGAAAAAGGTGATACACGCGCCGATTGCGGCAACGCCCCATTTGAATGCGACGGTGCGTTTGCGCTGTATATCCGACCGCTTATAGGCAAGCCCCGCTTCGTGCATTAAAACGACGTAAATCTTTTCGCCCTTGCGCTCGGACTCGATAAGCTGAAAGTAACCGTCGAGCTCTAACGAGCGCAGCGTTCTATCGAGCATTTCCTCGTCGAACCCCGCCTTGGGCGGGAGCGCGGCAAGAATTTCGCACGGAGCAACCAAGAACCGCTGTTTGCCGAGGGAAAGAGAAAACACCGCCTGCATGACCTCGTTTTCCCGTTTGTTGAGTTTCTCGTTTATCACCTTCGTTACCTCAAGGGTAACAGCAATGCAATGAGTGCACCGAAGAACCCGCCCGCGAAGCCGCCCGCAAGAGCCAGCAAAAACGCCTCGATTCTGCGGATAAGCCGCTCGCGCTTTTCGCTCTTCGTGCGCTCGAAGTAGAGCCTGCCCTCGGGCATGGGGCGCACGCAGTACTCCCCTTCGCCCGCGTAACCGACCTCGATATACTTGTGGGCTTCGAGATAGTCGAGCATAGCTTTTAAGCCCGCCGAGTCTATTCTAAACGCCTTAGGAAAGCACGCGAGAAGATCGCTCTCCTCAATGATTTTATAGCTCCCGTTCCCGCAGCATTCGTTCACCGCGGAAAGCAGAAGACTCGTTCGTTCGTCCAGCATACCGTTACCGAAAACAGTATGCGCGAATTACAAATTTATCATGCGCCGAAGAAAAGCAGGAAGGGGTTGCCGTAGAAGAACAGTCCGCCGAGCGGCGAGGACGAAAGGAACGCCATAAACCCTGCAATTCCCTGCGTAATGCCCTCCGGAAGTCCCTGCTGTGCGGCGGCAAGCTCCAAGAGCTTGACAACGCCAAGGTTCAGCCCGCACGTGAACGCAATAAAGAACGCGGTGAACACGACGGAAAGAATGACGCCGTCGACCGCAGAAAGCGTAGGCGAAATGCTGCGGTACTTGCGAATGAGCTTGTTGAAGAAGAACCCGCCCGTCATAATGAGCGCAAACAGCACGAGGAAGATAATTGCCACAACGATGAGATAGGAAACCATAGTTGCGATAACGATATTCATCGTTCCCTTTGCCATGCTGCCCGCCATTGCGGCCGTCCAGCTCTTGAGGAAGGGAACGGCAAGCGCGAGATACACGGCAAGCACGAGCGCGCCGAGCGTGAGCGAAATCATAAGCACCGTTTGAAGCGAGCGCACGAGCCCGATACGGTAGCCCCCGCGCATGAAGAGAATGCACAGGAAAATGAGTACGAGGTCTTGAATATACTTTGCGCCGAACTGCGTCCAGACGGGGTTTGCATAGACGGGCTGTAACGCCTCCACGGGCACGGCGTAATACATGACGCCGAGCGCGAACCCGCCGAGAATGACGATAAGCAGCGCAATGTTGAGAAGCGACGTCACCGCGCCTAAAATGCGGTTCATCACGCGGAAGAACTTATTCGAGCGCGTGGGTTTCTTTAAGATATGACGGCGGATAAAATGCCCCGATACGAGCACGAGCGCCGTTACGCCCACGAGGTACCCCGCGCCGACCGCGAAGGCCTGCCAAGCCTCGGGCAGAGGAGGAATGAATTTCAGAAGAAGGGTAAGCGCGAAGATAACGAGAATCTGCCAGCTTGTCCAGCTCATGCGGACGAAGTTACGGAAGATACCGTAAACCACGGACGCTACCGCACACGCGCCGATCACGCCGATGCCGATCCACACGGGCGTAGAGATACTCGAAAGTAAATTGATAATCATACGTTTTCCCTCCTTTTCAGATTTTCAAAAATATCCCTGCTCTTTATTTATTAAAGTTATCCTTCAAAGATACGATCTCGGATAAGCAAAGTTTGTCGTTTTTTGTACAAGTTTTGTAGTATCCCGTACGCATGAGCTGGAATGCGGTGTTCTCCGTCGCCTCTTTGAGGTACGGCTCCGCTTTCGCCTGGAAGATATGCTCGCTATCGAGATTGATGCGTTCGGAGAAATCCTGCCCCGCATAGTCCGCGTCGCGAAGCAAATGGTCGTACTGCACGAGCTCCGCGTCCACGCAGGTTTCCGCATTCACCCAATGCAAAACGCCCTTCGCCTTAATGCCGCTCGTGTCGTTTCCGCTGCGCGATTCGGGAATATAGGTGCACTTGATTTCGGTCACCTTTCCGTCTTTATCGGTCACCGCCTCGTCGCAACGGACGATATACGCGTTTTTCAGCCGTGCGTATCCGCCGATTTTCAAACGGTGGTATTTGGGCGGCGGATCTAACGAGAAGTCGCCTTGCTCGATATAGAGCGTTTTGCCGAACTTCACTTTGCGCGTGCCCGCGCCCTCTTCTAACTGATTGATTTCAAAGTCGATTTCTTCGCTCCCCTCGTAGTTGGTGATGGTGAGCTTCAACGGCTCGGCAACCGCCATGGCGCGGGGTGCGTGTGCGTTGAGGTACTCGCGCACGACTGCCTCGAAGTAGGAAATTTCGCATTCGGAATTTGCTTTTACAACGCCGATACGCGAGCAGAAGTCGCGCACCGCCGCCGCGGGAATGCCGCGGTTGCGTAAGCCCGCAAGCGTGGGCATACGCGGATCGTCCCAGCCGTGAACGGAGTTTTCTTCCACGAGCTTTTTGAGATACCGCTTACTCATAACCAAATTGGTTAAATTCAGCCGCGCAAACTCGATTTGGCGGGGCTTCGGCGCAAAGCCGAGCGAATACCCTACCCAGTCGTAAAGCGGGCGGTGGTCCTCAAATTCGAGCGTACAGAGCGAATGCGTTACGCCCTGCAAATAGTCGCAGATGGGGTGCGCGTAGTCGTACATGGGGTACACGCACCACTTATCGCCCGTGCGGTGATGGGTGGCGCGCAGAATGCGGTAGATAACCGGATCGCGCAGATTGATATTGGGCGACGCCATGTCTATTTTCGCACGCAGACACTTTTCGCCGTCCGCATACTTGCCTGCACGCATTTCGCGGAAGAGCTTCAAATTCTCTTCGGGAGTACGGTTTCTATAAGGGCTTTCCTTGCCGGGTTCGGTGAGCGTACCGCGCGTTTCTTTGATTTCTTCCGCCGATAAATCGCAGACGAACGCCTTGCCCTCCTGAATGAGTTTTTCAGCGTACTCATAGATTATATCGAAAAAGTCGGAAGCGTATACCTCTTTTTCCCATTTATATCCGAGCCAAGAAATATCGCGGCGGATTGCGTCTACAAATTCCGTCTTTTCCTTGGACGGATTCGTATCGTCGAAGAACAGGTTGCAGGTGCCGCCGTATTTATTCGCCGTGCCGAAATTGACGAACATACTCTTTGCGTGTCCGATATGCAAATAGCCGTTCGGCTCGGGCGGGAAACGCGTTTTTACCGCGGAAATTCTTTGCTCCGCTAAATCGCTCTCCACAATTTGTTCAATGAAATTTGCAGGCTCTGCCATGAGATTTTCCTCCGTAGTTGCTTTGGCAGTATTATAGCACTTTTCTACAAAAATTGATACTGTTTCTTTGCGATTTCGCAAAATTTGTTAGTCGGCTGTGAATAGCTCCATAGAAATAAAAAAGCCGTTGCGAAACCCCGCTTTGTAATAATCGCGTACCTCTATGCAGGTTTGCTCGTCAATTTCCTGTTGCAGTCTTTTTAGAACTTCCTTTTTTTCGGGCGATTCTTCCAACAGCTTTTCCAACTTTTTTTCCCACTCCATAACGATATCCGACTGCGCCGAAAGCTCCTCCGAACGCGGAATAAAATCTGATTTCCCCCATGTTCCGTATAAAATTCCTTCGATTGCCGATTTCATAAACTTCTCCTTTCAACATTTGTAGAAATATCATACTTCAACAAACGTTGAAAGTCAAGCGAATTTCAACAATTGTGGTAAAATAAAGATATGGAAAAATTTATTGAACGGTTAAAAGAATTGCGTCTTGAAAAAGGACTTACGTTAGTACAACTTGCAAAAGAAACGGGCATCAGTCACGGCGCAATCGGTTTTTGGGAAAGCGGAAAAAGAGTTCCCAACGCGCTTGCAATTATTACGCTTGCAAAATATTTCAACGTTACTTCCGACTATCTTCTTGGTTTATCGGACTGATTACTTGACAATTTTTGCGTGAAAGAATAATATATTCCAAAAGGAGCTGACTATGGCAAACAAAGCGGTAACAATGGAAAAACTCGTTGCGCTGTGTAAAGCGCGCGGCATTATTTTCCCCGGCAGCGAAATTTACGGCGGCATGGGCAACACCTGGGACTACGGCCCCGTAGGCGTTGAAATTAAAAACAACATTAAACGCGCTTGGTGGAAGCGGTTCGTGCAGGAGAGCGATAACTCCTTCGGCGTGGACGCGGCGATCCTCATGAACGCGCGCGTATGGGAAGCGAGCGGACACACCACTTCGTTTTCCGATCCCAAAATGGACTGCAAGCAGTGCAAAACCCGCCACCGCGCGGATAACCTCATAGAGGCGCATTCCAAAGGGAAAGTAAACCCCGATACCATGTCCAACGAAGATATGGAGAAATACGTTCAGGAGCACCAAGTACATTGCCCCAACTGCGGCGGGTTTAACTGGACGAATATTCGCACCTTCAACCTCATGTTCGAGACCTCGCGCGGCGTGACCGACGAGAGCCAAAACAAAATATACCTTCGCCCCGAAACGGCGCAGGGCGAGTTCGTAAACTTTTTGAACGTTCAGCGCACCACCCGCGCAAAGGTGCCCTTCGGCATTGCGCAAATCGGCAAGGCGTTCCGCAACGAAATCACGCCCGGCAACTTCATTTTCCGCACGATCGAGTTCGAGCAGATGGAACACCAATGGTTCTGCAAAGAGGGCACGGACGAGGAATTCTATCAACAGTTCAAAACGAAAGCATATCAATTCCTGCTTGATTTGGGCTTCGATAAAGAGCACCTGCGTTTCCACGATCACGACAAGCTCGCGCACTACGCAAAAGAGGCGTGCGACATTCAATACCTCTACCCCATGGGTTGGCAGGAGCTCAACGGCATTCACAACCGCACGGACTACGACCTCACCCGCCATCAGGAGTTCTCGGGCAAGACCATGACCTACGTAGACCCCGTAAACGGCGAGAAATATATCCCCTACGTAATCGAATACTCTATCGGCGCAGACAGACTTATGCTCGCCGTGCTTAGCGAGGCGTACGACGAGGAGACGCTCGAAAACGGCGAAGTGCGGAGCGTCCTGCATTTCCACCCCGCGATTGCGGCTTACAAGGCGGCGGTGTTGCCTCTGCAAAAGAATCTCGCGCCGCAGGCGAAGGAGCTTTTAGAGAAGCTGAAAAAGTACTTCTCCGTCACCTACGACGAAGCGGGCTCTATCGGCAAGCGTTACCGCAGACAGGACGAAATCGGCACGCCGTACTGCATTACCATTGACTTCGATACGCTCGAGAACGGCACCGTGACCGTACGCGATCGCGACAGCATGGAGCAAGTCCGCCTCGACGAAAAGGGCGTGATTGCGTTCCTTACCGAAAAATGCGCATTCTGAAAACCAAATAAAAATCGCATAAAAAAACAGGTTTGATTACAAACCTGTTTTTTCATTCATTTATTCGGCGTTAGCTTCTTCGGGAAGATATACCGTGCAAGTCAGATAACAATTCAATTTCCACGTGGCGGTTTCTTCGTATCCGCCATAGCCCGCCTTTATAATGTATTCTCCCTCATATTCGAGTTGACCGCTTTGCGTACTGAGCGTAATTTTATCAAAATAGCCGCTACTGCCTTCCTGACCGTTTTCCAAAGTAAATTTAATTTGGATTGAACCGTTGTAGATACTCAAGCCGGGCCTTAAATATTCTTCTTTGATCGAAGCGGTGACTGTAACCTTACGTACGTTATAAATAAGTTTGTTTTCGGTGATTGTGGTATATTCCTCGGTTACGTTGATATTGACGTATTCCTTTAAGTCCTCTAACGAAGGATTGTACAACGACATTGTGCGCGCCCAAAACGCATACAGGGTAAGATCGCCGTCAAGAGGCCCTTCTTCGTATTTGTTCTCGCATGCGGAATCGGTATACCAACCCATGAACGTTACGCCGCTTTTCGTAGTGCTTACTCTATACATCTGCGGCGTTTCGCCGTCGACAACGCGCATATCTTCGATTGCAGATCCGCCGTTGGTTACAAAGGTAACGGTATGGATTTTTGCCCACTTGGCGTATAGATTCACGTCCGTTTCCGCCGCCCTTGTGCCCGCTTCAAATTTATTTTCAAAATCCGAATCGGTATACCAACCTAAAAACTTATAGTCCTCACGTTCGGGGGTGTAGGTGTTTATGAGATCGCCGCCCAGCAGTTCAAGCGCGTCTTTTTCCGTTCCGCCGTTCGCATGGAATGTAACCGTGACTTCCTTTGCAAACTTGGCGTAAAGCGTCCGCGCTCTCGTGACCGCTTTGTCTTCGTACTCGGTATTGTACTCCGCGTCGGTGTACCAGCCCATAAAACGATAACCTGCCTTTTCGGGCGTAGGCAAATCGCTTTTACGAAGCATTTCACTTCCGGTTGCGTTGTACACTTCCGTTTCACCGCCGCCCAAATCCAAGGTTATTTCAACGGGCACCTTGTGCATGAGCTTCAGTTGGAAGGACTCCGTCAGCAGTTCATATTCGAGCGTTCTCCCTGCGATATCAAACGCCACACCAACGGCGGACGCGTTGATTTTTCTTAAATAACTGCAAGAGTAGTCGGCTTCGGACGTCAGCGTTACGGTGGTCGTTTCGCTACTCCAAACCACTTCGTTGTTATTGGTCAGAACGGGAGTTACTTCCACCTCGAAGCCCTCCGCGCTGTTTGCAGGGTCGTACGTCATTTTAGGCGAAATGGAATAATAAATACCCGCATTGCCCCCGCTGCCGGCATTGAGACCGCCGTTCCAACGGGACGAAACCGAGAAATATTCGGTAAAGTTATCCTTAGTGACCGTGATTTCGTCGATCCACTTTGCGTAGAGGTCGATCTCGTCCTGCTGCGCGCGCAACTGAGTAAAGCGCGCCTCGGAATATACTTCGGTCAACGCCTCGTCGAAATACCAATTTTCGAGCACCCACGTATCCTTTTTCGCTTTCGACAGTATAAATATCTCATTATCGTACAGAGTGGATCTGTGATCTTCCGTATCGTCGGAATCGCTTCCGTAATATCCGCCGTTCAAATGATATACGACGTACTTTTTGTTATCGTCACCGTTGTTACCGTCGCCGAAATCGCAAGCGGCAAACCCGAGCACACAGCTTACCGTGCAGGCAACCATTGTTGTCGCAAGCAAAAGCTTTCTTTTCATAAAAAACACCTTCTTTTTAGTTTGTTCTATTATATCATTCCCCTTCCTTGACTGTCAACCGCATAACAATATTGCAAATAAAAAAGCCGCCGCTTGTGGTTTCAAGCGGCGGCTTTCTTTTTATTGAGTTATTTTACGACGTACACCATGCCCGCGGCGTTCGCGCCGATATACGCGCCCACGCTGCAACAGACGCGGAGAATTCTTCCGCTCTCCTGCCCGAGCTCTTCCATGAGCTTATGCGTGGGATCGGCGTTGTCCGTTTCCAAAAAATAGACGGGGTAGCTTTCGTCAACTTCCGCTTCGCGGAACTTCTTTGCAATTTTCTTTCTTGCCTGCATTTGCCCGCGCGCGGTTCCCGTAAGGGTTGCGCTGCCGTCCGCTTTGATTTCGATAAACGATTTCAGCCCGAACGTGCGTCTGACACTTGCAAGGCTCTTTTTCGCGCGCTTGCCCTTGGCGTAGCAGTCGAGCGTATCGAGATAGGCGGAAAGGCGTATCTTGGGACGAAGCGCGTCGAGAATGGCAATCACCTCGTCTACCGTTTTATCGCGGTGCTTGCAGGCAGTTTCCACCATAATGCGGAGCATTGCCGTTGCACAGCGGGAATCGTAAACGTGCACGCGGGAGAACCCGCCCTCTTCCACGGCTTTCTTTGCCGCGTTCACCGTGCCAGACAGCGCAGAGGAAATGAGAATGACGAGCGTTTCCTCGCCGCCCGTTTCTATGAACGCACGCGTGAACTGCTCGGTTGCGGGAGCTGCGGTATGCGGGTACTCGTTTGCAAGCCGTTCGTAAAACTCTTCGCGCGATATTTGCGTGTCTTCCGCGTACACGGTATCGCCGAACACGATAGAGAGCGGTACGATATGAATGCCGAGCACCGCCGCCTCACGGACGGTGAACTCCGCGGAAGAATCGGTAATAATTCTCAACTTCTCTTTCCTCCTTTAAGTATTTCCCGCTATTTTGCACAAGCTACGGTCATGAAAATAACGACTTGGATCTGCTGTACGCTTCTTATCTTTTTCGGAATCTCGGCGAGCATCTTTGCACTCACCGGCTTTAACCTCTTGCTTTTTCTCACAGCGGGGAACGTGCCGCTCTACCGCGGGTTCCTCTCCCTTGCGGGCGTGTGCGCGCTGTGGCTACTCTTTTGGCTGTTCGCCTTCCGTCCTACGAAGTTTTTATCGTGAACTTACCAATCTTGTTTTTTTAAGGATTTGTCCTTTATATCGTCGTAGAACTCGAAGTAGCGTTCCTTCCACTCTGCGGGGGAAAGCGGACGCTCCTCTTTCTCGGCGTAGGCAAGGTATTCCTGCAATTCTTCGGGCGTAAAATCACATTCGCTGATTTCCCCGTCGTACTTGGAAAACAGCTTCATTAAATCGGATTGTGACATTTCTCTTTCCTCAAAAAGTTATCAACACCCCGTTGTGGAAATGTGGATAACTTTTTCTTATATGCACACGAACGCGTTTTTCTCTTCGTCGTATTCGTATCCGAACGCTTGCATCTGCGCTTTGATTTCTTCTTCGTCCGCGTCCAAATCTTCGCATAACGCTAAGAGTGACGGGTAGAAATCGCGCAGCTTCATATTCAGAAAGCTAAGGAGCAACGCACTGTCTTGGGGTAAAGTCATGCTATTATTATAGCATAGCAACAAAAAAAATCAAGCCCTTTTGAAAAACAAAACCCCCGATTGCAATGCAATCGGGGGAGATTTTTTTGCGTTTTAGCCTGCGTTGTCGGTAGGCATGGCGTAGAGGTCGAACTCGCCCTCTAAGTCGAACGTTTCGCTGTCGTCGAACGCGGCGAGCTTGGACACGGATACCTCGTACGCCGTCATGGTGACGGTCTCCGTTTCCGAAAGCCGCTTCTGATACTCACGGCTCTGGATTCTGCCCGAGAGGGCAACCTTGTCGCCCACCTTCAAATTCTGCACGAAGCGGGCGTTGCGCCCCCAGGCAATGCAGGGAATGTAGTCCGATTTATTATACGCGCGGTTGACCGCAATCAAAAGGTCGGCAATTTCACGGTTGAACGGCGTGGTGCGGTAGACGGGCGGTTTGCAGATATAGCCCGAAAGCACGATGCTGTTGGGATTGTTTGCGGGGGACGCTTCCACAATCTCGCGCACGAACACGGTGAGCATGAGGCGCGATTTCCCGCCCTCTAACTTGTTGTAGCTGCGGAACTGCCCCAGCGCGGAAATGGTGCTCCCTATCTTGAAATCGTTGCCCTGAATCAACCGTTCCGAAATGGTGACGGGGAGAATATCCGCCTGCCCCGAAAGGCGCATTACCTTCACGTAAAATTCGTAGAACCCTTCGCCGTAAACCTCGTGAGAAAACTTCGCATCCGAAACGATCTCGCCCATAAAGTACACTTTGTTGTTTTTTTCCGAGTTGTAGTCCATATATACCTCCAAGTTTTTCCTTAACGCGATTCTACTGCGGCGTGTTTTCAGCTATGCCGCGCCGTTGGGAATTTGTTTTCCCGCAGGGTCGATGGTGTAATTCTCACGGTAAATGAGCTCGCCGATGGGCACGAAGTCGAAGCCCTTTGCGCGAAGCGTATCGATGACGATGGGCAGGGCTTCCGCCGTATGCAGTCCGTTGTTGTGGCAGAGGATAATCGAGCCGCTCTTGACGCGTTCGACGATTCTTGCCGCTATATCGGATGCCGATAGGTCTTTCCAATCCAGCGAATCGACGTCCCACTGAATGGGATAAATGCCCAGCGCGTTACAGGTATCGATGAGCAGATTATCATAGTCGCCGTAGGGCGGACGGAAGAGCTCGACGGGCTTGCCCGTGATGTTCGTGATTGCCTCGGACGAGGTTTTCAGCTCGTTTATAATTTCCGTTTCGCTCTGTTTGGACATATACGAATGCGTTGCGCTGTGCGTGCCGATTTCATGCCCCGCCTCGTCGATTTTTTTCACGTATTCGGGATATTTCTCCGTCCAGAACTGAACGGTGAAAAAGGTTGCGTGCACGTTCGCCTCGGCGAGATGGCTGAGGATTTCGTCCGTGTAGTCAACGCCCCAGGCGCAGTCGAACGAGATTGCGATTTTGTTATCGCTCCGCTCCACGTTGTAGATGGGAAGGGAGCGCGTGCCCGTCCAGTAGACCTCGGCGGCGCCTGCCGCGCTTGCCGTAAACGCGCCCGCCGTAATAAGCGCAACGAGCGCAAATGCAATAGCAACGTATTTCAAACGAATGGTTATAAACCGCATTGCAACACCTATATGTTAATATATTTTTTTTAGAATATTACGGCTATCTTTGCCGAATAGCGGCGGATATTGTCATTTCCGCTTCGGGAATACTTTCACCCCTTACGCTTTAATGTATGGACGAACCTTCCCGAATATTCCGAAGAAAAAAGAAACGGCAAGCGCTAATTATTGCACTTGCCGTATAGGTTGTTTTATTCAATTAAAAGTCGTCGTCTTCGCCGTCCTCGTCGTCATCCTCGTCGTCGGGAATCATGTAGATTTCGTCGCCCGTAACGTATTCGAGGTCTTCCTCTTCGCTCTCGTAGACTTCGTCCTCTTCTTCCTCTTCTTCGAGGTCGGCGTCACCGAACTCCTCTTTCAAAGACTCGTCAAGCTCGTCGTCGAGGTCGGAATCCGTCTCGTCGTCGAGGTATTCGCGCCATTCGTCGTCTTCCTCGGGATCCGCCTCCTCGTCCTCAAGCTCCGCTTTCTTGCGGCACTCTTCGCACATTTTTTCGCCGGGGCGCATCATATTTTCGTTGCATACGGGGCAGAGCTCGGTTGCAAGATCCTCCGCTTCGTCCATTTCGTCTATATCCAAAGAAATGCCCTTCATTTCCTTTTGGCAAACTTCGCAATAGGTTTGTACGTTTGCGTTGATATAGTTCAACTCGCAACGCGGACATTTTATATATCTCGGCGGTTCGTTCGCTTTCGCGGGCTCCTCCGCTTTTACGGACTTCGACGCTTTGGCAGTCTTTGCCGCCTTCGCGGGTTTTTCTGCTTTCGCAGGCTTTTCTGCCTTTGCAGGTTTTTCTGCTTTCGCTGGCTTCTCTGCCTTTGCGGGCTTCTCTGCTTTGGCAGGTTTCTCCGCTTTCGCAGGCTTTTCTGCCTTTACCGCCTTTTCCGCTTTCGCAGGCTTTTCCGCTTTGGCGGGCTTCTCTGCCTTTGCAGGTTTTTCTGCTTTGGCAGGCTTTTCTGCCTTTGCGGGCTTTTCTGCTTTCGCAGGCTTCTCTGCCTTTGCAGGTTTCTCTGCTTTCGCAGGCTTTTCCGCTTTCGCGGGCTTCGTATCTTTTTTTATCTTTTCGGATTTTTCCGCTTTTTCTTCTTTCTTGGCTTTATCTGCTTTTTTGGTTAAGAGATCTCTCAACGCCATAAATGATTTTCCTCCTGAAAGTTACCCTGAGTTAAGGCTAATAAATTATATTAGTAATTATTTTTTTTGTAAACTGTTTTTTTATACCTTTTGAAAAAAATTCTTTTTTATTTTTGTCAAAAGATAGAACTATCCCCCGACTTGGGTCGGGGGATAGAGAAATTATTCGTTATAAGGGTCGTTTCCGTTTTGTTCGTCTTCCGCAGGAAGCTCGGCAGGTTCTGCTTCAGAGGTTTCCGCTTCAGCAGGCTCCGCTTCGGCAGGCTCTGCCTCTTCTGCGGTTTCTTCTACGAGCGCTTCCGCAGGTTCTGCCGTTTCGACTGCTTCTTCCGCGGGCGTTTCTTCCGCGGGTTCCGCGTTCATGTTGTAAACGTCCACGTTCTTGTCGTCCGTGGTATCGACGCGCATTCTCTCCACCTTGGGAGCTTCTTTCTTATGCTTCTTCAAATAGAAGTAAACGCCTACGCCGATGCCCGCACAAGCCGCAACAGCCGCAATGACGATAAGCATGATCGCCCACCAAGCAAGTCCGTCTTTTTCTTCTTCTGCCGGCGGCGTGTACTTTTGAAGTACGCTCGTCTTCCAGTAGTCGTTATAAGTTTCGGCGTCCTGTTCGCTCATTTTGCCGAGCATATTCGTGAAGTAGCTCTGCGTGAAATAATCTTTGCCGTTCTCGTCGGTGAAACGTTCGGCACGCTCCGCGGAGTCCTCCGCCGTAAACGCCTTGATCATTTCCTGCTGTTTCTCGGAATAAAGGTTCTTATAAACGTAGCTCTCTTTCTTGCCCGCGTCGAGCGCGTCCTGAATATTCTCCCAAACGAGCTTCGTTTCGCCCGTGTAGAAGTAATATTTGAGCGCGTCGGCAACGTTGCTGCCGCCCTCGCCCGCTTTCACCTCTTCGAGGTAGCCGACTTTCTTATCGGAATCGAAGATGGATTTGTACTTTTCGTTGAGCTCGCGAATCTCGTTATTGTTCATGAGTTTATCGCCGCTCGTGAGGTTGACGGTATAAACGTAATTGAGCGATTCGCCGAACGATTCCGCATTCGCATAGAAGAGGTTGCCCTCAATGATTTCGTAGCTATACCAACCGCTTGCGTGCTGAACGTCTAAAAGCTTCACTTCCTCGAAGGCGGTGTTGTCCACGCCGTCGGGCGAAAGGTTGCTATAGTTTTCTTTCTCGCCGTTGATTACCGCGCGTTCCACGGTAAGTGCGCCGTTGCTCGTGCGGGTGTAGTAAACGTATTTGTATTCTTCGGAAGAGGTCGTATCGAGGGATACGAGCGTTGCACCGCTTGCATCATACGCAACCTCAATATCTTTCTTAATCTTGCCGTCCTTCGTATCGACGTCCGCACGGTGAATATAATTGCCCGACACGTACAGATAGTGGTGTTCCGCACCGTCGATATAGTAGAGCGAGGTAGCAGTCGCTTTGGAAAGGTTGACGTTATTTGCAATCACGTCGCGGCCGTCATTCCCCTCAACGGTGTTCCAACCATCCGCTTCGATTGCGCTGACGGGCAGATAGTAGAGCATATCCTCGGTAACGTTATCCAAGTTCGTGCGCTTGTAATAAATGCCGCCGTTCACGTAGTTTTGCAGAGTGTAGGTGTAGCCGAATTCGGGACAGTTTTTCATGCCCTCCGCAACGTCGTGGTTGAACTGCGTCGGCTCGTTTTTACCGTCCGTCATGCCGAGGTCGGTCTTGCTGATGCCGTCAAGCACGAGCGTGCCGAAATTGACGTAGGGTGCTTCACCGTTATGCTCGTCGAGCCATTCTTTATCCCACTCGTAGCCGTAAGGATCTTCCGTTGCGTCCGCACATACGCGGTAAATCTGATTGTATTTGTAAGAAACGGGGTTGTTGCTGTCCAGCTTATCCGATACGCTCATCGTGTAGTAGATATAGGGATCGGACTTGTCCGTATCGTTAAAGACGTAGGTGCCGCCCTTTACGAGAACGGTATCCGTATTCGCAGCGGTGTTGTAGGAGTGCAGATCGGTTCCGTCTACGTAGACGAGATAGACCGTATCACCTACTTCTACGAAGCGGTATTTCGTATCTTTATTGGAAAGGCGCAGAATATCGGTAATACCCGTGCCGTCCGTCTTGACGGACTTGAAGTCGAGGTAATCGTTTTCAATTTCGCCCGTGGTGCTCTTTACGTTGTTGGGCGTTGCATAATAAATGCGCTCGCCGTAAATGAAGATACCCGCAGAAGTGTCACCCGCAACCATGAGGGAGGGAACGACGGTTTCGGCGTTGTTCTCTTTCTTTTGAACGTCCTCTTTGCTGACGCGCATGAGCGCACCCTTTACGACGTCGCCGTAGGTGTTGTCTGCCGAATAATCTTGCTGACCGTTGATGAAGTAGTAATACTTATCCGTAGCAACGACAAACCCGCCGTTGGAAGTAACGCCCGTTGAAGTATCGGGAGTGATGGGATCGATGCCCTTTCCGCAGGCAACAAGGGAAAGCGCGCCCGCCGTTACGGCAGCCGCAGTAAGAAGACAAAATGTTTTTTTCGCAAATTTACGCATAGGACTAATCCTTTCGGAAAAATTTTGTTCTAATGATACAGTGTTTATTATATATTAAAATAAGGTATTTGGCAATCAAAAACGATAATTCTTACGCTTTTTCTTTGAGAAAATTTTGCTTGGAGGTAATATTTTTTGGAAAAATTCGGAATTTTTGAATTGTTGGATACGCTCTCTGCAATTATGGCGCCCAATCCCGCCGACGGAGAGCCTATCCCCGCGGAGAACAAGCACCAATCCGCGCCCGCTTCCGAGACGGAAAAAGCGGAAATCATTTCACCGAAGCAGAGCGACAGCGCGTTTGCACCGCCCTCGTTCGGCGGGGAACAGACCTTGGAGGCGCAAGCGAACCGAAACGCGCTTGATACTTTCCTGCAACGCCACGACGCCATTTCTAAAAAGATTGACAAACAATAAAAAAATAAAACCGTCCGTTTTCGGACGGTTTTTGTTTTTATCTCTTGGAGAACTGAGGAGCGCGGCGTGCTTTTTTCAAGCCGTACTTCTTTCTTTCCTTGACGCGGGGATCGCGCGTTAAGAAGCCTGCCTTTTTGAGTGCGGGGCGGGATTCGGGTTCAGACTGCAAGAGCGCTCTTGCAATGCCGAGACGGATTGCGCCCGCCTGACCGGTATAGCCGCCGCCGATTACGTTTACGCATACGTCGTACTTGCCCTCTGCTGCAACTTCTTTGAGAGGCTGTTTCACGATGTATTGAAGTGTTCCCATGGGGAAATAATCTTCGAGGGAACGATCGTTAATGACGATTGCTCCGCTGCCGCCGGGAATCAAACGAACGCGTGCGATTGCCTTCTTTCTGCGGCCCGTACCCCAAAATTGTAACTTTTTCTTCAAACTGACCTTTGCCATATTATTCGCTTACCTCTCAAAATAATTTCAGTACTTCGGGCTTTTGTGCCGCGTGCGTGTGCTCTGCACCCTTGTAAACTCTGAGCTTTTTGATCATCTGACGGCCGAGCGAGTTTTTGGGAAGCATACCCTTAACGGCTTCGTAGACCGCAAGGTCGCTGCGCTCGTTCATGAGCGTGCCGTAGGGGATTTCTTTCAGCCCGCCGATATAACCGGTGTGATAGCGGTAATATTTATCTTCGAGCTTTTTGCCCGTAAGAACTACCTTATCGCTGTTGATGATAATTACAAAATCGCCCGTATCGACGTTGGGGGTATAAACGGGTTTATTTTTCCCGCGCAGAATTGCAGCAACCTTGGAAGCAAGTCTGCCGAGAGGAATGCCCGCCGCGTCAACGACGTACCATTTTCTTTCAACCGTTTGGGCGTTTGCCATATAGGTTTTCATATGCCGTACTACTCCTTAATATAACTTGGAAACGTTCGCTTTTTTACTGAAAGACGCTTCTACTTTTGGCTTACTCACTTATTATAGGGGCTTAAAAATTTTCCGTCAAGCGGTTTTGCATTCGGTTTTGAAGTTTTTTTTGGAAAATAATAAAAATTTTTTTCCAAATTAAATTGCGGTTTCCGCATTCTCTGCGGATTAAAACAGCCCGCCGTACTTCGCACACGAAATACGGCGGGCTTTATTTCTATAATCGTTTTATCAGTCTGCAACGTAAACGGTTATTTTTTCTATAAACACTCTGTTGTTGGTATTAATTTCAACCTTCGTCGACGCCTTGGCGGCGGTAAAGTTGAAGTACATAATGCCCCAGTCGTTTTTGCTTGCCGTCTGCTCTTCGGAGCCGTTTACGGAAACTTTATCGTTTTGATTTTCATTCCATTGACGCGCGGTAATCACGACGCCCAGAATCTTTTTATTGAAGTTGAGCGTGATTTTGCCGTCGTTGTTTGCCGAACCCACCTTGATAAAGCCCGTGCCCTGCATAACGCCGTTGGAGTCGCTGTTGCCAAGCTCAACCTTCGTAGCCGACGCGCTCTCGAATACGCTTGCGTTGCCGCACGCCAAACCGAAGATATAATCGGGATTACTAAGCGTGCCCGTCTGCGTCAATTTGGTTAAATCAAACTCGAGCGGCGTGCCGTCCGGCTCTACCGTTTCGGGATAGTAATTGTACTGCTTGCTTGCAATATCGCTGTTGCTATAAGTCTTGCTGTCCCCGAGTGCCTGAACCGTAATCCACCAAGTGTCCTTCAACTGCACGGAACGATTGCCGTCCGCAGGAATGACGATTTCTTCGTTAACGTACTCCGAATAATAATCGCCGGGAACGGAGAATCCGTAATAGGTGACGTAGTAGCCGGTTGCGTGCTCGATTGCAGTCCAAGTAGCAACGCCCGTTTTGGGATTGATATTGATTTTGGGTGCGTCAAGCGGTGTACGCGTGTCCGCCGTAATGACAACCAAATACTCAAGCTCTTCTTCGTATATATCGTCTATATCGTTGCCAAGGTACAGCGTCGCAGTGAGCCCAACGTAAATATCTTCCTCACCCGCCGCAGGGCAGGTGATGGTAACGTTGCCGTACTCGTCCAATGCAAACGCGCCCGTATCGTCATCGTCTACTTCCCAATCGATATTTACGCCGTAAAGCTCCACGGGCAGATAAAAATCACCCATGATTTGAGATTCATATTCCAGCATATCCCAAGCATTGAGCGTATCTTTTACGAGTGCGTATCTATCGTCGTCCGCGATATTCTCGAAGTCCACCGAGCGGTAGCTCGAAAGCCCCCTGACCTCACCCTCTTTTTTCAGCGTGCCGATTGCGGTTACTTCAAGCCCTTGAAGCCTTCCGTCGATTGCCAAATACAGTTCGGGAACGTATTTGCCGAAGAGCGTAAATCCGTTTTCAAGCATGGCGTCGCCGTTCGCGTTCGACGCAATCGTGCCCGCAACCATGAACTCGCGGGAGGGAAGATGCGTGCCGTAGTAATTCATAATGGGGAGCAGTTCCTCTACGGTGTAGAGCTCGCCGTTGTCTATGGAAAACTCCGTCCTGCTATAACCGCTTGAACCGTGGTGGCCCGAATAATCGCCGTCGTTTGCAATCTCTTCCATATTGCCGAGCGCACGCACCTCGAACACCCAAGTCGCATCGAGCCTTGCCGAGTTGATTTCGGAAAGATTGACCGTGACGGTGGTTTCGGCGGCCGTAGCCGTACTTTGCTTATTGTCGACGGTAGCAATATATTCGTAACCGCTTGCGCCCTCTACCGCGTTCCAGCTTAAAAGGACTTTGCCCTCGTCTACGCCCTGAATTTGAGCCGTCAAATTTTCGGGTGCGGATAAATTTGCCGCGGGTGCACGGTAGGTTTTGGCCGCGGAGAAATTGCTGTCCGCATAGTTTACGCCGTCGCCCTTTGCCTTTACCGCAACGGACTGACCGTCCGTTAGCTGAACGGTAAGAGCGGTTGCGGTTTGCTCCGCGCCGTCGTCAATCTTAAACGCGTAGCCGCTTGCGTGTTCCGCCTCGCTCCAGCTCGCTTTGCCGTAGGCGTCAATCGTAACCGCAGGCGCAGTCAGCGCAACGGGCTCGGTTTCCTCTCCGTCATTGCCGCCGCCATTGGTGCCGCCGCACGCAACGAGGCAGATGCCCGCGCATATGGAAAGTACCAGTCCTAAAACTACAAGCCATAAACGTCGTTTTGTCATATGCTCTCCTTAAAATTTTATTGCTCGATTTTCTTGATGACTCTTGCAGGATTGCCCACCGCAACGCTGTTCGCGGGGATATCCCGCGTGACGACGCTCCCGCCGCCGATCACCGCGCCGTCGCCGATCGTAACCCCCGGCATGACCTTCACGCCGCCGCCAAACCAAACGCTGTTTCCCACCGTAATGGGCTTTGCAATTTCGATTCCCTTGTTGCGCGACGCAGCGTCGAGCGGGTGCACCGCCGTATAAAACCCGCACTGCGGGCCGACGAACACGTTATCGCCGAACGTGATTTTCGCGCCGTCCAGAAACACGCATTCGTGATTGCAATAGAAGTTTTCGCCGACTTCGGTATTGTAGCCGTAATCGAACCACACCGTCGATTCGATATGCACTTCGCGCCCCGCTTTTCCGAGAATGCGCCCGATAAGCTCCCGACGCTTTTCTCCGTCTAAAACGGAAGTCGCATTCAATTCTTCGCACAGTTTTTTCGTGCGCGTGCGCTCTTTCCCGAGCGATTGATCCGTGCTGTCGTACGGCACGCCCGCGAGCATTTTTTCTTTTTCCGTCACTCCAACACCGCCTTGATTCTGCGGATTCCCGCGGACGAGGACTGCTCTTTGACGATACGGAATTTACCCAAAACGCCCGTGTGCTCCACGTGGGGGCCGCCGCACATTTCTTTGGAAAATTCGCCGATGGCATAGGTCTTGACCACTTCGCCGTACTTGCTGTCGAACACGCCCACGAAGTGCTGAGCGCGCGCCTCTTCGAGGCTCATTTCCTTGAATACGACGGGGATATCTTCTTTAATCTTTTCGTTGACGATTCGCTCTACTTCCTTAATCTCTTCGTCCGTCATGGGGCGGGGGAAGTTGAAGTCGTAACGCATTCTCTCGTCGGTAATGTTACTGCCCTTTTGGTTGCAGTCGGGCGAGAGCACTTGCTTTAACGCCGCATTCAAAAGGTGGGTTGCGGTGTGGTATGCGGTCGCTTTTTCGGAATGGCTCTCTAAGCCGCCCTTGAACTGACCGGGCAGCACGCGACTCTTTTCCTGATGCTCCTTGAACGCTTCGTTGAAGCCGACGGTATCTACCGTGAGTCCCTTCTCCGCGGCAAGCTCTTCGGTGAGCTCCAACGGGAAGCCGTAGGTATCGTAAAGACGGAACGCCGCCTTACCGCCGATGACCGTTTCTTTCACGTAGTTCGGGTTGCTCTTAGACATAAACTCGTTCTTGCGCTCCAAACCGTTCACGCATTTCTCAAACTCCTTCATGCCCTGCGTGAGCGTGGTTTCAAACCGCTCCGCTTCCTTTGCAATTTCTTCGAGAATATAGTTCTCTTTTTCTTTGAGGATGGGATACGCTTCGTCGTAAACTTCTTCGATAAAGATTTTCGCAACCGCGCTCATTGCCTCGGACGAAATGCCGAGCGACTTGCAATAGCGGATCGCTCTGCGCATGAGGCGGCGCAAGATATACCCCGCGCCCGTGTTGGAAGGAAGCACGCCCTGCTTATCGCCGATGAGCATGACCGTCGTACGCGTGTGGTCGGCGATAATGCGCATAGCCTTTTGCGCCTCGCCGCCGTCGTCGTAGCGAACGCCCGACAGGCTCTCGATTTTCTTGATAGCGGGCAGGAACAAGTCGGTCTTATATCCGTCCGAAAGTCCGTTGAGGAATAAGAGCATTCTGTCGAACCCGAAGCCCGTATCCACGTTTTTATTCGCAAGAGGCTCGTAGCCGCCCTCGGTTTTCTTGTACTGCATGTACACGTCGTTGCCGATTTCCACGTAGTCGTCGGGGAAGACGGGGTTCTTCTTCGCTCTGTCAAGCGGGTAGAACCATTCGTTATCGGGCCCGCAGGGTGTGCCGACGGTGCCCTCTAATTCCCACCAGTTGTCCTCTTTGGGGAGATAGAAAATATGATCTTCTTTGATGCCGAGCTGTTTGAGATATTCGGCGGTTTCGTTGTCGCGGGGCGCGGCTTCGTTGCCCTCGAATACGGTGACGCAAAGCTTGTCCTTCTCCAAGCCGAACACTTTGGTGAGAAGCTCGAACGTCCAGGCGGTTTTCTCTTCTTTGAAGTAGTCGCCGAGCGACCAGTTGCCCATCATCTCGAAGAACGTGAAGTGCGAAGCGTCGCCGACGGAGTCGATATCCACGGTACGCATACAGCCCTGCACGTTGCAAAGGCGCTTCTTCCCGCTCGGGTGCGGTTTGCCCAAAAGGTAGGGCATGAGCGGCTGCATTCCCGCCACGTTGAACATAACGCCCGTAGAGCCGTCGCCGATCAGCGACACCGCGCCGATATCTAAATGCCCCTTCTCTTCATAGAATTTGATCCATTTTTGTCTTAATTCTTTTGACGTGATTTTCATATTTTCTCCTTACAGTTTGGTAAGTTCGTATCCTTCTTTGCTGTCCTTTACGGCATAGCCGAGCGATTTTAATTTCTCGCGCAGTTCGTCGGACTTCGCCCAGTCTTTTGCAAGGCGCGCGTTCCACCGCTCTTCGGCAACCGCTTTCACGGCGGCGGGTATCTCTTCGCTTGCGGCGTATTTTTCTAAATATTCTTTCGCGGTTTTTTTGAAGAGCCCCAACAGCGAATAGGTTTGCTTGATTTGGTTGGTGATTTGTCTTGCGCGGGAATCGCCTGCTTCCGCGAGGCGCGCCACCTCTTTGAAATAGCCGAACAAGTCGGAAAGCGCAAGCGCGGTATTGAAGTCGTCGCTCATGGCCTCGTCGAACTTTTTATCGATTTCCGCCGCCCTGCCCGCTTCGTTCGGGAACGCCTCTTCCGCTTTTGCAATCAGCGTGTAGAAGCGCGTTATATGTTCTTCCGCTTCGGAAAAGAGCGTATCGGTAATATTCAAATCTCCGCGGTAGTTGGAAGAGAGCAAAGCAAACTTCAACGCGTCGGGGGAGTATTTATCGAGCAAATCGGAAAGCAAAAGACTGTTGCCGAGGGACTTGCTCATTTTCTGTCCGTTGACTTTAATGAGTCCGTTGTGCGTCCAGTACTTTGCAAAGCGTTTGCCCGTGAGCGATTCGCTCTGCGCAATCTCGTTTTCGTGGTGCGGGAAAATTAAATCCCTGCCGCCGCCGTGCAAATCGATTTGATCGCCGAACGCAACGCGGTTCATGGCAGAGCACTCGATATGCCAGCCGGGGCGGCCCTTGCCCCAGGGCGAATCCCAAGAAATTTCGCCCGCCTTCGCCGCTTTCCAAAGCGCAAAGTCGTACGCGTTTTTCTTGGAGCTGTCGTTCTCGACGCGCACGCCGTCGAGCATATCCTCTTTACTTCTGCCCGAGAGCTGTCCGTACGCGGGGCAGCTGTCAACGTCGAAATACACGTCGCCGTTCGCGCTCGCGTAGGCATGCCCCTTAGCAATGAGCTCTTCGATAAACGCAATAATGTTGCCCATGTTCTCGGTTGCTTTGAGCCAGAGCGTGGGCTCGTCGATTTCGGCACACGCCATTACGCGGTCGATATTCTCAATCATCATGGCGGCGTACTTGTCCGCGGGAATGCCCGTCTCCTTGGAACGCGCAATAATTTTATCGTCTACGTCGGTATAGTTGCGGGCGTAAGTTACCTTATAGCCCTGCTTTTCGAGGAACTTGCGGAACACGTCGTAAATGAGCGCCTGAAAACCGTGCCCGATATGCGCCTCGCCGGACACCGTAATGCCGCAGGCGTACATCTTCACCTTGCCCGTTTCAAGCGGTTGAAACTCTTCCTTTCTCCGAGTAAGCGAATTATAAATCTTCATTCTTTTCTCCGTTAATTCTTACGATTCTTGCGGGCACGCCGACGACGGTCGCAAAAGGCGGGACTTCCTTTAACACCACCGCGCCCGCGCCGATTTTTGCGCCCTCGCCCACGGTGAACCCGCCGAGCACCTTCGCCCCGCAGGAGATAGTCACCCCTCTTTCCACCGTCGGGTGGCGTTTGCCCTTTTCCTTGCCCGTGCCGCCGAGCGTGACTCCCTGATAAATGACGACGCCCTCTTTCACCTCTGCCGTTTCGCCGATGACGACGCCCGCGCCGTGGTCGATGAACACACCCGCGGCAATCTTCGCGGCGGGGTGTATCTCAATTCCCGTTCTGCGTTTCGCGTACTGCGACACCATGCGCGCAAACAATTTCAAGTGCATACGGTACAGCCTGTTTGCAAAGCGGTGGTAGCAGAGCGCGTGCACGCCCGAATAGGTAAGAAGTATTTCTAATTTATTGCGGGCGGCGGGGTCGCTTTGCTTTGCCGCTTCAATATCCTTTCTCAGCCTTGAAAAGAACACAATTTCCTCCCGTGAGGAAAACCTCTTTGTATTCTATTCTTTTAAGTTATGCTTTTGCCCGTCAGCCTGAGAATCGGCTCGATATCGTAGCAGGGAATAATCACCTCGTATTCCTCCGCGCCGTCTCTCAGCTCCATGATATAATAGGGCTTTACGGAAACCATGCCGTTGTTGTTCATGCGAATTTTATATTGCTTATAAATCCCCTGACGGGCGGGTACGTCCTTATTCCACTGGCGGAACGTAATGCGCTTATCTACTGCGGCAATTCGGACGATTCGCTCTAACGGAATTTTCACCACGCAATCGAGAAACGCAAAGCAGATTGCCTCGCCCTCCCGAAACACCTTCGCGTTTTGGTTTTGATACACGAATCCGAAACCCGCCTTCGGGTTTTCCCATTGCTTTTTCGTGAGCACGGAGAGCATGACGTCGGTATCCACCGCGTCCGCGGGCACGCCGAGCGCAACGAAGCTCTCGCCTATCGTGTTTTGCGCACGCTCCAAAACGTATCTCGCGTCGCTGCTTGCGGACACCCTCTTTCTGCGTATGGTTGCAAGCGCAAAAAAACCTATGGCAAGCACCACGCATACCAGCATAACGGGGAGAAGCCACGGGGCTTTTTTGTTGAGCTCCGCAAACGTGGTATCGCTCCACACCTCGAAAAACACGGCAACAAAAATCGCCGCCGCACCGGTAACGACGAGTCCCAAAATGCGCAGCCACAGCGGAAGAGAGGCGGCCTTTTCAACGCGTTGAACCTCTTCGCGCATCTGCGTTTGTTTCTTCAAAAGCTCGCCGTCGGGCGTTCTGTCCACAAACGCGATTGCCGAGCGGACGATATATCCGTTCGCATCAACCTGCTCGCTTTTCTTTTGAACGCTGAATAAGTTTTTCACTTGAAAACCCCTCTTATGCCGTCCGCACGTTTTCCTTTCAAAATTGTAGCATTTTCCGCAAAAAAAAGCAAGCAATTCATAGCGTCTGCCCGCACCGATTCTTTGCTTGAAAACTTTGAAAATAAATTACACTTTTCACTTTTGGCGCAAAAAGTCACAATTTTTTCACTCTTTTTATGAAAACTTTTTGTGAACCACTTGCCTTTTATTTGATATTATGTTAAAATTTTTCACGAAAAGAAGGAGGCGAATTATGAAAAGAGATCGTATTGAAGAAATTGCAGAACTTTTAGACAAACGCGGGAAACTTTCGCTCGAACAGCTCGACGACTTTTTCCCCGACGTATCGCAAATGACGCTCAGAAGAGACTTGTTACAGCTCGAACAGCAGGGGCGCATTATCCGTATCCGCGGCGGCGCAATGAGCGTGAAAGAGGTGCAAAAGGTTTCGGGTGAGCCGTACGTGAAGAAGACGACCATTCACACCGACGAAAAAATTATCATTGCGGAAAAAGCCGCAAGCCTCATTGACGAGGACTGCTCGCTCTTTATCGACGGCGGCACGACGGCAATGTATCTTGCAAAGAATTTCCCCGACAGGAACGTTCACATTTTCACGAACGGACTTGCGGTGGCGGTTGAGCTTGCCAAGAAGAAGAACATTAACGTTACCATGGTAGGCGGACAGGTAATGAAGGAGAACCTCTCCACCGCGTCCCCCATGGCGAAGGATTATTTCGACAACACGAACTTCGAGCTTGCAATCATTTCCGCATCGGCGTTCACGCCCGAGAACGGTTTCTCCTGCACTTCGCAGATCGAAGCCGATCTTCTGAAAATGGTGCGCGCGAAAGCGAAGTCGCTCTACATGATGCTCGATAGCTCCAAAATCGGCAAGGTACAGCCCTACACATTCAGCCGCATGGAGGAAATCGACGTACTCATTACGGACGGAAATTTCCCCGCCGACCTCAAAGATATGTTTGAACAAAAGAACATTGTAGTTATGTAACGATTACCCCCTTTCGTATGAGAGGGGGATTCTTTTTTCGGAGGGATTTATGACGGAGCGCACGAGAAAAATTTTCAATATTGCGGGCACCTGTTTCGGGCTTGCAATGGCGCTTGCAATCGTTATCGGTCTTACCGTAACCTACTTAAAAAATAAAAACGGAGAATATTATCACGTGACCAAACAGGAATTTTTAGAGATTGCCGAGGGCGGCGATGACGACGAGCTTTTAGAAGAGGCGCTTGAATGGACGGAAAACTTATGCCCGATAGGCGGCAAGAAGCTCTCAAAGGCACCCGTGTCCGTACAATACGCGCAGGCAATGCTTCATTTGGATATGGAAGTTCTGAACGGCGGATTTTCGCAGTTCTATTTTAACCGATATCACACCTACGGTTTTCAATACGAAGCCGCGTTTCGGGCGGCGGGGCTTGACGGGGTTGCCGATTTGTATTTGCGGGTGCAGGCGTACTTTGAAGAAATCAAGCACACCCTGCCGAGCGGTTCGGATATAGACGATTATACGCAATGGGCTTCAAACAGCCGTTGGGATGAATTCGACGAGGAGTACGCCGATAGCCAGGAGGAAATTGCCGAGGCGATTGCCGCATATATCAGAAGCAATATTTCCGATTTCGGCGACTGAATTAGGAATGAATTATGGAAATTTTTATTTGGGTAACTTTTTCAATTTTAACGATAAGTGTTATCGCAATTATTTGTGTAGATTTTTATGCAACGAGGAAAGAAAAAAAGAACCCCGCTACCAGTGTGTTAAGACCAAATAGATTTTTCTATATCGTAGGTATCGGGGGTGGAATATTTTTGCCGGCGATACCTCTTTTAGGATTTTTGGATACCGTCAGTTCGGAATATGAAGTGATAATATATATGATTCTTAGCATATTGCTCATGGGTTCATTGGGCGGATATTTAGTTTTCTTCTATCTGAACTACAAGGTAATCGTATACGAAGATTATTTTATCTATCAAAACTTCTGGCGGATTAAAAAGAAAATTTATTATAAAGATATCGTGATAGATAACTCGAAGCTGTATCCGCAGGTAAGGCAAAAAAGAGAGAACGGAAAAACGAAACTTGTATTCAAGCTTGCAGGCGTTTTGGAAAACGAAATCTGTTTTACCGAAGCCTACAAAACATGGAAAAACCAACCAAAGAAAAAGAAAGAAGAAACAACCTAAACAAAAAATCGACCTCTTTTTTGAGGTCGATTTTTTCAATTACTTTTCGCAATTTTTTTTGAGCAGAGCTAGGTTCTCTTTAAGCTCCTTGGGAAGCCGATCACCGAACTGCTTGTAATACTCGGCAATCTCGTCCGCCTCCGCACTCCAACGCTTTTTATCGATATAGAGAATTTTCTCTAAATCCGCCTCGGTCATATCGAGCCCCGAAAGGTCGATATCCTTTGCGTGAGGCACGTAGCCGATTGCCGTTTCCTCTGCGTCAACTGCGCCCTCGCAGCGTTTCAAAATCCATTCCAGAACGCGCATATTGTCGCCGAAGCCCGGCCACAGGAATTCGCCGTTCTCGTCCTGACGGAACCAGTTTACGTTGAAAATCTTAGGCGGGTTGGTTACCTTTTTGCCCATGTCAACCCAATGCTGGAAGTAGTCCGCCATGTGATAGCCCGCGAAAGGTTTCATTGCCATGGGGTCGTGACGGAGCACGCCGACCGCACCCGTAGCCGCCGCCGTGGTCTCGCTGGACATAATGGAGCCGACGAACACGCCGTGGTTCCAGTCGCGCGATTGATATACGAGCGGGGTAGTGGTAGCTCTTCTTCCGCCGAACACGATTGCGTCAAGCGGAACGCCTTCCTTGGAGTTGAACATATCCGAAAGGCAAGGGCAGTTTTCGGCGGGAGCCGTAAATCTCGAATTGGGGTGCGCCGCCTTCACGCCGCTTTCGGGCGTCCATTCGTTTCCGAGCCAGTCGATAAGATGCTCGGGCGCGGGCTTGGAAAGCCCTTCCCACCATACCGTGTTGTCGGCGGGGTTGATTGCAACGTTCGTGAAGATAGTGCCCTTCTTGGTAGCGGCGAGCGCGTTGGGGTTGGATTTTTCGTTCGTACCGGGCGCAACGCCGAAGAAGCCGTTCTCGGGGTTGACTGCCCAAAGTCTGCCGTCCTTGCCGACGCGGATCCAGGCGATATCGTCGCCCACACATTCCACTTTATAGCCTTTATCGAGATAGTGTTTGGGCGGAATGAGCATTGCAAGGTTGGTCTTGCCGCAGGCGGAAGGGAACGCCGCCGCGAGATATTTCTTTTTGCCGTTGGGATACGTTACGCCAAGAATTAGCATGTGCTCTGCCATCCAACCCTCGTTCTTGCCGAGATAGGACGCAATTCTGAGAGCAAAGCATTTCTTGCCGAGGAGCACGTTTCCGCCGTAAGCGGAGTTCACGGAAATAATGGTGTTGTCCTCGGGGAAGTGCATAATGTAACGCTTTTCGGGATCGACGTCGCACTTGCAGTGGAAGCCCTTAATGAAGTCGCCTTCCTTGCCGAGTGCCTTGTAGCAATCTAAGCCGACGCGCGTCATAATTGCCATGTTCAAAACGACGTAAATGGAGTCGGTTACCTCGATACCGATTTTGGAGAACGGCGAGCCGACAACGCCCATGGAGTAGGGAATTACGTACATGGTGCGGCCTTCCATCTTCCCGCGGGCGATCTCGCGGCAGAGCGCATACGCCTCAACGGGGTCCATCCAGTAGTTGACGGGGCCTGCGTCTTCCTTGTTCTTGCAGCAGATAAACGTGCGCGCCTCTACGCGGGCAACGTCGTTTTCCGCCGTGCGGTGATAGTAACAGCCGGGGAGTTTTTCCTGATTGAGCTTGATCATTTCGCCCGTCTTTACTGCCTCTTCGCGAAGCGCGGCAAGCTGTTTCTCGCTCCCGTCGATCCACACGATTTCCTTCGGGCGCGCGAGCTCTGCGCTCTCCTTCACGAAGTCGAGGACTTTTTGATTTTCTGTAAGCGGTTTCATATTTGACCTCCGAAAAATAATTTACTTATGCTATGGGAAATGCAGACAAAAAGCCCACATTCTTCCATTTATATTATACCACAAAACTTAGTCAATGTAAACGAATGAAAAAATTTTTTTCTTTTTTCACCGTTTGAATTACCGTAAAAAGAACCGCTGTTATCAGCGGTTCTTACTATCGAATTCTTCAAACGGATTCTCGTCCGTCGGCTGTGCGGGCCGTGCGGGTTCCGCGGGCGGGGTGTATCCTCTGCCCATATAGTTGTCGTCATTCCCCGCATAGGGCGGCCAACTTCCCGCATTCGGCGTTCCCTCGTAAGGCGCTCCGCCGCCCGAATAAAACGCTCCCTCGGGGGAATCGCTTTCGGACGCTTTCTTGCCTTTCATGATTTTTATCACCGTCATGCCCGCCATAAGCACGCCAACTGCCGTAAACACGCCGCCCACGATAAACATGAGCGTGGTGCCCATTTTGCTGTCGGAAACAATGATTGCCTCGTCCGGATTGAACGGATTGTAAGCTATATCTCTCTTTGCTCCGATTGAAGGACGGATATTGCTCGACGAACTGCTCTTGATGGTATAAGTCTTTTCGTCTACCGTGTACGAAATGATTTCGCGGTACATCACTTCGTCGTCGTCCTTACTCACGGCGTAATCGGTAACGATACCCGTCGTCTTCTCCCACGCGGCAATCTTCTCATCGTTTGACTTTTTCAAAAACGTTCCGCCTACGATGAGGCCGATTCCGAGCGCCAGAAACAGCACTGTCAGCAATACGTTAATAACGCTTTGTTTGTTTGCAGATTGTTTTTTGGTTGACATTTTCATATTCTCCTCTTTCGTATTATATCATATTGCCGCCCGAATATCAACCTTTTTACACGTCGTAAACGCGGACGTATTCGCCCGTGTCGGCGTCCTGAAAGACGACGTAAAAGCCCTCTTCGTCCGAGAACTGCGTCTTGGGTACGAACACGCCCCGCTCCTTTACCTCTTGGGGCGGTTCCTTTAAGGCTTCCACCGCCACGCACAAATAGCGCGGCGTACCGTCCTCGTAAATAATGCCGAGGAGTGCTCCTTCCGAATTTACCCATTCGGACATGGGGAAGATTGCCTTTAACCGTTCGTCGCGGGGGCGGGTGGCAAACACTTCGTCGAGCTTCTCCTTTACTTCGTTGTAGTAGGTAAGCGAGCCGCGCGGCGGCAAGTGAGATACGCCGTCTTCATCTTTTCCAGCACCATTCCCCGCTTTTTCCGTTTGCTTTTCACCCCCGCCGTAAGCGCCGTCATTTTCATCGCTTTGGGATAGGGCGAAATAGTCGGACTCTGCAATTGCTTCGTCGTTATACTTTCCGCGAAAGGTGGCGGGCGCGCTCTCGTCTTCGGCGGGCTCCCTATCCTGACGGCTGTGTTTTTTCTCGGCGAGCTCTTCCAGATTGTCCACCGTGCTCAAAAGCGATTCATAGCTGCGGGGTGCTTCGCCGCAGCCGCCGTAGGCAACGGGCTCCGCTTCCCCCTTTACGAAGAGTAACAGCGCGGCAAACCCGCGTGCAAGCGACGGCGCGTTCTCCATAGTGATTGCCGTTTCGTATTCAAAGCAATAGGTTCTACCGTCTATCCAAACCGCCAAACAGTACCTGCCCCCTACGAGCGGCGCCGCGGGAATCTTTGCGCTGAGCGTGAGGGTCGTGCCCAGCCGCTCCGCATACACCGCACCCGTGAGCGCGCCGCCGTCGGCGGAAAACCCTTTCTTAATTTGTTTGAGTACGCACACGCGCTTTTCGTACGCCATAAAATAATTCTCCTTATATATACTTTCAGAGTTTTATCTTAACGGAAAACGCGCGTCGAAGGGTGGGAGATTTTCGCACTATTTGGCGCTTTCTGCCGAAAAAAAAGACGCGGCCGTTTAGCGCGTCTTTATAAATATATGACCGGAATATTTTTTTCCTTTGCGTACTTTACGGTGTACGCCGTGCCGCCCGTATCCTTCACGCAGTACGCGAGCACGGTATCGGCGCAGTCCACCATGTATCGATCGCGGGCATGATAGCAACCGCTTTGATATTCTTCAAAGAGCACCGTCTTTCTATCGCACCATTCGAGCATACTGCGGTATCTTTTCCTATCCCATTCCGAATAGCCTTTCTCCTGCCCCGCGAACGGAATACACGCCTCGATATAGATATTGTATTTCTTTTTCAAATCGACGAGGCACCCGAGTGCAAGCAAATCGAACCCCTTTGCCATGCCGCAGAAAAAAGTATCGCACCCGCCTTGAATCAGCTCTTCCAGCTTATCGTATAAGGCGTTGCCGTCAAAAGTATCGGGAACGGCGCGGTGTCCCGTGAGTGCGCAGGCAGTTCTCGTCATAGCGGGTTCTTGCGCTCCTTTCCGTTTCCGCGCGGGTATTTGGGCGGCGTCGGTTTTTCCTTATTTATCACGACGAGGGTGCGCTCTCCCGCTTCTTCGGGGAGCTCGTAGCAGATTTGCTCCGTCCTTCCCCCGCCGAGCGTTAAAATTGCGTGCTTCGCTTCCTGCACTTCCTCTTCCGCGCGCCCTTTATAGGCAATCATTTTTCCGCCCGTTTTTACAAAGGGAAGACAGTATTCCGCAAGCGTATTCAGCCGCGCAACCGCCCTTGCACAGCAAATATCGAATTTTTCGCGGTAGAGAATATCTTTTCCCAAATCCTCCGCGCGGGCGCAGAGCACGGTGACGTTTTCGAGCGCAAGCTCTTTGACCGCCGTTTTCAGAAACTCGCATTTTTTGCCCGTGCTTTCCACGAGGGTGAAGCTTAAATCTTCGCGCACGATCTTCAAGGGCAGGGAAGGAAAGCCCGCACCCGAGCCGATTTCAATGACGCCCCCGTTTTTCGGGAACAAAAACTCTCCCGCAAGCGAATCGTAGAAGTGCTTTATCAACACTTCCTTTTCGTCGGTGATGGCGGTGAGATTGTATCTACCGTTATATTCCGCGAGCAAACTCTGAAAAATACGGAATTTTTCCGCAAATTCCGTAAATTTTTGCTCGGTTTTCTCAAAATTAACGCAGTTTTTGCTCATAAACTGATTATAGCATACCTTTTTCCGTTTATCAACTTGTTGTTGAAAGATTGCTATGATTTTATCCACACTGTGGATAGTTTTGTGGACAACCCTTATTCTTCTCTTGGAAGTTTCTTTTTTCCGTTTCCGTCCGTTTCTCCGTGAAAAAACCGCAGTGTGGACAACCTTCTTTTTCCACAATTTTTCCACAGAGTTATCCCCAACGAAAATCTCGTTATCTTTTCCAAAAAAGGGGTAAAATACTTGAAATTTTCCGCTTTTTCCGTTATAATATGGTAGTATCCCGTAAAAATGCGGGTGGCGGACGAACTTGTCCACATTTCCACAGCCACTACTACTATATATATTATTTAATTATTATATAATAAATCATCATACGAAGGGGAGTACTCATGAAATTCATTTGCGACGGACTTTCGCTTAGTGAAGCGGTTCAGAAGGTTAGCAAGGCTTGTGCGGTTCGCACGACTGCGCCGGTTATGGAATGTATTAAAATTTCCACCCAGCAGGAAGATATTACGCTTCTTGCAACGGACGGAGAGCTTTCCATTCAGAAATCCGTGAAAGCGGAAATTTTGGAGAGCGGCGAAGTTTGCGTTCCAGGAAAGCTGTTTGCGGATTTCCTCACCAAGCTCACCGACGAAGAAATTTGCATTTCCACAACGGATAAGGGAATGGAGATCAACTACCGCGACAGCGGAACCTCCATGCAGACCATCCGCGCCGAAGAATTCCCCCAAATCGATTTGGAAATCGGGGAAAACTCCTTCGTTATGAATCAGGGCGCGCTCAAAAAGATTATTGCGGAAACGATTTTCTGCTGCGCGCAGGACGATACCCGCCCCGTTCTCAAGGGCAGTTTAATGGAGTTCGGCGATAAGCTTTGCATGACCGCGCTCGACGGATACCGCTTGGCGTTTTCGGAAACGGAAATTCTTGCAAAGAGCGGAGAGGCAAAGCTCATTTGCCCCGCAAGAACGCTCGTGGAAATTTCGCGTATGCTCACGGGTGACGACGAAGAAATCACCCTCTATTCGCAGGGCGGAATGCTGCTCGTGAAATCGGAAGGAACGGTGCTCGTATCCCGCCTGTATCAGGGCGACTTTATCAAGAAGGAAAACGTCATTCCCTCAGCCTTTACGACGACGGTCACCTTTGAAAGAAACGAGCTGATACAAAGCGTAGAACGCGCCGCAATTCTCATTCGCGGGGATAAAAACAATCTTATTACTTTGGAAATCGGTGCGGAGGGCGTAAAAGTCAATTCCGTTTCGGAAATCGGCAAGGTTTCGGAAAGCGTATCCGCAGGCGTGGACGGCGTGGAACTGAGCATTTCCATGAACGCAAAATTCCTGCTCGACGCGCTCCGTGCGCTCGACGAAGAGGAAGTCGTCGTTTCTTTGAACGGTGCGGTTTCTCCCTTTATTCTGCAAAATAAAAAGAAGAAAGAGAGTTTATATCTCATATTGCCCGTCAGAAACGCACAATAATCGCTTGACGGAAGCCGCGAAAAACTTTATAATTTGAAAGAAAAAATCCACTTAGGAGTGATTTAAAATGAAAAGAACTTATCAGCCCAAGAAAAGAAGCCGCAGCAAGGTGCACGGCTTCCGCCAGAGAATGAAAACGCAGGGCGGGCGCAAGACGCTGAAGAGAAGAAGAAACAAGGGTAGAAAGCACATTTCCGCGTAAAAACAGATGAAGTATCTGCGGATCAAGCGGAAGAAAGACATTACCAAAATTCTGAAATCGGGGAAGCGTGCGCATGCCGATTCTCTTACCCTCGTATATCTTCCCGCAAAAGAGACGGCTTTTGCCGTTTGTGTGGGGAAAAAGTACGGAAAAAGCACCGTAAGAAACCGCATCAAGCGGCTTCTTCGGGAAGCGTTCCGCGCACAGAGGGACGTGAAACCGACTGCCTTCCTTTTCATTCCGCGCATCAAAGAAGAGTATTCCTACGCCGCATTCGTACGCGATACGGAGAAACTTCTCAAAAAGGAACGATTATTTGAAAATCAACGTTCGGAAGCTGTGGGTGCAGAACCTCAAATATCTGCGCCGGCGGAAACTGTTTAAGCCGTACTTAAGAGCTCTTTGTATACGGCTTATCTGCTTTTATCAAAATAAACTCTCGCGCCATACCTGTCTTTACCAGCCCACCTGTTCGGAATACACGAAGCGCTGCATCAGCAACTTCGGTGTCGTTACGGGAATACTGCTTGGACTTTGGCGCATCCTTCGGTGCAATCCCCTTTCAAAGGGCGGGTTCGATCCTGCACCCGAGCGGTTTTGGAAGAGAAAATGGCTCGTATAATCTGAGGAACTTGAATGGGAACTTTTTTAAGCTCAATGTTAAACGCGGTTGCCAACGCCCCGATTCTGCAAGAGGGCTTTTATATCAGCCCGGGCGATCTTGGTAAATTTGCGCAAGTCATTATCGAAGGCGTCGGTATTATCGGCGTCGGCATTATTCTGTTCGCGCTTACACTCAAAGCAATCACGTTGCCCTTCGATATTTATCAGCGCATTAAAATGCGTAAGCAGACGCTCATCATGCGCAAAATGCAGCCCGAGCTCGAAAAATTGCAGAAGCAGTACGCAGACAATAAGCAAATGTACAACCAGAAAATGATGGAGTTGTACAAAAAGAACGGCTACAGTATGCTCGGCGCGTGTCTGCCCATGATTATTTCCATGGTCATTCTGATTATCGCGTTCGCAGGCTTCCGCGGATATTCCACTTCTGCGAACCTCGCCATGTACGAGGGAATGTCCGAGGCTTATAATTCGGCGATTGCCGAATACCGCATAGACGGAGATAAAGACAATTTACCGCTAAACTATCACTTGCCCGCCGAAGCCGAAGCGGACGATCTCACCATTCATTTGGAAGATTGGACGGACGAAAACAAAATCGCTTTGGATAACTGGACGAGCCTTGCTTCGCACGCAGAGGGCGGGTTTTATTATACGGTAGGAACGTTTGCGGCAACCTCCGAAGATTCCGCCGAGTCGGAAAATTCCCAACTGAAATATTTAATCGTGCAGTCGGCAAACGCGGACGAAAAGTGTATCTTCTATTGGTATCCGCTCTTCGGGGACGGCACGATCGGGACCAAAGAATATAAAATCGATATCGACAAGCTGCTCGGCCTTGACGGCATTCCGGCAAAAATCGAAACGATTCAAGCGGAAGAAGCCGAGAAAGGAACACCCGTATCCCAAGAAGAGGCGTGCCAGCTTTACTATGCGAAAAAAGGCGCGGAAGAGGCGCGTGATTGGTACAGGGGCAAGGGTAATTACGAAGGACAGCGCAACAATTCGGGCTTCCTTTGGATCAAAAACGTTTGGCGGCCAGACGTTTCCTACAACTGTCCCATCATTAAAAAGCACAGCGATTTTATCAAAGATTTCAATAATGCTTCGGTAAAATTCGAGGATAAGAGTAAACCCAAAGCGAAGCTCAAAGACGTGCTCGACGAAACCAACTACAAATATCTCACCATGGAGCTCGACAAGGAGACCAAATCTCCCAACGGATACTTTATTCTGATTATCCTTTCCATCGGGCTCATGGTGCTTTCGCAGTTCATTTCCATGAGAAGCCAGAAGGAAACGAATAAATATCAGACGGTGGACGGCTCGGGCGCACGCACGCAGAAGATCATGCTCGTGGTCATGCCTATCATCTACGCGATATTCGCGTTTATGTACAGTGCCGCGTTCTCCGTGTACATGGTTATGAGCAGCTTCATTACCATCTGCACGACGCTCATTACCAATTTGATTATCGACCGCGTGTATCATAAGAAAGAAGTAGCGGAAATCAAAGAGCAGAATTCCCGCATTCCCGCATGGATGAAAGAGCGGGAGGCCGCCGGAAAAAAGAATAAGAATCAAAAGAACGGAAAATAATCCATCCGAAAAGAGGTAGGAACATGGAAGAGAAGGAATTCACCGGAAAGACGGTAGAAGACGCAGTAGCCGCGGGACTCAAGGAGCTCGGGCTCACGGCGGAAGAAGTGGAAGTCACGGTACTCGACGAGGGCAAGAAGAAGCTGATCGGCTCGGTGCCCGCGCGCGTTTTGCTTACCCCCAAGAATAAAGCGACGGACGGAGAGCGCGCAATTAAATTTTTGATCGGACTTCTGCCCCACCTCGGCGTGAATGCAGAGCCCGTGCTCGAAGAAGAAAACGAGAAAATTATTATCAATCTTACGGCGGAATCGGCGCGCGAAATTATCGGCCGCCGCGGTGAAATGATCGACGCCATTCAGGTGCTCACGGGTGCGGTTGCCAATACGGGCCGCCGCGACTACAAGCGCGTCGTGGTGGATTGCAGCAATTACCGCGAAGAGCGTGAAGAAACCTTGAAGCACGTTGCGAATAAACTCGCCGCGAAAGCGGTGCGCACGGGACGCCGCGTTCGGTTGGAACCCATGAACCCCTACGAGCGCAGAATTATCCACGCGGCGCTTGCGGAAAGCGAAGAAGTATTCACCAAGAGCGAGGGCAGAGAACCCGAACGCTTCGTGGTGATCATTCCCAAGAATGCAAAGAACGGCGGAAGAGGCGGTAGAGACAAAAACCGTTCGGGCAAGGACGGACGCCGCCGCGAAAAATACGGAGATAAGTTCGGCGAGAAAAAGCCGTACCCGAAGCGCGAGCTTCCTGCGGAAGACACGCCGCAGACCTCGGGCACGACCTACAAGAAGGGCGGCTATAACGGATTCTTCGGAACCTTCCTCGGGAACGAAGGCGAAGAAGATACGACGACCGACACGACGCCCACCGAAAATTCGGAAGAATAAAATTTATCCCGCCGCAAAACACGGCGGGTATTTTTATAAAATTTAGAATCATATGAGTTGGTTTAATTATTACGGATTAATTGCAGTTGCAATTATATTAATACCCAATATTATTAGCGCGTTGGTTGACAAAGGCGCATTTGAAAACAAGTACACGAATAAGGCAATCCTTGCATTAGAGCAAATAGGGCGTTACGGTTGTATGGTTTTTATGACGTTTAATATTCCGTACACATATTTCAATTTTTGGTTCGACCACGCTCTTATGGTGTATCTGATTGTAAACGGAGTATTGCTTCTGCTGTACGTACTTGGTTGGATTTTGTTTCGGAAAGGACGGAACACGATAAAAATGCTTTGGCTTTCAATTATTCCAACCGTCTTGTTTTTATTTAGCGGAATCATGCTTTTATCAATTCCGCTTATTGTTCTTGCGGTGATCTTCGGAATAGGACATATCACGGTTAGCTATATGAACAGAAATTAACTCTAAACTTCAATCTTTCTTTATGCACACAAAACAAAAAGCGCTCGGATGATTCACTCGAGTGCTTTTATTGAAAATAAATTTTGCGCACAGTTAAAGTGAAAATCCCTTAAAAATCCATAAAAAAGGGGGGTTCTCAGCTTATTTCTGAGAAAAAACTCCTCTTTTTTCCCGCAAAAAACCGAATTTTTAGAAAAAACTTCGCTCAGAATTAACGTGAGAGCACGTTTTTGACGCATTTTTGGGGCAATTTTCGGAAAATTTTACTTTTTTATCCTTCGATATGCTATAATGGTTGTACGATAAACAGTAATTTAGAGGACTATTTATGAATACGGAACAGTTCAAAGAAGAAATGAAAAAACGAACGTATATCACGGCTAATTCCGAAATGCACTTACATATGCACGAAATGGTGCAAAGAGCGAGAAAGATAACTGTCGAGATAAATAACGCATATCATACGCCCGAAGAATTGCGAGATCTATTTTCCCGGCTCATAGGAAATTCGATTGACAAGAGTTTCGGTCTGTTTCCACCGTTTTATACCGACTACGGGCAAAACATAACAATCGGCAAAAACGTCTTTATCAATTCGGGTTGCTGTTTTCAGGATCAAGGCGGAATAGAGATTGGAAATAACGTTCTTATCGGGCAACAAGTAGTATTGGCAACGTTAAATCACGATTTAACGCCTGAAAAACGAGCAAATATGTCGCCTGCCCCTATCAAAATAGGAAACGACGTATGGATAGGCGCACACGCAACGATTCTTGCGGGAGTAACTATCGGCAACGGTGCGGTTGTTGCCGCAGGCGCGGTTGTAACGAAAGACGTTCCCGCAAATACGGTTGTCGGCGGAGTACCCGCAAAAATTATAAAAACAATTATGGAATAGGTTATGAAGAAACTTTTTGCGGTTCTTTTTATTGCGCTAATAATGTGTTTCGCCTTTGCAGGGTGCAATAAAACTGAAAAACCGCCTTATGACAACGGCGGTAATGGAGCAACAGGCACTTTGCCAGAAGAAGATAATAAGGATATTACAAAGATGTATTTGACGATAAACGGAAATAAAATTGAAGTAATCCTTGCTGAAAATTGTGCAGTGGATGCGCTTGTGGAAATATTAATGCAGGGAGACATAACTTACACGGCAGATGACTACGGCGGATTTGAAAAGGTCGGAAGTTTAGGGTATACTCTCCCTACTGATAATTCGCAGATAACAACGCAAGCGGGTGATGTTATTCTATATTCGGGAAATCAGATAGTCTTGTTTTACGGCAGTAATTCGTGGTCATACACAAGATTAGGCAAAATAAACGGTTATTTCGTTTCAGAGCTTCGCACTCTTTTAGGCGCGGGCAACGGTAGCGTTCAAGTCAGAATTAGTTTGAAATAATTATATAAATTTCAATTTGTCTTCATACAATTTTTTGTAAAAGAAATGCTCTCGGATAAATCGCCCGAGAGCTTTTGTTGTGAGATAATTTTACGCATAATTAAAGCAAAAACACTATAAAAACCATCAAAAAAGGGGCTTTCTCAGCTTATTTCTGAGAAAACACCCCTCTTTTTTCCCGCGAAAAACCGAATTTTCCGAAAAAAATTCGCTCAGAATTAACGTGAGAGCCCGTTTTTGACGCATTTTTGAGGCAATTTTCGGAAAATTTTACTTTCTGCTCTTCAAAATTGCAGAGATTTCCCTCTTCACCTTTTCCAAATCGCTGCAAGAAAGAATCGGAATGAGTGCGTTGATTTCTTTGATGCTCAAATTCCACCATTGAAATTCGAGGAGCAGAGCAATCAACTCGTCGTCGAACCGTTTGCGAACGGGCTTTGCAGGGTTTCCCGCAACAATCGTATAGGGTGCAACGTCACTTCCCACAACGCTGTTCATGCCGATAATCGCGCCGTCACCGATATGTACGCCCGGCAAAATCGTCACGTTTTGTCCAATCCAAACGTCGTTTCCAACAACGGTATCCCCTTTTATCGGCAGCTCGGAAAGCGGGGGAAGCTCCTGCTCCCAGCCCTCGAAGATATAAAAGGGATAGGTGGATGCCGCATTCATTTGGTGATTGGCGCCGTTCATTACAAAATTCACGCCCGCGGCAATTTGGCAGAATTTCCCGATAATCAGCTTATCGCCGTAAAACCCGTAATGGTGCGTTACGTGTTTTTCAAAGTCCGTATCGCTAAAATAGGTAAAATCGCCGACGATAATATTCGGATTTGTAATCGTCGGTTTAATATACGTTACCGTGTTGCAGTTCGGTACGGGAAAAATTCGATTGGGATCGGGGGTGCAGTTTTTCATAAATATCTCCGAAAAAAATAAGAACGCCTTGCGGCGTTCTTTTTCCTTTTGATTATCTGAGGTCGAGCCACAGAAGCGCAGCTGCTTTCGCATAGCCTCTGATTTTCTCTTTCGGGTACGGAGATTCTTCTCCGCCGTAAATATAAAGGAAATAATCTCCCTCGGGGGTCTGATACATCGTCAGTTCGTATCCCGTGGGGTCGCCGTAATCTTTGCTTGTGCATTTTTTCACAATCGTAGCCGTTTCCGTGTCGTAGGTTCTCTTTTTCGTTACCTTAATCATGATTTCCCGCCTCCTTTCTATAATGTATTATCATTTTACGCTCTCCGTAAATTTTCGTCAATACATTCACAGAAATATTTTATAGATTGGGAAATTTTGTTAATTATTCACAAATTTTCATTTATTGCCCCGCAAAAATGTTATTCATTTACACTTTTCGGAAGATCGTGTTTTTTCAAAGACGAGAGCGCGGAGAGCGCATCGGAAATCGTCTGCGCCATGGAATACACCACGTTCAGCCGCGTGAGATTGAGCACGGAATAGGAAAAGGACGACTTTTTTGCCACGATTCCGAGAATGGATACGTCGCCCACCTTGCCGAGACGCTTATTTGCGCCCGAACCGGGGCGAAGCGGCTGGTTGCTCACCTTCACAAGCCCGACGTCCGAATCTTCCCCGACTGCCGCATCTACCGCAATAATTTTACTGAACGGGTGCGTCTTTTTCAAAAAATTGTTAATATACTTAACTTCTTTTGCCGTGACGGGGGCGTTAAGCGTGCCGTAGACGAAACCGCGGAATTCGGGCCTACGCCGCAGCATAGTACCCGTAATCGGGCCGAGCGAATCCCCCACGGCCAAATCGCTGCCGATACAGAGCACGACGGGCGGGGCATCGGTTTCCCCCAAGCATTTTTCAAGGGCCATCATAATGCCGGTTTCCGCCATTGAATTATAAAAATGAAACGCGTAGTCCATAATTCCTCCAAACGGATAGATTATGCCCACCCCGCCCGATTTTATAACATGGGCGGCAGAAACGTTCGACATTTTTTGTGAACGGTGGTATAATGGTAAAAAAAGGAGGTTGTCCGTGTCCTGGATTTTAGACGTTATTTTTGTGCTGGCAATCGTCGGCGGAATATTGATTGGCGTTCGCCGCGGCTTTATTGCGGAAATCTGTAAGCTCGCGGGAACCGTCTTTTCTATTTTTGTGGCAATTACCTTTTGCAACGCGTTTCAGGTAACGCTGGAAAAATGGTTCGGAATGACTTCCGCACTCGTGAACGCAATCGGAAACGAAACGGCAGGATATTGGATTGCCGTAGTAATCAGCTTCGTAATTTTAATTATTTTCGTGCGTTTGGCTGCCTGGGCGGTCGGAAAGCTTGGTACGGCACTCGTCGGGAAAATAAAAGCGTTTGACGTGGTCAACCAGTTGTTCGGCGGATTATTGGGACTTTTGAAAACGGCAATAGCCTGTTTCCTAATTTTGGCTTTCTTCAAGAACCTGATTGGTTGGGCAAACCTCACCGCCTTTGAAAACTTTATTAATTCAAGTACGATTGTGGGAGCCATCTTCAAATGGGATTGGTTCATTCAAGCTTCCACCTTCTCGTTTTTAGGTTTTAAGATATAAATATAACGGTAAATCAAACGAAAGAACCGCCCCTCGAGGGCGGCTTCTTTTATGTATTTTAGCACCCAATGTTTCACGTGAAACATGCCAAAATCGGGGTTAAAATTCGGGAGTTGTTTCACATGAAACATTTTTGCCCATTTTTGCGGTGCGCTGAGCCCCAAATGATGCAAAATTGCCCTTTTCTACCTCGTTGGCTGTCTTAGGGTTATCTTGTGTGATAATTTGATAAAATCGGAAAGATTTTCCAAGATTTGCTTGATAAATAATAAAACTTATGATAATATAATTAGGCACAAAAGCCGCATACTAACAGTTGAGGCATTCATATATTATAAAAGGAGATTCGATTTGAGTAAAACAGTAAAAACAATTATTGCGGTAATTATTATCGCGGTGCTCGGCTTCGGAATCTATTATTGGGTAACGAGTGCGATTCGCGATAGTAAAGAAATCAGCCAAACGGAATTTTATAAGCGAATAGAAGACGAACGCGGCGACGACGGAAAAGATTCCGGAAAGGAAAAAGTCGGCGAGTATTGGGATAACGAGCAAATCGTCAGAATTCACGTGGAAGGCTTTGTGGTTTACGGCTATACGAGCGTAGACGCCCGCAATTACACTTATTGGGCAAATATGACGGCGGGCCAGAACAGCATTCCTCTGAACGATAAAATCGAAGAATGGGAAGAGGCGGGGTTAATTCAAAAGACGACCGCTTCCAACCCAAACTCGGGTGACGGCTGGGCTAACTTTATTTATATTGCCATTCTCGTCGTAGGCGTCGTTGCGTTCTTTATTATTCTGCGTGCAACGAGCGGCGGTGGCGGAAAAGTCATGAACTTCGGAAAAACGAAGGCGAAGGTTTCCACCAACCTGAAAGTGCGGTTCTCCGACGTTGCGGGAGCGGAAGAAGAAAAAGAAGAGCTCAAAGAAGTGGTCGAGTTCCTGCGTAGCCCGAAAAAGTTCTCCGATTTGGGGGCAAAGATTCCCAAGGGCGTACTCCTCGTAGGCCCTCCCGGAACGGGTAAAACGCTCTTTGCAAAAGCGGTAGCGGGCGAAGCGGGCGTGCCCTTCTTCTCCGTGAGCGGTTCGGATTTCGTGGAAATGTACGTCGGCGTTGGTGCTTCGCGTGTGCGTGACCTGTTTGATTTGGCAAAGCGTAACCAGCCCTGCATTATCTTCATTGACGAAATCGACGCGGTCGGCCGTCAACGCGGAGCGGGCTTGGGGGGCGGTCACGACGAGCGTGAACAAACCCTCAACCAAATCCTCGTCCAGATGGACGGCTTCGATACGAACGAAGGAATTATCGTAATGGCGGCGACAAACCGTGCGGATATCCTCGATAACGCACTTCTCCGTCCCGGACGGTTCGATAGACAAATCTACGTCAACCTTCCCGACGTTAAGGGCAGAGAGCAAATTCTCAAAGTTCATTCACGCAACAAACCGCTTGCGGCGGACGTCAACTTCAAAGTAATTGCCCGCATTACGAGCGGCTTCTCGGGGGCGGATCTTGCAAACCTCTTGAACGAGGCGGCAATCCTCGCGGCCCGTGCGGGAAGAACGACGATTACCAACCACGACCTCTACGAGGGTATTAATAAGGTTATTATGGGGCCTCAAAAGAAGAGCCGTGTGGTAACCGAGGCAGACAAGAAAAATACGGCTTATCACGAAGCGGGGCACGCAATCCTTGCAAAGCTCTGCGAGAACTGCGACGAGGTTCAGGAAGTTTCCATTATTCCCCGCGGTATGGCGGCAGGTTATACTCTCCAACGCCCCGAAACGGACGACCGCTCGGATACAATCAACAAGCTCAACGACGACATTTGTATGCTCATGGGCGGACGGGTTGCGGAAGAGCTCGTCATTCACGACTACTGTGCGGGGGCTTCGGGCGACATTCAAAGTGCCACCTCCCGTGCCCGTAAAATGGTCACCGAATGGGGTATGAGTGAAAAGCTCGGGCCTATCGCCTACGGCAGTAACGGGCCCGTGTTCCTTGGCAGAGACTACGAAGAGAGAACGGTCTACTCCGAGCAGACGGCCGCCCTCATTGACGAGGAAATCAAACGGATCATCGGCACACAGTACGAGCGTGCGAAAAAGCTCCTCTCGGAAAATCGTTCAGTACTTGACAATATGGCAAGAGTGCTCGTCGAGCGGGAAACCATTTATACCGCCGAGGTCAATATGCTCATGAAGGGAGCGAGCTATCAGGAAGTGCTCGACTATATGGAAGAGCACGATAAAGAACAGCCCGACAACCCCTTCGGTATTGCGGCGGAAGAAGCTCCGCAGGAAGAAACGGTTGTTAAGGAAGGTGAACAAACAAAAACAGCCGAGTCCGAAGAGAAGCCGCAGGAAAACGCGGAAGACACGAAAGATAAATCCGACAAGGAGTAAAGAATATGGGAAAAATTATTTCCTTTTCCAATCAGAAGGGCGGCGTAGGCAAGACGACGACGTGCGTCAACATGGCGGCTTACGTTGCATATATGGGCAGAAGAGTTCTGCTTGTAGACCTCGACCCGCAGGGCAACGCCACGACGGGAATGGGCTTTTCCAAGAGTGCGCTCAAAAAATCCGTCTATAACGTCTTAATCGACGGCGACGAGGCAAAGGACAACATTCTCCGCACGGAAATGGAAACGCTCGACATTCTGCCCGCGAACATCGATTTGGCGGGCGCGGAGGTTGAGCTCGTCTATAAAAAGAACCGTGAGAAGGTTTTGAAGGAAGCGATCGACAAAATCAAGTCAAATTACGATTATATTTTCATTGATTGTCCGCCCTCGCTCGGGCTCATTACGATCAACGCCTTAGTGGCAGCGGATAGCGTCATCATTCCCATTCAGAGCGAATATTACGCATTAGAGGGACTTTCTCAGCTCATGAACACCATTTCGCTCGTTCGTCAGCATCTCAACAAGAATCTGAAGGTCGAGGGTGTGGTGCTCACAATGTACGACGGCCGCTCGCTCATCAGCAAGCAGATTGCCGCGGAAATCAAGAAGTTCTTCACGAAGAAGCTCTACGAAATCGTCATTCCGCGCAACATTCGTCTTTCCGAGGCGCCCAGCCACGGAAAACCCATCGTCCTGCACGATCCCAAATGTTTGGGGGCAAGAGCGTACGAGGCGCTTGCGGAAGAATTTTTATTAAAAACAGAAGGAAAAGGAGAATAAATCATGGCAGCACCCAAAGGACTTGGAAGAGGGCTCTCCGCGCTGATCAGCGATACGGAGGAGGCATACAAAAACGCACAGGCAGAAGGCGGAAGCAATGCGGGCGGGGCGACGGAAGTCGCGCTTTCCGAAGTGTTCCCCAATCCCGATCAGCCGCGCAAGGCGTTCGACGAAAACGCTTTGAACGATCTGGCAAATTCCATCAGAGAACACGGCGTCATTATGCCGCTCATCGTAAACCGTACGAAAGACGGAACTTATATGATTATCGCGGGCGAACGCAGATACCGCGCCGCAAAAATTGCGGGGCTCGATACGGTGCCCGTCATTATTAAAGAGCTTGACGAACGCGAAATCCAAGAGGTTTCGCTCATCGAGAACTTACAGCGTGAAGACCTCAATCCCATCGAAGCGGCGTACGGCATGAAGCGGCTCATGGAAGAGTTTCACCTCACGCAGGAAGTGCTTGCGGAGCGGCTCGGCAAATCCCGTCCGGCAATCGCAAATACTTTGCGTCTTTTAACCCTTTCGGAAGAAGTAATCGCCTTGGTGCGCGACGGCAAGCTTTCTTCGGGACACGCGCGCACGCTCGTTACCGTTCCCGCCGAAAAGCAGACGGAAGTTGCAAACGAATGTATCAAAAACGGTTGGTCGGTGCGTGAAACCGAGCGCGCGGTCAAACAGCTTCTGAACCCGCCCGAAGTGCTCGCTAAGGAAAAAGAAACCAAAAACGCAGTCATGAGCGCGGAGCTCAAGCATTTGGTGGAGCGGCTCAGAACGACGCTCAAAACCAAGGTTTCCCTCATCGGCACGGACAAAAAGGGTAGAATTTATATCGATTACTACACCCGCGACGATCTTGACAGAATCAGCGAGCTGCTCGATATTATCGATAGAATGGAATAAAGGGAAATAAAAAGACAGCCGACGATAATCGTCGGCTGTCTTTTTATACATTATTATATATAATAAAGAAAATTATTTATCTTGATTTTCTTCGTTTTCTTGTTTAATTTGCTCGTTTTGTTCGTCGGTATTCATGAAATCCGCGGAGGGTTTGGGGGGCGGATCGGATTTTCGTTTCGCCCAAACCATACCGCCTCCGAAAACTGCGGCGCCCGCAATTACGACGAAGAACCATTCCCAGCCCAAAAAAATGCCGACGAAAATACTTGCGGCAACGCAAATGCACGACAAAATGCAAAAAATTATTTTCAAAACCTTCATAATATTCCCTGCTATTTGGTATAAAATCGCATATATTGTAGCATAAATGCCCTAAAAAGACAACAGATTGTGGTATGACAAAGACTGTAAAAAATTTCAAAAAAATTTAAAAAATTTTGCGAAAAACAGTTGACATGACCATTATATTATGATATTATAATCAAGCTGTCTATGAGAAAGGCATCAAAATATCGGTCGAAAGGGTGAAAAACCCTAAGAAATCGAAAAAGTTGCCCCCAAATCTCAGGGAGCCCGAACTGTCGTTCGGTAACGCAGATTAAAAATAGAATAAGAAGGAAACGATTTTTTGTAACACAAAAACAAGTTTCTGTCAATTTTTTTGAGCAAACAATAGTACTCAAAACAAAGTCAGCAAAAAGATAACGAGAATTTATTCAAGTTAGAGCCGTCGGAACGGTTAGCCCCGTTTCGGCTTTAAACAATTAAACTTAAGAGTTTGATTCTGGCTCAGGATGAACGCTGGCGGCGTGCTTAACACATGCAAGTCGAACGAACGTAGCAATACGTTAGTGGCGGACGGGTGAGTAACGCGTGAGCAATCTGCCCATGTCTGGGGGATAACAGTTAGAAATGACTGCTAATACCGCATATGACCACGAGGAGGCATCTCCTAGAGGTGAAAGATTTATCGGACATGGATGAGCTCGCGTCCCATTAGGCAGTTGGCGGGGTAACGGCCCACCAAACCGACGATGGGTAGCCGACCTTAGAGGGTGATCGGCCACATTGGAACTGAGACACGGTCCAAACTCCTACGGGAGGCAGCAGTGGGGAATATTGGGCAATGGAGGCAACTCTGACCCAGCAACGCCGCGTGAACGATGAAGGTCTTCGGATTGTAAAGTTCTTTAAGTGGGGACGAAGAAAGTGACTGTACCCACAGAATAAGCCTCGGCTAACTACGTGCCAGCAGCCGCGGTAATACGTAGGAGGCAAGCGTTATCCGGAATGACTGGGCGTAAAGGGTGCGTAGGTGGTTTAGCAAGTTAGTAGCGTAACTCCGGGGCTCAACTCCGGCACTACTACTAAAACTGTTGGACTTGAGTGCAGGAGGGGCAAATGGAATTCCTAGTGTAGCGGTGGAATGCGTAGATATTAGGAGGAACACCAGTGGCGAAGGCGAGTTGCTGGACTGTAACTGACACTGAGGCACGAAAGCGTGGGGAGCAAACAGGATTAGATACCCTGGTAGTCCACGCCGTAAACGATGAATACTAGGTGTAGGGGGTATCGACTCCCTCTGTGCCGCCGCTAACGCATTAAGTATTCCGCCTGGGGACTACGGCCGCAAGGTTGAAACCTAAAGAAATTGACGGGGACCCGCACAAGCAGCGGAGCATGGGGTTTAATTCGACGCAACGCGAAAAACCTTACCAGAACTTGACATCGAGTGACCGTTCTTGTAATGAGAACTTCCCTTCGGGGACACGAAGACAGGTGTTGCATGGTTGTCGTCAGCTCGTGTCGTGAGATGTTAGGTTAAGTCCTGCAACGAGCGCAACCCTCGTGTACAGTTGCCAATATTAAGTTAGGAACTCTGTACAGACCGCCGTAGTTAATACGGAGGAAGGTGGGGATGACGTCAAATCATCACGGCCCTTACGTTCTGGGCTACACCCGTGCTACAATGGCTATTACAAAGAGTCGCAATATCGCAAGATGGAGCTAATCTCACAAAGATAGTCTCAGTTCGGATTGTGGGCTGCAACCCGCCCACATGAAGTCGGAGTTGCTAGTAATCCCGAATCAGCATGTCGGGGTGAATGCGTTCCCGGGTCTTGTACACACCGCCCGTCACGCCATGGGAGTTGGGAGTGCCCAAAGTCAGTGTCCTAACCGCAAGGAGGGAGCTGCCTAAGGTAATACCAATGACTGGGGTGAAGTCGTAACAAGGTAGCCGTATCGGAAGGTGCGGCTGGATCACCTCCTTTTAGGGAGAATTGGTAGCAGTAGCTGATAAACCTGCTATCCATTTTCAGTCGATACAGAAACTTGGTTTCTTTCTTATTCATTTTTAATACAAAACGATGCATCCCCCAAGGGGTGCATTATTTTTGATATTACCGCTTGAAAAAGCGTTAATATATATGGGGGTATAGCTCAGCTGGTAGAGCACCTGCCCTGCAAGCAGGGGGTCATCGGTTCGAACCCGATTACCTCCACCATACGGGCCCATAGCTCAGCTGGTTAGAGCACACGCCTGATAAGCGTGAGGTCGGTGGTTCGAGTCCACTTGAGCCCACCAGACGGCGTAAGCCGTTCGGGATTAAGTGCGTGAGGAAGACCTCACATAAGCTATCCTTGTTGGTAGTTTGCACTTGAGCCCACCAACTGCTGGACTATGAGTTCGGCAGAACAGCAAGACTGTTGTCTTGTAACCGAAGATTGACAACTGCATAGCAAGAACAAGAAATTGTAAGGCAAAAAATTCACATGTACGTTGTAAAAGACGT
>JAIDCJ010000024.1 GCA_029055875.1 Clostridia bacterium
GGTAGCTGAATAACACCTATTCAGCCCTACGAAATTTTGAGCAAATTGAATACACACTATTAGACTAAAAGGCTCAGTCGGCATTCACCTGCCGCCTGAGTTTTTTGCTTACAAAAAACCGCATCAAGCCCCAAGGCCCCTTCGGCATTCCCTTGCCGCCTGAGTTTTTAATATTTCCAATATTTGGAAAAACAATTTACTTATTACCGATAAAGTGGTATAATAAAAAGCGAATAGGCGAAAGTGTTTTTTAGCGGCATATAAAAAGAAATTGCCGCTATTTTTGTGTTGTGATTCAAGCGCAAAAGACGAAAGGGAAAAGTATGATAACGATAACCTATAAGGAATTATTCACCCGCGATACGCTGTACAAAGCGCATTTACAGGGCAGGAAATGCAAACGGGACAAGCGTTCGATTGTGCGTTTCGAGCTGACTGCGCTCGACCATTTAGAGGGGGTGTATCGCGATTTAGAGCGGGGCACGTTCAAATTCGGACGGTATGCCTCGTTCGCCGTTTACGAACCGAAAATGCGCGAAATTCAAACGCAGCCTTACGTAAGCAGAATTATTCAGCACGTGCTGTGCGACAATATGCTCATGCCGTACTTTTCCAAGCGTGCGGTGTTGGATAATTGCGTTTGTCAGCCGGGGAAGGGAATGCACTTTGCCTTGAAGCGTTTTGAAGGTATGCTGAATGCGCACGTGCGCAAATACGGCGTAAACGGCTACTTTATTAAGGGCGACATTCTCAAATACTTTGCGAGCATTCCTCACGCGCAGTTAAAGAAATATATCACGAGCGAGATAGCCGACGAAAAAATAAGAAAGATAGTGGACGACATTATAGACGGCTACCATACGAAAAAAGCGTACCTCGATAAGTACGACATTCCTTATACGGAAGGGAGAGGCGGCGATACGGGGCGCGGAGTTCCGATAGGCAACCAAACGAGTCAGGTATTCGGTATGTTCTATTTGAACCCGCTTGACAGGCTTGTGAAAGAGAAGCTGCGCGTGAAGGTGTATTCCCGCTATATGGACGACTTCGTGTTATTGCACCCCGACCTTGAATTTATAAAAACGGTGTATGCGGAAATCGAAAAAATGGTAACGAGCCTCGGCTTGCTCTTCAATTCCAAAACGCAGATTTTCCCCATGAAAAACGGCGTAACCTACCTTGGGTATCGGTTTATCTTTGAAAAATCGGGCAAGGTTGTGCGGCTTGTGAAAAAGCAAACCAAAAACCGAATGCGCAGCCGTGCGCGGCTTTTGAAGAAAGCGTATTTAGAGGGCATTATTCCCATAGAGCGCGTGCAGGCGTCACAGGCGGCGTTCCACGGCCATTTGAAGCACGGCAGGTGCTATAAATTCGAGCAGGAATTAAATAAAAAGTTAGATTTACCCGCAAAGGAGGAAGAGTAACATGGAACAGGAAAAGTCTTTGATAGAGGTAGTGGACAGCGCAATCCGCGAGGATATGGGCACCTACGACGCGGAGGAAGCGCAATCCGTTTCGCGCAAGCCCTTCCGCATAACGGACTTCGACGCGCCGTACGAAAAGGAGATGGCAGTTTTTACGCATGCGAAAAAACTGAGTGAGTACATTTTCGTAATCACACAGAAATCTCCTGTAAAGCTCAGGTGGAGCATTGTATCCCGCCTTATCAACTGTTCGGTGGACGTAATTGAAAATTTATACCGTGCGAACTATGAAAAAGGGGAGGCCCGCTTAGATTGGCAAAAGCGTGCAATGGTGAGCTTGAATCTATTAGACTTTTATGCAGAAACCGCTAAGACGAAGCAGGCAATCAATTTCAGACAAATGACGTTGATAGGCCAGCAGATAGCGGAGGTAAAGAAGTTGTTGCGCGGCTGGGTAAAGAGCACGCGGCAAAAAGACGGTATAAAGGATTGACATTCCGCGCCCAGTTTGTTATACTGAAAAGCGAGGGCGAAAGCTTTTTTGTACCTGGTCCCGTTCCGGCAACAACAATAATGCAACTAATTGCAATGGTCTCGCGCCCGGCGGCGGCAAATTCAATGATACAACAACTACGTCCGCGTGTGTGCGTCCCGCGCTTCACTCACCCGATAAATAAGTCGGGCTTTCCTGAATCTACGTGCGTCATTGACCCGTAGACAGTACGATTTGAGTGTGAAGGGGCTTTTCGTCCTGCTGCCGTTTGAATTTCCAAGCGGAGGCGAAACCTATCCGACCTTACTCTAACGGCAATGCTTTTAGGGTATGAGCTTTTTTTCAAGCGGTCGGGTATTTTTTATGCCTTTTTACAGCGCGGTGAGGAGCGCGGTGCGCCTGTAAAAGGTAGAGCGTTTCAGCCCCGTGAGGGCGAGCGCTTCCTCGCAGGACATTTCCTTATTCAAAAACGCGTGCGCAATTTCAATAAGGTTAGCGGGATCGGGAATGGCGGGGCGGCCGAACTTCACACCGCGGGCGAGGGCAGAGGTAATGCCTTCCCTTTGGCGGGCGCGGATATTCTCGCGCTCCTTTTGCGCAACGTAAGAGAGGAGTTGTAGCACGATATCCGAAATAAGCCTGCCTGTTAAATCGTTATCGTGGGCGCGGGTATCGAGTAGCGGCATATCCAACACAAGGATATCCGCACCTACCTGCTTGGTAATGCGCGTCCATTCTTCGATAATCATATCGTAATTGCGCCCGAGGCGGTCTATTGATTTCACAATCAATAGATCGCCTTTTTTCAATTTCTTCATGAGCTTCAAATAATTTTCTCGCTCGAAGTTCTTGCCCGACTTCTTGTCTGAATAGATGTTTCGTTTTTCAACCCCGAAATTCACAAAAGAGTCAATCTGACGGTCAAGGTTTTGGTCCGCGCTGGAAACGCGTGCATAAGCGTAAATCATAAAATTCTCCTAAATATATATATTTCGCCCTCAAAATTGTACCATGTTTTTGGAAAAACAATAAAAAAAAATAAAAAATTCCAAAAAAGTATACTTTTTGGGAGAAAAAGTATTGACATATTTTGCATAAAATAGTATTATAAAAGCCTAAAAATATCGAAAATTTGGGGCGTTACACGGTTTTTTTCAGTCATTCCAAAAAGTATACTTTAACGGACAAAATACTTTTGGAGGGGAAAAGGCCGTAATTGTCGTCTCAAAAAGGAGTTATACGATATGAAACGGTTGGTAAAAAACAGGATTCTATTCGGCGTAATGCTTGCAGTATGTGTTATTGCCTGCGTGTGCGCTTCCGTTCTGTTTCCTTTAGCAACAAAAAAGAACGGCGGCGTTGAGTCGGATGCCTATACGGGCTCCGCTTCCTTGGGTTCGCTCACGTTCAACGACTACGATACGCGCACGGACGGAAATATTTTCGACGGCGACGTATTGAAAAAGCTCTACGGCGCGATTGCGGGCGTATCGAACAGCGATGCAACCAAAACCGCAACCTATGCCGAAGCGCTTGCTGCCGTTCAAAGCTCCACGAGCTCGGTTACAGGTACGGTACTTGCGGGTACAGGTAACAATACCATAACCGAAGCACACTCCATGAACTACGCCACGCTCAAAAATAACGTGGGCGGGGGAAAGACGAGCGGCACCTCTATTTGCGTTGATTTCGGCGGCTTCAAGTGGGACGTCGTCTATGCAACCGTTTCGGGCGGCGATTTGGTCGTTACCCTTTGGCAGAGCGAGAACGCGGCGCAACAGTACGCATGGAATAACTATTCCACGCGTGATATGACTAACGCGTATCCCTCGAGCATGTACTCCACGAGCTATATCCGCGCCGTGGCAATCAACGGCGGAGCGCAATCGGGTTCGGTTTCCTACGCTACGAGCAACAGCGCGCTCAGCGGTTCGGTTACCGAAGCACAGCGCAAGAGCAACCAATACGCGGCTTTCACACTTGATAACAGCACGATAGGGCAAAAGAGCCTTACCTCTTACTTGGTTGCACCCAACCAAATTGCCTATCAGGAAAAAGAAAACTGGAACTGGTCTTACGGCGGTACGGGTAGCCCTTACCTGCTTCCCAACGAGGCGTGGGGCTTGCCCGATGAAAATTTGAAGTCCTCTGCGGGTAATAAAACGGGCGGTTGGTGCCATCGTTCTTACAATTCTTCATGGGACGATATTTACCTTATGCCCTCAAAGGCGGACTATTACAACTGGGCGAATGATACGCTGTGGTTGCCTTCCCTCACGGAAACAGGCTTCTACGATAGCGGCACGTCCTTCGGTGCATCTCTTTGGGGCATTCCTAACGGAGACAATATTCTCAAGTCTTCGGGGAACACCTGGTCCCGTTCCGGCGGCAACGTTTTTGCTACTCTTTGCTTTGGTCTCGCGCCCGGCGGCGGCTGTTTCTGTGATGGGCCTACGACTACGTCCGCGTGTGTGCGTCCCGCGCTTCACTTAAATCTTAAATCTGCCGCGGCCTCCGCGGCTGAAAGCGTAACGAAGCCCGCAGCGGTTAACGTTACGTACGACGGCACGGTGCAAACGGTTGCAACAATCCCTACGGCAGACAAGGCTACCAAAGCCCCGTGGTACGATACGGCTTTCTATAGCGACGCGACTAAGGTTTCCATCACCTACAGCCCCGCCGCCCCTAAGGCGGCCGGCGCCTATACGGCTACGGTAACTCTGCTTTCCACCAAGTATAAGTGGGAAGACAGCACCTCGTTTACAGGAGATAGAACAAGACAGTTTACCTTTACAATCGATCCCAAAAAGATAACCGTTTCGCTTAACGATACCGATTCGGACGGCGTGCCCGACAGCGTACATTGCGACCCCACGCAAATGTGCGGAGGGGACAGCGTGCCCAACTTTACCGTGCAGTACGGTAATACCATCGGTGCGAACGACTTTGCAAGCATTCCAACCAACCAAGGCAGTTATTACGCCACGGCAAAAATAACCGACGCAAACTGCAATTACGAGATTGATACCTCCAATACGTCCTACTATCAGCAGTTCAGCGTGAGGGGAAATATTACCAAGCCCTACTTTGCAAGCGGCGCGGCGGGCACTTATTCTGATACCGCGCAGTACACGGGCAGTAATATTACCTTCCCCTTAAACGGCGTCAATTCGGACGTACGCGTTACGCCCTCGGGCTCTGGCATTTCCATTAGCGGAAGCGACTTAGTGGTTTCGGGCGGCGTAGGCACCTATACGGCAAACGTTACGCTTGCCAACCCTGCCAATATGCAGTGGTCGGACGGCACCGACGCGGCTTATTCGCTCACCATTACCATTTCCAAGGGCGACTACGATTTCTCGAACGTGAAGTGGCAGTACAAGAGCGGCGGCGCGTGGGTAGACTTCCCTTCGGGCGGCGTCACCTACACGGGCAGTAATATCGAAATGCAGGTTACGGGCCTGCCTACGGGGCTTAGCGTGCTTTCCACAGGCTACACGGGCACGGGCAACAAGAATGCGGGCAATTATACCGCAACCGTTACCTCGCTTTCTGGTGCCGATACCGCGAACTTCAACCCTGTAAGCGTCGGCTCCATTGCCGCATTCACTTTCAATTACGATATTAATAAGGTACAGGTCAGCGTAAACGGCTGGACGACGAAGAACGAAACCATCAGCGGCGTTTCCGTCACCGTTCCCACGCTTCCCACCAACCCCGCCTACACGGTGGTGTACTATGCGGATTCCGACTGGGATACGGCGAATAACGCGCCCAAGGCTGGCGCAACGCCGCTTACCTCTTCGCAAATCAGCTACGATCCTACCTCTTCGCAGACCTACTACGCCTATGCGGAGCTTTCCTCCAACGCCACCTATCAGGCGAACTACGAGTTAACTGGGCCTTTGGCGCAGTCGTTCTCCGTCGGCGGGGGAAAGGACGCAGTCACCGTTTCCGTTCCCACGGCTTCTAAGGTGTATGACGGCACTTCCTTCGCACCCACGGCAGAGGCGGAAAAGGACGGCGCACCTATCGGGTTAGACCTCGTCTATACTTATTACGATTCAGACGGCACCACGCAGCTTCCCACCGCGCCCACCAATGCGGGCAGCTATTTCGTGAAGGTGGCTATCGGCCCCGCAAACTCTGCCGACTACGCAATCAGCGGTACCAGCACGTTTGCATTCACAATCGATAAAGCGCAGTACGACCTTTCTGGCGTACAATGGAAAGTCGGTTCCGATACCTACGGCCTTTCCGATAATATCACCTACGTTTACGACGGCACGGTACGCACGCTTTCGCTTATCGGCATTTCGGACGTAGTCGGCGGTTTAAGCGTCACGCTCGGCGGCGACTATTCCACCAAGAATGCAGGTCAGCACACCGTAACGCTGAATATCACGCAGGATACGCAAAACTACGAGCCCTGCGCTCTGCCTTCCACGTTCACTTGGGAAATCACGAAGTGCACGGTAGATTTAAGCGGCATTACCTGGAACTACGACCCCGCGAATCCGTTCGTATTCACTTGCGACGAGAACGGCCCTGTGGAATTTTCGGTTGCGCCCGTCCTGCCCGACGGCGTGCCCGACGAGCTCGTAACGCTCATCGAGAGCAGCTACGGCGGTACCTATAAGAAAATGGATAAGGGTACTTACCGCGCAACGGCAAGCATTCAGGGTACTTTGCAGTCCGATCCCGACGTGCAGAATAACTATACCATTACCTATCCCGCTTCCTTCGCGGGCACGCTCGACTGGAAAATCGTAGAGCGCGAGTTCGACGCGCCTGTGTTCGACGGCTCTTGGAGCGTGTTCGATAACGACGTGCACGACTTGGCAAAGACCTACTGCCTGCCTAACGACTGGGCGAACTACTTCGATATCGAAGTGAAGTTCACGCTTCCCGACGGAACGGTGGTTTCCGACTACGACGGCCACGAAGGGGATTTGAACAAGGCGTTCAACGCAGGTACCTACGAAATTACCTTCCGCGTGAAGAGCGGTATCAATATCAGCGCGGACTACAACGTATGGCTCGGCGACGACGACGAGGCTACCGTCACGTTAGAGGTCGCACCGCGCACCATCACCGTTGCAAACTGGAAGGGCATGGGCACGAAGGCCCAGCCGCAGTTCGCGGATAGGGACGTTCTTACCGACTGGTACGACTACGTTATCTACGACGCAGATCAGAACCCCGTCACGCCCGATTCGGACGGCAAGCTTCCCGCAGGCAACTATACGAGAACTATCGTTCCCACCTCGCAGAATATCGAAATCAAATTCGCGGGTATGGAGTTTATTGCCTTCACCGTCAACGAGGACGGCTCGGAAGAGGGCGTCGAAATTATCGGCGTCGACGTGCCCGTATATATCGGAGATTTAACTTATACCGGTAAAGAGGTCGTCATTAACGAGGGCAACGTAAACACCTATTTCTCGGGTTACGACCGCTCTATCATGAGAATCGTGAAGAACGTTTCCACCCTCAACGCGGGTGAATACACCATTACGTTCGCTCTCTTAGATCCTATCACCTACGTTTGGAACGGCTACACGGGCTCCGAGTCCGAACAGCCCGAAGTTGTTGCAAACGTTGCAGCCCGTCTTAGCGTCGTGGTGCCGCTCGCTGCAAATTCCAGCGAGGCAGACGTTGACTTCAACGTGAAAAAGGCACAGCTTAGCGGCGTATGGGGCGAGAAGAACGGTATCCCTTATTTGCAGGTTCCCGCGCAGTATAACGGACTTGTCGAATTTGAGTACAGCTATATCGACGAAAGCGGCAACTCCGTTGCGAAGAAAGACCTTGTAAAGGGCAATCCGTACACCGTACACGTTACGCTCGGCGAACAGTATACCAATAACTTCGAGTTCGTAGACGACGAGGGCAATATCCTGCCGTCCGACGCACCTATGGGCTCTCCGTTTGAGTACACGCCCGCAGAAGGCTTCCTGCAACAATATTGGCAGGTAATCGTAAGCGGTGTTTGCATTTTGCTTAGCATCATCTTCATTATCTTAATTGCAGTATTCGACAGCCAGCGCAGAAAGGCAAATAAAGAGGCAAAGCAATATACGGCAAATAATAACGTCGTCGGGCGCAAGCAGTACAGAACGGCGGCCGTAGCAGGTGTAGGCTTGTTCGGCTTGGCGTATGCAACGTGGACGATTATTGCCTGCGTGCTGATTGGCGTAGCCGTAGTCTTGGCAATCGGCGTTATCATTGCAAAGTGCAGAAGCAATAAAGCCAAAGCCGCTTTGGAAGAGGCAAAGCAAGTATACGAAGTAAATGAAATCGCGCTTGCGGAGCAGGAAGAAAAAGAAGAAGCAGCGCGCTTAAAGAAGGAGCAAGAGGAAGAGGCGAAGCGTCAGAAAGAGGAAGAGCGCGAGGAAGAAAAGCGCCGCAAGGAAGAAGAGCGCGAAGAAGAGAAACGCCGCCGCGAAGAACAGCGCGAAGAGGATCGTCGCCGCAGAGAAGAAGAACGCGAAGACGAACGCCGCCGCAGAGAGGACGAACGCCGTATCGCCGCCATGAGCAATAATAACATGGGAATGGGCATGAACCCCGCAATGGGCTACGGCGCAATGCCGCCCTTCGCAATGCAGTACGCGCAACCGCCCGTGGTGCAGCAACAGCCTCAGCCTATGCAGGTTGTTCAACCCGCACAGCAGGTAGTAGCCGGCACGGACGAATCGAAACTGGAAAAGGCAGTAGAAAAGCTTGCAACCGAGCTTGGACATCAAAAGCGCGTAGAGGGCTTCCTCGATATGATTTCGCAATCCCGCGAGAAGGATCGCGCCGCATTGGTAGCATCTGAAAAAGCGATGGAGGAACGGAAGAAGAATTTCGAGGCGCGCCGCGAGAATATGTCGGCATCCTTCGAGCCGTCCGTACAAAGAGTTTATATCCCCGCAATGCCTGCAAACGGAAACTCCCGCGAGAAAGAATTAGAGCTTGAACTGCGCGAGAAAGAAAAAGCATTGCGTGAAAAGGAACAGGAATTAGAGCGCGAAAAGAACAAGGGCGAGAAGGTTGTTCAAGCGCAGCCTACGGTTGCCCAGCAACCCGTAGTACAGCCCGCACCTCAGCCTGCTCCGCAACCCGTAGTGCAACCTGTCATTCAGCAGGTTCCCGTGCAGGTACCCGTGCAAGCGCCCGTGTATCCTCAGCCGATGTATATGCCGCAGGGGTATATGCCGTCGCCGTATTGGCAGGCACCGATGCCGCAGGGGTATGCGCAACCCTCGTACCGCGAGTATGAGTTAGAGCGCGAGTTAGAGCGTATGCGCGTGCGCGATTACGAGAGAATGCGCAACTTAGAGCATGAGCTCGGTATCGACAGAGACCGTAATTTCTACGTCGGGCAGTTGAAGAATGTAACTCCCGCACAGCCTTACGCGCAACCCGCCCTGCCTCAACCGCAGCAGGTTGTTATGCCGCAAAGCTACGTACAGCCGCAGGCGATACCGCAGAGCTATACGCAGGCAACGGTACGCGAGCTTGAGTTGGAGCGCGATCTTCGGGAGAAGGAGCGCGAGAGAACGCGCGAATTGGAACGCGAGCTTGCGCTCGAGAAAGAACGCAACCGCTTTGCGCAGGAGAAGTCTATGGGCACCTCACAGCCCGTTGCACAGCCCCAGCCCGCGGCGCAACAGCCCGTGGTTGTGGTGCCTCCCGTTGTTCAAACTCAGGCAGAACAACAGGAGAACGCCCAAACCGCACAGGCGCGTTTTCTGCGCAGAAATAATCCCTTTGCGGCAAACAGATTTGCCGAAGGGAATGACGATTGAGTCTTACCGCCAAAATCCGCAGCTCGAGATGCGAACGGGGGAAAGGCTCGGAGTCATGACCGCGCCAAGCCTCAACGACGGTTGACTATAATAAAAGTCTAAAAGGAGGATAACAGACAACTTTTCTTTTTCGATAGCTGAATAACACCTATTCAGCCCTACGAAAATTTTGTGCAATTGAATACACACTATTAGACTATTAAAGGCTCAGTCGGCAAGAAATTCCCGACTGAGTTTTTCTATAACGGACGTGGCGTTTTTTCGCTCGTAAAAGAAACGCAGATTAAGAAGTACTGGGATTCCATCTTTTGCGCCGTTTCGATTGTAACGGCAAAGTAACCGAATAAAGGTTTTGTTGCATTTTCAAAAAGAGGGTAGAACGCTTTAAGCCCGTGATCTCGGAAATTTCCGCGTAAGTGATTTCTCCTTTTTTATAGGCGTCTACAAGCTCCATAAAGTTTTCCGGCATAGAAACGCGGGGGCGGCCGAATTTCACCCCGCGGGCGAGTGCGGAGGCAATGCCTTCCTTTTGGCGAGCGCGGATATTCTCGCGTTCCTTTTGCGCAACGTAGGAAAGAAGCTGTAATACGATATCCGAAATCAGCTTGCCTGTTAAATCGTTATCGCGTGCGCGGGTATCGAGGAGCGGCATATCCAGCACGAGAATATCCGCGCCGATTTGCTTTGTAATGCGCGTCCATTCTTCTATAATCATATCGTAATTGCGCCCGAGGCGGTCGATTGATTTTACAATCAACAGATCGCCTTTTTTTAGCTTCTTCACGAGCTTCAAATAATTTTCGCGCTCGAAGTCTTTGCCCGACTTTTTGTCGGAATAGATATTTCGTTTTTCAACGCCCTCTTGCAAGAAGCTATCAATTTGGCGGTTGAGGTTTTGGTCTGCGCTTGAAACACGCGCATAAGCATAGGTTTTCATGGTAAATATCCCCTTAAAAGTAAATTTTGATATATAAATTTTACCATATTTTGGAAAAAATAAGAGTGAAAATAAAAAAAGTCCAAAAAAGTGTACTTTTTTGGACTTTTTGAAAAAGCAGATTTTTGACCGAAAAAGCGGTGAAAATGC
>JAIDCJ010000025.1 GCA_029055875.1 Clostridia bacterium
CCCGCGTTCATATGAACGCGGGCGCAGTTTATTTATATTTACTTCTTTTTTGCTTTTGCCTTGGGTTTCTTTCTAGGTTTTCCGTTTTTGATGATAGAGTTCAAATTCAATAGCTCGAACCAAAACGAAATCGGCGCAGTAATCAATGCAAGGATAAAACCGAAAACCGTGAGCATAATAAACAGCCCGAAAAACAAAATCAGCAATATGATATGATCTGAAAACACGGAAACACCAAATCCGCAGAACGTTCGCGTCACGCTGCCCTTCCAGCACAGTTGGCATATAAAGAAGAAAACAAAAAGTTCTCCCAAGCAACTGTATCCGAAATCTGCCCAAGGTATTTCACCCATTGCCGCCATGGCGATTCCGCCCGCAAGGTAAAATCCGCTTAAAGTTCCGCCGACGATAAAGCCCGTACTGCGCTGTCTTTTCGCACGTTTTGCATCGTCCGAGCGTTCTTTTTGTTTTTTGACTTTCGCTTCGTCCGCTACGCTTTTATTCCACGCAATTCTTCTATCGCGGCAATCCTTGCACATGAGCACGGGATGGGTGATGGCCGCACCGCCCTCATAAACCACTCTTCCGCACTCCGTACATACGCCGAGCATTGCAGGTGCGGTTTCCGCCTGTGCCTCCGCTACTTCCCCGTCGCTTTCATCGAAGTAGGTAATGGGCACCCCGAACAGCTTGGAAATTTTGAACATCATATCGAGATCGGGCACGGACTCCCCGCGTTCCCATTTGGAAATGGTCTGGAACGCAACGTTCAACTTTTCACCAAGCTCGGTTTGCGTCATTCCCTTCGATTTTCTCAGTTCCGTTATTTTCTCTCCGTAATTCATATCCTTCTCCTTTCAGAAATGATACCTTCATTATATCACTTCATTTTGCGGTTGGGAATGGAAAACAATTCTCCGTTTCGGCGAATTGATTCTACGATTCATTGAATTTCCGTCTTTTTCAAAGGTGCGCCCGCCGAAACGGCGGGCGCACCCAACTATTATTCTTCCGTAAAGGTCAATCGTCCGTTCTCTTCGTCCACAATCACGTTATGCCCTGTGTTGATATGCCCGAGAAGAATCTCTTCCGAAAGTCTATCTTCTACCTGCTTTTGGATCACGCGCTTTAAGGGGCGTGCGCCGAACTCCTCGCTGTAACCGTCCTCAACGAGCTTCATGCGGGCGCGGGAGCTCACCTTGAGCCCGATTCCCTTGCCCTCTACGCGCTTTGCAAGCCCTTCTAAAATCTTGCCGCAAATCTGAATGGTATCCTCGCGCGAAAGCTTGTGGAAGATAATCACGTCGTCTAAACGGTTGAGGAACTCGGGACGGAAATGCGTTTTTAACGCCTCCTCAATTCTCCCCTTCATTTCGTCGAACTCGCTGCCCTCATCGTCAAACCCGAAGCCGAGCGTGTTCACGCTCTTCACCTCGTGCGCGCCGATATTGGAAGTCATAATAATGAGCGTATTCTTAAACGACACCTCTCTGCCGCGGCTATCCGTAAGCCGTCCGTCGTCGAGAATCTGCAACAGGATATTGAATACGTCGGGGTGCGCCTTTTCGATTTCGTCGAACAGCACCACCGAATAGGGCTTTCTGCGAATGCGCTCGGTGAGCTGTCCGCTCTGGTTATCTTCGTAACCGACGTAGCCGGGAGGTGCGCCGATGAGCTTTGCAACGGACGCCTTCTCCATATATTCGGACATATCGAGCCGCACCATGAGCCGCTCGTCGCCGAACATACTCTCCGCTAAGGCTTTCGTAAGGTCGGTTTTCCCGACGCCCGTAGGGCCTACGAAGATGAACGAACCGATAGGCTTGGTGGGGTCTTTCAGCCCCGCGCGCGCTCTTCTGATTGCCTTGGAAACCGCCGTAACCGCCTCGTCCTGCCCGACGATTCTCGCGTGCAGTTCTTCTTCAAGATGCAGGAGCTTTTCGCTCTCCGCCTCGGTGAGCTTTTGTACGGGCACGCCCGTCCAGCTGCTGATAATTTCCGCAATGTCCTCGGTGCCGATGGAAAGGTGCGTGCTGTTGCGCTTGGTGCGCCATTCTTCCCGCAGCGCGGAAAGCTCTTCCGAGAGCTTTTCAATTTGTTCCGCAATCGCATCGGCGCGGGAAAATTCTTTCCACTTGCGCGCTTTATCGTAGTCCGTTTGCAGGCGGGTGAGTTTATCTTCCTTTTCCCGAAGCAGTGCGGGGCCGTTATAGGAATTGAGCCGTGCGCGGGAAGCCGCCTCGTCAATCAAGTCGATTGCCTTATCAGGCAGGAAGCGGTCGGTGATATAGCGGTCGGAAAGGCTCGCCGCCGCCCGAATTGCGTCCTCGGTAATCACGACGTTGTGGTGCGCTTCGTATTTATCTTTCAGCCCGCGGAGAATAATAATCGTATCCTCTACGCTCGGCTGGTCTACGGTAACGGGCGTGAAACGGCGCTCTAACGCCGCGTCCTTTTCAATGTATTTGCGGTATTCTTCAAGCGTGGTTGCGCCCACCGTTTGAAGCTCGCCGCGCGCAAGCATGGGCTTTAAGATATTGGCGGCGTCTACCTTGCTCTCCGCCGTGCCGCCTGCGCCCACGATCATATGTATTTCGTCGATAAAGAGAATAATATTGCGGTTCCGAACGATTTCGTCCACTACCTTTTTGAGCCGTTCCTCAAAGTCGCCGCGGTATCTTGCACCGGCTAAAAGCCCCGTAAGGTTGAGCGAAAACACGATTTTGCCGCTGAGAAGCTCGGGAACGTTGCCCGCTACGATTTCCTGCGCAAGCCCCTCTATGACCGCGCTCTTTCCTACGCCCGGCTCGCCGATAAGCACGGGGTTGTTTTTGGAGCGGCGGGAAAGAATTTGAATGACTTTCTCGATTTCCTCTCTTCTGCCGATGACGGGATCCAGCTTGCCCTCCCGCGCCTTCTGCGTTAAGTCCTCGCCGTATTCCTTGATTTCGTCGCTGAGCGCCGCAGACTCGCCGCCGTACTCCCGCACCTTATAGGATACTTCCGCCGTTTCCTCGTCCTCCTCGTCCTCCATGGGCTCGATGAACTTTTCACAGCGGGCAATAAGCTCTTCGCAGCTGATGCCAAGGCTTTTGAGCATATCCACCGCAAGGCAGTCCTCGGTATTGAGAAGGGAAAGGAGAACGTGCTCGGTATCCGTAAGCGAATTGCGGCTGCTGTTGAGCGCGTATTCGTGGGCACGGAATAAAATGTCTTTCACGCGCGGCGTCTGGCCGTGATGGGGAAAATTGTGATTCAGCTTGCGCCGAAACACGTTCTTATAGGCGGAAAGCGAAACGCCCGCCTCCGAAAGAAGCTTCGCCGCCGTGCTGTCCACAACGCAGAGCATACCTAAGAGCAGATGCTCCGTTCCGATATAGGTGGTATTAAAGAGCTTTGCCGCCTCCTCGGAAGCGGAAAGCACGTCCTGCAGGGAAGCGGTATAATGATTCGGATAATTCAAAGTAAATTCTCCTTTACGCCTTTAATTGCATTTTTCTAAGTTTTATAGAAGCGTATTCGGCGCGGTATTCGTCCTGTTCCTCTTTTGCAAGCGGCGCGCCGTTCAGACGGTTGATGTTGGCGGGGCGCATTTCCACGAACAAATCGTCGAGTTCGGTAAGGCTCTCGTCCGCCTCCTCCGTTTTGAAATACCCGAGCGCAACGCCCAGCTTCACGTCGGAGATACGCACCGAGAACTCTTTGAGATCCATTCTGCAAGCGTTGGTGAGCACGCCGTAGGAACGCATGACTTTATCTTTGAGCGCAAGCCCTTCCTCCGCCTTCATGCGGTCGCGCTCGCGGATCTCGAATTCCACCACGGTGGAAACCGTGCGCCCGACCTTTCTTAAAATATCCCCTTCCGAATCGCCGAGCGTTATTTCGTTGCTGATTTGGAATAAATCGCCCTCTGCGCCGCTCCCCTCGCCGAGCGCACCGCGCACGGTAAGTCCCAAGCGGGTTAAATCGGGTGATATGCGCCGCATGAGCCCCCGACGGGATAGCGCGGGCAAAAAGAGCATAACCGAAGCGCGGAGCCCCGTTCCAAGGTTGGTGGGACAAGCGGTGAGATAGCCGAACGTATCATCGTAGGCAAAGGGAATGGATTCGGAAATCGCATCGTCAATGCCCGAAATGCGCTCGTACGCTTTTTCCAAATCGAACCCGCGCATGAAGTACTGCGCACGGATATGGTCTTCCTCGTTGATCATGACCGACATACTCTCGTCGCGCAAAATGAGTGCGGCGGAAATACGGCGGTTGGAAATCAAATCCCGACTGATAAGATTGCGCTCCATGAAGAACGCCGCGCGCTCGTCGGAGAGATTTTTCATTTCATAGAGCGCAAACGCGTCAAGCCCTACGAGCTTTGCGGAAACGAGTTGTATAATTTCCTGCGCCTGCTCCTCGGCGTGCGCATCTCTGAGAAGGCGCGCGGGGAACGGATAGTCCGCAAAGTTCCGCGCCAGGCGAATGCGGGAGGATACGGCGACGCTTTCGTATTTTTTACTGATACTCACCTCGGCACCTCTCCGCCGTAAAGCTTACGACTGATTTCTTTGAGTTCGAGGCGGTAGCGATCGGCGGCGGCATAGTCCTCTTCGGCAAGCGCACGCTCCAACTTCTCTTTCGCCTCTTCCTGCTCGCGGACGAGCGCACGCACGGCGTCGTACGTTTCCTCTGCGTCCGTATCGGGAAACTTGCCCAAATGCTGAATGTTGCCGTGAATGTATTTCACCGTAGGCGTAAGCTCCTCGCGGAACGCCGTGTAGCAATACGCACAGCCGAGAAGTCCCGAGCTTCTGAATTCGTCGAGCGTGGTACCGCAGGCGGGGCAGGACTTTTTCGCGCCGACGTTCCCCAAAAAGGAAGTGAAAAAATCGTCCTCGCCCGCATCGGGATAGAGCGCTTCGTAGCAGGAAGGACAGAGAAAGAGTTTCAACTCCTTCCCCTCCGATTTCCTCACGTATTCTTTTGCGGGGTTTCGACCGCAGTTTGTGCATAACGTATGATTCATTTTATTCTACGCACTTCTCGGGGTGATTTTGCCCCAAAAATTCCATGACGCCCTCACGGCTCAGAAAATAAAACGAACCGTACGGGCAGGTCACTTTCAAAAATAAATAGCCCTTTTTCTCTTCTTCGGAAATGCTTTCTATTTCCTCCCATTTGAGGAATACGCTATCGTTTTTGTGCTCCTCTTTCCAATAGATTCCCTCTTCGTAGAAATAGAGCACGCTCTTCTTCTGAATATAGCTCCAAACCGCGCGCCCGCCGATAAACGAACCGAACACGCCGAGAATAATGCCGACGGTAAGCTGCCAGAACGCAAGCCCAATCCCCAAAGCAAACGCCACGACGCCGAGAATGATTTGCGTGAGGATCCGCTTTCTGCCCGCGCGGTCGGGGAACACGAACGATTTGAGAAGAGAAAACTTCTTGCCCTTTTCCGATTTTTTCGTATCTTCGCGCCCGCCTATCATCGTGAGCCCGAAATTTTCAATACAGCGGTACAACCGCTCCTTCGCGTCCGCCTGAATGAGCGCGGGGCCGTCTTCCACGGGTTCGCCCGCTTTTGCAAGATACTTTGCAGGCACTTCAATAACGACGCTCCACTCTCCCTTTTCGCGGGGCAGGTGGCGGGTGCAGACGGAAAAGAAACGAATTTCTAAGTACGGCACTTTAATTGCTTCGCCCTTACCGCTTTCCGCGTGGATTCTCAGCCCGTCCTTTTCAAAGGTCGCAAGCGTACCTTCGCCTACGAAAAAGCTGTTTTCGCTATCGCACCGTTCACGGAAGTCAAGCTCGGTCTGATAAACGGAATGCGCAATTTTTGAAATCAACACGGTAGCCGCGGCAAAGAGCGCCGCCCCGCCCGCAAACGAGCCCGATAAAATATAGAGCAGCGTTTCCGTTTCTTTGCTACGCTCGCCGATCTCCGTGAGAACGATACACACGATCGCACCCAAAAGGCAAAGAACGGCAAGCACGCCGAACGCAAGCGAGCTGATAGAGCCTGCCTTGCGCCGCCTTGCGAACGACGCTTTCTTTTTATACTGTAACTCCCCGTCTGAGGGGACGAAAATTTCTTTCATAGAATAACTCCGAATAACTCAATGCTTGTGCTTGAAAAAGGGCAGCCGTTTCCACCATACGAAGAAAACGAGTGCAAGCACCTGAAGCGGAATGCCGAGAATGAAAATAAGCCACATATTTTCCTCTACCCCGCAGACGAAGGTCGTGAGATAGATACACGCAAGCACCGACCAAATGAGCACGGAAACCGAAACGACGCGCACGGTTTTATACTGCCAGATACAGCTGAACACCAAAACGACGATTGCGGAAGCAGGCACCGCGTAAACGAAGGCGAGCCATAAATAAGGAACCTTCGGTGCGCCGATTCCGATAAACACGAACGCCGCAACGGCAACCAGCCAACAAAGCCCTACCGAACAGAGCATAATAATCAGCCTGCGCATATTGCGCGTGCTCTTTGGCACGATTGGCTTTTCCTTGTGCTCGCGCACCAAATCGTCCACCGAAACCTGAAAGAGGTCTGCAAGCTGAACGAGAATACGGATATCGGGCACGCCGTTGCCCTGTTCCCATTTGGAAACGGACTTATCCGAATAATTGAGTTTTTCCGCAAGCTCCAACTGCGTCATGTTCGCAATACGGCGAAGACGCGTAATATTTTTTCCGATGGTAACTGCGAGCGTATCTGTTTCCATGCCGTCATTATACCCTGTTTCTATATGATTGTCAATAATTCTACTGTGAGTAGAGCGTGAAAATTCCCACTCTACTGCGCCGCAAAAAGCGAAGCCCCGCGTGCCGAGAAGCACGCGGGGCGAATGGAATTTTATAATTATTACAAAATAGGCAGGGTGGTTACGAACTTCACGTTCGGCTTGTTGCCGTCTACCTCTTCCCATACGGCAACCACTCTTTCGATTACTTCCGCATTGCACGCGGTAGCTAAGTTTTCAAGCGCGTTCATGGAAGCGCCCGTCGAATAGAAATCGTCCACGAGAACGACCTGAGCCCCTTCAAGCTTTTCCTTATCGTATTCGGTGATGAACAGCTTATCGTTGACCGCCTCGGTGGTAATGGAGAACTTCTCGGTCGAAACGCACTTGCCGAAAAATTTCTTCTCGTGCTTGCGTGCGATTACCACCTCTACCTTTTTCCCGCTGCCGCAGAGCGCATTTGCAACTGCGTACGCAAACGGCACGCCCTTGCTTTCGGCGGTGAAGAGTACCACGCGCAAAGCTTTACCGACGCGGCTATTCTTTGCAATGAGCTCCGCCATATCTTTGGAGAGCGCGGTGACGAGCTCGTAATCGGACAGCGTATCGAGATACGCAATTTTCATTCCCGAGCCCACTTCGTGCACGGGCAGCTCCCGCGTGATATTCTTATACTTAAAAGTGTAAGTAGCCATAACTCTTTCCCTCTTCTGTGTATACTAACAATAGCACAATTTCAAGGGAATGTCAAGAAAAAGCGATAAGTACAAAGTAGCGGCTGTTTTACAGCCGCTACTTTGTTACTTATTAGTTATTAGATTATTGAAATTATTATTTCATCGCCATTTTTCTGCTTTGTAAAACGGTAATTATTCTTTGCTAACTCCTCTTCAAATAAGTTAGTTATTTCATTTAACTCATATTTATTATAAGCGTAAATTTTAATTCTGCTTGTTGAACCATCATAATAAATATTTTTACTCCCCGATTTTGTCATTGCCCAATCCCAAGGTGTCAGAGAAAATTCACAAGCAACGGATACAACAATGTCATATAAAGTTGTATTCATATAAAAAGCCTCCCAGACTAAATGATTCTATCTACTACTTCTAAAATATAAGTTTTTCCACTTTCTAAATCAGAAACATTACATATTTTATGATAATCATTCTTAAATGTTTGACCGACAATTAAATTCGTTGCATATAGTGAATCTGAACCTATAATTTTACCCGTATCTTTTTCTTTTAAAACCACTGTACAATATATTCGTTCATTTCCATATGCTCCATCTTCATCATAAGTCTTTTCTCCCTCAAAATTAATATAAATGGAACTATATTCAATTTGGAACGATAGTTTTGTTAAAATAAATTTAGAATATATATGGTTGCCTGCTTTATATTCATATTTAAATTCTTTGGGCAATGAAACAGATAATTGGATATCATATTGAAATTTAGAACATATGCTACAAATTCCTTTGTATCCATACGAATGTCCTTTTGCTGCCACATTTACCACCTCACGTTTTTGACAACGAGAGCATTGGCTCGTTTGAAGTCCATTTGTCGTACAAGTTGCTGTATTAGAAATAATTTCATAATTGTGTCCCAAAGCATTCTTTTCTTGTTCAATGGTTATACCGCAATCACGGCATTGATATGTAACGATACCATTGGCGACACATGTTGTCGTATCTTTTATAAGCATTTTATTTGTATGAGCACATTCATCATTGCACCCAACCAAACTGAGACAAACTCCAATACACGAAACTACTGCCAACAATAAAGCCAAAATTCTTTTGTTCATAACTTCTCTCCAAAAATTTTTATTATTAACGCCTATAACATTAAAATTTTAACATTAACAAAACTACCAAAATGGTAGTTTTGTTTTATTCTACTACCAAAATGGTAATATGTCAAGTATAAATGCAAATATTTCTTGGACAAAGATTAAAAGAATTGCGCGAAGAAATGGGGCTTACGCAAAAGCAATTATCGGAAAAATTAAACATGAACAGTGTTACTTATTTACACTATGAAAAAGGTCAACGCGAGCCTTCCCTTTCCGTTCTTGCCGATATGTCGAAATTTTTTGGTGTATCGGTCGATTTTCTATTAGGTTTAACAGATTATAACTAAATTGCTTCGCATAGAAAAAGGACAGACTACTTAGTCTGTCCTTTCTTTTTCGTATGTAATTATTTGCCGAAATATCTTTTCAACATTCCCTTGAAGCCTGCGCCGTGGCGAGCCTCGTCCTTCGCCATTTCGTGAACGGTATCGTGAATGGCGTCGTAGCCAAGCTCCTTTGCACGCTTTGCAAGCGCAAGCTTGCCTGCACATGCGCCCGTTTCAGCCGCCGCGCGAAGTTCCAAATTCTTTTTGGTGGAGTTCGTTACCACTTCGCCGAGAAGCTCTGCAAATTTGCTTGCGTGCTCTGCTTCTTCATAAGCATAGCGTTTGTACGCTTCCGCGATTTCGGGATAGCCCTCTCTTTCCGCAACGCGTGCCATTGCAAGGTACATACCAACCTCGGTGCACTCGCCCGCAAAGTTTGCGCGAAGCCCTTCCATCACTTCCTTATCTTCCACAACGCCGTCGCCGACGTGGTGCTCGCAAGCAAAAGCCGTTTCCGATACAGGCTCGAATTTCTTTGCCTTGCAAACGGGGCAAACGTCTACGTCGTCCGCTACGATTTCACCGCATACTGCACATCTCTTCATAAATCTTTATCTCCTTTTGTTTTAAGAATTTCCCAAATTATATCACACAAAATTGCCAATTTCAAGCATTTTAGAGAAATTTTTCCAGCTCTTTTACGCTTGACGCAAACCGCGTTGCGCCCGCCTTTTCAAGCTGCTGACGCGTGCGGTATCCCCACAGCACGGATACCCCTTTCATGCCCGCGTTGATTGCCGTCTGCGCGTCCGTTTCGCCGTCGCCGACGAACACGCACTCCGCAGGCGAAACCCGAAGCGTTAATGCCGCATAGCGTGCAAGCGTAGGATCGGGCTTGCAAGGAAAATCGCCGCTGTCGCCGCCCACAAAATCGAACGTGTCCCCGAAGAACTGCTTCACGCATTCCTCGGTTGCCTCCTGCGGTTTATTGGTGATAATTGCAACCTTTACGCCCTTTGCCTTCAAGCGGGTGACGAGCTCCGTCATGCCCTCGTACACGTAGGTGCGCTCGTTCGCGCAAGCGGCGTACACCTTCTTGAAGTCCTCGAAAAATTCTTCGATATTCGTAGCGTAATCGGGAAGCGCACGCTCCACAAGGCGGTATGCGCCCTCGCCGATATATGCACGGGCTTCGTCTACCGTGATTTCGGGATAGGAATATTTTTTCAGCGTTTCGTTGAGTACGAAACGGATATCGGGCAGCGTATTGAGCAGCGTGCCGTCTAAATCGAATAAAACTGCTTTAACCAAAAATTTACCTCTTTTATAAATGGGATTCTTCGGCTTCGCCTCAGAATGACGGGGCTTTACATTTTCTCGGGAACGCCGATGCCGATGAGACCGAGCGCGTTTTTCAGCGTTATAAGCGTTGCCTCGGTGAGAAGCAAGCGGTATTCCCGCGTCCCCTCCTCCGCCTGTAGTATTTTGCAATCGAGATAGAATTTATTAAACTTCTGCGCGGTATCAACGCAGTAGCGTGCAACAAAGCTGGGCTCGTACGCGTTCGCCGCCGCCTGCACGGTATCGGGGAAAGCGGCAAGCGCTTTCAAAAGCTCGAATTCTGCGGCGCAGGGCTGTAAGTCCGCATACGCGGGTTTGTACCCCGCCGCTTCCGCCTTTGCAAGCACCGAAGCCGCTCTTGCGCAGGTGTACTGAACGTACACGCTCGTTTCGCCCTCGAAATTGAGCGCCTTGTCGTAAGAAAATACGATATCCTTTATCTTATTATTATAGAGTGCGCCGAATATCACCGCGCCGATGCCGACCTTCTCGGCAACCGCTTCTTTGTTTTCAAGTGCAGGATTCTTCTCGTCGATAATGCGGTACGCCTTTTCCACGCACTTGTTAATAACGTCTTCCAGCCACACCACCTTGCCCTTGCGGGTAGACATTGCGCCGTCTTCAAGTGACACCATGCCGTAAGCGACGTGCACTAAATCCTTCGACCATTCTTTGCCCATGAGCTCCAACACCTTGAACACCTGTTTGAAGTGCAGGTTCTGCTGATAGGCAACGACGTATAAACACTTCTCGAAATCGTAAGTATTCTTGCGGTAAATGGCAGCGGCAAGATCGCGCGTGGCGTACAGCGACGCGCCGTCCGAACGAAGGATCAAACAGGGTGACATACCGTAGGGCTCCAAGTCCACGATCTGCGCGCCCTGACTTTCTTTCAAGAGCCCCTTTTCGCGCAGTTCGTCCACGACGGGCTGCATTTTATCGGTATAGAACCGCTCGCCGAGATAGCTGTCGAACTTGATATGCAGTTTTTCGTAAATGGTTTCCACGTAGGCAAGCGTGATTTTCTTGAACCACTCGAAGAGCTCGTTCGCCTCTTTATCGCCGTTTTCAATCAGGCGAAAATACTCGCGCGCTTCCTTTTCCATTGCCTCGTCTGCTTCGTTCGTGAAACGGACATACAGTTCGTTGATGGCGTGAATGCCGCCCTTCTCGACTTCGGCTTTGTTGCCCCAGCGTTTATAAGCCGAAATGAGCTTGCCGAACTGCGTGCCGTAATCGCCCAAATGGTTGATGCCCACAGCCTTGTAGCCGAGGAAGTTGAAAATACGGTACAGCGCACCGCCGAGCACGGTGGTGGATAAATGCCCGATATGGAAGGGCTTTGCGATATTCACCGAGGAATAGTCAAGGCAGATAACCTTGCCGCCGCCCGTTTTCGACGAGCCGTATTTTTCGCCCTCTTTTTTGATTTTGCCGAGCGTCTCTTTCGCAAGCCCCTTGCGGTTGACTTTGAAATTCAAATACCCGTTCACCGCGGAAACTTCGGAAATAACCTCGTCCGCCTTGTAAGCCCCTGCAAGCTCCTCGGCAATCTGCACGGGGCTCTTTCTCATAATTTTGGCGAACTTAAAGCAGGGAAGCGCGTAGTCCCCCATTTCGGTGTTGGGGGGAACGGCAACCGCCTCCGCGATTTCGTCCTCGGAAATTCCTTCGATTTTCAGCTGTTTTGCAACGTAACGCTTGTAGTCCATATCTTATTCCTTGAATGTAATTTCAACCACAATTCTAACACAAATTTTTCCAAATAGCAAACGAAAGACTTGCCGATTTTCCCGATTTCATATATAATGAAAGCATTCAAGGAGAACGATTTATGAAACTCGGAGTTGTGGGACTTCCCAACGTGGGAAAATCTACCCTGTTCAATGCAATTACGCACGCGGGCGCGGAGGCGGCGAATTACCCCTTCTGCACCATCGAGCCCAACGTGGGCGTGGTAGCAGTGCCCGACGAGCGGCTCGATAAGCTTGCCGCACTCTATAACAGTAAAAAAGTGACGCCCGCCGTGATTGAATTCGTGGACATTGCGGGGCTCGTAAAGGGCGCAAGCCGCGGCGAGGGCCTCGGAAACAAGTTCCTTTCCCATATCCGTGAGGTAGACGCTATCGTGCACGTGGTGCGCTGCTTCGAGGACGAGAACGTAACGCACGTGGAAAGCTCGGTAGATCCCGTGCGCGATATCGAAACGATTACCTTAGAGCTCATTCTCTCGGATATCGAAGCGGTTCAAAAGCGCATGGATAGAATTAAAAACGCGGCGCGCGGCGGCGCGGATAAAGCGGCGGCAGCGGAGTTCGCATTTTTAACCCGCCTTTCGGAGCACCTTGAAAAAGAGCTTCCTGCAAACTGCTTCCCCCTCTCGGACGAGGAACAGCCGCTCATGGACAATTTGTTCCTGCTCTCAAGTAAGCCCGTTATCTACTGCGCGAACATTTCCGAAAAGGACATGGGCGCGGGCGAGGAAGAAATTCCCCTCGTTCTCAAAGTAAAAGAGTACGCCGCGAAGCATAACGCGGGCGTGATTGTGGTATGCGCCAAGACGGAAGAAGAGCTCTCCCAAATGGAAGAGGAGGATAGAGCGCTCTTCCTCGAAGAGTTCGGGCTCAAAGAGAGCGGACTTAGTAAGCTTATTAAGGCTTCCTATTCCCTGCTCGGGCTTATCTCCTACCTCACCGCAGGCGAGAAGGAAACCCGCGCCTGGACGATTGTAAAGGGCACGAAGGCACCGCAGGCGGCGGGAAAGATTCACACCGATTTCGAGAAAGGCTTTATCCGTGCCGAAGTGGTGGAATGGGAAATCCTCTTAGAGTGCGGCGGACTTACGGGCGCGCGCGAAAAAGGCAAGGTGCGCTCGGAGGGCAAGGAATACGTCATGAAAGACGGCGACGTCGTGCTCTTCCGCTTTAACGTTTAATCAACACAAACAAAGCTCCCGCTTCATAGCGGGAGCTTTTTATTTGGAAAAATTATTCCTTTTTCTTTTTGGGCTTCGAGGTTTTCTTTTTGGGTTTTTCCTCTTGCGCCTCGGCGGACGTCGGTTCTTCGGGTTTCACTTCCTCGGGCGTTGCTTCTTCCACTTCCTGCAATTCCTCCGTGTGAGGCTCTTCCAGCATCTGCGTTTCTTCCGGCGCGGCTACCTCGTGCAGTTCCTGCTCTTCGGAGGCCTTTGCCGCAGCCCCTTTGCGCTTGCGGGAAATATCCAACGCGCAGAACACAAAGCTTGCAAGCACGAACACAACGATGAACACCAAAGCCGCGTAGACGAACATATTTGCGCCGCCCGTCACAAGGACGCTGCTTTGCTCAAAGTTGAACTTCGTGGTGCTCTTGTAGAGCTCGGTAATTATCGTGTTCAGCGTATCCGTCTGCGTATCGATTGCCGTTTTCAGTTCGGCAAGCTTTGACGCAAATAAACCGTCATTGATAAACTGACCCGTTTCCCCCGTATAGCCGAACACGGGGTAAGTCCGTTCGAGTTCCGTTTCGATATTGGAATTGCGGACGGTATATTCCACAATTTTTTGGTGATATGCGTCCAGCGTCTCGTCGGACTCGGTGGAGCTTTCGGGTTTCACCTCCTCCAACCGTTCAATCGCCTTCTTGTTCTTCTCCAATTCGTTTTCCCAATCGAATATCTGAATCATTTTATCGATATTCACCGCGGCGGCTTCATAGTAGCAGGCTTCAAGCGTCTTTGTCTTGCTCTCCTCGCCCTCGCCGAAGGTATGGGTGAAATTTCTGTAATAACCGAGATAGCGCGAATAGGTGCTAAGAATATCGCTTTGACGCGTTTTGAGAATATCGAGCTTCTTCTCGGTCGTATCGGCGGTATCGTAATTCAAAAGCTTGGAATAGCAATCCTTCCGCTGTGCGTTCTCGATGACTGCCTTTCCGCTCACGTTGCAAACGGCTTTCAAAAACTCGGTTGCCTGTTCTTTATCCTTAAAACAGCTTGAAGCGGCCGTAATCGTATAAACGTTGCTTGAGGTTGCAGAAATGGAAATCTTTTTCTTGCTCACCATCTTTTCCGTATCGATGCTTTCAAACGCTTCTTTGTCCGTTTCCTTTGCCGCATTCAAACGGTCGGTATAGATAACGGATTCGATGCGGAAAGCGGTACCGTCGGGGTACTGCAAATTATTGGTTGTATTTCCGTCTTTATCGACGGCGTACTGATAGGGATATTCAAATGTGAATGAAAGCTGATAGTTGCGCTTAGACGGGCTGACGGAATATTGCACGAAAATTCCGCAAGCAATGGCGGCAATCAGCGAAACCACGAGAATCCAAATAATATGCTTCCAGATGATTGAAAGTATCTCGCCGATTCTCAGTTCGTCCTGTTGTTGTTCTTCCATATATTTCTCCGTTTCAAATAATCGAATTGAGTATAACATGCGGAAAGGTGCATGTCAAATTTTTCACGCACGTTTTTCCGAAAAAAGGCTTCCCCTTTTGAGAGAAGCCTTTGCTTTTACGATTGTCCCGTAGAGATAATGTCTTCTTCGTCCGCGTCTGCGGCGTCGGGAAGAATCATGCAATAGCGCGGATTGTGCGCGTATTCTCCGTCCACGAGACTGCTGTTTTTTTCTTTCTTTTTTTTCTTATCGGGCATTACTTTTCCCTCCGAAATGAGTATGTGCAAAATTCTGAAATCGATACTGCGAAGCTTTAACACGCTTTAATTTCTTTGAGCACCTTTTTATAGGTTCCCGCAGTTTCCTCCAAGAGCTTGGTTTCGGCGGGCTCGACTTCGTAATACCCGCGCGCGAGCATCTGCTCGAACACCGTAAACTGCGTATCTGCATGCGCGGTGAAGTTTTTGAGAATTTCCTTGCGGAAGGGCTTGCAGCTTCCCTCGGTGAGCGCCGCGTTGTAATAGGTCATGAGCAGTTTTTCAATATCGAGCATGTCCTGAAGCGCGTCCTTTTCCGAGAGCGTAATATCCTTTTTTGAAGTTTTCATTTACTGCCTCCTATCATCTGGTAAAGCGCTTGAAACCGCGCGGCGTGTGCCTGCGAAATTCGCTCCATCTCCTCCGCCAAGGCTACGTCCGTGAGCGTATTGGCGTAAACCCGCGCCTTCTTGCACGCCATTTCCTCTCCCGTAAGTAAATGACTGAGCACGTCTAAATCTTTTGCCGTAAGATTCATCATATGAAAAAAACCTCCTCCGCCCTTTTATTGACGAAGGAGTTATCTTTTATTCGCTCGGCGCATTTTTACACAAACACTTAAGCGTACATTCCTTGCACGCAGGTCTTTGGGAATGGCACACTTTTCTTCCGTGCCAGATGAGGTAGTGGTGCGCCTTCGACCATTCCGATTTGGGAATGGCCTTCATTAATCCCTCTTCCACCTTTTCGGGCGTGTTGCCCTCGGCAAGTCCCAAACGGTTGGAAACGCGGAACACGTGCGTATCCACGGCAATCGCGTCGCCGCCGAACGCCACCGCGTACACCACGTTCGCCGTCTTGCGCCCGACGCCCGCAAGCGTGCGGAGCTCTTCCAAAGAATCGGGCACTTCCCCGCCGTAGCGCGTGATAATATCCCGCGAGGCGGAAAGAATGTGCTTTGCCTTGTTATGGTAAAACCCGCACGAAAAGATATACCGCTCCAACTCTTCCTGCGAGAGCGTAAGCATCCTTTCGGGCGTATCGTACTTTTCAAAGAGTACTTCCGTCACCTTGTTCACGCGCTCGTCCGTGCACTGCGCCGAGAGCACCACTGCAACTAACAGCTCGTAGGGGGAGCGGAAATGTAGTGCGGGCTTGGCGTCCGGATACAGCCGCGCAAGCTCCCTTAAAATTTCGTCGTTTCGTTCCATAGCGGATATTATAGCACGATCCGCCCCAAAAATCAACCGTTCCAATAAACGAACGTACCGCTCCTGTTTTTCATAAAGCCCGAAAAAGAAGAGTACGGCCTTTTACCGAGCAGAATTTTGACGCGCGGCAAAAACGATTCTTCAAACCGCGCGGAAATTCCGCACCCCACGCCCGCGTCGGCGGGCGTTGCAACCGTCTGCGCGGGCACCCCCGCCGCACGCAGGCGGGAAACGAAATCGAGCGTCTGCGCCCGCGAGCGAAACACTGCCAACATTGTCATGATTATTTCCCTGCCTTCGTATAATAAATTATTCTTGTCCCTGTGCGCACAACGCGCAAGGACATATCCTTCGGAGTATGAATATGATATATCTCGATCACGCGGCAACGGGCGGGTATAAAACCGCCGCCGTGCAAAACGCGGTCATTGCCGCCATGAAAACCTGCGCCAATCCGGGACGGAGCGGACACCGCCTTTCCCTCGCCACCGCCGAGCGCGTGCTCGCTTGCAGAGAGCTTTTATCCGAGCTCTTCGACGGCTACGGGTTCGAGCGCGTTGCGTTCACGAAAAACTGTACCGAGGCGCTCAACCTTGCAATCCTCGGCACGCTCGAAAAGGGCGACCACGTCGTAACGACCTGCTTAGAGCACAACTCCGTTCTGCGCCCGCTCGAAGAGCTCAAGCGCGCGGGCGTTATCGAGTATTCCGTCGCGCCGCTCGAAAACGGAAAAATTCTGCCCGAGACGGTTGCCGCGCTCGTCAAACCAAATACGAAAATGTGCTGCGTGACTTCCGCTTCCAACGTGACGGGCTATTCCCCCGACCTTGCCGCAATCCGTGCCCGCCTGCCCGAAGAAGTGCTCTTCGTGGTGGACGGCGCGCAGGGTGCGGGGCATATTCCCCTGCCCATGAAAAAGCTCGGCATCGACGCCTTGGCGCTTGCGGGACACAAGGGCTTAGGTGCCATTCAGGGCGCGGGCGCGCTGCTCTTTTCCGAACGGCTTAATCCCCGCCCCGTCCTCTTCGGCGGCACGGGAAGCGAGAGCTTCAATTTGGGTATGCCCGAATTCTACCCCGACGCTTTGGAGAGCGGTACCCTTTCGTATCCTGCAATCTGCTCGCTCTACGAGGGCGCGATCCTCGTCAAGGCGCGGCAAAAGACGAATGCGGAAGCCCTTCTCAAACTGACGGAGGCGGTGCATACCGCGCTTTCCGCTATGGCGGATTATAAAACGTACTTCTCCCCCAACCCATGCGGGATCGTTGCGTTTGAAAACGCGAAAGTGCCCTCCGAGGAACTCGCGGGCATTCTCTCCGACCGTTTCAACATTGCCGTGCGCGGCGGGCTGCATTGCGCGCCCCTCGTGCATAAGGCACTCGATACCTTCCCCGAGGGCTTGGTGCGTGCGTCCTTCTCGGCGGATCAGACCATGCGGGAAGTCAACGCGCTCGTGAGCGCATTGCGGCAAATCTGAGCTACATTTTTTTGAGCTGCTCTACGAGCTTCGCGAGCCTCTTGCGCTTTCCCGCGTCGAGCATGGGCGAGAACTGACGGTAGAACGCGTCTATCTGCTCGTTGGTGAGCGTGCCGTTTTTCTTGCCCTCCACCGCCTGCGCATAGATTGCCTTCATAATATCGTTGTCGCTCTTGCCGCTGTACTGGCTTGCTACCTTCTTTGCCTCCGAAATCCATTCTTCGGAGGTTTTTTCCGTTTGTGAGTTTTTTTCGTTTTTACCCGAATAGCTTGCAAAATCGTTCATATACACCTCACACTTTCATGGTATGAAGCGAACGGTTTTTTTGACATCGGCATACGATAATCGTATGGAAATTCTAGTTATCTTGCTCTTACTTACTTCCATGGATAACAACTCCGAATTGATCTGCAAGCTCCGCTCGGCTCTGCAATTCTACCGCGAGAACAGAGAGCTTATCGCCATGTTCCAGGGCGCGGCGGGCAAGTCCGCTCCCCCACCTTCGGAACACGGGGACGAAAAGTGCGAAGAAGAAAAAGAGAGCCGACCTTCCGACGGAAAGATCGACTCTATGAAAATTTTAGAGGAATACTTAAAGCGCAGCGCCGTTTAAGCGGGAGAGCACTTCTTCGAGCATGGTATCCGTTTCACCGTGCAGTAAGGGGGCTTCGATTCCTTGCCCGCCCATCTCTTCTGTGACGCCCGTTTCGTGAATGCTTCTTCCGCTGACGGGCCAGAAGATTTCCGCAGAGGTCACGCGCACGGCGCTGCCGTTCACGGCGGTGAACGCCGACTGCATGACGCCCTTGCCGTAGGAATGCGCTTCGCCGTTTTCCTGCTTGCGAAGGTAAATATCCGAGAACCCGACCGTGCCGTAATCGACGAGCGCGCCAATCAAACTCTCGGAAGCGGATGCCGTCCACTCGTCCGCAAGAATACTCACGCGCGAGCTTTGCGAGAAATATTTTACGTAATCGTTTCCGTCCGCATTGAATTTCACCTGCCTTCCGCTGCGGTACTTTGCCGTAGCGACGAGCGGGCTGTTTCCCTCCGCGTTTTTGAGAAGGTGCGAGGCAATCGACTGAAAATCCTTGAGGTATCCCCCGCCGTTGCGGCGCAGGTCGATAATCAGGTTTTCTCTGCCGCGCTCTTTCATAAGGCCAAGCATTTGGACAAACTCTTCCGCCACGTTGCCGTTGAATTCGCAAATGGAAATATAAGCGGTCTTGTTGTCCGCACCCGCAAGCGGATTGTTCGTTTCGGTGAGCTCGAGCTTCTCCGTGCCGCGGAAATCAAACGAGCTATCGCTGTCGCGGTAGGAGCAGTAGGACGCAAGATAGGTGTCGCCCGTAATGCAGTAGACCTTCGTATCGTCCTTGCCGTATCCGCATTCGAGATAGATAGCACTGCCCGAAAGGGAATACAGCGCGTTGCGGTCGCCCTCTTTCAAACTATCCTCCGAGGTGCCGAAGCTGTAAATATACATTCCGCTTTTCAGCCCCGCAAGCGCGGCGGGCGAATTGCCGATGACGTTGTAAACGCGCAAGCTTTCGTCTTCGTCGATTGCGGAAAAGCCCGCGTCCTTGTTGTTGCCCTCGCCCTCGCTGAGGAGCTGTTTGAATTCCTCGGGCGTGAAATAGGAGCAGAACTTATCGGGAAGCGCCATCTCGTAGAACTGTGCGTAAAGCTCGTCCCACTTCTCGTCGGGAATCTCTTTGTAATAATTATCCTCTATGGTATCGATGAGCCACAGCAGGGTGCGGGCGCGGGAATCTATGGTAAAATAGCGCACGATCCAGCCCACGAAGAAAAAGACGAGAGCGATTACCACCGCCCCTGCCGCAATCAAAATCTTCTTCGTCCGCGTGCTCTTAGCGGGTACCCCGCCCGCAGGCGGAGCCGAATGCACGGGCGCCCCGCCTGCGGGCGGGGTTGAAGCCGTTTCTTTTTTGACGTCGAATTCGTCGTTAAAATTGTTGTCGTTCATGGTTTTCTCCTGAATGCTATTATAACCTTTTGCAGGAAAAATTTCAAGCCCTATTTCTTTTTCTTTCACAAAGCGCGAAAAAAACAAATATTTTTTTGCGAAATGGGGAAATATTTCATGGAAATGAGGGACACTAATTTCGGAAATATATGGCAAAAAAAAGCCGTTTTACGGTTTTTTTGCCATATTTGATGTTGACAGGCATAATAAATTCGTGCTATAATCAATGTGACATATATTAGTGTAATAGTGTTTAATCTCGTTTCGGGAGAATCGTTATGAGTAATCTTGATGAAAACGTGACAACGGAATATCTTTACAGCGAGCCCGTGCCCGTTGTTACGGTGGAAACCGAGAAGAAACCGAGCGGAAAAGGTATGTACACCTTCCTTTCCGTCTTCTTCTTTGTCCTCGCGCTTGCCGGTCTTTTTATCGGCATGATTACCGCGGCTTGGCCGGCATTCCAACAGTTCAACATTTCGGCTTTTAATCCGGCTATATCCTACGGCGAAAAAGTATTCAGCCAAAGCTTGCTTGGAAAATTGATTGCGGTTTTTGCGGATTTGTTCGGGGAAAAACTCATTCCCTCATCCTTATCCGTACTGTCGCTTTCCGGTAAGATTTGGTTTATATTCTATCTTTTCCTCGTCTGTGCGGTTTCTTTCTCTGCGGTTCTCGCGCTCGTACTCATGATTATCACGGCCGTAACGAGATCGAAAACACTTGCAAAGAATTGCGCAATGACGAGCGGCATCGTGCTCTTCCTCGTATACGGCGGGCACTTCCTGCTCACCTATGCAGTCAGCAGTTCGATCGATGCTCCCACGGCGCTTATCGGCGGAATCATTCTTATAACGCTCATTGCGGTTGCGATTGTCAGAAGCAAGGTTTACGGATTCCTTTCCTCCCTTCTCCTCACGCTTACGATTGTTGCAATCATGATGCTCAACTATTCCACGGCGGAGCTTACACATTTCGCTTCGCTTACCGTGTTCGACCTTTACGGCTCCGATATCTTCCTCGGCATTGCAATGACGTTCCTCGTCATCGTGCTTGGATTCAACTTCGTTGCGTCCACCGTCCGCATCTGCCCGAAACGCAACTTCGTATTTGACGCGGTGCGTTACGGCATACAGCTTCTTGCCGTCATTCTTGCGCTCGTTTCCTATATGGTATCCAAGAGCATCGGCACGTGGGATATCTTCTCGGCGGAAGGACAAACCCTCGCAACGGTACTTCTTCTCGTATGCTCGATTGCAACGTTCGTGGTTGCGCTTCTCGAAACGCTGCTCGGCGGAAGGAAAAAAGAAACGGTTGCACAGGAAATCGTCGTGGCTGAAAACCAGCCCATGCTGTACGACCAGCCCGCTTATGCGGGATATGCTCCCGTCCTTCAGCCCATCATTGTGGCGCAGCCTCCCGTGTACCAGCAGCCGGTATATCAGCAACCCGCGCAAGCGCAGCCTGCGGAAACGAACGTTTACGTTCAACAGCCCGCAGAGCCTCAGCCTCAGCCCCAGCCTGCGGAGACGCACGTCTACGTTCAACAGGCAGAGCGTCCCGACGTACCCGTAACCGAGTTTGAACGCAAAATGCAAAATATCGCACGCGGGAACTCGTCCGTATACGACGCTTCCCCCGTTCCCGTTTCGCAGCAGCGCATTAACGTGGAAACGCAAAACTCCTACGATAAACGCCGCAAGAATAAAACCCAGCCCGCTTCCAATTCTTCCTACGTTTACGAAGGCTCGCAGTACGTTTACGATCCCTTCATTAAAACGCTTAACGTTCAGGAAAGAAACGAGTTCGGCGATTTGTTCATTGCAAATATCTACGGCTTGCGTTCGTACCTGCCCACCTATATCATCGGCGGCGACAACAAGGTCTTCTTCGACCGCGTGTTCATCTACCTCGGCTGCTACCGCAACTATATCTCGCAGGATCTGCTTGAAAAGATTTATCTCTACGTAAGCAAGCAATAATCAAATACCAAAGCCCCGCGCTTCAAAGCGCGGGGCTTTTCTTTTTAGCATACAAAAAGTCCGCTTACCCTAAGCGGACTTTATTCTTCGATTTTTACGATTACGCAAATGCCCTCTTCCTTGCTGTACGCCCGTTCGTCGCTCACGGCGTCCACAAGATAGAGTCCCCTGCCGCGCTCGGCGGTTACGTCCGAACAGACGCTCACCTTGGGCGGAACGAAGTCGGTTGCGCTCTTTACGCGGATATGAATTTCTTCGCCCGAGCGTTCAAAGGTAAAGCGCGCACGGCCTCCGCCGTAGCGGAGCGCGTTCGAGAGCAGTTCCCTTGCAACGAGCTTGCAGTCGAACACCGCGTTTTCGGGGATAGCTTGCTCCCGAAAGGCGGCGCACATTTTCGCAAGCGCGTCGTCGAGCATTAAAAAGTTTTCTATTTCAAACAGCATTATTCCACCGTGCTTTTACTTAGCGTTTCTCTTAGCTTTTGCAACACTTTGCGTTCCATACGCGAAACGTTCATTTGCGATACGCCCAATCGCTTCGCCGTTTCCACCTGCGAGAGCTCCTGCCCGAACCGGTAAGATACGAGCGCGCGCTCCGCATCCGAAAGCGTTAAAAGCGCACTTTCCACCGCGTCGCGGTTTTCCACTTCCTCGAACACGTCCTCGGCGGGAAGTACGTCGTGATAGCTCATGCCCTCTTCCCCGCTGCCCGCGGGTCTGTCGAGCGAAACCACACCGCCCGCTTCGCTGCAACGCAGCACTTCTTCTTCCGTTACGCCCAGCCGCTCGGCAAGCTCCTTTGCGGTGGGCTTTCTGCCCGTCTCCGCAAAAATCTGTGCCGAGAGCTTTTTCAGCCCCACGCGCAGCTCGGAAACCTTGCGCGGAAGATGAATGAGGCGGGAACGGTCGCGGAAATAGTTCTTAATTTCGCCCGTAATCGTCGGCGTAATGAACGTGGAAAACTGCAAACCCTTGGTCTCGTCGAAGCGGGAAACCCCCTTTATGAGCGCCAAAGAAGCGATCTGATACAGATCGTCGTAATCCACGCCGCGCCCGACGAACTTGCGCGCAAGAACGGCGGCTATGTAGAGATACTTTTCAACGATCTGATTTCGGATTTCAAGATCGCCCGTCTCTCTGAATTTTGCGAAAAGCTCCTCGTCGTTCATGCCTTCAAACCAAATTCAAACCCGATTTTATAAACTTCGCCGTCCTTCTTTTCCATGACGACGTTTTCGGCAAGTGCGGCAATGAGCGCCGCGGAAATCTCGTCCTCCGCTTTCGCTTCCGCCGCCTTTTTCTCTTCGCCCTCGATGGTAACCTTCAAACCCTTGTCCTTGATAAACGTAATCGAGGCGCGCGTAAAGCCTCTGCCCGCAAGCAGAAGCAAGCTCTCGGTCACGCAGACCTTGCAGTCCTCGCTGTCGTCAAAGCTAAGCCCCGCAAACGCGCAGACGCCGCCCGTAGTCAGCCGCGCGGTGGTATTGAGCGCACTCTCTAAGGGAAATGCAAGCGTAATTCCGTTCATGGCTCTATCTCCATAATGCGGTCAAGCGCGCAGATGACGAACAGCTTTTTCAGCCGCGGCTGTAAACTCGTAATGCGGAGCGTATGCCCGTCCTGCTTGACTTTTTTGAGAATCTTCACAAACGTGCCGAGCGTGGTGGAATCGATAAATTCAAGCGCGGCGCATTCAAATACGATATTGCAAGGCTTCGCGGTATAAGCCGCCGTCACCTCTTCGTAGAATTCGTCTGCATTGCCCGAGTCGATTTCCCCCGACAACGCGAATACGAGCGCGGGCTCTTTCGAGATAAGTTTCACTTCCTGCATATGTTCCTCCGCCGATACGTGGCATTCTTTTCCTATATTGTAACACCTTTTGCCCGATTTTGAAACGCTTTTTACAAAATCCGTCAAAAATTTTTTCGTTAAAACTCCATCAGTCCGAAATCGCGGATATACGAGGATAGCCCGTGCGGGGCGTGCTCGGGGAGCACACGGAGCGTTTCCAAATTTAACGCGGGCGGCTCTTTTCCCGTAAGCGTGCGGAACAAATCCCCGAACTCCCGTTTCCGCGCTTCCAAGGCTTGCAGCTCGGTAAAAAAGCTCCCGCGCATATGCTCCAAAATTTCCGTGCGCCAGGCATATTCATTTGGCGAGGGAACCTCCGCGTCGCAATATTTCGTACCCGCCCGCTCCGCCCGCGCACAGTAATCGGGCACGAAGTGCCGCCGCGGCCTTCCGCACTCGAAGAACGCGCCGTAGAGTGCCGCAAGCTCCAAGTACGAACGCCATACGGGATAGCTCTCCCCCGCCGCCTTATGCAGCCTTACAAGCGTTTCCCCCTCGCCCGCGGGCGCGCCCTGCTCCTCCAAATATCTGAGCGCGTAGTTTCTGAGCACCGTTTCGCTGCCGTCCAGCGCGGAATAGGGCTGCGTCAATGCAAATACCTGCTCGTAGAGCGCGGGCTTCTCGGCGCAGGTAAATACGCGGAGCGCGTGCTCTTCAATGAGTGCAAGCCGCGCAAGGAGTAGCGAGGCAAACCCTTCCGCAAGCGTGGGCTTTACGAGCGATAAATCGACGCACACCTCCCCCTCCGCAAGCGCGACGCACCGTTTTTCGCCGAACAGCACAATCTCACCCTCGCGCCCGAGTACGCCGCGCAGATCCGCCTGCGTAGGGAAGAGTACGCACGGCACCCGCCGCACCTCGGCAAAGAAACGCGCCGCCTTCAAGGTTTCTTCGCCGCCTGCCGCGAATACCGAGCCCACGCCGTCTGGCATGGTAAAGAGCGGGAGCGCATCTCCGTCGTAGAAAACGGAAATTGCCCTTAACCCCCGCGCAAAGGGTGCGAAGCACTTCATCGTGCTGATATCGGAAACGAAGAGCGTCTTGCCGCCGAAGCGCGGCTGAGCGCGTTCTACGCCCTCTTCCAAAGGGCAGAATGAAAGCCCGCCCGAGTTGTCCCCACCCCCGATATTTTCGGGATTTATCTTCGGTAAGGATCGTTCGGCGAGCCCCATAGCTTCAACCTCTATTCAATTATTTTTTTATAAACCTGCCGCGAATGCCACGGCGTTGACCGCATACCCCACCGCAACGCCGAAAACGTACATAAACAGCGCAATCAGCGAAGCGTTCTTTATCTCCTTTTTGCCTTTGAATAATACCAAAATGCCGAGCCCTGCGTTGGTTATAAGCCCCGCCATACAGCTCCCGAATTCGATTCCGCCGACTGCAAAGGTTTCCGCAAGAATCACGCTTGAAGCGCAGTTGGGCACGAGCCCGATCAAGCTGCACACAAGCGGCTGAATCCAAATTCCCGCCTGCAAGAAGGCAGTTACCTTCTCCTCGCCCACAGACAAATCCCCTTCACCAATCGCGAAGAACAAATATCCGAAAGCAAGGTTTACAAGGAGTACGAACGCCGCCACCTGCAACGCGTGCAACAAGGGGGATACGAGATACACGTTCACCTTGCTCTTATGTACGTGCTTGCAGGCGTCGTAATGCTCGTGCTCGTGTTCGTCATGGTGTTCATGCTCGTGTTCGTGCTCGTGCTCTTCTTCGGGAATTTCCCCGTGCTCGCAGGGTGCGGGAAGAGGCTGAACCGTCTTATGCTTTGTAAGCAGAAGATCAACGAGATACCCCGCTGCAAAACCCAAAACGAACTTGACGCCCGCTAATGCGAGCACCGAATACACTTTATCAAGCGGCATCAGCGCGGGGGTGGTAATAAGCACTAAGAGCGCTTCGTCGCTCGTTGCAATGAATACGGCAAGAAGCGTGCCGAGCGTAATATGACGGTTGCGGTAAAGCTTTGCCGCCATCACCGAAAATCCGCACATGGGCACGGTGCCGAGAGCACTGCCGAGAACGGGCGCACACTTACCCGAAAGCGCACGGTTTGGCTTTCCCACCTGCGTTCTGTGCTCCAAAAGCTCAATCAGGACGTACATTAAAAACAGAAAAGGAAACAGAATCGCGGTATCTTTCAACGCGTCTAAAATGACTTCCCACCACATATCCGTGCCCTCCTTTTCGTTTGCCCTTTATCTTAATCTATTTTATTGCGTTTGTCAACTTCTTTCCGCGCCCGAAAGAAAAGAGCGTGGGCCCTGCGGCAAACGCTCTTTTGTAATCTTTTTATTCTTTGCTTACGCTTTCAGAGAAAGGTCGCTTTCCGTATCGAAGAGATGAATATGCGCCGTATCGAATGCAAGCTCTATTTCGTCGCCCTCGTTCACGGAAGCGGACGGGACGAGCGCGTCAACGAAGTTAAATTCGTCTATCTCGCAGGAAATCAACGTTTTGCTGCCGAGCGATTCCGTTCTATATACCTTTGCTTTGAAAACCGTTTGCGCGGAGGCAAGGAACGCCTTATCCGTACGCACGTCCTCGGGACGAATGCCGAGCGTTATATTTTTATCCGTATTCTCATAATCGGAAATATTCTTGACGTTCGCAGTAACCGCTTTGCCGAGTTCGATTTTCTTTCCGCCGCGGAGATATATAAAATTTTTCCCTTCCTCTTCGGTGAGCGTGACGCCTAAAAAGTTCATGGAAGGCGAGCCGATAAAGTCTGCCACGAAGAAGTCTGCGGGGTGGTCGTAAATATTTTGCGGGGTATCGATTTGGTGAATCACGCCGTCCTTCATGACGGCAATGCGCGTGCCCATGGTCATGGCCTCAACCGCGTCGTGCGTGGCGTAAATGAAAACCATATCCAGCCGCGCGTGCAGCTTGGCGATTTCCGATTTCATTAAGGCGCGGAGATTTGCGTCGAGATGGGCAAGCGGCTCGTCGAGTAAAACGACCTTGGGTTCGCGGACGATAATGCGCCCGAGCGCAACGCGCTGACGCTGAATGCCCGTGAGCACTTTGCTCTTGCGGGAAAGATATTCGGTAAGCCCGAGGATTTCCGCAACCGCGTTCACCTTTTGTTCGATGAGCTCCTGCGGCATTTTACGGATTTTCAAGGGATAAGCCAAATTATCGAATACGGAAAGATGAGGCGTTATAGACTGCCCTGCAAAGAGCATGGCAACGTCACGCTCTTTGAGCGAGGCCTCGGTTGCAACTTTGCCGTCGAGCACAAGCTCGCCCGAAGTGATTTCCTCTAAGCCCGCAATCATGCGGAGCAGGCTCGTCTTGCCGCAGTTCTCGGGGCCCGTAAGCACGAGAAGATCTCCGCTACCTACTTCGAGATTGCAGTTTTTAACCGCGTGCTCCCCGCCCGGATAGATTTTATTCACGTCTTTCAAAAGCAAGCCTGCCATAGCCTTCCCCTCTATTCTATGATTTTATCACCATTATACACGAAACGAAAAAAAATTTCAATCGTAAAACGGACGCTTTGAAAAATAGTTTTTCCACTTGCCAATTATTTTGAAATATGTTATACTGAAACTACACCACACAAGTGAATAGATTTTGAAAAAAGGTCCACAATCATACGGCATTGTGTATCTCTTTATACCTTTTTTCAAAATTCACGGTATCATTTGTGTGGTGACAAATCGGAGATGCAGTGCAGTGTGTTTCCGGTTTGGAAACACACTTTTATTTTTTTAAGGAGATACCACTTATGCAAAAAAGATTTGTCACCACACTTCTCGCACTCGTTGCTGCAATTGCGTGCTTAGTCGGGCTCGTTGCCTGCGGCGGAAACGCAGAACCCGTTGCGGGAAACACCTACGTTTTTGAAAAAGCCGAAATCACCAAAGGCGCATCGGGCGTAGTAAAAGAAGAGTCGGAAAAAATACTCAACCAACTTTATGCAGAAACGAGCTTCTCGTTTGACGACGAAAACAACTTCACCATGACGGCGATGGGATTTTCCAATAGCGGTACTTATACGCAGAGCGGCAGCAAACTGACGATGACCGCAGACGGCGAAGACCAAACGGCAACGGTCACGAGCGACAGCATTAAACTTACCATAACCAATAACGGCGTTACGGCAACGCTCACCTATAAGTTGGCGCAGGAAGAGACCGGCACGATCACGAGCCCCTCTGCAAACGTTGCGGGCAAAACGTACGTTTTCAAGGAGCTCGCCGGAATAAGCAGTTCGGAAGCGGAAGCCGTTTACGAAGGCGCAACGATTGCGTTCGATAACAACGGCGGATTTACCATGACCGTAATGGGAAGCTCCGAATCCGGAACCTATACCCAAAACAACGCAACCCTCACGATGACCGCAAACGACACCACTTTAACCGCTACGGTAAGCGGCGATGAGCTTCTTCTCACCGTAGCCGATTCTGCGGGCATTGTTTTCCAATTACAAGAAAACTAAACCAAACCTGCGCTGCACCGCAATCAACGAAAAAAGCACCCCTAAGGGTGCTTTTTTAGATAATAAAAATGATTCACTTGCGAATTATTTTGGAATATGATATACTGCAATTACCCTATAAATTATATCATAAGGAGAAGAACATGAAAAAAAGATTTGTCAGCATGCTTGTTGCACTTGTTGCGGCAATTGCCTGCATTGCAGGGCTCGTAGCCTGCGGGGGCGGAAAAGCAGAACCCGTTGCGGGAAAAACCTATGAATTCGAGAAAGTCAAAATCACGAAAGGCGCTTCGGGCACACAAAAAGAAATCGCCGAAGCTATGATGGGCGAAATGCTTAAGGACGATTATATCGAGTTCGGTACGGACGGCACGTTCATTATTACCATGTACGGCATTTCCATGTCCGGCACCTATACGCAGATCGGCGCTACCGTCTTAGCAACGCTTGCAGGCGAAGAGCAGGAAATAAAGGTCTCGGGTGATACCGTTTCCATGAGCGGCACAGAAAACGGCTTCGGCATGAAGATAACCTATAAGCTCGTAAAAGAAGATACGGGAACTATCACCAGCCCCACCGTGGAAGTTGCGGGACAGACGTACGTTTTCAAAGACCTCGAATATAAGTACGCCGACTTAATCAGCGGAGACGAGGACGCAGAAGCCGCGATTGCTCAGCTGAAAACCATGTTTCAGGGTGCGACGATTGCATTCGACGATAACGGCGGATATACGATGACCGTATTAAACGCCGAAACAACGGGAACTTATACGCAGAACAAGGCAAAAGTCGTAATGACCAAAAGCAACAGCGAGGTGATAACCGCCGCCGTATCGGGCAATGAACTTACCTACGAATATATAATCGGATACATGTTCTACTTTGAATTAAAAGAGGCTGACGAGCCGAACTCTTAAAGAATGCAATTGCAAGACAACAAACATTTGCGCTGCACGGCAACAAAAAAACGCTTCCTTTCGGGAAGCGTTTTTTTATATCAGTTTTAAGCAGATCTTTTATAAATGAGTTTGGGTTTTGCGCCCTTTTCTACGCATTCGCGGGTGATAATAACTTCCGCAACGTTCTTCTGCGTGGGGATATCGTACATGACGTCCGTCATAATTCCCTCTATAATCGTGCGAAGTCCGCGTGCGCCCGTCTTTAACCGAATTGCGGTATTGGCAATCTCGCGCACCGCGCCGTCCTCTACCGTGAGCTTCACGCCGTCTAAGCCCACAAGCTTTTGATACTGCTTGATAATCGCGTTCTTGGGCTTGGTGAGAATGTTCACAAGCGCGGCCTCGTCGAGCTGCTGCAAGCTCACCGTAATGGGAATGCGCCCCACGAATTCGGGAATGAGCCCGAACTTGGTGAGATCCTGCGGCTTGACGTCGTCAAGGAGCGTATAATCGACCTCGTTTTCGCCGAGCTTTACCTTGCCACCGAAGCCTAAGCCCGAATCGTCCTTTCTCGCGCCGACGATTTTATCGAGCCCTACGAACGCACCGCCGCAAATGAACAGAATGTTCGTGGTATCGATGCGCATACAGTCCTGCTGCGGGTGCTTTCTTCCGCCCTGCGGGGGAACGTTTGCAACCGTGCTTTCGATAATCTTCAAAAGCGCCTGCTGTACGCCCTCGCCCGAAACGTCGCGCGTGATGGATACGTTCTCGCCCTTGCGTGCGATTTTATCGATTTCGTCGATATAGATAATGCCGCGCTGTGCGCGCTCGATATCGTAATCGGCATTCTGAATAAGCTTCAAAAGAATGTTCTCTACGTCCTCGCCGACGTAACCCGCTTCGGTGAGCGTGGTAGCGTCGCTCGTAGCAAACGGCACGTTGAGAATTTTTGCAAGCGTACGCGCAAGCAGCGTCTTGCCGCTGCCCGTAGGCCCAAGCAAAAGAATGTTGCTCTTCTCGATTTCTACGTCGTCGTCCTTCTTGCCTGCCGCCATTGCGTTGATGCGTTTGTAGTGGTTATAAACCGCCACGGAAAGCACGCGCTTTGCCTTATCCTGCCCGACGATATACTGATCGAGCTCCTCTTTGATTTCGGAGGGCTTTTTGAGCTCCACCTGCTCCGAGGACGCGGACGAGGGAATTTTTGCGAGCATATCGTTGCAGAGTGCAACGCATTCGTCGCAGATAAAAATTCCGTCGGGGCCTGCAATCAGTTTTTTCGTTTTCGATTTTTCTTTGCCGCAGAAAGAACAATTTTCCTGGTATCTATTTGCCATTATAACTCCGATTTCTTTTCTTATCTTCTTACGTACACTCTGTCAATCAAGCCGTATGCGAGCGCTTCGTCGGCAGTGAGATAATTATCGCGGTCGGTGTCCTTTTCCACGGTTTCAACGGGTTTGCCCGTGTTTGCGGCAAGGATTTTGTTCATCTTCGACTTAATGCGAAGGATATGCTCCGCTTGAATCTTAATATCGCTTGCCTGACCCTGCGCACCGCCCAAGGGCTGGTGAATCATGATCTCGCTGTTTTTGAGCGCAAAGCGTTTGCCCTTCGTGCCCGAGGAGAGCAGGAACGCGCCCATGCTCGCCGCAAGCCCGATACAAATGGTGGAAACGTCGCACTTGATATAGTTCATGGTGTCGTAAATCGCCATACCCGCGGAAACCGATCCGCCGGGACTGTTGATGTAAAGGCTGATATCTTTGGTGGGGTCTTTGCCCTCAAGATAGATGAGCTGCGCCACGACGGTATTTGCTACCGCGTCGTCAATCTCACCGCTTAAAAAGATAATTCTGTCCTCCAAAAGGCGGGAATACAAATCGTAGCTTCTCTCGCCGCCCGAGGTGCGCTCCACAACGTAGGGAATCAACACGTTCTTTTCGTTCATAGATTACTCTCCTTCCTTTTTCGTAGTGGTCTTCTTCGCCGCGGGTTTCTTCGCGGGAGCTTTTGCCGCACCGTCTTCGCTCTTCTTAGCGGCGGGTTTCTTTGCGGGCGCTTTCTTCTCTTCCTTATAAGCTACCATTTCGTTGTTCGCCATGAGGAAGTCGAAAAGCTTCGTCACTTTAATATCGTTTTCAATATATTCGATTTGGCGGGGATCCATCGTCTTTTTATACGCTTCCGCCTCTTTGCCTACGCTCTTTGCCTGCTCCTCGATTTTCTTGGCAATTTCTTTCTCGGTTGCCTTGATTTTCTCGAGCTCGATAATTTTTTCAACGATAAGCTGGTGCAAAACGGTTCTGCGCGCTTCCTCTTCAAAGTTCTTCTTGTACTCTTCGCGCGTGGTGCCGAGGTATGCAAGGTAGTCGTCTAAACGCATTCCCTGATACATGAGCTGGTATTCCATTCTTTGAAGCGAGTAATCTTCCTGCGCTTCCACCATCGCGTCGGGAATTTCGGCAGACGCCGTCTTTGCGATTTCGGTGATGATGGCGTTCTCCGTTTCGTTTCTCGAACGGCTCTCCGCGTTCTTTTCGAGGCGCTCGCGCACCTTCGCCTTGTACGCCTCTACGCTGTCCGAACCCATTTTCTTGGCAAACGCTTCGTCAAGCTCGGGAAGCTTGCTGCCCGTAAGCTTATTGAGCGTTACGGTGAATACCGCTTTCTTGCCCTTTAAGTCCTCCGCCTGATAGTCCTCGGGGAAGGTAACCTTAATATCCTTCGTTTCACCGACCTTCATGCCGACGACCTGATCCTCGAAGCCGGGAATGAACTGACCGGAACCGAGCGTTAAATCGAACTCCTTGCCCGAACCGCCGTCGAATTCTTTGCCGTTCAATTTGCCGACAAAATCGATATTGGCAACGTCTTGGAGCTGAGCCGCACGGCCCGTGACTTCCACCTTTTCGGCAACGCGCTCGCGTACGCTTTGGATTTCCGATTCCACGTCGGCGTCCGTAACAGTATACTCAAATTTGTTGATTTTTATACCCTTGTAGTTCCCGATTTTTACGTCGGGCTTCACGGGAGTAACGGCAACAAGCACGACCTTTTCGTCCGTAATATCCTCAACGGAAAGGGAAGGCTCGCCGACGGGCGTGAACTTCTTTGCCTCTTTCTCGAGAATTGCGCCGTAGTGCTCGCTGTAAAGAATGTTCAGCGCGTCTTCATAGAAGAGCCCCTTGCCGTAGTAGAGCTCCAAAACGTGCTTGGGCACCTTGCCCTTGCGGAAGCCGTTTACCGCATACTTGCTCTTCGTCTGGGCGTAGGCTTTATCGATTGCCTGCTTCCATTCCTCGCCCGTAAACGTAATCGTAATTTTTACCGTGCTTTTTTCGGCTGTTGCCACTTCGTACTTCATGATTTTACTCCTGTATCGATACTGATTTCGTAGCTTTCATTTTATCATATTGCGCCGTAAAAGGAAAGCGTTTTTATTTACAATTTTGGTTTTTTATGGTATTATCCTGTATATGCCGCAAGATGCTTTTACCCTGCGTATCAACGCACTCGAATTAAACGCCGCACTGAGCGGCGGGCGAATTAACCGCATTAACCAGCCCTCACGCGAGGAGCTGTCCTTTATTATATACACGGGAACGCATACGGTTAAACTCGTTTTGAATACGAATGCGCGGGATTGCGGCGCGTACTTCACGGAGGACGAGCGCGAGAACCCGCTCGTAGCCCCCGGCTTTTGTATGCTTTTGAGAAAGCACCTGCAAAGCGCGGAAATTTTGGAAGTATCCACTTTGGGCTTCGAGCGCATTCTTTGCTTCAAACTCCTTTGCACGAGCGACTTTTCCTCGTGCGAGCGTGTCCTCTACGCCGAAATCATGGGCAAGTATTCCAACCTCATTCTTACGGAAAAGGGCGTCGTGCTCGGCGCGCTCAAAATGACCTCGCTCGACGAAAACTGCAAGCGCGCGATTCTTGCGGGCGTGAAGTACACCCTGCCCGCCCCGCAGGATAAGGTGAACCCATTGGACTTTGCCGCGCTCCAAACCGTGTTAAAGGAAGCGGACGGCGACAGGGCGCGCTTCCTCTTTACCCACGTTGCGGGGCTTGCCCCCTCGACCGCGGAAATGATTGTTTCTTCTTATAAAGGCGGCGACTTTGCAAAGCACGTTTACGACTTTATCTTCTCAAACGAATGCGAGCCGTGCGTCACGCAAACCGACTTTTTCGCGCGAAAGGTAGAAGGCGGAATCCCCTTCCCCACCCTCTCTGCGGCGCAGACCTACTTTTATACAAAGCGGCGCGCCGAGGCGCAGTTCGCACAGCTAAAGCGCAAATTGGAGTCGGCGGCAAGCACGGCGGTGAAAAAACACGAAAAGCGGCTTGCACTCATTTTAGAACGCAAGACCGCCGCAAGCGGCGCGGAAGAAAACCGCGTGAAGGGCGAGCTTCTCACCGCGAATTTATACCGCCTTGAAAAGGGAATGAAATCTTGCGTCCTCGACAATTACTACGACGGCACGGAGCTGAAAATTACGCTCGATCCCCTGCTTACCCCCAACGAAAACGCACAGCAATACTATAAAAAATACCGCAAGCAAAAGCGCACCTTGGAAGCGTTAGAGCCGCAGGAGCGCGAAGTAAAGCAGGAGCTCGACTATGCGGAAAGCTTGCTCGCCGCCGTTGAGGTTTCGGCTTCCATGGACGATTTGCGCTCCTTGGAAGAGGAAATGCTTGCCGCAGAGCTTTTGCGTGCGCCGCAGGAAAAGTCACGGAAAAAGAAAGCAGAAATCCCCTACCGCACGTTTGAAAAGAACGGCTTCCGCATTTTTGCGGGGCGCAACAATTTGCAGAACGACCGCCTTGTGAAATCGAGTGCGGAAAACGATATTTGGCTGCATACGCAGAAATACCATTCCTGTCACGTCGTTATCAAGACGGAAGGGAAAAAGGTGCCCGACGAAGTACTTCTCTATGCGGCTGAGATTTGCGTAAAGTTTTCGAGTAGCAAAGGCGGGCGGGTGCCCGTGGACTACTGCCCCGTCAAGTTCGTGAAAAAACCGCCCAAGGCGAAAGCAGGATTCGTTGTATATACCGATTATAAAACGGTACTTGTAGACCCACCCGAAGATTCGACTTTATTCCCCGATAAAAACGCTTGATTTCTTTTTGAATTTAGGATATACTAAGAGAGCTGTGATAGGTGGGGAGTTAGCGGTGCCCTGTATCTGCAATCCGCTATAGCAGAACCGAACGCTTTTCTCGGTGTCGATTGTGGAAGGCTGCACGCGGTAAGGAATGTTGATAACAAGGTCTTATGCAACGCACCCCTGCGAACCGTGTCAGGGCAGGGATGCAGCAGCACTAAACAGACAGGTGCGTGTGCCATGAGGTAGCTTTGTCGGAGTCACCTGCCGTGTTAACGCTTCGGCAATCGGCAACAAAAAAAGCCTTCACAGTTTTTTTGAATAAGTTACGCCCCGCGCTATGAAAGCGCGGGGCGTTTTCTTTTTTATATTTCTGTTTTACCAAGAAGATAATCAGCAGAACAGTTTAATGCAATCGATAATTTCAAAATTGCCGTTGCCGTAGGCTCACATTCACCCTTTTCCCAACGCGCCACCATAGATTGATTACAACCAACTTTTTTTGCCAATTCCGTTTGTGAAAGATGATTCTCAATTCGCAGCTCTTTAATTTTATTTGCTATTATCATGAAAAAATTATACCAAATTATGCGTAAACTCATTGACAATTATGCGTATTCTCATATATAATGTGACTATGGAATATCAATATCAAAAATGCAAAACTTGTAAACATTATTTGGAGCACTACGTTATAAGAGGCACCATGTACGTACCAATCGGCGGGCACTGTATTAACCATGAATTAAACCCTAAACAAAAGAAAGGTAGATTTGCTTTAATTGAAAACTGTGAACATTGGGAAAGCGATGCTTCCAAAAAATCCGAACGGAAAGAATCCATTAAAGCCGTTTTATGCGACATGAAAGAACACTTAGAAGAAATTGAATTGATTTTGAAAGACGACGAATAAAAAAGAACCGCCCGCGAGCTTTGCTCGCGGGCGGTTCTTTTTTATTCAACTCTTATTTCATGAAAGCCAAGAATGCTTTATAGTTGGAATACAAATCCGCTTTGGAAATGACTTCCCAAGGCGCGTGCATGGAAATGACGGGCACGCCCAAATCGACCGTATCGATATTCAAATTCGCAAGGAATTGAGCAACCGTTCCGCCGCCGCCCGCGTCTACTTTGCCGAGCTCTGCCGTCTGCCATACCACGCCGCCGTCCGCAAACATTTTGCGCACTTCGCCGATAAACTCCGCCGAAGCGTCGCTTGCACCGCTCTTTCCGCGTGCGCCCGTGAACTTGCACATACAAGTACCGCAGGAAAGAATTGCCGAATTCATCTTCTCGTACACGCCCGCGAAGTTGGGATCGTACGCCGCCGTAACGTCCGAAGAAAGGCACTTGGACTTGCTGCGCACCTTGCGGAAGTTCGCGCCGAGTGCAACGGAGATTTCCTCCATCAAGTCCTCGTAAACCTTGCACTGCATACCCGTGGTGCCCATGCTGCCGATTTCCTCTTTATCTACGAGCATGGCAAGCACGGTGTGCTCGCTCTCTTGGTTCAAAACTGCGGTCAGTGCGGGATATGCGCAAACGCGGTCGTCGTGGCCGTATGCACCGATGAGTGCGCGGTCGAAGCCGATATCGCGCGCCTTGTCTGCGGGCACTGCGGAAAGCTCTGCCGAGAGGAAGTCCTCTTCGCAAATGCCGTAGGTCTTATTCAGATACGCAAGCACGTTCAGTTTGATTTTATCGGTGACGTCCTCGTCATCATAGGGAAGCCCGCCGACAACCACGTTGAGCTGTTCGCCCTCGATGATCTTCGCCGCCTTGCCGCCCATCTGATCCGCGCCGAGGTGCGGAAGCAAATCGTTGATATAGAACACGGGATCTTCCGCCTTTTCGCCGACGGAAATTTCCACCTTCTTGCCGTTTTTCAGAATGACTGCGCCGTGCAGTGCGAGCGGAATTGCCGTCCACTGATATTTTTTGATGCCGCCGTAGTAGTGCGTTTTCAAGAAGCACATACCCGAATCTTCATACAACGGGTTCTGCTTTACGTCGATACGGGGCGCGTCGATATGGGAAGCGATAAGGCGCATTCCGTCCTCTTCGAGATTCTTAGATCCCACGCGGAATACGACTACGCTCTTGCCGCGGTTGATGAAATATTTCTTATCGCCCGCTTTAAGCTTATCGCCGAAGTGATATTCGGTGAAGCCCGCCTTCTTGGCAAGCTCTACGGAAACGGCGCAAGCCTCACGCTCCGTTTTCGCTACGTCGAGGAAGTGCTTATAGCCCTCTGCATACGCGAAAATTTCCTTGCGCTCCGCCTCGGAAGCAACCTCGAAATAGTTCTTCTTTTTGTAGGAAAGGTCTTCCTGTAATTTTTTTGCTTTACTTTTTTCCGACATACTGTCCTCCGTGATTGTTATTTTTTTCCAAACGCTATTATACCACGCCCCCCGAAAAAAAGCAATGGGATAAAGTAAAAAGCCGACGAAAATTCGTCGGCTTTTTCCGATTCCGTGAGTGAAAAAGTTACTTTTTGCAGCAGGACTTGCCTTGCGGGTAGAGCGGGAGCTCGAAGAAGCCCGAGCACACCTCCTGCGAGTATTCCTGTGCGGGCGGGATCGCGCAATAGCCGTAGCTCGGCACGAGGAGCTCGACCTGCATCGATACCTTCAAGATACAGGTGACGCACGCGCTGATGGCGAACGTACCCGTCTCGGAATTAAACGTACCCTCGGGGGATACGCACGACGCAATGGACGTCACGCTGAAAGGCATGATAGATGCGGGCGGAACGAACATGAGAACGTCCTCATTCAGAACGATGCTGCTCGTAGCCTTGCCCTCAACGCCGTTCGCATCGACGTAAACGACCTCGATGGGAATGGTAATGGTTACCTGTACGCGCGCGTTGCAGCCGTCTGCCTGACGCTCCACGTTTACGTTAGAAACCGTACCTGCGGACGAGGTAGAGCGTGCGCTGATAAAGGTAAGCGGATATGTAGGATCGGCGGGCACGGGATTTTCAAGCCCGACGGAATAATTTTCGAGGCGGGTTTGAATGATGCCTGCGTCGAAGATTTTTTCCGCCTGAATACACACCTTTTCGCAAAGACCGTTCAACGGATTGCCCGTGATCGTGCCGGGGCAGTGGTCCGATGAAAAATTGGAAAAAAATGACATTTGTTACCTCCGTGTAAAGAACTTGTATCAGTTCCTATCCCATACTATGCGCAGGGCGTTCAAATTGTTTCTGCTTTTACAAAACTATCACTTGCGTGGGATACAGGCATTTGGTGCCGTTTCTCTTTTCAAAGTTTTCCCGACTGCCGCAGAGCAGCGTCTTGCTCTCTCCGCCGCGCACGGTATATAAATTTCCGCGGCAACTCGGAATGCGCAAAACCTGTCCTTCATACACTTCCTTTGAAAGCTCGTTCTCCCGCGCCAAAACACGGGGCGGGATACCGAACGTAAAAGCAATCTCTCTCAAGGTCTGTCCTTTTTTCACGCGGTAGAATTCGGGCATACAAATAGAAAGTTTCACAAATCATTCTATTCCGCGGCTCATAAAAGCGTGACGGATGCGAATAAAATATTTTATGCAAAATTTATACCGCTCCGCCGCCGTCGTTACGGTGTTCGCGCTGTTCGAGCATTTTCTCGGTTTTCTATACCGCATTATTCTATCCCGCCTACTCGGCCCCGAGGGCTTGGGCGTCTATCAGGTGGCGCTCACCGTGTTCGCCGTATTTTTGACCATCTCTTCGAGCGGGCTCCCCATTACCCTCTCGCGCGTCATTTCCAAACACCGCGCAAAAAACTCGCTCAAAGGAGAACAGTCTGCCACCACGGCGGCAATTCTCATTTCGCTTATGTTCAGCGTGCCCATTACGCTGCTGCTCTTCTTTTTCCGCACGCCCTTCTCTACTATCTTTTCCGATCCGCGCTGCGCAGACCTCTTCTATATTCTTATCTTCGGGCTTTCCCTCACTTCCGTCTACGCCATTATCCGCGGTTCCTTTTGGGGGAATAAACGCTTCTTCGCCTATTCGGTGATAGAGTTAATTGAAGAAATTATTATGATCGGCGTCGGCGTATTTCTTCTCCTCGGAATCTCTTCGGGCGTTGCCGACGTCAACAAAGCGGCGATTGCCGTGCTCGTTTCCTATATCTGCTCCTTTACCATTGCCATTATCTACTACTTCGTCAAGGGCGGAAAATTCCGCTCGCCAAAAGGCGAATTTCTACCCCTTCTCAAATCCTCTCTGCCCGTGACGGCAATGCGCACCTCGTCCTCGCTCATGAACTCGCTCATTTCCGTCGTGTTCCCCATGCGGCTTATGGCGGCAGGCTTCTCCTCTTCCAAGGCGCTTGCCGAATACGGCGTGGTGTGCGGCATGGTAATGCCCGTGCTCATGACGCCCGGCTCGTTTATCGGTTCGCTTGCGGTGGTGCTCGTGCCCACGCTCGCCGAATGCTACTACCGCAAACAGACGGAAGAGGTTGGGGGGCTCGTGGAAAAGGCAATCGGAACCACGCTCCTCATTGCGTGCCTGCTTATCCCCTTCTTCCTCTCGTGCGGCGAGAACGTGGGAATCTTCCTCTTCTCGAATGCGGAGAGCGGAATTATGCTGCGCAACTGCGCGCTCGTGCTTCTGCCCATGAGCATTACCATGATTACGACGAGCCTCTTAAACTCCATGAACTGCGAACGGCAGACGCTCTTCATTTTCCTGTTCGGCTCGGCGGCAATGCTCCTTTGCGTGTGGTTTTTGCCCGCGTACCTCGGCAGCGGCGCGCTGCTCGTCGGTATGGCGGCAGACTACTGCATTACCGCTGTTTGCTCGCTCGTGCTCCTCAAAAAGAAAGCGGGAAAGCTGTGCTCGTTGAAAACGATACTGCGCATTGCGCTTGCCACGCTCCCCGCCGCGGGCGTCGGAATCGGGCTGAAAACGGTGCTTATGCTCTGCCTCGATTACGTGTCGGCTACCATTCTCGTAATATTCGCGGTTGCGCTCTTGGAAGTGCTTCTTTTGTGGGCTTGCAGGTTTATCGATCTCAAACAAATTTGCAGGAAAATTTTCTCGCGTATTTTCAGGAAAAAAAGCAAAAAAGCGCGTGCGCATTCTTGACTTTCCACCGAGAAAAGAATAAAATATCTTCATAGAATTTTGATCGGAGGAAATCAATGAAATTGACCGAAGAACAGCGCAAAGCCTTACGCATCACCGTTGACTACACGAACATGACCGACAAGTACCTCGGCGATATCGGTGATAAAGGCATATCTGAGAGAAAGCTCGATTCTTACAAGAAGGCCGCAAAAGAAGCGCACGCGTACGTATCACAGAACCGCGGCAAAGACGAACTGTTTATGGGTTGGACGGAGCTTCCCTATAACCAGAACGAAATCGTAGCAGACATTCTTGCTACCGCAAAAGATATCCGTAAAAAGTTTGATAACTTCGTCGTGCTCGGCATCGGCGGCAGTGCGCTCGGCCCCATTATGGCGTTCAACGCGCTTTGCCACCTGCACTATAACGACCTGCCCCGCAAAAAGAGAGGCGGGCCCCGCTTCTTCGTGGAGGACAACGTAGACCCCGTCCGTATGAAGGAGCTTTTGGACGTCATCGACGTAAAGAAGACCTGCTTCAACGTTATTTCCAAATCGGGCGCAACGAGCGAGACGATGGCGCAGTACCTCATTATTTCCGACCTTCTGAAACAGGCGGGCGTTAAGATAAAGGATCACGTGATTTTCACGACCGACGCAAAGCGCGGCAACCTTGTGAAGATTGCAAAAGAGCTTGGCGGCGTGAAAAAGTATATCCTGCCCGACGGCGTAGGCGGAAGATTCTCCGAGCTCAGCCCCGTAGGACTTCTTCCCGCGGCGGTTGTCGGTATCGACATTAAAACGCTTCTCAAGGGCGCGGCGTATATGGATAAACTCTGCAAGACGCCCGAACTCGATAAAAACCCCGCGCTCCTCTCGGCAACTCTGCAATATATCTGCATGCAGGAAGGCAAAAATATCGGCGTTTTAATGCCCTATTCGGATAACCTCAAATACGTTTCCGATTGGTACGCGCAGCTTTGGGCGGAATCGCTCGGCAAGAACATGACGCGCGACGGCAAGCCCGTCAGCGCCGGTCAGACCCCTGTAAAGGCGCTCGGCGTGACCGACCAGCATTCGCAGGTTCAGCTCTATACCGAAGGCCCCTTCGATAAGGTGTTCACCTTCCTTTCGGTTGGCAGCTATAAGGAAAAGACGCCTATCCCCCACGGCTGTGAGAAAATTCCCGACGTATCTTTCCTCGGCGGGCACACCATGGAAGAGCTTATTCAGGCAGAGAACAAGGCAACCGCGTTCGCGCTTACCAAGGCGGGCAGAATGAACTACACCATCAATCTTCCCGAAGTAAACGAGTTCACGCTCGGTCAGCTTTTGTACCTCTTCGAGCTTCAAACGGCTTACGCAGGCGCAATGCTCAATATCGATACGTTCAACCAGCCCGGCGTAGAAGCGGGCAAGAAAGCGACGTTCGCGCTCCTCGGCAAGCCCGGCTATGAAGCGCAGAAAGCAGAGCTCGACCAAGCCGCAAGCAACCCCGACTATATCATTTAATTGAGGATAAAATAATCATATCAAAAAAGCAAGGATGAAACCGCCTTGCTTTTTTTCATGGTTTTTGATATAATGTTGCTACAATAAACAGGAATTTAGCACGTAAAGTAATTTCTATGGCAACTATCAAAAAAAATTCTTATTCGACTACGCGCACTGTAAGCAAAACAACAATTCTTGTTCTGCTTTGTGTAGTTTTTATAATATTATGCGGTGTAGCATATTTGTGTTTTTTTCAATTTTTTAATGAGAAGCATTTTCAGCAAATGATTGACGACGGCATTACGGCAAAGGCGGAAATATATTCTTGCGGACAGGAT
>JAIDCJ010000003.1 GCA_029055875.1 Clostridia bacterium
TTTGTTACAGAATTACTATACTATTCTATGCGAAAAATGTCAATAGTTTTACTCCAAAAAAGTGTACTTTAATGGACTAACCAAAATGGACTAACCGATGGAGGAAAATAAAATGAAACGGTTAATTAAGAATAGGGTATTTATCGGCATAATACTTGCGGTATGCGTAGCCGCGCTTATATGCTGTTCTATTTTGTTGCCGTTTGCGGGCAAAAAGAAAATGAATACGGCGGACGCCGCCGCGGGTACTTCCATTGGCTCGCTTACTTTTTCAGATTACGATACGCGTACAGACGGAGCGGTGTTTAACGGCGTGATTCTCTCTAAGCTCTATCAAGCACTCACGGGCAATTCTTCTGCAACTTATCAAACCGCTTATAATGCTGTAAATGGTAGCACGGATTCGGCATGGTCCTTTGCAAATTCCATGAATTACGCTCAACTTAAAGTAAATGCGGGCGGCATAATTACCGTAGAGCTTGGCGGCTTTACTTGGAACGTGGTTTACGCAACCGTTTCTGGCGGAGATTTGGTTGCAACTCTTTGGCAGAGCGAAGCTTCGGGGGCTTCTCAGTGGAACACTTATGGCTCGTATGATACCAACAACGATTATCCCTCCAGCATGTACTCCACGAGCAAAATCCGCATGGAAGCTCTCAACGGCGGGGGTACTTCGGGCTCTACGCAATATGCAACGAGTACCTCTGCACTCGGCGGCACGGTTTCCGAGGGGGACCGCATCAGCAACCAATATGCGGCATTCACGTTGGGTTCCTCTGTAATCGGGCAAAAGAGCCTTGTAGACTATTTGGCAAAACCCAATCAAATTGCTTATCAAGAAAAAGAAAGCTGGGCATTGTCTAATAGCGGGAGCCTCCTGCTTCCCAACGAGGCTTATGGTCAGCCTGATACTGGTATCTGGTGGTCAAAGGCCGACAGCATACATTCCAATATGAGCCTCATACCTCAAAAGTCGAACTATGGCGACTGGGCGAACGATACCCTGTGGCTTCCTTCTATGACGGAAACGGGTTCTGAGATGAATGCATCTCTTTGGGGTATTCCGCGTGGTGACGTGATTCTCAATTCCTCAGTAAATAGCTGGTTACGTTCCGGCGATCACAGTGGTGCAAATTTGTGCTATGGTCTCACGCCCGGCGGCGACAGATACTATTCTTCACCCACTACGGCTATAGCTATCCGCCCCGCACTGCATTTGAATTTAACGGCGGTTGAAAACGCAACGTATCTCAATACGCCGCAGAACGTTACGAAGTATGTAGACGGCAGTCAGACAAAGGATATCGTATACGATTACAACGTTTCAGACTGGACTGCGGACACGTGGAAGAAGCTCGACGCAGACTGGTACGATTTTTCGGACTTCGTTACTTCTTCCTACACATACAAAACCACGGGTGGAACCGCAGGTGCTGTTCCCTCGGCTGTGCATAACGCAGGAACGTACGAAGTAACCTTTACGGTTACGAATGATTCGCCGTATAAATTCGCAGGCGGGGCAACGGAAAAGAAGTGTACGATTACCGTCAAGCAAAAGGAAATCGATTACACGCTGAAACTGTATTCGGGAAGCACCGCGCAGAGCGGAAGCTCGGTCACATACGGAAGCACGAGCGGATACAGCGTAAAGGCGGACTATAAAACAGGGGATATTTCAGATACAGGCACGCTCGCGCCCGACATTGAAATTAAATACAAGGGCAACAGTCCTACGGTCTATGCGGAGAGCACGACCTTCCCCACGGAGAAGGGCAGCTACACCGCAACGCTTACGGATAAAAACGCGGGCACAAGCAACTACGTATTAAAGTCAACGACCAATTCAAATGCGTTTACGTTCTCTATTACGGCGAAATCGGTGACCTTGCCTACCATTGCGCCTGCAACAACTTCGTATAACGCCGCAGATCAGGACTTCACGCTCACGAATTTTGATACCTCGGTTTTGAAAATCGCTTCCATTACGGCGGACGACACAACGCTTACGCAGAGCGGGGATACCTGGTCGGACGGCGCATACAGCGTAACGGTGGATACCTCGTCTACGATTCATAAGATAACCGCGAAAACGGCGGCAAAGTACGTCGTTACCTTCGAGCTTCAAACAAGCGCAACCAACTACGCGTGGGATTCGAGCCTGAACGGTAAAGATAAAACGGCAACGTTCACCATTAGTAAGGCAAAGCTTTCGGGGCTTACGCTCGTACCGCCCGCGGATGCAAACAACAGCTGGAGCTGGGCAGACGGCACGAAGGGCACAGTTACGGCAAGCGCAATCACGGGCGTACAGGGTACGGACGGGGTTACCTATAACGTGTCCTATTACAAGGGCACGGAATCACCCGCCGCGGCGCAGACAGGGGTGAAGTTAGACGATATTGCGTTCGATATCGAAACCCTTAAAGGCGGCATGGGAATCTACGTTCTCAAAATCGAGCTTGCGGACGACAGCAAAGACGCGAACGTGAACTTGAATTACGAGATAGACGGCGACGCGTTCACGCAGAACATGACGGTGGGCGCGGGGCTCGTAGACCCCGATTCTATCCCTTGGCAGTATAAGGAAGGGGAGAGCGGCGCAGACACGGACTTCACGGACAAAACCGAGCTGACCTATAAGGTTGTGGGCGGCAGTGCGGTAACGTATATTTTCAGCGTGAAGCTGCCCGAGTATTTGGAAATAGACCAATCGCGGTTTACGCTGGGGTATCAGGACAACAAGAAGAGCAACGCGGGGGATTACACCACCAAGGTTGCTCTGAAAATCAAGAGCGATTACGCCGACAAATACAGGTTCGACGACGGCACTACGGACGGCTCGAAAACCGCCGAGGCGGAAGTTAAATGGAGCATTGCGCAAGCGGAGCTCGATTTAGACAAACTCGTATGGCAATGGCGGTACGTGGGCGATACTTCTTGGAACGATTTCAAGAAGGACGGCGCGGACAATATGCCTGCGTTCAAATCGGGGTTCAGCGTGGAAACGCGGGTAGATACTTCTAAACTGCCCGAGGGTCTCAGCGCGGCGGACTTTGAAATTGAGCAGGAAAGCCCGATGCCGAAAACGCTCGGCGACCACGGAACGACGCTTGCGTTCAATACCACGCTTTCCAACGCGAACTACGCGCGCCCCGAAAACGACGTGGTGTTCGCATGGAAAATCACGAAGAAGCAAATTAAAATCACGAACTGGGTTACGGGCGTGTTGCCCGATACGAACGGTGACGATCAGGGCGTGAAGGTTATCGACTGTCACGACGAGTTCAAGGACGCAATCGAATATTTGTACACGTTCGATTACGTAGACGAGCACGGAACGACACAACACGTTGTGGATATGGCAGGCGCGGATGCGCTCACGCTTCTCTACACGTATGCGGACACGGATACGGTGATCCCCGTAACGGTGCGCGTGAAGATTACTGATACCGCGAACTACGAGTTTGCAGACGGTATCGAGGGCGTGAAGGATTACACCACGTTTAACGCGGGCGACGGACTTGAAAAGGTGACGGTTGTTGTCACGGGAAGCGGGTCTACCTACGGCGACGTGAACCTCGGCGTTACGGCAACGCTGAAAGACGGCTCGTCCGTGAACAGCGCGTTCTATACGGTGAAGCTGTGCGATAAGGACGGCGAGGTGTTGAAAGAGCTTGCCGCAGACGATTTGAACGATCCCGCAAATTACAGGGACGTTTTAACCGACGCGGGAGATTATATCATTAAGGTTGCTTTGACCGAGCTCGGCGAGAAGAACGGATATTACCTTTCGGGTGCGACGTCGGAGTACAAGATTTTGCCGAAAGAAATTTCTGCGCCTGTGATTGCGGGAACGGTTAGCTTCACAGGTTCGGATATCGACGTATCGGGCTACTTTGATAGCGATTTTGCGAAATACCTTTCGGACGGAATCGTGGAGATTGCGGGCGGTACGGTAAACCGCAACGCGGGTGATTACAAGGCGTATCTGAAAATCGTTAATAGCAACTACGCTTGGAAAGAAGAAGAGGGCGTTGTTGTAAACGACGCGGAGCTTGTACTTCCTTGGGCGATAAACCGCGCGGTACTCACGACGGACAGCTGGAATCTGAAGGGCAAAAACGGCGCGGTGTTGAATGCGCTCGCGAACTGGCAGAGCAAAATCAACGCGGGCGAAGTGAGCGTCGGACTGGATTACAGATACTACGATAACGATAGACTTCAGTTGCAGGACGTTGAGTTCAAGGGCGGAAGCACGTACTTCGTGGACGCAGTTCTTACAGGCGAGGATGCGGGCAACTTTGAGTTTGCAGACGGACTGGGTGAAGATAAGAGCATTACGCCCATGGTGGAATACAAAGTGCCTAAGAGCGGCGCGGCGGTATTCTTCGGAAGCATCGGAGAATTCTTTGAAAACTACTGGCAGCCGTTTGTAAGCGGCGTATGTATCGT
>JAIDCJ010000004.1 GCA_029055875.1 Clostridia bacterium
GCGTTGAAGTTATCCGTATTGTACACCAAATCGGAAGCCGCTATGGTTGCAGTATAATTGCCAACCGTACGCTCGCCGTCGCCGTCGTACATAGAATCAAGGGTTAAACCGTTGGGCAAAGTAGTTGCCTTTACGCGCACGGTCACGTAGTTGCCGTCGTTATACTGCGGGGGATTGGAAGAATCATACTCCGTCCAGCTCTTGCCGTTGTCCGTAGTATACTCCCACTTTACGTTGCTTAAATCAAACGTTCCCTTTTCAATTTCCCAGTTAAATTCCACTTCGCAGGTAGACTGCATATTGCCGTTTACTTCAAACTGGAAGTCCGTATCTATGGATTTCAGCGCAACGATTGTTTTATAAGTATTCACTTTATCGCCGCTACGAACTTGATAGCCGTTTACGTATTTGGAAGTATCCACTACTACTGCGCTTGCATCGGCCGTGGGGATCTGAATGGACAGCTCGTATTTTACGCCGTCTACCGTGCTTCCCGCTTTCAGTTCAAACGGTACCTTCAGCGAGCCGTCGTTCGCGCTCGTACCGCCTGCCGCGCCGTCCTTGGTATAAGTCCAGTCATATTTACTGGGGTCTATCTTGCCCGAAGTAATTTCAAAATCTAACGTGTTGTTTTTCGTGATTTTATAATTTGCGTTATCACCTGTGTTGCCGTTGAGCTCTACCGTTAAGGTATATTTCCCTACGGCAATACTTGCGGGCATGGTGATTGTGGTTACGTTGCCCGTAGTTGTTGAAGTAAGCGTATTTGATTTACTGGTACCGCCCGCGATATCGTAATAACAAAGCAGATTGATATTTTCGCCTGTGGCTCTGTCGTCCGTAATCGTTATTGTTACGGTGCCGTCGCCAAAGTTCCACTCCGCGCCGCCCGTACCGTTTACTTCCGAGCTTACAGGCGGAGCCGATAAAAGCTCCTTCTGCGTGATTTCAAACTCAACGTTTTTAGCGGTGTTCGTACCGTCCGACCACGCATAGTTTGTTGTATCGCGCAGGCTTAAAGAAACAGTATATTTATCCACTTTAACAGCTTCAAAGGTGTCCGTGGTATCTACAATCGTTGCGCCGCCTGCACCCGTTACCGTATTGCCGTTCGCGGCACTTGCGCTATTTACTTTTATATACTGCCCTGCATTGAAGTCCGCAAGCACAAACTGCAACGCACTGCCCGTGTACTCCTGCGGTGCCGTTATCGTGGGTACAGTAAGCTTTTTAGGGTCTACCTTTACAGTTGCGGTTTGGTCTGCGTTCGTACCGTTAGTTCCAACATCCCATACGTAGTTTTTCGTATCTAATAATTGGAATTTTACGCTATAAGTACCCGCATTGGTTGCGTCAAACCGTGTACTTGCCGAATTCCAACTGATACCTGTCGTTACACCCACGCCGGTCATAGTTGAAGCATCAAAGTTTGTATCAACGGTAAAATGGCTGCCGTTAACAGGGTCGTACGTTTGCGGTGAATTTGTTATTTTAGGTACGGTGAGTTTTATAGGGTTAATTGTAAACGTAAACGTACGCGTTCTGTTGCCTGTGAAGGACGCACTATCCGTCGTGGTATCCGACCACCTATATTTTGTAGATTTCAGCTCTACCGTAGCCGTGTAGGTGCCTGCTTCCTTAGGCGTAACCGTTGCGTTCTTGGAATCAACATACGTAATGCTTACCTTATCCGTATCGCCGTAGAAATTCGCATCGTACCAAGCGGGTCTATCCGCCTCGGGAATGTCTGATACTGTCTGATCCAAACCGTTATAAGTAACCTTAACATCCGCGGGTTTTTTGATACTCTCCCCCGCATTCTCCATAGCTTTGGTTAAATTCAAGTGAAGCGCGGGACGCACACACGCGGACGTAGTAGGCGTACCATACCATTGGCCGCCGCTGGGCGCAAGACCATGGCTAGTGGCCGCAACATTGTAGGAGCCGGAACGGAACCAAGTGTTCCCCGAGGAACTGAGAATGGCGTCTCCGTTGGGAATTCCCCAAAGAGATTGACAGCAGCTTGCGGCACTATCATACCAACCTGTTTCCGTCCAGGAAGGCAGCCACAGGGTATCGTTCGCCCAATCGTTATAATTCGATTTTAAGGGCACAGGCGTCATGTTGGACTGATTTGTACCACCGGAATACCAACCGCCCGTTTTACTTGCGGCGTTGCTGCCGTTGTGTTTTAAGGTAGTATCGGGAGATCCCCACGCCTCGTTGGGGCACAAATAGGCTACGCTTGCGCCATTACCGTTAAAAGCCCAAACATAGTTTTCCTGTTCCTGATAGGCAACTTGGTTGGGTTTTACTAAGTAAGAGGTAAGGCTCTTTTGCCCTATCGTGCTGTTATCCAGCGTGAAAGCCGCATATTGATTGCTCTTGCGCTGCGCCTCGGTAACCAAACCGTTGAGCACAGTATTACTCGTAGCGTAGGAAACTGCGCCCGAGGGTGCCCCGCCGTTGAGTGCCGCGGCGCGAATATAGCTCGTGGAGTACATATTTGAAGGGTAGTTGTTGTTGGTATCAAGCGAGGAGTATGTATTCCACTGATAGCTCCCCGAAGCCTCGCTCTGCCAAAGGGTTACAATCAAATCGCCGCCCGCAATAGTGGCGTAAACCACATTCCAAGTAAAACCGCCGAATTCTACGGCAATCGTATACCCTGCTTTGCCTTTGAGTTGGGAATAATTCATGGATTGCGCTTGCGTGAGCGGATAACTCGTACTGTTGTTTGCGCGGGATGTCACCGTGCTTGAAGAAGCATTCACGGCGTCTGTTGCCTCTTTGAGCGTGGCGGTCTTATCTTCATTCGTAGAGCCCGTCATTGCACCGAAGAGTTTTTTAAGTATATCGCCGTTGAACACGTTGCCGTCTGTACGCGTATCGTAATCGTTGAACGTAAGAGAGCCCAAATTCGTGCCCGTATAGGCTTCACTCATTTTCTTCTTTCCTGCCAACGGCAACAAAATAGAACAGCATATAAGTGCGGCTACGCATACCGCAAGTATTATGCCGATAAATACCCTATTCT
>JAIDCJ010000005.1 GCA_029055875.1 Clostridia bacterium
ACGATACATACGCCGCTTACAAACGGCTGCCAGTAGTTTTCAAAGAATTCTCCGATGCTTCCGAAGAATACCGCCGCACCGCTCTTAGGTACTTTGTATTCCACCATGGGCGTAATGCTCTTGTCTTCGCCCAGTCCGTCTGCAAACTCAAAGTTGTTCGCGTCCTCGCCCGTAAGCACGGCGTCTACAAAGTACGTGCTTCCGCCCTTGAACTCAACGTCCTGCAACTGAAGTCTATCGTTATCGTAATATCTGTAATCCAAACCGACGTTGACTTCGCCCGCGTTGATTTTGCTCTGCCAGTTCGCAAGCGCGTTCAACACCGCGCCGTTCTTGCCTTTCAAATTCCAGCTGTCCGTCGTGAGTACCGCGCGGTTGATTGTCCAAGGCAACACAAGCTCCGCGTCGTTTACAACAACGCCCTCTTCTTCTTTCCACGCATAGTTGCTATTAACGATTTTCAGATACGCCTTATAATCACCCGCGTTGCGGTTTACCGTACCGCCCGCAATCTCCACGATTCCGTCCGAAACGTATTTCGCAAAATCGCCGTCGAAATAACCCGAAATATCGATATCCGAACCCGTGAAGCTAACCGTTCCCGCAATCACAGGCGCAGAAATCTCTTTCGGTTTCACGGTAAATGCGAAGGAGTCACGCGTTAAGATATAGTCCTCGCTTGCGGATTCCGTAAGCGTAAGCGTGATGATATATTCGCCCGCATCCAAAGCCGAGAAATCTATCTCGCTGATTTCACCCAGCTCTTCCTTCTCGCTATTCAGCAGCTTCGCCGTATACATACTCGTGGGGAAATTACTGCCGTTCGCCGTCTTCACAGAATAAATATCGTTGTACGAAATACTTTCGCCGTATACGATACTGGACTGCAACACTTCCACCTCTGCGAGATCGAGCGTAGAGCCGAGCATGAAGTTTTTATCCAAATGGTCTACCGCCGCTCCCGAGGCGTCCTTCAAGCCGTAAAGATTTACTGTCCCAACCTTCGGCGCGTCGGGCGCAATTTTCGCGCGGGCAGTCACGTTCTTCGGGTTCTGCGAGCTTGCCTTCGTGAAATTGATTAACGACATAATATCGTCGAATACGGTTTCAACGCCGCTTTCCGTGTAAACGTACTCGTATACGATATAGTCCTTGTACTCGTCGGCAACGTCCAGCACGACGATCTGATACGGCACACCTGTCATACCCGTGATAAAGCTGTCGTCAATGGGCTTGCCGTCTTTGTCCGTCAGCGTTGCCGTTTTCCAAGTTCCTTCAATGCCCTTAGGCGAGATACTGATAGATACCGACTTCACAAAGTCCGTCGTGTACTCTTTCTTGCTCTCGTCCGTGTACTTATGATTCTCGTCCAGAGTGAACGTAACGTTATGTACGATTTCACCAGGGCCCTTGTTCGTATTTGAACTCGAATCGGGATCCAGCACGAATGTAGCATCCGTAATGCCCGCAGGGTACGGCGATTTCGCACGCACACTGAAACCAAGCCCTGTGTATTCGGGCGGATTCTTTGCGTCGTATTCCTTCCACGTGCCGTCCGAGCCCTTGTATTCGTACTTCATGCCGCTTAAATCGACTTCTGCTCTATCGACCGTAAAGTTGAAAGTCAGCTGCGCCTTGCTCGCGTCCAAGCTGTCGCGTACGTAATCGCTGAAAATATCGCTCTTGAAATCGGAATTCGCAGGCAGGTTATGCTCGTTCTTTTCCGCGTCCTTCACCTTGACTGCGAAGACCACGCGGTATTCGCCCGCGCCCTCAACGGCGCTGACCTGCACCCAGTTGCCGCTGCTATCCTTCTTCTCATACTTAATGCCCTTCGTGAACTTTGAAGTGTCCGCTTCCATATAGTCCAAAGAGCTGAAATCCAAGCCGAACGTGTAACCGAGTACCTTGCCGTCCGAATCCGTTTTATAAACGAACTCCGTGGTATCCTTGTCGTAGTTATATTCCGCGCCGTTGTGCGTGTATTGCACCGTCATACTGCCAAGGTCTGCATCACCCGCAGTAATCTTAATTTCTTTGGTGTAATACGAAGTGTTCTCCGAATCGAACGTATAATTGTCGTTCACTTTGTAGCTTTCGCCCGAGAGGAGCTGCACGCCCACGAGATACGTACCCGCCGTATGCGCGCCGCTGTATTTGAGGTTCTCGATAAGGAATTTCTCCGTTTCCGCTACCAGTACTTTGTCAGAGGTTACCTTCTTGCCATCCGCGTCCTTGACGTACTGATACCAATATTGCAGTTTTACGTCATCCTGCGTGCCGTCTACGGAAATAGGCGTATAGCCTGTTTTGTACTCCGTGCTGATTTCGCCCTTTACGTTCGCCTTTTTATCGCCGAGGTTGGAAAGCGTTGCTCCCTCTTTATCTTCGAGGAACTTCCAATCCACCCGAAGCTCTACCTGCGTGATTTCAAGCGTGATTGTCACTTCGGCTTTGTTGGAATCCTTCCACTTGTAGTTGCGTGCGGACGTTTTATCCGGACTGTCCAGCGGAAGCTGGAACGCAAGCACATACTTGCCCGCATTCGTTGCCTTGTATACCTTTGCCGTGTCGGTAGAATTTGCGGTATCTGCTGTCAACCCCGTGGGAACTGATTCGGAGAACGTTGTTCCGTCCAACTTCCCGATTTTCACGCTAATCGTGCTTGCGTACGTAAGGCTTACGCTCAACGATTTTTCCGTGCCGTCGTACTTTACTGAGTCGGGTGCCTTGGGCGCGGTGAGCTCCTGCGGCGCAATCTGATAATCCACGTAGTTATCCGTACCCTCTATGGGAACCAGCTTGTAATTACTGCTTGCCGAAGTAATTGCCATGCTCACGCGATATGAACCCGCAAGGTCCGTGCCGTTCTTCCTGCCGAGCCCGAGCGCATCCCCTTTGGAATTCTTGCTCTCGTCCGGCGAGGCGGTGGAATTGCCGTAGCCGTAGCTATCCGTGCTCTTGTAGAATAGCTCTATCGTCGGCTTATCCGTATCCCAGGTGTCGGGCTTTGTAACGGTTGCACCGTCAAAATCCCATGCGTACACAATTTCCGCCGTTACCGCTTGCCCGTTATACGTGGTTTTATACTTTCCGTCTTGGAGTGTAAGCGTTTTCGCCGCGTCCGTCGCGTTCGGCTTTTGGCTCAATACGATTTTGTATTCAATTTCTTTCTGCTCAATGGTAAACGTAAACGTACGCGTTCTATCGCCTGTGAAGGACGCGCTATCCGTCGTGGTATCCGACCACCTATATTTCGTAGATTTCAGCTCTACCGTAGCCGTGTAGGTGCCTGCTTCCTTAGGCGTAACCGTTGCATTCTTGGAATCAACGTATGTAATGCTAACGTTTTTCGTATCGCCGTAGAAATCCGCATCATACCAAGCGGGTTTTTTATCTTCGGGGATTGATGTATCTTTGGCAAGCGTTGCTACCGTCTGATCCAAACCGTTATAGGTAACCTTAACGTCCGCGGGTTTTTTTACACTCTCCCCCGCATTCTCCATAGCTTTGGTTAAATTCAAATGAAGCGCAGGACGAACATCTAAAACGGAGGTTAAATTAGTGTAGTTTTGACAACCCGCGTCCAAATAATATCCATTGATTGTGTCTCCATAGCTGCCAGTGCGCGTCCAAACAGTGCATGACGCCACCGAATCCCCCTGTGGAATGCCCCACAAGGAAGCCCCAGCAACATAGCCTGTCTCCGTTAAGGAAGGTAACCAAACATAGTCGCTTGCCCAATTGTAGTAGTTGGTTTTCTGCGGTATAGGAGACATGTCATAGACGCCGCTGCCACCCGGGCACCAACTTCCCAGGCTAGGCGTTCCCAAAGCATCGTTAGGACACATATAAAAATTCGCGGGAAGATAACTCCAAGCCCAGTTCTCATCCGCTTGATAACCAACTTGACCAGGCGTGACTAAATAGTCAACAAGGCTCTTTTGCCCTATGGTATTTTTATCTAGAGTGAAAGCCGCATATTGATTGTTTTTGCGCTGTGTCTCTGTAACCGTGCCGCCTAATTGCGTCGTACTCGTTGCATATTGCGTAGAGCCAGAAGTTGTACCACCGTTAAGTGCTACCATGCGGATTTTACTTGTAGAATACATACAAGAAGGATATGGGTTGCTCGTGTCCACCACGGCATATCCATTCCATTGAGAGCTTCCCGTTGCTCCGCTCTGCCAAAGGGTTGCAACCAAATCGCCGCCCGCAATAGTGGCGTAAACCACGTTCCAAGTAAAACCACCGAATTGCACCGTAATGGTTTCCCCCGCATTAGATTTGAGTTGAGCGTAGTTCATCGAGTTAGGCTCTGTTAACGTGCCGCCATAATTCGGATTACCCGTAACGGAACTTGAAGAGTTTTGAACGGCGTCTGTTGCTTCTTTGAGGGTGGCGGTCTTATCTTCATTCGTAGAACCAGTCATTGCACCGAAGAGTTTTTTAAGTTCGTCACCGTTAAAAATATTGCCGTCCGTGCGCGTATCGTAATCGTCGAACGTAAGAGAGCCGATTCCAGACGCGGCTTCACTCATTTTCTTTTTGCCCGCAAACGGCAACAAAATAGAACAGCATATAAGTGCGGCTACGCATACCGCAAGTATTATGCCGATAAATACCCTATTCTT
>JAIDCJ010000006.1 GCA_029055875.1 Clostridia bacterium
GTCCATTAAAGTGTACTTTTTTGGAGTAAAACTATTGACATTTTTCGCATAGAATAGTATAGTAATTCTGTAACAAAATCGAAAAATTCGGGCATTTTCACCGTTTTTTCGGTCAAAAATCTGCTTTTTCAAAAAGTCCAAAAAAGTACACTTTTTTGGACTTTTTTTTATTTTTTCTTTGGTTTATATGGTATTTATTGGAATTTCTACCCTCTTTTTCCACCCAAAACGGCAAAAAGGCGGGGGATTGATTTTCCAATCAATCCCCCGCCTCAGCAGAAATTATGATTTTGGGTGCGATACTTCGCGCTATTTCGGCATTCGCCTCATGCCACCTTCGGCGGGGTGTGACGCACCAAATAAAAAACAGAGCCAAAAGCTCTGTTTTTTATTTGGTGCGGATGACAGGACTTGAACCTGCATGGTCTCCCACAGGAACCTGAAACCTGCGCGTCTGCCAGTTTCGCCACATCCGCATAGCCTCTTATTTTTACTCGGCGAGGATTCCGAGGCGGAAGCCTAATCTCCGCATTACGAAATAAATTCCGTTTTTACGACTTTTTCGCCCGACGTACCGTCAAGGATAACCACCTTCCCGCCCGCTGAAATACTCTTTATCGGTTGCCCGTTTACAATTTCAAGAGCGGCGTTATTCTCTAAGCCCCAAGCGCGATATTTATTATACAATACGATTTTATCGAAGTCAAGCGTTCTATCGTTATAGTGCGGAGAAATTTTTCCCTCGAGCCATCCAAGCCCCGAGTGCATAGCGTACTCACCCTCTATTACGGAATCGGAATACATTTCTTCAAACCAACAAATTGCTCCCGCAGAAAGACCGCATAAAATGACACCGCGCTCATAAGCCTCTTTAATAAGAGTCAGCAAACCGCTCTCACTCCAAGCCTTTATCATATACACCGTGTCACCGCCACCGACGTAGATAAAATCCGCCTTTTCAAACTTAGCGCGCATTTTCCCCATATCGATATCGCGGTTGCATATCAAAGCAACGTCCGTTTTAATATCGAATAAGCCCGTATAGACCTTATGAAAAGTATTATAGTATGGCATGCAATCGTGGCTTGCCGTGGGAATGAACAGCCCGCACGCGCGACGCGCGCCCGCTGCTTTCTTTGCTTCACGCGCGATATACTCATCGATCGCGAGCGTTTCATGCGTTTTCAGCTCGCCCCCGCCGATTGCAATAATTCGTTTATTCATGCTTCTCCGCATCAACTTCTTTTGGCTCTACAGCGGTTTCTTGAGGCTGCTCTTTCTCTTCCTGCTCTTCTTTCTTTTCTATCTCCTCTTCATCCGCGGCGGAAATACCCGCAGTCCGATCGACAGGGAGAGAGAAAATAACACCGCCCGCTTCCGTTTTCAGACCGACCTTCTCGGAAAGCGCCTGCATGATTGCGAGCTTGCCCTCTTTCTTGGTAAGAATAATTAATATTTCGCGCTCTTCGAGGAGCGAAATACCAACGAACTGTTCCGCTTTCGCATTATTGAGGTTTCTTGCACGAATTACCGTACCACCCGCCGCGCCTGCTTCGCGCGCCGCTTCAATCGCCTCATCAACGTGATTCGCCTCTACCGAAACCACAATCAAATCGTATTTTCTATCTTCGCTCTTCATAATTTTGCTCCTATCCATATTTTTGTTGCTCGCTGCAGCCGCAATCCCTTTTGCCACAATCTCGGAAATACCCGAAAGCGGAATGGTAAAGGAAATTCCTCTTCCGACGAGATACAATGCCATCTCTTGCCGAATCTTACGAATAATTTTATCCTCGTCACTCTCGGGAATTACAGATACGACGATTACCTTTTCCGTTTCACCAATGCCGAGATAATCGAGCACGGTAGAACGCGCGGTTCCTTTCCCCGCAAACGTAAAACTAAGCGAAACGGAGATTTCGTCGAGTACCTCTTTGAGCTTGAGGTCGTCTTTTTGATTGACAATACTTACCAAAAGCTTGGAACGGTTCAAAGGCTTTTCGATCTTTGCGCTTGCCTTAGCCGCAACTTTCTTCTCCGCATCTTTGATTTTGTTCCGAATTGCCGCAGTCTTTTCTTTTACTTTCTGCGGTCTATTTTTATTTTTTGCCATCTCAATCCACCGTGTATTCCAAAATTCTATCCTCTACCGTGAGGAAATTCCGTTTGATTTTATTCGTCTTACGTTTATAGACGATACCGAGTATTTGAATGGAAATAAGCGGCGCCAAAGCAACCATAGCAACGCAGCCGAATGCCTGCGTCATAATCATTTCCGCACCCCACAGCTCGTTGCACGCGCCAATCGCCATGGGAAGCACGAACGAAGAAACCATTGCACCGCTTGCCACGCCGCCCGAGTCAAACGCGATACCCGTAAAAAGCGGCGGCGTAAAGAACGTAAGAACCAAAGCAATGAGATAACCCGGGCCGAGGATATACATTATATTAATTTGCGGAACAACGATACGGAGCATTGCGAACCCGATAGCAACGCATACGCCGGCGCAAAGGCCCCTTTTCATTGTCGATGCACTGATGGCACCCGCCGACATTCGTTCAACCTGCTTGTTAAGAACGTGCACGGCAGGCTCCGCCGCAACGACAAAGTAACCGATAAGCATGCCGATGGGAATGAGAAGTCCCCCGCTCCAGAAAGACGCAAGCTCTCTGCCGATTTCTCTACCGACGGGCATGAAACCCACGTTTGCGCCCGTAAGGAACATGACGAGTCCGACGAAGGTATAAATAAAGCCGAACAAAATACGCAAAAGCTGTTTCTTATGGAAGGAACGCGTTACAATTTGGAAGAAGATGAAAAAGGCAATAATGGGACTGATTGCGATTGCAACTTCCTTCGTGTAATCGCCAAAACCGTGAAGATAAGCCCACCCGACGTCACGCGTATCGATAAGGTGTTCAATTTCATCTATGGGATAATCGAGGTTTTCGATTTTGAAGATAATACCGAGAACCAACACAGCAATAATAGGCCCGACGCTCGAAAGCGCGACAAGACCGAAGGAGTCGTCCTGTCCCTTTTTATCGCTTCGGATAGAGGCAACACCGACGCCGAGCGACATGATAAACGGAACGGTCATAGGCCCTGTGGTAACGCCGCCCGAGTCAAATGCAACTGCCCAGAAGCCTTTATCAACGCACGTCATGCAGACGACAAACGCCGCGACGTAAAAGAACATAAGTATATAAGACAAGCGTATTCTAAACACAATACGCAGCATGGCGAGCATCAAGAAAATACCAACGCCCACCGCAACCGTTAGAATAAGCAGATAGTTTCCGAGAACCGTTTTCTCCGCAACCGTCGTTACCTGCTGAGCAAGAATCTGCAAATCGGGCTCGGCAACGGTGACGATAATACCGATAATAAACGAGAGCAAGGCAATTAACCAGATTTTACGCGAACGCGTCATTGCCGTACCGATTTTTTCGCCGATTACAAGCATGGACATATCGGCACCGAGCGTGAAGCAGCCCATGCCGACGATGAGCAAAAATACCCCGAGCGTAAATAGAACGAAGGTGCCCGTATCGAGAGGCGCAAACGTGATACATAGCACAAACACGATAAGTGCAATGGGCAGGATCGACGTAAGCGATTCTATAATTTTGTCTTTGAGAGCCTTTGTCATCTCTCCCTCCAAATGGTTTTTTATTTACTGTATTTACGTTCAATTGCCGTAATTTTATCGATTCTGCGTTGATGCTTCTCTTCCGCTGAAAAAGGAGTTTCAAGGAAGGTTTTTACAATTTCCAACGCCAGATTGGTGCCTGTGAATCCACCGCCGAGCGCAAGCGCATTTGCATTATTATGCAAGCGCGTCATCTTTGCTGAAAGCGGTTCTGCGCAAAGCGCACAGCGGACACCCGGCACTTTATTGGCGGCAATACTGATACCGACTCCCGTGGTACAAACGAAGATACCGCGTTCACATTCTCCGCTTGCAAGTGCCTCGGCGGCAAGAAGCGCAAAATCGGGATAGTCGCACGAATTCTCGTTCGTTGTGCCGAAATCGATAACCTGATTTCCGTTATCTTCCAGATACTTCTTCACCGCATTTTTAAGTACAAATCCGCCGTGGTCACAACAAATAGCTATTTTCATTTTATTCCCCCTGCTCGCGGATATCCAATCCGCGGATAATCGAATCCATATTCGCCTGTATCATGCGAAGCGTGGCGCGGTAAACGTCTGCATTTCCACCGTAAGGATCGGGAATTTCCCGTCCGCAAAGCTCGTAAAAACTTGTAACGTTCCGATACCATTTAATTTCCATTTGCTGCGCGTGCGTCATGCAAACGACGGCGTAGGCTCCGTGTACCATCTTCTCGGTAAGCTTTCTTGACTTGAATTTGGGCGAGAAAGGAATCTTCGCTTCTTTCAGAACAAGAGCAGCCCCTTCCGAAACGGGTGCGCCCTCTACTGCATTCAGTCCCGCCGACTGTACGGTATACCACTTGATATTGCGTTTTTTTAGCTCCGCCTTGAGCACTGCCTCCGCCATGGGAGAACGGCAAGTGTTGCCCGTGCATACAAATAAGATTTTTTTATGTTTCATTTGTATTCCTCCCGAACGCGCGCGTCATGCGGTTGAGAACGCCATCCATCACACCGCCCTGCGCCGTCGGCTCAATTCCGATTAGGAGCGTAGCGAGCTTTTCGCCTTTGCGAAGCTGTGCATACAGCCTTTGTGCCATCTGCTCGCCCGTGCCGCCCAAATCAAGCGTTTTATAATCGGCAAGCAGTTTGACTACATTACTCTCTGCAAGAAAGTATGCCGTTCCGCCTGCGCTTTCTTCCTGAATATAGAGCGCCTTCGCCTGCTCGAGCTCCCCTACCTTGAAGTATGCCGTTTTGCAAACAGGCGCATAGTGCTTATACGCCATTCCGGGGCTCTTGGGCTTTTCACCCTCTTTTCTTTCGTATATCCCGCACGCGCCGACGACCTTTGCGATCATCTCCTGCGTAACGAGCCCTGCGCGTAAGATAAGCGGCATTTCGCCCGTACAGTCAAGCACGGTACTCTCGATTCCGCCGCTGCATGCTCCGCCGTCTATAATAAGCGGTATGTCACCTGCGAACTCCTCGTAGACGTGCCTCGCCGTCACGGGGGAAACGTGTTTGCTCCTGTTAGCACTCGGAGCGGCAATGGGCAAATTCACCTCTTTCAAAAACGCCTGCGCCGTAGGCGAAGACGGTACGCGGATTGCAAGCGTGTCGAGTCCGCATGAAACGAAACGGCTCACTTTTCCCTTAGAAGGAAACACCATTGTAAGCGGCCCGGGTAAGAACGCCTCTCGCAGTTTTTCCGCATAGGGCGGCACTTCGTCGACCAATGTTGATATATCAAAATCCTGATGTACGTGGGCAATGAGCGGGTTATCCGCAGGGCGGCCCTTGAGTGCGAAAATCTTTTGTACCGCCTCGTCGCTCAGCGCGTTTGCGCCGAGTCCGTAAACCGTTTCAGTGTGGAATGCAACAACCTCGCCTGACAATATGTATTCTTTGGCGCGCTCTAACCAGCCGCGCTCCCTGCCTGTTATTTCCGTTTTCATTCTTCGGGAATCCCCGTATCGTCTGACGACGGAAATACTTCTTTTGCAGACGGATTATCAAAAGTTTTCTTTGCGTGTGTATAGTGCGGTTCTTCTTCGGGAAGCCCCTGATCTTCTACGTCTACGAACTTGGTTCTCTCGCCAATGAAGCGGAGCTGAATTCTGCCCTGCTCACCGTTTCTGTGCTTGGCGATGATGAGCTCGGTTGCGCCCTTTACTACGCCGCCGTTAGCCTGTTCCTCTGCGGTTGCCTTATAATCTTTACGGTTAATAAACATAACGATATCCGCGTCCTGCTCGATTGCACCCGATTCACGCAAATCCGAAAGCTGCGGTTCCTGCGTTTGGATACGGCGGAGCTGGGAAAGCGCAATGACGGGCACGTCAAGCTCTTTCGCCATAATCTTCAAGTTTCGCGTAATAGAAGCGATTTCCTGCTGACGGTTCTCGCTGCTATTGTACTTCCCGCCCCCTTCCATGAGCTGGATATAGTCGATCATTATGAGGTCTAACTTTCCCGCCTGTGCGGCAAGCCGACGACATTTGGAAATGATTTCCTGCGTAGTAATTTTGGAAGAATCGTCGATATAAATTTTCGATTTTTGGAGTTTGTCGCTCGCGCGCATGAGGTTCTTCCAGTCCTTCTGTTTGAGCCGTCCAGAAAGCGCGTCCGACATACTTACCCCTGCGTGTGCGCAGAGAAGTCTTTGTACAAGCTGTACGCGCGGCATTTCAAGCGAAAATACCGCTGCCGTTTTACCCTTGTTAAGACACGCGTTTTCTACGATATTCATAGCAAACGAGGTTTTACCCATACCGGGGCGTGCCGCCAATACGATTAGGTCTGACTTCTGCAAGCCGTTCGTAATGCGGTCTAAATGCTTGAAGCCCGTTTCCAAGCCTCTGCAAGCGTTAGGATCGGACTGAATTGCCTCGAATTTATCGATGACCTGTTGAATGACGGAGCCGTCTTCCAGCCCGGCAAGCGAGGAAGTATCCTCTTGCTTGGCAATATCGTAAACAAGCTTTTCCGCAAAAGAGATTGCCTCCCGCTCTTCAAGCCCCTTCATGCTGTTTTCAATGATGTCTTTTGCGGCACGGATGAGTGCACGGTTTACCGCGTCACGCCGAACGATTTCAAAATACTGCTTATAGTTTGCAGCAGAGGGCGTGAGCTCTGCAAGCTCCGTAACCGCACGGATCCCGCCTGCACGCTCCAAAGTACCGTCACGTTCCAACTGATCGGACAGCGTAACGAGATCGACGGGTTTTCTCCCGCCGTAGACCTCACGCATAGCCGTAAGAATCAGACGATGCGATTCCTGATAAAACTCATCCTCTTTGAGTGTTTCCAACAGCTCCGACTGAATGGATTCGTCAATGAGAATACAGCCGAGAAGCGCCGCCTCGGCATCTAAATTGTGCGGCATTTGATTGACAGCCATAATATTCTTCCTTCAAGTAAATTTATGAAATGGACTCAAACTCATTGAGTGCGGCTTCAAATTCTTTCATAACCACCTCGTAAGTTTGCTTTTTTGTAAGATCTGCGCCTGCAATTTTGAGAAGAGACACGGGGTCCGTACTGCTCCCGCCCGAAAGGAACTTGAAATATTCCTTCACGGCTTTCTCCCCTTCGCTCAAAATACGGTTTGCAATACATACGGCAGAAGTAATGCCTGTGGCGTATTTATACACGTAGAACGAATTGTAGAAATGCGGAATACGCGCCCATTCGATTTCGATATCCTGATCGTGCGTGACCGCGTCACCGTAATACTTTTTGTTGAGCTCGTAATACAGAGCGGAAAGATTGTCTTTATTGAGCGGTTCGCCCGACTCCGCCATAGCGTGTGCCCTTTCCTCAAATTCGGCAAACTGCGTCTGACGGAAAAGCGTCGTGCGAATCATATCCATAAAGTAATTGAGAAGATACTTCTTGAAATTCTTATCTTCACTCGTCTTTAAGAGATACTTCAGAAGAAGCACTTCGTTTACCGTGCTTGCAACCTCTGCAACGAAGATTTTATATTCTGCTTTTGCAAAGGGTTGATTCTTATTCGAGAAATAGCTATGAAGTGCGTGCCCCATTTCGTGCGCGATTGCAAAAATTTCAAACGTGGTTTTCTGATAGTTGAGAAGAACGAACGGGTGCTGTCCGTAAACCCCGACGGAATACGCACCGTTGCGCTTGCCCTCCGTTTCATATACGTCAATCCAGCGTTCCTCTTTCCCTTTTTTCAAAAGGCCTAAATACTCTTCTCCCAGCGGAGAAAGTCCTTTGAGAATGAGCTCGAACGCATCGTCAAATTCAAGACGCAATTCCGCATCTTTTACAAGCGGAACGTGTAAATCGTAGCAGTGCATCTCTTTTAAGCCGAGCGTCTTTTTGCGAACTGCCATATAGCGGTGCATGATTGGCGCAGAGGCGTTCACGCACTTTACAAGGTTTTCGTACACGCTGCGGTCTACATCCTCTTCAAAGAGCGCCATATCAAGGCAGGAGCGGAAACCGCGCACGTTCTTGTAGAAAATATCTTTTTTTACGTTTCCGTAATAAGTGGTTGAAAGCGTGCCGATAATTTTGCGGTATGCGGAATAATAGAGCTTAAATGCCTCCGCACGCTTTTTACAGTCCGCGCCGCTTAAAATAAGCGAATAAAGCCCGTGCGTCAATTTCGTCTTCTTGCCGTCAAACTCGATTTCGGGAAGGTCAAGCTCGGCGTTATCGAGCATTTCAAACGCATCGTACGCAGCACTCATGGGCTCTGCCGTCTGCGCAAGAATTTTTTCCTCTTTCTCCGATAGGATATATTTCTTTTCCGCGGCAAGACGGGCAAGCATATAGTCGTAATCTTTCAAGATAGGATTCTTGGAAAGAGCTACAATTTCCTTTTCGGAAAGTGCGGAAATTTCGGGCGTTGCAAATGCAGTTGCCGCGCCAAGCTTCGTAAAGAGATTGATCACCTTTGCAAGATAGGAATTGTATTTGGTATTTCCTACGTCCTCATCGTGGTGCAAATGCGCATAGAGATACACGCGGAGAAGTTCGATTTCCAGTTTCCCCTCTGCTTCGTAATACGCTAGAATGTTCTCCGCAGAGTTTAGCGTACCGCGGAATTTCTCGAAATCGATTTTGTTTTCCAGCGTTGCAAGCGCCTTTTCCCACGCCTCGTCGTTTTCAAAAACGTCATTCGTATTCCATTTGTAACGCGTTTCTATTTCGCTTCTTTGCATACATACTCCTTATCATAGATGCGGGAATAAGATTTCCCTGCCAATTAATTCTCGTTTTTATAATCCGTTCTGACAAGCGTCAACCCGCCGTCGTCCTCGAAATACAGTTCGTAACGGTCGTTATACTCTGCGAACACGTATCCCTCTCTTCCCGCTACGTTATAATATTTCACGCGTTCCTTGACTTTCTTCTTTTCTTTTACTGGCTCGCTCTCTTGCGGCTCCTTAGCGGCTTCCTCCGTATGCGGTCTATCACGCTTTACTTTGCTCTTTGCAAATTTCCGCCTGACATACAGCACCCAGGCCATAAGCGTAATACAGCCGCAAACGGCGACGCCAATCCAGAACACAAACGTTTTGCCGTCAAACACGTGAAATGCAAGCTGCAAAATGCCGCAAACGACAAGATAGAGCGCGAGCAAACGGATGCGCAGCCATTTGAGTATTTGATAAACGACTTTACAGCAAAATTTTATTCCGGAGAAAATCGATTTCAGAATTGTAGTCAAAAGAGTAATCATGAATCATTCTACGCCCGTTCAATTTCCCGTCCTGTGCACGGTATCTACCGTAAAGAAATTCGCTACAGATTTTCGGAATTTCTCCCAACGCGTAATGGCGCCCTTATTCTTGACAGCCCACTTGGGAACAATCCCGAGAATATCTTCCTGTTTCATACAGCCCGATCTGCGGGCATCCGTGCTGTTGGCACGGTTATCACCGAGGAAAAAGATTTCCCCTTCTCCCACAACGACTTCCTCAAAATCGTCCGTTGTCTGCGTGAGGTAGACCTCGTCTAATTTACCGTATTCTGCCTCGCCCGCTTTTTTGAGATAAAGATAGCCGTCTTCACATTTGACGCAGTCGCCCTCTATTGCAATCAACCGTTTGATGAGCAATTTCTCCGAACCGTCCGGATTCCGATACACCGGATGTTCGGTAGCGTCGATAATCACTACGTCGCCGCGGGATACGTTCTTTGCAGAGCGGGTTGCATACAAAACGTCTCCGCTTGAAAGAGTCGTATTCATGGAGTCGCCCTGTACCGTAACGATAAAGTGTTTTTGATACAGCCAGATATTGAAAAACAAGAATATCAAAGCGAGAACCGTTAAAAGGCCCAGTATCACACTAATTGCCACCGTAACGGATTTCTTCTTGCGTTTTTTCGCAGTCAGGAATTCTGCCATTCCTCTCCTCCCAAAACACGCCGTATCCGCTGTTTTAATTCATCGGGGGTGAGCATAACGATTCTTCCGCAAGTAAGACATTTTATTTTCATATCCGCGCCCTTCCTCGTAAGCTCCCAAATTTTTCCGCCGCAGGGGTGCGGCTTCTTTGTTTCGATTTTATCCCCAAGAACAAGTGAATTTATATCCATAAAACGTTATTGATTAAAACTTCTCCGTCAAATGAGAACAACACGGAAACAACGCTTTGGAAATCGGCAAGATGCATTCCCGTTTCCGATTTGAAATCGTCGGGACTGAGCAGTATCTGTTTCCACTTGCCGCCTCCTTCCACGTCCACTTCTACGGAATAACTTTCTTCGCCTTCCGCATCCAAAAAGAACGTTACCTTCAATTTTGCGTTGTTTGCGGCATATGCGTCAAAGCTGAGTGACGCACCTTCGGGCGGCGCAAATCTCGGCTCGCCCACACGGTAAGAGATAATACCGGATTCGGAAGTAATCCCCTGAATACCGCCGTATCCGGGCAAAATTTTTGCCCGCGACGCCTCGCCGTCTACAAAACAGTCGGCAAGCGAACGCGTATGGGGACGGTATGCCGCAAATCCGTTCAAACCGTCCGCACTCGTATAGAGCACGCGGGAAACCGGTTTGCTGTTGGGATAAGGCTTTTCCTGCGTAATTTCCATAATTTCGGAAGTTACGGAAAAGTTGTTGGAATAATTAACAAACGTATATACGAGCGCCTTCTGCGTACCCGTAAAAAGACTGAGCGGAATAATGCCTACGTTGTCTTCATTCGGGGATTGCCCGAGAATACGCGTCCAGTCGCGCGAATCGGAATCCGTAGCTTTTTCGGTGAAGTAAATACCAAAGCTTTCAATTTCGCCGCTGCTATCGTAACTGCCGCGAACGAGGAGATTCCCCTCTTCGTCCTCTTCAAAATCGATTTCGATGGGCTTACTGATGAATACCGATCTGCCTTTTAGATATTTATCCAAAAACAAATTAATATTGACAAGCGAATGCGAGCCGACAAGTCCGTTTCCGTGCGCAGAATAAAGAATTGCCTTTTCCACTTCGGGGTTAATTTGAAGGAAAGTATCGTAAACGCGGTCGTAATCGTGTTTGGGATCGTTGATTGCGGAAATGAGCAATACGGGACATTTTACGTAAGGCGCATAGCTCTGCGAATCAAGTCCCGCAATAAAGCGGTGCCGCTCTTCGTTGAAAACGTTCTTCTGTTCGTTGGAAAATTTATCGAGTCCGCGATAGGCAAGCCAGCCTGCCGCACAAACGGAAGTCATACAGGAAATAGGCGCATAAGGCGCAATTTTGAAGAGTATTTCACCGCCCGTACGAAGTCCAACCGCACCCACGGCGGTAACCTCTTGTTTTTCTTTCAGATAACGCGCCGCATAACGGGCAACGCCCGCCCATTCGTACCAGCTCGTTTCTTTTGCCGAAGGCTCCGCCTCTGTAAGATGAGCACCGGCACGAATAAAGTTTGCGTAGTCTACGTCCTTAGGGTACTTCGTGTAATGGGTGTGCGCACTCTCGCCGCAGTAATCTACGCAAAGCACGGCATAACCGTTCTTCACGAAACGCATGACTAATGCTCTATCAAATGCAAAGCCCGTTTCAAACAGGAACATAACGGCAGGAAACTCTTTGACGTCCGTAGGGAAAACGTACTCGGCGTAAATTTTTACGCGATCCTTTTCCGTCTGGCGTCCGTAAAAATAAACCCCGCGGAATACCGCGCCGTCCTTTTCTTCTTCCCAGACGATTTCCTCGTTCAAAGGAAGCTTATCGTTAAAATCTTTCCAAAGTGTTACAGGCGTTAAAATCATATTAGAAAAACCACCTTACTCCATTGTAATTTGCGAACCGTGCGTATCCGTCGCTTTCTTCACGAAGAGTTTGCGTTCGATTCTGTGACGCAGCTCCTCTACGTGAGAAATAATACCGATTGAAAAATGTTCGCCCTTGAGCTTTTCCAGGCTATCCATGACCGTATCAACAAGCTTTTCGTCGAGCGTACCAAACCCTTCGTCAAGGAAGAAAAACTCTACGGGACGAAGCGAACGCGCGCAAATCTCGGCACTGAGCGCCAGGGCAAGAGAAAGCGACACGAGGAAGGTTTCTCCGCCCGAGAGCGTATATACCCCGCGCGGTGCGCCGCCGCATAAATTATCTCCCACGATAAAGTTTCCTTCATAGCGCAGGAAATACCGCCCGTCAGTAAGCGTGAGCAATCTGCCGCTTGCGTTAGAGGCAACCGTCTGCAAATACTCCTCCGCAACAAACTCCATAAATTTATTTCCATCGAGCAGCTTTTTCAACCGCTCGTAACGCTCCGCTTCTTTCCGCTTCTCCTCGTATTCCTTGGAGAGCGTCTTTTTCATGGAGATATCCTGCTCCGCACGCTCCAGCGCACTCACCGCAAGCGCAATCTGCCGCGCGTGCTCTTTCACGCTGTTTTCCGCAGTGACAAGCTCCTCTTTTACCGCTTGCAGCTTCCCTTCGGAAATCTCCGAAAAATCGAGCTTTGCGTACTCTCTACACTTTGCACGCGTTGCCGCATACATTTCTTTATATTGCTCCACACGCAGTTTTGCTTCTGCGGGATTGCCGTATTTTTCGCTGAGTACAAGCGCATCTTTTTCGCGTTTGAACCCGCCCGATTCCAAAGCAGCGGTAAGTCGCTCTTTTGCCTCTTTGAACCGTTCGCTTGCGCCCTTCATACGCTCCTCGGCCGCGGCATAATTTGCCTGGGCGGCCGCAAGCTGCTCGCGGGCACGGTCGCGCATTTCGGTATTCTTCTTTTGCGTTGTCTGAAGTTCTTTTAAGTTCTTCTCGATTTCTTTTACGCCAATCGTCCCGCCCTGCAAGCGGGTTGCAAGCTCTTCGAGTCGCTCTTTCACCTGCTTACGCTCGGCTTCGAGCTGGGAAAGCCGCGCAAGGTGAACCTCGTATTTCCCCTTGATTTTTTCAAGCTGAACGAGCTTATCCCTCAGCTCCGTTCTGCGCTTTTCAATTTCTTCGTATTCCTCGCGAATACGCGCAAAATCCATTTTTTCGCCCTCGGCGAGTTTCCGATATCTTTGAATAATGGGAACAGAATCAGGCGAGATAATCGGGTGCATCTCGGTAAGCTTTTTCAGCTCCCCTGCAAACTCCGCGTATTCCGCGCGTAAAAGTCCCGCTTTTCCGTGCTCTTCCGCATAACTCAGGAAATCTATCTTATCAAGACGTTTCAGTTCCTTCATCGCGGCATTGCGTTCTTCATCGTAAGAAAAGTCCTTAAAGCAATCTCTTTCAACGTTCAAATCGCTCTGGATTTTTTCAAGACGGTGTTCAGCCTCTGCCCGCGCTTTCGCGTCAGCCTCGACATTTTTCGCTTCGCTGATGAGCGCGGTAAGGCGTACAATTTCCGTATTCGCTTTCTCGAAGTCCCAAGCGGAAACCGCCGTAACGCTTTCCTCTGCTTTGGAAAGATTTTCACATGATTCCTTGAACGCCGCTTCCGAACGTTTCGCTTTTTCTTCCGCTAAGCTCACTTCCCGCGCCGCAACGCACACAGCGTCCGCTTTTTCGAGGCGTTCCAACTCGCCGTTGAGCGCAGACATATCTTCACGGATCTCTTCGAGCTTCTGCATTTCACGCACGGTCTTCTGCGCCTCAAGCCGTTTTTCCATCAGTGCGGAAAGACGCTTCTCGTTCTCACGAGCCGCGGCATATATTGTTTCCGCCTTCTTCTCGCTTTCTTTGAGATGGCTTATTTGCTTTTTATATTCTTTAATGATCTCTTCACTAACGTTCTCGTAGGGCTCTAATCTCGTCTTTAAGATTTCCGCTTCCGATTTCGTTTCGTTATACCGCGCATTCGTGCGCTTTACCAGCCCTTCCCCGTAGCAATCCAGATTAAATAATCGAGAAATGAGCTTGAGTCTGTCCGACTTGGCTGATTTTACAAATTGGGCAAATTCGCCTTGCGGGAGCGCGATGCACTTTTCAAAGTCCTTCTGCTCCAAGCCGATAATTTTTTCCAAAGCGGCATTCGCGTCACGCGTACCCTCCGCAAGAGCAGTATAATTCCCTTCCGTCTTCTCATAGAGGTGCACGGTCTGCGAACCGTTCTTACGCTTTACTTCCCGCTCTACGCGGTAAGTGCGCCGTTTGTTTTCGTAAACGATTTCAAACTCGAAATTTACGTAAGCACGGTCAGAATTGTAATTGATCATGTTTGCAATGACTGCTTCTTTGGAATCCAAACGGGAAACCCTGCCGTAGAGCGCAAAGCAAATACAGTCAAGAATCGTGCTCTTGCCCGAACCCGTATCTCCGAAAATACCAAAGATGCCGTATTCAAGCAAGTTATTAAAGTTGATTTCGGCGCGTTCGGAAAAAGAATTTACACCGCAAAGTTCAAGATATACGGGTTTCATACTTCCTCCGAAAGTAGCGCAAGGAACGCCTCAACAAGCTCGCGAGGCGCCTCTTCGCCGAATTGCGTAAAATAGTATTCATGAAAGAGCTCTTCCGCCGTCATGTTAGAACGGACTGCTATCGTTTCCCCGTCCAAAGAGCTCACTCTCGGAATAAGGGAAACAAGCCCGTGATTGGCTTCTTTCAAAGACTGCGTTTCCGCGCTCGTCAGGGGTGCGTTCAAATGAAGCGTGAGCTCCACAAAACAATCCTTGTAATTAGCAAGCAGACTCCGCGCATCCTCAACACCGCAAGCCTCCAGGCGAACGAGTTTCTTGCCCGATATAAGCGGAATTTCTTTTACGACGGAAATATCGCTGAGCTCCGTTTTTAAGAGCACGACTGATTTTTCCGAATTCGTCTCATCAAATGAATACTGCAAAAGCGAACCGGAATACCTGCCGTTTGCGCCGATACGCTGTTTCTTGTGCAGATGTCCGAGCGCAGTATATCCGTAGGAAGGCAAACAGGAAACGGGAACGGCACGCGCGCCGCCGAGGTCGATATTGCGCTCCCCCTCGCTCGTAGAACCGCCCGCAACGAATAAATGGGAAAGAAGGATATAGGGCATTGAACCGTCATAACCCGCATTCCCCTTCTCGATCCAACGTTTCATCTTATCCCCGAAGCTCTCGTCCGTCTTGTCCTCTCTCAGACGTGCCTCGTTGGGATAAGGAAGTGCGTTAATATATACTTTTTCTCCCGCACCGTTTTCAAGCACGAGATAGTTCTCTCCCGAAGCGGCAACGTGCACGGGGCAATCTCCGCCCACGGGGAATACAGTGGCTTTATTGCCGAAAATATAAATCCCCTCTTCGGCGGCAATAGGCGCGCTTGCGGCAAGGCGAACGCTATCGTCGTGATTGCCCGAAATAATGACGACCGCGCGTTTCCCGCCTGCAATTTTTTTCACAGCACGGAAAAATACCTCCTCCGCTTCCGCAGAAGGTAAATAGGTATCGAAGACGTCACCCGCAACGAGCACGACGTCTACTTTTTCCCGTTCGCATATTTCGGCAATTTCGTCAAGTGCGGCAATTTGTTCGGGCAGACGCTCCGCGTCCATCAACCGCTTTCCGACGTGCCAATCCGATGTGTGAAGTATGTTCATGATTTCCAAAAGTTTGTACCCAAAAGGCTTTGCAATCGGGCGCACAATATGATATACTATTATACACCGTATTGCTTCAAAAAGCAAGCATTCGGAATACTTTCAGAAAAAATACCCGACCGGCGGAGGGATTATGTCGTTCAGCACTTTCTCCAAAGATATTACTGCAAATATGTACACGAGCGTGGAGAATCAATTCATTACAAAATATCTGCCGCAGGCAGACGGCGACTGCGTACGCGCCTATCTCTACGGTCTGTATCTTTGCCAATGTGCGGAAGATTTCGATGCCGCAAGCGCGGCAAAGCTTCTGGGCATTCCGCTTGAAAAGCTTGTGGAAATTTTCGTATTTTGGGAAGAGTGCGACCTCGTGCGCATTCTCTCGCGTAATCCTCTCTACGTGGAATATCTGCCCGTAAATGCCGCCGTCGGAAAGCCGAAATCTATCCGCCCCGAAAAATACGCGCAGTTTAACCGCGAATTTTACAAGTTATTGCAGCGTGCGAACACCGATTTCAAACCCTACGAAATTCAGCGCATTCTCGAATTCCTCGAAAACAATCCCATGCAACAGCAGGCGTTTTTGCTCGTTGCGGAATACTGTTTCAAAAAGGACGGCGAGAAGCTCTCTGCAAGCCATATCTTAAACAAAGCAAACAAACTCTGTAAGGAGCGGAAATATACTTACGAACAAGTAGAGCAGGATTTAGCGGATTTCAACCTCCACGAAAAAGAGCTTAGAAAGATTTTCGTGCTTCTCGGTATTTACCGCAAGCCGCAGGAGAGCGACTACGACTTCCTCGATAAATGGAGCGCGCAGGGGCTTGAAATCAATGCGGTATATGCGTGCGCCGAAGCGCTGAAAAAAGGTTCTCTTTCCACGCTTGACTCTCTTGCTATGGAGCTCGTAGAAAAGGACGCCCTCACGGAAAGTGAAGCACGGGAATACTTAAAACGGCGGGAAGAGCTTACCGATATCGTTTTCAAGACGGCACGCAAGCTTGGCGTGAAAGTGCAAAATCCCCGCGCATACAGCGAGGCATACGCAGAAAAATGGCTGGAACACGGATACGACGAAGAGAGCCTTCTTCAAATTGCTTCCCTTTGCTTGAAGCTCGGCTACGCTTTCTCCGAGATGGATCATCTCATTGACAAGCTCTACGGCGAAGGAATCGTGGACGATGCAGGCGTAAAGATGTATTGTGCGGCGCAGGAGAAACAACTGCGGCTCATTCAGCGCATACAGTCCGTATGCGGCGTAGTAAAAAAGACGCAGTCTGCGCTTGATATGGTTTCCGCTTGGCAGAGCTGGAATTTTTCGGAAGAAATGATTATGGAGGCGGCGCGCCGAAGTGCAAACGCCTCGGCCCCTCTCCCCTATATGAATAAGCTCCTTTCCGAATGGAAACGGTTAGACGTTTACACAATCAGCGAAATCCCCGAAAAAATATCTACTTCTTCTGCTTCGCACGATTACCGTTCGGAAGCGGCAATCGCTGCGGACATGAGAACGAGCCGCGAACGCTACTACGCGGAGCTTCAACAAAAGGCAATCGCGATAGCGGAAAAAGCACGCGCCCTTGCGGAGAAAGACGAGGCGTTCAAAACAGCGGAATCCATTCTCAAAAAGGGAGAAATCGAACTGGCACGAGCGGAAATTTACGCGCCTGACACGGTGAAAGATATACAAGCAAAATTAAGCGAAGCGAATAAGGCACGAACGGAAGCGCTCACAAGATTGCATTTAACGGACGAAGACCTGCAACCTAAATTCCGTTGTACGAAATGCTCGGACACGGGCTTCCTACCCAGCGGAAAAATGTGTGACTGTTACAAAGAAGAATAATAATTAAAACGCACCGCATAAGCAGTGCGTTTTAATTATTATTCATAATCTCCGTAATCGCGGCGGTCGTAATACTGCGACTGATAACGCGGCTGAGGCGGTGGCGGATAGTTTGACGGCGGGCGTTGCGGCGGGTTATTCTGCGGCGGACAATTCTCCCACTTATCTTTCTTTTTATCGGGCGGGGGCGCACAGTTGAGCTCCACGAGAATGACGTCTATCCCGATTTTTTTTATTTGTCTTAACTCGATAAATAACTCGCTTTTGCCCCAATGAAAGCCTCTCCCGCCCGGCACCACAATGCCGAGCGTTTTCCCTTCGGGAAAGGTAAACACAACGTTACATACCTTACCGAGCCGCTTACCGTCGAGGAGATTTATTACCTCTTTCTTTTTTAGTTCCTGAAAACTTGTTTCCACACTTTTATTGTATGTAAGCGGCCCCGAAATCTTTACACATTTTTAGAAACCCGCTGTAGAGATTACTTCGCCTAACGACTCGTGCCGCCTTGGGCGGGGCGAACTCCGCAGGAATTCAAACTGCTTACAATATACCAAAAAGTAGCCATGAGCTTTGCTCATGGCTACTTTTTGTGTAGAGTACCCAAAATGGATGCCAAAACTTTTTGAACAGAAGGTGTTAATGGTTCATATTACCGCCCTATATGCATTGTTCAAGCACCCTTCTTTGTTCAATGTACAATACTTAGCTACATTTATAATTTTTTATAGCCATTCTTGAGGGATTAATTTTTCATCGCCTCTCCATTTTGCCACTAGATACACAGAATCTATGTCTCCCCAAATATCATCGTCCGCATGTTCGGTAACGATGATTTGAATAGATGCTTTTGTTTGCTTTAAGAAGGCATCATAGCATGTAAATATCTTTTTCACCGCTTCTTTGTCTTCGTCTTTAAAAATCGCAGCGCCCACATCTTCTTTATTTGTTCGTTGTGGAAAATATGCCTGGCTTGGTTGATCAAAAATTATAAAATTGGGGACCATAACACCGCCTTTTTCTTGGAAAAATTGTTGAAAGGCTAGAATGGTAGCTATATGATACGACAACCAATTGGATGCGCTTCCTATCTCCCACAAATAATCATCTCGACCCGCAAGAGTTTTTACTTTAATCGTCAAGTCTTTAATTAAAAACTCAACAGGATTATCAGGATATTCAGCGTCAAGATTTTTGATGATTTCACCAATCCTTTGATTGATATATCTAATAGCCGCATCCTGTTTTCTTCGAATTTCTAATTCGTTTACTGTGCTAGAGAGCTCCTCTATCTTCTTAGATAACTTTGCAATTTTGCTTTCGAGCTCACTATCTTTTCCGATTTTATTAAGAGTCTGTAAGCTCGATTCCAACCGACCTAAAAAACGAGATATACTGGAAAGAGTATATTTCTTATCTGCATTGCGATTCAAAATTCCGCTTTCTTCAGCGATCCTCTTTCTTATTGCTACTAATTCCTCTGAATATGCGGCTATGTCACTTTGAACAATTTGCAATTCTCTTTCAAACGCCGCAGGCATTGTTTTAATATTTTCTGTTGTCTTTTCGATCTCTGCAATAGCATCACAAAGCGAATTTAATTCCTCTGTTGCTTCGGAATGAACATTATTGCAAAAAGGACATACCCCATCCTGCTTTACCATGTTTTTAAGCCATGTAGATATTTCTAAACGCTGCATTTTTATTTTTAATGAGTGTTCGTAATCGCCAAGTGCCCCCTTTAATTGAAGCATTTCAGTATGACGTTTTTGCAGAAAAAAAAGTCGAGAAGATAAATCCTGTTCTTTTTTTCTTAAGGATATTATTTCAGAAGAAAGATCCTTAATGCATGAAGAATCAATTAATGAATCATTATCATTCTTGCTTGCGATTTTAGAAAGTAAAACTAATTGCTCATCAAATGTCAACCCATTAGTATCATAATCAGCAATGAGTCCCAATTCCTTAGCTTGTACTAGCCAAGTTTGCACTTCGCTTTTCCAACTTTCGGCAATATCTTTTATTGAATTTAAATCTCTCTGACAGCGCTCTTTCTGCTTTTTTAATCTTTCTAATTCTTGACGAGCCGCCAAAATTTTTGGAGTAACCGCCCCTAAAACATAAGGAAAAATATTTATTAATTTTTGACGGTTTTCCATTGTATCAGCCTTATAAAACATAACATCGGCATTGGCAACAATATTTTGTGGCTGAAACAAAAAAGCTTTAAAATCCCTATAAGATGGGCGTGCAAAAAAACTGTTTCCATCTATAACATCAAGCGCCAAGAATGACATTGAAAATAATTCATTAAGAATATAGTTTATTTCATTACAAGTTGTATTCGATTCAATAGTATTAGGAATTTCAACTTTTTTTCCGCGAGAAATAAACATTTCACCCGTACTCGCTAATTTCCCTGGTTCTTTTCGGCACAAAAGTATCTGTTCATTTTCTGTCGAAAACAATACACCAAACCAAGCAGTCGCCCTTCTTATTGTATCTACAGGAATGGTACATTTATCGGATCCCAAGCAATAATCAATTATTGGAATAATGGCGGACTTCCCCGTACGAGATGCACCAGTAATAATATTTATTTTATCGGGTTTGAACTCTACAATTCTATAACAAAACTCCGCTTTTTTAGGCCAAAGTATTATTTTATCAATACAAAATTTCATCTTAAAACCTCACCTTCAACCATTCACAAATTTCCGTCAATGACATCTCTCCACACCAGGCGCCCAATTTCTCGGCAGAGTCCAAAAGCATTTTTGCCTCAGAAGATAAACCATCCGGACGAGACTCACTTAACGGATATACCATTGCGGAGGCGGTATCTATATAATACAAATTAGTAGATAGACCAATATTAAATGATCTTAATGTTTCCGCGCGTAAAGCGATAGCTGAATTATTTATTGAATAAAGTTCATCATTCCTTTTTTCTTTAAATAATTTTTCTGATACCTTTGATAAACCAGTGTAACGTTGAGTTTTATAAATAGTAGTACATAAATTTTTTTTATAAATTATAGGTAATACTAAAAAAAGAAGCGAAAAAGGAACTGGCTCATAATTAACAGATTTATAACCACAAACAAATCTCCAAAGTATTGTGGCTCCAAGAGCGGGATTCTGAACTTGATATACTTCTTGAATTTGATTATCCATCTTTATCTTGTTCCTCTAATAATTTAACATAATTTGAATGCCAACCAATTTCAGGCTTGTTGCTTGGTTCATTTGCCAAGGAATGTAACCGACCGCTACCAAAGAAACATGGTACCTCGCTATCTTGTAATTTTTGATTTAAGGCTTCCTTTTGACATTTAATATACAGAGCTTGTCCCTTTTGAATATCATCATCATATTCAATACGTTCATTAGAGCGCTTTTCGAGGTCCCAAATTCTTTTTAGTTTGTCATCATAGGCTTTAAAACTATGATTGGATACTAGCCCTTTTTCTGACCACAAGGTAATTTCTGATTTCGTTCGCAAATAATCACTTGCCGCTTCAAAAATTCCAGTTGTGTCAAGTGATATAAATTCTAATTGTTTTATATATGTATCGTGCCGCTTCACCTCTATACCAGTCTCTGCATCATTCGGTTCTGTCGAAACCGCACTAAGAATTGATCTTATATCTCTTCCCCGTATCTCTTTATATAATTCCTTTCTATATTCTTCCGAAGATATATAAGCTGGTTTATTTTCTTTGGTAAACTGGTGAATTCGTTCCTGTACCCATCCAAGCATTGCAAAAAAAAGTTCATCCTTATATTCAGGAGGAATCGCTTGCTTGGCAAATTTATTTTCCAATTCTGCATCATACGAATCTTCATGAATTTCTATCACTAGACTCATAATTATCTTTGTAAAGATATCTTTGTTTTCAGCGGCAAAGCAATATTTTACGTACAATTTACACTCGTCAGAAACATTTGGCTCAACGCTTTCTCCGTCAAATAATTCATTGCGAGCATCTTCTAAAGCCCTCTCTGCTTCGTCTTCAGTACGAGCCGCCGCAAAAGATTGGGCAATGGATCCTATAGATAAATAGTGAGAAGATACAATTAGATACTTCAATGTCATTCGTTTTGGATCAATCATACCATCTTTAATGTATTTACACCAATTATATATTGTCTTCCAAAATACGACTGCTTTATTTGATGAAGGATTATTGCTTGATAACACACTTTTTGTTTGTTCTGCAATGATTTCTGATTCAGTCTCAATTGCTACATCATCAATTGCCTCAATGCTAACAACTCTATCGTCAAACGATATCAACTCAAACAAGGCATGACGCACTTGTAACAAATATCCTTCTAATTTATCTGGAACATGTGTCCTATCCCCCATTCTCTCCTCCTCTGCGTTTGATCATTATAAATCAGATAGGTTCATTAACTCTATATATTTAATTTATTATAACAAAACAAGGACAAAAAATCAAGCAGATACAATTTAAACCAAGTAAAATATGAATTTCATATTAAAGCAATGGTTCGTCTTTAATTCTAAGCAAATACATTTTGATTTCTGGCATTTATCCTACTTTTTTTGTTACACTATACGAGGAGGATTATAACATGAATCAAATCCTCAAAAGAAACACAACAGACAGCACTCAAACTTTAATGCTTAAACATATAATTCCATCATCGCATTCTTTTACGCAAACAGCTATTACACTCTCCCAAATTCACATGGTTTTCTCCGCCGTAAAAATAAAAAACATCTGCTTTGGCTATCAACCCACATTTTTCACATTTCACCCAACGTGTTCCCATCGAGTCATAGACCGGATAATCTTGTTGCTCAATTTTTGCTAAAATTTCAAGTTTAAGCTCTTCATCCGTTTTTTCCTGTTCAGTTTGATTGCTAACCTTCTTTATACCAAAGTAAAAGCCTCCATTCGAATGGGTTGCTGGGGTATCAACTCCTAACAAGCCATCTTCTAACTTTTTTGATTCACAATCGAGTTTAGTTTTCTCATCTATTTCTCTCTGTTTTTTGCTCTCCTCCAACATTTTTTGATAACGCAACTTTTGTTCCTCTTCTCGCTTACGTTGCTCAATAATCCTCGTTTCCTTTATGATTTGCCAATCAATAAACCGAGCATCAAATCCATTGATGGAAAGATTCAAATTATCTAACGTAAGATCTGTTATAGTACCAGTTTCTTCATATAAGCAATCTAAAGAAGTGAAATACTTATCTCCATAATTCTTCTTATCCAGCCTATATTGCGCAACTCTCTCACAATCCGAATCAATAATTAAGAGATCATTATTATCCAATTCATTCAAAGCAAATCGTTTTATAAAATATGTTTGATTTTCTTGAAACACCCTATCTATTTCGTCTATCACTATCCATTTAACTTTCATATTTTGTTCATAATATTGTTTTAAAAGTGATTCTACTCTAATCGCCAACAAACGATTAGACGCCAATTCCACGGCCAAACTTTTTCCATCTGGAGACGTAAAAAGAAGATGTGAGTAATGATGTGGAAGTAATTTTTTCTCCATTTGAACATTATAGCCCAAAGAGATTAAATGGTTATAAACATTTTTTTTAATTCGACGAATCAGCTCAGTGTTTTGTTTGTCAAATAAAGCATAATCACAGTGAAGATTGTTTCTATGTGCAAAATACGCTTCTTTCTTTTCCCCATGACAATAGCGCAAAGCTCTATGCTCACAATCGGGATCTGGGCATAACAGTTCCTTATGCGCACTAGCCAAACGAATTTGTTTTTCGAATTCATAATTTTTAGAAATTTCTAATGCAAGCAACAAATTGTCCTTATAAATTGCGTTCTCCATATTTAACTAAGTTCCTTTTATATGATTCAGTTATGGAATTGAATACACTTTTCCACACAATATAAGCTCAAAAATTGAGAACTACCCCTGTAGCAATAAACATCTAGCAATTATCATTTTTGATAATTCATATCTTTTTTCTGGAAATAACCAAGTTATGAAATCAATTGCTATCTCATGATGAGCGAATGTTCCCCCGCCTTTACCTTGCTTGGAAGTCAATCCTTTTGCATTCGTATTTTCAATCCATATTTTAGATGTCAATGTAAAAGACGGCTCTTTGCTCTTATTAATTAATCTCTCCGCTTCTTCATAATTAAAATCTGGATTATGTTCTTTTTCCCATAAACATAGTAATTTCAAAGTTTTGACATCGCGCAACCACGATTGAATAATATAACTTGGATTTGCCTCATCTTGCCTCTTGGCTATTTCAGTTAAAGAATATTTTAAATCATCTTTATGTTTTAAATGCTCCAAGTCTAATGATAACAGAGCATATCGCTCATTTGTTTCTAAATTTTTGTAAATATTATCTTTAGCACTTTGCCGAAAAAATTCAGCATCTTCATCCGATACATACGCCCGTTCTTGCAATTCCCTTGTTGTACGTTCTACCCTATCCAAATATTCTGCTATTGCGGCTTCATACATTTCCAAACTCATATAATATACCTCGACAAATATTATAACATATTCCTTCTACAAAGAAAAGCAAAAAAATAATAACCCACTTATTTTTATGTTTTAATTTGGTTTATTCTAATAAAACCTAATTATTTTTATGTTTACAATTTAATATCTGAAAATTATTGTTTCTCTATCGTCAAAAAACAACTTAATCCTACATATATCCTATGTTTAGGCTAAAAAAACGAAAAAAGTCGCATTTGTCTTTCGACAAAATACGACTTTTTTCGACTGGTGCACCGTAAGAGATTCGAACTCCTGGCCTTCGGTTCCGTAGACCGACGCTATATCCAGCTTAGCTAACGGTGCATATTGCACATAATGAAATTGTTCTCATCTCTTGTAAGAGATTACTTCGCCCGTTGGGCTTCGTGCCGCCTTCGGCGGGGCGAACTCCTGCCTACGGCTGCGTAGACCGACGCTTTTGTCGTGCTTAGCTAACGGTGCGCACTTTTAAACACTTTTGCATTATACCCGTTTACAAACCGTTTGTCAACGAATTTCCGCGGGCAAAAAAGAAATCCACAAAAATATTTTTTTTGTGGATAAAAAGTTTGATTATTTTACGGTGCGAACGTATGTTTTTGTCGAAATGTGGAGAAAAATAGTAGAAATGTGGATAAAGTGTGGATAACTTTTCCCATCTCCCCTATTTGCAAGCAATATTCAAAGTGTTTATGAACAGTTATGAACACTTTATATATACTTGTCCAATTTAAGAAATATTCCTATTATCCGATTATAGGATCGAATATTTCATCTTTTTCTTCACCGATAGCACAAACCTTGATTTTGTGCGTCATGCACACGATAATGTCCCGCTCGGAAGTTATCTTTTCGCTCACACAGTCTTTTCTTCGGCAGTTTGCATCGCGCATGACCGCCGTCTGGTTTTTCGTATCGATTGCAAGGATATTATACGCTTTCTTTGCATCGTCGAGATATACCGTAACGAGAAGAACCCCGTCCTCATTTTTTTCCTCAACGCGCCCTTTCCAGCCCTCGGCAACAACACCTTTCTGCCTATCGTAGTCGTAAGTATAAATGACTTTATCGTCAAAAGTCGTTATCTGAATACCGGAAGCCGCTTCCCCGCTGCCGCCGAATACGAAGATACCGAATAACACTAGAATAACGGCAATCAAAATCCCGTAAATGAGCAAATCCCATATGGCAAACGGTTTGCGTTTTTTGACTTCTTCGAGACGGCTCACAGTTTCACCGTTTCCATTTCCGCATACAGCGTATAGTCGCTCTCTTCCATATTCGTATAGAGCGTGTAAGTTCCGTCACCGTTGTCGTACACGAATAATGCGTGTACGCCCATGAGGTTTTCTTGAATATAGCTGATTGCTTTTTCTTTTCCCATTACGACGAGAGCGGTCGTCGTTGCATCGCCCTCTGCCGCCGAACCAAGCCCGAATACCGAGGCACAGATAATACCGCCCTCTGCATCAGTCGGTGCAGCATTCACGGGATAGCCAGTATAAGGATTGATAATATGGCTGTAACGCTTTCCGTCGTACGTATACGATTGCTCGTAATCTCCGCTCGAAGAAAGAAAAATATCCTTTTCCTTTACCGCCATAAAGCTCGAATATTCACATAAATCGGTGCCGCGCGGGTTCACAACGCCGATACTCCAAATATTATTTTCGGCGGTTTCAGAGGGATTTTTGAGTACGCTCATACTGCTCCCGCCCAAGTTGAAATAGCCATATTCATACCCTGCCGCGCGGATAATTCTATCTGCCTCGTCCACCGCGTATCCCTTGCCGATACCGCCGAGGTTTAATTGCATGGTGTAAGTATAACCATCCTTTTCCACCTTGCAATCGGGCTTTACTGCATAATACTTGCCCTCTTCTTCTAAAAGCTGTACTTGTGAAAAATCGGATAAAGTTTTGAATGCTTCAACATACTCTACACTCGGAAGCTCTTTATAGGGATTTACGCGATCGTAGGGAAATTTCGCTTCGTAGGTCAAATAATCGAATCTGGGAGAAAACGCCCATAAATCAACGAGATTACCGACTGCGGGATTATAGGCTCCGTCCGTCTTTTCGTAAAGCTCTTGGGCGAGCGCGAAAAGAGTGTACGCCGTTTCGTCAATTTGCACTTTCGCACCTGCGTCCGCCGCATTAAATTTGGAGACGGAGCTCTTTTCAACGCTTACCGAAATACTCTCCTCTACGTGGTTGAGCATTTTGGAAATCTGCTTCCAGGTGCTTTTTTCAATTTCCTCTGATTGTGAGATATATTTCCAATCGGTAGAAGTATTGAAATAATTATAGACAGGGAAACGAGGCAAATCAATATTTTCACCGCAGGCAACAAAGGCGGTTAAAAATACCGCCGAAAGCAATGCACACGTAAGTTGTAAAAACCGTTTTTTCATAACATGTTTATTATAGCGTATTATAGATAAAAAGACAACTTTTTTCCGCACAAAAAAGCTCTCTAAAAAGAGAGCTTTTTTCATTTTATTTTAATTCAATTAGGAAATTCCGCCCAAAGCACCCAATGTTGCTTCCAAGATTGCTTCCTTGTTTGCCTCAGCCCAATCATTGATTGCATCCTGAACTGCAAGAAGAAGTCTGCCGCTGGATTGCGTAGCACCCGTGATAAGAAGGTCTGTATCAGCAACAGCCGAAGGCTCACCAACGCTATCCGTTGTAACAAGCGTAGGATTTGCCAATTCCATTACGCCCTTGCCCTCGTATGCTTTCAGCAAATCAGCCTCTTTCGAGGAATAATTCTGTCTCATTTCTTCCGTCCAACCCCATTCTTCATTTGCAGGGGAAAGCTGTACGTAGTCGCTGTTTACAATCGTAACCGACTTAATCGTGCTCAAAAGAATATTTTCGGAATTCTTTTCGATTTCTACCTTTACTTTAACGCCATATTCGGTATCGTGGTTATTGTAGTGATATTCACCGGTATAACCCGAACCGCCGCATGCCGTAAGACCAACAGTACCCGCAACAGCGATAGCCGCGATTGCGCCAACCATTAAAAACTTGCCCAACTTTTTCATAGAAACACCTCTTATAAGATTTTGTTGTCTTTATTTTAATCCCGAAAAAAAGAATTGTCAAGAAAAATTTCTATATTTTGGGAAATTTTTTTGAATTTCACTATCAGTTGTATTTGGTGTGCGATTTGAAGATAAGCGCCATAATAAAGGAAAAGATAACTGCGGCGGAAATTCCCGCACTTGCTGCGGCAAGCGAGCCCGTGAGCGCTTCAAACAGCCCCTCCTGCGCACCGCGCATTGCACCGTTTGCCAAAAGATACCCGAACCCCGAAATGGGAACGGTTGCGCCCGCACCTGCAAATTCTACGAGCGGCTGATAAAGCCCCAACGCCGTGAGCGCAATGCCCGCAAGCATGAATATTACGAGTATTTTACCCGCCGTGAGATCGGTAAAATTAATGACGATTTGCGCAATCATGCAGATAAGCCCGCCGACCGCAAACGCTTTCAAGAATGCAAGTATTATATCTACGAATTCCATAATATCTCCTTTAATGCTCCAAAACTACGGCATGGGCAATGCAGGGAATGCTCTCGCCCTGTCCCGAAGTTACGGTAGAAAGCAACGCGCCCGTAGCCACGAACAGTATCTTTTTGAACGCACCCGACATCATTTTAGAATATAAATAGGAATTGAGCACGACCGCGCTACAGCCTGCGCCGCTACCGCCTTGGAACTCATCCTCGATTACGTTATAAATAACCTCGCCGCAATCGATATGATTTTCAGAAATATCAAGCCCCTTTTCCCAAGTCAAATCCTTTAAGATTCGGCTGCCGAGTGCGCCCAAGTCACCCGTTACGATTAAATCGTAATCTTCAATATCCTCTTTAGTTCCGCGGAAGTGTGCAAGAATAGTATCCGCCGCCGCGGGTGCCATTGCCGCGCCCATGTTGTTGACGTCGGTTATGCCGTAGTCCACCACCTTGCCGAGCGTTGCGCCCGTAATGCGTATCCCCTCGCCCTTGGCGGAAATGAGTGCGCCGCCCGCGCCCGTCACCGTCCACTGCGACTGCGGAGGACGGGTACAGCCGAGCTCCAAGGGATAACGGTATTGCCGCTCTGCCGATGCGAAGTGACTGCCCGTTGCCGCTACGACGCGTCTGCAAAACCCGCCGTCTATAAATGCGGCACCTACCGCTAAGCTTTCTGCCATAGTAGAACACGCGCCGTACACGCCTAAAAAAGGAATGGAAAAATCACGCGCGGCGAAGCTCGACGAAACGATTTGATTGAGCAAATCGCCCGAAACGATTAAATCAACCTCGTTGCGCTGTAAGCCTGCGTTGGTAATTGCGCCGTCTATTACGTGCGAGAGCATTTTGCATTCCGCTTTTTCGTAGGTGCTTTCGCCGTACATATCGTCGGACAGCGCGGTTTCCACGTACCGACCAATAATTCCCTGACATTCTTTCGGCCCCGCTATCGTGCTCACCGAAATAATTCTCGGCTGCTTGCGGAAATAAATTATTTGATTACCCATATTCTGCTTTCAGTTTTCGCAACTTGAGTGATAATATTCCATTTTTCGGGCAAAATAAGTTCGTGATGTTACTGAAAAATTTATTGACGCTTACCCTTGCAGTTTCAACCTGCTGCTCGGCTCTTCCCTGCAAAACCGAAAACGCCGCCGTCGGCGAATGTTTACAATCCGCATTGAAAGTATATACGACATTCGTCACCCCTGCCCCTGCCGATTGCGGCAGAGACGATGCTTACACGCTTACCTGCGCGCAGGGCTCGGCGGTCATTTACCGCATAGACGGCGAGAATACTTATATTTTAACCAACTACCATGTGGTATTCCTCAACAATGCGGACGAAACCGTAAACGGCGGGAAAACCGCGCGGGAAATCTATTGCTATTTATACGGCAGTGAGGGCTCGCCCGCCGTGATCCGCGAAAAGGACGATATTTACGGCTACCCCATTTGTGACTTCGGCGAATACGGGATTAAATGCGAATATGCGGGCGGTTCGATTACCGCCGATTTAGCGCTTTTGAAAGCCAACACGAGTGACTTAAAAGCAATCAACGAGCATATCCGCGAGGTTACCTTTGCGGACGGATATTCCGCGGGCGAAACGGCGATTGCGATTGGGAACACCGAGGGCGAGGGAATCAGCGTCACGCGCGGAATCGTGAGCGTGGAAAACGAATATATTCTGCTTCAGATAGACGGCACGCCGCGGTACTACCGCAGTCTTAGAATCGATACCCCCATCTATCACGGCAATTCGGGCGGAGGACTTTTTAATACCAAGGGCGAGCTGATTGGCATTACCAACGCGGGAAGCTTGGAAAAACAGAATATCAATTATGCCATTCCCGTGGAGCTCGTGCGCGGAGTGGCGGGGAATCTGCTTGATTATTATTTAGACGGCGATCCCACGACCTTTGGCGCATACGCAATCAAGCTCGGCATGGAAGTCAGTGCAACAAGTTCACGCTATGAATTTGACGCAAAACGCCAAACGGGACACATTGTGGAAGAAGTGTGTGTAACTTTGATAGAGGAAAATTCCATAGCAAAAGCCCTCGGACTTGCCGAGGACGATATCATTACGGATTTGATTGTAAACAAAAAGGCACACAAAATAGAGCGTTCGTTCGATATTTCGGATATTCTTTTAACCGTGCGGGCGGGAGATACCATTTCCGTAAAATTCCTGCGCGACGGAGAAAAGAAAACGAGCGCGAAGTATTCGGTTTCCGTTTCCGACCTCGCGCCCATTGCGTAAATATTTTTATCTTAAAGGAATGCTTGCCTCGGCATTGAGAGAGAGCGGCGAGAAGTTCCCCGCACGGTACTGCACAAGCCCCTCTGCGGCAATCATGGCGGCGTTATCGGTGCAATGTTTCTTTTCGGGAAGAACTAATTTCAAACCCGCTTTCTTACAGCATTCCGTGAGCTTCTCCCGCAAATAGCCGTTTGCGATAACCCCCCCGCCTGCGGCTACCGTGTTCACGCCCTTTTCGAGTGCGCCCTCTACTGCTTTTTGCGCCAGAATATCGAGCGCGGCTTTCTGGAACGAGCACGCAACGTCTGCACGGCTCCAAGGCTCGCCCTTCTGCTCTTTCGTATGAACGTAATTGATGACGGCCGTTTTTAAGCCGCTGTAAGAAAAATCGTACCCGCCCAAACCTTTTAGCATTTTGGGAAATGCGACCGTATCGCTCCCCTCTCTTGCCAATTTCTCTACGTGCGGGCCGCCGGGGTACGGAAGCGAAAGCACCCGCGCGACTTTATCGAACGCCTCACCCGCCGCGTCGTCACGCGTGGAACCGAGCACTTCAAATTCCGTTTCCGTCTTTACGTAGATAATTGCGGTATGCCCGCCGCTCGCAAGAAGCGTAATAAACGGCGGCTTTAAGTTCTCGTCCTCTAAATAGCAAGCGGCAAGGTGTCCACGGATATGATTGACTCCGATGAGCGGAATATTCAGCCCGAAGCTGAGCCCCTTTGCAAAGGACAGCCCCACGAGAAGCGCGCCCAAAAGTCCCGCGCCGTAGGTGACCGCGACGGCGTCCAACTGCTCTTTTTGAATATTCGCTTTCGCGAGCGCACGCGCCACGACCTCGTCAACGGCATCGGTATGCGCACGGGAAGCAATTTCGGGCACTACGCCGCCGTACAGCGCATGCACGGAAGCCGAGGATATAATTTCGTCCGAAAGCAACTTGCGGCCGCAGATAACTGCCGCAGCCGTTTCGTCACACGAAGATTCGATTCCGAGAATAATAGGATTTTCTTTCATTACGATTTTTTCAGATAGTCGATAATAAAGCCCTGCAAATCGCCGTCCATGACTGCCTGCACGTCGCCCATTTCGTAGCCCGTTCTGTGGTCTTTTACAAGCGTATAAGGGCAGAACACGTAGGAGCGAATTTGCGAACCCCACTCGATTTTCTTGGTTTCACCTTTCAGCGCGGCCTCGTCTGCCATGCGCTGTTCGATTTGTTTTTCGAGGAGCTTGGAACGCAGATACTTGAACGCCATTTCCTTATTTTGGAGCTGGCTTCTTTCGTTCTGGCAGGTAACGACGATTCCCGTAGGGAAGTGTGTAATGCGGATTGCTGTTTCCGTCTTATTGACCTTCTGCCCGCCTGCGCCCGAGGAACGGTAAACGTCGATTCGGATATCTTCGTCCTTGATTTCAATTTCGCCGTCGTCCTCCACTTCGGGCATGACTTCAAGCGAAGCGAACGAGGTCTGGCGGCGTTTGTTTGCATCGAACGGCGAGATACGCACGAGGCGGTGCACGCCGATTTCCGCTTTCAAATAGCCGTAAGCGTTTTCCCCTTCTACCTTGAAATCTACCGATTTCAGCCCCGCGCTATCGCCGGGGAGACGGTCTATTTCCGTCACCTTAAAGCCGTTCGTTTCGGCATAGCGGCAATACATACGGTAGAGCATCTGACACCAGTCACAAGCCTCCGTGCCGCCCGCGCCCGCATGGAGCGCGAGAAGCGCGTTGGAAGAATCGTACTTGCCGCGAAGAAGCGCACGGATACGCATATCTTCAATATCCTTTTCCGCCGCCGTCATCATTTTATCCAGCTCTAAGACGAGTTCTTCCTCTCCCGTTTCCTCGATTAAGTCGATAATCTCGCTCGCGTCGTCAAGTGCCTTTCTGCCCTTTTCGTATGCGGAAATCTTGCCCTCGATAGAAGAAATCTCGCGACCGATTTTTGCGGAACGCTCTAAGTCCTGCCACACCTCGGGCTTTTCCTGTTCGGTTTTAAGGGAATCGAGACGCGTTTTGATATTGTCGATATCGAGCGCGTACTTCGCCTCGCCGAGCGTTTCCTCGAGCGATTTTATTTTCAGTCTGTAATCGTCTGCCTTGAACATATTCTTACCTCTCAAAAATCTCCGAGTGGGTACTCGGAGATTTTACTTGCTTCATTAAAACGGTTTGCCGTGGCACTTTTTATACTTCAAGCCGCTGCCGCAGGGGCACGGATCGTTGGGACCGGGCTTCTTCTCTTTCTTCATGGTTGCAGGGTTATACTTCGTATCGCCGCTCGTTTGAAGGTTGTTTACGTTGATTGGCTTGGGCACGTCGCCGGAAACGGACTGCTGCTGAGGCGCAGCCTTCCCCTCGCTCTGTCCTTCACCCTGCGGCTGCGCGGGACGCGCTCCCGTGGGATAGACGCGCTGTACGGGCTGTTGCGGTTCGGCACGGACGACGCATTTTAAGAGAATGCGAACGGTGCGCTCCTGAATGCGCTCGATCATCTCGTCGAACATGGCAAAGCCCTCTTGCTTATAAGAGATAATCGGGTCTACCTGACCGTATGCGCGAAGGCCGATACCCTTGCGGAGTTGATCCATTGCGTCGATATGGTCGATCCAATTCGTATCAACGATACGAAGGAGCATTCTGCGTTCCATTTCCGAGAAATCGATATGAAGCTCGTCCTGAATGCCCGCAATCTTTTCTTCGTAGCACTTTGCCGTCTTATCCGAAATCTTCTTGATTGCAATCTCGTAATCCCACTTTTCGAGCTTTTCACGCGTGATATAGTTTGAACCCTCGGGAATGAGATACTGCTCGATTGCGGCGTTCAAATCGTCCTCGTTCCATTTCGAGGGCATATCGTCGGCATTTACTGCACCGCGCACGACGCTTACAACGTAATCGGGAATATATTTCAAAATTTCTTCGTGAACGTCTTCACCGCGAAGGACGCGCATACGCTCTGCGTACACGATCATACGCTGTTTATTCATGACGTCGTCGTACTGCAAGACGTTCTTACGGATACCGAAGTTTCTACCTTCGATTTGCTTCTGCGCATACTCGATGAGGCGGGAAAGCAATTTCGATTCGAGGCTCTCGTCGTCCTGCATTTTGCTCATCTGATAAATGTGCTTCATGCGCTCGCCGCCGAAACGCACCATCAAATCGTCTTCAAGAGAAAGGAAGAAGATAGAAGCGCCCATATCGCCCTGACGACCGCTGCGGCCGCGGAGCTGGTTATCGATACGGCGGCTCTCGTGCCGTTCGGTACCAATGATGCAAAGACCGCCTGCTTCGATTACTTTTTGCTTTTCTTCGTCCGTCTTTTCTTTATAGGATGCGTAGAGCTTCTGATAGCGGTCACGAATCTTCGCCGTTTCCTCGTCAAGCTCCGCGTAGCTCGTAGCAAGCTCGATTTGCTCGTGAGATACGCCCTCTTCTCTCAAACGCTTTTTCGCAAGATATTCGGGGTTACCGCCCAGCAGAATATCGGTACCACGGCCCGCCATGTTGGTTGCAATGGTAACCGCGCCGAATCTACCCGCCTGTGCAACGATCTCCGCCTCGCGCTCGTGATTCTTTGCGTTTAAGATATTGTGTTGTACGCCGTTACGAATCAAAAGTCGGGAGATTTCCTCCGATTTATCGACGGAAACGGTACCCACAAGAATGGGTTGTCCCTTTTCGTGACGCTCTACGATTTCCCGCACGATTGCTTTTTTCTTACCCTCTACGGTTGAGAAAATGCGGTCGTGCATATCAACGCGGTGTACGGGTTTATTCGTGGGAATCTCAATAACGTCGAGCGAATAGATGGTTCTGAATTCGCCCTCTTCCGTCTTTGCCGTACCCGTCATGCCCGAAAGCTTGCGGTACAAACGGAAATAATTCTGGAAGGTGATAGTTGCGTAGGTCTTATTCTCTTCGCGAACCTTTACGCCTTCTTTCGCTTCGATTGCCTGGTGCAGACCGTCGGAATAACGTCTGCCCACCATCAGACGGCCCGTGAACTCGTCGACAATGACGATTTCGCCGTCGTTAATGATATATTCTTCGTTGAGGTGGAACAGCTTATGCGCTTTGAGTGCCTGCTGAATGTGGTGGTTGAGCGAGGAATGCGCAACGTCCGCAATGTTCTCCACGCCGAAGAAACGCTCTGCTTTCTCCGCACCGAATTCGGTGAGGCGTACCTGCTTGTCCTTACGCTCTATAACGTAGTCCCATTCAAGCGCTTCAGCCATTGCAACTTTTTGTGCACTCGAATCTTTGTTTTTCTTTCTTTTGCTCTCGTTCTCGGCGTCTTTCAAATCTTCGTCGAAGCCGCCTTTGAGGGTGCGAACGAAACGGTCTACCTGCTCGTAAAGCTGGGAGGATTGCTCACCCTTCCCCGAAATGATGAGCGGCGTTCTCGCCTCGTCGATTAAGATGGAGTCCACCTCGTCGACGATTGCAAAGTTGAGTTCGCGTTGAACCATGCTCTTTAAGTCTGGCTTCAAGTTGTCGCGCAGATAATCGAAACCAAACTCGTTGTTCGTACCGTAGGTGATATCGCTTGCGTATGCGGCGCGTTTCGTCTCGTCGTCCATACCGGGAACCACCACGCCAACCGTAAGTCCCATGAATTTATGAACTTTCCCCATCCATTCCGCGTCGCGGCGGGCAAGGTAATCGTTTACCGTAACGATATGAACGCCTTTCCCTGAAAGTGCTTCCAAATAGCTCGGCAAGGTTGCAACAAGCGTTTTACCTTCACCCGTCTTCATCTCCGCGATACGGCCTTGGAAAAGGCAAATACCGCCAACGATCTGAACGTGAAAATGGCGCATTCCCAAAACTCGCCAGCTTGCTTCTCTGAGCGCCGCAAACGCTTCTACGAGAATATCGTCGAGCGTTTCGCCTTTTGCAAGACGTTCACGGAAGAGAACCGTCTGGTGTTGCAGTTCACTATCCGTCATTGCCTCGTATTTGGGGGATAGCTTTTCCACCTCGTACGCGGTTTTATTCAGCTTTTTTAAGCTTCTGCGGCTGTCACCGCTCTTTAAGTATTTAATAAGTCCCATAACGAAAACTCCGTTTTGACTTTAATTTACAAAAGTCACTTCCCTATTTTACTATATTTTTCAAAAAAATGAAAGCGTTTTTGCGCAATTTTCCCTAATTAAAAGCGTCTAAAAATTATTTCTTCCCCGCAAAAAAGAAAAATCGATAAAATCCGCCTATAAAAACTCCTTCCGCCCGCACCTTCGGCGCGGGCGGAAAAATCTATATTTGGTTTTTGCGGTTTTTCCATGCCGTTATCAATCAATTTCATGAAAACCTTCATGAAATTGATTGTATCATGGTTTTCAAGTCATGTCAACGTTGCGGTCTGCTTGAAGAATCTGCTCCGCATGCGATACGGGCTCCGGCTCGGATAGCACGATTGCCTCTTCATGCGCGTTTCGATAGAGCTCGCTGCAAAGCTGTTCCGCAAAGTAGGTGGTTGCTCTCAGCGCGCCCGCTTTCATTAAATCGCGAAGCTGCTCGGCGTTTTCTACGCCGGAAACGTCCACCCGCACTTTGCCCGCACTCGTCTTTACGGCACGGAGCACGAGCGGAATTTCCCCGCGGACACACACGCCGTTTGCACCCGCGTCGCACGCGGCGCGCACGCCCTTCATGAGCTCTTCCTCCCCGAACGAATGGTCTTCGAGCGAAACGGTAAGAGCGCAATTCTTTGCTGCCTTTCTCACCTTTTTGATTTCGCGTTTCAGATATTGCACGTTCCCTGCGCGGAGTTCGGAATAGCAAAGCACTAACCTAAGCTCGTGCGCACCCTGCTTTGCCGCCTTTTTTGCCTCTGCTTTTTTAATGGCGGGCAGGCTTTCTCCCGTACCGCCCACGACACACACGACCTGCGTCGTACACCCCGCAAGCAGCCGCCGCGCCGCAACAACGTGCACGGGCGATACGAGCACGCCGTAGGCATGCAGTTTCTTTGCCGTTTCACACGCCCGTTTTAAGGCGTATTTGTCCGTTTCTCTGCGCGATGCATCCACCGTCAGCTTTCCGAGCGTGAGAGCGATTTCCGCTTCGCGCCGGCTCCGTTTGAATTCTTCGTACTCTAATCTCTCCCGAGGAGATAAAACAGTTGTTTCCATGCGGAGTATTTTTCCCGAAAAGTTCGGAAAATATGCGTGGAATTCTCATTTTATGACAACACACGTGCGGTATGATACGGGCATGAATCTTCTTTCTATTCAAGGTCAAGGCGCACTTTACGCGTTGCTCATCTTATTTATCTGCGCCGTCTTAGTATACGGCTTCCGACTCGCACTCATCGGGTGGCGAACCATGCACAAAAAACTGCCGCCACAAAAACCGCGAAAAAAAACAAATACGCCCGAACCCGTGTATTACATTGTTGAAAAGAAAAAGAGAAAAGCAACCAAAACCAAGACGGAATATTCAGAGCCAAAGCGCATCAAGTTCCACTAAAAAAAGCCCCTTCGAGGGCTTTTTTACTTTTAGTCTTCATAGCGTTCGACGTTCTTGCCCGAATCCCAAAGGCGTTCCAGATAATAGAACAAGCGGGATTCCTCGTGAAATACGTGCACGACAACGTCGCCGTAATCAAGCACACCCCAGCGTCCTTCGCGGAAACCCTCCGTACGGACGGGAGAAAGCTCCAATTCTTTTTTCAGTTTTTCTTCTACTGCATCCCCGAGCGCTTTCACCTGTGTAGTGCTCCGCCCGCTTGCAATTACGAAATAACTGCAAACAACCGTCTGCTCGGCAACGCTCAAAATGACAATATCCTGCGCCTTCTTCTCCGACAGCGCTTTCGCGCATAACTTTGCTAATTCGTAAGATTCCATGTTTTACCCCTTTATTTTGGCAATATTTTATTAATTTATGTCACGCATAGTACTATGTTGAAGTCGTTTTTCTGCGTTTTGCCCATTCAAATGCCTGCATCGTAAGCGGATAGACCTCTTTCCCGCTCGCTTTCAAATAATTGATTTGCTCCTCTAAACTAAGCAAAAAGCACTCGTCCAACTCTATTTGAAGAACCTTGCGCAACCGCTCGACTCCATCAAAGTCCCGATCCTCTTCCAGCATATCGGCAAGGAACACAAGCTCGCCAAGTTTCGTCATATTCGCCCGACCGCTTGTGTGATAGCAAATCGCATCAAGCACTTCCTCATCGGTAATACCGAATTCACGTTCCGCGAGGAAGGCACCTGTAAACTGATGCAAAACGGGCGCGGGTACCCCGCTCGGCGGCGTAAAGCCTTTTAATAACGGCGAATCAAGCGGAACGTATTTCCCGCAATCGTGAAGTGCGGAAGCGAGAATTGCCTGCTCCTGCGAAATTCCGAATCGCGGCGCACACGCGGCAGAAAGTAAAGCCACACGGAAACTGTGCTCCCTTCTCGACTCTTTTTCGAGTGCAAGCGCGGGCAGAACGGAAGGATGCGTATATAGTCCCTCTTTCCGGATATAGACAAAAACGTTTTCGTCGATTGCCTTCGGTTTCTTGCCGAATAACAATTCTACGCGAATGCGAGTTGAAGAAACGTCCTCACCCGTATACGGCAGACGCACAATATGCGCATTGAATAATTTTTCAATCTCCGCACACGCCTGCTCGGTTTCCAAACTTCCCCGACCAACTGCACAAAGCGTAACGCACCTCAAAATTTCTTCGGGTTTTTTCCATTTGGAAAACGCTTGCAGCGAATCCGCGCCAAGCAGAAAATACAGCTCGTCCTCGGGATATATTTCACGAAAATGGCGGCAAGTTAGATAGCTGTAACTAACGTCGCCCGCCGCGAGCTCGAAATCACTGACCGTGACAAACGGAAGCTCTTTGAAAGCGATTTTACACATTTCAAAGCGGTCTTTCCCCGAAGCACTCGCCCCTTGGCGCTTAAAGGGTGAAATATATGCGGGAAGCACGATAACCCGATCGAACCCCAACGTTTTCTGAGCAGCCAAAACAAGCTGAACGTGTTCCTGATGTACGGGGTCGAACGATCCCCCGAAAAGCGCAATCTTCATACCCTGAAATTATACTATTTTTTTTTGAGATATGCAAGTTTAATTTGTGCAAAAAGCGTCAAAAATTACCTCATGCGAAAATTGGATATTCCCCTCATATTAGACGTTTTATTTTACAGTGTTGCAAGCTGGTTTCTCGCGCTCGGCATTTTACGTTACTACCGCGTAAACACAGGCGTTTCTATCGCTTCTTCCACCCTCATCGCGCTTGCAACGGGCGTATTGGCTTTTCTTCTCATTTACTCTCGGCGCAGAAAAAAAGTACTTGGGAAAAAAGAACAGGAACAGCGGGACGCGCTTCTTTTACACCTTGCATTGGAGCGCAATGAGCGGGTGCGCGCCGCACTCATAGAAGCCTTTACCAAGGACGAAAAAGAAGCGCATTGCGAGGGCGACGTACTTGCCGTGGACGGTACACCGCTCATTCCCCTCTTTACCATGCAACCCGTTTCTGCCGATGCGGTTGCACGGCTGATTCGGGAATATGGTACCGAACCCTTTCAGCTTGCATGCAACTCTCTCACGCCGGAAGCGGAAAAACTGTTACAGTCATTCGGGAAATCTGCAATTCGCGCCGATGAAATTTATGCGCTTTTTTCGCGCACGGACACCACGCCCTCTCCGCTCATTTGCGGAGAAATTCCGCGCAAATCGATACGGAAAAATCTGCGCCGTTCCTTTTCAAAAAAGAATGCCCGTCCCTTCTTCGTAAGCGGACTGATTCTGCTAATTATGAGTTTGTTTACCTTCTTTCCTATCTACTATCTCGTTACGGGAAGCATTCTTCTCGTTTCGTCCGTATGTATCCGAGCATTCGGCTACGCATAGTTATTACGTCACGCATAGTACTAAAAATGCCCCGTACGGGGCATTTTTTGATATATATGGGGTTTTAAGATACTATGTCACACATAACCTTTGGCAAACATGCAATAACGTCAGTCGCATCAGGCGCATACTCGCCCATCTCATTTGCTACACATTCCCCCGCCTTCCCCAACACATAAGAGGTAACGCAAGCCGCTTCAAAGCAAGGTACGCCGCGCGCCACGGTACCCGCTAAGAAACCGGAGAGTACGTCACCGCTACCGCCCTTGGCAAGTACAGGCGAACCCGTGGTATTAATTGCAACCCTCTCGCCGTCGGTGATTACGGAACGGTTGTTTTTTAGTATGACGACAACACCGTACTTCTTTGCAAACTCCATGGCAAGCTCAACGGGACTGTGTAGTATCTCTTGTACGTTTTTCCCTGTGAGCCTTGAGAACTCTCCGATATGGGGCATTAGAATAATTTTACAAGCCTTTTCTTTTAATACTTCCAAGCCGAATTCGGAAAGAGCATTGAGCGCTCCCGCATCCACCACAAGCGTTCCCGTATATTTCACAATCAATTCTTTCAACAAATCGTAGAAGCACTCGTCTGCTTCCGCGCCCATGCCGAGCGCAATACAATCTGAATTTAGAAGCTCGCCGTCTATCCCCTCGTATTCGCTTAAAATACAAGAAGGCAGTTTCCCGATTGCCGAGGGCAGAAGCTCTTTTGTAACACGAAGCCGCGTGTATCCCGCACCTGATTTCAGACAAGCTCCTGCCGCTAAAAAGGCCGCACCCGTATACTTACCGCCTGCTAAAATGGTAGCATCGCCGTGGGTGCCTTTATGCGTATGGGAACGACGATGAGGAAAATACATTTTCAAATCCTCATTCCCCCAAATTTCCGCACCCCGCTCGGGTGTAAGAATGCCGATTTCCGCTATCGTGATTTTGCCCGCGCAGTCTGCACCGTCCGCAAGGAGAAGTGCGTATTTCATGTGCCCGATTGTGATTGTTCCGTTGGCATGAACGCAATGCGGATAGGCAATACCGCTCTCGGAAAGCCCGCTCGGCAAATCGCACGAAATCACATACGCGCCGCTATTTTCAATGAAATCGATAAGCGCTGCTTCATCCCCCTCGGGAGCACGCGTAAGTCCCGTGCCGAACAGACAGTCCACGATAAGCGCATATCTTCTTCTTGGTATTCTTTCAAAGACTTCTCCCTCGTACGCCGCCTTTGCATTTTCGCATTCCTTGGAAAAGCGTTTTGCAAGGCAAAGAACTTGAACGTCCTTCCCTGCCTCCATGAGAATACGGGCAGCAACAAATCCGTCGCCGCCGTTATTCCCCCCGCCGCACACGAAGAGCGCATCGTCTATCCTTGTTTCTTCCATTGCGCGCAAAACGGCATCCGCGAGCGCTTTGCCTGCACGCTCCATAAGCTCCTTTGCGGAAATCCCGCTTTTAATCGTCGCCCCATCGGCATCACGCACTTGCGCACAAGAATAACAATACTTCATTTCAATCACCCAATTTCAAACTAATTTCCGCTGCCGAAAGCGCACGGACTTTATCCCCGTCGTCAATTTCAAGACGCCCGTCCGATAAAATTCTGAGCGCCGTTGCCCGATAATTTTTCTCGCCTTCCGTCACGTAAACGGTATTTCCCAAAAAACGGATATAAGAAAGATATTCTTCAAACGAAGAAGGTTTACAATAATTTTCTATGAGTTTTTCGCGTGCTTCCTCTGCCGTGATATGTCTGCCCGCCGCTTCCGTAAGACTTACGGCAATACTGCGAAGCTGAGACAAATCGTTTTCGGCATTCACACCGATTCCGACGATACTCCATTTAAGTTCGCTTCCCGAAAAGCCGTTTTCGATTAAAATGCCGGAAAGCTTTCTGCCCGACACGAAAACGTCATTCGCCCACTTAATTTCGGGTACAACGCCGAACGCCTCAGCCGTACGGCATACGGAGACCGCGGCGTGTGCCATCACGCGAAAAGCCTGCTCTGCTGGAAACCCGCTGTAAAAAGTAAGTGCGGAGAGATATACTCCGCCCCTGTCTGAAAGAAACCCGCGTCCTTTCGTCCCCTTGCCGCCCGTCTGCATATCGGCAGTCACAATCACGTTCTCGCCCGCAGGAAGATAGCGACGGATATAGAGATTGGTAGAATCTACTTGGGTCAGGTGTTCAATCTTCATCTTCTTCCCCAAGAGATTTCAAAGCGCTCCGCGCCGTATCGTAATCGAAGCCCTTTGAAATCAGGTGTGCATACGCTTTTTTCAGCGTTTCGCGGTTTACTTCCTTGCTCCGCATATATTTTTCGAGTACGCGCCTGGCGCTCTCCTCGCTGTTTTCGATATTTGAAACCGCTTCACGCGCCGTTTCATCATCCACGCCGCGCCGCTTGAGCTCCATTGCAATGAGCCTTGCGCCCTTCCTTTTTGCGGCATTTTCGGTATATTGTTGCGCGTAGAGCGCGTCGTCGAGGTAGCCGTACTCCTTCATCTTGTCCACGACGAAATCACTCACGTCCTGCAAATAGCCCTTTCTGCTGAGAAAGTCGCGTATCTCTTTTTCCGTTTTCATGGATACGGTGATATGCGTAAGCGCCTTGTCGAGCGCGGTCTGTTTTTCGCTTTGCAGCTGCATTGCGGAAAGCTGTTCGCCCGTAACAATATCCCCCGCTTTTAGGCGGTTTTGCATGACCGTTTCCAACTTCATGCCGCAGTAAAATCTGCCGTCCACCTCGATATTGCAACGCGATTTATCTTTCTTCTGCGGCGTGATTGCCGTGATCTCCATTTATTCCACTCCGTTCCACGTGCGGTTTGTTTTGAACCACTCCGTATCTTTCAAAACCGTCGTATTATTTGAGCACCAAAGTTTGAGCGATTTTTCGCTTTCCTCTTCGCCTTTGCCGTAATAGAAAACGATATTTCCGTTCATGGAAGTAAAGCCTTGCGTAGAATAATCCGCCTTCAAAATACCAAGCGTTGTGACGTAAATATTTTTTGTATGTTTGCTCATACGATCGATTGCTTCCTGCGTAGGGAAGGTGTTTAAATAAGTGTTTGGATTTTCCGCGGTCGGTTTATCCGCATATTCATAGGTTCCCGCGCAAGTACAGATTGCAATATTTTCGGGCGTAATTTTATCGAGTAAAACGTCGTTCGAGGAAGTAGAAGAACCGTGATGCCCGCCCTTGAAGAGAACGCAGTGCGGAAGATCGGGATTGCTTTGCACGAGCGACTCTTCGCCTGCTTTTTCCAAATCGCCCGTAAACAGATAGTGATTGCTTGTTTTACCGAGGTTCTGCGTTAAAAGCGTGCATACGGAATAGTTGTTTTCCTTGGAGTTACTGGTCTCGTAATACTTCTGATAGAGCACGTTAAGCGAAATTGTCTGCGCTTCGTCAAGATAGTAGGTTGCCTTTGCACCATTCTGCTCTTTTACGCATTCCAAAGCCGAATAAACTTTTGTCCCTTTCTCTTTGCAATATTCCACCGCCGCTTTATAGTTTTGATATATCTGAGAACTAGAACCCGATTTTGCAAACTGAATAATCGTGCCGATTTGATACTGATATAAGAAGCCCGTGCGCGTATTTCCTTTCTCCTGTCCGACAAGGCCTGCAATGTGATCTTCATGCGCGTGGGTTGCGATAACGTACTCTAAGACGCCGTCCGTACAATAAGTCGCCACATAATCAAGCATAGCTTGTGTAGGCGCAGTTTTGCTCTTTGCCCCTGCATCAATGAGTACTTCCGTATTGCCGACTTTAATCAGCACGCAGTCGCCCGCGTTCGATACGCCAAGCTCTAAAAAGTGAATGGACAAATCAGCAGACGAGATGTCAGCAAGGTTGCCTACGCCTATGGACGAATCATCACCATCATTATCGCCGTCGCCATCGCCGTTTCCGTCATCACCGTTACCCTGCCCATCATCGTCGCCGTCATCGCCCTTTCCGTCGTCGTCATTTCCGTCTTTATCGTCGCCGCCGACCTGCGTCGTATCGTCGCCGCCCGTGCCTGCGGAATCGTCAGCCTGCTTTTTATAGACGAAGAAATACCAACAAACACCTGCAACAATCGCAATCACGAGTATGATTGCAACAACTGCAAGAAAAATTTTCGGATTCTTTTTTGCGGCTTTTTCGGCAGCACGCGCCGCTTTATTCGCCGTTGTATTACTCTTTCTTTTTGCCATATCTTTTATCTTTTATCCGTAAATCTTACAGTTTCACTCCGTTTTTTTCTAATAGCACGCGGGCGGTATCCACACTGTCTATGCCTGTTTTATTTTTTACAGGCGCAAACTCCTTCTCCCGCTCCACTTCGTATGGCAGACAGCTGCCCATGAGCCGTATCATATCCAAAATAAGCGTTTCAAATTTATAACCGTTTTCCGATTCGGGCTCAACAAGCTCGCCGCTCTCGTTCATATAAGGAATTTTTTTCTTTGCAACGTGAACGGGAATTTTCTCGGCGGCAATTTTTTTGAGCGTTTGCGCGTGGAAGAGATAGTTGAGCGTTACGCCGAAGCCGTAAGCAAGCTCGCCCGTATCCGTTTTGAGATTTGCAAGCTCTTCGGAGAGTTCGTAATACTCGATAACGCTCGGAAGCCCGCCTTCTAAGCAGAGCACGCCTACCTTTTCCTCGGGACGGGCTTTTCTGACTACCTTTGCTCCGCTCTTTCTTTTGCTTAGAATCGTAGCACCGACGAACGCGGGATCTGCAATACGCTGTAATACGTTATCCACAGCAAACACGTTGAACCACTCCACAGCGGAAAGTAATTCATCTTCCAAAAGTCCCGCACGCGCAAGCGAGAGATACCACCCTCCGTTGCCGTTGGGCGACGAAGCAAGTCTGCCTTTACTCTCCAAAAGAAGTTTACCGCTTAAATCTACGCACGGCGCCATTTCCTGCACGAAGAAACGCACACAATTCTTAGGATAGCCGAAATATTCGTGTTGCTCGAAAAAGGCGCGGGTTTCCTCATCGTTCTTTTCGCTTGTCATAATAAGAAGCGGAACGAACGCGCCGCATTGCGCGCATACCTCTTTGAGATTCTCAATCAGCTGTTGAAAGATATAGAGCGGGCGCGTAACGCCGATGTTAAACGTACCCTTGGGCGCAGAAGTGCCTAGACGCGTTCCCTGCCCGCCTGCGAGCAGAACCGCCGCAACTTTTCCCGCCTTTACCGCAGCCTTGCCCGCTTTCTCATACGCTGCTCTATTCGCTTCGATTTCCCGAAGTGAAATTCCGTCAATGGGGCGAATCTCCCCCTTTTCCGCATTGCCCGCGTTCAGGCTCTCTAAAATGCTCCAATCGATTGCGGAAATCTGGCGGTCGAAATTTTCACGCTCCGCTTCGTTCCATTTCTCATAGCTTTTCAAAAGATGCTGCTGAGAATGTGTTTTTAATAACGTTTCCGTATCCACGGCTTTCCTCCATAAAGTTCATGCTACTAAGCATAAGCAAGAGCGCGGAAGACCGCGCCCTCTATCAATCGTTTAATCCTCGTCATTGCGCTTGCGGTATACGTTTCCGCCCGCAAGAATAATCATTTTGACGGCGGCAAGCGAGAAATCGTCCGCTTCCACTTCCAACGCTTTGGAAATAGAGCCGCGGGCAAGCACCTTGATAACATTCGCCTTTTTGTTGAGGAAAGGGATACGCTCGCGCATTTTATCCAAAGTAACGTATTCGCCCTCCTCGAAATATTCGTTGAGCGTGTCTACGTTTACAATGGTCTGTTTGCCATGCAAGCTCTCGCTCTCACTCTCGCGCACGAGTATTTCCGCGACTTCGTCATTCATAAGCTCCTCGGCGGCAGCCACAGTCACCTCACGCGGAACTTCGATTTCAAGCGCTCCGTCTTTGAGCGTAGTTTCCTCTTCAAAGATATTCTTGCGCACTTTAAGGAGCTTAATAAGTCCGCGCTCCAACAGGGGTTCGTCCTCCTCAAAGGGATAATCCGCCGCATAGTCTACGAACTCTTTTTCCTTTTTTTCCGCAATGCCGTTAAATACTTCGGCAATCAACTCCTTTGCATATTTCAAACGACGGGCGTTTTTGATACGGTACAGGCAGGGCGTTTCCTCGTTCTTCTTAACGTCGGAGACGTCCTCCACGATATATTTGCTATTCTCGTATTTGGCGGGATCAAGCGCAAGATACAGACAAAGCGTCTTGCCGCGCACCGCAATCTTCGCATAAGAAATTCTTCCTTTGCGGAAGGTATCCTGCTTCCAGCTGATACGCGAATGCACCTTTTTATAAGCGGTCAACTCGTTTTTGAGTTCGTTATAATAGGCTTTGTTTTCGTCGCTCGTTTGCATGAGCTTTGCCGTAAAGGATTTATCGTAGCGCACGTTTACGAGACGGTTCTCTGGAACGACGACAATTTTACGGATAATTTTCGTATCGCCCTTTACCTCTTCCGTGATTTGCTCCACGGGCTCCGTAACGGGCGTTTCGGGAGCGTCTTCCCGAATTACCTCTTGCTTGGTCGTTACTGAAACAACCGTAGGTTCGGGCTCATGTACAGCCTCTTCAATGGGCGCGGGTTCTTCCGCTTCCTCGGCGGGCGTATAATAGGGCTCGTAAACGAGTGCGGACTGCTCCGTTACAGTTTCGGGCTCATATGCAGGCTCTTCAGCAGGTGTAGAAATCGGCGTTTCAGCAGTCAATGCAGGCGCGGGCGACGGTGCGGGCTCCACAGGCTTAGGCTCGTACGCGGGCTCGTTTACAGATGCAGGTGCAGACTCTTGAACGGGTTCCGGTTTTGATTTTTTTCTTCTGAAAAAATCGAATAAACTCATAATTTCCCCTCCGGAATTTCTTCCGAATGCTCAAATGAAGCATATAGTTTTTGCTATCATAATTATATCCTTTTTCATCCAATTTGTCAACCCCTGTTTTTTGCATTCAATATACGAAAAAATCGGCGTAAAAACGCCGATTTTGTGAATATACTATGCGTTAAAGCAGAATGCAGATAACTCCGCCCTTGCCCTCGTTTACAATGCGCGTAACGGTCTTGCGCATCTTTCTGCGCACGCCTTCGCCCATGGAACGGTTCTTGACGTAGAGCTCCTCGCCGAGCATTTCTTTGAGCGTTCTACCGAACATATTGGTGTTCCATGCGCGTTCGGGCTCGGTTTCCATATCGGCGGCAATCTGCTTGACGAATTGTTCGCTCTGCTCTTCGTTGCCGAGTGCGGGGCGCACTTCCCCGTTTACGTCTACGCGGATAATGTGATAGCTGGGCGCATTCGCGTGCAAATTCACCCCCACCCTTCCGCTCTTCTTTACCACCTTGGGCTCGGAAAGATTCATTTCCGATTCTTCGGGAGGTACGATACCGTAACCGAATTCCTGCGCATCCGCAAACGCCTGACCGATGCGTCCGTATACTTTCTTTGCCTCGGAAAGTCCGACGATATAATTCATAAGCGCAAAGTCGTCCTTGATTTCTTCACCGCACTGCTCGCCGAGCACCTGATAGAACGCGCCCTCTTTCGCCTTGATACAGCACTTCACTCTACCCGTAGCCGCGTCAAGCTCCATGGACGCAGGAGGAAGAAGTCTGTCGCTATCCGCAAACAGCGTATCGAGAAGCGCACAATCGCTCATTTTGCAGATTTGAGGTGCTAAGCCACGAATACCGCCGAGTACTTCCGAAATGAAGGGGCTATCCGCATCGAGAACGCGCATCCAATCGGGTAAATCCACGTCGATGGAAACGACGGGGAATTCGTAGAGAATGCGCTCCAACACCGCGCAAATACCCTCTGCGGTGATTTGTTCCGCATTAACGGCAATGACGGGCGTTTGATATTTCTCTTCCAACTGTGCGCGGAGAGCTTCCGCTTTCTTAGGCTCGGCGCAGTTCAGAAGAATCACGAACGGCTTACCGATGGCTTTGAGCTCCGAGCAGGCACGCTCTTCCGCTTCACAATACGCTTCGCGCGAAAGTCCCGTAACGGTGCCGTCCGTCGTCATTAAAATGCCGATGGTAGAATGATCGCGAATGACGCGCTGTGTGCCCTCCGTTGCCGCTACCTCGAAGGGAACGGGTGAATCGTTCCACGGGGTTTTTACAAGGCGGGGCTGACCCTCCTCTTCAAAGCCTGCCGCACCCGCTACGGGGAAGCCCACGCAGTCGATCAAACGAACACGGGCAACCGCGTCTTTTACGCGGATTTCCGCTGCTTCTTCGGGCACGAACTTGGGCTCGGTAGTCATGACGGTCTTCCCCGCTGCCGATTGCGGGAGTTCGTCCGAATACCGCTGCTTTTTACTGCCCTCTACCTGTGGCAGTACGAGTTCTTGCATGAACTTCTTGATAAAGGTAGACTTTCCCGTTCTCACGGGCCCTACAACGCCGATGAAAATTTCTCCACCCGTCCGCGTTGCAATGTTCTCATACACGCTGAAATTTTCCATAAAAATAAACGCCTCCGCCGATATTGCTTGTGAAATACTATATGGCGTAAAGCGTTTGATTATGTTATTTTTTGCGGAAATTTTTTAAGAATCTTTCTTTTCGGGGTCTACGGATAGAGCAGACTGCGCCTCGATTTGAATATAATAGCTGTCCTGTGAAAAATCGCGCTCGTTCGCATACTCGCCGCCGAGCGTTTCGATTGCGCATTTGAGCTCCTGAAATTCGAGATAGTTGATATCCTCGCGGTCGATAACTTCTAAAAGCGCGGGCAAAGCGCGTTCGTCGCCGTAGGCGGCAAGATAGCCCGCGTGCAGAGGAATATCCTCCCCCGTGCGGAACTCCTTAATAAGTACTTCCAACACGCGCTCGTCCCGCCCCTTGACGCGGGAAAGAATTTCGAGCATGACTTCCCGCAGGACGCCCTTTTCAAAATACCCAAGCGCAAGCTCCTTTGCCGCGTCCGCATTCCCTTTTAACCGCTCGATGATTTCGTCTTTCAGTTCGGAATCGATATCCCTCTCCAACAGCCCGAAATAGGCGGGAAACGCTTTCTCGCTGCTCCCTGCAAGATTCGCCGCAAGCGTAACAAGGCGCTCGTCGCCGCTTTTCAAAAGAGAGAGCAGCCCCTCAATACAGCCGCGCGATTCGATTTCTCTCAAGAGAAAATCGGATACGGGAACGTCCTCTTCGATATGCTGCTTCAAAGAGCCGACGAGCTCTTCGTCCGTCATAGAGCGGTAGTAGCCCTTGGGCGTTGCGCCGGCACTCGCCACGAAAATATCACCGAACTGCTTGTAGAGCTTGGGAATAACGCTCTCCCACTGCTTTTCGGTATATTTACCCGCATTCGATTTCATATATTCGGCAAGCTTCTCTTCAAACAGCCCGTCGAAGTCAATCGGTTTTTTCATGTTCCAAAGTCCTTTTCGTAAAACGCCAAATCAAATGAGATAATTGAGAATTTTTTGCGTGGTAAGGCGATCCGCCTCGAACATGTCCGTAATCTTCTTGATTCCGCGTTCGCCCTTGCGAAAACGCGACTCGCGGTAGATTGCCGCAGCCAATGCGGCGCGATCGTCCATAAGATCCCACGCTTCTGCTTCTTCAAGCGCTTGGTAGAGCTCCTCTGCCACCACGCAGATTTTATGCTCGTTGGCTTCCTCCACAATAGCGAATTTGCTGTAGACGTCCGCAAACGCGAGCATAAATTCCTTCCGCTTGCGGCGCCCGATTTCAATGGTATGCGTAAAAAATTCCTTATAGATATTGCAAAGAACGGTGCCGAAAGATTCTTCCTCGTTCCTAAGCGTAAGCGCATGCATGATGGAAAGCTTCACCATATCGTCCGCTTCATAATCGAGCAAAAATTCACGGATAAAATCGTCGGCGCGAATCTTGACTGCCACTTTCGCGGCGATCATTTGCAGCTTTTCGTCCCGTCCCTCCATTTCGTCAAATGCAATACGTAAAAATTCGTTCACTTGACCCAATCTGCCAAGATGTCTGATTTCCTTTTCGTCCTCGGCGGCGTCGGCCGCAAGCAGGAATCCCGCAATTGCGTTGTACTCCTCTCCGGGAACGCGGTAGTAGTACGTCATAGAAAACGGCTCTCCGTCTCCATGGAGTTGTTCACGCATACGCACGAGATAGTATTCCGCAACCGCCTTGCGCGGATAGAGCGTGGTAAGCCGCTCCAAGGAATCGATTGCCTCTTCCAGTTCGCCCGTTCTATAGCCTGCAACGGCGTGGAAGTAAAGCACGTTATCGTCGTAGGGAAGCCGCTGTTTGAGAATGCTCAGCTTCTCATACGCTTCTTTATCCAGTCCCGTTTCGCAGAGCGCAGTGGCAATGCGGTATAAATCGTCGGTAGAATCGGTGGGAACTGCGGCAAGACGGCGCGCAACCTTTTTCGCTTCTTCGGGTTTTTCTTTTGCCCCGAGCACGGCGCAATAGGTGGTAAGCGCCTGCACGTTATCGGGATACTTTTTAAGGAGCGTAAGCGCCTCGTTCTCGGCGGCGTCTTCGTCGCCGCACATGAGCGAACACATCGAACAAATACCCGCAGCGGTGGGATAATCGGGACTGAGCGGTGAGATGGACGAAAGCACTTTCCTTGCCTCTTCCAAATCGCCCGCCTTCAATAGCGAAAGCCCCTCTGCAAGTACTTCGGGTGCCTCCTCGTCTTCCGAGCGCACCAAACGCAGCTTGGGCGCGGGTTTCTCTTCAAATAAATCCGCAAGGGAAATTCCGTCCCCCACAAAGCGTTGGTAGTACATAGCGGACTGCAAATCCTTGCCCATATTCATAAACGATACGGCAAGTCCTTCGTACCCTTCCGAAAAGTCTGCCTCGTTGCAGGTATCAAGAAAACGGAACCACGCGTCCGCGGCAAGCGGATACAGTTCCATCTCTTCGTAAATATCGGCGGCAAGCGCGGAGGCGTCGGCACTCGGCGCATACATCGTATTGCGCTTATTCAAAAGCGTAAGCGCACCGAGATAGTCACCGCTCTGATACCGCTTTTCTACGCTTTCAAGCATAAATTCATCGTCGAAATCCAACGACTGAACGTGGTCATCTTTCCTTCTCATTTACTCTCCTTAGGGGAAAAGAGCGCCGTAACCGCACGCTCGTCAAATACATAGTCCGTATTGCAATAGTCGCAATGCACGGAAATTTTGCCTTGTTCTAAAAGAAGTGATTTTGCGTCCCCTTCGCCGAGCGAGAGCAAAAGATTTTCCGTTTTCTTGCGCGAACAGAAACAGCGGTAACTTACCTCCCGTTCGCTTAGTGCAGTATGCTCAAAGGATTCGATAATACCCTCCGCGCCTTTTTCGGCAATCATAGACGAGAGCGCGGCATACTTTTTAATTTCGTTCTCGGTGCGAAGAAGTATTTCTTCGTCCGCATACGGAAGCGGCTGTAGGAACAAACCGCCCGCGTCGATACACTTGCCGTTCGTGCCGATTTTCACGCCGAGTGCAACCGCCGTAGGGCGTTGTTCGCTCGTGAGAAAATACGCCGAAAAGTCCTCGGCAATTTCGCCCGACACAAGCTCGGAAGTACCCGTAAAGGGCAATCCGTTTTTATCGTCGCGCACGACGGTTATCGTGCCGCTGTTCCCAACGCAAGCGCCTACGTCGAGTTTACCGTCTTTTCTCGGCGGGAGCTGAACGCCCGCGTTTTCAATGAATCCGCGAAGATTCAAATTTCCGTCGCCCGAAACGCAGATTTTACCGCCTGCACCGCCGCCGTTAATAGAAACGGAAAGCGAGCTGTCCGCGCCTTTCAGCCAGCTGCAAAGATACGCAGTTGCCGTGAGCGTACGCCCGAGCGCAGCCGCCGCTACGGGAGAAAGCGCGTGGCGGGAAATTGCCTCGTTTACGAGCGCGGTGGTATCCAGCACGGCGAGGGAAACCTGATCCCCCCACACGAGCGTTTTTAAGATTTTACTTTTCTGCATATAAAATTTACCCGCTCACTCCCTTCCGCTTCTTTTCCGAGATGTCCCTCTACGGAAAGAATTTCAAAACCCGCCTCAATGAGTGCGTCTTTTACGTCCTGCGTTTCATGAATATACTGCGTGTGTTTCTCGTCGTAGCGGTCAAATCTTCCGTCCCCGCCCTTTACGAACAGCGTAACGTCCATTTCCACGCGGTTTTCATACAGCGTATTGAATGCGAGATAAGTCACCTCGTCCCTATCGTCCGCACAGACAGTATTTGCAACTTTCTCGCGCAATTTGTATGCGGAGCTGATATCCGCCCAAAAAATTCCGCCGTCTTTAAGCGACCTTGCCGCACAACGGAACGCTAACGCAAGTTTGCTTTGGGGAATATAATTATAGCAATCGTTCGGAGAAATGATAAAATCGTACTTTTCGGGCGTTTTGAGTTTTGCGGCATCCGCCTGTACGAAATCGATGCGAAGCCCCTCACCTCTCGCTTTCTCCACCGCCTTGGTGAGCATAGGTGCCGAAAGATCTGCACCCGTCATTTCAAAGCCGCATTTTGCAAGAGCGCGACAAAAGTACCCGCTTCCACACCCGAGCTCCAAGCCCTTTCTCCCCGCATGAAGGGAATTTAAGCCGTTAATAAAATACTGCGACCATAAAGCGTAGTCGCAGTCGTCGTTCAAAGTTTCAAACCATTCTGCAAGAAAATCGTATGCACCCATGAATGATTACCGTAAATTGAGCATCTTCGGACGACTTACTTTCTTCTTCTTTTTCTTCTTGCCGTCCTGCTCTTCAAATGCACGCTCGCGCTCGTCGAACTGTTTATTATAGGAAACGTAGCGTTCGTCGTTCTTGTGCGCTTCTTCATACGCCTTTACGCCCTCGAAAAGCGCGGTCTTGCTCTCTTGAAGTTTGGCTAGATCGTCGCGCGAGAAGGACTCGGGAAGGGAATACAACTCCAGTCCGTCCTCAACCGGCTGAATGGGACGGCTCATGAGTCTGCTTCTTTTGAGCACGACGAGCTTGCGCCCCGGCTCTTTCTCTGCCTTTTCGTCCCTTGCACGCTTCTTCTTGCGGGGTGCACTGCTCGGCTTGTCCTTTTCCGAAACGTTTCCCGTTACGATGCCCGTATCGGGAATCAAATATTTATCGAACGCCCATTGACTGTAACTCATCCATACGAGCAGGAAATAAGAAATGCTCATGAACATGAAAAGGAACAGCCCGATCAGCAGGAAAAATCCTTCGGTGAAAATAACGAGGAAAACGGGCCAAACCGCAAGTGCGGCGAACAAGACCGTCTGCGGGAAAGTACCTACCGTCATAACAACGGCGTTACGGAAGAGCGCCCAAGGGCCTAAGCGGTAGCTCACGCCGAGGGAAACCATCCAAAGGCAGACGAGTAAAAACAGCGCCACGAATAGATAGGCGAATACCTTTAACGTAATAAAACCTGCCGCATTCCCGCCCATGACGACGGCGTAATCGGCATAGTCACCCGCAAGACGCGCGAGAAACAGAACAACTGCAAAAATGAGAAGCGCTTCTAAAACGCTCCAATAGCTGCGCTTGATTCCGCGGAAGAAATCGCGCATTGCAAATACCTTTTGCGTATAGACGTAGTTATGGATTACGTAAGCGCCGCCCGCAATCCCAAGCGCGGCAATTGCCGCCGCGGGAATCATGAGTCCGTAGAAGAATAAGTCGATTCCGAAAATGATACGTTCCGCATGGCCCGTAATGTCGGGAATGACGGGATAGCCTACGCCGAGTCCCGAACCGAACAGAGCGGACGTCCCCTGAACACCCACCTGAACGCCTCGGAAATAAACGAGTAAGACAATGGGCACGAGCGTTACGAGCATGAAAAGATTCGCGAGAATCAAACGGCCGAATTTGCCGCGGAATAAACCCCAAAACGCACTCAGACGGTTTTCGGGAATACTCTCACGCGCATAATCTTCTCCGCGCTCTTTCCCCTCTACAAGGCGGGCAACCACCCCTTTTTTTGCTTTGCTGACCATAAACTTCTCCGAAACGGATATTTTGCATGAAAACGGACAAAAACCGCTTTTTATAATTGTACTACAAAACGAAAAATAATTCAAATGAAATGAAGTAAATTCCTTGATTTTTATTACCGTATATGATAAAATATCCTTGCTTTAAGAGGAGCGGTTGAACATGAGTACCGCCGTTTGAGGAACGTGAGGGCGTTCTGCATGAGAACGGCGCAAAAGGGTATCGCCGCCGAAACGCATTTTGCCCCTTCATTTGCGTTGGGAATAAAGGAGAATACCTTTATTACTGTCACCGCGGTGATGCGCTTTCGGCAATTTGGAAAGAAGTATTCGGGGCGGTGCTCGGCACCGCCTTTTTATTTATTTGGAGGTAGAATATGAACAAGCGTTACAAGGTGGGTATTATCGGCGCGACGGGTATGGTCGGTCAGCGGTTTATCACCCTGCTCGAAAACCACCCTTGGTTCCAGCCCGTAGTTCTTCTTGCGAGCGGCCGCTCGGCAGGAAAAACCTATCATGAAGCCGTTGGTGAGAAATGGGCAATGAGCGTACCCGTACCCGCTTACGCGAAAGATATGGTCGTGCTCGACGCCGACAAGGATGCGGAAAAGCTCGTGGGAACGGTAGACTTCGTATTCTGCGCCGTCAATATGAAAAAAGACGAGATCAAGACGCTTGAAGAGCGGTATGCGAAGCTGGAAATCCCCGTGGTTTCCAATAACTCGGCACACCGCGGAACGAAGGACGTTCCTATGATTATTCCGGAAATCAACCCCGAGCACCTCGAAATAATTGCTTCGCAAAAAAAACGCCTCGGAACCAAGCGCGGGTTTATTGCGGTCAAGAGCAACTGCTCGCTTCAATCTTACGTTCCCCTTTTGCACCCGCTCATGAAATACGGCGTAAAGTCGGCGGCGGTGTGCACCTATCAGGCAATTTCGGGCGCGGGCAAAACGTTTGCCACCATGCCCGAAATCGTGGATAACGTGATTCCCTATATCGGCGGCGAAGAGGAAAAGAGCGAGCGCGAGCCCCTTAAAATTTGGGGTAAAATTGAGGGCGACGGAATTGTAGACGCAACCGCGCCCCGCATTACGGCGCAGTGTCTGCGCGTGCCCGTAACGGACGGACATACGGCGGCGGTATTCGTTTCCTTTGAAAAGAAACCTTCAAAGGAAGAAATTATTGCGGCATGGAAGAGCTATTCGGGCGAGCCGCAAAAGCTCTCCCTCCCCTCCGCGCCCAAACAATTTCTGCACTACTCGGAAGAGGAAAACCGCCCTCAGCCCAAGCTCGACCGTATGACTGAAAACGGCATGGCGGTATTTGCGGGCAGACTGCGCGAGGATACCCTCTTCGACTACAAGTTTATCGGCTTTTCGCACAACACCCTCCGCGGTGCGGCGGGCGGCGCGGTTCTTCTTGCCGAGCTTCTCGCGGCGAAGGGCTACTTCGATTGACAAAAGCATTTATTTTCACATACGATAATACACAAGGAGCAAAGAAATGACCGGTTTTCTCAAAGGCGTTGCAACGGCGATGATTACGCCGTTCGATGAAAAAGGAATCAATTTCAACGAATTAGAAAAAATCATCGAATATCAGATTGCAAGCGGCGTCGACGCGATTGTCGTTGCAGGCACGACGGGCGAACCCGCCACCATGACGGAAGAAGAGGACGGAATCCTCATCGACTACACCGTAAAGGCTGTTCGCGGGCGCATAAAAGTAATTGCGGGAGCGGGTTCAAACTGCACGCGTTCGGCAATCGATTACTCTGTGCGGGCGGAGAAGCTCGGCGCGGACGGAATTCTCGCCGTAACCCCCTACTACAACAAGTGCACCCAGCGCGGAATATACGAGTATTATAAAACAATTTGCAACGCGGTGAAAATCCCCGTCATCTGCTACAACGTGCCTCCCCGCACAGGCGTGAATATTCTCCCCGAAACCATGGAGAAAATCGCCGAGATCCCCAACGTGGCGGGCATTAAAGAGGCAAGCGGAAACATGACGCAGGTGCTTGAAACCGCTCGAAGAATCCGCGGAAAGTGCGACCTCTACTCAGGCGAGGACGCATTGAATCTTCCCATTCTCTGCGCGGGCGGTACGGCGGTCATTTCCGTCGTTTCCAACCTTGCGCCCCAAGCGGTAAAAGAACTCACTCTGGCAATAGAGAAAAGTGATTTGAAAACGGCAAACGAGCTGAGCGACAAGCTTCTGCCCCTCATAAAGGCGTGCTTTGTGGAAGTAAACCCCATTCCCGTAAAAGAAGGAATGAACCTTTTGGGATTCAAGGCGGGAGCTCCGCGCGCGCCTTTAACGCAGTTAGAGGACGCAAACCGCGAAGTGCTTATAAAAGCAATGAAAGACTTCGGTTTGAAGGTGAAAGCATGAAACTGATACTTTGCGGCGCTTGCGGCAGAATGGGCAAGACGGTTGCAGAATGCGCCGAGCAAAACGAAATCATCTGCGGAGTTGACTTATATCCCTCCCCCATGCCTTTTCCCGTTTACGCTTCTTTTTCGGAAATCACCGAACAGGCGGATGCGGTAATCGACTTTTCTTCCGCCTCGGGACTTGCCGAGAGGCTTGAATACTGCGCGAAGCATAAGCTCCCTATCGTGCTTGCGGCAACGGGCTACACCGCAGAGGACGAAGAGGTCATTGCAAAATACGCAAAAAAAATAGCCGTGTTTAAGACGGGCAATCTTTCCCTCGGCGTAAACGTGTTGCAATTGCTTGTAAAGAAAGCGGCGGCGATTTTGGAAGATTTCGACGTGGAAATTATCGAACGGCATCACAATCAGAAAAAAGACGCACCCTCGGGCACTGCGCTGATGCTTGCAAACAGCGTGAACGAGGGCTATGAAAATTCTAAGGAATTTATTTACGGACGGCACGGCGTGATTGGCGCACGGGATAAAAAGGAAATCGGGATTCACGCTGTGCGCGGCGGATCGATTGTGGGCGAACATGAGGTCATGTTTGCGGGCACCGACGAGATTATCACCCTCTCCCATTCGGCGCGGAGCCGCAAGGTATTTGCCACGGGCGCATTGAAAGCCGCAAAATGTCTTATAGGGAAACCCGCAGGGCTCTACGATATGAACGATATGCTCGCGGGAATCGTATAAAATTTTATCATTAAAAAAGCGCATAGCCTTTGCTCAACGGTTATGCGCTTTTATATTACATTCTAAGTCCTACTTGTTTTCTGAAATATTCCCTATCGTTTTTCATGAATGCAATGACATCTTCCATAGCCATTTGAACGGTACGCGGATGCCAATGCGTAATATCCATGACCTTCTCTTTGGAAAATATCTTTTTTCTGTCGTACTCCAACACAAAAACAAACTCTATATCTTCCTCTTGATATAGCTGCATTTTCCCGATTTCGGATTCTCCGACTACAACGAAGCATTCCTCGTCGTCCTGTGCAAAACCCAACTCCACAGAAGCGTGTTTGAGCTCTATCGGTAAATTCAGCTGAACGCCCTTTTGATAGATATATTCTATATCCGTTACCGGATAGCCAACTTCTCTTTGTTTCATGATATTGAGCATCAACCCCCAAAAGCAACAAAGTTCATCCCAATCTATTCTTTTGCGAAGTGGAGTATTCCCCCAATCCATTTCCTCACAAAGAGAAAGGACTCTTTTCAAATCAACGATATTTTCTTCGATATAATACGGCTCATCGATAGAATCATAAACCGAATTCAATTTCTTATCGTCATCCAAAATTCGCGTTTCTTCCAAAAATGAAATTTGAGATTGAAGTCCGAATAGCGGAATCAGCCTATTCAAATTATCTTTTTCTATTTCCGTAACGAGTACTTTCACGCGTCACCGCCTTTTCGGATATCCCCCGTCTTTTATTTTTCGTAACCGTTGGGGTTCTTCTTTTGCCAATTCCATTGGTCGATACACATTTTTTCCAAATCGTATTCCGCTTTCCAGCCGAGTTCCTTGAACGCCTTTTCGCTTGACGCATAACAAGCAGGTACGTCGCCCGCGCGGCGGGGTTTGATTTCGTAAGGAAGCGCAGCTCCGCACGCCTTGGAAAACGCGTGAATCATATCAAGCACGCTGTACCCCTTTCCCGTGCCGAGGTTATAAACGTGCACGCCGCTCTTCGTAAGGCGCTTCATTGCCGCAACGTGCCCTTTGGCAAGATCTACCACGTGGATATAGTCGCGCACGCCCGTGCCGTCGGGCGTGGGATAATTGTTCCCGAACACACCGATTGTTTTAAGTTTTCCGCTTGCAACCTGCGCAACGTACGGCATAAGGTTGTTGGGAATACCCTTCGGGTCTTCGCCGATGAGCCCGCTCTCGTGCGCGCCTACGGGGTTAAAATAGCGCAGGAGCGCAATGTTCCACGTCATATCGGAATTCCAAAGATCGCGCAGAATCCGCTCCTGCATGAGCTTCGTCGTGCCGTAAGGGTTGGTTGTAGAAAGTCTGCAATTCTCGTCAAGCGGGAGTCGTTCGGGTTCGCCGTAGACGGTTGCCGACGACGAGAAGATAATATTCTTCACGCTGAACGCGCGCATGGTTTCAAGCAGTACGAGCGTAGAAACGATATTATTATCGTAATATGCAAGCGGCAGCTGCACGCTCTCGCCCACCGCTTTGAGCCCTGCAAAGTGAATGACCCAGCTAAATTCATGCTCGCTGAAAATCTTTTGCATGGCGTCGCGGTCGCGCACGTCGGCATTATAAAAGGTAACCTTCTTGCCTGTAATTTGCTCTACGCGCCGCAGTGCTTCCTCGCTTGAATTGGCAAGGTTATCTACAACGACAACCTCGTAATGCTCGTTCAATAATTCTACAACGGTATGCGAACCGATAAAGCCCGCCCCGCCAGTTACAAGTACTTTCATACAAACCTCTTATTCGTTTTTTCTTATTATAACCTTTTTGGCAAAATCTGTCAATACCCCCTTGGAAACGTAAAAAATTATTTGCGCATTTTTTCGGAAAATCGCGCGATTATTGCTTGACTTCATACGACAATTTTAATATACTTATATGGTAAATGCTGCTATGGCTCAGCAGGTAGAGCACGTCCTTGGTAAGGACGAGGTCACCGGTTCAAATCCGGTTAGCAGCTCCAAATTAATCCACGCAAATGCGTGGATTTTTTTGTAGCCGTTTTTCTGCGCAGTTCATAACATAACAGTATGAAAAACGTAATATATGACCGCACGCTCACCGTGCAATACGCGAGAAGATGGGCGTTTCGGAGAAACCCCGCATTTTACGATTTTTCCGCAATCGGCGGGGATTGCACGAATTTCGCGTCGCAATGTATCTTTGCGGGTGCGGGTGAAATGAATTTTACGCCCACGTTCGGTTGGTACTATATCTCCGCAAACGACCGCACCGCCTCCTGGACGGGTGTGGAATACCTCTACCGCTTTCTTACCGAAAACGAGGGCGTGGGGCCCTACGCAAAGGAAGTGCCCCTTTCCGAGCTTGAAGCGGGCGATATCGTACAGCTCGGGCGCGAAACGGGCGACTTTTACCATTCGCCCGTGGTAGTCGGCTTCTCACGCGGGCAGATTCTTGTTGCGGCACATTCCTATGACGCATACGATAAGCCCCTTTCCTCTTACTCCTTCGACCGTGTGCGCGGACTGCACATTCTCGGCGTGAGAAAGAACTAAATCTCATAAAAACCGAAAAGAGAAATATACTGTTAAAAAATGAAACGGATATTATTTACGGGCGGTGGAAGCGCGGGACACGTGATTCCCAACATTGCCCTCATGAACGAACTGAAATATTCTTACCGCATTTCCTATATGGGTACGGGCGGCATTGAAAAGACGCTCGTCGGCAAAAACGGCTACCCTTTCTTTCAGGTAGACTGCCCGAAATTAGTGCGTTCTTTCACGCTCGAAAACTTCAAAATCCCCTTTCGGCTCTCCCGCGCAAAAAAGAAAGCGCTTGAAATACTCAAACGCGAACAGCCTGACCTTGTGTTCTCCAAGGGCGGGTTTGCAAGCTATCCCGCCGTATGGGCGGCGCATAAGCTAGGTATTCCCGTACTCACGCACGAGAGCGACCTCTCCGCGGGGCTTTGCACCAAACTCATTGCCAATAAATGCAAATACGTTCTCACTTCCTTCCCCGAAACCGCCAATCGGTTCAAAAACGGAAAACAGACGGGTTCGCCCATCCGCAAGGAAATTCTCTGCGGAGAGCAATCACGCGCGCGTAAAAAATACGGCTTTACGAATAAAAAACCCGTCCTGCTCGTGCTCGGAGGCGGAAGCGGAAGCCGTGCACTCAACGAAGCAATTGAAAAGAATCTGCCTCTGCTTTTGGAACAGTTTCAGATATTGCACCTTACGGGGAAAGGCAATGCGTCTGCCTCGCGGGACGGCTACGTTCCGCTCGAATTTGAAAACGATATGGGGAGCGCATACGCCTGTGCCGATATCGTGCTCGCCCGCGCGGGAAGCAACACCGTATTTGAAATTATTACACTTAAAAAGCCTTCCGTGCTCGTCCCCCTTATGCGCGGCTCCCGCGGCGATCAGTTGGAAAATGCAGAGTATTTCGAGAAAAAGGGACTGTGCACGCTGCTTCCCGAAGAGAATTTAGACGGTCTTGTTTCTACGCTTGAAGGTACGCTCCACAACACCGCAATGAAAGCCGCGCTTTGCGACTGCGACATCGCAAGCGGAACACCCGTGATTCTCGAAATTATTAAAAGTGAAGTTTATTCAAAGGGCGCCAGCGAATAACCGTCGCCGAAAATATCCGCCTGTAGATAGGTATCGGGCACTTTACCGAGGAGCACGCTCTCGCAGATAAGCACCTCCGTAAGCGAGGCAAAGTTGCTCGTACCCGAGGGCATAACGATAGAAATATCCGCTACGATTTCCAGATAGATAGAATGCTTGGTCTGGTTGATACCCGCCTGCTCGAATTTGGAAACGAAGCGGCACGCAACGTTTGAAATGGGAATAATTTTGACGTTGATTTTAGGCCCGAAGCCTGCCCACGCCTCCACGCCCGTAAGGGCGCCGAGCGGCACCTCGATTCCCCCTTCGCTCATGGTCTGCAAGTTCTGCTGGGACATATAAGCGGCGTCACGCGCAATACGGTTGATTTGAAGCGCGTTAGAAGAAATAGCAAGAATATTCCCCTGTTCGTCATGCTCCACGGCAACCAAATCTTCGTATCGGATTTGATCGGACAGCGTATAATAAATAGCGTCGTTTACGGCTACTGTGGTTATGGAACGCATACTTGCCTCGGCAATGGACTTCAATACGCCCGTGATATTTTTGTGCACGAGCACCGTCAAACCAATCAACAGAAAGCAGACGGAAGCCAAAAATATTCGCCGTTTGAGTTTGCTACGTTTTTTCACGCTTTATTTTATGCGGCGTTTATTTGCCTCATAACCCGTTTTACGGACAATAAAAAAACGCGGACGGAGCTGCCGTTCGCGCTTTTTTGTTTGGTTTAGGACTCCGATTCGTAATGGCAATCGGAATACTGCGTGGGAGGCATTGTTTCGCCTTCGCCAACGTAAATCGTGTTGATTACGTTGCCATGCCCGTCGATTACCTTGTAAGAACCCGTCTTAGGACATACGTCTCCGCAATTTAATCTCATGTTTTCACCTCCGATACATCTATTTTGCGGAGGTTTTTGTATTTTATACCCGCATTACAAAATTGCGAGAACGTCCAGCCAGAAACAGGTAAGTGAAAGCAATACGAGATAGAGCGCAAACCATTTATAGTTTGCCTTGCTGATGACTTTCAGCATGAACTTAATGGCAAGGAACCCGAACACGGCGGCTGTAATAACGCCCACTACCATGCCGATAATTTCGTTCGTTCCGCAGACGAGCTTTGTGGTTTCACCGGGGAAAATGATATCTTTAAGCTCCAAAACGAAGCTGCCCAAAATGACGGGTATGCTCATAAGGAAAGAGAACTTTGCAATGTTCTCGGGCTTCGCGCCCGAAGCCGTGCCCGCAAAGATGGTAGAGCCACTCCGCGAAATTCCGGGGAAGAGCGCAACCGCCTGCATAAGCCCCATAGAAATCGTGTTCTTCCAGCCGAGCGGCGTATGCTTTTTGCGGCGTTTTGCGATCAGCTCGGTGATAAGCAGCATGAGCGCAGTCAGTGCAAAGCAGATTGCAAGATATAACAGCGCCCTTTCGCCTGCAAAGATTTCTTCGATATAATCGTTACAAAGCAACCCCACGACCGCCGCGGGAATGGTTGCAACGATAAGCATAAGAAGCGTTTTGAACGGCTTTTTGAAGAGTGCGAGAATATCCTTTCTGAACACAATCAAAACCGAAATCAGCGTGCCGAAATGGAGCATGATATTCACGAACATCAAGCTGCCCTCGTCATAGCCGAGCACTTTCTGCAACAGCGTTAAATGTCCGCTTGACGAAACGGGCAGGAACTCTGTGAGTCCCTGCACCGCACCTAATATAAACGTTTTCCAAATCGCTTCAAAAAGCGTCATAACCGCTCCAATTGATTAAGAGTCTATATTCAATAAATCGTTAAATGCTTTCTCGTAAATCGTCTTACAATCGCTGTACGCGTTTGTAATCATGTTCTGACGGTTCGAGCTGTATTCGCTCACCTTATCAGCCTTTATCGATTCGTAGAAATAATAGGAGAAGGTTCCCTCTTTTTCACGGTCATCGTGATTGTAATCGAAAGGTCTAATTTCGCCGTTTCCGTTATCCTTGAACGAGAACGTGCAGTAGATGATATGCCAACCGTAGTCGGAAGGAACGATATAGTAAGTTCCCGCACCGCCCTCGCACGCCTTCTGCGATGCATATTCAAACTCGTCCACAAAGCTGGTTTTACCCGTTACGATGGAATAACCGAGGTAAGGGTTCAAGCCCGCCGTATCGGTATTATACGCAAACGAAAGCTCGTTTATGATGGAGAACGCATTATTTTCAGGCGTGCCTGCAACGAACATTTGGTTCGCATCGAAGTCCTTGCCAAAACCGACTTTTCCCGCATAGTAGACGAAATTTTTATATTCTACTTTGTTATCATTATTATAATAATTCGTTTGCGTGTAGTAATCGCTTCTCTTCGCCTCGACGTTGGAAATCGTAAGTCCCGCAGATTTGAGGTAGCCTTCCATTTCGTCGATAAAATCGTCGATTGTGATTTTGTTGGGAGCAAGCTCGTAGGTTCCGTCTTCGTTCTTATGAACGTAGCCGTTGTAGGTGTACTTGCCGTAGTAGTTCTTCATGGGCTCGTACTTAGGATTTTCGTCTTCCGTATTCAGGCTCTCTTCAAAGAAGAGGTACGTGCGACCATCAACACCGCCCGTATATCCCGTGCCCTCATAAGCATAATCTTTTTCGCCGTTGAACCAGCTTCCGCGCTGATCGGTCGCCGTAAGTTTTTCGAGAATGCTTGCACGCTGTTTGAAGGAATTGCCCTGCGTATCGTCTGCATCGGGTTTTAAGTTACTTACCTGTGCCGACTGCAACGCGCTGAACGGAAGCAGAATATTGATTACGTAACCGTAATTTGCTTCGGGAGCAGTAAGCAGGAAGGTATCGTTGGAAATGCTGTCGAGCTTGGATTCAAAGGAAGACTTGTCCGCCTCGTACGCTGCCGACTGATCGTTATAGCGATTGTCGTATTTTTCTTTAACCGATTCCTTTGTAATTGCGTTTTCCGCTTGCTTCTCAAACTCTTTGGCAAGTTTGGAAATGATTGCGCTCTCGTAAGAGGATTTACGCTCGTATTCAAAATAAGCGAGCTTCTCAATATCATTCGTGTTCTCGCCTTCCGAAAGAAGATTATACGAGCGGAGCTGCGTAAGAAGATCGTCATATGCGCGCTTACGGCTCGTTGCCGTGGAACCGTCTAATGCCTCATAGGTGCCACAGTCGTCGGGCTTATTCTTTCCCGTATATACTTTATATTCCGCGTCGAAGTAGTCGCTATTCGTTGTTTCTACGCCCGTGGGAAGCGTGCGCTGTTCCTCCGTAGAAGAAGAGTTGTCGTCTTCCGAATCGATATATTTGGGTTCGTTTGCATCGAGCGTGTTGTTGAAGATACGACGCGTGGCATAGAGTGCGCGCGCTTCTTCATCAGGCGTGAGGAAGTAGGAAAGGCCTGCCAACTCGTCGCCTTTCGTCTTGCCCGCTTCCACTGCTGCGTTGAAGCCCGCAACGGTATAGGGTTGATTGTTCTCGTCCTCTACGCCCTCTCTGATAAAGTAGATCATGGCGTACTGAACGTCGAGCTGACGAATCGTAAGGCTCTGGATAATCCATTCAAACGTGTCGGCATATGACCAGTTGTTATAGTTCTGATACGTAGAGCCGTAGTCCTGATAATAAGCGAGCATGTCGCGCTTGAGAATCTGCGTTTCGCTGACAACGTCTTTATAGTCTGCGTACATTCCGCCCTCGGCAAATGCACTGCTGCGGGTAATATCTACCGTAGCGACTACCTGCGCCAAATCTTTATTGGTATCTCTGGTGATCAAATTGCATCCGACGAAACACCCGCTCATCAATGCGCCCGCAAGCACAAGGGCTATTGCTTTTTTCGTTTTCTTCATTCTTAGCTCCGCTAAATTTTCGTTTGTGCGTAATATCGCACACTAATACTTTTTCTATTATAACCCATTTTTCAAAAATGTGCAATGATTTCAACGGAAAATTCACGCGAAAGTTTGCGCAAATTTCAAAAATTTGGTCATAAGCACCATAACTTTACTGCCGTCGCCCATCATTTTGAAACGCAGGACGGGTGCGCTCGTCATATCGAGTGCGATATATTCGCGGTAGCGGTCCATTGCGCCCGCAAGCCGTTCGTCGGAAAGCGCGCCGAGCGTAGCAAATTCCAACGCGCCGCCGCGCCGATCCACCGAGATTTTTTTGACGCCGAAGCCGGACGCATAAGACTTCAAAAGCGCAATTACGAGAAGATTGAGCGTTTCGCTTGGAAGCGGGCCGTACTCCTCTTCCATGGAAACGCATACCCGCTTGTAGTCGTCCGCGCCGCGGATTTCGGCAATCTGCTTATAACAGTCCATGCGCCCTGCGTTTGATTCCACGTACTTTTCGGGAATGAACGCCGTTGCTTTGATATCCAAATCGACGCTCTCCTGCTTGATACCCGTGAGCTCCTCTTTGAGGATTTTCGCATACAGCTCGTAGCCCACCTTATCCATGTGACCGTGCTGCTCTGCGCCGAGCACGTTACCCGCGCCGCGGATCTCCAAATCGCGCATGGCAATTTTGAATCCCGAACCGAGCTCGGTAAACTGCATCATTGCCTTCAACCGCTCTGCGGCGTTCTCCGTCATTACCCTTTCGGGCTTATAGGTGAAATACGCGTGCGCCAAACGCGAGCTGCGCCCCACCCGCCCGCGAAGCTGATAGAGCTGCGAAATACCCAGACGGTCGGAATCGATTACGATAAGCGTGTTTGCGTTTGGTAAATCGATTCCGTTTTCAATGATGGTCGTTGTAACCAACACGTCGTATTCGCCGCGGTAAAAGCCGAATACGCTTTTTTCAAGTGCGCTCTTTTCCATTCTGCCGTGCGCAAGACAAATTCTTGCCTCGGGTACGAACTCCGAAAGACGCTTTGCATAGGCGTGAATGCTCTCTACGCGGTTATACAAAAGGAATATCTGCCCACCCCGCGCAAGCTCTCTGAGTATCGCGTCGCGCACCAAAGTTTCCGTTTCTTCGGCAACGTAGGTCTGCACGGGAAGCCGCGCATTGGGCGGGGTCTGAATGGTAGAAATATCGCGAATGCCCGAAAGGGATAAGTGAAGCGTTCTCGGAATGGGAGTTGCCGTCATGGTGAGGCAGTCGACGTTGCGCTTATAGTTTTTGATTTTCTCTTTATGCTCCACGCCGAAACGCTGTTCTTCGTCGAGGATCAAAAGCCCTAAATCGCGGAACTTGACGTCCTTGGAAAGAAGACGGTGCGTGCCGACGACGAGATCGATTTGACCGTTTGCAAGCTCTGCAAGGATTTGCGTCTGTTCTTTCTCGGAGCGGAAGCGGTTCAGACACGCAATACGCACACCGAAGTCCTTCATACGCTCGGTTGCCGTTTGCAGGTGCTGTTCGGCGAGCACGGTAGACGGACACATGAGCGCAACCTGTTTTCCCGCGAGAATACAAAGATACGCGGCACGGAGCGCAACCTCCGTTTTGCCGAACCCAACGTCGCCGCAAAGAAGCCGATCCATGACCTTCCCCGAACACATATCCGCTTTGATTTCTTCAAAGGAAGAAACCTGATCGGGCGTGGGCTCGTAAGGGAACGCCGCCTCGAACTCCTCCATTTCCTCGCAGTACTCGGGAAAGACGTAGCCGTTTTGTTCGCTGCGCTCAGCGTAGAGCGTTTTCAAATCGAACGCCATTTTTTTGAGCGAGGCACGCACGCGCGCCTTGACTCGCTCGAACTCCCCACCCCCTATTTTCGAGAGCGACGGATTATCGCCGCCCATATACTTGGAAAGCACGTCCATCTGCTCCACGGGAACGTAGAGTGTGTCGCCGTCCTTATACGCAAGGGCAACGTATTCCTTCGTGCCGTCCGTCGTTTCTATCTTTTTGGTGCCCGTGATTTTGCCCACGCCGTATTTTTCATGCACGGCATAGTCGCCCACCTCGGGTGCAAAGAACAAATCTCCCCGCCGTTTTTTGATACGGCGCGTACTCGCGGCTTTCGTGAACAAATCACCCGTACCCACCACGGCGAGCTTACACTCGTGCAGTAAAAAGCCCTTTTCAAGCGGCTCTTCCAAAACGGCAATGCCCTTGAAATTTTCAAGCCGCTCCGTAAGCGGCGCAACGGGCAGATAGTTTTCCGAGAGCTCTGCTTGCAGCTTCTTCGCCCGCTCAGAGGTCCCGCACCAAATCATGACGCGGTAGCCCGTCCTATTCCAGGCGCGCAAATCGTTCATGAGTTCGGGCAAGGAATTGAGATAGCGGCGGGCAGGCGTAGAAGTAAAGTTAAAAATCTTCATGGGGTTGAAAAAATACGTCTGCCCCGTGAAGGTTTGCAGTGCAAGATTGCGGAAGGCGGAAAAGTTTGAAAGGTTTTTTTCGTCGAGATACTGCCCCGCCGAAAAGCGCATCGCCTCGCCCCCTTCCGTGAGCACGCTAAGCCGCTCGTAATGCTCTTTATAGATTCCGTTTAGCTTATCGTAAATCAGCTTGCACTCGTCAAAAATGAGAAGTACGTCGCCAAATAGCGAAAAGCAATCACTCGAATTTTGCAGAAGCGGAAGAATGAAATCCGAATGATACCCATCCGCTATAATTTCTTCTATGATATGATTGAGCCGACCGAGTGCTTCCGAGGTTTTCGCGCGTTTTCTTTCCTCTATGAACGCGGCTTGAATGCGCGCCTCATCGCCCTCCGTCAAAAAGACGTCTGTTGCCGCAACGATATCGATTTCAGCGAGCTTCGGATAGCGTTCGGAAGTTACTTCGTCGTACGGACGGATACTCTCGATTTCGTCGCCGAAGAAGTCGATTCTGACGGGGTGCTCGCAGTTGATTGGATAAATATCGAGAATATCCCCGCGGACGGAGAAAGCGCCCTTGCCGTCCACCGTGTATTCGCGGGTATAGCCTGCATTCACGAGCGCCTCCACGAGGCTTTGCATATTCATTTCCGCGCCGACGCTCAAATGGAAAAAATTGAGCCTTTTCGGGAAAATCTGAACGAGCGCCTCGATATCGGCAACGAGTACTTCTGCCCCCGCTTGCCATTCGTAGAGTGCAGTCAAGCGACGGTAAAGCGCGTCCTTCGAGAGCGCCTTGCGGTAGGTTAAAACCTCGTCCTTGGCGGAAAGAAGCGCACACTTCTTTCCCGAAAGCGCGCGAATAGCCTCGCAGGCACGCTTTGCCGAGAGCGCGTCTGCGGTAATATAAACCGCCCGTCCCCTGACGAGCGATGCGATATAATATTTGTGGGAATCGGAAACGCCGAACACCGCCGTGGGAACGCCGCGCGAAATTTCCTGACCGAGAAGCGGATACTCCCCGCCCGCATTGTCAAATGAAAAAAAATCTTTCATGAATTATACTTTCCCATTACGAGATCGATTTTCTCACCCTTTGCAAGAAGAAGCGCAGCTTCGGCGGCCTTTCTGCAAGCGGAAGCGTATAAGTCGTAATCGTCCTTCCCGATTTCGGCAAGCACGTAATTAATAATGGGGATATTCACCTCTTTGTCCCGAATGCCGATTCTAATACGCGCAAAATCGGAATAGCCGAGCTCGGCAATCACCGAACGCATACCGTTGTGCGTACCCGCGCTCCCCGCCGCGCGAATGCGGACGCTTCCCTTGGGGATATCGTAATCGTCGTAAATGACGACGAGCTCGTCCTTCGAGATTTTATACTTTGCGGCAAGCTGTTTCACCGCTCTGCCCGACGCGTTCATGTATGTGAGAGGGCGGGCGATGATTACCTTTTCGCCGCCGATAAAAACCTCTGCAACCGACGATTCGCATTCTTTCTTTTTGAATTTCACGCCCGAAATTTCAGCCGCGTCCCCTGCCGCCAAAAAACCCAAATTATGAAACGTTTTGAAATACTTCTCCTCGGGATTTCCGAGTCCTACGATTAAAAACATATAAACTCCGTTAAAAGTTAAGCCGCCGCGAATGCGGCGGCCTCTATCAGTCGTAAATTTTGCTCATGGGTTTATCAAGATATACGTTCTCGATAGCCGCCGCGAAGATATCTGCCGTGGTGAGAATTTTTATCTTCTTGAGCTTCTTTTCTTCGGGAAGTTGAATGGTATCGAGCATGACGAGCTCTTCAATGGGAGATGCCTCGATTCTCTCGATTGCCGGCCCAGAGAGTACTGCGTGCGTACAGCAAGCGTAAATATTAGTTGCGCCCGCGCTTACAAGCGCCTGTGCGCCCTGCACGATGGTTCCGCCTGTATCAATCATGTCGTCTACGAGAAGGCACTTTTTACCCTCTACGTTACCGATAATATTCATGACTTCCATCACGTTCGCTTTAGGACGGCGTTTATCGATAATTGCCATGGGGCAATTCAAGCGCTCCGCTACCTTTCTCGCGCGGTTTACACTGCCGACGTCGGGAGATACGACAATGAAGTCGTCACCCGAAACGCGTGAAGCAAAATAATTATAGAGCGTAGGCCCGCCCAAAAGATGATCCACGGGAATATTGAAGAAGCCCTGAATCTGCGCCGCGTGCAAATCCATGGTCAGAACTCTGTCCGCGCCTGCGGAGGTCAACAAATCGGCAACGAGCTTCGCCGTAATGGGATCGCGCGAACGCGCTCTTCTATCCTGACGGGCATAGCCGAAATAAGGAATTACCGCCGTAATACGCCCTGCCGACGCACGCTTTGCCGCATCAATCATGATGAGCAGTTCCATGAGGTTATCGTTTACGGGGCTGGAAGTTGATTGAATAATGAACAAATCTCTTCCACGCACCGTTTCACCGATGTGGACGCTCGTTTCGCCGTCGGAGAATTTCGCAACCTCGATATCGCCGAGCATCGTATTCAGCTTTTTGGCAATGGCGTTTGCAAGAGGCCTATTAGAGTTACCCGCAAACAGTTTGATTTCGTTACCGTGTGTAATCATAATCCGATTTTCCTCGAAAAATTATTCTCAGGTACGTTTTTCATTGTAAAGCAATTCCGTTTTGAAGTCAAACGTTTGAAACAGTTTTCAAAGTAAAATTTTTAATGAATAAAATTACTCTGAAAAACGCGCTCAAAACGATTGCTTTTTTTGAGAAATTCGTGTAAAATGGCTTTTAGAATTGCAGAGATGGCGGAGCGGTCGAACGCGCACGATTCGAAATCGTGTGATGCAGGAATGTATCCAAGGGTTCAAATCCCTTTCTCTGCGCCATGAAAAAAGCGTCCTTTATGGGCGCTTTTTTCATGGCGTAAAAAGAGTTGCTTGCAACCTTGAATTAGCAAGGGTTCACGCGAGGAGCGTAAAACGTGAATGTTTTAATTACCACCATTGCTGTTAGCGACGAAGCTTTCAAGGCGTAGCCGAAGAAAACATCTTTCTCTGCGCCAATAAGGACGTAAGTTGAACACTATTGACTTGCGTTCTTTTTTATAAAAATAAAAGCATCTGTTGCCCGATGCTTTTAAAGGAAGTTACATATTAGATATTACTTATTTTATAGATTTTTTTAAATTTTCTGCTAATTTGGTATAAATATAGTTATATCTATAAACATTATAATTTAACTTATCTCTACCAATATAGTCGTTATTATTAATTTTCTGATTTGCCTCTGTATTGATTTTTACGAGTTCATTAATAATAAGCGGACATTGGGTATTGTAGCTATATTCGTTGCAGGCACACAAGCAATCTAATTTGTTTTTGTCTGTATGAACGCCATAATAAATATTATAATCATTCACAATATTCAATGGCAAAAAATAATGAGCTAAATAGGTATTCAACAGAATACACCTGTCCAACAAATCAGCATTATCTGCTTTATTAGGCATATTATAATCTTTAATTGTGATTGTAGTTTTTCGATATGAATATTTGTAAGAAAAACTTTTATCAGAATAAATTTCACTAATAAAGTCAATTATAGCCGTATCTTTAATATCGTTTAACTCAATAACTACTATGCCGACAAAAATTGGTTTGTTCTGAAAACCTTTTGAAGTTTTATAAAAACTTATACCAGCCGCAGAGTCATAAAAATTCACATCATTATTATCATTAGATTTAACTTCACCTTTGTTCGGTTTTTTGTTAATTTCTTTTATTTCATAATGATTTTCAACTTTTACAATCTCAAACTGTTTACCATTTGCCGAAAAACACGGAAATTTATCAGCCTTCTCATCATTGGTCAGTATATGACAGCAAATCAAATTGCTTTCCGTTGTTTTACCGCCTTTGCTTTGGGGCAAGATGTGGTCTAAATTCCAACCGTAAGCACTATGACGGTCATTGTAAGCACCTTTCATCATTTCCCTGCCTGCAAAGTCTTTAACCTTGCTTGCTTTGCCAAACGACTTTTTCCAAAAGGACATAGCCGTTTCCCTATTGATTACCATTGCATTGTTTTTCATATAAATTATCTCCTTTTAATTTGGTAAATAACTTATATCTAAAATGAACCTCCTTTACAGTTCTTTAACAAATGCATTGACTAATCATTAGGGCAACCTAATGCTGTAAACCTCAAAGGGTAATCCTCATAACAGCGTTCCAGAAGATTAATTAGTCGCCTTTCATTGAAAGGGGTTAGATTTGCTGTAACTGCAAGTCAATTATAGCAAATTATAATTATCAATGCAACAATTATTTAGTTAATAATTTAATTTTAGCACTAAGGCGGGTGACTAAACGAATATAGTGCAAAAGGCGTAAATCCCGTTCTCTGCTCCAAAGCAAAGAAAACACCGCTACGAATAGCGGTGTTTTCTTTGAATAACTTATTTATCCTCTTTGTTCTTCTTCTCGGAGTTTGCGGCGATTTTGCCGCCTACAACGCCCGCGAGCAACGACGTGATATCGATACCCGTGGACTCCTTAACGCCCTCCATAACCTGGTTCGCGCTGTTCATAACGTCCTTTACAACCTTGGTAGAGTTGCCGTCGCCGTACATTACGATTTTGTCCGTTCTGCTTAAAGGCTCCGCTGCGTTCTTAACCACCTCGGGAAGTGCCGAGAGATACATTTCGAGTACAGAGGCCTCGCCCATCTTCTTCTGCGCTTCGGCTTTCTTTTCAATCGCCTCAGCCTCTGCAAGACCTTTCGCGCGGATACCTCTCGCCTCCTGCTCCATTGCATACCTTAAAGCGTCTGCCTGCGCTTTTTGCGCTTCCGCCTTCTTTAACGCCTCATACGCCATAGCCTCCGCCTCTCTCTGGCGCCTTGCGAGATCCGCTTCCGCTTCCTTGGCAATCTTATAATTATCGGCGTCCGCCTGCTTTCTGATTTCCGCATCGAGCTGACGTTCTTTAATGGCGATTTCTTTTTCGGCGAGCTCGGCTTCTTTTTCCCTTCTCGCAATGTCTGCGTTTGCCTTAGTAATCTCTATGGTCTTACGCTGGCTTTCCTGCTGAATCGCGTAAGCCGCATCTGCTTCCGCACGTTTTGTGTCCGCTCTGACCTTCATATCCGCTTCCTGCACGGCAAGAGCGGCGTTCTGCTCGGCAATATGCTTTTGCGATTCTACCTTTACCGCGTTGGCTTCCTGCTCTGCATTGGCGGTGGCGATTGCAATATCGCGCTGCGCATTCGCCTTGGCGATTTGCGCGTTTTTGCGGATTTGCTCGACGTTGTCGATACCCATATTCTCGATGGTGCCGGCGTTATCCTTAAAGTTCTGAATATTGAAGTTTACCACTTCGATACCCAGCTTTTCCATATCGGGCACAACGTTTTCGGTAATCTTTTTGGCAACGCCCTGTCTGTCCTGCACCATTTCCTTTAAGCCGACGGAACCGACGATTTCACGCATGTTACCTTCGAGCACCTGCGTAACAAGGCTGATGAGCTCAGACTGCTTCATGCCGAGGAGTGATTCGGCGGCCTTCTTCAAAAGTTCGGGATTGGACGAAACCTTAATGTTTGCAACGCCGTCTACGTTGACGTTGATAAATTCGTTGGTAGGAACGGCCTCGCTCGTCTTGACGTCGACCTGCATGACACGAAGGGAAATTTTATCCACACGCTCAAAAAACGGAATGCGGAAGCCTGCGCGCCCGATGAGTATTTTGCGGCGGAAAGGTCCCGAAATGATATACGCCGTATCGGGCGGAGCCTTCAAATAACCGATCGCGAAAAACAGCGCAAGCAAGACGACTAAAACGACTGCGCCGACGATCAAACCTATTGCAAGAGATGACATGATAAATACCTCCTAAAATCTTCTTTTTACGACTTGATTATACCATAGCCGACATTTTTCGTCAAGATGCAAACCCGAGATTTTTTGTCTGCTACTATGTATATTGCATCGTAGAAAAAAATAGTCCCCTATTTTAACTGTCACCATGCGGGAATGAAAAAAGCTCTCCCGAATTTTTCGGAAGAGCTTTTTCATTGATTCTTTTATTAACCCAATTTTACGGTTTTGCAGAGTCTATCGTAAGCAAGGTTCATCACCCAGCTGCGCAGTCTCCACGGCATATAGTTGACTGCCGTACTGTAAGAGCGGTGGCGCAGTTTCTTATACAACGCCCTATCCTGCGCCTTGATTTTCTTCCACATCTCTTTCAGCTTCTGCTTGCGGTCTTTGGAATACTCAGCACAAATAAAGTAGACGGTTGTAATCATAATCGCGTTCAGGGTATGCCACATGTACTTTTTTAGACCCTTGGGCATTTTCTTGATTTCGCTCCACTTATATGCACCCGTCAGGCAGAGCATGACGCGAATCTGCTGATCGTACCGCTTGATGAAGTTACTGCGGTTGATTGACTGATCGCTTCTGCCGATGAAATAGCGGTACAAATCGAGATTGAGATAGCAAATCGTCTTCATGTAGGGAAGCGGCTGATAAGCGTAAATCTCGTCCACGTAGAAGGTGTGTTCGGGAAGCTCCAAACCGCTTTCAATGAGTTTTTCACGCTTATAGAGCAAAGCGTGCATCATCATCATATGAGAGTACTTGAACGCTTTTACCTTATCCCAATTACAAATGACGTCCTGCGGGAATTTATCGGTATACTCGCTGACGTGGCGCGTGTTATCGTACACCTTTTCATATACGAAATTGGTGACGTACAAATCGGGAAGCGTATCCGCCGCTTGGTGTTCCCTGATCTTCGCCATGAGCTTTTGAAGCGCATCCTCGTCGAGCCAGTCGTCGGAATCGACGACTTTATAATAGAGGCCCGTTGCGAGCTTCAAGCCCGCATTGACGCCCGAGCCGTGACCGCCGTTTTCCTTATCGACAACCTTTACGATTTCGGGATACTGCGCCAAATACTCGTTTGCGATACTGAGCGTATCATCCTTAGAGCCGTCGTTCACGATAATAATTTCGATCTCGTCCCCTGCCGTTAAAATGCTATCGATACACTTGCGCATATACGCCGCAGAGTTATAGCAAGGTACGGCAAAACTGATTAATTTCATTTTGTTCCTCTAATACTTTTTTAACCGCGAGAAAGCTTATCGCATAGGATAAGCTTTCTTTCGATTCAAATTTGATTCAAACGATCAAAGCGCCTGCGCCTCTTCAAAAACGACTTTCTTTTCGTCTCTCGTCTTGATTGCCAGAACGGCAGTCTCAAACGCTTTCTCGATTTTCGCAGGGAATACTTCTGCTTTCTGCTTTGCTTCCGCCGCTTTTGCGGTTGCCTTTTCGGTATTCTGAGCCTGAGCAGCTTCTTCCGCTTTCTGAGCTTCCGCAGCAGCTTTCTCGGACGCCTTTACGTAGGTGTTATACTTCATAACCGCTGCATTGAGCTGCGATTTCGCTTTGAAGTATTCGGATTCCGCATTGGACTTTTTCGCCTTGGTCTCCCAAAGGTTCATTTTTGCTTCCGCTTTTGCAATCTTCTCCGCAGAAGCGTTTGCCGCAACGAGCTTTTCGTACTTCGCTCTTGCTTTCTTTGCCATCTTGTTATTATCGGGGAAGATAACCATGAAGATAAAGAAGAATATCACCATGGAAACGCCGCCCGTAAGAATGGTTTTCAAAAGTGCGTTTACGATTTCGGGGCAACCCCAGTGAGTCAAATATGCGTTGCATACGCCCCAAATGGTGTTGGTAAACAAGGAAACGAGAACCCAACCGATGAAGTACCACATTGCCTGATACCAAGGGTTGCCGTGCGAACGGTAAGTAATGTTTCTTTGCAGGGGGAAGTTGATGCACTGTGCCGTGAACACCGCAATTTCAAATGCGATGAAAGGCCCCCAACCGTTGTTATCGCCGAAGATAACAAACATTTGCTTGCCGACAAGGGGAATATTCGGCCAGCCGACGGCATCCGTACCCATGCCGGAAAATGCGTAAGGCAAGAATGCCATGACAATGAACTGCCAAATCGTTACGCCGTAGGAGAATACGATGAAGAAGAAAATCTTGTAAATCCAAGGCGCAAGCTTGGGGTGCTTATCGGAGAAGCCGTACCATACGCCCAGCCACCAACGCAGAATTTTTTGCCAGAACCGTACAAACGCGTTTTGCGAAAGCGGTTTTAACTGCGCTTGTACTTCCTCTACGGTGTACCCGCTTACGTCTACGGTCTCTTCGACCGCAACTTCTGCTTCTACGGTTTCCTCCGCAGTTGCAGGCGCCTCAGCCTTTTCCTCGACTTCGGCAGTATCTTTCTTTTTTGCCATTTATTTTGCCTCCTTTTTTGCCTTTTGTTTTTTCTCTTTCGGCTTCTTCTCTTTGGAGAAGAATCTGCCGACGCCCTTAAAGAAATGTCCGTTGAACATGAGAAGCATTGCTTCCATCTTCCGTCTAGTCATTCCCATGAATTTCGCCATGCCTCTTACGGGCTGATGCAACATGCCCATGACGAGCGTATTCGCCGTTGTGCGGTGCCCCGTACCCTTCATGAATCTGATTGCAAAACGAATGATTCTCGAGAACGCTCTGCCCGTCCAACCTCTGGAATACCGCAAATCGGCAACGGTGCAGTTCTCGTGAATGACCATGCGCGTTTTGCGCTTGTTATAGAAGTTGTAGCCCGCCTTTGGAATTTCTCTGCCGAGAAGTGCCGTAAACTCTTCGTCGGATACTTCGCCCACGTTGCCGCTGTAATAGGAGTCGAGGTTTAAGCCCTCGTAAGGGTTCACGTCCGTGGTGCCCTTTCTCGTTACGCTGACTTCCAGCTTGATATCCGCAGAGCTTGCGCCGATATAGAGTTGATACTCGCCGTCCTCTACTTCCCACTTATCGGTCTTTACGTTGAAGTAACGGAAGGTTTTATCGTCGAAGGCAATGGTAACGGTTTTGCTCTCGCCCGCTTTTAAGAATACTTTGGCAAAGCCCTTTAATTCCTTTGCGGGACGGAACACTTTGCCGTCCTTCTTGCCCACGTAAAGCTGTGCGATTTCCGCGCCGTCCTTCTCGCCCGTGTTCTTCACGGTGAAGGTAACGCCCTTTTCGTCTGCCTTGATATTCGAGTATTCGTAAATCGTATAGGAAAGGCCGAAGCCGAACGGATACGCAACCTTTACGTTTGCCGTATCGTAATATCTATAACCGATATATAAGCCCTCGCGGTACTCCACCGTCATTTGTTTGCCGGGGAAATATTTCGCCGAAGAGCAGTCCTCGTATTTTTCGGGGAAGGTTTCCGCAAGTTTGCCCGAAGGGTTTACTTTACCGCTGATTACGTTGAGCACGGCGTTCGCGCCCGCCTGACCGGTAAGGCAGGCATATACGAGCGCGTTTGCGTCGTCCGCCCAGCCGAGTTCTACGCAGCTGCCGCAGGAGAGCACAACGATAATCTTCTTGCCCGTTGCCTTGACTGCGTTATAGAGCGCGATTTGGTTTGCGGGGATTTGAATGTGTTCGCGGTCAAGCCCCTCCGCCTCGCTCACTTCGTCGAGTCCCAAATATAAGAGCACGACGTCCGCTTTATTTGCAAGCTTTACAGCTTTTTTGACAAGTCCTTTCTTCTTTTTGCCGTAACGATCGTAGCCCTTTTCATAGCCTACCACGCTGTACGGATATTCTTTGATAAGATTCAGCGTCGTATCGAGCTTAGTGGGATTTACGACGGAAGAGCCTGCGCCCTGATAGCGGGGCTTCTGAGCAAAGTCGCCGATGAGCGCAACCTTCGTCTGTTCTGCAAGGGGAAGAATGCCGTCGTTTTTCAAAAGCACGATGCTCTCTTCCGCACACTTTTCGGCAATGCTGTGATGTGCCTCTTTATCGAACTCCTTGCCCTTCTCGCTTTCCGTCGCCTGCTCGATGAGCCGAAGAACGTGCATGACGCATTCGTCAACGTATTTGATATCGAGCTCGCCGCTCTCCACTGCCTTGACGATATCGTCTGCGCCGTATCTGCACGCGGGCATTTCCAAATCGCCGCCCGCCTTGACGGAAGCAACTTTGTTGTTGCAACCCGCCCAGTCGGAAATCGTCGCACCCTCAAAACCCCATTCTCCGCGCAGGATTTCACGGATAAGGTGTTCGGACTCGTCTGCATACGTTCCGTTCACCATGTTATATGAGGTCATGATCGTTTTGGTTTTGCCCTCTCTTACGGCAATTTCAAATGCCGTAAGGTATATTTCACGCAAGGTTCTCTCGTCCATTACGGAGTCGGTTACCATTCTGCGCTCTTCCTGATTGTTGCCCGCGAAGTGCTTCACGCAAGCCGCGGTGCCGCTCGTTTGAATGCCCCGAATATAGGAGGCTGCCATTTTACCCGCAAGGTAGGGATCTTCCGAGAAATACTCGAAGTTTCTGCCGCAGCGGGGATTACGCTTCATACAGGTGCCGGGGCCGAGAAGCACGTTCACGTGCTGCGCCGCTGCCTCTTCCCCGAGCGCTTCGCCCATTTTTTCACCGAGTTCTTCGTTCCAGCTGTTTGCCATGGCCGCCGCCGTGGGGAAACAGGTTGCGGGAATACTTGCGTTCAAACCGAGGTGGTCTGCCGCAGCCGCTTGCTTTCTGATTCCGTGAGGGCCGTCTGATAAAAACAGGGAAGGAATCCCGAGTTCGGGATAATCTCTCGTCTGCCAGAAATCCTTGCCCGTAAGCAAATCTGCTTTCTGACGGACGGTCATCTCACTGATGATTTTTTCCTTATCCATTCTTGCTCCCTTTTGATTGTTAAGAAATGTTATCTCTTAACATTTTTTAGAAGAATTATACAATATAGTAAAGAGAATATCTTGTTGCATAGCGTAACCTGCGCTTTTTTATGCGTAAATTGCAAACAAAATCCCCGACGCCTGTTCTCAGACATCGGGGTAAATTTTTACTTTTTGTACTGACCGCCGATAAACGACTCGAAATGGTTCTTTCCCTTATCCGTAACGTACAGGCTGTCGCCCTTATCGTTCACGATATGCGTGATGCCGCCGTTCGTCTCGCCGTCGCCGTAAGAAGCGAAATTGGCAATTCCCATGTGTTCAACGCGGATTCCCGCATTGGAGGGAAGCTCGATTGCGTGGTCGAGTGTAAACGTACGGGGTTTGCGGGCAACGTAGTAAACGCCAAGTCCCTGTGCGGTGTGGTTTTGCACGGTATCCGCCACCTTATAGCTTGAATAGCCTTGATACGTTTCGCCGTTCCAAACGGACGTCCACTCCTCTTCGTCGTCTACGTCGTAAGGGGTTTCCGATTGATAGAACGCCACGAAGCCGTACTCGCCGTTCCAGAGGGTCTGGTACTCGTGGAAGTGCTCGACCATGAGTCCGTAGACGGTGACGTAATCACCGTTGACAACGACGCCGTTCTTCGTGCGGTTGACGTTCCAGCCCACGCCGCTGCCGTGGTCGGCGCGCCATACCCAGAAATTATCCCCCACCATGTCGTTGGAGTTGATTTCAAGGGTTACGTCTACCGAGGTATTTCCCTCTTCCGCACCGCCGATACGGAAGTAAACGTCGTTTAATACGGTGGGATTCTCGTTGTGCCGAACGTCCGTCTTTTCCGTACCCACCTGCAAAAGCGTTTTGGAGGAAACGCCCGCATCAAAAATAAGTCCGCTTACGCTCACGCCGTCCACGTCCGAAATGCGCATGAGCGTATCTTTATTTTTATCGGAAAGCTTGAGCGTCGCAAGCCCGATTCCCATGATAACCGTATCGGAATTTTCCACAAGAAGCGGCTCTTCGATTTGGTATATGCCGGGCGTAAATAAGAGGTACTTGCCCGCTTTGAGCGCCGCGTTCAAGGTCTTTGCATTATCCCGATCGGCACGCGCCACGTGGAAATAGTCGAGAGGAATATAATCGTCAAGTTTTTCTTCTTGCCCGTTCCAGGATACGCCTTTTGAATTGGTTTTCACTTCGGGAAGGCAGACGTAGTAATCTTCGTCGAATACGAGATAAGGCTTTTCGCGCATGACGTTGGTCTTATCGAGATAGGTCACCCAGCCGTTGCCCGTAGAGCCCCATTTATAGCTGCTGAGCGTACCCGAACAGCCCGCGAATACGGTATTAATATCGCCGCCCGTCCATTTGTTCCAGTCCGAATTGCGGGTAAACCACTGCTGCTGTACGGTGCAGTCGATTGTTCCCGTAACTACCGTATCGGCAAGGAAACCGCCCGAAGCCCAAGGTGTTTTTCCGCCCTGATGGTGCAGCGTTAAATTGCCGTTCACCTGCATACGGCGGAAGCTCGTTGCCTGCGATACCGCCCATTGGACGTCATTGTTTACGGTCATGTTCTCGATTCCGCACCAGAAGTTGCAGGTGGAATTGCCGCCCGAAAGCTCGCCGTAGGTATTGAACCCGCCGAGCTCTACGCCGGTAGGAAGAGTGCCGAGTCCTGCAAAGGTCATGTAGTAACGCATAGCAAGATCGAGCCCGTTATAATTTCCGATACCCTCCTCTCCGCTTTTGAAGAGCGCGGCAAACCGCCCTTTTCCGAACTGGCTTGTTGACTCCCGGAATGCGTCGATATCAGCCTGAACCAACGCGCTATCGTCGGTAGGCGCATAGATATGCGTATTCTCGCCGAACGTATCAAAATCGTAAGAGTAGGTCTTGCTCGAAATGACTTCGCCGTTTTTATCGAGCGCGTTGATACGGTAGTATCCGTACTTATCAGCATTTGAATATTCCCGTGCGGTTTGGGTGTTGACGTACTCGTATTCCCCGAAACGGCTGGAGCTATGGTAAATTTCATATGCCCGCGCGCCGTCAACCTTATCCCACACGACTTTTGCGCCGCTTGCGGAAACGGTTACGTTGGCATCGTTTCCTTTCGGCTGATTACCGCCGCCGCACGCCGTGAGCGGCAGTACGAGCGCACCTGCCAAAAGCGTGCCCGTGAAAAGTGCAATCCATTTTTTCTTCATAATTTTCCCCATTATTTTATTTTAAGAATTCCATACGCTGTCAAGGTAAGAAAAACGCGTCCGCAACCAGTTATAGAGATGCTTCGCCGCATCTCCGTGTCCCTTAAATTGTTGAATTTCCCAGGTCGATTCGCCGTTGATGACAAAGCCCCATTTCGCAAAGTTTCTGTCCGTATAATACTCCGTCGAATACATCTCTTCCAGCGCTTTGAGATATTGCAGAGCGTCCGCCTGCACGTTCGCCTCGTTCATTTCCTGCCACTTTTCTTTTACCTGATTCCAGAACCAGTCCTCGTTGATAAAGATCAAAAGCCAAGGGTTATTTTTATTGGCGGCATATAAGCCCGTTGCATTTTCGCAGGCATAACGCAGACCGAACGCCGAATCGAAATCCCAAGGCGCCTCGAAGCGAAGAAGATTATCTTTCGCGTTCGGCCCGAAATCGACGTCCATGAGGAAGCTCGACCACTCGATATCAAAGTCGCATACGATTTCGTTCATGATGTAAGTATCGACCAAAGACCGAATATCGATTACTTTGGAAACCGTTTCCTCTACGGGGTTGCCCGTTACGGGCGTATACGGAACGAGCGCGGTATGCCCCTCGTTAAACTGATAGTAGATGTGGTTATAAACTGCCTCGTAGCAGAGCTTATAAAGATTCCACGTATAGTTCTTAATGAAATGCTTTTGCGCGCAATTCGCTTCGTTCCCCTCGTCGAAATACACGTCGCTCTTGATTGTAAAGCCGAACTGGTTTGGATATACGGTATATCCGTTTCTGAGCGTCAAAGGCGAGGATGACCACGAATTTTGATCGAGATAATTATAATTGCAGCTGAATCTTTCCGAATAGGCTTCGAGATTATAGTAACCGTCAAACTCGATGAAGTAGCCGATATCCGTACCCTGATACCCCTTCTCGATATCGTCGGGCTCGGTGATTGCAATGCGGTTCTCATTTACCTGCTGTTGCTCTGCAAGCAAATAAACGCCCCAATACTGCCCGTTGAGATAGAGCTCTACCTGACGGTAGTCGGAGCAATAGTAGCCGTCCGAGCCGAAAATCTGCTGTCCGAGGTAGAACGCAACGCTGTTTCTTTCAAGCGAGATATCTTTATAGTCGGCAAGTAAAACCCAGCTCTTGCATTTTGCGCCGTCGTTGAGACCGAGCATACTCTGCTTTTTATCGAACTTAATACGGAAAGGTTTTTTGGGATACGTCGTCGTCCAGTTGCCGCGCACCTTCACGCCCGCGGCAATTTCGCTGAGAGCGTATTCCTCTTCGCATTCGCTAACCGTCACCGTGCAGGTATGATACTGCCAGTCGATATTGTTAGCGGGATTATCATTATCGTAGCTCGGAACGTATCTCGTTGCGTCTTCCAAAAACGTTTCGGACGTAATATCGATCCGCGGAAGCTTCTCGCTCAAATGCGGTGCGTAATCATAATGCGGTTCCGGCTTTTCAGGCTCGATATACTCCTCCGCTCCGCAAGTAACGCACTTACCGTCTTCGTATTTTTCGTGCGGGCAGGGCGTGCCGCATTCCGCGCAAGCGCCGTTTTCATACATTTCATGCTCGCAGACGATTTTGCACACCGTGCAAACGCCGTTCACATACGCTTGATGCGTGCAGACTCTACCGCACTCTGCGCAGATACCGTTTGCATACGTTTTGTGCTTGCATACGATATTGCACTCCGTACAAACGCCGTTATCGTACGCTTCGTGCGTGCAGACCTTTTCGCACTTCGTGCACACGCCGTTCACGTACTCGTGTTCGCAGGGCTTGATGCCTTCTCCGCAACCGACAAACATGACGAGCACCAGCATGACGGCGCAGACAAGCGCAACCGTTTTTGCAAAAATTTGCTTCATTCTTTTTCCCCGTTCAACGTTAAGCCGTTATAAAGTGTAACGGGCATAACCGCTTTCATGCGTTCAATCAGCACCGAAGGCGATTCGGCGCACTTGTTTTTCAGCCAATCGATCAGTATATCCGTGGTATAATGCGCAAAAGCCTCTACGGAATAACCGTAAAGCTCCTCCTTCTCCGCGCTGCCGCCCGTGAAAAAATACTTACTCATGAGCTCTTCGTGGTAGCCTCTGAGAGAGTTGATATCCTGCGAATCGAATGCGTTCAAAAGTACGGCGGGCGTCTTTTTGAAAGTGCTGAGTGACCTGCTGACGAACGTTTCCCAATCTTCCGCACCTTTTAAGATATCGTTATAATAGTACTTCTGGAAACAGCAGACCAACAAATGATATTTATCCTTATAATACTTGTAGAACGTGCCCTTGCAGATACCGATTTCGTCAATCAAATCGATGACGCGGATACTATCAATAGATTTCGTTTTCAGAAACTGCAATAACGTTGTTTCGATATAATACTCTATTTTCATAAATCCTGCTCTTCTTTAGTCCTGCTTGCAATTTTCGTAGAAAATATCCGCTAAGGTTTTATACGGCTCCTTTTCGCCGTCTTCCGTTCGAGTGTAGAAGGTGTATTCCTCTACGGTGTCGCTGCCCGTGCGGAGCACTTTGAACTTTTCCATAAGTTCGTCATAGCTATCGTTTGCCGCGTCGAGTCTGTTTTCATCGGTAGCGGTAACGTTTACGATTCCCCAAGCCGTCATGCCGAGCTCCTGCTTCGGCCATATTTTATACGTCCAACTCGTCCAATGCCAGTTGTGCTCGTTCAAAAGCGGAAGCGTTTCTTCCCATTTTTGAGCGGATTCATAGCAAGTGAATTCGCCCATTTGCAGCGGCACGCCGAAATTCTGACCTTCCACTTCACTGAGCTTATTCTTCCAGCTGCTCAAATGCTGCTCTGCGCTGAGTTTATCGTCCGCATAGTGATGGAAAGAATACATGCAGTTTTCCCACCCGTATTTCGAGGGCTGCGGCAAGTTCTTGCCGTCCCAGCACGATTCCATAATGATGATGTGCTCATCCTCTTCGCCGCGGATTGCATCGTAGACCTGATCGTAAAAATTCCAATGCCGCTCGGAGGTGGAACCCGCACGCTCGCCCGGCTCGTTCAGAATATCGTAACCCGCAACGGCGGCGTTGTCTTTATAATGGGCGGCAAGCGCCTTCCAAAGATTGACGGTGAGCCCCTTCATTTCATCGTTAGAATAGAAATCTACGTTCTCTTTATTCTCTCCGCTGTGGTCTTTCCCGTTCTGCGAGCCGTACGCGCCGTGCAAATCTAAAATGGTATACATACCGTATTTTGCGGCAGTATTTACAAAATCGTCCAAAGCGGAGAAATCGTAATTCTCGCCCGCGTGCTCGTAACTCGTAACGGCGGCGAAATCTACGGTCATGTAAGTAAACGGAAGACGAATCACGTTCATGCCCATATCGGCGCAGTTCTTGAAATCTTCCTTTGACCACCAGTTTGCGCGGTATTCGTTCCAAAGCTTTTTCGTCTTTTCCTCACCGAACCGTTCGAGGAAGGTTTGCGTCAGAGAGCGGTAATCGTTCGAGGGCTTGGTGTTATACAAAAAGCCCGTCATCCAATGCTCGGTCACAAACAGCCCGCCCGCATTCACGCCGCGAAGATATATCTCCTCCTGATAGGTGTTCATGACTTTCCCGTCCTGTACCGTAAGAAAGTCCTGCGGGTAGCCGACTTTTTCGTACGGCAAATTCTCTTCGCCGCACGCCGTGAGCGGGAAGCACACGCATGCCGCTATCCCCGCCGTGAGAACGGCCGCAGCCGCTTTTTTTGAAAATTGATTCATATTTCTTTCTCCCATTTTAAGAATAAAGCATTCGTTTCCATTTTGCAATTAACATTTTCAAAATAGAATAAATTTTATTACGAAATTCTATTTAGTTTAATTATATACTTTTTTTAGAAAAATGCAAGGAATTATGCTAATTAAAATAATGTTTATTGCCAATAAATACCTTATCCGCTATTATAATTAGGTGAATTTATACATTATTATATGGGCAAAACCACAGTAAAGCCGTGAACGGTATGTATCCGTTCCGTTTTTGATATAAAAATTATTAGGAGGAAAAAAGAAACAAACATGAAGGCAAAGACATTCAGACTTATCGTCTTCCCTATCGCGGCAGTTCTGCTTGCAATTCTCATTGCAGTAAGCGTTGCGGTTGGCGTGCTTTCCGACGTAATCGATCGTTTTATCATCGGTTATAAGAGCGGTTCGGAAGCAGGCGCGGCGCGCGAAGCAGGCGATATTCTCGCCGAGCAGATTCAGGGCGAAGGCACCGTGCTCGTGAAGAACGTGCAGGAAGACAAGGACGGCAACGTAGAGCAGAAAGACGGACAAGACGTTCCCCTGCTCCCTCTGACAAAGGCAGCCACACCCAAGGTAAACGTATTCGGTTGGGCTTCGACCGACTGGGTTATCAGCGGTTCGGGTTCCGGTCAGGTAAAAAGACAGGGTGCAGAGCTGCTTTTGGGCGAGAACGGCGCGCTCAAAACGGCGGGAATCGATTATAACACCGAGCTCGAAAAAATGTATGAAAACTTCAAGGACCACCGTTACCGCAGTATCAACGGTAACCACGCAGGCAAAGATACGGAGGGTAACCCCAACACCAGCGGTGCGCTCCACTCTTTCAACTACGAGTTCAGCCGTCTCTACGAGCCGAATATTAACGACGTAAAGACCAGCGGCAACAACGTATACACGCAAGATCTGCTTAATAACGCGAAAGCGTATTCCAATACCGCAATCGTGGTAATCGGCAGAGTTTCGGGCGAAAGCAACGATTCTCCGAAAGAGCAATATAAGAATGCGCCCGACGGCACGGGAAAACCCAATCCTCAGTATATCGATACAACCCGCACCTACCTCGAAATTTCCACCGAGGAAGAAGCGCTTCTGAAATACGTCGGCGAGAATTATGAAAACGTAATCGTTCTCATCAACTCCACCAATGTTATGGAGCTCGGCTTCATGGATACCATTCCGGGACTCGACGCTTGCCTCGTGGTAGCAACTACGGGTACTGCGGGCGCCTATGCGATTCCCCGCATCCTTTACAGCGATTTAGGTCAGGTACAGATTGGAACGGATGAGAACGGAGAACCCGTTATGAAGGACTTCTCCGCAATTACTCCTTCGGGCAAATTGGCAGATACCTATGCTTATGACCTTTCCACCTCCTCTACCTACGTAGACGTAGGTTCGGGCAACGATACCACCCACTTCTATACCAACAGCAGCGGCTTATATCCCACTACCGTATCGCACACCAACGGCAGTAGCGACGAGGCTTACCGCGGCGTAGCATATCAGGACTACCGTGAAAACGTTTACATGGGCTATAAGTGGTATGAGACGGCCGACGAGATGAAATTCTGGGAAAGCGACTTTGCAAAAGAGCATTGGAAAGCGCCCGCAAAAGAAGGTCAAGAACCTCAGCCCATTAACGGATACAAGGACGTCGTGCAGTACCCCTTCGGCTTCGGACTTTCGTACACCACGTTCTCCTGGCATATCGTCACTGTGACCCATATCGTGGGAGACGACGAAAATCCGCTTCTCGACAATTCTACGCTTTCCAATTTAGACGAAGGCAAAATTAAAATTACCGTTGAAGTAACGAATACGGGCAACGTAGCAGGACAGGACGTAGTAGAACTTTACTACTCTGCTCCTTATACCTCAGGAATTGAAAAGCCTTCCGTAAACCTTCTCGCATTCGGAAAAACTCAAGTATTACAGCCCGACAGCAAACCCGGTTACGTGGAACTTGAATTCAATATTTCCGATATGGCTTCTTACGATACCGATAATTTCAGCGGCGTTGTTCCGAACGGCGGTTACGTTTTGGAACAGGGCGATTACGTTTTAACGCTGAGAACGGATTCCCATACGGTGGCAGACAGCAAAATGGTATCCAATGATACGGCAACCCTCACCTATAGAGTTTCAAGAGACACGCAGGTGTTAAAGGAGGCTGAAAACCGCTTTACGGGTGAAAACACGACCGACGGCGTTGCAATCGACGGCAACAGCGACGGCACCGCAGAAATCACCTATCTTTCGAGAGCAGACTTTGCGGGCACCTTCCCCATCGATGCCATCAGAAGCGCGAACAATCCTGACCGCGCGATGAACGACAAAATTAAAGCGCTGAACCTCTACACCAAGGCCATGGCGAACGAATGGGATGCTAACCATGACGAAAGCGAGGTTATCTTCGGTGAAAACACGGGAGATTATATCGTTTACGAAAACGACGCAATCAACGAACTCGGCATGAAACTCGGTCTGGATTACAATGATCCCGAATGGGAAGACCTTCTCAACAGCATTCCGAGAACGCAAATGACGAACCTCGTTCTTCACGGCTTCACAAAGACGGAAGCAGTTTCCGCCATCGGAAAGCCGCCGACACAAGATAAAGACGGTCCGAACCAGGTCGGAAGCTTTAATGCCGATAACTTACCCAAAACAACGGGTTACAGCTCCATTGTGTTGGCGCAGAGCTGGAACACAGAGCTTGCTTACAGCATGGGCTTGGCGTTCGGCGCAGAATGCGTTGCAAACAACATTCAGGGTTGGTACGGTCCCGGTGTAAACGTACACCGTTCCCCCTTCGGCGGCAGAAACTATGAGTACTATTCCGAAGACGCTTATATGTCCGGTATTATGTGCGCAAAAGTAGTTGAGGCTGCGAAGAACAAAGGCGTGTTCTGCTATCTGAAACACATCTGCCTCTATGAAGGCGAAAGCGGACGTGACGGTATGTACACTTGGGTTACCGAGCAGGCACTCCGTGAAATTTATTTGAGACCTTTTGAAATTGCCGTGAAAGTAGGCGGTTCCAACGCAATTATGACCTCTTACGGCAGAATCGGCGCGGTTTGGACGGGCGGCAGCGAAGCGCTCCTCACCGAAGTCGTACGCGGTGAATGGAAATTCCAGGGCGCGTTCCTTACCGACTATGCGGATCACCTCGACTTCATGAACGGCGAACAAATGGTTCGCGCCGGCGGCGACATTTGGATGGACCACTGGGATGATTCCGGTAGCTTCAAGTTCGGCTCGAACAACAACGCATTCAACGCAGCTTTGAAAAATGCGGCGAAGAACGTCATTTATATGTGGCTGAACTCGCTCGCAACCAATGCAGTGTATAACCAGAAGATTGAAAGCGGTGAGATCAACGACAGCATCTCCGTGCCCACTGCTCCCGTTCTCAACTTCCGTTGGTATATCCCCGTAATCGTTATAGCCGACGTACTGCTTGCGGCAGGTGCAGGCGTGCTGATCTTCTTCGGTATTAGAAAGAAGGATAAGGTTGTAGCAGACGGCGAACCCGAAACGAGCGAACCGGTAGAAGAACCCGTAACCAATACGGCGGAAGAGACCAAGGCAGAGCCCGTAGCACAAACTGCTGAGCCCGAGAGTGCAGCCGAGCCCAAGGAAAACACGGAAGGCGAAGCAGAACCCCCCGCTCCTGCGAAGAAAAGCAGAGCAAAGAAAACTCCTCCTTCGGAGAAGTAAGTAATCGATCCAAAAAAATATCTCACCTCGAAAGAGGTGAGATATTTTTTTATTGTTCGCAAACGGCACGTTGATAATGAGCAAGTTCGTCTTAATTGCCGTTTCAGCCTCCGCATCGGTTTTGTAAACGGTTTTGCCGTAAGTGCCGCTGAGTACACGACTTCAGTTGCTGCGGGCCGTCTTATGAGAAAAAGGCTTCTACGTTTTCGAGAAATCCCTTGCGGCGGGAACGGCTGATTTTCAGCTCGCGCGAGGTGAGAACCACGTATTCACCGTGTACGCCCTTTACGTAATCGAGATTGACGAGGTAGCAGTTATTGCAGCGTGCAAATTGCTTTTTAGGAAGCTTGCTCTCCAAGCTCTTCATGGTTTCGTAAACGCAATACGGGCGTTCGGTTGTGTTGATCATCATTTTATGATTCTGGCTTTCGATATAAACGATCTGATCGACCGCAATGCGGTCGAGCCCGTTCTCGGTATTGAGGACGATATATTTCCCGAGCCCGCTTTTAATTTTATCGACGCAACGCCCGAACTCCTTGGAAAAGACGGAATAGCTCACGGGCTTTAGCATAAAACAGAGCGCCTCTACCGCATAGCCCTTGATTGCGTAACGCGCATCGCTGGTGATGAATGCAAGAATTACATTCTTATCTTTCTTGCGGATATATTCGGCGGCCTTGAGCCCGTCCATATGTTTCATGACGATATCGAGAAAGATAATATCGTACTGTGCGGTGTAGTCGGACGCAATGTCGATTCCGTCGCTGAAAAACGTAATACGCGCTTCCTCGGCATTCTCTTTGCAATACTGTTCGATATATTCTTTAATGAGCTCCGAATACGTTCTATCGTCCTCGACTACTGCAATTCTTAACATATGCCCTTCTCCGTCTGCATTTTTCTTTCTTATTGTAACATGACGACGCAAGTTTGTCAACGCGGGTTCCCCTCTGCCGCCAATCAAAAATTTTTATTCTTTATAAAATATAAGCTCTTAACGTTGGTGAAGATAGCGTGACTACTGCGCCCTGCGGGCTTGTGCCGCCTGCGGCGCGCCAACAAGTTCTCGCCGTTGCCTGCAAAAAAAAGACGGAAGTAAAAACTTCCGTCTTTTTTTGGTGGGGACAACAGGGCTCGAACCTGTGACCTCACGCATGTGAAGCGTGCGCTCTAACCAACTGAGCTATGCCCCCGTACGAGTATTTTTATTTTAACGAGTCGCAGAAGATTTGTCAAACGTTTTTTATATACGCCGGGAAAAAATTTATAAATGGAACGAAAAACGCTTGCAATTTTTCTTTGGGCAAGTTATAATAATTTTGCTTGGGGATATAGCTCATCTGGTAGAGCGGTACGTTCGCAACGTACAGGTAACGTGTTCGAGTCACGCTATCTCCACCAAAAAATACGGGAGTTTTTTACTCCCGTATTTTTTTGATAAAAAACGGCACCGCAAGGGTGCCGTTTTTTATTATGCGTTGTACATTATGCGTTGTACGTAATGGTTATCGTTGCTTCCGTTGCGGAAACGCTGTTAATCGTAATATCGAAAATAAGCAGCTTTCCGTCGTTCGTCGTGTACTGCGGGAACGCTTCGCTCAGTTTATCGCCTGCCTGCCATAAATCGTTCCTTGTAGCGTATCCGTTAGAGCTTGTAAACTTGCTTTCTCCGTCCGCTTCCACCAACTTGATAAGCGCGATATCCGACATCGAGTTATTGTTATCGGTAAACGAGCCGAAATCGTTATCGTATGCGTTTTCGATCCAGGACGAAACGTGGTAAATTCTCACGCCAAAGTCCGCTCCGTCATAGAGATAGGAATCGCTGATTGAAGCGTGCAATGCGTTCAGTCCCTGCGCGGAATACAAGTCAATCAAAAGATATTCGCAGAAGTAAGAATTGTTAAACTTCAACGGAATAAGGATGGCATCGCCTTTCGCCTGCGAGCTTTGAATTGTAATAGTCTGCGTGGTCGTAACGATTTGAGGCGCGAGCCAGCCGAGCATCGTTTTGGAATAAACGTTTTGATCGCCTACCGTAGCATCCATCATGTCCGCGCCGCCAAGGCCCTCGTCGCTCCCCTGTCCCGCATAATAGTCGTAATAGTCGTCAAGTCCCAAAAGGTGCCCCGTTTCGTGGATATAGGTCGCCGCGTTGATTTTAAGCCCCGGAATCACGGGATAATATTGATTCGTATATCCGCCCTGCACGCTCTCTTCCATAAAGCCGAAGCCCGCAAACAGATAATAGAATGCGTCCCTTCCATCGTACTTGGTTTCGTCGTAATCCCAAGTGACGTACGCCCAATAGAAGGAATCGTCGCTATAATCTACTTTTGCCGAATAAATGAGATACACCGCGTCAATCGTCTTATCGCCGTTCGTATCGTATTTGGTAAGGTCAAGACGGCTTTCGTAGTATTTCAGCACTTCCTGCAAGAGAACGTTATCGCCGTTGTTATACGTTTGCCCGTCCTCCGTTGCAGTCAAACCTGCGTAATACTCAGAGCTCTTTTTCGACGTATAATAGCCGACGCTGCTCATATCGCCATAACCCGCGATATCGAACGAGAGATTGAGCTTTCCGTACGAAGCCTTTTGATAATACGTTTTCACGCTCTCCCAACCCGTCTCTTCGGAAGTACCGTTAAACGCGGTATTCAGATTATTCATTTGTGTTTGAGAGATAGTAGTATCACTGAACTTCACGGGAATGACAAGCACGTTATAGGTACCCGTTGAAGGCAACCCGATTGCAGGATCGGGGTATTGACCTACCGTGGTGAGCTTATCCTGTATGGTTCCCCTATCGAAGGTTGCCTCGTTATAAACTTGGCTTTCCATCGTGCCCGTCGGCTCGGCGGGTTTTTCACCGGGAAGTGTGAAGTTCACCAAACCGTATTTGCTGAACTCATAGGTAAAGGTATAGTTATCGCTTGTAACAGCGAAGATTTCCGTAACATATCCGTTTGCCACAGTAAAGCTGAACAGCTTCCATGTGGAGTCTTCAAATTCGCCCAAAACGGCGTTCCCGACTGCGTTGGGACGCTTGGCGGTATATCCGCCATCCTCCTCCAAAACAAACGAGAAACGCTTCATTTCGGACAGATACACCACGTTCATATAAGAAAAATATTCCGCGAAATCGTCCGTGTTTTCGGCATATTTGGTGTGGGTGCCGTCACCGTTATCGCAATAGTAGTAATAGATATCCGTTACGGCGTTGTAACCTAAATAATCGGTATAGGTAGTTCCGTCCGTTCCTTCAAACGAATACAGGATATTATCGCCGCGGTATTCATAGTAGTCTTCATAGCTGCCCCCGCTACCGGACACTACAACCTTCGTAGCAAAGTTCCACTTCGAGCTATCGGAATATTTTGCAAATACCGCTTTGAGATCGGCGGGCGTGCCGCAGGCGCAAAGGCTGATAGCAGACACTACCGTTGCAACAAACGCAAATAAAACGAATAGAAATTTTGTTCTTTTCACGATTTTTTTCCTTGTGTAAATTTTTTATGACTGCTATAATTATATATGATTCTCATAAAAAGCGCAAGAGAAATTAGGAAAAAAATAACGGCACAAGGAGACTGTTTTGAAAAACGACAAAAACTTCAAATTAAATTTACTGTTTATCATTCTCGCCCCCGCTCTTCTCCTCGCGGGAGTTCTGATGGAAGTTTTGACCGACAACAAACGCCTTACGGCATTCGGCTATGCTCTCATATTATTGGGCGTATACTTCTTTTTAATGTGGCTGATGCGCATTCTTGCCGCGCGCTCCGCGAATAAAGGAACGAGGCAGGATCGTACGGCAAAGAAGAAGCTCGACAATCTTTTGAAAGACGCTTCAAAAGCGATTGAAAACAAAACCGATTATCCCGAAACGAACACGCTTCGGCTCGTTGGCGAAGGCTTGGAATTTTTTGTCGAGGGACGGTACGTCTGCCAAGAAAATTTCAAGAACATACAGGGCTTCCACTTCGCTTTTGAAATAAACAGCACGGGCTTAAAACTCATGCCCGAGGGCTATAACGACGTATGCGGCCTTAAAGGCTGCGGCGTGCTCGTTGCGGCGGGATACCATGACGGCGAAGCCTTGGAGCAATACGCAAACGATAACGGCATTATTTTGAAAGCCGCGGCGGAGAATTCAGTCGGACAGACGATCCCCTTGCGCTACGATAAGGGCTATCGGTTATACGTGCAAACCGCAGAAGCGGACGATGCGTATTTCGGTTTCGTAAAGATTCTAAAATGCGAAGACGACGTATTGACGGTTTATTTTTCCATAAACGTTCCCTACGGGCTGTGCGATACGGTTGAAGGCACGGTTGAATTAAAAAAGGAAACGCTTGAGGCGGCACATGATATTCATACGCTTATAAGCAGAATAAAACGGAAACGCTATAACGTGATTGAAGTCAAAAACGAAGAGATTGAAGGGATCGAGCAAGCAAACCCCTTCTTGCAGGAAAGCTATATGGCGTTTTTAAGAGAAGTCGGTTTTGCCGATTTGGATTGGATCAACGTGGGCTGGAATCATAACACCCCGACGAATTTGAATGACGATGAAATCGGTTATATGAATGACATTCTGAAAGCCTACAAAGGTATGAATTTGGAAGATTTCTATTTTATCGGCATTGACAACGGCGGAACCTATTACGCCTTTTCCAAAAAAATAGGCGACGGAAAAGTTTATATTTTTTCCGACGATGCGGAAGATATCGAAACGTACGAAAGCTTTGAAGAATTCTTATATGAAATATTGAACGTTTAATATCACGAAACGCATAACGCCCGCGCGGCAATAGCCGCGCGGGCGTTTGTTTTTGCAATCAAAGCTTACTTATCGAATTTACAAATTCCGAGAGTATACCAATTCGTGTTGCTCCACTCGGTATTCTTCATGAGGAAGTAAACCGCGTTATCCGTTTCTATCTGCCCTCTTTCCCAAAGCAAATCGGAAGCCCATCTCGAGTTGATATCCGCAAGCTTTGTATTCCCATTGTAAAGCCGAATGAAATACGCCTGCTGCTGATTCGCCGCACTTTGGTTCACGGAAGCAATCAAATCTGACAAATCTACCGTAAAGCGGAACTTACCCGCTTCCGTTTCGGAATTCTCGATATATTTTTGCTCCGTCGTTCCCTTGTTTTTATCAAGCAATAATCTGAGTTGAGCCGCTTCGATTGCCTCGATCGTCGTGCCCGCAATTGTAAGCATAGGCCTTCCTTCGTCAAGCTCGAGTTTCACCTCGGTAATCCGATAGGCACTTGAATCTTTGACCGCGTCCCAATTCAAATAGGTTCGGCTCGCATCTGCCTTCAGCGTCCAAGTTCTTTCACCATAGTTATATTCCTGTCCCACGGTGAAATCACCGTCCGTTGCGGGAACAAGGTTCAGACTCTTATAGCCGTCGTCGTTCAATTCATACCGTACGTTAATATACGTTTTAGGCGGCTCGGAGTCGTCCACCCGTTTAATTTCCGAAAGCACAAATTCCGCTTTGAATTCCCCGTTCTCAATCACTGCGGCGGAGGTAAAGTCGATTACGGGAGAGCCGGTATTATGCAGATGGAATACAAGCTTTTCCACGTCCGCACCGCAGGTACCCTCTACCACAAATTTGCCGTCCTTAAAATACATCGCGCTGACGCTTACGGTGTAGTCGGGTTCACCGGGTTCGGGCTCGACGGGTGCAGCGGTGTAGTAAACCGCAACGCAGCCGCTGTTAATTCCCAGTCGGAAGATTTTTTCGCCGTAGGTATGCGTCTGCGTAATATCCAGCGAGCCCTGCGAAATATTGACGTTGACATTTGAATCGTTCGCCCGATACCGAAGGTTGAACGGAATGTTGCTTGCTACGTCATACTCAATCAGCTTGGAAAGCGGCAGGCGCGCCGTAAAGGTGCTACCCGTGATTTCCGCCTGTACGTAGTTATCGGTGCTTGCGGCAACGTTGGTGTTGATGAGATATAGATAGAGCGCGTTTACGTTTGACACGGTACCCGTTACTACAAAGTATTCGCCCTCGAAAGCGATCGAGCCTACTGACACGACGACGGTCGTATCGGGTGCGGGTTCATAATAAACCGCTACGCAACCCGAACCGCTGTTGACCGCCAGTCTGAATGCGTACTCGTCATGCGTATAAGTCTGCGTCAGATTCATCGTGCCCTGCGCAACGCCAACCGCTGCCGACGATAAATCGTCAATCTTATATCGGAGGTTGAAAGGCGTGTTTGACTTATTGAAGCCGACAAGGCTCGAAAGCGGCAAACACGCTGTAAACGTGTTATCCGTGATTTGCGCCTCTACGTAGTTATCGGTGCTTGCGCTCACGTTGGTATTGGTGAGATAGACGTAAAGCGTTTCCACATTTTTAGCGGTACCCGTAAACACGAAGTATTCGCCCTCGAAGGCGACCGAAGTTGCCGTTACAGCGGGCGCATTCGGATCGCCCTCTACCCACGTCGCCATGAGTTTCACGTCGTTCGCGGGCATGGTAAACGTTGCGCCGCCTTCGTAGACGGTTGTTCCGTCGCTCCAGCCGCCGAACGTATATCCGGGCAAAGTAAACGTCGTAGAAGGAGCGAGTATCACTTCGTCGCCCTCTTTGTATGATTTGCTCTCGGGCATATCGCCTTCTGCGGCGTAGGCGCCGCGTCCGTATGAAAGCGTATATTTTACCGTTTTATCACCACCGCATGCGGTAATGCCTATTGCAAGCGAGAGAACCATCACAAGAGTCAGAAAGACCGTTAAGAATTTTTTGTAATTCAATCTCATGGTAATTCTCCTCCTCAATAGTCACACAATTTCACAATGAGGTACTGCTCGAAGTAAGGCATCCACCAGTTGAGATAGCCCGCACGCTTCGGGTGAATTGCATCGCTCGTGCACCACTTATAGTAATCGTCGGAAACCTGTGCATTGAAGTCCTCGTCGTTATACATATCGATTACGTCAATCTCACAGCCGAGCTCCTGCCATTTCCGAACCGCCACTTTCACGTCGTCTATGAGCTTGGAATAATTCGTTCCCGTGGGATTGGCGCTGGTGCGGTTGCCCGTACCGCTATCCCCGAAATAACTGCCCGAGTAGAAATAAATGGGACAGCCCCACGTTTCCGAAACGTAGGAAATGATATATTCCACGCCGCCCATAGTGGTAGCGAGATTGAACGCATCTTTATCCTGAACGGAGATATCCTCTACGTAGCCGCGCTTTGAACTGCGGTCGCCCCAAGCATCGTTGGTGGAAATCTGACAGATGAATGCGTCCACGTATTCGTTTTTATCGAATACGGTGCTATTCGTAAGACGGCGGGTGTACGATTTTACGCCCGTGTTTTCCGATGCACCGTCGTCAAAAATCGTGGTGCCCGAAACGGCGTCCTTTTTACAAATAGCGCCCGTCTTTGCCGCAAGAAAGTCCGCCATCGACTCTCCGCCCGAAGACGCGCCGTAGGTAACCGAAGAGCCAAGCCAATAGATGGTTTTTCCTGCAAGCGGGCTGTCCTCGATTTGTGCTACGTTTTTCGCATAGAACTCGGTAGCGTTTGCATCCTTACCGCTTGTGAGAACGCTTTCGTCAACGGTGTATTCGATATCAGGCGGCGTCGGCGGGGGCGGCGTGTTGTTCCCCCCGCAAGCGCAAAAGAGGCACGTGGAGCAAAGCAACGCGGAAAGTCCGACAATGCCGAGTCTTAATTTGTTTCTCATATTTTTCCTCCTGTATTTTTATTATAACATACCCAAAAAGAGTTGTAAATAGGCAAATATGAACTTTATAACGTGCGGTCTTTCCCCTGCGGCGTTTGACTTTTTTTGATGAACGCATATAATAAATAAGGAATATGAACACAATACTGAAAAAGAGCATCGGGGTGCTCCTCATCATTGGCGCAGCGGCGTGCTTCGCGCTTATGAATCTTTTCGTAAACCTTGCGGGCGAGCTTCCGCTTATGCAGAAGGTCTTTTTCCGCAATGCGCTTACGATGGTCGTCGTGTTTTTTATTTTGCTCTTTTCCAAAGAAAAATTCCGTATTCACGGCAAGCAGAGTGTGCTCTGGCTGTTTCTCCGCTCTGCGTTCGGGTTTATCGGCATTATTCTCAACTTCTACGCAATCGACCATATCGGAAGCATTTCGGACGCTTCCATTCTCAACAAGCTCTCCCCCTTCTTTGCGATTCTCTTTTCGATTTTTCTGCTCAAAGAAAAACCTACCGTTCCCGAAATCATCTTCACGTTGATTGCCTTTGCGGGCGCGGTATGCGTAGTGAATCCGCGCTTCGATATGCAGGTTCTGCCTGCCGTTGCAGGCGTATGCTCGGGGGCGTGCGCGGGCTTTGCGTACACCTGCGTGCGCATTCTATTCCTCAAGGGTGAGCGCGGAATTATGACGGTGTTCTTCTTCTCTGCGTTCTCTACCGTCATTGCCCTGCCCTTTATGATTGCCTATTACGTACCCATAAGCGGGATGCAGTGGCTGTATTTGATGCTTGCAGGCGTAAGCGCTACGGGCGGACAGTTCTTTATTACTGCGGCGTACCGTCAGGCGCCCGCAAAAGAGATTGCCGTATTCGATTATTTCCAAGTGCTCTTTGCTGCGCTTCTCGGATTTTTCTTCCTCTCACAGGTGCCCGCAACGCTGAGTATGATCGGCTATGCCATTATCATTGGAGCGGCGGTCGGGAAGCAGATTTTCCACTTTATCGGTGTAAGACGCAAAAAAGCTTCCAAACTCCCCGCCGAAACGGATAGCGTTTCCGAAGAAGACGGGATGCAACAGGATGAGCAAGTGAATACAAAGAAAAAATCCGATGAAAATGAAGAAAAACAGGAATAAAATTCCAATTCAGCATTGATTTTTTGATTCAAATGTGGTATTATGGAAATGGAGTATTTTATGGGCAAGAAAAAGGTCGCGCCGAAAACGGTCGAGACAACCGAAAAGATAGCGGAAGAGCTTGTAGAGGAACAAGTCGATTCCGTGACAGATACGACTTCGGAAACATCCGAAGCCGCGGTTGAGTCTGCCCAAACGGAGGAGCTCAACGAAACGGTTGAGTCGGCCGATGCTCCCCAAAAGCCCGATACGGAAAAAACAGGCGCGGACCTCAAAACCACGTATAACGAAGAAAAAGAGAAAGAAGTAGAAAAGATCACACAGAGATTTGAGGACAAAAACCGCATCGATACCAAAAAGAAGCGGCGGAACTGGTGGATTAAAACAACGCTCATGCTCGTACTAATCGGCGTTTCAATCTACGTTATGTTCACAATTACTTCTTACCTCTCGGACGACGGTGGGCGCAGCTTTCAAGCGATGATAAAACAGGCAAGTTTGCCTTTCTTTTTCGTTTTCATTGGCGCAGTGCTTGTATATATGTTCATAGAGAGTATGAAGTACTCCTATCTTCTGAAAATTTCCACGGGAAAGTTTCATTTGAGAAGCTCTATGAAAACGATGTACCTCGGCAAGTATTATGACGGTATTACTCCCCTCGGTACGGGCGGACAACCCTTCCAGATTTATTATCTGCACAAAAAAGACGTTCCCGCAGGCGTGGCGACTGCCGTACCGCTTGTGAAGTATATTACGCATACTACCGTGCTCTGCCTGACGGCAACCGCAGCGTTTATCTATGCGGGTGTTACGCATATGCTCGGCGATATCAAAATAGGCGATTGGGGCGAACCGGTTATTCTTGCAGTCGCTTCCGTTTCGATGCTTCTCAACCTCGCGATTCCCGGCATTATGCTGTTTATTTCCCTATTCCCGCGTATGGGAAAGAAGCTCCTTCTTAAAATTATTAAATTGCTCAATAAACTGCATATCGTAAAACGCCCCTATTCCGTTTCAAAAAAATACCTTCGAGAAGCGGATGAATACCGACATGCTTTAAAACTGTTCTTCAAAAAGTGGCCGCAACAGATTCCGCTCCTGCTCCTTAACTTCGTAGGTGCGCTTATCAATTACTCACTCCCCTTCTTCGCGTTGCTTGCGATTGCAGGGCCATCCGTAGTAACCCAAAATCCGTTTTTACCTTTTCACATACTTTGCCTGACATTTATCTCTTACTTTTCGGCATCCTTAATTCCGACACCCGGCAACAGCGGTGCAAATGAAGCAATGTCAACTATCGTCTTCTCCTCGCTTGCGGCGGAATTTCACCCCGTACTCGGCTGGGTACTTCTCCTTTGGCGTTTCGGCACCTATTATATTTATATCGTTACAGGAATCGGCTTGAATATCTTCGATATTATCCGCGGAGCAGTACGGCAACGTCGGGCACGAAAAAAAGAACAACAATAGTTAGACAAAAACCGTCCTCACGTGAGGACGGTTTTTTTATACAAGCGATACAAGCGTCGGGGTTATTTTTTTATCGTGTAAAACAAGATAGCAATAGCTTGGATCGGAATACGAACCCGCCGAGCCGGGGTTGATACAAAGGACGCCGTCCACTTCTTGCACCTCGGCGCGGTGCGTATGTCCGTAGAGCGCAACCTCACAGCCAAGCTCCTTTGCCCGCGCGGCAAGCCGCGTTAGACCCGTTTTAACGCCGTAGCGGTGCCCGTGGCAACAGAAAAGAGATATCCCCTCTGCCTCAATCACACACTCGTCCTCGCCGTAAGCGGCGTCGCAATTTCCTTTTATAATATACGTTTTATCGGGGTACTCTGAAAACGTTTCGCGTAAATCGAAAGAGCCGTCGCCGAGGTGAATGATATAATCGTTTTCCGCAAAGAGCGGACGCAGTTTTTCCACGGCGCGCTTTCTGCCGTGGGAATCGGAAAGAATGACGAAGGTTTTCATAGCTTAGCCTCCAACTCACGAAGCGCACGCCCGCGGTGGGAAACGCTGTTCTTCTCCTCGTCCGAGCTTTCCGCAAAGCTCTTTTTTAAGTCGTCGCTATAAAACAGGCTATCGTAACCGAACCCGTTCTCGCCGCGCTCCTCTTCGAGAATTTCACCGTGCGTTCTGCCCTCCGCCGTAATCACTCTGCCGTCGGGAAAAACGAGCGCAACGGCACAAGCAAAGTAGGCCTTTCGGTTATTTTCACCCTGTAAGTTTTTGAGCAGCAATGCGCGGTTCTCTGCGCTTCCGCCACCCGAGTAGCGCGCGCTATACACCCCGGGTGCACCGCCGAGCGCTTCGACGCAAAGCCCGCTGTCGTCTGCCAAGGCAGGAAGCTTTGTTGCCTTGCAAACTGCCTGCGCTTTTATAAGCGCGTTCTCTGCAAAGGTCGCGCCCGTTTCCTCTACTTCACCGTGAAAGCCCGATTCTTCCTCGGAAAGTATTTTCCAGTCTTTGAGCACGGCACGGATTTCTTTGAGCTTATGCGCGTTGCCCGTTGCCGCTACGATAATTTTATCCATAGCCTTATTATAGCATAAAAGCGGCCTTGTTTCAAGCCGCTTTTCGATTATTTTATTTTCAGCCGCATGCGCATGGAATTGATGACGGCAAGGAGCATGACGCCCGTATCGCCGAGCACAGCCGCCCAGAGCGGAATGAGCCCAACAAGCGAAAGCACCATGAGCGCGATTTTAATTCCGATTGAGAATACGATATTCTCCACGACGATTTTACGCGTCTTTTTCGCGCCCTTTACGGCTTTGGGCAGTGCGGAAAGGTTATCACTTGCCAGCACGAAATCGCTCGCCTCGATTGCCGCGTCGCTCCCTAAACCGCCCATGGCTACGGAGACGTCACTCACCGTCATAACGGGCGTGTCGTTGATACCGTCGCCGACGTACATCAGCTTACCGTTTTTCTTCAACTGCTCGGCGTGTACGGGCTTATCGGCAGGGAACAGCTCGGCGTGAATTTCGTCGACGGGGAGCTCTGCAAGACACTCCTCCGCCCTTGCGCGCGTATCGCCCGTAAGCACGGCAATTTGCTTCACCCCTGCCTGCTTGAGCCCTGCGAGAGCGTCCTTTGCCTCTACGCGAACCTTGTCTTCGATTTCCACGCTGCCGAGGAATTTTCCTTCTTCCGCAACGTATACCGCAAGGTGACTGCTGACTACCTCCTCGCAATCGATGCCCTTTTCCGCCATGAGGCGTTTGCTTCCGACGAGGACGGATTTTCCGTTGACGACTGCCGAAAGCCCTAAGCCCGAGATCTCCTCGCACGTGGTCGCACTCTTCACATCTATCCCTGCAAACGCTTGCGCCAAGGGATGGGAAGAGTTCTTTTCGGCGGCTGCAGCAAGCTCCAAAACGCGCTCGTCACCGTTGACTTTCGCAATAGAGAATCTGCCCTCGGTGAGTGTGCCCGTCTTATCGAACGCGGCAACCTTGACGCCCGCTAAGCTATCGAGATAGACTGCACCCTTTGCGAGTACACCGCACCGCGCTAGCGTTCCGACGCCTGAGAAATAGGTGAGCGGCACGGAAATAATGAGCGCACACGGACAGGAAATAACGAGGAAATTCAATGCACGCGGGATCCATTCGCCGAAATTATTGCCTTGGAAGAGCGGCGGCACGATTGCCACGATAAGCGCAATGAGTACTACGACGGGCGTATAGATGCGCGCGAACTTCGTGATAAACTTTTCAGGCTTTGCCTTTTGCGAAGCGGAGTTCTCTACCATTTCTAAAATCTTCGCCGCCGCGCTCTCCGAGGCAGGGCGCACGACTTCCGCCTTAACGGCGTTGCCCGCATTCACACAGCCCGAAAGGAGCTCTCCGCCGACGCTCACTTCTTTGAGGTACGCCTCGCCCGTAATCGATTTCGTATCGACCGAAGCAACGCCCTCCAACAAGCGGCAGTCTGCGGGAATTTTATCGCCTTTACGAATGAGCACCTTATCCCCTGCTTGAAGCTCTTCGGGAGAGATTTCTTCTTGACCGTTTTCCGTAATGCGGATTGCAGATTCGCTCTTGAGCCCCATGAGCCGCGTAATTGCTCCGCGCGACGAGCCCACCGCAAGCGACTGTAACAGCTCACCGATTTGGTACAGTATCATAACGATGCCGCCTTCCATATTCTCCTGCAAGGCAAACGCGCCCGCCGCGGCAATAATCATGAGCAGGTTCTCGTCTAAAAGCAGTCCTAAATGGAAACCGCCCTTGAACGCTTTTGGAACGTTTCTGCACGCGTTCCAAACGACCGACCAGCCCGCCGCAACGAATGCACCGAGATACAGCCCGAAGGGAATCCACTCGCTACCGACGCTTAAAAGCTCCAATACGAGCGCGGGAATAAAGAGCGCAAGTGCAATGGCAATGGAAATGATTTCTTTGAGGTGACGCTCTTTTTTCTGCGGTGCGTTCCCGTCTACGATTTCCACTTCCTCGAAATGGGAAATCGCGTAAATCGCTTTCTCGAGCGATTCCTGACTTTCGTACTTAATTTGCACGCGTTGCGTTACGAAATCAACGGACGGCTCTTCAATTCCCTCAATTCCCTCGAGCTCCTCCTGAAGCTCTGCCGCACAGGCGGCGCAGTCGAGATTTTTAATTTTAATAATTTTCTGCATAATTCACTCCTAAAATTTACAGTTAAGGTGTGCGCAGGCAAGCTCCAAAAGCGCAACGACGTGCGCATCGGCAAGAGAATAGACGATATTCTGTCCGTCCCGCCGTGCCTTGATAATGCGGTTATCGCGCAAGATTCTGAGCTGATGGGAAACGCCGCTCTGCGTACCCCCTACCGCCTCAAGAATATGATTGACGCACATTTCGCCATGACGGAGCGCAAGCAGAATTTTCAAACGGCTCGGTTCGGAAATTGCTTTCAGCTCCGCGCAGACTTCCGCTACTTCCTCGCCCCCCGGCATATTGCTCTTCGCCCGCTCCGCCGCAAGGCGGTGCTCTTCTTCATGATTGCAGTCCATTTCACACCTCTGTATTATTAATATATGAATAACTATTCATATATTAGCACAAATAAAAAACGCCGTCAAGCGTTTTTCATAAAATTTTTATAGATTTTTATTTTCTTTGCCAAGATACGGTTTCAGCTCCTTGAAACAATTCTCACAAAGAAAAATATCCTTCCCTTTCGTTGCATAAAAAACGGTTTCCGAGGCGGCGTTTAACTCGTTTCCGCAATAGCCGTAGCAATGTTCGTGCCAAATCTGCAAATAGTCCCCGCCAGTTTTTTCATATAATCTGTCCGCGGCTTCACGGGGAAGAATGCGTTCATACCAAAACGAACGCTCTTTCCCCTTTTGTCTGAGCTGTTCTGCTAACTGTTTTGTATCTACACGGTAGAACAATTCTTCTTTCAACTCTTCCGCTATTATTGTTAACCAATCGTTCATCTTATAATTCCTTATCCGACTGAAACGTTTTGTCGCACAAATAGGCAAGTACGCCCTCGCCTTGAATGCAAAGTGACTTTGCAATCAGCCGTTGGCGGGTGAGGTTGTGGGCGCGGTTATACGCATCGTTTCCATACTTCGTATCGCCGACGACGGGATGACCGAAATAAGCCATGTGCGCGCGGATCTGGTGCGTTTTGCCTGTGTGGAGCGTAATTTTAAGAACGCTCGTTTCCCCCTCTTCGGCAACTACTTCATATTCCGTGATAATTTTTTCGCCGATTGGCTGATTGGATACGCGAACGCGGGAATTCTTTTCGTCCTTTATAAGATACGCTTCTTCTACGCTGTGTAGGCTTGGCATTTTTCCGAGCACGCGGGCAAGATAAATTTTCTCTGCCCTTCTCTCACGGAAGGCGCGAAGGAGTTCCTCTTCCGCCGCTTTGGTTTTTGCAAACACCAAAAGTCCCGCCGTGTTGCGGTCTAACCGATGAATGAAATACGCCTCGCCCCTTTCTGCAAGTGCGGAAAAGACCGCCTCGGAATTGACGCCGCTCTCCTTATCGATAACGAGAACATTCTCGTCCTCGTATATCATTTCAAAGCCTGTTTTCTTTTCCTGCGCGGGGGTGAGATAGTACGCAACTTCGTCGCCCGCATGAAGCAGCATATCTGCCCCCACGCGCTTGCCGTTCACGCGGATCTCACGGTTTTTGAGAAGCGTGCGGAAGCAGAAGGACGCGGGTGCGCACGTATTATCGGTGAAGTTTTTCAGCGGAATTTCTCCGCTTGCGACGTATTTTTTCACGCTTACGTTTCCTTATAATGATAAATGCAACGAGCGGCACAAGGGCGATTGCAACGTACACCGCTCCGCCCATGAGCATGAAATATGCTACGTAGGAAAGAAGCAATGCGCTCACCGTTTGAATGAGTGCATACAGGCACGCGCGTTTCCAGCCCACTTCGCGCGCGCTTGCCGTAATTGCCGAAACGCAGGGCGAACAGCAGAGCATGAACACGGCGAACGCAAACGCACTTTGGAACGAGTACGGAAAGCCGCCGTAGAACATCATGAGCGCACCCGCCACGTTCTCCTTGGCAACAAGCCCCGAAAGCGCAGCGTAGGCGATTCGCCAGTCCCCCATTCCGATGGGCGCAAACAGGAATTTGAGCCCCCCACAGAGCGTGGCGAGCATACTCGCCTCTGCCTCGCAAAATACAAACGAGAATGAAAAGGAAGATAACAGCCACGAGAGCAGGAAGAACGCCGTTACCACCGTTGCTACTTTTATTATAAACTGTTTTATTTGAAAGAGCAAGGATTTGAGCACAAATGCGGGACGCGGAATTTGCAACGGTGCAAGCTCCATGACGAACGGCGGCGTTTTGCCCCTTAACAGGAATGCCACAAGAAGAGAAAAAAGCGTGCCGAGTGTATAAAGCACCACGACTGCAAGAAAAGGATTCTCAAAGAAGGATGCAGAAAGCGCAAGGAACACGGGCAGTTTTGCACTGCACGGGATATACGGCAAACTCAATATCACGCGGCGTTGAATCTTTTTATCGTCTAATCCGCGCGTGGTGAGTATGGCAGCGGCGCTGCAACCGAAGCCCATTAAGAGCGAAAAGGTTGCTCTGCCGTTGAGGCCGAGCTTTGCAAAGAATCCGTCCGTGAGCATGGCAAGCCGCGAGAGGAAGCCGCTTTCATCCATGAGCGTTAAAAAGAAAAATAAAAGCGCGATTTGCGGCAGGAAGCTGAATACCCCGCCGATGCTGCCCAAGAGGCCGTCGGCAATCAGACTCCTTACAACGGGCGAGGAAATCTTCTGCGCGTATCCGCCGAGCACGTCGCTAAAAAGCGACTCCACGCCGCTCTTCATTAAATCGCCGGGAAGCCCCTTTGCAAAGGTAAAAAAGAACGCAAAAAGAAGCAAAACGATAAAGAACGGAATACAAATAAATCCGTTGCAAAGAAGCCTGTCAACACGCGAAAGACCTTCACACACGGGGGTGTAAATTCCCTCGAGCAAGTCTTTTCGCCCGCTACAAAGCCGTTTGGGGGCGTTTAATAGCGCATTCAGCTCCTCTTTGAACTCTTTCCTGCGTTTTTTATCGCACACGATTACCGAAATGCCGATTCTTTTTTCAAGCTCTCCCAAATCGATTTTTCCGCCCTCGCGCTCGAAAATCCTTTTCTTTGTTAATACGAGCACGGTACGCCTGCCGTTTTTTATGAGCGAAAAAAGGAGCGGAAGAGAGCGCTCCAAACCCGCACATTCGGAAACGAACACAACGGGCGAGGAAGGGTTTTCGAGGAGATAATCGCGCGTGTATTTCTCCTCCATGCTCATGCTGTCCATGGAGTAAATACCGGGCAAATCGCAAAGCGTGACCTTACGCCCGCCCAGCTCCGTTTCGCGTTCCGCCGCGCCCACCGTAACGCCGTGCCAATTACCGACCTTTTCGTGCGCGCCCGTGAGCAGATTAAAGAGCGTGCTCTTGCCCGCGTTAGGGTTTCCTACAAGCAGTATTTTCATGTTTTGAGCACCCTGATCCCCGATGCAAGCTCACTATCGAGCGCGATTTTACTGCCGCCCGACTGAATGAGAAATACCTTCTTTTTGAATGAGGTTTTAAGTACGACAAATTTCGCGCCCGTATAAATGCCCAAAGATCGCAGACGCTCTTTGAGTAGCATGGGAAGCTCCACTTTAATAACGATCGCCCGCTCGCCCTTTTTTAATTCGCTAACGTTCATAGTATTAAGAATGCGGGCAGGGCGGGAATTATGCGTTTTCAAAAAGAGCGAAAAAAGAAAAGCGCACGGTTTCCCGTGCGCCGCCTTGGTGCGGTTATTGCTTTTCGGTTTCTACTTTTCTATCTTTTTGCAGTTTCAATGCGCCGTTCGTAATCATCGGGGAAACGATAAGCCAAATGGCTGCAAGCGTGATGAGAACGTATACGATAATCGCACCGACGCTTCTCGGCCCCATAAAGATTGCCGACACGAGATTGAAGTTAAATATCCCGAACATACCCCAGTTTAATGCCCCAATCAATACGAGAACGTAAGAAATTAAATTTGCAATAATCATAATTGCCTCCTTTTATCAGCATACCCCTCCTTAGCGTTATTATGTATGCCCGATGAAAAAACGCCCGCGATTGCGGGCGTTTTTGACTGCTGCTTAATTATTTGTTTTTCTTCTGACCTTTGAGCTTCTTCAGGTCAACTTCCTCTACCTTTTTATCGGAAGGCTTCACAACAAACAAAGCGATTACGATAACTAAGAGTACTGCGGAAACTGCAAAGAGCACAATGGAAAGTACGTTGTTCTGTAACCATTCCGATTGTCCGGGCGTGTAGTCGAACGGGTTCTGCACTTCGATTACCTGATACTTCGTATTCACTTCGTTAGAAAGTTTGGGGTCGGTAACCGTAATTTCTACTACGTAGAAGCCCGATTTCTGCGGTGTGAACGAGAGCGAATCGTTTTTATACCACTCGTAAGCGTTATCCGTCTTATCCCAATCGTCATCGTCTTCGGAAACGCTACTGTCATATTTACCGATCTCTTTCAGACATTTTCCGTATACGCTATTAAATTCTCCCTCGTCGTCTTTCGTTAACCAATCTTTATTCGCATTCTCTACGAAATCGGAATAAGAAGGAGCTTTCTTGTCCTCGGCAAGCGCGGATTCATCGAAATAGTAGAGCGTATACTCTTTTTCAACGCCGTCAAGCGCAACGATTTCAAACGAAGAAATGGTATATTTGCTATCGCGGTAACCAAGAGTTTGTTCCTCCGGATCCTCAATCGTAACACCCGTATATGCAACGTAGAACTTGAATTCGGGAATGCCTTCAATATCCCAGATGTTCGAGCTGGAAAGCGTGACGAGTTTTCCGTCGGCATCCAGATATTCCATTCCGTTACCCGAAGCATCCGTAGCAAGAACACGGAAGGTATACCAGCCACGTTCGTTGATTTCAAATTTCAAAGAATTATAGCTGAGCGAAGTTGCGGAGGATGCGGAATCGCCCTCGGACTGGCTCGGTTTATGGTAATAAACGCTGAATTTCAGATTTCTGTAATCGGCATTGTCGCTCGTAATGAGACCGCGGAGAGAAGGTAAATAGATATAGGAACCGCTGCCTGCGTTTGCTCCCTCTGCCGCCTTGTTCACTGCATCTCGATATGCCGCTACTGCCTCGTCATAGGCATCTTTATCCGTGAATTCATTTTTCTCGTCGTCTACATTGTCCTTGACGACTTCAAACCCTTCATAGTGAGGGCCCTTCTTATTGCGGTCGACTTTAATATATTCCTCGCCGCCGGTTTCATTTGTATCACCGATGGCGTCATCTACTGCGTACCAATTGAGGTAAACGTAATCTTCGTTTTCCGTTGCGCCGCTGTTGCCCCTGAAATCGAAACGGATGGAAACGTAAATGACCTCTTCTTCGTCTTCCTCAAATTCAGTTGTAGGTAAGAAATAAGCAGGTTTTGAAGAGGTTACCTCGCGGTATTCGGCATCTTCAAGTTTCACGTATTCGCCGTCTTTATCCGCCTTTAACATATAGTAATAGAGTTTTGCGGTAGCGCTGCCGTCGCAAACGTCGATTACCTGATAGCTGATGGTGGAAGTAGAGAACCTCTGTCCGATTTGGAATGAATAAACTTGTTCGTTGAGCACGATTACAGGTGCAGCGGTGTCCTCCACCTTGCCGCCCGTAACAGCATACAGGCCGTCGCCGTCTGCATCCGTTTCTTCTGCCGTGCCGCCCGTAACTGCGAGAGCTTGTCCGTTGAGGCTATTAAGAAGTACGCTCTGCGTGTTTGCATTCTCCCCCTCTGCCTGTGCGGGCAATTTCGCCGTGAACGTAATAGGCGTTTGAGGTGTGGTAGCCGCCGAGGAACGGTATTCAAGGTAGTTGCCGCCGATATTGGTGAACTTGCCGATAAAATCGTCCGTTAATTCGCCTTGCTTGATGTGAACGTTGAACTCGCCGATTTGGGTTTCGTTTTGAGCGTCACCCTCCGTTAAATAGAGAGTCAACCATTGGTTGGAATCCACGGATACGGTTTTTTCGCTCGTTTCCCCTGCGGAATTCTTAATTGTAACGGATAAGCTGTCGCCCGTAGATTTCGTAAAGATAACGAAGTTTTCCGTTTTGCCTTCTTTCGTGATGTTCTCTTCCGCGCTCTCGAACGTGATTGTGAACGTCTCGAAGTTTAAGCCTGCAAATTTGAACTGCAAGTTGAAATACTTTGCAGCACCCTTATCCTCATACCATTTCAGTGCGAGGTTTCTGCGGTAGTAAACCTTACCGTCGTTCTTGAATCTGAACGCGGTATATGCAGTATCGTTATTCTCTTCTTTGAGCGCGATGACCTCACCGTCCGTGCCCTGCGAGAAGATTGCCGTTGTCTCGTATTCCTTTGCAGCGTATGCGTCGTGCGCCGTGAAAGTAAAGAATGCAACGCCCAAAGTGACCGCAAATAATACGGCAAGACAAATTATTGTAATGAAACGTAGTTTAACTTTTTTCATGAAACCATGCTCCGTGCGGGCATAATTGCCCAATCTATCTAATATATTCTACACGAAATTTATACTTCCGTCAAGCGGTATCGCACGCTTTCCACAAAATTAATGGGAAAATCAACCAAAAATTATACGGGTTTTACGGCGTCGAGATTGAAATGCTTCCAAGGAGTTTCGTCCGCGGGAGGCAGAATCAAGAAGCGGAGCCGCTCTTTGGTTACGGGGTGCGTGAATGCGAGCGAATACGCCCAGAGCGCCAAATTGCCCTTTACCGCCCTTTCTCCGCCGTAGCGCATATCGCCGAAAACGGGATGGGAAATGCCCGCCGTCTGCACGCGGATCTGGTGACTTCTGCCCGTGTGAAGCTTGATTTCCGTAAGCGAAAGCCCGCTTCTTTCCTCTAACACACGGTAGTCGAGAATTGCCTCTTTCGCGCCGTCCGTGCCCTGCGTACAAAGATATACCATATTATTGACGGTATTCTTTTTTAAGTAGTTCACGAGGCGTCCGCTCTTTTCGGTAAGCGTGCCGCAGAGCACCGTGAGATATTTCTTTTCAAAATCGCCCGTACGCATTTGCTCGGAGAGCCTGCCCGCCGCCTTGCTTGTTTTGGCGAATACCATAACGCCGCCCGTTGGACGGTCGAGCCGGTGCACCAGCCCGATATACACGTTGCCCTTTTTATCGTATTTCGTACGGACGTATTCCTTGATCATATCAAGCAGATTCGCATCTCCGCTATCGTCGGGACAGGACGCGATATTCTGCGGTTTCATGACCACGATGACGTGGTTGTCCTCATATAAAATAGTAAGATTTTGTTCGTTACTCATTGACGTAAATTCCTCCTGCGCCGCACGGAAGCGGAATCCCCTCCTCGGTGGGAAGCCCCACTTCGTAAGCCTCGATCTTCCCGCCCCTGCCGGATAAGCTGAGCGTTAAAAGATTGGAGAGCACGGCGGGCTGTAAGCCCGTAGTATAACTGTTGATTAAAACGAAGAGCGCGTTGTCGCTCAAAAGCTGTGTACACAATTTGACGAACGGGTATAACCCCGTTTCGATTTTCCACATTTCGCCGCCTGGGCCTCTGCCGTAGGACGGCGGGTCCATGACGATTGCATCGTACTGATTGCCGCGCCGAATTTCCCTTTGCACGAATTTCACGCAGTCGTCTACGATATAGCGGATTCCGCTCGTAATGCCCGAGAGCCGCGCGTTTTCTCCCGCGCGTTCCACCATGCCCTTTGCCGCATCGACGTGCGTGACCTCTGCGCCCGCCTTGGCAAGAGCAACGCTCGCGCCGCCTGTATAGGCGAAGAGGTTAAGTACCTTTATCTTCCTGCCGGCACTGCGAATGAGCGAAGAGCACTTATCCCAATTGACAGCCTGTTCGGGGAAAAGGCCCGTATGCTTGAACCCCATGGGCTTGATGGAGAACGTTAAATCGCGATAGCCGATTTTCCAGCTCTCGGGAATTTTGCGCCGATACTCCCATGCGCCGCCGCCCTTTTCGCTACGGCGGTACACGGCGTCTATCCGCGGGTCGGAGAACAAATCGTAGCTTGCGCCCCAAATGACCTGCGGGTCGGGACGAAGCAGCGTGACGTCTCCCCATCTCTCCAATTTGTAGCCGTCGCCCGTGGCAAGAACGGCGTAATCTTTCCAATTATCTGCTAAACGTATCATATTCCATTTACTACGCCTGAAAACAGCGTAAAGTTATCCCAAGTAGTAATGATAAAGCCGAACGCTCTGTCTAAAATAAAATCTTCGCGAACTTCCTTTTTCTCATCCGGCGCAGGAGAAGTCGCATCGTTTGCTATAATGGTGACCGCCGCGCCCTCGATACCCTTTTTATCTACCGTTAAATCGGTAACGTGCTGCACCTTCGTGCATACGCAGGGAGTATTGGTAATTGCGGAATAATCGCATTTTATATCATCGAAAAGTAAGTTGATGCCGAATTTCTCTTGCAAGATTTCTTTCACATCCTCGTCGTATTTGCACTTATACTCGGGGAAAAGACAGCGGGTGTAATATTCCGTTTGGGTGTCGCCGTCATAAGGGCGGTAGTCCGTTACTGCGTTCACCTCGGCAATGTTTTCGGCGGTGAATACGTCGTCAACCGTATATCCGTCCTTGGGCAAAATAAACTTTATTTTGTAGCCGTCGAACGTCGAAGTATAGAAGGTGGAATAGGTTTCCCCCTCGTAAGCTCTGCCCCGCTTAAAATCGCCGAGTAAAAGCTTGGTTTGTTTCGTCGTACCGTCCGCATTCCCGAACGTATAATTTTCCGTCGTGAAGAACAAATCGTCCCCGCCGTTATTCCAAATGGTTTTGAGATACAGCGTATTAATGAGCGCGAACGCAGTATCTTTGGAGAGCTGAAAATCTTGATCGATAAGTCCCTTCGTCTGTTCCTTGACGAACGCACGCACGGCTTGGTTGGCCTCTGCATTCTTATACGCAAAATCTGCCGAATAGGAATAGGCGTAGTAATGCTGAGAAAGCGCGTCTATGCAAGGCTGCTTGTAGTCTAAACGTTCGTCCAGCCAAATGGAATTGCCGAGCTTTACCATGCCCGTGATTTCGTTTTCAGGTTTATGCTCTACGTTCAGCGCACGGTAAAGCATGGGATAATTCTCTTTGAGCTGTTCGTAAGAAACGCCCAGCGCGGATAGGATTTCCGAACGCGTTTCGCCCGACGCGCACTCCGCGGCAAGCGAAAGCGCAGAATAGACGGATACGGGCGATACGGTAAAATTGTCTTTCTCTTCACGCGCCTTGTAGGCTCTATCGGCAAAGGTAGCCGCAAACTCTTCGACCTTGCCCTTGAACGCAACGAAGCTTTCCTTCGTACGGTCGCCGTAGCCGAGCGAAGTGACCTCGGCAGGTTTTCCGAGCTGTTCGCTCTTGCCCGCGTCGGTTCCGCCCGCTCCGCCGCAGGCGGTCATGGAAACCGCGCATACTGCGGCGCACGCAAGCGCGGCAAACGCTTTGAATTTTCCTTTCATAGCTCTCCTCCCTATTTCTTAAAGACGAGCACCTGAAAGCTGTGCGGTGCGAGCGTGAGCGTTCTCTCGCCCGTGGGCGCAAGCCGTTCGGGTTTTATTTTTTGGGGTTCGTGCAGAGCGTTGTAGTCGGTAAGCTCCCCGCTAAGACGGATAATCTGCGTGAGTGCGCCGAAGTCGTAATCCCCCTCCACTTCCGCCTCGAGCGTTTCGTCGCCCGCATTGACGACCTTGACAAACGTGAACGCGTCGCGCTCGGAAGCTGAAACGTACACCGCTTTCTCGTCCGACTGTGCTTTCAACGTAAAAATACCTTTATGGAGACTGAAAAGCTGTTGCACGTAGTAGCTCGCCGTAGGGCAGACGGAATTTCCGTCAAACCAAATCAACACGGGGCTCCACTGTGTATAGCCAACCCTTGCCAAGAGCGGTGCGTAGCACATGGCGGGATCATCGGCATTTTGCTCTAAACCCGTCAGAAAAGCCGCTTCCGCAAGCGCACACTCGAAGCGGTTCGCCTCGGGCGTTTGCGGCGCGTTCTTTAAGCCTGCCGCATATCTGCCCGCAACTGCTTTCTCCCTCGAAAGACCGTTTGCTTTTTCATAGAGCTCATCGGGCGAGCCGAACGTATTCGCACCCGTTTCTACAATGCAAAGCTTGGGATATATTTCGTGAATGCGCTCTTCGAGCATTTTCTTACATTTCTCTTTTTCGCGCGCCTTACTTGTACCGAACGCCACGCCTAAGTATTCTAATTCAAACGGATCGGGGTGTCCCATCTCCGCGCGCACTCTGCCCCACATCGTGTTCGTACTGCCCGCGGCAAATTCTATGACGTCGAGTGCGTCCTGCAAGCAAGATTCCTCGTCGTATGCGGCGTCCTCAAGGTTCACGTTTACCACGGGGAAGGGCTTTGCGCCCAGATACTCAGCAAGCTTGAAATACTCGAAGTAGCCGATTCCGAGCGATTGCCCGTAATGCGAATTGCCGCCGCCCGCCCATCTGTTCGGCGTGTGTTTTCTGTGCTCCGCTAAACCGATGGAATATTTCCAAAGATAGTGTTCGCCCCCTTTGCCCTCAGAGCAATCATCGGGGAAACGCAAAAAGCCCGGCTCCATTTCCTTTAAGAGCGTTACGAGGTCGCGACGGAACACGCCCATTATCGCGTCGGCGGGCATCATGGAAAAGCAATCGAGGTGAATGCTTCCCGCCTTGGAAAGCGTAAAGCAGAAATCCGCACGCTCGGCGTCCGTCTTGCTCTTGATATGAAACGCATAGCGGCGCCATTGTCCGTCGGGCTTGAGTTTTACTTTCTTCTCGAAAAGCGGCGTACCGCCCGCGTACACGCCGACGAGCGCCGTACCCTTATAGTTATACGAACGCGCGTAAAAGGAAATTTTGTATTCCGTTTTCGCTTTCAGATAAATTCCGTCGTACGCTTTATTCTTCACCCCCGCGCCCGCCTCGTTGGTAGTAAGGCGCAGATAATGGGGATTTTCGTAGAAGAGCGGACGGTCGGTCTTGATTTTCAACGTAGTGTCCGCGCCCGCGGGATAGACTTCCCACGCATAGCCGCCGTCGTCAACGACGCCGTTATGCTGCACGTCCTTTGCTTCAAAATTTCTGTTTTCAAGCAGCTCGGCATAGAGCCCGCCGTCGAGGCTGTAATTCACGTCCTCTAACAAAAGCCCTACTCCGCCGTTTGCTACGGGCGTTTTATCCTGCTGCGTTATAGTAATTTTCATAGTGATTCCTTAAAAAGTAATACCGCTCATTCGATTGAATGCGCGATAAAAGTGATATGGTCTGCCGCACGCTCCAAATTCCCGACGAGGTTGATGAACACGCTCGAATTTTCGGGCTGGCATTTCCCCTCGTTAAGACGCTGAATGTGCATGGTGACGATTTGCTTCTTGGTATTATCGATTTCGTCTTCGAGTTTATCCACCTCGCTAAGTCCCTTCTTATTCTTGGTAAGGAAGGTATCGAGCGAAAGCGCATAGAGATTTTTAGTCTTTTCGTGCAGATCGGTAATCATTTCAATGAACTCATCCGAGAACACGAGATTATCGTTGACGTAATGAGCGGTATATTTGGTGAAATTATCGGCAATTTCGCCGACACGCACGATATCGTTGAGCACGTAATGCAGGTTAGAAACCGTCTTTTCCTCGTCCATTACAAGCGACGTTGCGGAGAGCTTGACGAGATATTCCACCATGCTTCTATTCGCATTGATCAGCTTGACGTTGCGTTCCTGCACGTTTTCCGTTACGGATAAGTCCTTTGCAACGAACGCCTCAAAAGCGCGGTTCATGGTTTCCATAGCGTAAGAGAGCAGCTTGCCCGCGCCCTGATAAATTTGCCCAAGCGCAACGGAAGGCGTGCGCATAAGGCGTTCGTCGAGCTCGGCAAGAATTTCCGTCGTTTTGGAAACCTTCTCGGGCTTTTCTTTCTTGTCCCGAATCACGAAGTTGGCAATCTTGACGAATATCTTGATGCACGGTAAGAACAAGACTGTACAAATCAAATTGAACAGCGTGTGGAACATTGCAATTTGCAAGTTCGGATCGTTCTTGAACAGCCCCACGAGAATGGTATCAGCAAACCCTTCCCACGCGAGAAGTAGCACCGTGAAAATGAGCGCACCGAAGAAGTTGAACATAAAGTGAATGAGCGCGGCACGCTTTGCATTCGGGTTAGCGCCGAACGAGGAAATGAGCGCGGTAACGCAAGTACCGATATTCGCGCCGATAATCAAAAAGTAAATCGCGTTCCCCGTTATTGCGGTGCCGCCGCCCGTCACCGTCATCATTGCAATAATGATAGAGTTTACAGCCGTAGAAGACTGCACGAGCGCGGTCATTAAAATACCGATAAAAAGCAAGAGAAAGGAAGCACCGAATCGGTTGAGATTGGTCACGCTCGTCAACAGCCCTTGAACATTGCCCACGAAGTCGGGGAACAAATTTTTGTTAAACGCAAGCGACATGAATTTGAGTCCAACGAAGATAAGACCGAACGACGCAAGCGCGTTGCCGATAGATTTGACCTTCTCGTTCTTGGAAAACATTCCCATAAACACGCCAATCGCGGTCGTACAGAGGAAGGTAGTCGTTACCACGTCACCGAGGGAAAGCACCCAGAGCGTGAGCGTCGTTCCGACGTTCGCACCCATGATAATTGCCGTTGCCTGAAAGAGCGTCATGACGCCTGCGTTTACAAGCCCTACGACCATGATCGTCGTAAAAGCAGAGCTCTGCCCGATGACCGTAACCGCCGCGCCGATACCCACGCCCGCAAAACGGTTCCCCGCCGTCTTGTTGAGCATGGTACGCAATTTGCTATGGGCAATCTTCGTCAAATTGTCGCTCAGCGTATGAATGCCGATTAAGAGAGCACCCAAACCGCCGAATATCATCATGACGACTTTGAAATATTCCATTACGCCGATTGACTCCTCTATGGTATATCTTTTTCCCTATTATACTAGTAATTCATACGTTATCGTTCAATTTTCAATATATTGAAAAAATAACTTTGTCGTAAACCGCACAATATAAAACCACCCCAACGGTTTTCCATTGGAGTGGTTTTGGTCGAGGCGACGAGATTTGAACTCACGACCTCTTGGTCCCGAACCAAGCGCGCTACCAAGCTGCGCTACGCCTCGATTTGCTCATTTATTATAGCAAATGTTTTTTTGATTTGCAAGCGTTTTCATTTGATTTTCAAGAAGTCGTAAATATGCGAAATGAGTTTTCTCTCTTAAAATTCGCAGATATCGTCGTAAAGATATTCACTTTCAAAACTATACTGCATGATTTCCGTTTTGCCGTTATATTCGCGGTTTAAGTAATAACAATGCTCCACATGCATGATTATAAAATTGTCGCGACGGTAAGCCACGCTTGTTACATAAAAAGAATACTCCCCTACCTGTTTCTTTTCTACAGTGGGCAGTGCCTTTTCGGCATGATAGTCTTTTTCCTTAATCTTTTTCAGCTCGCCGCTGCTCAAATCATACTTGTAATAGGTATAACTGTTTTTTCCGCCACGCCCGTCGAGATCAAAGCGAAAATACAAGCCCCCCTGGTATACGTTCATTTCCGTGTTATAATTTCCCGAATCGAACTCACCGACCTGCGTGCATTCGCCGTCTTGGATTTTATGCAGATAATATTTCCAGTCCGTATCATGTTCGTTCTTGTAAAAGTATGCAACAGAAAACACGTAAGCCGCGTCGTCAAAATAAATATCGTCCACGTGACGGCGGGCATCGATATATTTTGAGGAATACTCCACCTCGCCCAAATTAAAACCATACGCTTTTTCGCTTGCCTTATCCACGTCAGTAATCTGTTTATCGCCAATGAGATAAATATTTCCTGCCGTAACCTTCACGGTTCTAAAACCGAACTTATCCGGTAACTGAGCAATATGCGTTTCGCCGTCTTCCCACCATTCGATGTAATAATCATGTTTCCAGTTCCCGACGTGGATACCGCCCTCGGACTCTATCCAAACCACCTGCCAGGGTCCGTATATATCGTTCTCGCCCTCTTCCCAAACCACGATCGAATGCTTATAAAGTTTATAAAAAACACCGTTCTGATAATCAGCCTCTAAAATATGGTATTCCTCAAAGGAATTCTGATCTTCCTCGGGCATGTGAAATTCGTGAAGCAGATTACCCTCTAAATCATAAATGAGTTTCGTATTTTCGCTATCTATATAAACGGTATCGTTTTCGCACAGTTTAATTTTAATTTCTTCATGCGGCAGAGCGGAAAGATACTCACCCGATTTGTGTTCGTTATCGTAAAGATATAGGAAGTAAGCGTCTTCGACCGATAACACAAAAAAGATTTTATGCACCTTCGTTATATAGTGAAAGTTGTATACGGAGATATCGTCAGCAGTATAAGTTATTCCGTCAACCGAAATTTCTTTGAGTAGCACCTCCGACTCGAAGCCGTCCGTTGCGCGAAGCAGATTGCCCTCTACATCGTAAATGAGATTCGTATTTTCGCTATCTATACAAACGGTATTGTTTTCGCACAGTTTCATTCTAATTTCTTCATACGGCAGAGCGGAAAGATATTCACCCGATTTGTGTTCGTAATCGTAAAGATAAAGGAAGTAAGAGTCTTCGACCGATAACTCAAATACCGATAACACAAAAAAGATTTTATGTGCCTGCGGCGCATAACAATAATTGTATATGGAAAATTCGTCCGCGGTATAAGTTTCGCCGTCCAGCGTTATTTCCTTGAGTAGACTCTCGCTCTCGGAGCCGTCCGTGCGGGAGCGCATATTCCCCTTATAGAGCCAAAGCCCTTCTTGCTTGCCAAGAACTTTCGGCCTTACTTCCTCTTTGGAGGGATAGCTATATTTGCACGCAGTGAAACAGAACGTAAGAAATATCGCCGTAGCAAAAATGAAAAATAATTTTGCAAATTTTTTCATAACCGTTCCCTCCTGATCAGGTTACGTTTATTTTATGCTTTGCGTCGAAAAAAGTCAAGCAGCGCTTTGCATAAATTTGAAAAGAGAAAAATTTGCCCGAAATATAGGGTAAAATGCTTGACACAAAATAAATTATCTTTATAATAATAAATGCTTTTATTGAGGTGTAGCGCAGTTTGGTAGCGCGCTTGGTTAGGGACCAAGAGGTCGTGGGTTCAAGTCCCGTCACCTCAACCAAAAAACGGAAACGGTTTTACCGCTTCCGTTTTTTTAATTTCTCCGATAAATGCTTGCCGTAAAAGATGGAAGATAAATATCGTTTAAGTTCCGAACTTGCCCCGTGAGTAAGTCCGTTCCCTCCGCTTCCTCTACGCGCACCGTGCAATCTCCCGCGCCGATATTGATTGCAACAATCAGTTTTTCCCCTTCGCATTCCCGAACGAACGAAAAGTTTGTATTTTGCAGCGTTGCCTTTGTATAGCTACCATAGGCAAGCGCACGACTACTCTTTCTTATATGAGCGAGCTTTTTGATATGCTCTACAAGCTCGGCGTGCGCGCCTTTATCTAAATCGTCAATACAGGGGCGCAAATGCACGTCGTTATCGCCTTTATCCCCCTCTGCACCGAATTCCGAGCCGTAATAAATGCACGGCATTCCGGGCATGGTAAACAACAGCGTATAGAGATTGAGCAGGTTTCGTTTCTCTTTTAACGCAGTATATACGCGCGGTACGTCGTGATTGTCCACGAAGTTAAGCATGCGCTTCCCCGAATACAGCGCCCACGGAAGCGAAGAAAACAGCCTCGTGAGCGAATGCTCGATTTCAAACAGATTTTCCGAATTGAACGCCGAGGTCATGCCCTTATAGCACTCGTAGTTGGTAATGGAATTCAGCCGTTCGGGGCAAATATTATTTTGGAAATTTCCGCAATGGATAACCTCGCCTACAAGATAAAAATCGGGTTTCCTTTCGTTTACCGTGCGGCGAAGCAGCTCCATAAACCAGGGCGGCAACAGATAGCATACGTCGAGGCGAAGTCCGTCGATATCAAATTCGTCGATCCAAAAACGCACGGCGTCCATGAGATATTTTTGCAAATCCCAATTATCAAGGCGCAGTTTGACAAGCTCGGGATGCCCCTCCCAGTTCTCGTAATTGAAACCGTCGTTATAGGCGGAATTGCCGTAAAAGTCGATATTGAACCAGAAACGGTAATCGGTGCCATCGCGCTTTTCGCGGACTTCCTTAAAGGGCGCAAACCCCCGCCCCGTATGGTTGAACACGCCGTCCAGCACGACGCGGATCCCGTTTTCGTGGAACTTTTTCACAAGCTCCTTAAACTCTTCGTTCGTGCCGAGCCGCCTGTCCACACGGTAAAAGTCAATCGTATCGTAACCGTGGCGCTCGCTTTCAAAAAGCGGATTAAAAAGCACGGCACTTACACCAAGCTCTTTTAGTCTCGGAATTTCCGCCTCGATTTTCCCGAAACGGTGCCTTACTTCCCCGAAATCATTCTCGCGCTCTGCGCCGCAAAAACCCAAAGGATAAATCTGATAGAATACGCTTTCGTCAAACCACATAAAATATAATTCCTCGCTTTCAAATATTCTAACACGTTTTAACACAATTTTCAAGAGAATACGATAAAAACGGCGACTCTACTCTCAGTAGAGTAGAGAATTTTTCAGTAGAGTTCGATGATATAAATAGAGAGAGCAATTTTTGGAAATAGCGTGTAAAAGCAGGAAAAATGTGGTACATTATTAGGGAGCGGCAAAAACGCTACTTAGGAGGCAACTATGGCTGAATTTGAAATATTCGTAGATTCCTGCGCTAATATTCCCGATGAAATTCGCAAAAAAAAGAATATTTGCGTGGTTCCTTACATTATTACGATTAACGGTGAAGAGATCAACTGTATAGACGATAACCGTAACTATACCGAAACCGCAAAGCTTTTCTACCAGAAAATGCGCGAAGGCGCGGACGTGAAATCTTCGCTCATTGGGGAAGGACGGTTTATTGACGCGTTCACCCCCTCGCTTGAAGCGGAGAAGGATATAATCGTCATTACCCTTACTGCGGGCTTGAGCGGAACGTATAATCAGGCCGTGGCGGCAGGAAAGACGCTTTCGGAAAAATATCCCGACCGTAAAATCTACGTCTTTGACAGCGCGAATGCGTCCCTTGGCGAGGGGCTTCTCGCGATTAAGATTGCGGATATGCGCGACGCAGGCGAGAGCGTTGACGCGTGCGCCGAATGGCTGAAAAACAATATCTATAAAATGAACAGCTACTTCACCGTGGACGATTTGAAGTATTTGAGGAAGAGCGGCAGAATTTCGAGAGCCGTTGCATTTGCGGGCGGTCTTCTCAACATTAAACCCCTTTTGGACGCCGACGCAGGCGACATTGCGCAGATGCACCTCTACGGCACGGTACGCGGCAGAAAGAAGGCGCTCTCTGCGATTGTGGAAGCGTTTGATAAAAACGTGATCGATCCCGCCTCGCAGACGATTGCAATTGCGCACGCCGATTGTGAGGAAGACGCGCTCAGCCTTGCCGCCACTTTGAAAGAACACGGCGCGGGTGACATCATTATCGAATACTACGATATTTGTTCGGGCACGCACGTCGGCCCCGGTACGATTGCCCTCTTCTTTATGGGCGGCGACCGCCACGATAAATATCCGAAAAAAACAAAATAAATAAAAATAAAGTTACGCCTCGGAAGAAACTTCCGAGGCGTTTTTTGTTGAAATCAGTTTTTATCAGTTTCAAAAAAAGCTTTATATTCGGGCTCTACAACGAGCTCGCGCATGAGTTCGTCTACCGTAGCAAAAACGTGCTTTGTGGCGTTATCTGCACTTTCCCAATACGCGGGCGCATCGTCGGCGGGAATACAGCCTAAATCATACTCGTCAAACAATTCTATCTTTTCGAGATAATAGGTATAAAACCCCTTTGCCGACTTCACGATAACGTAACGATACCATTTATCTCTGCTGTATATTACGTTGAGAACCTTCTCATTTTCCGTGTCGTCAAGTCTCTCCCGACACATCATTTCTACGATTTCTTCTCGGGAAGGGAGCGTGCGTTCTCCCCGCTCTATTAAAGGCCCCCAGGAAGGAAGCGCTTCCCCTCTGTTCTTTTTACGTTTGAATAAATCGAAAAATCCCATAAACCTTTACATAATATTATTGACCGAGCGCGGGAAGAGCGTTACGTCGCGGATATTTTCCATGCCCGTAACGTACATGACGAACCGCTCGAAGCCGAGCCCGAACCCGCTGTGCGGTACGCTGCCGAACGTGCGTAAATCGAGATACTGCTTATAGGAAGCCGTGTCCATCTTGCGCGCTTTCATGGCGGCAAGGAGTTTATCAAGATCCGCTTCGCGCTCGCTGCAACCGATAATTTCGCCGATTCCCGGCACCAATAAATCGGTAGCCGCAACCGTCTTTCCGTCGGGGTTTTGCTTCATGTAGAAGGACTTGATATCCTTGGGATAATTCGTGACGAATACGGGTTTTTTGAACACGACCTCGGTGAGATATTTCTCATGCTCCGTCTGCAAATCGCACCCCCACTCTACGGGGTACTGGAATTTTGCGTCTGCTTTTTTGAGAAGCTCGACCGCCTCGGTATAGTCGCAAACCGCAAACTTGCTGTTCACAACGTGCGTGAGCTTTTCTTTCAGCCCTTTTTCTACGAACGAATCGAAGAAGGTCATTTCGTCGGGGCATTCGTCGAGCACGGCGCGAATGACGTATTTGAGCATTTCCTCGGCAATCTCAATAATGTCGGGAAGCTCCGCAAATGCGACTTCGGGTTCGACGTGCCAGAACTCCGCCAAATGGCGGGTGGTGTTGGAATTCTCCGCACGGAAGGAAGGCCCGAACGTGTAAATTTTCGAGAATGCCGTTGCCGCAACCTCGCCCTCTAACTGTCCCGAAACGGAAAGTCCTGCTTTCTGTCCGAAGAAGTCGTTCTTGTAGTACTCCTCTTCGCTCTTGTATTTTGCACCGTAGCTTTGCGTTGTGACGCGGAACATTTCGCCCGCGCCCTCGCAGTCGCTCGCCGTGATAATGGGCGTATTAATATAGTAATAGCCGTGCTCGTGGAAATAGCGGTGAATTGCCTGCGCCGCAACGGAGCGCACCTTGAACACCGCCGTAAAGGTATTCGTGCGAAGGCGCAGGTGCGGAATAGAGCGCAAAAATTCGAGCGTGGTGCGCTTCTTCTGAATGGGATATTCGCTAGGACATTTGCCGAGAAGCTTCACCTCTTTCGCGTTGAGCTCGACTCCTTCGCCCTTGAACGCTTTTACGACTTCGCCGATTACCGCAACGGACGCGCCCGTTTTGGCGCATTCGCCGTCGAGCGAAACCGCGTTTTTATCAACGACGACCTGCAAGCGGGAAAAGCTCGTGCCGTCCGCAAGCTCCAAAAAGGATACGGCGGAAGAATCGCGGAAGGTACGCACCCAGCCGCATACCGTAACCGTTTTGCCAAGGTAAGATTTTTCTTTTAAGATTTCGCTGATATCAATATGTTTCATATTAACTCCTATTTAGTAGGCTCTTGCGAAGAATACGGTGTGCTGTGCTTTCTTGCCGCATACGACGCACTTCTTTGCCGTATGCGTTTTATCCATAACGCGGGAGGTCGCCTGTGCAAACTCCTTTACTTTGTCCTCGCACTCTCTGCAGCCGCACCAGCCCGCGCGGACGAAGTTGCCCGTATTCACGCCCTCTAAAAGCTCGTCAAGCGTGCTTGCGTTTACAATGCGGGAGTTCATGCGCTCCTTTGCTTTCTCGTACATATTCTCGGCAATCGCCTTCAAGAGCTCCTGAACGCCTTCCACAGCGTTATCGAGTGCAAGCTCCGTCTTTTCAAAATTATCGCGGCGGGCGCAGAGCATTTTGCCTGCCTCCAAATCGCGCGGGCCGAGCTCGATACGAAGCGGCACGCCCTTCATTTCCCATTCGTTGAATTTCCAGCCGGGGGAATTTTCGCTGTCGTCTAATTTTACGCGAATACCCGCCGCCGCAAGCTTTTCTTTGAGCGCGCCGCAGGCTTCGAGTACGCCCTCTTTCTTTGCGGCAATGGGAATGATAACGACCTGCACGGGTGCAACGACGGGCGGCATTACGAGCCCGCGGCTATCGCCGTGCGTCATGATGAGTGCGCCGATAAGGCGCGTGGATACCCCGAAAGACATGGTATAACCGTACTTCTGCGTACCGTCTTTATCGGTAAATTTAATATCGAACGCCTTGGAGAAATTCTGCCCCAAATAGTGGGAAGTGCCCGATTGCAGGCTCTTGCCGTCGTGCATCATGGCCTCCATGCCGTAGGTGGCAACCGCGCCCGCGAACTTCTCTTTCTCCGTCTTCTTGCCTGTGAGTACGGGCATAGCGAGAACGTTCTTGGAGAACTCCTCGTAAACGGCGAGCATCTTCTGCGTTTCCGTTTCCGCCTCTTCGGCAGTAGCGAAAACCGAATGCCCTTCCTGCCACAAAAATTCGCTTGTTCTGAGGAAAGGACGCGTGGTCTTTTCCCAGCGCATGACGTTCGCCCACTGGTTCATGCGGAGCGGTAAATCGCGCCAGGACTCGATCCAGTTGCCATACATTTTGCCGATAATGGTCTCACTCGTCGGGCGAATGCAAAGCGGCTCGGCAAGCTTCTCCCCGCCTGCGTGCGTGACGACGGCGACCTCGGGCGCGAAGCCCTCTACGTGCTCCGCCTCCTTCGTCATATAGCTCATGGGAATGAGAAGCGGGAAATACGCGTTCTCGTAATCGTTCGCCTGAAAACGCGCGTTAAATTCGCGCTGAATGTTCTCCCAAATCGCGTAGCCGTACGGACGAATGACCATCGTGCCCTTTACAGGGCCGTAGTCCACTAATTTGGTTTTTAATACGACGTCCGAATACCACTGCGGAAAGTCCGTTTCGATATCTGCAATTTGTGAAACGAACTGATTTTCTTTACCCATAGCTTTGCTCCGTTTTGTTCAAATTTTTAGGAATATTATACCATATCTTTTTCCGCGCGTCTATTATTTAAGAGAAGTTTGCCCGCAAAAATTATGAATTGGACTTTTTGTTAAAAATTTCTTGATAAAAATGGGCGTCTACGCTTGATAAAAAAATAATTCTTCGCTATAATGAAAGTGTATGTATTCTCTCACAAAGGATAGGTACTTATGACGCGGCAGGATTTCCTAAGACTCAAAAACGGAACGGACGTGCGCGGCACCGCAATCGAAGCGGAAAACGACCCCGTTACGCTCACCGACGAGGCAGTCTATGAAATTGCGAGGGCGTTTTGCCTGTGGCTGACGACGAAAAAACGCATTGCTGCGCCTACGATTGCCATAGGTCACGATTCCCGCCTCTCGGCAAAGCGCATTGAAAAAGCGCTTATACGAGGCTTCACCGATTGCGGAAGAGACGTTATTTTAACGGGACTATCCTCTACGCCGTCCATGTTCATGCTTTTGCAGGAAGATTTCGGCGCGGACGCCTCGGTTATGATTACGGCAAGCCACCTCCCCTTCCAAAAGAACGGCTTAAAATTCTTTGTGAAGGAAGGCGGTCTCGAAGGCGAGGATATTACCGAAATACTTCAAATTGCGGCAGCGGGAAATTTTCCCCGCGGCAACGGAACAGTAATGCGGAAATCCTATCTTGAAAAATACGCCTTAGACCTCGTGAAAAAGGTACGCACGGCGTGCGGAAAGCAGCAGCCGCTTCAAGGCAAGCGCATTCTCGTGGACGCGGGGAACGGCGCGGGCGGGTTCTATGCCGACCTCGTGTTAAAGCCCCTCGGCGCGGACGTTGCGGGTTCACAGTTCTTAGAGCCGGACGGCTCCTTCCCGAACCACATTCCGAACCCCGAAAATGCGGAAGCAATGAAATCGGTATGCGACGCCGTAAAAAGGCACAAAGCCGATTTCGGGATCATCTTCGATACCGACGTTGACCGTGCGGGCGCCGTTTCCGCAGACGGCGAGGAAATTAACCGCAACCGTTTGATTGCGCTCATCTCGGCAATTCTTTTGGAAGAAAGGCAGGGCGCGTATATCGTAACAGACTCCGTCACGAGCGACGGCCTCACGCAGTTCATTGCAGGCCATGGCGGCGTGCACCACCGCTATAAACGCGGATATAAAAACGTTATCAACGAGAGCATCCGCTTAAACGCGGAAGGGAAATACTGCCCGCTTGCAATCGAGACGAGCGGCCACGCCGCGTTCCGAGAGAATTACTTTCTCGACGACGGTGCATATCTTGTAACGAGGATACTGATAGCGCTTGCAAAGTGTGCGGAAGAAGGGAAAGAATTGACAGACCTCATTTCCTCTCTACCAGAAGCGGAAGAAACGCAAGAGATTCGGCTCCCCTTTGCGGCGGGCGTCGATTTCAAAACGCTGGGAGCTCAAGTAATTGAGGAGCTCAAAGAATATGCAAACGGCTCCCCCTTCCTCTCGCTTGCTCCCGACAATTACGAGGGCGTGCGCGTGAACTTTGCCGAAGGCGAGGGCGACGGCTGGGCGCTCGTACGCATGAGCCTGCACGAGCCCATTATGCCAATCAATATAGAAAGCAACGTGAAAGGCGGAAACGCCATCATGATTCAAAAATTATACGGGTTCTTAAAAAAATACCCCTTCTTACATACGGAAGGAATGAAGCAAACAATCATTTAAGGAGAAAGTATATGCAGCAACAGGAACAGCAGGAAAAACAGCAACAAAAAACGATGAGTCTTCAGCAGGCGACGGTCAACGCCATTCGTATTCTTTCGGCTGAGGCAATTCAAAAGGCAAACTCGGGCCACCCCGGGCTTCCTCTCGGCTGTGCGCCGATTGGCTATGCGTTATTCCAGAAGTTTTTGAAATTCAATAATTTGGACGTGAACTGGGATAACCGCGACCGCTTTATTCTCTCCGCGGGGCACGGCTCCATGCTCTATTATTCTCTCCTCTATCTGTACGGGTTCGGGCTCTCGAAGGACGATTTGGCTTCCTTCCGTCAGCTCGGTTCCAAAACGCCCGGCCACCCCGAATACGGTCAGACACTCGGCGTTGAAACCACAACGGGGCCTTTGGGACAGGGCATTGCAAACGCCGTAGGTATGGCGCTTGCCGAAGCGCACTTGGCTGCAAAATTCAACCGCAAGGGCTTCCCTATCGTAGACCACTATACCTATGCGCTCTGCGGCGACGGGTGCTTGGAAGAGGGCATCTCCTACGAGGCGTGCTCGTTTGCGGGCGCGCACAAGCTCGGCAAGCTCATTTTGTTCTACGACGATAACGAAATTACCATTGAGGGAAAAACCGATATCACCTTCAAAGAGGATATTGCAAAGCGTTTTACGGCGCAGAACTGGCAGGTCATTAAGGTGGATTTGACGAAAAACACCGAAGACAAAAAGACCGGCATGAAAAAGCCCGACAATATAGGCGCAATCAGTAACGCAATCAGAAAGGCGCGCAGAGAAAAGCACAAGCCCTCTATCATTATTTTCAAAACGAAGATCGGTTACGGCTCGCCCTTAGAGGGTAGCGAAAAAATCCACGGCGCACCGCTCGGCGAAGAGAATATACAGTTGCTGAAAGAAAAACTCGGCTGGACGTGCGAGGAAGAGTTCGAGGTGCCTTGGGAAGTTTTGAAGCACACCTCTCAGCCCGGTGCGAAGGGTGCGAAGCTCGAACAGGATTGGAAAAGCCTGCTTGCAAAATATGCAATTAAATATCCCGATCTTGCGGACGAATATAAAGCTGCAATGAGCGGCGAGCTCCCCAACTTTGAAAAAATGAAGGATCTCCTTGTGTTCGACAAATCTATGTCAACCCGCGAGGCGTCCTCCGTAGTGCTCAACAAAATGGCCGCGCTCGTGCCCTCTATCGTAGGCGGCAGCGCAGACCTCGGCCCCTCCAATATGTCGATTATGCAGGACACCGATACGGTGACTTACGGCGACTTCTCCGCCAAAAACCACGCGGGCAGAAATATCCACTTCGGCGTACGCGAGCACGCAATGGCGGCTATCTCGAACGGTATTCAGCTCCACGGCGGACTCCGCCCTTACTGCTCTACCTTCTTTACGTTCTCCGATTACTGCAAGCCCGCAATGCGCCTTTCCGCGCTCATGAATATTCCCGTGACCTACGTATTCACGCACGACTCGATTGGCGTAGGCGAGGACGGCCCTACGCATCAGCCTATCGAACAGCTCATTTCGCTTCGCTCCATTCCGAATATGAAGGTGTTCCGCCCTGCCGACGGCAAGGAAGTGGTAGCGGCGTGGATCTCCGCGCTCAAAGGAAATTCCCCTACCGCGTTGGTGCTCAGCCGTCAGACGCTCCCGCAGTACAAAAAGAGCGGGCTCGGTGCACTCAAAGGCGGATATATCCTCGAGGACTGCAAGGGTAAGCCCGACGTTATTTTAATGGCGAGCGGTTCGGAAGTGGATATCTGCATGCAAGCAAGAGCCATTCTGCACAAGGACGGAATGCGGGTACGCGTGGTTTCTATGCCCTGTTTGGAAGAGTTTGAAAAGCAGGACGAAAAATACAAGGAAAGCGTACTTCCCGCTGCCGTAAAAGCAAGAATCTGCGTGGAAGCGGGTTCCCCTCACAGCTGGTATAAGTACGTTGGAGAGCTGGGTGAAATCTTCTGTATGCACTCGTTCGGTAAGAGCGCACCCGCGCCCGAGCTTTTCAAAAAATACGGCTTCACCGTGGAAAACATCGTGCAAAAAGCAAAGCAGACCTATAACAAGCTCTGGAACAGATAAAATATTTATTGCGCCGCGCTTCAATGCGCGGCGCTTTTTTTCACAAAAAAAATGCGTGCGGGAATTCCGTACGCATTTTTTAATCTTCCAGACCGACGAGATAATCGATACTCACTCCGAAATACTTTGCAATGGCTATGAGCTTCGAGAGCGTCGGCTCGCTTTTCCCCTGCTCCCAGTAGCTGATAATCGATTTCCCTACGTCAAGCTCCTTGGCAAGCTGTACCTGTCCGATATTCCGCTCCACCCTTAGCGCATGAAATTGTTCCGCGAACACATTATTCATATACACATTCTCCCATAATTTTGGGAAAAATACTTGACTTCCCAACATATTGGGAGTATGATAAAGATATCTTAACTAAGGAGAGAATTATGTACTGTAAAAAATGCGGAAATTTTATCAATGACGGCGCGACGTTTTGTACGCAATGCGGCGAGCCTGTAAGCGGCACGGCTACCCCTACTTATACGCCCCAATATCAGCAGCCCGTAGCACAAAAGCAAACGAACACGCTTGCTATCGTCGGCTTTATCCTTTCCTTCTTCTTCACGCTTGTCGGCCTCATTTGCTCGATCATCGCTTACAAGAACGCTGATTCGCAATACGGCGGAAACGGAAAGGGACTTGCCCTTGCAGGAATTATTATCAGTTCCATTGCCATGGCAGTTGCAGTTATTTGGATTATCGTTGCAGTTGCCGTACTCGGTACAGCCGCATCATTCCTCTAAAAAGAACAAATAAAAAGAGCTTCCCCTTTTGAGGAAGCTCTTTTTTTATCGTTTTATTATTCCCACTCTGCTTTGAGTCTGCGGGCGAAGAGCTTGCCGATTTCGTCACGGCAACGCTTCTCGTCGTCCCCCCAGCCGAAGCAAACACGGTAAACCGAATCGGTAATGGGAAGCTCTACGTCGTATTTCTTGCCCAAGAAGCGAATCGCCTTAGAGGTTGCAACCCCTTCCGCAAGCTTCTCGAACCGCTGTCCCTTGGCAAGGCTCTCGCCGTATTGGCGGTTGTGCGAATAGGGAGAAAACAGCGTGGTTTCGTAATCGCCCAAATGTGCGAGACCGTAAGCCGAAAGCTCGTTGCCGCCCATTGCCTTGATAAGATTGGCGACCTCTCTTGCGCCGCGCGTCATAAGCGGGCCTTTGAGGGGCGGGCAGATAACGTCGAGCGCGCCCGCCGCAATACCCATTACGTTCTTCGCCGCCGCGCCGATTTCCGTGCCGATTAAATCGTTTCCGTAATAGAAGCGAATGAGTTTACTCTTGAACTGGTGCACGAGCTTGTGCTTCAATTTCTCGTTTGCGGAATCGATTACCATGCAGTTCGGCTCGCCCTTGACAAAGCTCTGAATGTGCCCGGGGCCAACCCATACCGCAATATTGTCGGAGGATATACCGCTCTCCGTAAGCACCTCGGAAAGCCGCTTGCCCGTATCTACCTCGATTCCCTTCATGCAGAGAATGAAGTTCTTTTCCGCGATATCGTAAGCGGTAACCCTCTGCATAAAGCCGCGTAAGCCCTGTGCGCTGATGGAAATAACGATTGCTTCCGCGTGCTCCACCGCTTCCTGTAAATTACAGGTAAGCGTTATTTTTTTGTCGAGTGCAACGTATTCGTTCCGTCCCGTCTTTTTTAAGATTTGGTAGGAATAGTCGTCTTCGGGCCCCCAGGAATAGACCTCGTGCCCGATACCGCTTAAATACCAAGCGATAAACGAACCCCACCTTCCGCAACCCAATACGGAAATTTTCATTATTTTTCCCTCTTTATAATTCTTTACGTTCTAAAAGTGCGCGGGCGAGCGTCACCTCGTCGGCATATTCAAGCTCGCTCCCAACGGGCACGCCGCGGGAAATGCGCGTTACCGTAACCCCGAGCGGCTTCAAAAGTTTAGCGATATACATGGCCGTTGCCTCGCCCTCTACGTCGGGATTGGTTGCCATGATTACTTCTTTCACACCGCCCTCGTTCACCCGCGTCAAGAGCTCCTTAATGCGGATATCGTTGGGCGTAACGCCGTTCATGGGATCGATCACGCCGTGCAAGACGTGGTAAACGCCCTTGTATTCGTGAATCTTTTCCAAAGCTACGACGTCCTTCGGCTCCTTCACAACGCAGATAACCGACTTATCGCGCAGCTTGCAGACGTCGCAGATTTCCTCTTCGGTGAAGTTTCCGCATACCTTGCAAAAGCGCACCTTGCGCTTGACGCCGAGAATTGCCTCGGCAAAGGCGTGCGCCTCGCTCTCCGTCATATTGATAACGCGGTAGGCGTACCGCTGTGCGGTTTTCTTGCCGACGCCGGGGAGCTTTGAAAACTCGTTCATGAGCCTGCCGATAGGCTCGATAAATACTTCCACTTAAAAGAGCCCTCCGCCCATTGCGCCGTATTTGCCCATCTTTTCCTGATAGACCTCGTCCGCCTTTTTATAGCCGTCGAGAATTGCCGCCATAATGAGGTCTTCGAGCATCTCTTCGTCGTCGGGATCGATGACCGATTTATCGATTTCGATACCGTCGATAATTTTTTTCGCGTTCATATACACGACGACCGCTTCGCCGCCTGACGTGCCGACGATTTCCCATTCGTCGAGGAGCTTTTCCGTTTCCTTCATCTCCTCCTGCATTTTTTGCGCCTGCTTCATGAGGTTCTGCATTCCTGCGCCGCCCATGCCGCCTTTGAAACCTGCCATATCAATTCCTCACTTTATTTCTATTGGATATTCCGAAAAATTCTTTTTTAATTCCTCTACCGCGTTTGCTTCGCTTTGCTTCTTGCTCCCCGCATGGCGCACTTCAAAATCGGTAACGCCGACGAGCGCAAACGTTTCTTCCATCACTTTGCGGTGCTCTTCCCGCGCCAACGAACGGAAGACCGCTTCGATATCCGTCGTTAGAATGAGCTTATCGCCCTCGTAAGACGCCGACAAGTCCGTGCACATGGTGAACAGCACGCCGCTCTTCGAGGTCTTTCTCAGCATTCTGATAAACTTCCCGAACGCCACTTCCGCCGTCATCGGCTCCGCACCTACAATCGGGGCAGGCTTTGGAGTTTCCTGTTTTACAGGCTCCGCCTCGAAAGGCGCGTCGTAAACGGGTTCCTCGGGGATATCGTAAACGGGCTCTTCCGGCAACGGCTCTTCTACCGTCTTAGGCCTTTGAGCAGGCTTGGAAGGCTTCACTTCGCATTCCACTACGGGAAATCCTTGAAGGGGCATAGGCGTTTCGGCAAGACGCTTTTCAAGCGCACTTACTCTAACGAGAAGCGCGTCGATATCATATTCCGCCTCGGGCATGGAAATGCGCATAACCGCACTTTCAAGCGCAATGCGCGGGGAAGATGCAAAACGCAGTTCGTTCTCCGTTTTGGAGAGAATTTCCGTTGCGCGAAGAATTGCTCTGCCGTCTGCGTCGTCCGCAATCGTCTTGACCTGCTGAAATAAATCTTTGGGAAGCGAGAGCAGTTTTTCGGCGTTGGAACAGGTTTTCACAACGGCAACCTGACGAAGAAGCTCCAACAAATCACGCACCAGTACGCCGACCGATTTTCCTTCGGCAAGCAGATTCTCCGTTTCAAAAATTGCGGTGGGCATATCGGCGGAAAGAAGACAGCGTACGAGCTTTGCCGTAGTTGCAAAGTCTGCCGTGCCGAGCGCGGCGGTAACCGCCTTGTAGGTGAGCTTATCCGAATAGGCAATGCAGGTTTCTGCAATGGAGAGCATATCTCTATCGCTCCCGCCGCCTGCACGCGCGATTGCCGCAACGGCTTCGTCCTCGTACTCTTTTCCGATTTCTTTTAAGATGCTCTTTAAGTGGTTTTCGAGATCCTCTGCGGGAATGAGCTTGAAATCAAGCCGCATACAGCGCGAGAGAATGGTCGCGGGAATTTTATGCGGCTCGGTGGTAGCCAAAATGAAGATTGCATGCGCGGGCGGCTCTTCAAGCGTTTTCAAAAGCGCGTTGTAGGCGCTGTCCGTGAGCATGTGAACTTCGTCGATAATATATACTTTATATTTTCCCGTAACGGGGGGATACTGCACTTTTTCGCGCAAGTCGCGCATTTCGTTTACGCCGTTGTTGGACGCCGCGTCGATTTCCACTACGTCCAAAGAGCCCTCCGAAAGCGCTCTGCACGTCGGACACTTGCCGCAGGGCGAACCCGCCTTGGGACTTTCGCAATTTACGGCGCGGGCAAAGATGCGGGCAACGCTCGTCTTTCCCGTTCCGCGCGGGCCGCAGAACAGGTACGCGTGCCCCACCGCGCCCGATTGTATTTGATTTTGAAGCACCCGCACGACGTGCTCCTGCCGAACCATTTTATTGAAGCTGTCCGGTCGGAACCTGCGGTATAGCGAAACGTGCGCCATGTTTCCTCCTCACCCCTTGCGGGTAGTAAATGCTTTTTGTAACTTCTTCTTTGCGCGGCTGAGCGCGTTATCCACGCTCTTTACGTCCTTGCCCGCCGCCTCTGCGATTTCCGCGTAGCTCATACCGCCTAAATACATGGTAATCACGCGAAACTCAAAATCGGATAATTCCTTCATGAGCTTGCGGTTGAGCTCCGCACGCGACTCGTCGTCAATCAAAAAATCTTCGGGCGTATCGCCGCCGGAGAGCGTATCGAAATCGAACCCCGCTTCTCCTTCCGTCTTGGGCGTTTTTCCCGCTTTTCTGAGCGCGTCGTAAATCTGCCGCGAAACGCAAAGGTACGCAAAGTTCTTGAAGCTCTTGCCCGACGCGCGGCTGTACGCCGTAATTGCCGAGTAGAGCCCGATCATGCCCTCCTGCACCAAGTCCTCCGTTTCGCCGCCCTCTAAAAAGAACTGACGCGCCCGTGCACGCACCGCGTTTTTATAACGCAGCATAATTTCGCACACGGCTCCGCCGTCACCCTTTTGCGCACGCTCTACGAGCGTTTCATCCGTTTCACGCCTGTCTTGCACGAACCACCTCATATACGGCAATGCCGAGCGCAACGGACGCGTTCAGCGAATTGACCTTTCCAAACAAGGGAATGGAGAGCACTTTATCGCACTTCTCGCGGGTGAGCCGCTTGACGCCGCTATCCTCCCCGCCGACCACGAGCGCAACCTTGCCCGTAAGCTTGTTTTCGTAAATGCACTCGCCGCCCGCCTCTAATGCGTAAATCCAATAACCGAGCTTTTTGAGCTCGTCGATCGCGTAGTTAATGGAAGGCACTTTTGCAACCTTGATATGCTCCGCCGCGCCCGCAGAAATGCGAATGACCGCCTCGGTAACGCTCGCGCCCTTTGCCTTGGGGATAACGACGCCCGCCGCCCCCGCGCACTCCGCAACGCGCAGAATGCTGCCGAGGTTATGCACGTCTTCTATGCCGTCGCATAAAACGATAAGGCTGTTCTCGCCGCCGTCCATTTCGTATAAATCGGAATAGACGAAATCGGTGGTATAGGCAATGACGCCCTGATGCCGCTTGTCGTCGCTCTCTTTATCGAGCACTCTTTTATCGACGAACTGCACGCGGATATTCTTCTTTCTCGCCTCGGCGAATATCTTGCCCAGGGTGCCTTGCGCGCCCTTTTCAAGCAATATTTTATCGACGGTTTTATCCGTTTTCAAAAGCTCCAAAACGGCGTTTCTGCCTTCCGTTTTCATACCTTAGTCCTTTTCCGTAAAAAATAATTCGTTGATTCTATCGCTTTGTCCCGTAAGATACAAATATCCGATGACTGCCTCGAAGCCCGTAGAGCGCACGTATTCCGCTACGCTTGCGTTCTTGCTCTTCGTTGGCTTTTTGGCGTTCCGTCCGCGGCGGTAAATATCCGACTCCTCTTCCGTGAGGCGGGGCAGAATTTTCTCCAACGCGTCGCTCTGACCGTGCGCCGAAACCTTCTCGCTCGCAAGGCGGTTGAGCTCGCCCGTACGTACCTGCGAAGAGAGCGCAAGCCGCTCCCGCACGCAGAGCGTGAAGACCGCGTCACCCACGAATGCGAGCACGACGGGGTTCATTTGTTTTACCCGCTCTTTTGCTACGGGCACTTCGGGAGATAACATATTTATCATTATAGCACACCGCGCGCGAAATGACAAGCATTCACGGTGAAACAATGATAAAACATAAAATGTTTGGTAAAACGTTTGCTTTTTTTGAGGAAAAGACTATAATAAGGAGCAGTGTTTGATTTTCAAAAAACACCACAGGAGAAAATATGTACGGAGTTTTTCATATTGATAACGGAGTAGGCTTTGCCGTAATACTGGCAATTATCCTGCTCTCCACGAAGCTGTTCGGCTTGCTGTTCAGAAAAATAGGACTGCCGCAGGTGCTCGGCTACATTATTGCAGGGCTTCTCATCGGGCCCGCCATTTTCGGAGAGCTTTGCGGGTATTCACTTATCGGCTTTGCAAAGGAAGGCGGAGTAGATTATAACTGTTTGTTCCTGCTTTCGGGCACGGGTAAAGACGGAAGCTTCTCGCTCGGAACGGACGGACTTCAAATCTTCTCGAAGATCGGCGTCCTCTTGCTCCTCTTCTCTACGGGGCTTGAAACCAACCTCAAAGAGCTCAAAAAGACGGGCCTTGCCGCAACGCTGATTGCGTGCGCGGGTGTGGCCGTTCCTATGGGGCTTGGCATTCTCATCTGCTTGCCGTTCGGCAATATCGGCTTAGGCCCCGAAAACATTTATCAGTGCATTTTCGTAGGTGCCATTCTTACGGCGACCTCGGTAGCCATTACCGTTTCGGTGCTCAAAGAGCTGGGTAAAATTTCCACCAAACTTGGCACGACGATCGTATCCGCCGCCATTATCGACGACGTTATCGGTATTATCGTGCTCTCCGTTGTAACGGGCATTGCGAAATCGGGCGCGGGCGAAGCGGCAAACGGATTCGAGGCGTTCAAGTCCACTATCTACGGCACGATTATTATGATCGTTGCGTTCTTTATCGTGGCGATTGCGCTTGGCTTCGGGCTCTCTTACCTCTTCCGCTGGCTCGAAAAGAAATGGCCGAATACGCGCAGACTCTCCGTGTTCTCGCTTGCAATGTGCCTTTTCTATGCCTGGCTTGCGGAGGAAGTGTTCGGCGTTGCAGATATTACGGGCGCGTTCCTTGCAGGTATCATTCTCTCTACTGCACACAACACGAGGGAATATACCGATAAGAAAGTAGAAGTAAACACCTATACGTTCTTCGCGCCTGTGTTCTTTGCGAATATCGGTATTTCAAGTATCAGTTTCCTCGGCATGAGCGGTTGGCTCGTTCTGTTTGCGTTCCTCGCCGTGCTTATGGGACTTATCGGAAAAATTGTCGGGTGCGGCGCGGTTGCCAAGTGTTTCAAATATAACCTGCGCGAAAGCACGATTGCAGGCGTTGGCATGATGGCGCGCGGTGAGGTTGCACTCATCGTTACCGCAACGGTAACGGATGCCGCTCTGGGCGCGAACGCATTGGGCAGTGAATTTATGCTTATGACGGTGCTCCTCATTTTGGTGTCCTCTATCCTCACCCCTATCTTCTTGAAGCTTCTCTATAAAGAAAAGAAACCGCCCGAAGGCGGCGAAACCGTAGAAACGACCGAAGAGGATGCGACGGCGGAGCTTAGCGAAGCCGTAGCGGCAGAGCCCGTAAGCGAACCCGCAGGTGACGCTTCTACAAATTAAACGGTTAAAAATCCCCGCGTTTTGCGCGGGGATTTTTTTATTCTACCGTAACGCTCTTGGCGAGGTTGCGGGGTTTATCCGGATTATTCCCTCGGGCAATGGAAACGTAGTACGCAAGCGCTTGCAGCGGCAATACCGACAAAATAGGCGTGAACTCCTCTTTGCATTCGGGGAGAAGCAAAGACGCAGTTACTTCCTTGCGGGAAGTGTATTCCTCGAAGCAGGTAATTAGAAACACCTTCGCGCCGCGGGCGTACACCTCGTGCACGGCGTTCATGGTTTTATCGGCAACCGATTTTTGCGTGAGCACCGCGACCACGGGTGTACTTGAATCTACTAAGGCAAGCGTGCCGTGTTTGAGCTCGCCCGCAGGATAGCCCTCGCTCGGAAGATATGTAATTTCTTTCAGCTTCAAGCTGCCTTCCAGCGAGGTAGCATAGTCGGCGCCGCGCCCCAAAAAGAACACGCTCCTTGCGCCCAAGAAATGCGGCACCCACGCACGGACTTCCTCGCACGCCTCCTCCGCACACTTCACTTTTTCGGGAAGAGAAAGTATTTCGTCAAAGAACCCCGCGCCGCCCTTTGCCTTATCAAGCGCAGAGGCAATCGAGTACAAAAGCGCGAGCTGGGCGTTGAAGCTCTTGGTTGCGGCAACGGCGACTTCGCGTCCCGCATTCGTGGGCAAGACGTAGTCCGCAAGGCGCGTGATTGTGGAATACGGCACGTTGGTGACTGCAACGAGATACGCTCCCTTACTCTTTGCAATCTCCGCCGCCGCGAGCGTATCCGCAGTTTCCCCGCTTTGGCTCACAGCGAGCGCAAGCGTGTACGGCCTTACGATAGGGTTCGAGTAGCGGTACTCGCTTGCAATGCAAACCTCGACGGGCACGCGGCAGAGCGATTCGATAGCGTGCTTCGCGCACAGTCCGCTGTGGTATGCCGTTCCGCACGCGACGATTTGAATTTGCTCCGTCTGCTTCAGAACGCGGTAAAATTCGCGGTATTTCGCCGCGGTAAAATCGCAGACCGATTTCCCGAGTACGGCGGGAATTTCCGCCATCTCTTTCCGCATGAAATGCCTGTATCCCTTTTTATCGGGCGTTTCGTCCTCGGCGTCGTATTCGATTTTTTCTTTTGATATGCGCTTCAAATTGCCATCGAAAAAAGTGATTTCGGTTGCAAGGAGCGCGAACTCTCCGTCTTCGAGAGTATAGATATCTACGCCCTGCGCCGCAATCGCGGAAATATCGCTCGCGGCAAACAAACCGCCGTTGCCGCTTCCCACCACGAGCGGGCTCGACTTTCTTGCAAGGATAATGCCCTCGCAGTCTGCGCACAAAATGGCAAGCGCATACGAGCCCTTTAGCCGCTCCACCGTACTCTTAACGGCGGTGAGAAAATTCCCTTCGTAATAAAATTCAAGCAGATGCGCGATGACTTCGCTATCCGTTTCGGACGAGAACACCTCGCCGCGCGAACGGCACTCCTCTTTGAGCGCAAAGTCGTTTTCGATAATTCCGTTATGTACTACGGCGAATCTGCCGTAAACGTGCGGGTGGGCGTTCGTTTCCGACGGTGCGCCGTGCGTTGCCCAGCGCGTGTGCCCGATTCCGAGTTTACCGCTCATATCCTTGACATTAAACAGCTCGCTAACCCGCCCCTTTTTGCGCACCACGCGTAAGTTTCCGTTCTCCAAAAGTGCAATGCCCGCCGAATCGTACCCCCTGTATTCGAGCTTTTCAAGCCCTTTCAGGAGCACGGGCGCGGCGTTTTCGCTTCCGTAATATCCTACGATTCCGCACATTAGATTTCCTCCTCCGCCGCTTTTACGGCGCAAATCACGCGGGAAACCGCCTCTTCGCATAAAGCGGTTGTTTCGCCCTCGGCAAGCACGCGCACGACGGGCTCGGTACCCGAAGCGCGAAGAAGTACCCTTCCGCCGCCTAAAAGCCCTTCCGCATCCTTTACGGCGCGGGTGACCCCCTCGTTTACGATTACGGCGTTTTTATCCCGCACGCGCACGCTCTGCGTCTTTTGCGAATAGCGCGTGAGCCCCTTAGTCAAACAAGAGAGCGGGCACTTGCTCTCTAATACGGTTTCAGCAACTTTGAGGGCGGTTAAGACGCCGTCGCCCGTGGTGGCGTATTTTCGGAAAATGATATGCCCCGACTGCTCGCCGCCGAGCAAGTATCCGCGCCTCACCATTTCGCCGTACACGTTTTTATCGCCTACGTCCGTTTCGCTGACTTCGATCCCGAACGCGCCGAGCGAGCGGGATAGCCCGAGGTTACTCATGACGGTAGCCGCGATACCGCCGCCGTCGAGCTCGCCGCGGGAATGCAGATATTTGGCGCAGACGTAGAGTATCCCGTCGCCGTCTACGAGTTCCCCCTTTTCGTCTACACAGATACAGCGGTCGGCGTCGCCGTCGAACGCGAAGCCCAAATCGAGCGAATTCTGGAGCACGAACGCCTGCAATTTTTCGGGGTGGGTAGAGCCGCAGTCGGTGTTGATATTCGTGCCGTTGGGGCTCACCCCCGTACAAAAGACCTTTGCGCCGAGGGCGTCGAACACCGCTTTGGAGATTGCCCAGGCGCTGCCGTTGGCACAGTCCAGCCCCACCCTGAGCCCGCGCAGCGAAGTGCGCGGTACGGAAAGGAGATACGCAAGGTAGCGGTTTCTGCCCGCAACGTAGTCCACCGTGCGTCCGATGCTCTCGCCCGTGGCGAGCGGAAGCGTGCCGCCGTCGAGGTATTCCTCCACCAAACTAAGAACACTCTCTTCCATTTTTTCGCCCGCGCCGTTCATGAGCTTAATGCCGTTATCGGTATAGGGGTTGTGGCTTGCGGAAATCATGACGCCGCAGTCGAAGCCGTCCGTGCGCGTGACGAACGATACGGAGGGAGTTGTGGTGACGTGCAGAAGATACACGTCCGCTCCCGACGCGGTTGCGCCCGCCGCCAAGGCGTACTCGAACATATACGAGGAAAGGCGGGTGTCTTTGCCGACGACGATTTTCGCGCGCTCGCTCTTCCCCTTTGAAAAGTAGCGCCCGAGGTATCTGCCCACTCTGAACGCGTGAATTGCGGTGAGCGATTCGTTCGCTGCGCCGCGGAAACCGTCCGTTCCGAAATATTTTCCCAAAATACCCTCCGCGTACGCTTTCCGCACGCAAAGCCATTGTATGCACCAAGCATTTTTTGCGTGAAAAAAGCGCCTGCCGAAGCAGACGCTTTTTATAAAAATTCCCCCGTATTAAAAATAAATAGAATGATAAATTGAAATTTATCGTTCTTACTATTGCATTTCTTCCAAAATACCGTAGGTGTTTTTGTAGGGTACAATAGTTATCGTTTTCTTTTGTTGCAAGAATTTTGCTTCCTTATGTGTAAACCAAGACTGCGCCCATTTCTCTCGCGTTGCGCCGCTCTCGTCTTGGTACTTAACCTTTACATAGCAAATTATCCATTTCAGCACTTTGGTTACTTCACCGTTTTTGATTGCGTTTTCGTTATAATTCTTACTATCTATAAAATTAGGTTCGTTATCTCCGACTTTTTTGCTTATCTTATAGTTCATTACGCTTCTGTAAATTCCGCGATAAATTAAAAGGTAAAGAGCAATCGGCACGGGAAAACAGAAAATAATAGCCAAAATTAAATCACGTTCGTAAGTGAGTTGTATGCTTTTAATTTTCTCCATAGTTTGGTCTCGTGCATGATTACCATTAGGGTCTATAGTGATAGTGATGATTTTGCCTATTTGTGCCGCCGCATTTTCTTCCTTTGTAAATTTTCTATATATACACCATACCTGACCATCATCATTTTCGTACTCATATCTGCACCAAAAATATACAAGATGCATATCATTTTCATCTACGCGTCTTGTATATCTTACGCACTCGGCTTCAACCTCCACTCCATACTTTTGAAAATATTCTACGTTTTCATTCCCTTGGTAGAACGCCCACATAATAGCGCAAACTATTACCAAAGAAATAAATATCAATATAAAGGCTAAATTTATGCCCATACGGGTTTTCTTTATTCCTATATCCATAGCTACTCCGTGTTAGACCGCTAAATTACTGTTTATCTGATTATTTCGTGCCGAACAGTCTATCGCCCGCATCGCCTAAGCCGGGGACGATATAGCCGTTTTCGTTGAGCGCCCGATCGAGTGTGGAAACGTAGACGGAAACGCCGGGGTGCGCCTTGGCAACCCGCTCTACGCCCTCGGGCGCGCCGATTATTGCCATAAATTTGATTTTCTTGCAGCCGCGCTTTTTTAAGGCGTCCAACGCGTCGCACGCGCTGCCGCCCGTGGCAAGCATGGGATCGACTAAAAATACCGTCTTATTCTCGATCCCTTCGGGAAGCTTGCAATAATACTCCTGCGGCTGAAGCGTTTCCTCGTTGCGGTACATGCCGATATGGCCTACCTTCGCGGTCGGGAATACGCGGTGCACGCCGTTCACCATACCGAGGCCTGCGCGCAAAATGGGCACGATTGCAATGCTGTCGTCCGAGACCTTGTACTGCGTGGTCACTTCGAGCGGCGTTTCCACCTGCACGGGGGTAAGCTCCACGTCGCGCATACTCTCGTAGGTCATGATGGTGGTGATTTCCTCGATAAGCTCGCGGAACTCTTTCATGCCCGTCCGCTTATCGCGCAAGATAGCGATTTTGTGCTTGATCAAAGGGTGGTTGAATACAAAAACGTTTGAAAAGTCTTTCATGATTTTCTCCCTATTTATAACAATGTTTTTTGGACTGCGCGGCAGTATTCGCCGTACAGACGGTCAAACTTTTCCCGATCGGGCGAGGGCGTGAAAATGCGTTCCGAGCTTCTAAGCCTTGGAATATCCTGCTCTTCCACGAGCCCCAGCGAAAGCGCGCACATGAGCGCCGCGCCGAGGGCCGTGCTCTCGCGCTCCACGGGGCGGTTAATGCACACGCCCAAAACGTTAGATTGAAACTGCATGAGGAAATTGTTTGCCGAGGCTCCGCCGTCGCACTTGATTTCCCTTAGCTTAATTCCGCTGTCCTCTTCCATACAGGAAGCCAAGTCCCGCGCGGAAAAAGCAATGCTTTCGAGCACCGCCCGCACGATATGCGCACGGGTGGTACTTCTTGTAATTCCCGTGAGAAGCCCGCGCGCCTCGGCATTCCAATAGGGTGCGCCAAGCCCCGTGAAGGCGGGCACGAAATATACCCCGCCGCTTGATTCTACGCTTTCGGCTACCCTCTCGCTCTCCGCGCTCGTTTTAATGAAGCCGAGTCCGTCGCGTAGCCATTGCACCGCGCTTCCTGCGTTGAACGCACTGCCCTCTAAGGCGTACGTCGTTTTTCCGCAGGCGGAATAGCCGATTGTTGAGAGCATACCGCGCTTTGACTGCGCGCACCGCCCGCCCGTATTAAAGAGAAGGAAGAGCCCCGTGCCGTAGGTGATTTTGCCGTCGCCTTCGCTAAGACAACCCTGCCCGAACAGTGCGGCCTGCTGATCGCCTATCACCCCCGCAATGGGAATGCGCGAGCCTGCTATTTCCGCCTCGCCCATGCGCGCATCGCAAGCGCGGACTTCGGGCAAAATCTCCCTTGATACGCCGAAGAGCTGCAAGAGCTCCTCGTCCCAGTCGAGCGTTTTAATATTGAAGAGCATGGTGCGCGAAGCGTTCGTGACGTCGGTTGCGAACGTGCGCCCCTCGGTAAATTTGAAAATTAAATAACTGTCTATCGTGCCCGCGCAAAGCGTGCCGTTTTTTTCGAGCGTCCTTGCCTTGGGCACGTTATCTAAAATCCAGCGAATTTTGCTTGCGGAAAAATAAGCGTCTACCACGAGCCCCGTGCGCTCGCGAATGAGTTCCTTATTCTCCTTGGAGAGTGCGGCGCAGTATTCGCTCGTACGGCGGCACTGCCACACGATAGCGGGACAGACGGGTTCGCCCGTGGTTTTATCCCACAGCACCACCGTTTCGCGCTGGTTGGTAATGCCCATGCCCGCTACGTTTTCCGCGCCCGCAAAGCGCACGCATTCGTTGAGGCAGTACGCCGCCTTGTAATAAATTTCGTTGGCGTCCTGCTCTACCCAGCCCGCGCGGGGAAAGCTCTGTTTGATTTCCTGACTCGCGCCGTGCACGAATTTTCCTGTTTTCAAATCATAGACGAATGCGCGGACGCTCGTTGTTCCCGCATCCAAAGCAATTACGTATTTCATTGATTTTTCTTCTTATTATAGTTGATAAGACACCCTGCAAGGAGAATCTCCGTTTCGTCCTTCGTGAGGGGCGCGGTTTCCAGAACGACGCTGCGCTCTTTATCCTTGGAAATCACCTTTGCAACAAACCGCGTTTCGCCACGGGAAATCGCTTCCGCAATATCCTCCACGTAGAGATAGTCCCCTACGCTGAAATCGGGCTTTTCGCAGGTGAAGGGAATCATGCCCCAGTTCACGAGGTTGGAAAAATACCGCTTGGTTGCGTACTCTTTGCAGATATTCGCAATGCCGCCGAGTACCCGCTGGCAGGAAGCCGCCTGCTCACGCGCAGAGCCGTCGCCCGGTTTATTGGATACCACCACGCTGCCGTAAATCGTGCCCTCTTTTACCTCTAACCCGCCAAGCTCTTTCAAAACGCTTTCGGGCAGAGCTCCGCTCTCGCGGCGCGTTTTCTCTTCCTCTCTCACGCTCTTGGCCCGTTGCACGTACTCAGGGTCTTTACGCGACAGGGCGAACTCCGAAAGCTTATAGGGATTGGAACGATACGACGAGGTTTCGCCCGAGGGAATGAGCTCGTCCGTCGTCGTAACGGGATCTTTCAGGACGGACACGACCTTCATGAGCAAATGCTTGCCGAGTGCGATCTGCTCGGGCCAATCGGCGATATTCGGGCCGTACACAAGCTCCGCGTCCTTCTGCGGATTGCCTGCGCCGCGGTAGACGCGGTTTTCGTAAATCTTGCCGTCGAACTTGTATTTCTTCACGCGGTTTTTATATTCATAGTCAAGTGCCGAAGTGAGCACGCCGCCGTTTGCCGCCGTTGCCGCAATGGAGCGCGCGTCCATGAGCGCAACCGCAGAAAGCTGCCCCTGTGCGGGTTTACTGCCCTCGCGGTTTTCAAAGTTGCGCGTGGTGTGACGGATAGAGAGTGCACCCGTAGCGGGCGTATCTCCCGCGCCGAAGCAGGGCCCGCAAAACGCTGTTTTGATTGCCGCGCCCGTTTCCATGAGTACGCTTGTATAACCGTTCTCGGTAAGGCATTTATAGACGGGCTGGGACGCGGGATAGATACTCAGCGTAAACGCGCCCGTGCCGATGCTCTTGCCTCTTAAAATTTCTGCGCTCTCGGCGATATTCTCGTAGCCGCCGCCCGCACAGCCTGCAATCACGCCCTGATCGACGTACACCTTGCCGTCCTTGATTTTATTCGTGAGGGTAAAGTTATCGCTGCCTAAAATCTTTCTGCCCTTTTCCTCTACCTCTTTTAGAAGCTCTTCGGGGCGTTCCAAAAATTCGCGGATCGTGTAGGCGTTCGAGGGATGGAACGGAAGCGCGATCATGGGTTCGATTTTGGTGAGGTCAATGGTCACCGCGCCGTCGTAATAGGCGGGTTCTTGGGGGGAAAGCTTTTTGTATGCGTCCTCTCTGCCGTGGTCGCGAAAATACTCCTGCGTCTTTTCGTCCGTTTCCCAAATGGAGGAAAGGCAGGTCGTTTCCGTCGTCATGACGTCGATGCCGATGCGGTAGTCCATGGAAAGTCCCGCGATTCCGGGGCCGATAAATTCGAGAATTTTATTCTTGACGAAGCCGCTGGGGAAGGTTGCTTTCACGAGTGCGAGCGCAACGTCCTGCGGGCCTACGCCCTTTCTGAGTTTGCCTTTGAGCTGCACTGCAATCACTTCGGGGCGTTTTACGTCGTAGGTCTGTTTTAAGAGCTGTTTGACAAGCTCCGGCCCGCCTTCGCCCACCGCAAGCGTACCGAGTGCGCCGTAGCGGGTGTGGGAGTCCGAGCCGAGAATCATGGCACCGCACTTAGCCGCGCACTCGCGCACGTACTGGTGAATGACGGCAAGGTGTGCGGGAACGTAGTCGCCGCCGTACTTCTTTGCCGCCGATAAGCCGAACACGTGGTCGTCCTCGTTGATGGTGCCGCCCACCGCGCAGAGCGAGTTATGGCAATTCGTCAGCGTATAGGGAATCGGGAAGCTTTCAAGCCCGCTTGCCTTTGCCGTCTGAATGATGCCGACGTAGGTGATATCGTGCGAGGCAATCGCGTCGAAACGGATTTTATAATTTTCGTCGTCGCCCGCGTTGTGTGCTTTCAGAATGGAATACGCCATGGTATTCTTGATAGCGGCCTGCTTTTTCTCTTCCGTCTTGAATGCCTGAGACTCCTTAACGAGTTTGCCCTCGCTGTAATAAACGCCCTGTTTAATGAGTTTAACCATTTCCGTCCTCCGTAGATTTCACTTTCATTATACAGGATTCGATAGATTTTTTCAAGCAAAGAGATTGCATTTTGCGGCAAAATGTTTTATACTGCTCTTATGAGTGAGAAAAAGCAAAAAGACGTACTTCCCGACGAAATATTCAAATTCAAATTTTCAAATTTGATGCTCGGTTTGCTCGTGCTCCTGCTCGTGCTGTGTGCGGCGGGAATCGGGCTTACCACCTGGCAGTTCGTCGATTTTCTGAAAAGCGATTTGTCCGTTCCGTACGATTGGATCAAATATATCCTTTTGTATCTCGTGAGCATTCTGCTTGCAGTTATCGTGATTGCAATGCTCATTAAATCAAGATATATCGTTACCGAGAAACAGCTTATCATGCAGTTCGGAATTATCCGCTCGCGCTATGCAATTAAGGATATTTATTCGGTTCGACTCTTCCGCGGGTCAAATAAGCTAACCGTCTATTTCGACGATTACAAGACGAAATTTATGGTGATCGTGGTGAAGGACAGCTGGTACAGCGATTTTGTAGAGGCGCTTACAAAGCGCAACGAAAAAATCTCTTTCGACTTTATCACTCCCGAAGAAGAACGCGACCAAAAGAAGAAAAAATAAACCGAATATGAAATGCGCCGACCGCAATGCGGTCGGCGCATTTGTTTATTTGAGTTTTGCTATATCCTTTTTATACCCCTTTTATTTTGCCGAAGTAAATATATTCGTCTTTCGTTTGCAATTCCGCCTCTAAGCGGTCGTATGTAATCCTTTGACCTTCTCTAGTAAACATTCTGTGCCATACCCTGTACGTATCTTTATAGCTATTAAAAAACCGAATTTCGGCTTGTCCATTTGCCTCGGAATTTTTAGTGTCGGAATGCTTCCATATCACTCCGACGCAAACGTTATTTTCAAACACCAACATACAGCGCTCGCCTGCGCGAACCGATAAAGGCGCCTCTACATCTTCGGGGCTTATTCCGTTTTTAATGATAAATTCGTGTATCAGCATTTCTGTTCCTTCCTTTTGATCAAACGATTCTTGGTTTTGGTTTGGTTGAAATTCTTGCAAAATAAACTTCGCTTGTTCTATTTCTGTTTCTTCTAAAACGTCACGATACGTATTGATTATCTCGTTTAAGGCAAATTCCGTCAACCCCGAATCAATGATTTTTTTTGCTGAAAGTATCCGTTCGTTTTTTTCATTCGGCGGATAAGATTCCGTAACCGTTACATCACGCAAAGGTAAATATTTAATTTGTTTATAATATTTTATAAAAAACTTGATTCCGCATTGTTCAATCAGTTTTTCATATTCCTTTTTGATTTTTTTCTTTTCAAATTCAGCATGCGCTTCCTGTACGGCCTGCGGTGGAGTTGTCTCCCATTCTCTTTTCTTGAACACAGCATTCGCAATCAAAAGTCCCGACGCAATATAGATGAAAATGTAAGTGGGTAACCAATAACCTAAAAGAAAAAACGAATAATGAATATTATAATAGCTTAGACCCCACCAAAGACAAAAAGCTACTTCCAAGATTACGGGCAATAGTGATTCAAGTATAGATGGTATGAGCGGAAAGTGAGTTAAGCCTTTTCTCCTTAACTCAAATGTTTTGCTTATTTTTTTCAATTCCCGATCAGAGAGTTCGCTCGGTCTTTTCCCATGTTCTTTACGAAACAGCAAGAAGAAAACAAAAGGAACAATTAACAAATATTCAAAATATGTTAAGTATGCGTACCAATCTAAAACCCAAGCGCGATTTACTGCATTTCTGGTACATTCTCCGATAGTTGTGAGAATAGCGAGTATAGTCGAAACAAAATACAGCACACGCATACGCCGTAAATTTTTATAAATTCGTTCGTCGTCGTACTCATAAAACGTTATTCCATTCCAATAAACTTCCTTCACGTATTACTCTCCGTAAAATAAAAAAGTGCGTCAACCGAGGTTAACGCACGAAAAACGCAAATCCCGATTGTCGCCAAACAAACTTAATACAGTAACGGATATTCACGCACACGCATTTAGGGGATTTACATTTTTACCAAAATCCAAAAAACGCGTATGCACAAAAAAGCAAAATAAAAGAATACCCCTATTTGCTGTATATTATGAAGTTTGTTTGGCATTATCAGTATAACATATTTTTGTGCAAAAAGTCAAGAGGCGCGAAAATTTTTTATTTTAGCAAAGAAGTGCCGACCGCATTGCGGTCGGCGCTTTGTTATTTTAACTTGGTAAAGTTTTTCACACGGACGGCGCGGAAGGTAACCGTAACGGAAATCAAACCGTTTTCCTTTTGCGTAAGCATTTTCGGCTTGCTCTCCGTTTCAAAATATTCGTTTGCAACGCGCTGAAAATCTAAAAGTGCCGCCTGTGCCGTTTCGGGGTTCAGCCCCTCTTTGTCCTCCGCAAGCATACGGGTGAGTCTGGTTTTTGTGATTTGCTCTCTCATAGTCTCTCCTTCATGCGTTTTTTCAATTTGAAGTTTTCCTGCATTCCGAGCGTGATTTGCGAGCCGAGAGCGCGGAATGCACGGGAGCGTTCGTAGACGTTATCGAGAAACAGCTTGTCCTCTTCGGGAATTACGGCAATGAGCGGCAGACGGAGCGTAGCGGAAATTTCCTGCGGGGAAAGCACTTCACCGCGGCGCGTCCAGTCCTTGCGCACCATGTTTACCACAAGCCCCACTTCTTGAAAACGGTAGCTTTTCAGAATGCCCGAAACGCGGTCGGCATCGCGCATGGCGGAGATGTGCGGCGTGGTGACGAGGAGCGCTTCCTCGGCGCAGGACGCGGCACGGTGAAAGCCGTCCTCGATTCCTGCGGGGGAATCGATAAAAATATAGTCGAACTGCGGCGCGAGCGAATCTAGCACCAAGCGCACTGCCTGCGGGGATACGTACCGCTCCGAAACGCGGTTGCTCGCCAAAGAATAGAGCGTGGGATAGCGCGGGTGGCGCACGAGCGCCTGACGCGGACGGCACCTGCCCTCTACTGCGTCCAGTACGTCGTAGATGGCAAGGTTCTCGGTGCCGAGCACCACGTCCACGTTGTTGAGCCCGAAATCCAAATCACAGATGATTACGCGGTTGCCCGCCTTGGCAAGCTGAACGGCAAGGTTACAACAGACCGTCGTTTTTCCGACGCCCCCTTTGCCCGACACGATTACTATTTTTCTTGCCATTCTACGCCTCCGCGCGGGTTTTTGCCTATGATAGCACACACCCGCGGGAATATTTACGATTCTTTTGTCGGAAAAAGAGAAAGCGTGCAAGAAAAAAACGGAGAGCTTTTCCGTCCCCCGTTTTCGTTTTACCGCCAAAGATAAAATCAGCGAATGAGCTGTTTGATAAACTGTTTTTCCTTTCTGGAAATCTTGCCGTCTACCGCGCAGATGAGAAGGCATACCGTAATAATGTCGTCCTTGAGCTCGGGCGAAATTTCCCCTAAAATATCGATAAGATAATCGATGATTTCTTTGAGCTCGTTCCCTTCGGGTCTGAACGCCTTTACCACGGCTTTTGCCGACGCATAGTCGAAATCCGTACCGAAGAAAATTTCCATCATGGGCTTCATTAAAAGGTATTCCGTTTCGTCAAGCTTGCCGTCGGCATAGACGGAAGCCACCATGAACGCCGCAAGCATATGCGCTACTTCTTCGTAGTCCTGCGTCAGTTCGTGGAGGGCGGGCACGATCTTCGCCGTCTTAGCCGCCAGAACCACGGTGTATTCCGCTACGTCGAGCTGCTCCACCGCTTTACATACTTTGTTGAAATCACTCATTTGTTTGTCTCCTTTTCAGCTTTATGCTTTTGTTAACAACTTAATTATACCGCAATTTTACGAAAATGAAACAACAATTTTATGAAAATCTGTGGAAAATCTCATGAAAAAAACCGAAGAGTTTCCCCTTCGGCTTTTTTTACTTTTCTAACAGGTTTTTTACGTACTGCTCGTATTCCTCGTCCGTAAGTTTCGGAATTTTTTTCTTTTTTGCCATACCTACCTCGCAAATTTAGTTTACAGTAAGTATGCCCTTCTCCCCCGTTTTTATTCGGTTCTGAGCGCAATTACGGGGTCTTTTTTCGCCGCCGCCTGTGCGGGGATCAAGCCCGAAATAAGCGTTAGAAGGACGCTCACGCACACCATGATAAGCGCGGTGAGAGGCGACAGCGCGGCAATTCCCGCAATGCCCGTAAGCGAGAGCAAAATTGCATTGATAACGAAGGACAACAGGTATGTGACGATTACGCCGAACACGCCCGCCGCCAAGCCGATAATAAAGGTTTCCGCATTGAAGAGGTTTCGGATATCCTGCTTTCTTGCACCGAGCGAGCGCAGCACGCCGATTTCCTTGACGCGCTCCACCACCGAAACGTAGGTGATAATACCTATCATGACCGACGACACCACGAGCGAAATTGCCGTGAACGCAACGAGGACGTAGGTTATTACGTTGAGCATGGTTTGCATCATGCCCATAAGAAGCCCTACCGTATCGGTATAAGTAATTTTATCGGAAATGGTAAGCGTAACGCCGTTATAGCTTCCGCCCGTTTCGCACAGCGTATTCCAGGCGTCGAGATATTCGAGCATACCGTCCTTGCCGTCGAAATCGTTCGCGTAAAACCGAATGGAATTTACGGTTTTATTCCCGCCGAGATAACGGATTACCGAGCTCAGCGCAGAAACGTTCGTCACCTTCAAATCGGCAAGTGCCTGCGGAATCATATTTTCACTATCCTCCGCACCGATATAGCTTAATAGTTCCGCAATGGTGGCATACGAACTGTCAAGCGACGCCGCAGGGCACAAATACACCATCATGGGGCTCGCCATACCGGGTAGATTAATGTTGAAATACGAATCGTTTTTCACCCAGTTTACGATATCCGACTCGTAATTCTCTTCGATATAGTGATTTACGGCTGCTTCGGTGATATTCAGTCCGTTGTTCAGACAGCCGTACGTGAGTCCGTCTTTCAAACGGAGCACGGCGGTAATCTTCAAATTGATTCCCTCGCCGTCTTTCGCCGTAATGCCCTCGCTCTCCGTGCGCGTACCGTGATAGTAGAAAGGATAGTCGTTCGTAGGATTCATGAGCGTCGGCTTTACGTAGTCTTCATTGGGCGAATAAACCGCGTCGTTGAAAAACAACGTATATTCCTTGCCCAAAATCTCGCTGTAATCGATGAACATGGGCTCGTGCTTTTTCGTGCCGTCTGCTTCATTGTCGGCATCGAACAACGAAAGGAATTTCGACTCCTCCAAAAGTCCGAGCTGCGCGAGCGTTAAGTCCGTTGCCGCGCCGTTTGCCGAAATAACCATTACCGCTTCGTTCTCGTTTTGCGGGAAACGTGCATTCTCGCCTAATACGTCGTACTGGGAAAGCACGAATTTTGCATAATTCTCGTCGTTGAAATCGCTCGTACCAGGCATCTTTGCAACGATATCCCCGAAGAAATTTGCATAGGGCACGAGATTGGAATATTTCTTTGCGTAATTGTTGAGCTCCGAAATATAGAAGCTTTTTAACGAACTGAGCGACATGATTTTATCGGAAGGCTCAACGTAGGTCTGATTGCCGTTATCGTCGGTAACGGTTACGTCACCCGTTCTTACGCTGGTATACAGGTTATCCACAAGCCCTACGCCGTAGCTGTACTGAATTTCCGCATAGTACTCGGGATTCATATGTTGAATATAGTCGAGGTATGTATCGCTGATATTATTGGTAATTGCCATTCCGTTGGCAAGCCCCGTAAGGAAGGAATCGACGTAGACCTTGTCGGATATTTTCGACATATCGGGCACGTCTCTTTCCGAAGTGAAGGACATCATAACGGACGCCATGTCGTACGCGGTCTCCGATACCTGCACGGGGTAGTAGGAGAGCATATCCTCTTCCGTGCGCTTGATATAGTGATTAAAGCCGTTGGAAAGCGCGAGCACGAGGCACACGCTGATAATGCCGATACTGCCCGCAATGGACGTGATAATCGTTCTGCCCTTTTTCGTGAGAAGGTTTCTTGCACTCAGCGCAAGCGAGCTCAAAAAGTTCATTTTCGCGCGGGGCTTCTTCTCTTTCTTCTTTTTCTCGGGTGCCTCTTCCGCCGCTTCTTCTTCTACGGGCTCGGCGGGCTGTTCCGCTTCGGCAGGTTGCTCCTCTTCCGTATAGGGGTTGGTGTCCTCTTCCACAAGTCCGTCTTTGAGGCGCACGATACGGGAGGCATACAGCTCCGCGAGTTCGGGGTTATGCGTTACCATGATAACGAGCCGCTCCGCCGCAATCTCCTTGATGAGCTCCATGATTTGAACGCTCGTTTCGCTATCGAGTGCGCCCGTCGGTTCGTCGGCAAGCAGAATATCGGGATTGTTGACGAGCGCGCGCGCAATGGCGACGCGCTGGCATTGTCCGCCCGAAAGCTGGTTGGGTTTCTTATTCAGGTGCTCGCCGAGCCCCACGCGCTCCAAAGCCTCGGTTGCGCGCTTTTTGCGCTCCTCGCGGGAAACGCCTGCAATGGTGAGCGCAATCTCCACGTTGCCGAGCACCGTCTGGTGGGGAATGAGGTTATAGGACTGGAAAATGAATCCGATTCTGTGATTGCGGTAAACGTCCCAATCGCGGTCGGAGAAGTCCTTCGTGGACTTGCCTTGAATAACGAGATCGCCCGAGGTGTAGTGGTCTAACCCGCCGATGATGTTGAGCAGCGTGGTTTTACCGCAGCCCGACTGACCGAGAATACATACGAATTCGCTCGCGCGGAAATCGAGACTCACGCCTTTGAGGGCGTGAACGTATTCCGATGCAACTTTGTAATCCTTTTTAATATCGGTTAACCGTAACATAATATCTCCTTTCGGTTATTTTCGGTTTTCGGAAAGCTCTTTCTTGACCGTTTCATAAATGGCTATGATTTCTTTGCAGGAGCCGATAAACGCATCCATTTTATCCTTGCCGTAAATAGAAACCATTTTGGAAAGACATTCGTCCGCCTGTTTGCACTGCTCTTCGTAAATGGCGAGCGTACGCTCGGAGAGCCGGACGTAGGCAATCTTTTTATCGTTGGGTGCGGGAACGCGCTTTACGGTGCCGTCCTTTTCCATTTTGTTCACGATTTGAGAAATTGCCGAACGCGTAACGCCGATGCGCCGCGAGAGCTCGGACGCAATGATTTCGTTCCCTTTCTCGTTTTCCAGGACGATTTCACGCAGAATGCGGAACTCCGTTTTGGAAAATTTCGCCGATGCCGCAAACAAATCGAGATTTTCGATTTTGCGCACGATTTGCATAAACACAGCTACAAATTCATTGTTTTCCACGGGGATTCCCTCCCTTTTTGTTTTTTACTGAACAATATTTATTATATACAAAAAGCGGTTTTGCTGTCAACTTCAAAACCGCCTTATTTGATAAATTCACGATAAATTCACAAACGATTATTCTTCCTCGTCTTCCCTCTGCTCCTCTTCTTCAGGTTCGGGGATAAAGGGCGTGAGCGGCGAGGTAACGGGCGTTAAATCGTATTTATCGTCGATATCGCCCACAAGCTCCTCCACCATATCCTCGCGGGTGATGAGCCCGAGCGAGTTCCCCTCCGGCCCCACGATGACCATGTGCTCGCGCGAAGACTGCATCCGCTTCATGAGATCGGCTACCCGCTCATCGGGCATGGTGCGGGAAACGGGACGGACGATGTTCGTAAAGTCCCGCCGCCCTGCGAGCATATTCTCGTAGAAATCGGCGCGGTACAAAATGCCGATGATATTGGGGCGCGTGCCCTTGTAAACGGGAATACGCGAGAAATTCGTTTCGCGGAAAATTTTATAGACGGTACGCATATCCTCCCGCGCTTCCGCCATAATGACGCGGTCGAGCGGGATCATGCACGAGCCGACGTGCAAATCGCCGTAGCGCAGCGTCTTGGTGATCAAGTCCTCGTCCGTTTCGTCGATGACGCCCTCGTCCTGAATGTCGGCAACGAGCATCTTAAACTCCTGCTCGGTATATTTGGGTTTCTTTTTGTTGAAACCGAAAATGAGGAAAATGAGCTTTTTCCAAAGTCCGAACAAAAAGTTAAGCGGCAGGAACAGATAAGTACATATAAGCAGCGGGAACGCCATGAAACGGGCAAACGACTCGGGCGCTTCGCGGGCAAGCGTTTTCGGCGTGATTTCGCTGAATATGACGAGCACCACGGTGAGCGCAATCGTAGAAATGGTGGGCCCGAGCTCCGCACCCAAAAGGCTAACAAAAATCACGGTGGAGATGGTCGCCGCCGCGATATTGACGATATTGTTCCCGATGAGGAGCGTGGTAAGAACCTTGTTGTAGTCCTCACTCAATTTTAAGGCAACCCGTGCAGAACGCTTTTTTTCTGCCAAGGCGCGCATTCTCACCGTGCTGAAGCTCGTATACGCCGTTTCAGTCGCGCTGAAAAATCCCGACATTACGATGAGCACGACAAGTGCAATTAACAGTCCGATCGTGGTACTGTCCATAGAACGAAAAAACGATTCCCCCTGTAATTAGTAAATTATTTTGATTTGTGTTTACGGATAATGAAAAGCGGTACGTCGCCCCCGGTGCGTCTGGTGTGCGCGAGAACGTCCGTCCCGCGGGCGGGTGCGGAATTCGGCGCGTCTTCTTCGGTGGAATCGAGCATGGCGGAAATCTTCTTAAGCTCCCGCGCCCGATCCTCCGAAAGCGCATTCATATTGTATCCCGAAAGAATATGCGCAATGGTTTCTACCATTTCTTCCTTGGGCTCTCCCGCTTCTTCGCGCGTGCTCTTGGCTCTGACTTTGGACGACGCACTTTTGGCAGGTGCAATTTGCGGCGCGGGCTGTTTCCCCTCCAAAACTTCCATGGGAGGTTCTTGGAGCAGATAAGCGGGAAATTTGCGCTTACCGTGTTCGAGTGCGATCATCAGCCTGTCGTGCGCTTTGGCGCAGCGGTATTCGTCTTTACTGAAACAATACAAACACCGTACGTACTTTTTGCACATATCACAGCCGAACGCCTCTTCGGCTCTCTTCTTTTCCCGTACCAATGCTTCTTCCAATTCCTGCGTAGTCATAATGTCACCTTCCGTATGTTATTTATATTATACTCGAAATCCTTTCGTTTTACAAGTGTTACGCCCAAAATATTTTCAAGGTTTGTCGAATTTTTTCGTTATATGCGGACAAGGCGATAAGTATAATGTATTTTTTTCCTTATTATAATAAAATCGCGCACGCAGAAACTTGCATTTTTTTCCTCGATTGGTTATAATAGAGCGGTGAAAAAATACGGGAAAATTTTGGGAGCTAAAAAAATTGCGGTGCTCGCACTTTTAACGGGACTCGGACTCATCGCGTTTATGATCGAGTCGCTCATTCCCGTTCTGCCCATTCCCGGTGCCAAGCTGGGAATTTCCAACGTTTTTTCCATGTTCGCGCTCATTCTCTACGGACTGCCCGAGGCGCTCCTCGTGATTATTGCGCGGACGGTGCTGGGCAGTATTTTTGCGGGGAATTTATCTCTGCTCCTTTACAGCCTGACGGCGGGCGTCGTAAGCGTAATCGTTTCCCGTCTGCTTCTGCTCCTCTTCCCGCGCATCAGCGTGCTCGCCGTAAGCGTGGCAAGCGCGGTCGTGCACAACCTCGTGCAGCTTCTCGTGTACTGCGGTCTGACGGGTACCATGCTCCTCATGTCCTACGCGCCCTATCTGTGTCTTTTGGGCACGGCGGCGGGAATTGCCGTGGGGCTTGCCGTTATATTTACCATTAAAGCCGTTCCCCTTTCCGTGTTTGCGAAAATGGGGATTGGAAATAAAGAAAATAATCAAACCGGAGGAACCAAATTGAAAGCGAAAAACGGAAAACTTTTCTTCCGCGGCGTGCATATCCGCGGCAGGAAAGAGCTCGCGGAAAGCAGCCCCATCGAACCGCTTGACACAGCGTTTGAAGTGGCAATTCCCGTGAGTCAGCACATTGGCGCGCCCGCCGTACCCGCTGTGGAAGTCGGACAAGCGGTCAAGCGCGGTCAGCTTATTGCGAAGAGTGCAGGGAAAATTTCCGCAAACGTACACGCAAGCGTTGCGGGTACCGTAAAGGAAATTTCCGAGCGCACGGACGCGAGAGGCGTAAGCGGCACTTACGTTGTGATAACGCCGAGTGAGAAGCAGGCTACGGCATACCTGCCCCCGCTCACCGAGCCCACTGCCGAACAAATTATTCAGCGCGTGGAAGAGGCGGGAATCGTTGGAATGGGCGGTGCGGGCTTCCCCACGCACGTGAAGCTTTCGCCGCAAAGCGCAGTTGATACCCTGATTCTCAACGGCGCGGAATGCGAGCCCTATCTCACCTGCGACGATAGACTGATGCAGGAACAGCGGGATAAGATCGTGCGCGGTGCGCAATACCTTGCAAAGGCGCTCGGCGTTGAGAAAATTCTCATCGGAATCGAGAAGAATAAGCCGCAGGCAATCGCGCTCTTCGAGGAAACCGACCTTCAAGTGATTGCCCTCAAAAAGCAATATCCCATGGGTTCGGAGAAACACCTCATCTACTGCGCGACGGGCAGAAAGGTGCCCCTCGGCAAACTCCCCGCAGACGCGGGCGTCGTGGTGCAGAACGTGGGAACCGCGTACGCCGTATGCGAGGCGGTGGAAGAAGGCAAGCCGCTCATCGAGCGCGTGGTCACCGTATCGGGCGCGGGCTTGGAAACACCTAAGAATCTGCTCTGCCCCGTAGGCGCTCCCCTTTCCGCTCTCCTTGAAAAATGCGGCGGCGTAAAAGAGAACGCAGTCAAATACGTTGCAGGCGGGCCGATGACGGGAACCGCGCTCACGGGCGAGGACACCGTAGTTACCAAGACGACTTCGGGCTTCCTCTTCCTTACGGCAAAGGAAACCTGCGCCGAGGAGCCTACGAACTGCATTAACTGCGGCAAGTGCGCAGACGTCTGCCCCATGAAGCTCATGCCGATGCAGATTGAGTTCTACACCAACGCAGAGGATTATGCGAATGCAGAAAAATACGGCGGCGTTACGGCTTGTATCGGCTGCGGCGCCTGCGGATATATCTGCCCCGCACGCCGTCCGCTCGCTCAGGCAATTAAAAAGGCGAAAACCGAACTCGGGAGGAAAAAATCATGAGTCAACTTGTTATTTCCCCTACGCCGCACGTGAAGACGAAACGCACGACCAAGCACATTATGCTCGACGTGCTCATCGCACTCGTGCCCGCAACCGCCGCAAGTATCGTCTACTTCGGCTGGCAGGCGGCAGTGCTTATTCTCATTTCGCTGGCTTCGGCGTTCCTCACGGAATTTGTTTACTATATCATTCAGAACAAAATTTGGGCAAACCCCAAAGAAACCTGTGTGAAATTCTTCAAGCAATTCGATTTCACGACGCTCGTTACGGGATTACTGCTTGCGCTGTGTATCCCTGCCAATATCAACGGCTGGTATATGCCCCTTCTCGGGAGTATCTTTGCGATAGCAGTCGTGAAAATGCTCTTCGGCGGCTCGGGCAAGAACATTGTAAACCCTGCCCTTGCAGGACGCGTGTTCCTTTTCATTTCGTTCGCGCTTGCCACAACTGCCGTTGCCTGCAACTTCGGTGCAATCAACGGCGGCGGTGCAGTTCTTGAAACGGGCGCAACACAGCTCAACGGAAACATCCTGCACGGAAAGGAAAGCATTAACGCGCTCGATTTGTTCCTCGGAACAGGCCTCGCCGCAACGGCAATGGGCGAAACGTGCAAGCTTGCGCTCCTCGTCGGCGGAATTTACCTCTGCGTGCGCGGCGTTATTAAGTGGTACTTGCCCGTTATCTACATTGTAGTAACCGGCCTCTTTGCTTCCCTCTTGGATTTGAATATCAATTCCTTCCTGCCCTCTATCCTTTCGGGCGGTCTGATGTTAGGGGCTATCTTCATGGCAACGGACTACGTGACTACCCCGAAATCGAAGATTGGCAACATTATTTACTTTGTCGTTCTCGGTCTTCTGACGGCAGGTCTTAGAAAAGCAACGGGTGTAGAAGTTGTTTCCTTCTGCATTCTGCTCATGAACTTTGTGGTGTTCCTCATTGACCTACTGCTCAAAGCGCATCCCTTTGGATACATTCGTAAGAAGAAAGAAAAGAAAGTAAAAGAAACTCAGCCTGCAAAGGAGGAACGCGTATGAAAGTAAAAGAATTTTTCAAAAGTACGGCGTTTAAGAGCTTAGCGGTTTTAACGGCTATCGTCATTATCGCAGGCGCACTCCTTGCAATCTTTAACGACCTGCTCTTCGTGTCCACAACGGAGAGAAGAAACCGCGATTTCAAGAAAATCTACGGCGGCAACATTGAACCTGTTTCTTCCACCTTGCAGGAAGATAAGAACAAAAAAGACTCCTTCGTTCCTGTTAAAATCGACGGTGACTCGGTTACCGAAAGCTGGCTGATGAGCGACGGCTCGTATGCGATTCAGACGATTGGTACGGGAGGCTATAAGGAAGGCACCATCACCGTTTGGACGGTTTTTGAATGCTCGGGTTCCAAAGCGAATAACAACCTCGAATGGAAAGGCATTCGCCTCGTAAAATACAGCAGCGACGATAAGCAGTCGTATATCGGCAGATTCACAAGTGCGGACTACGAACAGTTTGCAAAACATAACAGTGAGCTGTTAGAAGGCAAAATGTTCGACGCGGGTATCGACGTAATCAAGACGGGCGCTTCCGCTCCCTTCACCATGGGCGCGCTTACGAGAGCGGTCAACTGTGCGGTTACCTACTTCAAGACGGAAATCCTCGGCGTTGCGGAAGAACCCATTTATGATTATCAGAGCTGGGTGGATATCGACAACTCGGAAATCCCCGTGAAAGACAGTGTTGACCTCGCTACGAAAACAATTTCCTACAAGCTCGTCATGAAGAAGAATCCTCCCGCTCCTTCCTTCACCGTGAACGTTACGGTTATGAACGGCGTCATCACGGCATATACGCACGAAGGCGATTATGCTACGGACGATTCTTACGCGAGCAAGGTTGACGGAACGATTAAGGACTACTCCTATTTCATCGGTAAGACGAAAGAAGATATTCTTGCTATCGTCAAGGAAGACGGAGGAAAGCTCGCTTCCGCAGACCTCGGCTCTCTCACTACGGGCGCAACGCGTTCCACCGAGAGCTTCCTCTACGCGGCGGCGTTCGCGCTCTGCAACGTTGATACCTGCCTCTACGCTACGGAATATGAGGATTGGATCACGGATAAGACCGTTACGGCGGAAGGTACGAGCGTAAGCTACGTGCTTACCGTAAAGAAGAACGCGCCCGCACCTTCCTTCACCGTGAACGTTACGGTTGACGCAACGGGCATTACCGCATTCACACACGAAGGCAATTATGCTACCGATGATTCTTACGCAGGTAAGGTTGACGGAACGATTTCGGGTTACTCCTTCTTCATCGGTAAAACGAAAGAAGATATTCTTGCTATCGTCAAGGAAGACGGCGGAAAGCTCGCTCCCGCAGACCTCGGCTCTCTCACTACGGGCGCAACGCGTTCTACCGAGAGCTTCCTCTACGCGGCGGCTTACGCACTTACAAATTACGAGGTATACCTCGCAAAACTTACAGAAGGAGGCAGTGAGGCATGAACAAATACGGTAAAATAACTCTTAACGGACTTGTTACCAACAACGCGGCGTTCAAGCTCGTGCTCGGCACCTGCTCCGCGCTCGCAATGTCGGCAAGCGCAATCAACGGATTCGGCATGGGTATTTGCGTTACCGTGGTATTGCTACTCAGCAACGTACTCATTTCCCTGCTTCGGAAAATCATTCCCAACGCCGTACGCATTCCCGCGTTCGTCGTAATTATTGCAACCCTCGTTACAATTCTCAAAATGTTCCTCGATAAGTTCATTCCGGATTTGTACGACGCAATGGGCGTATTCCTGCCGCTTATCGTAGTAAACTGCTTGATTCTCGGCAGAGCGGAAGCGTTCGCAAGCAAACAACCCGTACTCGACAGCGCGCTTGACGGCATTGCTTCGGGGCTCGGCTTCACGGCGGCGCTCACGATTATGGGTATTATCCGTGAATTGCTCGGCGAGGGCAGCTTCTTCGGCTTGCACCTTTGGGATTTCCAAATCAAGTTCTTCACGAACTCGGCAGGCGCATTCTTCGTTTACGGTATCTGCATTGCGCTCTTCCTATTCATTACCGATAAGGTGGAGAAATCCTTCCGCAAGAAAAAGGCGCAGCTACTGCGCGTAAATAACGGCGAACCCCTTCCCGCCCCCGAAACGGCGGAAGCGGAAGCAACCGCAAAGGAGGCTGAGTAATGGGCGCTACAATTTTAACCATTATTATCACTGCGGCACTTTCCTCGAATTTCATTCTCGTGCAATTCCTCGGAATCTGCCCCTTCCTCGGCGTTTCCAAACGCACGAATAGCGCACTCTCCATGGGCATTGCAGTTACACTCGTTATGCTCCTTGCAACGCTTGTAACCTATCCCCTTTACGTGTACGTGATGGTGCCGCTTGGCATTAAGTTCCTCGATATCATCTTCTTCATCTTCATCATTGCGGCACTCGTGCAGATGCTTGAAAAAATCATTGCGAAGTTCTCCCCTTCTCTCTATAAGACGATGGGTATTTACCTTCCTTTGATTACAACCAACTGCGCAGTGCTCGGTGTAGCGCAACTGGTTATCGGCGATACGTTCTATGCGTCGATCGGGCTTGCGGAGGCTTCTTCCATGAACCTCGGCTACGCGCTCCTTTATGCACTCTTCGCAGGTGTGGGATTCACACTTGCAATGGTGCTCATGGGCGGCGTGCGCGAGAGAATTGAAAAGCTCCCCGTTGCAAAGTGCATGAAGGGCTTCCCCATTACGATGGTTGCGGCTGCTCTCATGGCAATGGCGTTCTACGTCTTTACCCTGCTTTAAGGAGGATGAGAAATGTTAAATTCATTATTGATTGATATGCATTGGGATATCGTAGGTATCGTAATCGGAATTTTCGCGGGCATTTCAATTTTGCTTACAATCTGCATTCTGCTCGTTACAAAGTTCTGCAAAACCAACCCCGACGAAAAAGTGGAAGCAATTCTCTCCCACCTTGCGGGTGCGAACTGCGGCGGCTGCGGCTGCTCGGGCTGTGCGGGCTTTGCGGAGAAGCTTGCCAAAGGCGAAGCTCAGCTCAGCGACTGCCACGTTACTGCCGATAACTCCAAAGCGGAGATTGCAGGCGTGCTCGGCATTCCCTTTGAGAATGCAAAGCCCACGGTGGCGGTTTGCCGCTGTAACGGCGGAAAGAACGCAAAGGACGCATTCGAGTACACGGGCGCAACCGACTGCGTGGAAGAGAACAAGCTCCAAGGCGGACACAAGGCTTGCAAGTACGGCTGCTTAGGCGACGGAACCTGCGTGCGCGTTTGCCCCGAGGACGCAATTTGCCTTGTTGGCGAGTGTGCGAACGTGAACCCCGACCGCTGCATTTCGTGCGGTGCGTGCATCAGCGCGTGCCCCAAGGGACTGTTTGAACGCATTCCCGCAGACGCGAAGGTGTATATTGCCTGCTCCTCGCACGACAAGGGCAAGGCGGTACTCGACGTTTGCGAATACGGCTGTATCGCTTGCGGCAAGTGCGCCAAGACCTGCCCTTCGGGTGCAATTACCATGGTAGATAACCTTCCCGTTATCGACTATGAAAAATGTATTAAGTGCGGCAAGTGCGCAGAAGTCTGCCCCCGCCACACCATTCAGACAAGATACTAAATTTTCGCTTTCAAAAGGAAGCCCACCCGCAAAGCGGGTGGGCTTTTTCACACAACAAAATTCCCGTCCGAATATCGGACGGTTCCCGTAGAGCATATAAAAAGCGAAGAACTTCAACATTCTTCGCTTTTTATAACGATCTGATAAATTGAAATTTAATCGTGCACCTTACAGCTTAACTTCTCAACCTCTAACTTAAACACAGCAACGGAGTTTAACATTTTATCGTCAAACGACCATTCGCTTTTTTGCGTCGTATGTTTCATAAGTAAAAGCAGTCCGTGTTTCTTTTCGTTGCCATCACAAACCATACTTACCTTGCCTGTACCTATTACGCTTTGAAAACGAGCTGTATATGAACAGGCTGTTCCATTATTGCCTATTGCATAAATTTCATGCGGAGTATCCATTTCAAATCCAACATACGGGCTTTTCGCAATCAAGTCAATTTTACGCCCTTCTTTTGCACCGTGAAAATAGAATATAAGTCGTTATCCATTATCTTCGTATCCGAAATTCATCGGAACAATATAGACCTCGCCTTCATCCTGAAAGCCGATTCTGCAACATTGGCAGCTTTCTATAATTTCAATAATTGCTTGCTTATCGGTTACTTCTCTATCTTTTCTTCGCATAGTATTCATAATTCGCTGTCCTTGTTTTCCGCTAAATTATTGTTTAACTATGTTTATCCGCGCGGAAGTCCGTTTTTCATCTTCACAAGTGCGAGGAAGATTTTCGCGGTGACGAACGCGTCGTCGTACGCTCTATGGTGGTTGAACGAGAAACCGAAATGGTCGGCAACCGTGTTAAGCTTATAGTTGGAAAGGCGGAGCATCTCCTGCGCAAACGTAACGGTATCGTATTGCTTCTGCTCGAACAGATACCCTTCCTTTTCGCCGTAGTAACGAATGAACCGATAATCAAACTGCACGTTGTGCCCGACGAGCGTACTGCCCGCCGTAAACTTATAAAAGTCCGCAATTATGTCTTTTATATCGGGCGCACCGACGAGCATTTCGTCCGTGATTCCCGTAAGCTTTACGATTTCGCTGCTCAGCCTTACGGGGCACGCAACGAAGGAAGAGAACTTCTCCGCAATCTGACCGTTTTTAATTTTTACCGCACCCACCTCGATAATGCGGTCCATTCCCCCCGCAGAGGGCGTATTGTTGAGCCCCGTCGTTTCCAAATCGAATACGACGAATTCCCGACCGACAAGTGCTTCCACTTCGCTTCTATCCTCGAACAGTCTGCCCTGCACGAAGTCGCTCGCGGGCGCGGGGAACACCGTTTTATACTTGGGCGGCACGGGGCGGGAAGGCCGCGCCTGAGGTACGAAATTCAAGGGCGCTCTGCCGAAATTGATTTGTTTGGCGCGGAAACCCAGCATTCCGTTATACAGCTCGTTATCGCCCGTGACGCAAATACTGTCGCCCGATTTTAAGCCGCGCATCTTTTCGAGCGTGGCCTTTTTACTGAAATAAGCAAAACGGAGCTGCGCCGTTCCGTCCGAAATGGTAACGGAAAAATACGGCTTTTCGTTCTTCGTCAGTTTTTCCTCGATATAGGAAATCACGCCGCAGACGGTGATATCCTGCGCCTCTTTGGTAAGGTCGGCAATATAGAGCGCGAGGCTCGGCGTGCCGCCGTCGATTGCGACAAACTCTACGATATTGAAATAGCGGGGCGCGGCAACGATTTCCTCGGGCGGGAGCTCGTCAAGTTCGATTTCCCCTTTATCCTTCTGCACGCTTCTAAATTCGCCATACCAAACCCCGGGGAAGCTGCGCATCAGCTCCTTACTCAGTTTATCGAGCACCGCGTCGGTTGCAATGCCGCGCTCGCTCTCGCCGATTCCGATGATATAGTGCCCGCCGCCCGATTCCAATATAACGGTTACGTCTTCGGGCAAAACGAACGCCGCCACGGCGGGAAATCCGTTTTTCAGCATATCTAAGAGCGCACGGCGGATTCCCTCTTCGCTCGGCACGGCTTTGAGGATTTTCACCTCTGCATTCATGCCCGCAGGCACGAACCGTGCGCTCACCGCTTTGGCGTGCGCTACGTCCGCATCGGAAAACTTCAAATCGGTTGCGAGTTGAAAGGTGGCGGTATTCCCGCTCAATTCTATTTTTTTGAGGACGGCGCGCTTCAAGCCCTCCGCCCCTCTAATTTCTTCGAGATACGCTCTGCTCTTCATTTTAACAAACCTTCCAACCGTTCAAAGAATACGCGCTCCGCGTCCTTTACGCTCACGCGCTCGTCGGGCCCGTTCTTTTGTATGATTACGCAATAGTCCTTACCGCCCGCGAGCCCTAAATCGCACCCGCGCGCCTCGCCGGGGCCGTTTACCACACAGCCCATAACGGCAACCTTTAATCGCTTTTGCACGCTCCTCACGCGCTCCGTAACGCGCCGGGCTAAGCCCATGCAGTCGTACGTGCAGCGTCCGCACGTCGGGCAGGAAACGACTTCTACGTACTCTTTTTCGATTCCGCAGGCGCGAAGAATTTCGTGCGCGGCGTAAACTTCCTTTACGGAATCTGCGGTAAGTGAAACGCGAATGGTATCACCGATTCCATTCAACAGCAGCGAGCCGATTCCGATTGCGCTCTTAATTTTACCCGCCTCTTCCGTGCCCGCTTCGGTCACGCCCAAATGCAGGGGATAACCGCTTTTTGCGGCAAGGAGCGTATAGGCTTCCACGGTGAGAGGAACGCTCGAAGCCTTTACGGAAATGACGATATCCTCTAAGCCGCACTTTTCGAGTACGCTTACGTTTGCAAGCGCGCTCTCCACAAGCGCACGCGCACTCACGCCGTACTGCTCTAAAAAGTGTTTTTCAATACTGCCCGTATTCGAGCCCACCCGCACGGGAATTTTATGCGCTTTGAGGGCGTCCGCAACGCGCGTTATTTCGGCGTCGGAGCCGATATTGCCGGGGTTGATGCGTAGCTTATCCGCACCCGATTCAACGGCGAGAACGGCAAGCTTTGCCGAAAAATGCACGTCGGCAACAAGCGGAACATGAATTTGATTTTTGATACTTTGAATTGCCCGCGCGTCGTCCTCGTCGGCTACGGCAACGCGCACGATATCGCAGCCCGCGTTTTCGAGGCGCAGAATTTGAGCGACGCTTTTTTCCACGTCGCTCGTCTTTTCCGTAGTCATACTCTGTACGGCGATTTTGTCGCCGCCTAAAAGCACGTTTCCCACGCGCACCTGATGCCGCGCGCTCATTATTTCTTTTCCTTCTCCATCATTCTTTGCAGCTCGCTCATGAACGAAGAAATATCTTTGAAAGAGCGGTATACGGACGCATAGCGAACGTAGGATACCTCGTCGAGCTCTTTGAGCCCCTCCATAACCATTTCACCGATCTCTTTGGAAGAAATTTCCTGCTCCATGGAATTATATACGCGCTTGGAAATATCCTCGGCAAGCTGGTCTATTTTTTCAAGCGGAACGGGGCGTTTTTCGCACGCCTTGATAATACCGCGCTTCACCTTGCCGATATCGAACGCCTGACGGTTTCCGTCTGACTTGACAACGAGAATGGGCGAAACTTCAATGGTTTCGTAGGTGGTAAAGCGTCTTCCGCACCCCATGCACTCACGGCGGCGGCGAATGGTGGTATCGTCGTCCGCGGAGCGCGAGTCGATGACCTTGCTTTCCGTACAATTACAATACAGGCAGCGCATAATTTTTCTCCGTTAGTTTAATGAAATAATTATATCATATATACCAAAATTTGTAAAGAAGTTTTTTAGCATAAAGATACACCCCTCGGAAAATTCCAAGGGGTGTATTTGGTTCTTTGTTAGCGAAACGCTAAGCGTTTCCCGATTACGCTTCGGGAGTTCCTTCCGTAGCGGGAGCGTCTACAACTTCGAGAATGTATCTCGACCAGCCATCGAATTGATGGTTCTTGTATTCATACGCTTTGCCGTTGCAGATGATGGGTTCCATTGCGCTTTCGTGGAACATATCTCCGCCGGCTCCATCGAATTCAAAATGGCAAAGGTAACCGTTGCCTGCTCCCGTAACCGCCAAGCCGCTGATATCGTATTTCACGGTGAAGGTTCCTTTTGCTTCATCGAGTTCAATGATAATATCGTCAGCGTGGTCAGCGAGAACGTTAATCGTAGTCTGCCAATCGGAGGTCTGGAAATCAAACTTCGTAATTAACGCCTTCAACGATTCCGCCGTATGGTTACGGTAAGTACCGTGTATGACGTAGTAAAGTTTGTTTCCGTCTTCACTCAGTGCGAAATCAGCAACGTTGTCGAAAGAGGAATAAGGAGCCGTGGCATCGTATTTTTCAACGTAAACCAAAGGACTGTTTGCATCGCCATTCGCTTTTAACCAATACTTGGTGTTGCCGTCGATTACCTCCATCTTATCCTTGTTAATGGGCTTGGAAGGAAGGTCAACGTTGCCGCCCGTAAACGACAGCTTGAAGTGAACATAATAGCTGTTGCCGGTAGCAAGTTTTGCTTTCTTCAAATCCCAAGTAATCGTGAAGGTTGCATTACCCTTATCGTCTGCTTCACCCCAAACAACGGAGTCCTTAATTTCGCTGCTACGGTTAGGAGTTTCCCAGTTGCCGTTGTGAACGGTTGCAAGATAGAACTCGATACCCTCTGCATAGTTCGTTACGGAACCCTCAATGATCATGACGGGAGTGCCGTCTTTATCTTCGAGTGCAACACCCGTAACGCTGAGTACGGGAAGTTTGGTATCCTTAATCGTTAAGGTGCGGGATTTGCCTTCTGCACCATCGGTAAGCGAATACTCGAATCTTTCGCCGATAACAACCTTATCTTTGTCTGCAACAACCTTTGCCTGCTCTGCGGAAAGGTCAGCGGGCTCTTCCTTCATACCAGCGTGCATCCAGTAAACCTGATTTACACCGGCAGTAAGAGGGAAGTTCTCTTTATCGGAGACATCATACTTAGCCGTGAATACATTGATCGTAGCGGGTTCAGCGGTCTCTTCTGCGCCCTCTTCGGGTTCAACGGTCTGCGTATCAAACGCAAACGTTGCCGTAAGCACTTTTCTGCCGTCAGCGCCTTCCATATCGAATACAAGCGCTCTGATTTCTTCCTCGGTATAGGTAACGTAGGTACCCGTAAGAATTACGTATACTTTGTCGCCTTCAACTTCGAGTGCAATGGAAGTGTATTCCACTTTTGCATCGCTCGTAACAATGAGGAGATGGTCTTCATTGAACGTGTAAGTGTAGTGTCCAACTACAAGCTCCGTTTCGGGATAGGTTGCTTCGGTTGCGTCAACGGACTCGCCCTGAACGGTAACTTCAATTTCATAGCCGTCTTCACTGGGATCAAGCGCCGTTACGTCTGCCACTGCCGTGTAGTTGCCGTTTTCATCGATGGTGATTTCAGCCGCCGTACCGCCAACGGTTGCGTTAACCAAATCGTAGAGATAGCCCTTCGAGCCGCTGAGCGTACCCGTAACCGTTACGGTTGCTGCGCCCTCTTTGTCTGCATACTCTACTTTGGAAACCGTTGCGTTAAGCTCGAAGTTCTCGTTATCGAACGTTTCCAAATCGAAGTCAGCCTCTTCCCCTTCTTCAAGTTCGGGAGGAAGAATAAGCATACTGTCTACGTTGCAAGACCAGTTATAGGTGGTCTGACCGGGAGCAGTAATGCCGTGCTCTTTAATTTTAAGCTCGATAACGTTTCTGCCTTCCACGAATGCGATGTTGTTGAGCTGTACTTCCTGCCAGTTCACCCAAAGAATGTTGTTGTAGGAACCGTCGGGAGTCATACCGCCGAGAAGCACCGCGCTGTCGGGAATGTCGTACGCCACACCGTTTACGTAAACTTCAGCAAGTACGTTGAACTGAATATCGCCCATGAGAGCGGGAGCCCAGTTGCTGTTTGCGCCAATGTAAGCGGATGCAAGACGGAACGCAATGGAGCCGGAGCCGTTGTCCGTAGAGCTGAATACGAAGGATACCGTGTTGCCCTGATTTACACCGCCGAGGTATTTGTCGTCGTTTGCATGGTAGCGCTCAACGTCTGCAAGATACTGCGCGCTTTCAAGGTAAGCATCAAACTCAGCCGCATACTCTTCAGATGCTTCGAGTGTTTCAACCGCTTCCTCATTATCGGCAAGCCATTCCACGATTGCATCGTAGAGAGCCGTAATCTTTTTGCCGTTTACGGTATAACCCGTATAGTTTTCATTTTCATAAAGTTCGGAATCCTGAGCTTCCAACGCTGCAATCTTTTCTGCGCCGAGATCTTTCGTCAATTCCGCAAGCGCGAGGTCAGCTCTCTTCTGAGCCTTCCAAAGCTCCTGCGCGCTCAATTTTGCGCCGAGCTTCGTATCGGTCCACTTATCATAACCGGCGTCCATACCGATATTACCCTGATTTTCCGTGGTGTTCTGGTTGGGATACTTGCCGTTCAAAAGACCGGTTTCGCCCTCGATCCAAACGCCTCTGCGAAGGGTAATATTAACGACGAACGTTTTGCCGCCGTAAGTGAGCGTTACCGCCTGCGTACCGCTGGGAATGCCGCCTGCGGGATCTACCGTTGCGTTTGCGTTTTCGCCGCTCGTTACAATTACAACGCCCTCTTCGACCGTATCGTCCGTATAAATGACGTTAACGGTTAAGCCGGTTGGATCGAACACCTCGCCCGCATAATACTCAGTCTTCTCGGGCCGCGTTGCAATTTGTACGTCCTTTACGGGCTTGGTTACCGTAGCAGTGGTGGTTGCCGTTTTCGTAATTTCCTTTTCGGAATACGAAACCGTAATGGTAACTCTTCCGCTTGTTACGCCGTCGGCAAGTTTGAATTTACCGCTTGCGTCAACGTAATTACTGTCGACGGTAACGGTGTAATCCGTGATTACCTTTTCGTCGCCTGCTTTATCGCCCTTCACGTATTTCGCCGTGACCTCCATCCCTGCGGGATTGAACTCTTCGCCGATGACGTAAGCACGCTTGGTGGGTTGCTTGGAGATTCTGATTGAATCAAGCGTCTGTTTGCTGCCTCCGCATGCGGTAAGCGTAAACAAGCCCACACAAACCATAAGCATTACGCTGAAAAGAGCAATAAGTGTTTTTCTCGTCTTTGACATGGTTGCTTTTTTCCTCCATTTGGTTTTGATATCGGGATTCATGACAGAGCCAAAATTTATGAATTTCACTTGACTGGCGATAATCAAATAAAAAACATAAAAATACAGCGCCCCGAAATGAAGCCCTATTTGGGGTTAGTATATCACTATTGTTATATATTATCAATATACGATAATATTTATCGTAATGGAAATATACCAAATTTATAAAAGTTTATATGTATTGTGAGAATTTAACATTTCACAATCTTTTGTGCCGCTATTTGGGGGGAGCCACTATTTATTGGGGTTTAAGCCCAACGAAAACGGACAAATATAAAAGCCCCGCCCGCGCAGAGCGCGGGCGGGGCCTATCC
>JAIDCJ010000007.1 GCA_029055875.1 Clostridia bacterium
TACTATACTATTCTATGCGAAAAATGTCAATAGTTTTACTCCAAAAAAGTACACTTTAATGGACAAATGGACGGAGGGTGAGACTTGCATTCTGTTCAACATGCCTGTGGCATGTGAGCGCAAGGCGAACTGAGCGAGCGGGGATGCGAGCGTGACCGAAGCGGCGCACTTCCTTGGCGCCGCAAGAAAAGATAGTACGAAGTTGGAGGAAAAATATATGAAGCGGTTAATTAAGAATAGGGTATTTATCGGCATAATACTTGCGGTATGCGTAGCCGCACTTATATGCTGTTCTATTTTGTTGCCGTTGACAGGAAAGAAGAAGGACGACTTTACGGCGAACGCCGCAAGCGGCGGTGATCTTATTGATACTTCCGGAGCAACTCCTAAGTACGACAGCGACGCTTTGGATGCTTTGGCTTCTGCGGCAGGATATGACGATATAAACAAAATGTTGGATGTCCTTAATGGGGGTGGCACACTTAATTCTGCCAGCTTCGGTGGTTACGCTGTAACTTTCGGCGGCAAGCAGTGGTGGCCTGTGTATGCACAGGGATATACGCTTACTCTGTGGCTAAGAGATTCGCTTGGTGACTATTCCTGGTCGGATGGTACTTATTGCGGTGTTATTAACGGCGGATGTAACTTATACGCTACAAGCTGGATACATGCGGCTATAAATGCAGGTCAAACTAATATAGGCTATTATTACGGTGATTATATCGGCGGGAGCAGCCCGGCCCATACACAGTATCCCAACAACACAAAATCAAATTTTGTGTCCATCGCGCCCACGCAACTTACTTACCTTGCAGATTTTGCACAGGGTGGACAGTATTCTGACTTTATTACCAGTGGCGTATGCGGCGATAACATATGGCTTCCTTCCGTAGACGAAGCGCAGAGTGGCGGCGTTTGGGGTTGCCACAGCACCCAGTGGGCAACAAGCGGTAGTGTGGCTTCGTGTCAGTGGCTGCGATCACCTGACCCTTCGTCTCCCTATAACGTGTACGGTTTAAATATGTCGGGCGGTCTCATTCGCAATACTCCCGACCGCCAGAATGCTATTCGCCCTGCAATAAGCATTGATTTAACAACAGCCAGACGAGCTACTGTGGGGGATGTGGAGGCAACCTATACAGGCTCTGTGTTGTCTATCTCGGACGTTGCGGCAGATAAAAAGGAATGGTACGACGCTTCCTTAATGGACTTGACCTATCCTACGGCAAGCGCAACCGATATGATAGACGCGGATACTTACGAGGTTAAAGCCGAGTTAAATGCAACGGCTATTGCGGCTCATTACATATTCAGGGGCGACGCAGACCCGAGCAAAGGTAACGGCGATGAAAGCGACTATATAAGATATTTTAAATTCAAAATTAACCCCAAAAAACTCACAGTACCTAAAATAACGAATTCCCCGCAAACGTACGACCCTGTTAACGGCAGTCATTTTACCGTTGATACAAACTATGATGCTTCAATAATGACCGGCGTGGGCGTAACAGCAGGGGTAACGTGGAATTCGGCAACTACGCGTTTTGACGCAACCGATGCGGGTACTTACAGCGTAAAATTCCAGTTATTAGATACGAAAAACTACGTATGGGATATTGGCGCGAACGGAACTACGGCAGATCAAACCACAACTGTAAAGGTAGATCCTAAAAAGCTTACTGTACCCACAATAACGGCGCCGCAGGAATATTCGGGCAGTGTGTTGCAGTTTGTACTTGCAGACTTCAATGCAGGACAGTACATAAAAGTAAATAGCGCAAGTGCGGCAAACGGCAGCACCGTAACGGGCGCAAGCGGCGCAGCGATTACGGATACCACGGACATCTTTGAGGCAACAAAGGTTGGTAAGTATACCGTTAAGTTAAGTCTACGCGATACCAAAAACTACGTTTGGGATGATAACACCGCTCTTACCAAAAACGTAGAGTTTGAAATCACGCAGAAAGAGCTTTTATCAGCTCCGCCTGTAAGTTCGGAAACAAACGGTACGGGCGGCGCGGAGTGGAACTTTGGCGACGGCACCGTAACAATAACGATTACGGACGACAGAGCGACAGGCGAAAATATCAACCTGCTTTGTTATTATGATATCGCGGGCGGCACGAGTAAGTCTAATACGCTTACGGCAACGACTACGGACAACGTAACCATAATCACCATGCCCGCAACTATTGCCGTGGGTAAATATACGCTTACCGTGGAGCTCAACGGCACTACGGGTGATAACGCAAATTATAAAATCACGAAAAACAATACGTTAGATTTTGAAGTCACTTCGGGCAAGCTGGATCCGAGCAACTACGACTGGACTTATACCAAGGACGGCGCGGCAGGCGGCACGAGCGCGAACGACGGCTCGCTGAAGGTTCCTTTTGAGCTGAAAGCGGGAAGTACGGTAGACGGCGTGAAATACGAGCTGTCCATTCAGATCCCCACGGCGGACGCAAGCGCGGTAGTAGTGGATACTTCCAAATACGTAAACGGCTATCAGGTTCGTAGCGGCGATAAGGTAGGCACGTTCAAGACAATCGTTGCGTTGAAATCCATAGATACGGACTTCCAGTTTGAAGTGGACGGCAATATGCAGTCTACCTGCGAAGTGGAATTCAACTGGGAAATCCAAAAGGGCGACTTCAATTTAAGCAACGTGAAGTGGGAGTATACCACGGACAACGGCAGGAGCTGGACGGAGTATGATTCCACAAATCCCCCGCAGTATAACGACGGCAACTACGTGACCGTGCGTGTAAAGGCAACTACTTTGCCCAACGGTTTAACCCTTGATTCTATGTACGACGGAGACGGTGAGCGTACCGTCGGCAATTATACTGCAACTATAGCGGCTTCCGATTTAGTGTACAATACGGATAACTTCAACGCGCCCGATACGAGCGTTATAAACCTTAGTTGGGAGATAGCGAAGAAGAACCTGTACAACGGCTTTACGAACAGTAAAGAGCCTTACAGCAATGCAAACTATTCGGGTACGATTATCCTCAAGAAGCTCAAGCTCGACGATTCTAAGTTCGAGGACTACGTTGAGTATAAGTACTACGATATGAAGAGCGGACTGGAAGTCACGCTTGAGCAAATCAAGGCTGACACCGACCCCACGGACGAAAAGAAGTATAAGGTAGAAGCGTATATCAAGGCGGAGTATTCGGCGAACTATGCCGTGCACGACAACGGCAGTACGCCGCAGGACCAGTTCAAGACGGGCAGTAAAAACGTGCTTGCAACCGCAACGGTAGACGGCAAGGACGGCTCGACGCCCATCACGGCGGAATACGACGGCGGTACGCATTTCGATCCTTCCGTTATAAAGGTAGTGGGCGACGACGGTATTACCGTCACGGACTACACCGTAGTCTATTACAAGGGCAAAACGCCCGTTGCAGGCAACGAGCTTGCCGCGGGCGAGCTTCCCAAAGACGCGGGCGATTACTGCATAGAAATCGTACTCGGGCCTGTGGCGGAAGCGGGATATATCCTCGGCGACGATTGGTTTACCGTAACGGTAGAAGCAAAGGGGATTGCCTTGCCCGAGCTTTCGGAAATGACGTTCAACGGCAACGAGCTTAACTTTGTGGACTACCTTACGGGTGACAGCTGGACGACGTACGGGCCTTCGGGGCTTGATATTATCAAAGTAGACGGCAAGCTTTCGGATAGAAACGTGGGTGCAGGAAACTACGTAACCACGCTTACCATTACCGATAGCAACTACAAGTGGATATACCCCGCGGCAAAGAGCTTGGGCGTTACGGGCGACGATATTACCGCAACCTATAACTGGAATATCATGCCGCTTGTCGTAGATACCACGAATATGTGGAACAAGGGCAAGGCGGGTGCAACGCTGAACCTGCCGAATAATATCCGTGACTTTATCGCGGGCGGAACGCTTGAATTGGGATACCGTTATTACGACAGCGAAGGGAACTTCGTTGAAGAACCCGAGTTAAAGGGCGGGAAATCATTCAAGGTAGAAGCCGTGTTCAGCGGTGACGACGCGGAAAGAAATATCGTGTTCAAGACGGGCGATAACGAGTTCGGCTCGGTATCCAAGGGAATAGACTACACCGTACCCAAGAACGGTGCGGCGGTATTCTTCGGAAGCATCGGAGAATTCTTTGAAAACTACTGGCAGCCGTTCGTAAGCGGTGTATGTATCGTGCTGAGCGCTATCTTTGCGGGGTTGATCGGCCATTTCGATAGCCAGCGCAGAAAGGCGAACAAAGAAGCAAAGCAATACAAGACGGGCACGCAGGAGCCGAAGCAGTATAAGACGGCAGCAGTAGCCGCAACGGGCTTGTTCGGACTTGCTTACGCAACGTGGACGATTATTGCCTGTGTTTTGATTGGATTAGCGGTAGCGTTGTTCATTGGTATCTTCATTGCGAAAGCAAGACGGAATAAAGCAAGAGAGGCTTTGGAAGCGGCGAAGATAGAGTACGCGGAGAACAAAGTCGTGCTTGCGGAACAGGCAAAGCAGGACGAGGCAGACCGTTTGAAGAAAGAACAGGCGGACGAACGCGAGGAAGAGAAGCGTCGCCGTGACGAAGAGCGCGAGGAAGAAAGACGCCGCCGCGAAGAAGAGCGTGACGAAGAGAAGCGCAGGAAGGAAGAAGAGCGGGAAGAAGAAAAGCGCAGGAAGGAAGAAGAGCGGGAAGAAGAAAAGCGCCGCCGTGAAGAACAGCGGGAAGAGGAGCGTCGTCGCAGAGAAGAAGAACGCGAAGACGAACGCCGCCGCAGAGAGGACGAACGCCGCATTGCCGCCATGAGCAATAATAACATGGGCATGGGAATGGGTTACGGCGCAATGTCACCCTTTGCAATGCAGTACGCCCAGCCGCCCGTGGTACAGCAACAGCCTATGGTAATGCAACCGGCACAACAGCCTGTTCAAGTCGTTCAGCCTGCACAGCAGGTTGTAGCCAGCACGGACGAATCGAAACTGGAAAAGGCGGTAGAAAAGCTTGCAACCGAGCTCGGACATCAGAAGCGCGTAGAGGGCTTCCTCGATATGATTTCTAAATCTAGGGAGAAAGACCAAGCGGCCCTTGCCCAGAGCGAGAAAGCGTTAGAAGAGCGGAAGAAGAAGTTCGAGGCGCGCCGAGAGAATATGTCGGCACCCTTCGAGCCGTCCGTGCAGAGGGTTTATATCCCCGCAATGCCTGCGAGCGGAAACACCCGCGAGAAAGAGTTGGAGCTCGAACTTCGCGAGAAAGAAAAGGCATTGCGTGAAAAGGAACAGGAATTAGAGCGCGAAAAGAACAAGGGCGAGAAGGTTGTTCAGGCTCAGCCCGTAGTGCAACCCGCCCCGCAACCTGTTTCGCAACCCGTGGTGCAACCAGTCATTCAGCAGGTTCCCGTGCAGGTACCGGTGCAAACGCCTGTGTATCCTCAGCCGATGTATATGCCGCAGGGGTATATGCCGTCGCCGTATTGGCAGGCACCGATGCCGCAGGGATATGCACAGCCCTCGTACCGTGAGTACGAGTTGGAGCGCGAGTTAGAGCGTATGCGCGTGCGTGATTACGAGAGAATGCGCAACTTAGAGCACGAGCTCGGTATCGACAGAGACCGTAATTTCTACGTCGGACAAATCAAGTCCAACACTCCCGCGCAGCCTTACGCACAGCCTGCCCTGCCTCAACCGCAGCAGGTGGTTATGCCGCAGAGCTACGTACAGCCGCAAATACCGCAGAGCTATACGCAGGCAACGGTACGCGAGCTTGAACTCGAGCGTGATCTTCGGGAGAAGGAGCGCGAGAGAACGCGCGAATTGGAACGCGAGCTTGCGCTTGAGAAAGAACGCAACCGCTTTGCACAGGAGAAGCCGACTGTTACGGCACAGCCGAATACGCAACCGCAGCCCGTGGTTGTGGTGCCGCCTATCGTGCAGACACAGCCGAGCGAGCAGCAGCAACAGGAGATAGCACAACCCGCACCGGCACGGTTCCTGCGCAGGAACAATCCCTTTGCGGCAAACAGATTTGCCGAAGGGAATGACGATTGAGTCTTACCGCCAAAATACGCAGCTTAAGATGCGTGAGGGGGAAAGGCTCGGAGTCATGACCGTGTCCAAACCCGAACGGCGGTTGGCTATACAAAAAAGTCTAAAAGGAGGGTTAAAACAACTTTACGTTTCGGTAGCTGAATAACACCTATTCAGCCCTACGAAATTTTGAGCAAATTGAATACACACTATTAGACTAAAGGGCTCAGACGGTGAGAAATTTCCGCCTGAGTTTTTTGCGTAATGGTATATTTCGTCAGATGCTTGACCGCAGCTTCCCCGTCGCAATCGTTTATTCGGACACACGCCACAGAATCATATAGTTGACTTTATATTAAAACTATAATAGAATTAAATTATACAACTTCTATCACTCATATATAAAATGCTATGGCAAAAGAACATTTTTATTGAGAGATAATTTGCTCTGGATTATCTCTCAACGAGGTATATTGAATTGCTAAAATTTAAAATCAATATACGAAGATTGTAAAAAGTATATTTATGAAAGAGCGGTTTAAGCAACTCAAAAGTTTTAATTGGCGATTGTTTGCGGCTTTATGTGCATTGGCGCTGATTCCTGCTGTCTATCAAACAGTTAAAACTTTTATTATTTCGTCAAACAATCCAAGCACTGCGTTTGATATTATCGGACAAATGGAATGGTTTGACCTAATTAATGAAACTTTGCAAGCATTTTTAATAATTCCGTTGTACTCCATTCTTAACAAAATATTTAAGAATGACAAAGAAAATTTTGCAAGGCATACGTTTAAAACGGGGCTTATAACTTTTATAATTTATACGTTATTTTCAATAGGTGTACTCATATACGGCTCTATATTAGTACAGGCAATGAACCCCAATGAAATTGACCTGGCTACCACAAATCATTATTTACAGCTGGAAACAGTTGCATTTATGATTGGGATAATCGTCAGTTTTGTAAACGTTGTGTTTGTTGTGGTCGGAAAAGATAAAAATGTTTACATTTTCTTAGCAATAAGCACTGTACTTTCTATCATTACAGATTTTGCATTTATACCTAATTTCGGTGTTTACGGAATTGCAATATCAAATATAATTGTAAATACCTTGCTTGCTGTTGCAAGTTTTGTAATGCTTTATATGCAAAAACTTATAAAACTTTGTTGGTTTCATAAAACCGACCTGCCTGTTCTTAAAGAATGGGGTAAGGTTGGCGTATTTTCGGGTATTCAGCAATTTATAGATAATTTTATTTATGCTGTAATGATTGGTAGAATGGTAAATATGGTTGCGGAACAAGGCAACTATTGGATAGCAAATAACTTTGTTTGGGGGTGGTTGCTAATTCCTATTACAGCATTATCAGAAGTTATTAGAAGAGATTGCAAAGACGGTTATACGCAGTTAAAGCAATTCAACTACTACTTTATCGCAGCCGCAGTTGTTACCGTTTGGGCTTTAACAATTCCATTGTGGACACCGTTTTTCCGTTATGCCGAAAATCTGTCAAATGCAAGTGAAATTTTTATTATCGTAATTAAGCTTGCACCGTTTTATATCGCTTATATTGGTTGTGCAATTATTGATAATATTTTTATCGGCTTGGGAAAGACAATTTACAATGCAATCAACTCACTCGTGATTAATATTGTATATTATGGAATATTCTATATACTATATCTAACGAATGCTATTACTTTCACAATGGACACGATTATAATGATGTTTGGGTTTGGAATGGTTGTACATTTTGCAGTATCTTTATTGTTGGAAAAAGTTTTCTTTAAAAAGTATGAATTAAAAAAGAAGCCTAAAGTAGCCTCTGTTATAGATGGTGATAAACAATTAGAAGAAAAGCAAGAGACGCAAGCTAATGAATTAGATAATAAAACTTCCGACTCAGAAAATTAAAGTATAGAAAAAGGATAAACAATTTGTTTATCCTTTTTTAACCAATTTCATTCAGGATTATTTATGGTTTTTGCATAAAAAAGAACATAAGTCGAGTGTTCGACCTACGTTCGGATTGGTGCAGCTTCAGGGACTCGAACCCTGGGCCCAATGATTAAGAGTCATTTGCTCTACCAACTGAGCTAAAGCTGCATATGTGGTGGTCCATCCGAGATTCGAACTCGGGACACCTTGATTAAAAGTCAAGTGCTCTACCGTCTGAGCTAATGGGCCAAATTGGCTGGGGTGGCTGGATTTGAACCAACGAATGCCGGAATCAAAATCCGGTGCCTTAACCTCTTGGCTACACCCCATTGAGTGGGGCGGGCGACGAGAATCGAACTCACGACCTCCAGGGCCACAATCTGGCGCTCTAACCAACTGAGCTACACCCGCCATATAATTTGGTGCGCCTGAAGAGATTCGAACTCCTGACACACGGCTTAGAAGGCCGTTGCTCTATCCACCTGAGCTACAGGCGCATAACCTTGACTGCCTTGAAGTTTCGCACACCTCTCAATCTGCGAAAAATTGGAGCGGGTGATGGGAATCGGACCCACGCGACCAGCTTGGAAGGCTGGGATTCTACCATTGAACTACACCCGCATTCATAGGCGCTTGTTTATTCTACCAAAGAATGAAAAATATGTCAAACAATTTACGCATTATTCTAAAATTTTTCTGAATTTTTTGAAATCATTTCTGCCTGCGCCATTGTACTTTTTGCGCATATGTGCTATAATGCTATCATTATGAAAACGTTATTTGTTTCGGATTTGGACGGTACGCTGCTCACGAAAGAGGGGAGAGTATCGGATTACAGCTGTGAGCGTCTGAATCGAATGCTGGATGCGGGCATGACTTTTACTTACGCTACGGCGCGTTCGGCAGTGAGCGCCCGCCGTGCGACGCAGGGGCTGAATATCACCGCACCCGCCGTCTATTATAACGGCGGACTCATTTATAATTTTCACACGGGCGAGGTTCTCCGCGCAGTTCTTTTTCAAGAAGACGTTGCGGGTTATATTCTCTCGGTTTTAAGGAACTACGGTGTTATGCCGTTTGCGTATAGCGCGGTGGAAAAGCAGGAGCGCGTTTCCTGGCTTGTGGGTAAAGAATCAGAAGGCATGAAACGCTATTTAAGCTACCGCAAGGACGACAAGCGTCTTGCGCCTGTGTACGAGGAGGGGGGGCTTTTAACGGGGCGCGTCTTCTATTTCAAGTGTATCGGCCCGTTTGAGCAGCTCGCAGAGGTTTGGAATATTCTCAAATACGACACGCGCATCATATGTATTTTCCATCAGGAAACCTATCATCAGGATTTTTGGATGGAGATTTCCCCGCGCGAGGCAACCAAGGCCAATGCGGTTACTTTTTTGAAACAGCAGCTCGGCTGCGACCGCATCGTCTGCTTCGGCGATTCCTCCAACGATTCGGATATGTTCGACGTCTGCGAGGAGAAGCACGCCGTGCAGAACGCGGACGACTGGCTGAAAGCAAAGGCAACGTCCGTCGTGGGCTACTGCGAAGAGGACGGCGTTGCCAAGTGGCTGGAAAGCTATTCGGGATTTTAGAACAAATAGAAGATTCCTCGGTAAGCGAGGTAGAAACAATAGACGTTGAGAACGGCAACGAGGGGCATTAAGACCATTAAGAGGAGATTGCTCAACCGAAACCGCATAAAGAACATGGAAGCGTAGATTGCGATTGCGCCGCCCATGAATGCGGAAAGAATGAGCTTGCCGTCGGTTTTGGCAAACGCCTTTCCGTCCTCCCAGTCTTCTCGTTGCGTTTTCAGAAGTCGGAACGCATAGAAATTAATTGCTAAAATATAAACCGCAAAGAGGATATAGAGAAGTAACATACCTAAATGCAGTATGTGCGATTTGCGGAAAATTTGTCGGGTTTGAGAAAATATGAAATCACTAAAAGAATTGTACAAAATCGGAAAAGGGCCGTCCAGCTCCCATACCATGGGACCCGAACGCGCCGCGCGAAGCTTTTTAAGCCTTTGTCCCGAGGCGCATAAATTCCGCGTGGTATTATACGGTTCGCTGGCGCATACGGGCAAAGGGCATCTCACGGACGAAGCGGTGATAAACGTTTTCGCCCCGCGCGAAACGGAGATCGTGTTCGACCGCGAGCGGAAAGATCTGCCGCACCCCAATACGATGGAGATGTTTGCCTATAAAGAGGACGGTTCTCTGATTTTGCAGAAGACCTATCTTTCGGTGGGCGGAGGCACGGTGTGCGCACTCGGAGAAACTCTTCCCGATGAGGGCGAGGTCTATCCGTTTTTGAATTTTGAAGAGATTCGCCGCTATTGTGTTAAGGAGAATTGCGGGTTGGACGACGTCGTGTTCCGTTTTGAAGGGGAAGATATTAAAGAGTATCTACGCATGATTTGGCGCCGCATGAAGGAAACCGTAGAATGCGGTTTGAAGAAATCGGGCGAGCTTCCCGGAAAACTGCACGTGCAGCGCAAGGCGGCAACGCTTTCGAGGGCAGTTGCAGGCGAGGGCGTAACGGAGCGCGAAAAGCGCATTTTGTGTAGCTTTGCGTTCGCAACCGCAGAAGAGAATGCAAGCGGCGGCAGAATCGTCACCGCACCCACGTGCGGCGCAAGCGGCGTGCTGCCCGCCGTGCTCATGTATCTTGTCAAGAAAAACCGTATCAGCGAAGATTTGATTATTTCCGCGCTTGCGGTGGCAGGACTTATCGGGAACGTTGTAAAAACGAACGCTTCCGTCAGCGGAGCGGAAGCGGGGTGTCAGGCGGAAATCGGCACGGCGACCGCAATGGCGACGGCGGCAGTTTGCAGGGTTTACGGCTATACGATTGAGGAAACGGAATATGCCGCGGAAATCGCGCTGGAACACCAGTTGGGGCTCACCTGCGACCCTATTTGCGGCTACGTGCAAATTCCATGTATCGAGCGGAATGCGGTAGCCGCCATGCGTGCGCTTGACGGCGCGGAGCTTTCGCACGTGCTTGCGGGTACGCGTAAAATTTCGTTTGACGTGATTGTAAAAACGATGTATGAAACGGGTAAGGATTTGAGCGAGCGTTACCGCGAAACGAGCGAGGGCGGACTTGCGGCACAGTATAATGGTTGTCGATAAAAAATCTTCTCGTAGAAAATTGCAATTAAATACACAAATAAAAAAGTTAACATGATGAAAAATATAGGAAACAACAAAAGAATTGCTATTCTAACAGGTGCAACGGGCGGATTAGGTTACGCTTTTTTGAGAGAACTAATCAAAGAACCGCTTGATGAGATTTGGGCGTTTGGAAGGAATAGAGAACGGCTTGAAACATTGGTTAATGAATTTGGCAATATTATAGTGCCTGTTTGCAAAGATTTGACGGATACGGAAGATTTGACGTCAATTGTAAAAATACTTGAAGAACAAAAACCTCGGGTTGAATTTTTAATAAACAATGCGGGTCTTGCCCAAATGAAAGCCTCAAAAGATTTTACCGTTGCAGAAATAGGAAAAACGATTGACTTGAATTGCAAGGCACCCGTCATATTGATAAATGGCTGTTTGCCTTATATGGCAAGGGGAAGTAAAATTTTAAATATTTGTTCTGCGTCTGCGTTCCAGCCCGTACCATATATCAATTTATATGCTTCTACAAAAGCGTTTGAACGCAGTTATTCCAGAGCTCTAAACGTTGAACTGAAACCTTTTGGAATATCCGTAACTGCTGTTTGTCCAAGTTGGATAGATACCGATATGCTTACAAAAGAAATTAACGGCAAAAAAGTCAAATTTTCCGGTATCGTCAGTCCTCAAAGGGTGGCAGAAAAAGCAATGAAGGACGCCAAAAAAGGCAGAGATATGTCCGTCTGCTCGTTTTATGTAAAATGTCAGCATTTCAACGTAAAGTTAATGCCTCAAAAATCGGCTATGAGAATTTGGATGAAAAATATAAAGAAATATTTATAATGCAGATAAGGTTAAATCTTAAAAACTTTAAAATTAAAAAGGCGAACCAATTTTTTGGCTCGTCTTTAATTTTTAGTCTCTATGGGGGGGGCTGTTTGTCCGCTCTTTTTGAATGGGGCAAAATTATTTTTTCATATAGGGCTCGAGTGCCTGTGCGAGCTGATCGGGGCAGGAAGTATTCTGCTTGCAACGAATGCCCTTCAAAAGGGGAACTACCTCGTCGGGCGTTTTGCCTTCAACGAGCTTCCCGATTCCCTGCAGGTTGCCGCTGCAACCGCCGATGAATTTTACGCCGTGAATTTTGTTTTCGCTGTCCAAATCGAAAATAATCTGTTTACTGCAAGTGCCTCTTGTTGAAAATGTAATCATACGTTTCCTCCTTTAATCTACGAGTGTTTCATATACGGCGGAATAGAGCTCCGACGCTTTATCTTCCCATTTCTTGAAAATCATGTTTGCCGTCTTTTTATCGGGCACTACGAATTTGAGTTCCAACATTGGTTGAACGGGTGCAAGAATTTTTAAGAATACGGTATAGGTTCCGTCCTTGTTCTGGAAGTAGTCCGCCTTGCAGTCCTGCCGTCTGCGGAATTTCGCGCTGTTGTTTTTTACGAAGCGGGAAATTTCCTCGCGTCT
>JAIDCJ010000008.1 GCA_029055875.1 Clostridia bacterium
GCGCGGGCGGGGCCTATCCTATTTATAATATATTGTTTTACAGTTTTACAACGCTGACGGTGACTTTATCGCCGTTGATATCGAGCTGCTTGGTATAACCCTCCGCTTTGCCCTTTACTACCTGTTCGGCAAGCACGTCTTTTTTGAACGCGCCGCGGGCAAATACTTTTTCCGCTCTGCCCTCGCCCTCGAAGTATACCGCAATACGGTCGGTCACCTCGAAGCCCGCTTCTTTTCTCATGGTCTGAATTTTGGAAACGATTTCACGTTCACAGCCCTCGTCCAAAAGCTCCTCGGTAAGCTTGGTATCAAGCGCAACGGTGATGCCCTTATCCGCCGCCGTAGCGTACCCTTCCGCAGAGTTCGTGAAAATCTGCAAGTCCTCTTCAAAGAGGACGACCGTGCCGTCTAAATCTACGCTGTAGGAGCCGCCGCCCTTGACTGCGCTGACGACCTCGCCCGCGTTGCAGGTGCTCAAAAATTCGGTGATTTTTTTGAGCTGCTTGCCGCACTTCGGGCCGAGCGTTTTGAGCTGGGGTTTTAAGGTGTAGCTTACGAGCGAATCCGCATTGCCTGCTACGCGCAGTTTTTTCACGTTGAGCTCGTCGAGCACGACCGCTTCGAGCTCGCCCGAAACGTCAAGCTTTCTCTCGCTTGCCACGATCATTTCAGCAAGCGGCTGACGGTTCTTAACCCCGCCGCTGTTGCGCGCCGCTCTGCCCAAAACGACCACTTCGAGCACGTCGTCCATGCCCTTTTCGAGCGCGGGATCGATTGCCTTTTCGTCGCATTTCGGGAACTCGCACAGGTGCACGGAAACGGGCGCCTTTTTATCGAATGCGGGCACTAAGTTCTGATACATCATTTCCGCCATGAACGGCGTGTAGGGCGCAACGAGCTTACTAAGCGTTACGAGCACGGTGTAGAGCGTGGTATAAGCAGCTGCTTTGTCGTCCGTCATTTCGCTGCCCCAATACCGATCGCGGCCGCGGCGAACGTACCAGTTCGAGAGCACGTCCGAAAATTCCTGAATCTCGCGCGCGCTGTCCGTAATGTTATATTCGGAAAGATATTTATCTACCCTCTTCACAAGCGTGTTCAGCTTGGAAAGCACCCACTTATCCATGAGCGAGAGCTTGCATTTCTTCAAATCGTACTTCGAGGGATTATAGCCGTCGATTTCCGCATACAGCGTGAAGAACGCGTAGGTATTCCAGAGCGTGCCTTGGAACTTGCGCTGTACTTCGGAAACGGCCTCTTCGCCGAAGCGGGTGGGAATCCACGGGAAGCTGCCCGTGTAGAAATACCAGCGCACGGCGTCCGCGCCCTGCTTGTCGAGTACGCTCCACGGATCGACCACGTTGCCCTTGTGCTTGCTCATTTTAATGCCGTTCGCATCGTTCACGTGCCCCAAAACGATACACGTCTTGAAGGGCGCTTTGTCGAACAGAATGGTTGAGATTACTAATAAGGTATAGAACCAGCCGCGGGTTTGGTCGACCGCCTCGGAAATGAAGTCCGCGGGGAAGGTCTTTTCAAACGTCTCTTTATTCTCGAACGGATAGTGATACTGCGCAAACGGCATGGAGCCCGAATCGAACCAGCAGTCGATTACTTCGGGCGTGCGTTTCATCTTGCCGCCGCATTTCGGGCATTTGCAGGTTAAATTGTCAAGATAAGGACGGTGCAGCTCGATATTCTCGGGCGCGCCGCACTTCTCTTTGAGTTCCTTTTTGGAACCGATTACTTCGATTTCGCCGCAGTCCTCGCACACCCAAACGGGCAGAGGCGTACCCCAATATCGATCGCGCGATAAGCCCCAGTCGATAACGTTTTCAAGGAAGTTGCCCATGCGTCCGTCCTTGATGGTTTCGGGAATCCAGTTCACCGAACGGTTCGCCGCAATGAGGCGGTCTTTGATTTTGGTGACTTCCACAAACCAACTTGCACGCGCGTAATAGAGAAGCGGCGTATCGCACCGCCAGCAATGCGGGTAGCTGTGCTCGAAGGGCACCTTCTTGAAGAGCAAGCCCTTGTCCTTCAACATATCCAGAACGACTTTATCCGCCTTTTTCGCAAACAGGCCGTCGAGTTCGGGGCAGCGTTCGTCGAAACAGCCCCTCTCGTTCACGAGCTGTACGACGGGGAGCTTGTACTTCTTCCCTACTTTATAGTCGTCCTCGCCGAACGCGGGCGCAATGTGCACGACGCCCGTACCGTCGGTCAGCGTAACGTAGGAATCGTTGACAACGTAATAGGCCTTTTCTTTGAACGAGCCCGCCGCGTAGGTAAACAGCGGTTCGTACTCCGTGCCCTCGTAGTCCTTGCCCGTCTTTTTAGAAACGAGCATATATTCCTCAAAGAATTTTTCTACGAGCGCTTCCGCCAAGATATAGTGCGTGCCGTCCGCCTCGATCTCCACGTACGCCTCTTTGGGGTTCATACAAAGCGCCACGTTGGAAGGAAGCGTCCAAGGGGTAGTCGTCCAGGCCAAGATATAGGTGTTCTCCCTGCCCTTTACCTTGAAGCGCGCCACGACGGACGTTTCCTTAACGTCCTTATAGCCCTGTGCGACCTCGTGCGAGGAGAGCGCCGTTCCGCAGCGCGGGCAGTACGGCACGATTTTGTGCCCCTTGTAAAGAAGTCCCTTTTTATGGATCTGCGAAATCGCCCACCAAACCGATTCGATATAGTTATCGTGGTAAGTGACGTAAGGGTTGTCCATGTCCACCCAGTACCCTACGCGGTCGGACATCTTTTCCCATTCGCTCTGATACTTCCACACCGATTCTTTGCACTTTTTGATAAAGGGCTCGATGCCGTATTTTTCGATATCCTGCTTGCCGTCCATGCCGAGCGTCTTTTCCACTTCGAGCTCTACGGGCAGCCCGTGCGTATCCCAGCCCGCTTTCCGCAAAACGTGCTTGCCCTTCATGGTCTGATAGCGCGGTACGATATCCTTCATGACGCGCGTTAAAATATGCCCGATATGCGGCTTGCCGTTCGCCGTGGGAGGGCCGTCGAAGAAAGAGAATTCCTCGCCCCCCGCGTTCTTTTCAACGGACTTCTCGAATACTTTGTTCTTCTTCCAAAGCTCGATAATTTCCTTTTCGCGCTCTACGAAATTTAATGAAGTATCTACCTTCTTATACATAGCCGTGCTCCTCTTAAAAAAAATAAACCCCTGCGTCTTGGAATACGCAGAGGTATCTTATTAACCACCAAAACAAACTAACATTTGCCGCTTAGGATAACGGGCAGCGAACCCGTGCGAAGTTACTTATATTTCCCCCCGCAGGCTGAGAGGTGATACCCGATTGAAATTCGATTGCCCTCTTTCACCAAGCGAAGGCTCTCTGTGAATCTCCATTCAACGGACGCGTCCTCTGTAAACGCCAAATTCAATTAACGCTATTATATAGGATATAGCCGAAAATGTAAAGCGTTTTAGTCAAAAAGTTTTTCCCTGCCGACGAGTTGGTCTATCGTAACGTTAAAATAATCGGCAAGAATCCATAAACTTTCTATACTCGGCTCTTTTTTGCCACTCAACCAATTACTGATTGCACTTTGCGATATATGCACTTCTCTTGCCAGTTGCGTTTGACAGATCTCCTTTTCGTGCAATAAATCAATCAAATTTTTTCGGAAATTTACTTGAATCATATTGACATTATATCTCCATGGAGATATAATGAGAAAAAATGTATCCATGGATACATTAGGAGGATACTATGCCAAGGAAAAAGATACTGCACACCGAAGTAAACGAAATTACAGCCGACGAATTAATGGGTGAATTGAAGCTGCTAATAAAGGAAAACTATATTGCAAAATTATATAGGCAAGGACAGCAGCTGAATATCACATTTCTGAACGGGCAAAAATTTTTACTTACGCTCAAAGAAATCAGATACGAAACGTAAAATATATGCGCCGAATGTTTCGTTCGGCGCATCAGTTTTATTCTTGTTTTTCTTTTTCGTCGGGGATTTCTATTTCAAGCTGTTTTGCTTCGGGCGGGTTGAACAGGAACACAATATTTTTGAAGTTGAATCTCCACTTTCCGTTCTCCTTTGCAAAACGGTTCCAAAGCCAAAGCAGATAGCCGAGCACGGTAAACACGAGCACGAGAATTAAAACCCACAGCATAACGCCGCCGTAGCCGCCTATCCCGAAGTTGTTTTTGTTGACGTCGAGGAAGAAATAGGGATACTCGAAATTCGGGATCGCCGCGCCGAGGATAAAGGCATAGCAAACGTACACGAGCGGAATTACAAGACTATAAAGCGGCGCGAATACCGAAATGGTTTTCTTCTCTTCAAACAGTATGTAGTCGAAAATAAAGAGAATCGGCGCAAATACGTGATAGGAAAGATTGCCGATATTGCGCCAGAAATCTGCGGTAAACGGCTCTCCAAGCAAAATAAGATAGACGAGGAAGGTTACAAGTATCATTACCGTCGTCATGAACTTGAAAGTACGAATCTTTTTGTTATACCCCTCTTTCTCGCCTGCGAATACGCGCTTCACGTTATCCGCAAGCACCACAACGGAAACGCCGAACACGAAATAGTTGGAAAGGTTCGTATAGTATTTGAGGAATTCCCAAGTGAGGTCTTTCGGCCCCTGTCCTGCATAGAAAATGCCCAGCGTCAGCAGTACCGCCAAAGCGGAAACGCAGCACAAAATAATGCGGTAAATCATCTGAACTCTTAAATCTTTTATCATAAAGTTCTCCTTGTATTAACCAAAGATTCCCTTGCGGGGACGAATTTCTTTTACAGGGAAGCCCGCTTCCTCTACGCACGCTTTCAGCGTTTCGTCGGGAAGCTCCGTTTCCACAAAAATAATACCCTTTTTGAAATTTGCCTTTGCGCCGTTTACGCCAATGAGGAGCAGCTTTTTCTCCGCGCGCTCGGCGCAGCGTTTACAGCACATTTCCTCTACTTCGATTACTTTTTTCATAAAAAGAAGTTTAGCATAGTTGTTAAGTTTTGTAAAGCATTTCATAAAGCGCGGTAAAAATTTCCTCGCGGAAACTTCGCCGAAAGATTGATTTTTTCGGGATAGATTGATATAATAATATAGACACCTGCGGTGTACGGGAACCGGAGAATGCGTAATCCACAAAGTTCATTCGGGAGCGCTTGTCGCACGGGCTAGGCGAGGTCTGTTTATACGGAAAGTCTGATGCCCATACGCCGCGCACCCACCTGCGAAAGCGGGTTAACCTTTTTCGGTTTGCGGCACAGGCGGATGTCATTTTTATTTTACGGAAATTTTTTTCCAAACCTCCCGAAAAAAGGTTGCAAGCCGCTCGATTTTATGTTATAATCACAAAGCAGTTCAAGAAACGGCCTTGTGGTCAAGCGGTTAAGACGGCGCCCTCTCACGGCGCAATCCCGGGTTCGATTCCCGGCAAGGTCACCATGAAAAGAGCAGACTGTTATCTGCTCTTTTTTCGTGTGTCCGTACTTGGTGTTAAATCCGTCGGTTCGTCCCGCCATAGGCAGCACGAGCCGCAGGCGAAGTATCACCATATCTTTACTTATAATATTTTTTTATATAGAAGAACGGGGAAACATATTGTTGCCCCGTTCTTCTTATAATGGAGAAAAAAAGGATGAACATAATTGTGACGAACTTCCCCGTGCGGATCGGGCAAACAATCTGCACGGGAGTCCGTCTATAGAGGAGAAAAAAACGTGTGGACAATTTATTAGGGTTTACTCGTTGTCGGTTAAACCGCGGAACAAGTGCGATGCGGAAGCAATTACTTGATTCGTCCTAATCGTCGTGCGCTGTACGACGGCAACAGGCGTCGCTGAAAGCGTTCCCTCAAATTCGATGATGACGTAATATCCGGAACCCGAACCGCGTTCTGCGCCACTCACCGTTGCAGCCGTATTATTTACGTAAACGGTTTTAATCGTACAATCGATTTTATTACCGTTCGCATCATAGAAATCGTAAGGATCAAGCGCAATCAAATCGTTATCGCGATACTGTCCGTTCACCTGATTGTATACTTTATCGCCTTTGAGATTGATGACGATATTTTCCATATCGGCGTCATACTTAATTGCAACAGTGTTGTTCCCGATCGCGGTAACGCTTTCAATATGAGCGCCTTGAACTCCTGTTTCCCAACTCATACCCTCGGGAAGCCATCCGGGAGCAGCGTCCGCAACAGTGTTCGTGTTAAACCATGCACTGTTATAGAATTGCGTACCTGAACCGTGCTTTGCGGTAAGAAAATATACGGGCTGATGATCCAACGTGGTGAAATGCGATTCTCTACCCTCTGCTTGTTCGTCCGCAAGCTCGAAAGGATGATTCAAATCAAGTTTTTCGCGCTTGATTTCGTCCTCTCTGCTCTGCGATAACAACCATTTATAGCTATCATTGAGCTTACGGTTATTAAAGCCTTCGGTTGCATTTTCCAAAGAGACCCAATTGATATTCAAAGTATTCGTTCTACCGAGATATTCCGTCAACGCACTGTTTTGTTCGTCTAAACTGTCCGATGCATCGATTACAAGTCTTTCAAGCTCATAATCCGCAATATCGGAATAAAGGTATTTCATCTCCGTCCATGCGTCGTTGGAAAGATTGTTGTCCGTGCAGTTGAGCACCAGAATGTTATCGTCGGAAACGAGGTAATAATAGTTATAGGGATCGTGACCGTCGTAAATCTTTTCCCCGTTCGTTCCGTAGCTGTAATCCCAAGTGATATCGCCGTTCGTGCGCGGATAGTGCATTTCCGCATTGTTTGCGGTTGCAGGATTTGCTACCATATCGCGTGCAAATACCGTATCGATATAGTAATTCTGCGCCCATTGATCGTCGTAAAGCAACATGCCCGCAAAATAATTGTCGCGGTTGCGGTTTGTTTCAAGAAGAATCATACCGCCTACCGACTGACCTGAACCGTAAACGTAATTTTTATTTACGTGATAGGTTTCGATAACGTGATCCCAAAGACTGACGATTGCCTCGTATTCCGCAGGCGTGCCGCCGTTATCATTGACACGCTCGGTTACTACGGGTACCAATACAATCAAACCGTCTACGCCGTGTTCGTCCTTTACAAGCTGCTGTGCCCAATCAGAGGCGTAAACAGAAGCACTGCGATAGGTTAAAACGGAAGTCTTGGGATGGGTATTGGCAGAAGCCGCAGGATTCTGAATGGTTACCATAGCGTAGTTGCCCTGCTCGTTGTAGTCTTCGGGAAGATACAGCGCATAAGACAGGTTTATGTTGTGATATTTACCATCCTGCTGACTGAAACAATTTTCCACCGTATACGCCGCGCCGTCCGCACCGAATTCGCCGGGATTATTCGTGTAGTATTTGAAACCCTCTAATTCGGGAAAGACAAAGCTGTAAGAGGTTGTCGTTGCACCCGAAATATTGTTCGCAAACTCGTCGTAACGCGCGATTATCGTTCCATCACCGAGCGTAATATCTTTTACCTGTTTTGCTTTTACGTTCATTGTACGTGTATATACCAGATTGTTCTGCGATATATAATCGGTAAATACTTCGATAATGACGTATTTGCCCGTACCCGAACCGCCGTTTTCGGAGGTTTCGATCTTATCATTGACATAAACCTTTTGAATGTCACCGATATTGCCGTTCCCCTTTGAGGAGCAGTTGATAGAGGTGAATACGGCAATTTGATAAGTATCCTTGCCGACGTCGGCGCCCGTTAAATCCTGACCGTATTCCAAAGCAATGGCTTTGAGTTTAGGTCCGTCGTAATCCATAAAACCGATTGCCGTCATCGATTTGATGGGATTACCCGTTTGCGAAGGTTTGTTATTCACGCATGCACAGAGCACACAAAGCGCGAACGTCATGATAGCAGCAACGCCCAATACGATTAAACGTTTGAAAATTCCAATTCGTTGTTTTTTCATTTTTTACTCCTTATTTTGTTCGTTTGAATTCAGTTCCTCGGGCAGCGTTTCACATTCCCCATCAGCTTCCGCAAAAGACTTTTTCGATTTTTTGAGATCGAGAACAAGCCTCCAGCTAAACAGTCCGATGAGAACTGCCGCACCGCCGTAAGCAACGACGTTGATGAATGCGTAAAGACCAATCACGAGGGAAGTATCCGCCTCCTTTGCTTCCACTTCACGATTCACTGCCGCAGAAGCATACGCAAAGAGAATGTGTTTTACCGCCGTCTTCATGGCGCAGATCCCTGCGTCCGTCTTTTCTATATCGTCACAACGTACCCAGGCAAGCGTTGCGTTCGAGGAATAGCTTGTAGAAAGCAACATATCCGTGCCCGCGCAAAGCGCTCTGCCTGCACCCATCATGGATGAGCCGGCAAGGTCGGTGTTGATGACGCCCTTAAAGTTCCATTCTTTGCGCACAATTCCGCTCATGAGATTATAATCTCCGCCGTTCCACTGTGCGTTCATATACATGAACGAGGACATCAAGCCCGTCAGCTTGCCTTGTTTAATAGCGATTTCAAAGGGACGGAGATAAATTTCACGCGCCGTCTGTTCGCTCATAAAGCAGTTCATGCCGGCATTCCGCTGCGTTTCGATTTCGTTGAATGCGAAGTGCTTTGCGTAAGAATAAATTCCCATTTCAAACGCACCGTATGCAACGGACGCACCCATCATACCCGTCAAAAGAGAATCTTCCGAGAAGTATTCACCCAAACGTCCGCCGAACGCCGTTCTGTGAATATTCATGCCGGGTGCATACCAACCCGTATTGGAGAACGCATTGCCCTCTTTCCCAACGGCTTTACCGTATTCTTCCACGAGGTCAACGTTCCAGGTTGCCGCCATAATCGGCTCGGAACAGAAGCCCGTCGTTTCCTGCTCCATATTCATATTCGCTTTCAGGAAATTGGAGTAGCCCGTAGGTCCGTCGTAATCGTAGCCCGTAATTTTTCCGATAGAGCTTACCGCAATCGTACCGTAACCGCCCCGTCCGATCAGCTCGGACATTTCGCTCAAACTCATCTGACTAATCAAAACGTCCCAACGGGGGTCGTCGTAATCGACTGCGCCGAGTACGGTTTTCAAGCCCGTTTCTTCATCGATGGTATAGAGCGGATTGCCGTCTTTATCCGTAGTGCACAAATCGGTAATCGTATACACCTTCTTTTGTTCAACCGAAGGATCGGTAAATTCCGCCACGTCCGCAAGATGGTCTTTATTATAGTTTGTATAAGTATTCCTTCCGAAGTTGGAAGTAATTGCACGGTATAATTCGCTATCAGCCGCAAGCTCGACTTTGCCGTTTTCATTCGCCGCCTGCGAAATGGTTTCGGGAGCATTTTTGAACCCGTCCTTTCTGGAAAGCTCCTGAAAGCCCGCCGTACCGTCCGCGCTGGAAATACCCGTATCGTTATCGGTCACTTCCAAAAGGTTGACAGCGGCAACCGCATCGGACGAGCGCTTATTTGCACCCGAATATTCCTTGCCGTTTACCGTAAACGATTGACTTCTCGAATCGTCGCCGGCAAAGCTTTTCCAGCAGTGTGCGCCCGTTGTTGAAGATGCGAGATAGAACGTGTACGTTCCGTCCAGAAGTACGTAGCTGCCTTTGCCGCCGTTTGCCGACGAATCGTAGGAAGCAAGCTCTTCTTCGTTAACGGTTATCGTAAACGTTTCATCACCGTCCTTTTCAAGCTCCTGTGTCTTTTCAAATGCAACAAGTTCTACCTTGGAAACTTCCAAACCGCCGTTTGCGTAAGGCTTTTCCACGTAAAGCTCGATTACGTCCTTACCCGCAGTTTCACCGATATTCTCGGCTTTGATTGTAAACGTAAACGTGCCGTTCTCATATTTTGCGGAAATAATTTCTTCGTTGAACTCGGTGTAAGAAAGCCCGTACCCGAAGGGATAGGCAACGACGCCTTCGTATTTCGTGCCGTAATCGTTGCTCACCGTATCCCAATAGTTTTCCGCATCGGCGGTTTCGTACCACTTATAGCCGACGTAGATTCCTTCGTTATAATTGGTGTAAGCCGCAAGACTGCTATTCGGCGCACCCGCCTTGACGAAGTTTGCGTTGGTGCTGATTGTCGGATAGTACGAAGCGGAGGTCTCCTGATTGTACATCCAAGTATCCACCAGACGGCCGGAAGGGTTCGTTTTTCCAGAAATGAGATTCGCAATTCCGTACGTGCCGTAAAGCCCCGTACCGCCGACCCAGAGAATCGCATCGGAATTTTCCATCACGGGACCGAGCTCCATGACGTTGGAGCTGTTAATCAGCGTAATTACCTTGAAGCCCTCCTCATGCAATTTTTGAAGCAGTGCCAATTCGCTGCTGCCGAGTTCAAGTATGTTTCTACCCAAATCGGATCCCTCTGCGCCGCCGCGTCCGAACGTAACGATTGCGTATTCGGAAAAGGATTTCGCGGAAGACCAAGAAGCCGCCGCCGCATAATCCGTCAAGGAAATTTCCTCTACAGCCTCGGTAATCGTACTTCCTTCGTCGATATTTGACGAACTGGTCTTTACCTTTTGCGCCTCCATTAAATCCCATACCGCGCTGTTTACCTGAAACCCAACGCTTTCGAGCGCAGTTTTCAAGCTCACGCCCGTTGCGTTATTGGAACCCGAGCCCGAACCGCCGAGGTAATGATGCGCCGAAATGATCCCGTAAACGTTAATCGGCGTAGTCCCCGTAGCCTTGACGGGCAAAACGTTTTCGTTTTTCAGAAGGACGGAACCTTCCTCTTGAAGTCTGATATTGACGTCTTTGGAATTTTCAAGCGCCGCAGCCACGTATTCCTCGGATGCGCGCGCCGCACTTCCCAAGCTCCCGTTCAGAATCTGTTTGAACATGGGATAAAGACAGTTTGCCGCAATCCCGAGGGCAAGCAAAAGCGCTACGAACGGCAAAAAGATAAAATAGAGTTTTTTTGATTTTTGACTCTTGCTCATTTTTCACCTCTTATAAATAATACCGGAAAGACGATAGTCTCGCCGTCCGGTATTATCATCTTTGATATTATGATGCTTAAAATTTGGAATTACAAAGGCAATTCAACGTCGACAACCGATACGATTTTGCTGCCGCTTACCATGAAGGTTGCACCGCCGAATACCGAGTCCAAAAGTACGCTGGGCCAAAGTTTATCCTGTAACCCGGTCGTTCCGAGCGAATTGTTATTGCTCGCTTTTACAAACTCGGCGTCATCCGACATCGTGCTGTCAATTTTCCAAGGACCTGTCGGAATATAGTCCGCAAAATCATAGCCGGTCGTAATCAGGGCGAAGCCTTCCGTAAGGCTTACTTCTCCGTAAGTCGGCAGCCCGAGTTTATATCCGCCCTTCACGGCTTCATATTCGCCTTTGTACAGATAAACGTAATCGCCCGTTCCCTGATAGGTAATATCGTCACCCTTCAAATGCGCGATGATAGAAAGCTCATAATTACCGTCCTCAACATCAAGTTGAATCGTCCATTTGCAGCCGACGCCGATGCATTCACCCGTTTCCTCGTTTAAGGCTAATTTCTTATTGCCCCAGTCTTCGATGTTAATCATACCCCAGTGCTCGTCGCCGAATACGCCGATATTTACGAAAACGTATTCCCACTCGGACAATTTTCCGTCAAGGTCAATCGAGTAGGACTTTGCGCCCTCGTCTCCGCCGCCGCAAGCCACAAATCCTGCGCACATGGTTGCCGCAAGAGCAACACCCGTAATTGCACTTAAAATCTTCCCTCTTCTTTTCATTTTCTTTCTCCTTATCCTAATTTTTGTTTTATTTTATAATGATTTGTTCATTACGAACAAATTATATCAGCTATATGTTCGTATTCAATACGAATTTCTTAAACGGGGAAACGCATTTCCCAAATGGGAAAATCATTTATGCTGGGCAAGCAGCCAATCGAAAATCGCGTCCACCGCATAGCCGTATTCAAAGCTTGCCATGTGCTCTGCGGCGGTGTTTCCATTCCGCGTTAATTGCCTAAACCCGAAGAAATTTTGATTGAACCCTTGATCCAAAACTTCCTTCACTGCCGTATTTACGGCGGCAATATCCGTATGGTCGATATCGTAGAGCTTGCCGTAAGAGGTCACTCCGTTGTCTTTGAGAACCTGCTCCACGTCGTCCTGTCCTTCGGAAGCGAGCAGGTCTTTTCTCGAAGCGATATAAACAAATTTTTGATCCACAAACTTCGCGCTTGCAAGAATCGCATCATACTGCGCGTCGTGTACCTCGCCGCCCGGCTGACAGTCCACGTAGACGGTCGCCGCAAATTTTTCGGGATAAGTATCGTTGATGAGAAAGTCCGTAATTCCGCCCATAGACTGACCCGTAAGATACAATCTGTTTTCGTCTATGCCGTAATCCGCAGCGATTTTATCGACGAGAGAAACAACCAAAGACGCCGAAGGCGAACCCAGCATAATCAGGCAGAACGCGGGACTATGCGACATTTTCTCTTCCGTGAGCCATGCCTTGGGGCATTCCGCAGCTTTATACTGCGCAAGCGTCGTCGTGTCCCCCGCGTACGAGGAATCGGCAATATAAGTGATGAGCGGCAACTCCGCACCGCCCGCATAGGAAGCGGGAACGTAGAGCGAACAGGTAGCCGTCGCGTCACCGCCCTCTTCGTCCGTATAATCGTAAGTGAAGTCTTTCCAAACACCTTGTGCCGCTTTGCCGACTCTCAGAGAAAGCGCGGGCAGGACGCCGAGATCCCCGTTAATCGCAAGCCCGTCTACGCTCTCCGCGGAAGCCGCGGGAGTATTGGACGAGACGGAGCCTTTTTTCGTTACGCCGCAAATGCCGTAAGACTGATCCGCCGCCGAACGAAGCGTGTAGTAGCAAGCGGGTTCTCCGTCTTCCGTCACACTGTCGGACGACGTACGCAAGCCCTGAATTACGGAATACTCCGTAAACGAACGCGCACGGGAAGCGCCTTTTGCCGAATAACCGTAAGCGGTATTGGATACGTCCTGATAGGAAAGCAGGAATACTTTGTCTTCCGTGTTCTTCTGATTGACCTGATAGGGCGCATTCGCCGAATAGCCGGTCGTCCGATTATCCAGCATTACGGGCTGAATCAACGCCTGCTGCATTTCGTTGAACGCAAACTCGTAGAACGTTTCATTTAAGAATGCGCGAAGCGAGCTGTACTGCCATTGATTGACGTAATGAGAGGATTGAGGAATGATGAAATCATCTCCGTCCCTCTCGTACGTATTTTGGAACGGCTGCGCTTCCAAAACGTACTTCGCGTTTAAGAACATACTTCCGTCACGGTATTCGAGTACCGTCCATTGAATCGGCGCATACTCGAACCAGTATACAGTTTCCGTTTCATAATCCGATTCGTCGATATATGAGTTTTCCTCCCCTGCCGTAAGTCCGCTGTACCAAGGGCGGTAATCCGTAAGATATACGCCGCGGTATTGTACGCCGCTTAGCGTCACGTCCTTATAATACATATAATCAGCAGCTTCGCCTTCGGAATAATAGCCAAAGCTTGTCCAATCGCCTGCGCTTTCGAAATCGGGAAGAGTTCCCTTTACTTCATCTAGCGCGGACAGCACCGATTCATTTTCCACCAAATTTTGCGGATAATTGCCGAAGTACACCAAATCGCCCGTAGAATACGTTTTGCTTGCGTCCTTATCTTCCACGCAGTAACCGTGCTTTGAAATCGATTCGGCAACCGTCATACTGCTGAAATCGATATAACCGCAAGTCGAGCATACCTTTTCGCTATAACCGTGGTTGCCCGTTGCCGCAGTTTCTTCTGTCTTAGTTTCACCGCATTCGCATTCATAAATCGTCGTGCCGCTCTCACCGCAAGTTGCCGTCGTCGATTTTACAACCCAATCGTGATTGTGTGCGGGTTCACCGCCGCCGCACGCAGTGAAACCGATACACATGATTGCGGCCATCGCCGCACCCGTTACAACACTGAGCATTTTTATTTTCTTTCTCATAATAAATTCCCCCTATAACTTTCCAAGGATAAAATAAAAGAAATGCGTATGTATTTCAATACGCACTTCCTAAAATGAAATATCCATTTCGTAAACGGGAATTTTACGTTTTTAACGGCAAAATGACGTCGAGATAAAATACTCCCGCCGAAGCGTTCATCGTAAGGTTTCCGCCGTACTTCTTTGCAATATTGATCATACTGCGAACGCCGAAACCGTGTACACGTTTATCGCTCTTGATTGTCTGCGGCATACCGTTCACAAAATTCGGCGATTCCAGATAGGTGTTTTCAACGTGAACGGAAATCACGCCGTTTCCCGTACGCACGGAAAAACTGATAATCCGTTCTTCCTCTTCCGCAATCCGTTCCACCGCTTCAATGGCGTTATCAAGTGCATTGCCGAACAGCGCATAAATATCGTAGTCCGACATAAAATCCAAGCCTTTTCCGTCCGCAATGATGGAAAGCGTAATTTTCTTTTTCAAACAGGCTCTTGATTTTTCCGTCAGAGTAACGTCCAACGCCTTATTGCCTGTGGAATATGTCGTATCGAGCAAAGAAATCGATTCGATCATTCCCGCCAGCTCGCTTTCCGCCGCGGCGTTTTTTCCCGACTCTTGAACGGCTTTCAGAATATAGTTGATTTGTTTTTTCAAATCGTGTGCGTTAATATTTACGGTATCGATGCTTTCCTGCGCAATCTTGTACTGTTCCTTCTGTTGACTCATAATTTGTTGCAATACAGACTGCTCGAACTTCATCTTGTACCAGTTCAGAATAAGGAACTGCATGACCAGTCCGATTCCGCAGAGGAAAAATCTACTGAACAACAGACACAAATAAATTGCCGAAGCCCATTCGTTCGATCTCGGCGCGTTGATTCCGCCCACTAACAAATTGATGAGGATAATAAATACCAAGGGCACGGAAATCTTTTTGATAAGGTCGCTGTCTTCCGCGCCGCTGTATTTCCGTACGAAAATAAAATATACCGCAAGGAAAACCGCAACGTAAACAAGGACATAAACCACAATATTTACGGGGTCTTCAAAAGAGGATAGCATCGCCTGCTTGTCGGGATCGCGGAAAATGAGAAAGACGAAATACAGACACCGTGCAAGATTTTGAATTAAGAAAGACGCACAGGTGATATAAGTAAGACCCGCCCAATTCGTATCGAACACGGCGTAAACGACCGCGCCGTAAATTAAAAACAAAATCAAATCGATTACACCCGTTACCAAACAGGAAACGGCAAAGCTTTTCAAATCGAACAGTTGGACGTCAACCGACGCCAGCATAACGTTTTTCAACCACGAAAGAAAATAGCACGCTCCAACAAGCACAGCTACGCCCAAAACAAGCCAAAGCCACCATAGTTTGCGCCGACGGAATTGCTTCGCAAACATTGCAGTAGCAAGAAGCATTTCGAGCGGAACAAACAATAAATTGATTGCTCTTATCGTCAACGAAGGCATTTATATCACCTCCCTCCGCCGTTTTTCCCAACGTAAGCTGAAAACTCGTTTAAGAAATCTTTCCGTTTCCGCTTACTGATCTGTAATTCCGTTCCGTCCGTCATTACAACCGACATCGCGTTGATGACGTCGATATATTTCATATTGAGCAAAAAACAACTGTTGCATTGCGCAAAACCGAATTCGCGCAGTTCTTCCGAAAGTTTCCCCAAAGCCCCGCAGACGTCCACCTCTTTTTTCCCGGACAGATGAAAAAACAAATGATGCCCCCGAACCTCAATATAAATAATATCCGAGGTATTCATGCGGGTAATGCCGTTTTTTCCGTTTACTACGATGTACTTATCCGCATTCTTATTGATGCAGTTCATCGCTCTCTCCAGCTTTAAGGAAAAATTTTTGTAGGTAACAGGTTTCAGAATATAATCGAGAGCATTTACCTCGTAGCCCTGCACGGCAAACTGCGCCATATTCGTAATAAAAATCAATACGACAACAGGATCGATTTGCCGCAAACGGCGCGCGCCGTCCATCCCGTTCATACCGGGAAGTTCAATATCCATAAAAACGATATCGTAACAATTCTTATACTCCGCAAGAAAACTTTCCACGTTTCTATACGTAGTAATATTGAACGAAACGTTTTGATCTTTTTCGTAGCGGACAAGCATATCTTTCAACGCATCCGAATAAACCGCCTCGTCCTCCACGATAACTACTCTGTATTCTCTTCTCATTGGCTTTTCCTACCCTTATCTTTTTATCTATCATGAATTAATCCGAATGATAGATATCCCCTTATTTTTTTATCATTTTTTTGCAAAATTTTCAAGAGTAATTTCCTAAATGGGAACATTTATTTCCCAAAGCACCGTTTTATCTCTATAATTTTGCTCATTCGCGGCCTGCTTTTCGTAGTATCCGCCCTTTTTGTCGCTCCGATTCGCGTTTCCCGTTTGAGAAATTTACTTTGCCGATTAAGAAATTCGTATTGAAATGAATTTACAAATTTTGTATGATTCAAACATAAAATACTTTTTTATAAAAGGAGAAACTATTATGACAAAGACATTGAAAAGAGTTTTCGGCGTTGGACTTGCCGCTTGCGTTCTGACGACATTCGGCGCATTGGCAGTTGCCTGTGGCGATCCCGATCCCGAAACCCCTCCCCCCGCGGACGACACTACGTACACCGTTAAGTTTGACGTACAGTTACCGGAAGACGCAGATAAGGATGCAACGATTAAAGCCCCTGCAAACCAAACCGTAGAAAAGGACGGCTACGCAACCAAACCCGAAACCCCCGTTTTCAACTACACGTTCGGCGGCTGGTATAAAGAAGCAGCCTGCACCAACGTATTCGATTTTGAAAGCGAAAAGATTGTTGAAGATACCACCGTGTATGCAAAATGGACGAAAGTGGAAGTTCCTGAATTTGCGTTTCAAGGCGTGAAGCATATCTATATGTCCGGTTATGAGGGAACGCCCAACGGCGATGCATACAGCACGGATAACAAATATTCGGAAAAGGACTTCAAAAATCCCGATGCCGAGCCCATCGAATATACTTATAACCACATTACCCTCGCAGCCGGTGAATCCGTTCCCTTGATGTGGCATCTCGACGGCGCTCAGGCAGGCGTGCAGTACAAAGTAGATTTGAGACTCGGCGATGAATTCAAACAGGACGCAAACGTCCGTGCGGGCATCAATATGTACGTGCAAGATCTCGAAAATTCGCAAAGCTTTGAATACTATACGACTGATATTTTAAGAAAGTTCGGTCTGATCGGCTTGCAGATTGAGTTCACGGAAGAACAGTTGACCTCTTTGGGTTCACAAGGAGGGGCGATTATGTACAAGATGATTCTTCAAAACCCTACCGAAATTGATTTCGATTTGCGCATTATCTGCTCGGTTGGTCAATCCATGTAATCACAAATTATTTGCATCAAAATAACTTTGCTTGACTAATCTGACGAAATGCACTATAGTGAAAGACGATGTTGAGCAGCTAATAGCGGGCGTATAATTTCAACGAAATTATGCGCCCGTTTAATTTATGTAAAGGATAAATGCTATTTATGCGAAAATTCAGATGTAAAACAATATTGTTATTATCGATGATAGCTTTGTTCTCAATTGCATGTATGTTTATTTTTATGGCGTGTTCTAACGAAGACGCTATTGACTACACTAAAACCGATTTCAGTTTTCTGGAAACGTTTGATTACGGCAAAGTTCATAAGTCCGATGCGGTTTCCATATTCGATACGGTGGAAGAGCTTTCACAAAGCACGGACGAAAAACTATCCGAAGGCTGTTTTATAAAGACGAACGGCTACTATGTTGCAAACGATAAAGGCGGTGCAAGTTACGTTATAGAAAAAGAGGCAAACAGCGGAGCCGTTACTCTTAAAAACGGATTATTCGCAAATATCGTTGCCGATAAATGTTCGCTTGAAAAACAAGAATTCTACGTAATTAATGCTAAGCAGTTCGGGGCAAAGGTTGACGGTGTTTCCGCCGACCAAGCTGCAATCAATTCCGCAATCGAATACTTAAACGGACTTGATGGACAAAGAATTTTATATTTGCCCAAAGGCGAATACCGCGTGGATAACGAGATATTGGCAAACGATATGAAAAATACGGTTATAACGGGCGCGGGCGACGATACCGTCATTTTTACCGATAACGGCTATACAAGCTGGTGGGAATTTTTCTTTGCTTGTTGGCGGGACGAAAATTGTTTCTTCGGTAATTTCAAAATAGAAGCGCGCGAAAGCTGGGGACAAAACCGTTACTTCCGTCAGCTTACGCTTATAGATTGCAATAACTGCTACCTTTACAATTTAACATTGAACGTACCCGAAACTGCGTGGGACGGTAAGCCGTTTGATAGAGTCGATTCAACCGGCAACGTGACAGAGCCTAACTCGTTTGATAAACAATATACGAATTTAACTCTCTATTCGGGAAATAAAAATATCACGGTTGACGGCTGTACAATGTATCAGATGAGCGGAACTTACCGCGGCGCAAATATAGGAATAATGGACTTTTACGAGCGCGGCACGGAAAATATAACTATTAAAAATTGCGAGTTGCACGACAATGCCCGTGACGAGCAAGTCGGTATTTTCAGTAGATCAAACGCGGCAAATTCGTCTGTTACGGGCGTGAACTTTCTGAATAACAAAGTTTTTACCCACCAAACTCCTTATAAAGATTTAATCGGCGGGAGAACGATGTGTTTTACCGTTGCTTACGATAACGCAATCAGTAATATCAATATCGAGGGCAACGAGTTTGTAAGCTACGCCGATTCTAAATTTATGACGTTCGGCTCGGTAAAGGATTGCACGGTTAAAAGCAATAAAATAACGGTTATTTCAAGCTGCGGCAAGGCGGGATACGTTTTCGATTCTTCGTGTGCAGACGATAACGACGTAATTATCGACGGCAACGAGTTTTATCTGACCTATGCAACTACGCCCGTAGAGGGCAAGTGCGTTTCGGCGGGGCGGTTGACGTTCAAAAACAACAAGGTGATTTCAGACTGTACCGTTGATAAAATAGCCGATAGACTGGGTATTTATGAGCATAACGATTTCAGAATGCTCGGCTCGTTCGGTTCCTGCGGTTCGGCAATTAAGTTCAATCACAATAACGTTACATGTTACGGCGAGCATAGTAATCAATATAACGAAATGTTTTTCAACCATTCGGGCGACGGCACGTTCAATGAAAATACCGTTCTTGAATTTATCGGGAATACCGTAACAGATTATACTTACTATAACGGCGCAAAAAATCAAAAGATATTTGATAGATTGTGTACTATAAATAACGTAAACATAAAGGAATTGCGAATTACCGATAACGTTTATAATTGTCCTAACTACCGCTATTCTTCGCCCGACGATTATATGTGGATTTGTTGGGTAAGAAACGAGGCAAAAATCACGAATTTTATTTGTGAGAACAACGACTTGCAAGGCGCAAAAACAGTTTACGGAGCGGAAGGCGGCAGCAACACTTTACGGGAGTTTAATACGGACGCAAGAGAACCTTCCGCGACGGAAATTGAAATATCATATTATAAGGAAACTTCAACGCTTGCCGTATCGGGCGAGGGAAATGTGGAATGGTTTGCGCTTGGTAAAAATGCAACCGTAGAAAACGAGGTTGTTACGGGCAACGGTGAAATAACTGTCTTTGCGGCAAAAACCGACGGTAGCGGAGTTTATGCAAAGGTTACGTTTATACTTGAACATAACACGACTAATAATACCGCTTTGGTTGCTATTATAGTGTCGGCAATATTTATTGTTGTTGTAGCGATAGTATCAATAATGATTATTCTATTAAAACGCAGGAATAAAAAATAAGGATTTGTATGTTTCCCCTCGGGCTGCGTTATTCGTTCAAAGATGTGCTCTATAAACACTGAAATAACGCCACATATCCCAATCTTTCGGCTCGACGCGAGTCTCTTGCAGGTCACCAACGCTAAAAAAGACGAACCTTAGGTTCGTCTTTTTGCGTTGTTGCTCGTGTCGGGCAGATGAAGAAGCCATCGGGTTCGCCCCGCCCGCACATTCTATTTGGTCAAAGGGCGGTACAAGCCGAAGGCGAAGTATTCCCGGCAAGGTCACCAGATTGGAACTATCCGAACACCTTTGTGAGTTTACAAAGCATTCGGATAGTTTTTTCTACATGAAAAATTTTTTTTGTCCTATAACATTTCTTTGGGCTATTTGTTAAAACAAAATTCAAAAACGAACATATAATATAATATACCAATAATGAATCACTACATATTCGCTCTTGCGGTGCAGGGGCGGGTATGTAGTATTTTTTTAACAAAGGAGAATTTATGCCTTTTATTCAACGATATTCAGACGTTAAAAAAGGCGGAATTACATTCAGCGGCAATACGCTGGGTTTAAGTAAAGCGGCGAATCAGAACGCTCCCGGTACGGAGGGTTCGATTGGCGCCTTTACAAGTCTTGACCCCTCTTTGCAAGTGGGAACATTCCCCGCAGGAACAACGCTGGATTACACGAAAAACGGTTCAAGAGCCAACCTTTCTCTTCCCGCAGGATCGACGGTTCTTTACGCCGAACTTGTATGGGGCGGGCTCTTCCGTTCCTCCGTGAATAATATTTCCGCCTTAACAAATAACAGTATCAATTTTACCACTCCCGAGGGTACGTTCACCGTCGCACCCGATCCCGCAACGGCGCAGAATTTCAACATTCCCGCCGACAATATCACCGTGGGATTCTACATGCGCACTGCAAACGTAACCTCTCTCGTTCAGTCCGCGCTCGGCGGATCTTACGCCGTTCAGGGCGTACCCGCTTTGATTGAAGCCCTCGACAACCGAACGGCGGATACCAACCACGCAGGCTGGACGCTTGCCGTCGCTTACGAAAACCCCTCTCTGCCTCTGCGCAACCTTACAATTTGGAGCGGCGGCGCAGTCGTATCTCCCAACACGGGCAGTACGACAATCACAGTATCGAACTTTTTGACTCCCGAAGTTGCCCCGATAACGGGCAAAATTCTTGTCTCCGCGCAGGAGGGCGACGCCGTTCTCACAGGCGATCAGATGCTGTTCGGCCAAACGGTTCCCTCACTCTCTTTGCTTTCAGGACCGAACAACCCGCAAAACAACTTCTTTGCTTCGCAAATCAACAATGCAAACGGCATTTTGGATACTTCGGGCACCTTCGGCACCCGAAACGCAAACGCCGCTGCGGGAACGAACACGTCGGCTTGCCGGCAAGGCTGGGATATTACCGCCGTGGACGTTTCAAATAAGCTCGCCGCAAGCCAATCGAGTGCGGTCATTCGCTTTACGAGCGACGGCGATTTATACGTTCCGAACGCGCTTGCATTGCAAATCGACAGCAAGGGCGCAAATATCGAAATAACCAAGTCGGCAAACAAAGCTTACGCGGACGTGGGCGAGGAAATCACCTATACGCTCGTTCTCGAAAACACGGGTACGGTAGACGCGCTAAACGTCACCTTAAACGATTTGCTTCCGCCCGAAACCACGCTTGTTGGCGGTTCAGTCACGGTAGACGGCGTGCCGTATGCGGGCGCCCTTCCCGTCGTGATTGCAAGCATTTCCGCGGGACAATCCGTGACGGTAACGTTCAAAGTAACGGTTACTTCCCTTCCCGCAGTGAACCCCGTGTTCAATATCGCGCGCGCCGATTACGAGTTCTTCCCCTTTGCAGGCTATCCCGCAACGAGCTTTTCTTCGTCCAATCCCGCAGCAGTCTATATCATTGCAAGAGACGTGACGAATGTGAAAAGCGTCGACAAGACTTACGCGGTAAAGGGCGATACTTTAACTTACACTTCGGTCATTACAAACACAGGAAGCGTACCCGTGACAAATGTTATTTTCAAGGATGAAATCCCCGCGGGTACGACCTTTGTAAACGGATCCGTCTATATTAACGGAGTGAACTTCCCCGCCTACAACCCCGAGACGGGCTTCTTTGCGGCGAACCTGACGCCGCAGGCAAGCGTAAGCATAACCTTTCAGGTACAAGTAAACTAAGGAGAATGATATGATAATACCCAACCAATCGAATATAACTTTTAACTATGTTCTGCCCGACGGACAGACGATTGCAGCCGAACTCGATAGCAATATCGTAAATACGGAGATTTTAACGTATTCCGTACCCAAGATAAAGAGCGCGGATAAGACCTTTATACAGGAGGGCGAAACGGCTGAGTATACCGTGGTTATTACCAATAACTCGCAAACGAAGCTTTTAAGTCTCTTTTTCACGGACCATATGTCGAGCGGTGCAACCTACGTCCCCGGCAGCGTTACCGTAAACGGCGTTTCCCAGCCGACCTACGACCCCGCTGCGGGCTTCCCTCTGCCCGATTTGAATGTGGGGCAATCTGTGACGGTAAGCTATTCGATGCAGGCGAACAACCCCGTAACGCAGACGCCCGTAACAAACTACGCCACGCTCGACTATTCGGTAAACGATCCTTCGCGCAGTATCGTTAGTTTCAGCGAAAACACAAACACGGTTTCAATCGATATTATCTCGAACAGAATCACCGTTGTAAAGAGTGTAGACAAAGCTTACGCCGTCAAGGGCGACACCCTGCACTATACCACTGTCGTCACAAACACGGGCACGCTCTTAAAGAGCGATATCGTATTTACCGACCCCATTCCTGCAGGCACCTCCTTTGTTACGGGCAGCGTGAAAATAGACGGAACGGGTTATCCCGCTTACAATCCGCAAAACGGTTTTGATCTTCCCGACCTTGCCGTAGGACAGTCGGCAACGGTTGAATTCGACGTAACGGTGAACTGATATGAAAACGATCATCAATACTTCATACGCAACCGATTACTCGGGCGAAACGCCGATTGTAACTTACAGTAACCCTGTTACCACGGTAATAAGACAAGACCAGCCCGCACCGATCATAACAAGGTATTTTTACTGCCTTTGCTGCGACTGTTGCAGAAGCTGTTGCAATTGCTGCTGCGGCGATAACTTCTAACGAATAAAAAACGGAGTTTGAATGAATCAAGCTCCGTTTCTTTATCTTATTGATGTTTTGTTAATATTCTAATATTCGAATAAGCCGTAATATTGATCACCAGATTGGAACTATCCGAACACCTTTGTAGATTTACAAAGCATTCGGATAGTTTTTTCTTTATAATACATTATTCCGAGCTATTGAAACCACATGATATCTTTATGAAATAGTAAAAAATTTCGAGTGGTTATATCGTTACAAAGTCAACAAAATTTCGTCTCCTTATGAGCCGTGATTTATTTTATACAAAAAACTCAGGCGGGGATTTCTTCCCGTCTGAGCCTTTTATGGTCGGCACTCTTTGGTATACAAAAACTCAGGCGGCAAGTGAATGCCGACTGAGCCTTTTAGTCTAATAGTGTGTATTCAATTTGCTCAAAATTTCGTAGGGCTGAATAGGTGTTATTCAGCTATCGAAACGTAAAGTTGTTTTAACCCTCCTTTTAGACTTTTTTGTATAGCCAACCGCCGTTGAGGCTTGGCACGGTCATGACTCCGAGCCTCTCCCCCGTTCGCATCCTAGGCTGCGCATTTGGCGGTAAGACTCAATCGTCATTCCCTTCGGCAAATCTGTTTGCCGCAAAGGGATTGTTCCTGCGCAGGAACCGTGCCGGTGCGGGTTGTGCTATCTCCTGTTGCTGCTGCTCGCTCGGCTGTGTCTGCACGATAGGCGGCACCACAACCACGGGCTGCGGTTGCGTATTCGGCTGTGCCGTAACAGTCGGCTTCTCCTGTGCAAAGCGGTTGCGTTCTTTCTCAAGCGCAAGCTCGCGTTCCAATTCGCGCGTTCTCTCGCGCTCTTTCTCCCGAAGGTCGCGCTCCAACTCAAGCTCGCGTACCGTTGCCTGCGTATAGCTCTGCGGTATCGCCTGCGGCTGTACGTAGCTCTGCGGCATGGGTTGCGGCAGGGCGGGTTGCGCGTAAGGCTGTGCGGGAGTGTTGGACTTAATTTGTCCGACGTAGAAGTTGCGGTCTCTGTCGATGCCGAGCTCGTGCTCTAAGTTGCGCATTCTCTCGTAATCACGCACGCGCATACGCTCTAACTCGCGCTCTAATTCATACTCGCGGTACGAGGGCTGTGCATATCCCTGCGGCATCGGTGCCTGCCAATACGGCGAAGGCATATACCCCTGCGGCATATACATCGGCTGAGGATACACGGGCGTTTGCACCGGTACCTGTACGGGAACCTGCTGAATGACAGGTTGCACCACGGGTTGAGGTGCGGGTTGAGGTGCGGGCTGAACTACGGGTTGCTGGGCAACCGTAGGTTGCACTTGAACCGTTTTCTCGCCCTTGTTCTTTTCGCGCTCCAGTTCTAATTCTTTTTCCTTTGCGCGAAGTTCGAGCTCTAACTCTTTCTCGCGGGTGTTTCCGTTTGCAGGCATTGCGGGGATATAAACCCTCTGCACGGACGGCTCGAAGGGTGCCGACATATTCTCACGGCGTGCCTCGAATTTCTTCTTCCGCTCTTCTAACGCTTTCTCGCTCTGGGCAAGTGCCGCTTGGTCTTTCTCCCTAGATTTAGAAATCATATCGAGGAAGCCCTCTACGCGCTTTTGATGCCCAAGCTCGGTTGCAAGTTTTTCTACTGCCTTTTCCAGCTTCGATTCGTCCGTGCTTGCTACTACCTGCTGTGCGGGTTGAACAACCTGCATAGGCTGAGGCTGTTGTTGCACCACGGGCGGCTGGGCGTACTGCATTGCGAAGGGCGACATTGCGCCGTAGCCCATGGCAGGATTCATGCCCATTCCCATGTTGTTATTGCTCATGGCGGCAATGCGGCGTTCGTCCTCTCTGCGGCGGCGTTCGTCCTCGCGTTCTTCTTCTCTTCTACGACGCTCCTCTTCCCGCTGTTCTTCTCTGCGGCGTTTCTCTTCTTCGCGCTCTTCTTCCTTCCTGCGCTTCTCTTCGTCACGCTCTTCTTCCTTTCTGCGTCTTTCCTCTTCGCGTTCTTCGTCACGGCGACGCTTCTCTTCCTCGCGCTCGTCCGCCTGTTCTTTCTTCAAACGGTCTGCCTCGTCCTGCTTCGCCTGTTCGGCAAGTACGACTTTGTTTTCCGCATACTCTATCTTCGCAGCTTCCAAAGCTTCTCTTGCTTTGTTGCGTCTTGCCTTCGCAATGAAGATACCGATAAACAAAGCTACCGCTAATCCAATCAACACGCACGCGATAATCGTCCAGGTAGCGTATGCCAAACCGAACAAGCCCGTTGCCGCGACCGCTGCCGTCTTATACTGCTTCGGCTCGTTCGTAGCTGTGCCCGTTTTGTATTGTTTCGCTTCTTTATTCGCTTTTCTGCGCCGGCTGTCGAAATGGCCGATCAACCCCGCGAAGATTGCACTCAGCACGATACACACGCCGCTTACGAACGGCTGCCAGTAATTTTCAAAGAATTCTCCGATGCTTCCGAAGAATACCGCCGCGCCGTTCTTGGGTACGGTATAGTCTATCCCGTTGGATACTGCGCCAAACTCGTTGTCGCCCGTCTTGAATACGATATTCCTTTCGGCGTCGTCGCCGCTGAACACGGCTTCAACCTTGAATGACTTGCCGCCCTTCAACTCGGGTTCTTCAACGAAGTTCCCTTCGCTATCGTAATAACGGTAACCCAATTCCAGCGTTCCGCCCGCGATAAAGTCACGGATATTATTCGGCAAGTTGAGGGTTGCACCCGTCTTGCCCTTGTTCCACATATTCGTGGTATCTACGACAAGCGGCGTGATATTCCAGTTATAGGTTGCGGTAATATCGTCGCCCGTAACGCCCAAGCTCTTTGCCGCGGGGTATATCCACTTGTAGTTGGGATCGGTAATCGTAAGCGTGGTTACGTAGCTTCCTGCACCCACGTTTCTATCCGAAAGTTTGCCGTCTACCTTGATAATATCAAGCCCCGAAGGCCCGTACGTAGTCCAACTATCACCGCTCAGATAGTCCACGAAGTTAAGCTCGTTGCCGTTGAAGATCATTTCCGAGAGCTCGGGCAAAGCAATTCCCTTTGCTTCTACCGTTACGGTAAACCAATCGTCGCCGAGAATATAACCTGCTTCCGCTACGGGCCCGAGTACGATTTCTATGCAGTAATCGCCCGCGTCTTTGGGAAGCTCCCCTGCGGCAAGCTCGTTGCCTGCAACGGGCGTTTTGCCCTTGTAATAGACTACGGTGTAATCCGTGACGGTAATACCGTCGTCGCCCACTACCTTTATAACGGAAGGATCGAAATGCGTACCGCCGTCGTATTCCGC
>JAIDCJ010000009.1:0-49053 GCA_029055875.1 Clostridia bacterium
ATAAAAAGCCGCACGGCGCATATGCGCCGTGCGGCTTTTTTTCGTTTCGATTATTTCACAATCAAGCTCTTGCCTGTCATTTCCTTGGGAACGGGGAGATTCATAAGCTCCAAAAGCGTGGGGGCGAGGTCGGCAAGTACGCCGTCCTGTCTCAGCGTCACGTTCTTGTACTCCTCGGAAACGAGTACCACGGGCACGGGGTTGGTGGTGTGCGCCGTGAAGGGGGAGCCGTCCGTATCGAGCATCTTATCCGCGTTGCCGTGGTCGGCGGTGAGGAGCGCGCTTCCGCCCATGGAAAGAATTTTATCTACTACCTTCTGCACGCATTCGTCCACCGTGTGCACTGCCTTGACTGCCGCAGGAATCACACCCGTGTGACCTACCATGTCGCAGTTGGCGAAGTTCAAAATCATTGCGTCGTACTCGCCTGTGGAAAGCTCTTCAAGCACCTTGTCGGTGACTTCGTAAGCGGACATTTCGGGCTGTAAATCGTAGGTTGCAACCTTGGGGGAATTGACGAGCACGCGCACCTCGTCCTTGTTGGGTGCTTCCACGCCGCCGTTGAAGAAGAAGGTAACGTGTGCATACTTTTCCGTTTCCGCAATGCGGAGCTGCTTTTTGCCGAGTTTGGCAAGATATTCGCCGAGCGTATTATCCATGCTCTGCTTGGGGAATGCAATGGACACGTTGGAAAACGCCGCGTCGTACACGGTGAAGCAGACGTAAACGGGAGCAAGATAGCCCGTCTTGCGCTCGAACGGCGTGCCCTTGGGTACGATAAAATCTTTCTCGGTAAAGGCGCGGGTGATTTCGCGCGCTCTGTCGGGACGGAAGTTGAAGAAGATCACGCTGTCGCCTTTGCCCACGCGCGCAACCGGTTTTCCGCAGCGCGTAATATTGGTGGGGAGTACGAACTCGTCCGTAACGCCCTGCGCGTAAGAATCTTCAAGCGCTTTCACGGGATCGTCCGCTTGCACGCCGTTGCCGAGCGTGAGCATATCGTAGGCTTTCTCTACTCTGTTCCAGTTGTTGTCGCGGTCCATGGAATAATATCTGCCCGAGAGCGATGCGATTTTTCCGTAGCCGAGCTCCTTCATTTTAGCTTGCAACTCTTTCACGAACTCCACGCCCGAGGTGGGGGAGACGTCGCGCCCGTCCATAAAGCAGTGAACGTACGCCTGCGGCACGCCGCGCTTTTTCGCCATTTCAAGAAGCGCATAGAGGTGCGTGATATGGCTGTGTACGCCGCCGTCGGAAAGGAGCCCCCACAGGTGCAGCTTCTTGCCTTTTTTCATGGCGTTGTCCATTGCCTCTATGAGTGCGCGGTTTTTATAGAAGCTGCCCTCTTCGATTGCCTTGGTGATTTTAGTCAAGTCCTGATAGACGATTCTGCCCGCGCCCATATTGAGATGCCCGACCTCGGAGTTTCCCATCTGTCCGTCGGGAAGTCCCACCGAAAGCCCGCTTGCGCCGAGCGTCGCGGAAGGGTAGTTGTTTCTGAGCGCGGTCACGTTCTTGCTTCCGTCCATAGAAATGGCGTTGCCGTTTCCGTCGGCGTTCAGTCCGTAACCGTCCATAATGATAATTGCGTAAGGTGTTTTCATATTTGTACCTCGTTTATTCTTTCCTTTATTATATATCCGTTTACAAAATTTGGCAAGCACAGGGGGCGTTCAAAATTTATTTTTTTTGGAAAAAGACTTGACAAGCGGTAGGGGAGTATTATAATGAATTTAACAATATTAACAAAGGAGAAACAAATGAAAACAGCGGCAAAGGTATTTATTATTCTTGCAATGATTTTCGGATGTATCGCAATCCTTCCTCTCATTTTCGGCGGCATTACGCTTTCTAAGTTGAACAAAGCACAGTCTGCTTCCGAACTGACGGTTTGGGGAATCCTCGATATTTTCTTCTGTGGATTAATCGGCGGCATCTTAGTTCTTTGCATTAAAGACGAAGATTTGCAACCCAAACAGAACTAACAAAAAAGAAGACCGCGCCTTGGGCGCGGTTTTCTTTTTGTTTGGATTATGCAATTATAATAAATCTTTATTGAGCTTTAAGCCCTGTTCGTCGTAGTGGACGATTGCGGAGAAGTCGGCAGATTTGAGTGATGCGCCGCCGATAAGTCCGCCGTCGATTTCGCTCATAGCCATAAGCTGTTTGCAGTTGCCTGCGTTCATGGAGCCGCCGTATTGAATGCGTACTTTCTCCGCGCACTTGGGGCAGAACACTTCCGCGCACTTTTTGCGGATATAGCCGATGGTTTCGTTTGCCTGTTCGGCGGTTGCCGTTCTGCCCGTGCCGATTGCCCATACGGGTTCGTAAGCGATTACGATTTTGGAGATATCGTCGATTCCTTTCATGCCCTCGGTGATTTGGCGGTCAAGCACCTCTTCCGTCTTGCCCGTTTCGCGCTCTTCAAGCGTTTCGCCGATGCACACGATAGGGGTAAGCCCTGCGGCAAGTGCTGCAAGCGTGCGCTTGTTTACGGTTTCGTCCGTCTCGCCGAAGTATTGACGGCGTTCGCTGTGACCGATGATAACGTATTTCACGCCGTACTCTTTGAGCATATCGGCGGAAATTTCGCCCGTGTACGCGCCTTTTTCCGCAAAGTGCACGTTCTGTGCACCGAGGGCGATATTGCTGCCTTTTAAGGCTTCCGCCACGGCGGGAATATCGATTGCGGGCACGCAGACGACGACTTCGCAGTTCGCGTCTTTCACGAGGGGCTTCAATTCGTTCACGAGCTGAACACCCTGTTTCGCGGTATTGTTCATTTTCCAGTTTCCTGCAATAATAGGTTTACGCATAAAAAACTCCTATAAAATTTTTTCTTTTATTATATCACGCACTCATTAAAAATGCAATATTCATTAATCGTTATCTTCAAAAAATTCATTATAGGAAATTCCAAAGTATTCAACCAAAAGGACAACGTAGCTCACTTTCGGTTCGTTTACGCCTCTTTCCCAATAATCGATTGCTTTCTGACTTACGTGAATCAGCTTTGCAAGTTGTGCCTGCGATAAATTTTTTTCCGTTCGCAGTTCTTTAATTCTCTTACCCACGTTTAACATAACAAAAAAATTATAGAAGAAATCTTCTTAAAATAATTGACAAAGAAGAAATCTTCTTGTATAATCATGTCGAAAACAAAGGGGATAAATATGGATTTTTTAGAATTTGTAAGAAATAATGAAATAGAAATACGCAATAACAGAATTTATAAACGGTATTATCTTGATAATTCGTATGCAGATCCCGATTGTTATGTTTACGAAATACAGGATACTCACAATATGGTGGGATTTGATCAAAAATTTTGGGTTAAAGAGTACGGCAGAATCACCGATTATATTCTTGTTATAGATTATAATGTGGTGGGAGATATTTTTGGATATAAAGTAAAAAAAGGCTTTGAAGAGAAAGAAGTTGGTTTTCTTTATAGGATATATGGCAGTAGTGGAGAATATTATAAATTTCAACCTTCTTTTGAAGAAAAACCTATTATGCAGGAAACTCCTGTAACGTATTCTTCATCTTCAAGTTCTTCGAGTAGTTATGGAGTTGATAGTACTGTATGGGGTGTTGGTTTTATAAGGTTTATTCTTCCTTTTGTAGCTTTTTTTCAAGTGTTATATTATTTAAGAAATCATGTAAGCTATGACGACAAAGACGATTTTGTTGTGTCTTTTTGGTTGGGGGTGGGATTTGGATTGGTTTTTGCTTTGGCGGGTATATTGACAACGTCACTAAATGGCGTATCCATTGCAATAATATTAAGTGTTGCGGCTTGGGGATTTTGCAATATACTAAATGTAATAATAGGTATTATTTGGAAGGTTAAATAAAAAAGTTCCCGAGGGAATTTCCCTCGGGAACTTTTTGTGTTTCAAGAATTATTTTTCGTTGAGGCAGGCGATACCGGGAAGTACCTTGCCCTCGAAGAGCTCGAGGGAAGCGCCGCCGCCCGTCGAAATGTGGGTAATCTTATCTGCAAAGCCGAGCTGCGTGCAAGCCGCCGCAGAGTCGCCGCCGCCGACGATCGTCGTTGCGCCCTTCGCATCTGCAAGTGCCTGCGCTACCGCAATGGTACCAGCCGCAAGGGTGGGGTTCTCAAACACACCCATGGGGCCGTTCCAGATAACCGTCTTTGCGCTCTTGATTTTATCCGCATAGAGCTTTCTCGTCTTTTCGCCGATATCGAGTCCCATCATATCTGCGGGAATGGAATTGGAGGGAACCGTCTTTACGGTTACGGGCGCGTCGATGGGATCGGGGAAGTCCTTCGTGATTACCGTGTCTACGGGAAGAAGCAACTCTTTGCCCATTGCTTTTGCCTTTGCAATCATTTCCTTGCAGTAGTCGATTTTCTCGTCGTCCACGAGCGAGGTGCCAACGCTGCCGCCCTGTGCTTTGAGGAAAGTGTAGGCCATGCCGCCGCCGATAATCAGCGTATCGCATTTTTCAAGCAGGTTAGAAATAACGTTGAGCTTATCCGCAACCTTTGCACCGCCTAAGATTGCAACGAAGGGGTGGGTGGGGTGGTCGAGCGAATCTGCCATCACGGTGAGCTCTTTCTCAATGAGGAAGCCGCATACGGCGGTTTTCACAAGGCCGTATTCCACGATTGCCGCTGTGGAAGCGTGGGAGCGGTGCGCCGTGCCGAACGCGTCGTTTACGTAGATATCGCAGTAGGAAGCGAGCTTCTTGCAGAATTCTTCTTCCTTCTTCTCTTCTTCCCAATGGAAGCGGAGGTTTTCAAGAAGTACGCATTCGCCCTCTTTGCAAGCCGCAACTTTTGCCTGCGCGTCTTTGCCGATAACGTCGGTTGCAAAGGTTACTTTGTTTCCGAGCAGCTCGTTGAGGCGTTTTGCAACGGGAGCGAGGGTGAGCTTTTTCGGCTCGTCCTTCTTTGCCTTTTCAATGATAGCTTCGGCAGTCGTTTCGCCTGCTTCTACCTTTTTCTTATCCTTTTTGTTGAGCTTTACCTCGTCCGAGAAAATGGAGTGGGGTTTGCCCATATGCGAGCAGAGGGTAATCTTTGCGCCGTGCTCCATTAAGTATTTGATGGTGGGAAGCGCGCCGATAATACGGTTTTCGTCGGTGATTGCGCCGTCCTTCATGGGAACGTTGAAATCGCAGCGGACGAGTACCCGTTTGCCCTTTAAGTCTTTGAGGTCTTTTACGGTCAGTTTGTTCATGGATTTATAACTCCTTTTATATGAAAATTCTTCCAATATCATAAAACTTTTTGAAAAATTTGTCAATACTCACCGCGTAGAATTTCTTTGATTTTTTATAAAAATATTATTGAAATTCATTTGACAAAAAACGGGGCGTTTGGTAGAATATTCTTTGTCTGTAAAAGGGCGCATTTTTTCGTGCGCAAAAAAACTTTTACGGCAAGGACGAGCTTCTTTCAGCCGTTTTGCGGCTTTGAGAATATTCCGGAATAAGAACAAGGAGGAAACAAGATGCCTACGATCAACCAACTCATTAAGAAAGGCAGAGAAAAGGAAGCTTTCAAATCGAAGAGCCCCATTCTCGATAGATGCCCCCAAAAGCGCGGCGTTTGCCTTTCGGTTACGACGACTTCCCCCAAGAAGCCTAACTCGGCTCTTCGGAAAATCGCGAGAGTTCGTTTGACCAACAAGCAGGAAGGTACGGTGTACATTCCCGGTGAAGGTCACAACTTGCAGGAGCACAGCTCCGTGCTCATTCGCGGCGGAAGAGTTAAGGATCTGCCCGGCGTGCGTTACCACATCATTCGCGGCGCACTCGATACGGCAGGCGTTGCTAAGCGGAAACAGTCCCGCAGCAAGTACGGCGCAAAACGCCCTAAGTAATTCACAAAACGTTTCGTGAATTAGTCCCACTACTTATTTCGGAATATTACCCGAAGAAGTAGGCAGTATCCCCCGCAAGGGAGAGAAGGTTTGCTACCTTAATATAAGGTGTGCAATAGCTTTATTGAAGGGTGGCTTTCATAAAGGAAAGCCCTCGCGGAAAAAGTCCGCAAAACTAAAAAGGAGGATTCTTAATATGCCCAGAAGAGGGAAAGTTCCCAAGAGAGACGTTCTGCCCGATCCTATGTACGGCAGCAAGGTTGTAACCAAGCTTATCAACCAAATCATGCTTGACGGCGAGAAGAGCGTTGCGCAAAAGATCGTTTACGATGCATTTGCGTATATGGGAGAAAAAATGAATATGGACCCGATGGAGATCTTCAAACAGGCGCTTGGTAACATTACGCCTATGGTCGAAGTCAAAGCAAGACGTGTCGGCGGTGCAAACTATCAGGTGCCCGTCGAAATCCGTCCCGAACGCCGTCAGACGCTTGCCATCCGCTGGCTCGTCATTAACACGAGAAAGCGCAGCGAGCGCGAGATGAGCAAAAAGCTCGCCGCAGAGCTCATGGATGCTTATAACAACACGGGCGGCTCGGTGAAAAAGAAGGAGGATACGCACAGAATGGCGGAAGCGAACAAGGCGTTCGCGCACTTCAGATTCTGAGCGGAATAAGTTATGGCAAGAGAATACGATTTAGCTCATACGAGAAACTTCGGTATCATGGCGCACATCGACGCCGGAAAAACCACCACGACCGAGCGTATCTTATTCTATACGGGTAAGACGCACAAGCTCGGCGAAGTGCACGAGGGTGCCGCTACGATGGACTGGATGGTTCAGGAGCAGGAGCGCGGTATTACGATTACGTCCGCAGCTACCACCTGTATCTGGAAGAACCACCGTTTCAACATCATCGATACGCCGGGACACGTTGACTTCACCGTAGAGGTTGAACGTTCGCTCCGCGTACTCGACGGCGCGGTTGCCACCTTCTGCGCGAAGGGCGGCGTAGAACCCCAGTCCGAAACGGTTTGGCGTCAGGCGGAAACCTACAAGGTTCCCCGTATCGCATACGTCAACAAAATGGATATCAACGGCGCAGACTTCTTCCGCGTAGAGAAAATGATCCGCGAAAGACTCGGCGCAAATCCCGTTCCCGTTGAACTTCCCATCGGTAAGGAAGAGAACTTCCGCGGGATTATCGACCTCATCAAAATGGAAGCTGAGGTTTACTACGACGATTTGGGAAAGGATTTCCGCAAGGAACCCATTCCCGCCGACATGAAGGCCCTCGCAGACGAATACAGAGCCAAGCTCGTTGAGGAAGCTGCTTCCGCAAACGACGAACTCATGGAAAAATTCTTCGAGGCAGGCGATTTGACCGAAGAGGAAATTATCGCAGGACTCCGCGAGCGCTGCTTGAGATCGGAAGCAATTCCCATGCTCTGCGGTTCTTCCTATAAGAACAAGGGCGTTCAGTTCCTTTTGGACGCGGTGATCCGTTTCCTTCCCAGCCCGCTTGACGTTGCAAGCGTTAAGGGTACCAACCCCGATACGGGCGCGGAAGAGGAGAGAAAGACTTCGGACGAAGAATATTTCTCCGGCTTAGCGTTCAAAATCGCAACCGACCCGTTCGTCGGCTCGCTTGCGTACTTCCGCTGCTATTCGGGTAAACTCGAAGCAGGTTCCTACGCTTATAACTCTACCAAAGAGAAGAAGGAGCGCGTAGGCCGTCTCGTTCAAATGCACTCCAACGAACGCAAGGATATCGACATGATTTATTCGGGCGACATCTGCGCAATCGTAGGTCTTAAAAACACCACGACAGGCGACACGCTCTGCGACGAGAAACACCCCATCGTCCTCGAGAAGATGGAATTCCCCGAACCCGTTATTCAGCTCTCCTTGGAGCCCAAGACGAAAGCGGGTCAGGAAAAGATGACCATGGCGCTCATCAAGCTCGCGGAAGAGGATCCCACGTTCAAGACGTACACTGATCAGGAAACGGGTCAGACGATTATCGCCGGCATGGGCGAGCTGCACCTCGACATTATCGTAGACCGTCTGCTTCGTGAATTCCACGTAGAAGCAAACGTCGGCGCACCTCAGGTTGCTTACCGCGAAACCTTCCGCAAGGCGGTTGACGCAGAGGGTATGTACAAGCGTCAGTCGGGCGGTAAAGGTCAGTACGGTCACTGCAAACTGCACCTCATTCCTCAGGAACCCGGCGCAGGCTACGCGTTTGAAGATTTGACGGTCGGCGGTTCTATCCCCAAGGAATATATCCCCGCAATCGACAAGGGTATTCAGGAAGCGGCGAAGAACGGTTATCTTGCAGGCTACGAGCTCGTAGACTTCAAGGTTCAGGTTTACGACGGAAGCTACCACGAAGTCGACTCCTCGGAAATGGCGTTCAAGATTGCAGGCTCGCTCGGACTTAAAGACGGTTTGGAGCGCGCAAACGTCGTGCTTCTCGAGCCCATCATGAAGGTTCAGATCATCACTCCCGAAGATTACTTCGGTGATTTGATGGGTAACGTTTCGGGCCGCCGCGGCACCATCGTCGGAACGGACGATCGGGGCGGTGCGAAGGTCATCGACGCAGAAGTTCCGCTTTCGGAAATGTTCGGTTATGCGACCGATTTGCGTTCGCGTACGCAGGGCAGAGGTCAGTTCACCATGCAGTTCGACCACTATTCCGAAGTTCCCAAGAGCGTATCTGAAAAGATTATTACGAGCCGTGCCCGTAAAAACGCGTAAACCGAACGCGTGACAGAAAATTGGAAAAAATTGCAAAAAAACACGTTGCAAAACCTTGCAATATTTTTCCGTTTCGGTTATAATGTTAGAAACAAAGCGTTAAGCTTCGTATCATTCGTTTGATAGATAGCTGCGCTTCCGATGAAAAATCGGAAAAAAGTTATCAAAAAATAAAAAAAATTATCGGAGGATTACTCAAAATGGCAAAGGCAAAATTCGACAGAACAAAGCCCCACGTTAACATCGGTACCATCGGTCACGTTGACCACGGTAAAACCACTTTGACCGCAGCTATCACCATGGTTATGGCTTGCAAAGGTCAGGCTCAGAAGATGCGTTACGACGAAATCGATAAGGCACCTGAAGAGAAAGCACGCGGTATTACAATTAACACCGCACACGTTGAGTATGAGACGCCCACCCGTCACTATGCTCACGTTGACTGCCCGGGACACGCAGACTACGTTAAGAACATGATTACGGGCGCTGCTCAGATGGACGGCGCAGTACTCGTTGTTGCTGCAACCGACGGCCCCATGCCCCAGACCCGTGAGCACATCCTGCTCGCTCGTCAGGTAGGCGTTCCTTATATCGTCGTATTCCTCAACAAGTGCGACCAGCTCGACGATCCCGAACTCCTCGAACTCGTTGAAATGGAAATCAGAGAGCTCCTCAGCTCCTACGAATTCCCCGGCGACGACATTCCCATCATCAAAGGTTCCGCTCTCAAAGCGCTTGAAAAAGCTGCAAGCGGCGCTGCTGATGCAGACGTTCTCGCTGCTCCCGAATGCCAGTGCATTCTCGAGCTCATGGACACCATCGACAAGTATATCCCTACGCCCGAGCGCGACGACAAGAAGCCTTTCCTCCTTCCCGTCGAGGACGTATTCACCATCTCCGGCCGCGGTACCGTTGCTACGGGCCGTGTAGAGAGAGGTGTTGCTCACGTTGGTGAACCCGCTGAAATTATCGGCCTTATCGATAAGCCCAAGACCACGACCATTACCGGTTTGGAAATGTTCCACAAGCAGCTTGACGAGGCTATGGCAGGTGATAACGTTGGTGCGCTTCTTCGCGGTATCAACAGAACGGATATCGAGAAAGGACAGGTTATCGCAAAACCCGGTACGGTTCCCACCGCTATGAAATTCGAGGCTCAGGTTTACGTTTTGACCAAGGATGAAGGCGGCCGTCACACCGCATTCTTCAACCACTATCGTCCTCAGTTCTTCATCAGAACGACCGACGTTACGGGTTCCATCGAGCTTCCCGCAGGCGTAGAAATGGTTATGCCCGGTGACCACGTCACCCTTACCGTCGAGCTTATTAAGCCCGTCGCTATCGAGGAAGGACTTCGTTTCGCTATCCGTGAAGGCGGCAGAACGGTTGGTTCCGGCGTTGTTTCCAAGATTCTTGCGAAATAATTTATAACAACAAAAAAGAGCACAGCTTCGGCTGTGCTTTTTTTATGCCGCTTTCAATATGCGGCGCATTACTGCGTTCTGCTTGCTTCTTAAAAGCGGTGTTTCCACATGGTATGGGTACGGTTGGAATGCGCATACTTTTATTGTATGGAAAAGGCGAAACGCGAAAACTTTATCGTCAGAGTTTGGAACAAGGGCAGGGGAGCCTACGGCGTACTTGCCGAAAATAAATATACCACGATTGCGGGCACGCTCGTGTTCTTTCTCATTATGTCGCTCGTGCCCTTTTTGTTCTGGGTTTCGTTGCTGTTCAGCCAAAGCGGAATGATCATTCAGCAGCTACTTGAACTGGAATTGTTCGATTGGGCAAAAGACTTGATCGTTTTTTTCCAAAGCAACGCCGAGGGCGCAACGGCAGGCGCGGGCATTCTCTTTCTTGTAACTACGCTTTGGTCAAGCACGGGATTTTTCTATCACCTGCGCCGAAGCGGAGAGATTATCTATTCCTACAGCGGGAATCACGGCTGGAAGGTGCGCGTTTCCGCCGTCATTCTCACGCTACTGCTCATGGTGTTCTTCGTGTTCGTCGGCGCGGTGATTCTCGGCGCAAATCTTTTTTTGCGCAGCTTTCCGCTTTACGTCTATTATCCCGTCGTCTATTCCCTCGTGTTCGTCTTCGGGTTCTTTGTTGCGTGGGGATTGAACAGTTACGTCTGTCCCTTCCGAATCAGCCCCAACGACACGGTACTCGGCAGTCTATATACCGCTATCGCCTGGCTCGTTGCGTCCGCGGCGTTTTCCGTCTATCTCAGCTTTACCAATCAGGAGCGGCTCTACGGCGCGCTCTCGCTCGTTATCGTATTTCTGCTTTGGGTGTATTGGATGATGATTTGCTTTACTTCGGGCGTCATTTATAATTCCCGCCGTTTGGAAGACAGAAATTTGGTGCGTAAAAAATTATAAAATATATGGATTTTTTCAGATTTCCTCTTGACAGGGGGGGGGTACTCAATGGTAGAATATAGCCAAGGAGGGGAATATGCAAAAAATCATTCAACACGAAAAGTACGGCGAAATCAAATATCGGGAAAGCTTCTGGACGGGCAACGCGGAAGTATCCATCGGCGGCGTACCGCTCAATAAAACGGGGAAGAAGACGTTTGAGTATATGGACGGCGAAACCATGTACCCCGTGGAAGCAAAAGGGAACGTCATGAGCGGGGTTACGCTGTATATCGGGGACGAGGCTTTCCCCGTTTGCGAAAAAGCAAAATGGTACGAATACGTTTTGTCCGCGTTTATTTTCGTTTTTATTTTGGTGTGGGGCAACGTTCCCGCGCTCGTGAAACTTCTCCCGCTCGTCGGGGGTGCAATCGGCGGCGGCATTGCGGGACTGTTTTTCGTTCTCAGCTTGTTCGGTATGCGCCTCGTTAGGAAGCCCGTTTTGAAGGTGCTCGTCTTCCTCGCTTGCTTTGCGGCTACCATTTTGATTTGCTGGGGAATCGCGATGGCAATCCTCAGCGCGGCGAAATAATTTTCGGAAAAAAGATTTGGGAAACCAAATCTTTTTTTATATTGACAGATAAATGCAATGAGCGTTATAATAGCGGTATGCAAACAATGTAGTTCAAATAAAAGGGGTGTAACATGAAGGTTTTACTTTTTAACGGAAGCCCGAGGGCGAACGGTTGTACGTTTACCGCTCTTTCGGAAATTGCAGGCGTGCTGGGCGCACAGGGAATAGAAACGGAAATTTTGCAAATCGGCAACAGGCCCGTGCAGGACTGTATCGGCTGCGGCGGTTGTGCGGGGAAAGATAAATGCGTATTCACGGAAGACTGCGCGAACGAATGGATTGAAAAAGCGAAATCGGCAGACGGGTTCGTATTCGGCACACCCGTGTATTACGCCCATCCGTCGGGACGGATTTTATCGGTCATGGACCGGCTGTTCTATGCAGGCGGAAAACACTTCGCGCATAAGCCTGCCGCCGTTATCGCGTCCGCAAGAAGGGCAGGTACGACGGCTACGCTCGATACGATTTCAAAGCATTTGACAATCAATCAAATGCCCGTTATCTCTTCTACCTATTGGAACATGGTACACGGCAATACGCCCGAACAAGTCAAACAAGATTTAGAGGGCATGGAGACGATGCGGAATATCGGTGCGAATATGGCTTGGATATTGAAATGTATCGAAGCGGGGAAGAAATCGGGTATTCCCGTGCCGCAGACGGTAAAATCAATTAAAACGAATTTTATAAGATAACGGAGGAAATCAAATGAAAAAAATTATCGTAGTAACAAGCTCGCCGAGGCAGAACGGCAACTCGGAAATTTTAGCGCGGAAGTTTGCAGAGGGGGCTTTGTCCGCAGGAAACGAAGTGAAAACCGTTGCCGTGCGCGATATCGGACTCAAATTCTGCACGGGCTGTATGTACTGCAATTCGCACGATAAATGCGTATTGAACGACGGCATGAACGCGCTTTACGAAAGCTTCCAACACGCGGACGTGCTCGTATTCGCAACACCCGTTTACTATTATGCGGTCTGCGGACAGCTCAAAACCTTGCTCGACAGGTTGAATCCGCTTTACGTTCGCGAAAACAAATTCAAGGATGTTTATCTGCTTGCGACGGCGGCGGAGGACGACGAACACGCCATGGACGGCGCGGTGAAAGATATTCAGGGCTGGATCGACTGCTTTGACGGCGTGAAATTGAAGGGCGTGATCCGCGGAATCGGCGTCACCGAGAAGGGGGAAATTAATGATACCGCATTCCCCGAAAAGGCCTACGAGATGGGCAAGAACGTATAAAGAATAAATCAAACAGGCTTGAAATAGAAAAAAGCGGCACGGGAAGAAACGTGCCGCTTTTTTTCAACGCCGTATATTTCGCGTGTGATTCGCACACGGTAAATTTTGTAAACGGTTCGGGAAACATTCCGGATTTTTATCATTTACACTGAATTAGCAAAAAATTCTTGTCACTATCTGAGAAAAGTACACGAAAAGTATTTACTTTTTTCTAATTTTGGTGTAAAATACTTGCGTATAGAAATATTATTTTGTTTACTTGTGAGGTAGCACTATGGCAGAAAGTTTTGAAGAGCGCCAGACGGTCATGCTCGAAGGAATGTATAAAGGAGTTGCAAGCAAGATCGACGAATTAAAGCAGTCGATCGACAAAGAGCTGCAAAATTCGGGCGAACAGCAGGTATCTGCATCGGAAGCGATTACGGAAAACTTCCGTCAGGGCGTCGAAAGTATGCTCGCGGAGCTTCGCTATCTTTCCCAGCAAAACAGCGCAATTTACGATTACAGTAAGAGCGAGCGCGCTTCCGCACAAGAGGCGATGGCTACGGCGTTAAACGAACGCTGCGAAGACATTGTGTCCGCCGTCACCGACTACGTGGATAAATTGGGTAAATCCATTTATGAGCAGCTCAATGCGAAAATCGAGCAGATGGGCAAAGACCTCATGCAGGCAATCCAGCTAGTTCCCCAGCAGGTGCCTTCCTTCATTACGGTGGAACAGCGCAGCGTAGAAGAGCCCGTTCAGGAAACGGTTCAACGGCCCGTGCAAGAGGTTCACGTTCCCGCCGTATTCTCGGACGAGACCTTCGACTACAACCTTCTTGCCGAGAAGATTGCAAGCATGCTGCCTGAAACCGACTACGATACGATTGCAGATAAAGTGGTGGAAGCGCTTCCCCAGCAGGACGAGAACCTGTTTGTGGACAAGGTGGTTGCCGCCATTCCCCAGCAGGATGAAAACGCGCTTGCCGATAAGCTCGCCGAAGTCATTCCGCTTACCGATTACGATTTAATTGCAGAAAAGGTTTCCAACGTTCTCGAAAACGAATTCGAGGTTACGGTCAGCGGAGAGGGACTCTCCCGTATTACGAGCGCGGTCGTGCAACAGCTTGATTACGACCGCATCGCCGCTAAAGTTGTGGAGCTTCTGAAAGCGGAAGGGCTCGATTTGGAACAGATTTCCGAGCGCGTTGCCGAGATTGCAAAACCCGAAGAAATCGACTACGATCAAATTGCCGTTCGCGTTGCGGAGTTTACCACGCACGAAGAAATCGATTACGAACAGCTTGCCGTGAAAGTGGCAGAGCTTGCAAGACCCGAAGATATCGACTACGAGGAGCTTGCCGCGAAGGTAGCGGAGCTTGCAAAGCCCGAGGAAATCGACTACGAGGAGCTCGCGCAAAGAGTAGCGGAACTTGCAAAACCCGAGGAGATCGACTACGAGGAGCTTGCGCAAAGAGTAGCGGAGCTTGCAAAACCCGAGGAGATCGACTACGAGGAGCTCGCACAAAGAGTAGCAGAGCTTGCCGCACCCGGCGAAATCGACTACGATCAGCTTGCCGTAAAGGTAGCGGAACTCACGAAACCCGAAGATATCGACTACGACCAGCTTGCCGTAAAGGTGGCTGAGCTCACGAAACCCGAAGACATTGACTACGATCAGCTTGCTGCAAAGGTTGCCGAGCTCACCAGAACGGAAGAGCTTGACTACGAGCAGCTTGCGTTGAGAGTGGCAGAGCTTGCAAAGCCCGAAGACATCGATTACGACCAGCTCGCTGCAAAGGTTGCCGAGCTTACTAAGGCGGAAGAGCTCGACTACGATCAGCTTGCGTTGAGAGTAGCAGAGCTTGCGAAGCCCGAAGATATCGATTACGATCAGCTTGCGGCAAAGGTTGCCGAGCTTACTAAGACGGAAGATATTGACTACGATCAGCTTGCGGCAAAGGTTGCCGAGCTCACCAGAACGGAAGAGCTTGACTACGAGCAGCTTGCGTTGAGAGTGGCAGAGCTTGCGAAGCCCGAAGATATCGATTACGATCAGCTTGCTGCAAAGGTTGCCGAGCTCACCAAGACGGAAGAGCTTGACTACGACCAGCTTGCCGTAAAGGTTGCCGAGCTTGCAAAGCCCGAGGAACTTGACTACGAGCACCTCGCGGCGAAGGTTGCGGAAATGACCAAGACCGAGGAGCCCGATTACGAACAGCTTGCCGCAAGACTTGCGGAACTCGTAAAACCCGAGGATGAAGACGAAGAGGAGGAGCTCCTCAGTGAGCAGCCCGAGGCGCCCGAGGAAATCGACTACGAGCGGATTGCAAGCCGCGTTGCGGAGCTTGTAAAGACGGGCCAGCCCGACTACGAAGAGCTTGCTTCGCGTGTGACGGAATTGTCGCAGTCAACGCCCGACTACGAAGCCTTGATGGCGCGTATCGAGGAGATTACGAAGCTTGAAGATTCCGATATTGATAAATTTGCCGAAAAGGTAGAAGAAATCCTCAAGGACTATGCGCCCGTTGTGGTAGCACAGGAGGAGCCGGTTGAAGAGCCCAAGGCGGCGGATGAGTATGCAATTACTTCCGCTACGGCAAAGAAGAAAGAACCCGTTCGCAAACCCGGCAAGAAGGTCGTCCTTCCCGCGCCCGCAGAGCCCGAGCTCGTAACGCGTGTAAAGCGCAGCTTTACGGCGAAGCTCATCGAGAGCGAAGAGGACATCAAAGAATATTACAGCGAAATCAAGAACACGATTTTGGGTTATTCCAAGACGCGTTCGCAAATCAACTGGTCGAACGACCGCTTCACGTTCGAGCGCGAAACGATTGCGAAAATCGCGATCCGCGGCAAGACGCTGTGTCTGTACGTTGCGCTCAACCCCGAAGAGTTCCCCGAGACCGTATACCACCAGAAATTCGCGGGCGATAACAAGATGTATGAAAAGACGCCCATGCTCGTGAAGGTCAAGAGCGTTGTAACGCTCAAGCGTGCGCTTCGCCTTGTGGAGCTTCTGATGGAAGTACAGGGTGCGGTTAAGGAAGACCGCGAAAAGGTTGATTACGCGAAAAAGTATGCGTACCGCAGAGAGAGTGAACTGCTTGCGGAAGGACTGATTAAAACGGCAGTCGTTTCCAAGTCAGATATGAATTTTTAATTTGAATTGAAAAGTCCCATCTCAAACGCAAAGAAGAGAGCTGAATTTATCGGCTCTCTCACTTTGTTGTTAGGCGAATGGGCGGAAGGAGTTTTTTTTGGAGAAGGATCAAAAACACGGACGAACGGAGGAGAAAACGAAGGACGCCATCGAGCTTGCCATTCTAAACGGCTTGGAAGCGTACAATCGTCAGACGAACAAATCCGGAAAGGATAAGCATCCGAACGCGCCCAAAGACCTCGGAGCCATGCGCACTCCCGAGGCAATGGAGGAGGCAGGCTTGAAGCCGCACCGCCGCTCCAAGGCAAAGGGCAAGGGTACCAAATTCGTACCGCCTGCAAACGGTTCGTTTGCGGCAAAGGGACAAGGGGAGAAGAAGCGGGAACAAAGCAACAAGCAGCCCGCAAACAGGCCCCAAAAACAAGCAAGGGAAAACCGTGCAGAGCAGCGGGGAAAAAAGAAAAAGCCCGTAAAGGTATTATTCTTCGGCGGCGTCGGGGAAATCGGCAAGAACATGACCGCCATCGAATACGGGAACGATATTATCATTATCGACGCGGGCATTATTTTCCCCACTGAGGAAATGCCGGGAATCGATTTGGTATTCCCCGATATTTCCTATTTGGTTGCAAACAAGCACAAGGTGCGCGGCATTTTCTTAACGCACGGACACGAGGACCATATCGGCGGCGTGCCGTATCTCCTCAAAGAGATTTCCGCACCCGTCTACGGCACCAAGCTCACGCTGGCGCTCGTCGATAACAAGCTGCGCGAGCACCGCATGAACAACGTAACCGAGCGCACCGTAAAGCCCAAGGATAAGGTGAAAGCGGGCGTGTTCACGGTAAACTTCGTGAACGTGAACCACTCGATTGCGGGCGCGCTTGCCTTAGCTATCGAAACGCCCTACGGCATCATCTTCCACAGCGGAGATTTCAAAATCGACTTGACGCCCGTTGCGGGCTCGCCCATTGATTTGGCGGAGATTGCCGAATACGGTAAGAAAGGTATTTTGCTCTACCTCGGCGAATCCACAAATATCGAACGCCCCGGCTATACCATGAGCGAAAAGGTGGTCGGCACGACACTCGAGCACCTGTTTGCGGAAAACGCCGAGCGGCGGCTGATTATTGCAACCTTTGCTTCCAACGTGCACCGCTTGCAGCAGATTATAGACATTGCGGTGAAGTATAGAAGAAAGGTCGCGCTTTCGGGGCGGAGTATGTTTAACGTGGTGGAGGCGGCGGCAAAGATCGGCGAAATCACCGTTCCCGAGGGCGTGCTTATCGACGTTGAAAAGGCGAAGAATTATTTCGATCGGGAAATCGTAATCGTTTCCACGGGTTCGCAGGGCGAGCCGATGAGCGCGCTCACGCGTATGGCGGCGGGCGAGTTCAACAAGGTAACGATTGACGCGAACGATACGATTATCATTTCCGCAAGCCCTATCCCCGGAAACGAGCACGCCATTTACCGCGTGATAAACAACCTCTATAAAAAGGGCGCGAACGTCGTTTACGAGAGCTTGGAGAAAATCCACGTTTCGGGACACGCTTGTCAGGAAGAGCATAAAATGATGCACTCCCTGTTAAAGCCCAAATTCTTTATTCCCGTGCACGGCGAATACCGCCACTTGAAACGCCACGTTTTGCTTGCGCAGGAGCTCGGCATGAAGCCCGCGCAGACCTTCATTCCCGATATCGGCGTGTGCGTGGAAGTCACGGACGATAGCTTAAAGCAGGGCGAAAGCTTCCCCGCGGGCGCAAGGCTCATTGACGGCGCAGGCTTCGAGGACTACGGCACGAGCGAGGTTTTGAAGGATAGACTCACCATGTCTGGCGAGGGCGTGTTTATCGTGAGCATTGCGGTATCGAACGGCGTCATGCTCAGCGAGCCCGTTATCGAGAGCCGCGGCTTTGTGCTCTCCGACGAGCACGATTATATGCGCGATTTGCAGGAAGTCGTTGAGAAGGCGGTGGAAACCACGCAGGGCTCGGCGGGCGAAATCAAAAACGCCGTACGCCGCGCGATGCGGAGCTATCTCTTCAAAAAGACCAAGCAGTCGCCCATGATAATTCCAATCGTACAAGAATTATAAAACATGAAAACAGAAGATACAGAGCTTGACGCAGAGGGGAAGGAGATTTTATTCTCCTCCGTTAAAAAACGCCCCGTTCCCGAATACAACGGAGAAAAGGAAAAGAAGAAAGCTGCCGTCATTTTTTCCCGCGTCTATTTTCTTGCGCTCGTTGCGCTTGTCGTAGGGCTGTACGCTTACGTTCTTGTGGAAAATATCAAAAGCGGGAATGAGATGCTCATTGCAAAGACTGCATACGTTTCCGTTGCCGTTTTAATTGAAAGTTTCATTTTCATTATCACGGCGTTCGGACTTTGGTCAAAGTTTTTGGGTAAGGTTTTCCATACCGATTCCAAGCAGGGTGTTGAAGAGCGGGAAACTCCGCCCGAGCTGAAACAATCGGCGTTAGACGACGAGCTGTATATTTATTCCGACAGCGTGCGCATCGTCAGGTTAGACGGAAATTTTCATATTCCCTTTTCCCGCTTAACGAGGGTGGAGTATATACGTTACGGCAAGGATTATTGCTTGATATTCTATATGAAAGGGAATCTGAAAAATTGCACGATTCCCGCAAGAAGTTTTTCGATTGATAAAATCAAAAAGTTGCTTCCCTGTCCCGTTTTGCCTTACGATACGGGTACGCCGTCGAAGAAAGAGCCGAGAATCAGAAGACGCCCCGATTGGCTGAACAAGGATACGATCGGCGGGCTTATAATGGCGCTGTTTGCTCTTGGTGCGGGCGTTGCCGTCACCGTGCTTCACTTCTTGGTAGATGAGCGTATGCCCTTGTTTTTGGGCGTGTTCTTTATGCTGGGCGGGCTGATGGCCTTTTGCGGCGTATTGGGGCACAACAGCAAATGGTGCAATAACGTCGTCATTCCCGTTTTGTTCGCACTCATCTTCGTGGTGTTCACGGTGGGGTTCTTCCCTGCCATGTATACGGAGCTCGGCGTACGTACCGTGCGGGAAGTCATGATGAGCGAGCCTTACACCGTCTGCTTTTTCGGACTTGCGGGCTTGGGCTTGTATCTCGTGTATGCGGCAATCTTGAACGCCGTGAATTTAATTCGTAAAAAATAAAACTTATGGCCACGGAAAAACAATTCGTTCAAACTTTGATAGACGGTTTATTTGAAGTGCGTATTCGCCCCATGATGGGCGAGTACGTTTTGTATTGCCGTGAAAAGGTGGTGGGCGGAATTTACGATAACCGCCTTTTAATAAAGCCCGTGCCTAAGGCGCAGGAGCTCTTGCCCAATGCGCGCTACGAGCTTCCCTACGTCGGCGCAAAGCCCATGCTGCGAGTAGAAAACTACGACAAGGCATTCTTGCAGGAGCTTTTGTTTGCGGTGGCAGACGGATTAAAGAAATGAAATTGAACGGTTTAGACGAACGGCTTCTCGCGCTGCGGGAGAGAGCAAAGGAAGTGCGCGATCCCACGGCGGCAGACGAAACGCTCGAATATATTTTAAGTTTAATTGAAAAGAGACGCCCTCAAAGCATTCTCGAAATCGGTGCGGCGGAGGGGCTTACCTCGTGCGCTATGCTCCTGTGTTCAGATGCGCATTTGACCGCAATCGAGTACGATAGTGCAAGAGCGTCGCGTGCGCGGGAAAATTTCCGCCTGTTCGGTCTCTCTGAGCGCGTCAAGCTCCACGAGGGCGACGCGGGCGAAATTCTGCCCATGTTAGAGGGCGAATACGATTTGATATTTTTAGACGGGCCCAAAGTGCAGTACCGCAGGTACTTGCCCGATTGCAAACGGCTGTTGAGTCGCGGCGGCGTGCTCCTGTCGGACGATATACTCTTGTTCGGCTGGGTGCGCGGCGAGCCGCCCAAAAAGCGCAGAATGCTCGTAGAGCATATCCGCGAATATCTGAAGCTGTTGGAAACGGACGAGGAACTCAGTACGGAAATTCTTGAAATTGCAGAGGGGCTCGCTGTGAGCGTGAAGAAATGAAAAAACCCGAATTACTTGCTCCTGCGGGGAGCATGAAAAAACTGAAAACGGCGTTCTACTTCGGTGCGGACGCGGTGTATCTCGGCGGGAAGAGTTTTTCTCTTAGAACCTTTGCCGATAATTTTACCGACGAGGAGCTTGTAGAGGCGGTAACGTACGCGCACGAGCGCGGGAAAAAGGTGTACATCTGTGCGAATATTTTCGGAAAGAATACCGATTTTACCGCTCTCGAAAAGCACTTCCGCTATCTTGAAGCAATCGGTGCGGACGCGGTGCTCATTTCCGATTTAGGGGTACTGCGCCTTTGCAGAAGAGTTGCGCCCAAGCTGCCCGTGCATATCTCCACGCAGGCGAATACCCTGAACAAAGAGGCTGCGGCAATGTGGAAGGAGCTCGGCGCGGAGCGCGTCGTCGTGGCGCGGGAGCTCTCCGTAAAAGAGATTGCCGAAATCCACGGGGCGAACCCCGATTTGCAGCTCGAAGCGTTCGTGCACGGCGCCATGTGCATTTCGTACAGCGGGCGGTGCTATCTTTCCGATTATCTCGACGGCCGAGAGTCCAACCGCGGCGCATGCGTGCAGGCATGCCGCTGGAACTACCGTGTGCAGAGCCGAGAGGGCGCAAAAGGCGAGTGGTACGACTTAGAGTCCGACGAGCGCGGCACCTACGTCATGAACAGCAAGGATTTGAATATGAGCGCGCATTTAGAAGATCTTGCCGCGGCGGGCGTGTGTTCCTTCAAAATAGAGGGGCGCATGAAGAGCGAGTACTACCTCGCTACCGTCGTGAACGCTTACCGCAGAATTATCGACGGCGGATATTCGGAAGAGCTTGCAAAAGAGCTGGAAGCAAGCGCGCACCGCGCCTATACCACGGCTTACGCATTCGGCGAGAATCACGATACGGTATCGCGCGAAAATTCCCAAACGCGCGGCACGCACGAATACATTGCAAACGTTTTCGGCTATGAGAACGGCAGGGTGAAGGCCGAAATGCGGAACCGCTTTTTCGAGGGCGATACGCTTGAAATATTATCCCCCTCGGCGCAGCACGGAAAAGCGTTCAAGGTGGAGAAATTGCGCGACAGCGCGGGAGAGTCGTGTACGGATGCAAAGCTCGTGCAGAGCGCGTATACGTTCGATTGTCCTTATCCCTTGCAGGAAGGCGATATTTTAAGAAGAAAAATGAAATAAAAAAAGCCCCCGATATTAAGTCGGGGACTTTTTCGTTTAAGAAATATCTCCGTCTATGCAGTGCACGCAGTAAGCCGTACTTCCCGCCCAGTCGTCGCTTTTCACAATTTCATTCCATTCCGATTTTGTTCCGCGGTAGGTAATTCCGATATGCGCTAAGTTCCCGCATCCGTCAAAGGCAAAGCTTTTGATTTCGGTAACGCTATTTGGGATAATCATACAAGTAAGATTCTTGCATTTGCCGAATGCGCCGCTTCCGATTGAGGTAACGCTACTTGGCAGGGTAATGCTTTTCAAGCCGCCGCATCCTTCAAATGCACAGCTCCCGATTGAGGTGACGCCGTGCGGAATAATCAGGCTTTTCAAGGCTTTGCAATCTTTAAGTGCGCAGCTTTTAATTTCGGTTACGCTGTTTGGAATCACGACGCTCGTGAGGTTAGAGCACCTGCCGAGCACACAGCTTTTTAATTCGGTTACGCCGTCGGGAACGGCAAGCCTTGTCAGGCTTTCGCAATGATAGAACGCGTAGCTGCCGATGGAGCTGACGCTCTTCGGAAGGGTAAAGTCCGTCAGCCTCGTGCAGCCCGTAAATGCGCCGTCGCCGATTGAAATAACGGTATCGGGAATGATAACGCTCGTCAGGCTGTCGCAGTCCTTAAACGCGTAACGCCCGATTGCGGTAACGGGCAGATTGTTGACTTCTTTCGGAATTACGATTTCCGTAGCCTTGCAGTCACTTTCGATTTTCGCAACGGTGTAGGAAGCCTTATCGTCGTTCAAACTGTAAACGAGCGGAGAAACAACGCATTGTTTTTCATCGTTGTTTTCTTGGGGAGAAGCCTTCGGTTTTACTTTCTTTCCGAAGAAGTAACCGCAGTTTGTACAGAATTTTACACTGCCGCCGAGCGTTACGCCGCAAAGGGGGCAGGCTTTTTCTTTTTGGCTGGAAGTTCCGCATTCGGGACAAAAGTTCCCTTCAAATTCCGTGCCGCACTTCGTGCACGCGAGCATTATGTTTCCTCCGTAGAATAAAAAAAGTGTGTTTCCGAATATCGGAAACACACCGCATGGTATCTCCAAGATTCGTTACCACACCAATCTTCTTTGACAAAGCATAAAGAGATACACAATGCCTAGATTGTGCACTTTGCCAAAGAAATATATAAATGGTGTGGTGATTGAAGTATAACATAACGCCATGGAATTTGCAAGTAGTTGCAAAAAATTTTTAGCCGCACCTCTTCGCATTCACAGGCACGGTGTTTCATATAATGGAATATGAACGTTTTTCACGGATCAAAGAAACACTTTTTTATCATTCTCGCCGTGTTTACGGCAATCGTCTGCGCATTCGTAGGCATTGTGTGGTGGTGCGGGCGCGCCTATGCACGTGTCACGCTTCCGCAAAAATACTGGCTTCTGGTGCGCGACTGTGAAGACAGCACCGCCGCGGCAATCATCGGCAATACGTATCTTTCGGGCGGGGCGGGGTACTTAATCGAAACGGGCGGAAAGCAGAGCGTCGTTATCGCGTGCTACTATTCGGAGGTTTCGGCCGAGTCCGTCCGCCGCAGCATGGAAGGGAAAGGAATCGAAACGCATATTGTAAAACGCGCACCGAGCGATTTCACGTTAAGCGGGAACAGCTCTTCCTATAAAGAGCGGATTATAGAGAATGCGGAAACGGCGGATACCTGTGCGAAAATTTTATACGATACCGCAAATAATTTAGAGCGCACGGCAATTTCGCAGGAGGAGGCGCGGGCGGCGGTGCGCGGCGTAGTTAGCTCGCTCCACGGCTTGCAGGAGGGGAATACGGATCGCTGTTTTTCGCAGTGGAATACCGCGCTTCTGCTTGCGGAGCGTAAGGGGATAGAGATTGCAAACGGCATTATCTTTGCAAAAGATTTGCGCTATTTACAGGTTCAGCTCTGCATTTCGATTTCAAATACGGGTGATTATTTTTAATATTGCTTGTCATTCGGGAAGAAAAGCGTTATAATAATAGTATGGATTGCATATACCTCTACAACCCGAATAGCGGCAAGGGAAAAATCAAAAAGAAGATTCCCTATATCCGCAAAAAGCTGGAAGAAAAATTCGAGCGGGTAGATATCGTTGAAACGGAGAGCGCGCACGATTTTAAGCAGCGCGTGCGCGAGAGTGTGGATAAATACGATACCATTCTCTTTTCGGGCGGCGACGGTACGTTTAACAACGTTTTGGAAGGGGTAGGCGACCGCGAAATTCCGCTAGGCTATATTCCGAGCGGCACGACCAACGATATTGCGCATTCGCTCGGCATTCCGAGGAATATAAAGGGCGCGCTCAAAGTCATTCTCGACGGCTATACCGAGGGCGTAGACTGTATGCGCGTGAACGGTGCGCACTACGTCATGTATATTGCGGCGGCGGGTGCGTTCACGGAAGTGACCTATAATACGCCGCAAAAGTCCAAGCGTGCGCTCGGTTGGATCGCGTACGCCATTCAGGGCTTGAAGAAAAATATGAAGCTCGATATCTTTCCCGTACATTGCTCCTGCGGCGGGAAGGAAGTGGATACGCACGGCGTTCTGGTGTTCGTCATGAACGGCAGAATGGTTGCGGGAATGCCCGTCAATAAAGAGGGCAGTATGTGCGACGGCGCATTGGAAGTGGCCATCGTCAAGCAGGTGAAAAAGCCGAACTTCTTCCAGCGCATGGGGAAATATTTGTCCATTGCGGCAATCATGTTTTTCGGCGCACGCATCAAGAAAAAGGACGTGGAGTTTTTACTCGGCGACAGCGTGAAGATTGAAACGGGGGAGGACGTCGTCTGGGATTTCGACGGTGAAGAGGGAATCCGCGGGAATATCGAAATTGAGGTGCTGAAGGGGCGCGTGAAGATGTTCGTGCCGAAAAATAAAAAAATATAAAATAGAGCGCAAAAACGCTTGATTTTTGCCGCCGATTTTTTTATAATAAAAACACAGTTTAATATGCTTCTGTGGCTCAGTCGGTAGAGCGATTGATTCGTAATCAATAGGTCGCCGGTTCAAGTCCGGCCAGAAGCTCCAAAGAAATAACACCCCCTTGTTGGGGGGGTGTTATTTCTTTATGAAACGAATTTGGGCGGACTTGAGGGTGGAGGCAACTGCGGGAGCAATTGGTTTGCGGGCAAATAGGTTTGGTGGCGAAGAGTATGCCGCAAACTGCACACCCCAGTGGGGTGTGCACCGGGGCGCGCCGCCAAAGGCGCAAGTCCGGTCAGAAGCTCCAAAAATAAAGGCACCCAATTAGGGTGCTTTTATTTTTGGATTGCAAATATTTATGCGGTTAATTCTTTCAGTACTTTACTGATATCTTCATTGATGATAATAGAGCGGTTTTTTATTTGCGGCGGGCAGATTGCTTCGCCTAAGTTAATGCAGGCGTAAGCCGCGCTTAGGTTCTCGTTTGTAAACCGCCAAAACGGATATTTGATGATAACGGGCGTATTTGCTCCGACGCCAAGCTCTAAATAAAGTATCCGACTGTTTTTATGGGACTTTATGAATGCTTCGTACCGCCTGCAAGCTAAATCCCAACCCTCGTCCTGAACGAAGGCGTCGTCGCAGCGCAAATTCATCGTCATGGGCTTGCCGCATACGGGGCAGCGCGGAATCAGCTCCGAGGGAATTTTCATATTCTTTTGTTCGGCGGTCATACGGCGAATCGGTTCTTCGTTGTCGTACGTTTTATTGCGACAAGGAACGGAGCATTGCAAAAGACCGTAATCTCCCTGCGTATAGAACAGCCGCTTTTTATCGAATCCCGCTTTCTGAAAACAATGGTCGACGTTCGTCGTAATGACGAAATAATCTTTATTCTTTACGAGCTCCAATAAATCGTGATAGACGGACTTTGGCGGATCGGCGAAGCGATTGACGAGAATATTCCTCGACCAAAACGCCCAGAACTCTTCAAGCGTTTCGTAAGGATAGAAGCCGCCCGAGTACATATCGTGAAAGCCGTACCTCTCTTCAAAGTCGCTGAAATATTCTTTGAACCGCTCGCCGGAATAGGTAAATCCAGCGGAGGTGGACAGTCCCGCGCCTGCGCCGATTACTACGGCTTCCGCATGATCCAATGCCGTTTTAAGCTTTAAGCAGTCTTGCATAAATGTCATAGTCGTAATCCTTAAACACGTTAAAAATGACTTTGATTTTGCTCCCCGTCTGCCGCTTGTATTCGGTAACCGTACGAACGGCAATTTGCGCCGCCCGCTCGTTCGGGAAATGAAATTCACCCGTAGAGATACAGCAGAACGCAATGCTGTTTAAGCCGTTTCGATCGGCAAGAGTAAGACAGGAACGGTAGCAGTCGGCAAGCAGGTTTTCGTGCGTTTCGGTAAGTCCGCCGTAAACGACGGGGCCGACGGTATGCAAAATATATTGACACGGCAGGTTATAAGCGTGCGTGATTTTCGCTTGCCCCGTTGGTTCTTCCTTGCCTTGCGCCTGCATGATTTCGGCACATTCCTGCCGTAGCTGAACGCCTGCAAAGGTGTGAATTGCGTTATCGATACAGCCGTGATTCGGACAAAAACAACCGAGCATTTGCGAGTTGGCGGCGTTTACGATTCCGTCACATTTCAGCGTCGTGATATCGCCTTGCCAAAGGTATAAATCGGGCGAAAGGGGCGTGAGGTCGACAATATCGGTAATGCCTTTTTGCCGTAACACTTCCTGCAAGTATTCGTCCTGAACCTGCAAAAACTCTTTGCTTGCCGCTTTGGGCATACGCACGTTTACAAGCGCACGGAACAGCCTTTGTTTTTGGACAGCGTCAAGAGCGGGTACGATTTCGTCCCGCTCTTCACACAATCGTTCAATTAAAAAATCTAACTTATCGTTCATACAATGGCGTCCGTCATGGTATAGCCTTCGAGCGAATTTTCCTTCACTTGAATGCAGATATACTTCAAGGGCTTCTTCGCCGAAGCGAAGAACTGTCTTTTTGCCGCAGGAGCAATGCGTAGCCAGTCGCCTTCTTTTAAGCTGACTTTTTCACCGTCTATCACCGCTGTTCCTTCACCTTGAAGAATGGCGTAGATTTCCTCATTCTGCTTATGCGCGTGTACGAAGGGTACGCTCCCGCCTTGGGGCAAGGTGTTGACGCTTATTTCCGCACCCGTCAGGTGAATGAGGTCGTGAAGCTCGCTGCGCGCCTCGTTCGTAATGCTTACTTTCTCAAAATTGTTCATACTCGTTACCTCCGAAAAATTTGTTTTTGCAATCTCTTTGATTACACCTGCAGTATAGCAAAGGGAAAAGAAAAATACAAGAGCGTTACTTTTTAATTATCTGCTAATAAATTTGTAACTTTGTTTCTTTTTTGAACTATTGACATTTCGTTTGCGGTTTGTTATAATATTTGAAAAGGTAGGGAAGGATATGCTGACGAGAGAAGAATTACCCGAATGTCCCGTTGCAACGACCGTGCAGTTAATTGGCAATAAGTGGAAGATACTCATTATTCGGAACTTGGTGTATAACGAGAAACAGCGGTTTGGCGATTTTATAAAATCGATTCCCGCTATCAGCAAGAAGGTTTTGACGGATAATCTTCGCGCACTCGAAGAGGACGGACTCATTGACAGGCAGGTATTTGCGGAGGTTCCGCCGCGCGTGGAATATTCGTTGACCGAGCTCGGGAAATCGTTAAAGCCCATTCTCGACGCGATGTCCGATTGGGGAACCGATTACAAGCATCATTTATAATTGCAAAATACAAAGCCGAACGCGTGCGTTCGGCTTTTTTCGTTAAGGATGGTAGTTTTCAAAAATGATATTGTCGGCATACCTGCGTGCAATTTTTTCGTCGGCGGCGGAGCGGATCGTCCAGGCGAGCTTGATTCCCTTGAACTTCTCCGTTGCCTTTTGCGGATAGTCCGTGAAATGATAACTGATGAAATCGGGCTTTATCTTTTTATTAAAGCTCATATTCTTCACAACGTGCGCCTTGATTCGCCAAATCCTAGAGCCGCCGAAGTCTTCTTTCTTGCTTTCGGCAGTGCCTAAAATGCCGCACAGAATTTCGGGGCGCAGCCGCTTGAACTCTTTCACGTAAGCGGGCACGAAGCTCTGCACGGCGTATTCGCCGCCGTACCCTTCGAGCGCCTCGGAGATTTTCCCGATAAACGCTTTGGTATTCGCGCCCGACTCGTTTTTAATTTCAAGCAAAAGCGGCGCTTTGCCGTCTAATTCTTTTAAGAACTCGGAAAAGAGGGGAATGCGCTCATTCGTGCCCGCAAGCGGAATTTTGGAAAGCTCTTCCGCCGTAAGCTCGTTCACCCGCCGCGTGATACCCGTCATGCGGGTGAGCGTATCGTCATGAAACACGACGAGCCGATTGTCCTTTGTAAGCCGCACGTCCGTCTCGATTGCGTAGCCGCGTTCGATTGCCGCGCGGAATGCTGCAAGGGAGTTTTCGGGCTTGGCCGCGTCGTGCAGTCCGCGGTGTGCAATGGGGGTTTGCGTTAAAAAAGTCGGTTTCGTCATGGGAATATTTTAGCAAATCGAAAAGAGAATTGCAATAGAGGTTGCATATTTTCGGAAAGTTTATTATAATTATTTGCGAAAAGGAAAAACGAATTATGGCGAAACCCAATCGGAATTTAAGAAACTTCTGCATCATCGCGCACATCGACCACGGCAAGAGCACCATTGCCGACCGCATTATGGAGCTCACAGGTCAGGTAAGTAAGCGCGACATGGAACAGCAGCTGCTCGACAGCATGGATATCGAGCGGGAGCGTGGCATTACCATTAAGCTCGCGCCCGTTAGAATGTACTATACCGCACTCGACGGTACGGAGTACGAATTCAATTTAATCGATACCCCCGGTCACGTGGACTTCACCTACGAGGTTTCGCGCTCTTTAGCCGCGTGCGAGGGCGCCATTTTGGTGGTGGACGCCACGCAGGGGGTAGAGGCGCAGACGCTTGCCAACGTCTATCTTGCCTTGGAGAACAATCTCGAAATCGTGCCCGTTATCAATAAAATCGATTTGCAGTCCGCACGCATTGACGAAACCAAAGCGGAGATCGAAGAAGTCATCGGGCTTGACGCCGCCGAGGCACCCTGCGTTTCGGCAAAGGAAGGTACGAATATCCGCGACATTTTAGAGGCGGTTGTAAAGCTTGTTCCGCCGCCCGACGGCGATACGGACGAGCCCTTGAAGGCGCTCATTTTCGATAGCTATTACGATAACTATAAGGGCGTTATTTTGTTCGTCCGCGTGAAGGACGGCACGGTGAAGGTGGGGGATAAGATTAAAACCTTCCTCTCCGAGCGTACCTACGACGTCACCGAAGTGGGCGCGTTTGCTCCGCACTTACAGCCCAAGGAGAGCCTCTCTGCGGGCGAGGTCGGCTACATTGCGGCGAGCATTAAATCGATACAGGACGTTGCGGTGGGCGATACGGTGACGAATGCCGTGCGTCCCGCGCCCGAGCCGCTCCCCGGTTACAAGGCGGTTCAGCCCGTCGTGTTCTGCGGAATTTACCCCTTAGACGGCAGTAAATTTTTAGACCTCAAAGAGGCGATATTAAAGCTCAAGCTCAACGACGCTTCGCTCATCTTTGAGCCAGACAATTCGGTTGCGCTCGGCTTCGGGTTCCGCTGCGGGTTTTTGGGGCTTCTGCATATGGAAATCGTGCAGGAGCGTATCGAGCGGGAGTTTAACCTCGATATTATTACGACCGCGCCTTCCGTTTCCTATCTCGTACACAAGACGGACGGAAGCGAGCTCTACGTGGACAACCCCTCGCACCTGCCCCCGCCCTCGGATATCGAGAGCATGGAAGAGCCAATCGTGAAAGCGGAAATCTATTCCCCGCCCGATTACCTGGGGCAGATCATGGATTTGTGTCAGGATAAGCGCGGCGTGTTCAAGGATATGACCTATCTCGACGCGCGGCGCGTGAAGCTCGAATACCGCTTGCCCCTCAACGAAATCGTATACGACTTTTTCGACGAATTGAAATCGCGTACGAAGGGCTACGCGAGCTTCGATTACGAGGTGGCGGGCTATGAAAAGAGCAAGCTCGTCAAGCTCGATATTCTATTGAACGGCGACGTATGCGACGCGCTCTCTACCATCGTGCACGAGGAGCGCGCCTATTCGCGCGGCAGAACGCTGTGCGAAAACCTGAAAGAGGCGATTCCCCGCCAACTCTTTGAAATTCCCGTACAAGCCGCAATCGGCGGAAAAATTATTGCGCGCGAAACGGTGAAGGCGGTGCGGAAGGACGTGCTCGCCAAGTGCTACGGCGGCGACATTACGCGTAAGAAAAAGCTCCTCGAAAAGCAGAAAGAGGGTAAGAAGCGTATGCGGCAGGTGGGCACGGTGGAAGTACCCAGCGAAGTGTTCATGGAAATATTAAAGACGAATAAGGACAAGTAGTATGGCGGAAAATTCGGACGAGATTATCGTACGGGCGGAGAACTTAAAGAAGAGCTTTGAGCTCTCCCGCAAACAGCAAAAAATAGAAAAGACGGGGGATAGGCGCAAGACGGCAGTAAACGGACTTTCGTTCACGGCGCGCCGCGGCGAAATTTACGGCTTACTCGGGCCCAACGGTGCGGGCAAAACCACCACGCTGAGAATGCTCTCCACGCTCATAAAACCCGATGCGGGCGACGCAATTATCTGCGGAGAATCTATCGTAAAAAATCCGCAGAAGGTACGCGATAAAATCGGATTCATGACGGGCGAGCTCAAACTCGAAGGCTTTTTTACGCCCGATTACCTTTTCGACTTTTTCGGTAATATGCACGGCTTGGAGCGGGAAACGCTCAAGGCGCGCAAGGCGGAGCTGTTTTCCCGCTTCGGAATCGACCGTTTTGCCCAGGTGCGCGTGAAGGATTTATCCACGGGGATGAAGCAGAAGGTTTCGCTTGTCATTGCAATCGTACACGATCCCGAAGTCGTCATCTTCGACGAGCCCACCAATGGATTGGACGTGATTACGGCGAAGGTTGTAACCGACTTTCTTTTAGAGCTCAAAGCCATGGGCAAGAGCGTCATTCTCTCCACGCATATCTTCTCGCTCGTGGAAAAGCTGTGCGACAGGGCGGGCATTATCATAGACGGAAAATCGGTTACGGACGGCACGCTCGAAGAAATCTGCGGCGGCAGTACCTTGGAAGAAAAATTCTTTGAAATTTATCACGGCGTAAAGGGGGAAGAGGTATGAAGCTGCTTGCGCTCATTAAAAAGGAATTCCACCGTTTTTTCCACGACCCGCGTTTGATTATTACCATGCTCATTCCGGGAATCGTTATCTACGTTGTTTATACCGTGCTCGGAAACATCATTTGGAAAGAGGATTCCAAGGACTACGAATGGACGGTGCAGGTTTACGGCACTTCCGAAATCGTGCAGGAAATCGAGTCGGCGGCGGGCGAGCTGAAACTCACGTTCACGCAGACGGACGATATAGAAGCCGCACAGAAAGCGGTGGAGGACGGTAAGCTTACCGCGCTCCTCGTCTTTCCCGAAGGGGAAAAATATCAGATTTATTATTCGTCTTCAAACGAAGAGAGCCTTGCGTTTTATTCGTTTACGGCCGCAATACTCACGCCCTATCAAAGCTGCGATTTATCCAACGGGGATATGGGCGCTTCCATTATGAGCGGGCTGTTGCCGTTTATCGTCGTGATATTTATTTTCTCCGCGGGAATGAGTATCACGCTCGAATCGGTCGCGGGGGAAAAGGAGCGCGGCACGCTTGCAACCGTTTTGGTGACGAGTGTCAAACGCTCGCACGTCGCGCTCGGAAAAATTATCCCGCTCAGCTGTATTGCGTCTATCGGCGCGGCGTCAAGCTTTTTGGGGGTATCCCTCTCTATGCCCAAGCTCATGGGCACGTCTATTGGCAGCGCCCTCGGCGGCTTCGGCTTTTTGAGTTATTTCCTCATGTTCGTGCTTATTCTCAGCGTCGTTCCGCTTATCACTTCGCTCATCTCGCTCGTTTCCGCCTATTCCAAATCGGTGAAAGAGGCTTCCGCCTATACGGGCGTACTCATGATTTTCATTATGGTGCTCTCGCTTATCTCGGCGTTCGTCCCGCTCGGCGAATGGGTGGTTGCGGTTCCCGTGCTCAACGCGGTGGCGTGTATGCAGGGAATTCTGGCCTTCCAGCTGTCCGTTTGGCAGTCGCTCGTGTCGGTGGGAATCAACCTCGTTTATACCGCGCTTCTCGTGTTTGCCGTGACCAAAATGCTTTCAAGCGAAAAAATCATGTTCGGGTCTTAACCTCTTATGAATTTCTATGAAAAGGTTTATGAATATCTTCTGAGCGTGCCCAAGGGCAAGGTCGTCACCTACGGCATGATTGCCCGCGCTATCGGGCACCCGCGTGCTTCGCGGCAGGTGGGGAACGCCCTGCACCATAACCCGCGACCGGGAATCATTCCCTGTCACCGCGTGGTGAACCGCGAGGGGCGGCTTGCTCCCGCGTTTGCGTTCGGGGGCTGGGAAAAGCAAGCCGAGCTTCTCCGCGCCGAGGGCGTGGAAGTTACGGACGGCTACGTCGATTTAGAAAAATATATTTGGAGCGAGTAATGGCAGGAATCTATTTACATATCCCGTTTTGCAAACATAAATGTACTTATTGCGATTTTACTTCCTTCCCGAACCGCATGAATTTTGCGGAGGCGTATATGGCTTGCCTCTACAAAGAAATCGAAATGCGTGCGAAGGAGCTGGAAGGGAGGGTTTTCGATACCGTGTATTTCGGCGGCGGCACGCCGTCCGTCATTGACCCGAATTATATCTACGGCGCAATGAAGAAAATCAAGCAGTGCTTGAAGCTCTCGAAGAATCCCGAAATCACGATTGAGATGAACCCCGGCACGGTGAGCGAAGAGAAAATCGCAATCTATAAACGCGCGGGAATCAACCGTTTTTCCATCGGCTTGCAAACGGCTATCGATTCACAGTTAGAGGAAATCGGCAGGATCCACAACGTGCGCGACTATTTGTATTGTACTTCGCTTTTGAAGGGCGAGAACTTCTCCACGGATATTATGCTGGGGCTCAAAGGGCAGACGAAGGACGACGTAAAAAAGACGGTGGAGATTGCGGCGGGGAGCGGTGCGAAGCATATTTCCATGTACGCGCTCACACCCGAGGACGGTACGCCCATTTACTCCGATTATCTGAACGGCGAGCTGCCCGATTCGGACGAGGTGGCTGGGTTGTACGAATACGGCTATGCGCTTTTGAAAGAAAAGGGCTATTACCGCTACGAGGTTTCAAACTTTGCCGTCAAGGGCTACGAGAGCAAGCACAACCTCAATTATTGGCGGCGGGGGGAGTATATCGGCTTCGGGCTTTCGGCAAGCTCGTTTATGAATGGAAGACGGTTTACGAACACGCTCAATCTTGACGAGTATATTAAGTGCATTCTCTCGGGATTTCTGCCCGTTATCGATAACGCGGCGGTGGAAGGGGAGGACGCGAAATTCGAGTTCGTCATGCTCGCGCTCAGAACGCGGGAGGGCATTTCGGCGGCGGCTTATCAAAAGGCGTTCGGGAGCGATTGGAAAGAGGACTTCAAAGCCGCATACGAAAAGACCAAAGAATACTTAGAAGAATCGGGCGATATCACCCGCATTAGGGACGAATATCTCTACGTGCAGAACGGCATTTTAACGCAATATCTCAGTTAACGAAAAAGGCGCACCCTTCGGTGCGCCTTTTCTATTAGCTTTCCCGCCTTGCAAGCACTTCGCCCGTTTCGCTGTCTAAAAGCAGAGAAAGGGTATTGCCGTCGCGGTCGATAATGCCGATATAGTAGTAATTGACGTTCCGCCTTAGAAGCCGAACGTAAAACTCACCGCAAAAGCTTCCGTTTTCGGTGAGCCGTTCAATGGTTTCCTTTTCCGCTTTTACGGCGCGGTTGAGCGCCTCCGCCACCGAGAGCGTGCTCTCGTTTTTCACGGAAGTCGCGGTCATCTCCCGCGTTTCGTTTTCCCATTTAATTTGTATGGTCACGCTGTCCTTGGGGAATTCCCTTACGCTCTCGCAGTAGTAGTAATCGCCCGCATAGGTGCGGAAGCTCGTTTCGCCGCCCCAAACGCTTTCGCCGACGACGTAAACCTCGTATTCGCAGATTTCCGCTCTCACGGGCACGAGGGAAATTTCCATAACGTTCGTTTTCGGGCAGGTAATGCCGTCCGAGGCGTAGGGGTATTCCCGCTCGACGCAGGCAAGCGTAACGTAAAACTCGTCCGTTTCGGCGCAGAACAAATCGCTTTTGGCTTCGGAGATATGCGCGGTATAGTCGTAGCCGCCGCACGCGGTCAGCGCGGGGAGCATGGCAAGAATAAGCATAAACGATGCATATGATTTCTTCATGTATTATGCTTATGAAAGGTTTTTAGGTTCCATGACTTTTTTTGTTCATTCTCTTGCAATTTTTTTGCGCATATGATAGAATATATAAGGTTATACCTAATATTGCAAAATTTGCGGGACACACATGAAAAAGGTCATTCTCAAAACTGCATTCATCACGCTCGGCGCAACAATCGTTGTGCTGGTTGCCGTGTTCGGTTTGATGTCGCTTTGGGCGCCCGCCGTCATGATGGATTTAACCGCTTCGCTCGGGCTTGACGCCATCAGCGGCGATTACGCTTATCAGGAATACGAGCGTTCGGAAAATATTGAATACCTTGCGCGTTCCTTTATTATATCGGCGCATACGGGCAACGATAGAAAGGCCGTGAAGCGTTTTGAGCTTTTGTACGGGAATGAGAAATTCGATTCCTTCTGTGAGGAGCAGGAGCCCATCAAAATTACCGAAAGTACTTCTTTGAGCTACCGCAGCTACGTCTGCGCGCAGGGCGTGTGCGTGAAGTACCGCACCTGTAGCTCGCAATCGGAGTGGGCGGGAATTTGTCAGTTCGCGATTGATGAAACCGATCCGAGCTTTCCCGTCGGGAACCCCGTAGCCGTACTTGCGAACGAAGCGCGCTCCAATGAAGACAAAGAATTCTGCAAGCAATTACTGGGAAGTTTTGCAGACGAGCAGAAATTTGCTGGGGCAGGAGATTACGACTACGTCATGAAATTTTTGAATGATTTAGTGAGCGGTATAAGCGGAACGTAAAATCGGCAAAGAAGTAACCGATTATAACAATCCTTGACTTTGAAAAAATTTACGGTTATAAATTACGGCGGGGTGGCTCGGAAAGAGCCGCTCCGCTCTTTTATGCCGCGAAATAGCCTTCTCGGTGTCGCCGAGCGAAAAGTAACAGCAGGTAAGCTCCACGAGCGGTATGAGCGTGCGGGAGGCGGGCTCTTCAAAATCGCCTTCTTCGGCGTGGTCGCGGCAGCGAAGTGCGCCTTCGTACCAAAAAATTGCCTCGCGGATTTTGTTTTCCTTTTTGTAAATCCCCGCAAGCTCGCACAGCACGCAGGCGCGCGGCTCGCCGTAAAGAAAGCTGCTAAGGAGCGCGGTTTTCGCCTCTTCGGTTTTTCCCTGCGCCGCATAGCAATAGGAAAGAATTTTGCAGGCCTCTATTTGATTCACGTACCAGCCCTCGCCGCTCAGCATATCTTCGAGTACGGCAATCGCCTCGGTATACAGCCTGTTATAATACAGCTCCCGCCCGTAGTAGAATTTATCGCGTGCGCCGAGCATTTCCTCGGCCGCCCATTTCTGATAGATATGAAGATTGCGCGCACCGCGTATTTTTTTACTGCCGAGGTGGGATACGTGGAAATCGAAATGCAGTACCTTTCCGCGCGGCGCAATACATTCGTGCACCCGCCCTTGCCATACGAACCCCTTACAGCGGCGGACGAGCCGTTCGCGGTAAAAGGTGGAAAGGGGCGCATTGCCGCCGTGCCCCGTGTCGTATGGACACATGACCATGTCGGGCAGCTCATTTGAAAGCAGGTCTTTGAGCGCAAGAAACCGTGCGGCATTTTCGGGCGAGATATAATCGTCCGCGTCGAGCCAAAGAATATAGTCGCCCGCCGCTTGATCGAACGAAAAATTCCGCGCCTTGGCAAAATTGTCCTCCCACGGAAAATCGTAAATCTTTTCGGTAAACGCGCGGGCTATTTCAACCGTTTTGTCGGTGGAGCCCGTATCCACGATAATGATTTCGTCCACAAGCGTTTTTACGCTTTCAAGGCATCTTGCAAGTACTTCCTCTTCGTTTTTTACAATCATACACAGCGAAATATTCATGAAAGCAGTCACCTCTTTTCCCTTTCTATTGATATGATAAAATAGGGCGGTTTGTTTCCGCCCGCGGGCGCGGGGGTTCTCCCGCGTTCACTTTCAATAGGAGGAGTTTTTATCATGAATAATAGACGTTGCTGTGTATGCGGGTGCTGTCCGTGTCAGTGCAGTGTAACAACCAAGGTCGTGCGCTATTCCAACCTTATAGGTGTCACGGGGGCGACGGGCCCCACGGGAGCAACCGGAGCCACCGGAGTTGCCGGCCCCACGGGTGCAACCGGCGCAACCGGCGCGACGGGCCCTCAGGGCGTGCAGGGGCTTCAAGGCGTTCCCGGCGCTGCGGGCGTAACGGGTGCAACCGGTGCAACCGGCCCTCAGGGTGTACAGGGCATTCAAGGCGTTCAGGGCGAAATCGGCCCTACGGGCCCCACGGGGGCAACGGAACGCACGCCAAATGGGAAAACAAAAACAAGATAATGTACGGATTAAGAAACGCTGCTTTTGGCAGCGGCTTTTTTATTTGCATATATTGTATTTTGAAAAGTGTTAGAAGCTCTCATAAAGTGTGAAAAAATTCAAAAAAGCTATTGACAACCGTTTCAAACGTGATATAATATTTTTATTGGTGATTTTTTAAGGGGGTACCCCCTTATGCGTTACTGCGTAACGCATAAAAAATATTCCATAGGAGAAAAAAATTTTTTGATTGAGAAACGGCATACGTTTTATCAATCACGTTTATTAAGGGAGACAGTATGAAGAAAAAAATAGGTTTATTGCTCTGCATTATTCTTGCGCTTACGTTATCGATAGGGATAATGACCGCCTGCGGAGGCGGCGGCGTAAGCGTAACCTTATCCAGAACGGAGGTTACGGTAGAAGTGGGCAAATCACAGACCATTCGGGCAAATACGTCAAACAATTCGGACGTAGAATGGGAATCAAGTGACGAAACCGTTGCAACCGTTTCGGGCGGAAAAATTACGGGAATTAAAGTAGGCACGGCTACCGTAACCGCAAAGGCGGTAAAGGGTAAGGGCAGCGCGCAATGCGTTGTTACCGTCAAAAATCCCGTTGTCTTTACGTTCACAGACGAAGACGGCAATATTCTAAACGAAGTGCAAGTCGACAGAAACGGCGATCCCGTTTCGTTAAGCGCAACGGCTTCCGACGGCAGTCTCGTGACGGAATGGTATTCGGATGACGAAAAAATCGCAACCGTGGAAAACGGCGTGGTTACGGGCTTATACGACGGAGATACGGTAATATACGCTAAAACGTCAACCGCTACCGGAAAAATCAACGTGCACGTGTACGATACCTTCGAGGGCGAAAAGTACGATATTACCGATTCCGATTCTGCAACGAAATGGTATTACTGGGTAGAGCATGCCGATATTACCGAAATTCTTGCAAACGAAGTCCGCGGCAGCGTCACCTTCGGATTCAGCGGCGGTAACTGGAACCACGACAGTATTAAACTTATGTATAAAGGAGGCCCCGGCTGGGAAGATTGGGAAAAATGGTGGGACGATTGGTTCTACTTCCAAGCAAAGATTGAAGCCGACTTTGATGCAACAATCAATATCAGCGGCACGCGCGTGCATCTTCACGAGGGCGAAAACGAAGTCACAATAAAATGTCCGTTATATGCCGGAGCATATAGCTGTATCATCGAGTTCGGTACTGCAAAGGACGGCAATCTGGAAAGCGGCACCATAATTATTACCGAAATGACTTGGTGGCCTGATGAGTATGAACACGGAAACACGCAGCTCGAAGCGCCTTCGTTCACGCTTGACGGCGACAACGTAGTGATTACGGATACGAACGATGAAAACGGCGTTGAAGAATACAAGCTCGGTTTGTTTGCCAAGGCAGACGACGAAAAGCCTTTGTTCGTACAGGTATTAAACGACAAAAACGCAACCATCGACGCTTCTAAATTTGCAGAGAACGGCGACTATTACGTGAAAGTTATGGCTGTTGCAAACCCCGGCTATAAGGACAGCGCATGGTCGGCTGCAAGCGAGAATCCTTACACGGTTGCGAACGAAACGATCGAATACGACGTACCCGAGGGCGGCGGCTCCGACGCAATGAACGGAAGCGGCTGGTATCTCTTCATGGTGGACGGCGGTTCCGTTCTGAAACCCGCTCATTATAAGGACGGCGAGCTTACGCTTGAAAGCGGTTATCTCGGCTGGGCGTTCTACAGCACCGAGCTGTTGTATCATTGTCCCACGTTTGCAAACGGCACCGAGCTTTTAATCGCAATGAAGGTAAACGCAAGCCACGCGGGTACTATAACGGTTTCCGATACCGTAGTAGAGCTTGCGGAAGGCGATAACGAAATTTACGTAAAGAAAACGCAGAAGGACGGCGTTACCGTTGCAATCTTGTTCGGCAAATGGCTTGCAAATACGGACGATAAGGGCGTCGTTGACTTCCCCGAACTCGGGCAGGACGAACAGTATACTTTCGTGTTCTCCGATATTTCGGTTACCGAATATCATGCGGTAAATCTTGCAGCCGTAACGGGCACCGTTGATTCCGAAAATAAGAAGATTTCCGTCAACGATTCCAACGAGGCGGGCGTTAAGAGCTACGAGCTCGGTTTCTTCAAGGACGGCACGCTGATGAAGCGCATTCCGCTTGAGGAGGACTACTCGTTCAGCGACGAGAGCCTGAACGACGGCGACTATACGTTAATGATCCGCGCGATTGCCACAGACGTCAGATATATCGCCGCAGACTGGGGAGTCGTAGCCGAAAAATATACGGTTGCAAACGGCGGAGCAACCTACGACGTTATCTTCGGCGGTGACGAGGACGGCGATAAGCCTACGGGCAACGCACTTACCAATCCCAATACCTGGTATTATTGGAACGACCAAAACTGGACGGGATCTTCGGTAAGCGTTTCCAAGGCGCAAATGTCCAAGGGCGTTTTAACCATTGAATATACCGTAAATTCCGGTTATTGCGATTACGGCGTTCAAATCTATTACAAAGACCCTTCGCTTAACGGCGATAAGAAGCTCACGCTCAAAATTAAAACGGAGCAAGAGATAAACGTAACCGTGAACAGTGCAAAGCTTCACTTGATAGCGGGCGAAAACGACGTTACCGTTTACTATACGCAGGGCGGGAGCTACTCCTTCTCGATGCAGATTATTGTAGACGCAAACGAAGTGACCGAAAACGTCGTTCAGATTTACGACTTGAACTACGAGGCTTATACGTATAAGACTCTTGAAACGCCTCAGCTTTCAATCGGAGAGAACGACGTAATCACGATTACCGACGCTAACTTGGAAGCAAACGTAAACGGATACGTAATCGGTTATTTCCGTGCGGGTGCGGCGAATCCGTTGGCAACCGTCAACGCGAAAAACGGCGACACGCTCGACTATTCCATAGTTGACAGCGGCGACTACGTTTTGAAGGTCAAGGCAATCGCGGCCGATAACGTGGGCTATAGAGACAGCGGTTGGTCCGCAGGGTTTGATTACAACGTCGTCAACGAAGCTGGCGCGCATTACGATTTAGATACGCTCTTCGGCGGCGGGGAAGCGAACGATAACCCCGGTCGTTGGGGCATCTGGGCAGACCCGCAGGGCTGGACGGGTGCATGGGTTACGGTAAGCGAAGCAACCTTTGCAAATAACGAAATTAAAGTTTCGTTCACGTCCGCCGGCAAGTCGAATTACGGCTTGCAAATCAACTACGTGAACCCCAACTACGTAGGCGGCACGACGTACTCCTTCGATATCGTTGCAACCGCAGATATGGATATTCAGGTAGAGAACGGCGGCGCGGATGCAATTCACCTGAAGGCGGGCGAGAAGGTAACGCTTAAGGGCGGAACGGACGCAAGCTTCTACGTTCAGGTCAATATCAAAGACGAAGTAGGCGGTACGATAACCATTTCCAATATCAGCTGGAATTAAAAAAGTAAAATTAACGGCGTGGATTCGCCGTGGGAGGAAAAAATATGAAGAAAAAAAGATTGGCACTTATTGTTGCCCTTGCCGTGTCACTCGTTGCGGGCGTAGTATCGCTTGCGGCGTGCGGCGGGAACGATGGCGACGAGGCATTTTCGGCCCCTAAAAACGCCAAGGTAAGCGGTACGCTGTTTACTTGGGATGCGGTTGAAAAAGCCGACAACGGTTACACCGTAAAAATCAACAGCGGCGAAGTTCAGGTTACCGTGACGGAATTGGATTTAACGTCTAACGCGGCTACGGCGTATATCAAAGAGGGCGCCAACAGCCTTTCCGTAAAAGTCAACGCAACGGACGCGTTGAAAGAAAGTACTTACTCGAACGCAGTAACGTATACGTATACGATTTCGGAAGACACGCTTTCCGAAGCGGCGAAGGCGTTCAAAACGGCGGTAGAAGCAATCGCTACGCTTGACGCAAGCTCCGACAAGACGGCTATCGACGGCGCAGACGCCGCAATTACGAATGCGCTTGCTACCTATGAGAATTTGAGCAGCAGCGATAAGACGGACGTCGTTGCGGTAAAAAATTCGCTTGACGGGAAAAAAGAAGCGTTAAATACTGCAATCGCTGCGCAAATTTCCGCATACAAAACGGCTGTTGAGGCTGCCGAGGAAGCGGCTAATGCTTCCGTTGAAGAATTGGAAGCTGCAATCGCTGCGGCAAACGCAAAGAAGGACGCTCTTGCCGAGGCTACCAAAACTGCAAAGGCTGAAGAGTACGCGGCTTACAATACCCGCCTTGAAACCGTTACTGCGGCTCTTGATACAATGAAGGGCCCTGCGGCGGCAGTAAAAGCATTGAAAGACGAGGTTGACGCTCTTTCTAATGAAACTACGGTCAGCGTAGAATACTACAATCAGTTGACTGCTTTGAAAGAAAAAATCGAAGCGTTAAGCGACGAGGCGAAAGCTCTTTGGGACGAAGCGGACACCGCAAAGGTTGAAGCCGAAATCACCCGTGTAGAAGAAACCCCGACGGACTGCAAGAAGTCGGACGAAGCGTTCGGCTTCGGCGGAAACGGCACGCTCTATATCCTGCGCGATTACGTAAACGTTTTAGGCGGGCAAATCACGTTTGAAACGGCACCTGCCATTGCGTATCAGATTATCAATAACGAAACGGACGGCGCAGGGCAGCAGGGAACGCTTACGCGCAACGAGAACGGCGTTTATTCTTTCACCATTCCTTATAACCCTACGCTTGCAAATAACTTCGTTTACACGGTGGAAGGCGAAGACGAGGTCACTTTGAAATTTGCACCCTTCACTGCTAATTTGTGGCTGAACGGCTCGGATGAAACGGAAGGCGAGTTCAGAAAGTTGTTTAACAATGAAGATAAACTCATTATTCACGGCGACGGATATGCAGACGTTTATCTTGCAGACGACGTTAATATCGGAACTTCAGACGGCGCGCAGATTTCCATCAGCGGCAACGCGATTGCAAAGGGTATTCCCGTAAAAGAAGCAACTTTAAGAGAAGATTTTTACAGAGCGATTGCAAGATCGGAATACGGTAAGGCGTTCATCGACAACACGCTTGAAGTACGTTTCGTATTCTATAATCAGTCGATTGACGAGGAAACCGACGTTATTACGAGAACTACCGTTCCCAACGCTTCCGTAAGTGAAAAAATCACGATTTCTTTGACGGATTACGATTACAAATACGAGATTGCGCAAAAGAATATTTTCGACCTCGGCGTATGGCCGGACGGTTCTTTCTCGTTGATCAATGCGGGCTATATGTCCGACTTCCTTTCTCAGTTTGAAGAGTTGTATCCCGATTTAACGGCAGATAACGTAACCGACTATTTCCAGATTTTAATCTCTGCATACGAAGGTGAAAACTCTGAGGCGAGCTTCACGAAGGCGGCACCGCTTGAGGCAAAGGCTTACGATTACTTATCGTTCATGAAAGCGTGGGCGGTACAGCACTTCAAGAACGGCGGCGCGGATAACACGGAAGTTCATTTCTCCCTTACCTACACCATTCAGTTGAAAGAAACGGTAAACGGCAAGCCCAACCCGCTGGCAAAAGATTTCCGTGATTCCGCTTCTGCCAAGGTAAACGAGCCGAACGATTACAGCGCCAATGGCTACGGCACCTATACGTTCACTAAGGCGGACGTAACCATTCCCACCGATATTCAGATTGGACGCACCAATGAGCCTATATTCTTGCAGAATTTTGCTATTTCCAATGACATGATTAACGGCTACGTGTCTCACGTTGAAGTTTACATGAAGAATGGAGAAAATGCCGAAGGATATCATACCGCGTATATTCTTTATAATGCAGCAACGGAGACGTTTACGCTTCATAAGAATGTAAACGGTTCCGATAGCGGACTTCCCCTCATTAAGGGCGGTAACGAATATTACGTTTCATGGAATGACTTTAATACTTGGGTTAGAAATAACTATTCCGAACCCGCGTTCGATATCGACGGCGAGGGTTGGTATTTCCAGACCAAGATAGTGGATAACGAGAATGACGACCAGTATCTCTTCGGCGAAGGCGAATCCGAGTGGGTAACTTTCTATAAAGCTCCCGCACCCGATACCGGCGACGGCGAATAAGCTTCATTCGGCAAATTAAAAACGATAACAAAAAATTTACCGAACGGTTTCGTTCGGTAAATTTTTGATAGGTGGAAAATGAGTAAAACGAAAAAGATAACTTTAATCGTCGTTTCAATCGCTTTGGCGGTAATCATTGCGGTATCTTGCTGTCTTGCCGTGCTCCTCACGGGCCGCAAGTCCCCCGAAGGGCCGCCCGCAATCGACAACCCCGAGCCCGATAATCCCGTGTTAAAAGATCCCGTAATCAAGGGTGCGGACAACGTAACCGTGCGTGCGGGTACCTATTACGATTTCATGCAGGGCGTTACGGCAACCTCTTCGGGCGGCAAGGATATCACCGCCAACGTGATTCTTGCGGGCGAGGTGAACACCGCAAAGGCGGGGGACTATACCTTAACCTATACGGTAACGGACGAAAACGGCAAAACGGCAACGGCGCAGCGCGTCGTCACCGTGAGCCCCAATCCGAGTATCGGCGAAGAAAAGCCTATCCCCGTATTTACGACGGAGAATGCTTTCAATATTGCAAAGGGTTGTGCGGCAACGACTACTTCTATAAACGGCAACAGCGGTGCGGAATTTGCCTTCGACGGCGATTTATCCAGCCGCTGGGAAAGCGCACACGGCGTTGACGACGTTATTTTAACCGTCAACCTCGGCGCGGTACTTCCCTTCGAGGCAATCTCTATCGATTGGGAAGACGCCTACGCAAACGACTTTGAAATTTTAATTTCCTCGGACGGCGTAGCTTATCATTCAATCGCAAGCGTTCAGGGGCAAAAGCTCAACAAAGAGGATAACGGCGGCAGACTGATCAATTCGTTCAACTTTGAAGAGGGGGACGAAGCGCAGTATATCCGTCTTCATTGCACCAAGCGCGACACGAACTACGGCTATTCGATTTTTGAATTGCAGGTAATGGGCAAGCAGGGCACGGTAGTTCCCGAGGAGGAATACCCCGTACTTTACGACGCGGCAAAGGATTCTTCCGAGGATTGGGCGATTACCGACGAGCAGGAAATCAATATCAGCTTTTCGGAAGAGGTGTCCTTCGACTTTTTCAAGCTTGCGTTTAAGGTTGCGCCCAAGTCGTACGAGTTCTTCTATACGGGCGCGGACGACGTAGAGCATAAGGCGTATCTTTTCAACCGTCCCTGGAGCGGCGAAACGTTCTATCTTAAAAGCGTAGATAGCGGCGATAACGTCAATTATCCGCCCGTAACGGTTACGGCGAAATCGGTGCGGATAGCGTTGCATTCCCGCCGCTTCGATACGCCCGATTACCGCATTACGGATATGGCGTTCCAAATGTCGGGCACGAACGAGAAGGGCGAAGAGATTTTTACCAAAATTACGCCCGAGAGCGTTACCGCCAGCTCCTTTGAAGAGGGGCACGAAATCGAGTTCGCAACCGATACGGTTGGCAGTTGGGGGGATACCTATTGGCAGAGCGCACGCACCTATGAAAACCAAACCGTAGATTTAGGGGCGGTGAAAGAGGTTGGACGCGTAGATTTGTATTGGCGCGGCGACGACGGCGGCAAAGGCAAATATTACGATTTGGAAATCAGCACCGACGGCGAAACCTGGGAAAGGGTGTTCCGTCAGACGCACGGCGCAACCCGCTTGCAGAGCGTTTACGTTTACGAAAGCGCACGCTATATCCGCGTGATCGACTATCAGAACACCAACGATAACCAGTATATGCTGGAAGGCATCGTGGTCAACTCGCAATACCCCGAAGGCAGCGGAGAGGGCAAGGTAAAATACGACGTTTCCCTTAAATTCCCCGAGCGGGAAATTATTAAAACGGAAAACGGCTCCTATATTACGGGCGGTACCGATTTCCCCACGTCGCGTTTGATTGCTTATTTGGACGAGAGCTTGCGTAATAAACCCGTACCCAGCAACGATTGGTGGCAGGGACTTTTGGTGGCGGATAAGGGATATAACCTGTTTACCAATCCGCTGATGTCACAGTTCAAGGCAGACGGCTTCTGGATGACTTCCCCCGGCGACGGCTATTTTTCGGGGCTTGTGCCCGGCAACGGCTCGCAGACGGTGAACGTGGACGAACACGATATCCGAATCGGCTATGCGGGCATGGGCGGCGACGCTACCGTGCGCGTAACCGGTTACAGCGACTACGGCATTACCGCAGTAATGACGGATAACAGCAACGTCGATAAATTGACATTGTTCCTCTCCGAGGGCGCGCTCTATTCCTACTTCCTGTATGCCGAACCGGAAAAAGCAACCGTGTGGGCGAAAGACCTCGTTGCCGTGTACGACTTGAAAGGGAACGAAATTCTAACCGCGCAGGGCGATGATTACACGGGTGATTGCATCATTCTATGCGTGCGCGCTCACAGCGGCTACGAAAACGGCATTCAAAAATATAAGGACGCAAACGGTGCGGAGCAGACGAACGCGAAAGAGTACGAAGAGCGTTACTACATTATAAACGTTCCTTCGGATACGCAGTTTATCCGCGGAGAAAGCGCAATAAACGCCGTCATGAAAAACGGCAACTATCTGTCGGCGGGCGCGCTTAGCACGAAAACTACGGTTAAGGAGGCCGAGGCGCAGGAGAGCGGGGTTCACGGTACGCTCAATCTCAAAGAGGCGGAGCTCATGCATGATCACGGCTACGCTTTCGTGGTGGGCACCAACTGCGCATACGACTTCGATAAAACCACCAATAAGGTAACTACAACCTTCACCCTGCAAACCATGTGCGTGAGGAACGGCTATTCGGGCGTTGCTTATGCGGCGTACCTGCCTCACCATACGGATAAAGCAACCTGCAAGGAAGAGGACTACGAGTACACTTACGACAGCATACGCGGGGATTGCCGTTCTATCGTCGGAAATACGTTCACGACCGCCGACTATTTCTACGGCGTCGTTCCCACCTTTGCAGAGCCCGACAGCGACGGATATTCGGCTATGGTTTTATATCAGCAGCTCGTGCTTCTGTATCAAAACAACGGCGGAGAAAAGGCGCCCGAAGACAGCAATCTCATTTCGGGCGATCCCTACTGGCAGGGCAAGAACCTGCATCCTATGGCTATGGCGGCGCTTGCCGCCGATCAGATAGGCGCAACCGATCTTAGAGATGAATTCCTCGATAAAATCGAATACATTTTAACCGATTGGTTCACCTATGACGAGGTGAAGGATAAGAGCACGGGTGCGTACTTCTATTACGACAGCGAATGGGGCACGCTCTACTACAAGAACAGCGAATTCGGTGCGGGCGTAAACCTTGCCGACCACTATTTCACTTACGGTTACTATACGCTTGCAAGCGGCGTGCTTGCGGCATACCGTCCCGCGTTTATTGAAAAATTCGGCGATATGATAGAGCTTCTCATTCGCGACTATATGAATTGGCAGCGCGACGACGAGCTGTTCCCGTATATGCGCAACTTCGATATGTTTGCAGGTCACGGCTGGGCGGGCGGCTATGCCGATAACAACAGCGGCAACAATCAGGAATCTGCGGGCGAGGCACTCAATAGCTGGGTGGGTGCGTATCTCTATGCAACCGCCGTAGGCAACGAGGATATCCGCACGGCCGCCATTTACGGCTTCACGACCGAGCTGAATGCAATCAAGCATTATTGGTTCAACTATTTCGGCGATTTCCCCGAGTCCTACCAATACGGCGTTGCCGGTCAGGTTTACGGCGGCAGTAATTTCTACGGCACGTTCTTCAACGGCGAACCGCTTTACGCTTACGGAATCCATTTGATTCCCGGCGAGGAATATTTGACGAGCTATGCGTTAAATGCGAACGAGCGCGAATATCTTGAACAGCTCATAGACAATATGCGCAAAGAGCAAGGCTTTTGGGAAGTGGAAGAGGCGCACCAAAAAATTTACGCCTGGCAGCATATTTTCATTCCCATCATTGCCATTTACGACGCCGACGAGGCAATCGAGTGGTACGAGCAAACGCTTATAGAGCAGGGCAACGTCGGTAACACGTCCGAACAGTTCAACGTCTATTGGCTCATTCACGGAATGAAATCCACGGGCCTGCGCACGACGGATATCTGGGCGGAAAACGGCGCGACTGCAACCGTTTACGAAAAGGACGGCGGCTATAAGGCCGTCTGCTGGAATCCTACCTCCGCGCCTGTGCGCGTCACCTTCCGAAGTAAAGACGGCGTAACGGGCAGCGCGCTCGTTCCCGCTTGCAGTCTGGTGACCGCAGATCCCACCAAAGTGACCGATAGCTTCGTTTCCTATACGGACAGCTCTTCGGTGCAAGTGAAGGACTGCGTTTCGCTTGAAAAGGCAACGCTACAGGGCAATGCCTTAACCTTCTCGCAGGGCGGCGGCGCAAGCTATTTCATTTCGTGCGGCACGCAGGAAAACTACTGCAAAATCGTTTTGAAGGGCAATCTGCAAAACGCCGCGTTGAAGGTGGACGGAGTTTCCTATTCCTTGACGAAAACGGCGGAAGGGTACGAAACGGCGCCTATGGTGCTTACCTTCAAGCACGAGGTTGAAATCTTCGCCGACGGCGGAAGCCTTACGGATATTCAGTTGCAGACGCTTGAGCTGAAAAAAATCGATATCACGGGCGCGAAGGCTACGGCGTCCTCGTCGAACGGTGCAAACACGGCACAGCTTGCCGTTGACGGCATTGAGGGAACCCGCTGGGAAAGCGTTCACGAAAAGGACGACGAGTGGCTCGTTATCGAGCTTCCGAGGGCGGTAACGGTTTATCAGCTGCAAATCATTTGGGAGGCGGCGTCCGCTGCGGAATTCAAAGTCTATTTCTCGGATACGGGAAAAGGCGACGACTGGCAGCAGGTTTATCACGGCGAATCCTCGCAAGGGGCGCGTACCGATAGCATTGCGCCGAGCGAGATACGGCAAGTGAAGTATATCAAGATAGAGGGGATCCGCCGCACCACGAATTACGGCTATTCCATCTACGAGGTATCCTTGTACAATTTAAGCTCTTAACGGAATTAAATAAAAACCCCGATATTGACGTCGGGGTTTTTTCTTTGCGCCCAGTCACAGAAATGCCGAAAATTTCATACAAAGAAGTATCATGAATCAAAAGCCTGAACAGTTAATGCAGCAGTATGCGTCCTGTCCTACGCAGCAAACCGTGTATGAGATAGACGGCAGGAAATATACCGTTACAAGACGTTTCACAGGTGATAAAAATATCAACGCGGCGGTTTGGGAGCTTGCCGTAAGCCGTGCAAACAGGGAAATGGGATTATAGGCATGGCGGCGTTTGAGAAAACGGGCATCTATATGCGCCTGTCGCGTGACGATGAAAAGTCGGGCGAGTCCACGTCTATTGAACGTCAGCGCATCATTCTTAAAAATTACGTCGCCGAAAAGGGCGGTACGATCGTGGACGAGTATATCGACGACGGCTGGTCGGGAACGAACTTTGACCGTCCCGATATGCAGAGGATGCTCTCGGACGCGCAGTCGGGAAAAATCGATACCATCGTGGTAAAGGACTTGTCGCGTTTCGGGCGCAACTACATTCAGGTGGGGCAGTATATTGACTATATCTTCCCCGCCTACGGTATCCGCTTTATTGCGATAAACGATAACGTGGATACTTCCGATAGGGGCAGTACGGCAATGGACATGATGCCCATTATGAACGTATTTAACGAGTGGCACGCCGCGAATACGAGCAAGAAGATAAGAGCGGTATTACAGGCGAGCCAGCGCTCGGGGAAATATACGAGTTGGAGCTATTCCTACGGATATAAGGCGGGCACCGACGAGAACCGTACGGCGGTCATCGACGGCGAGGCAGCAAAAATCGTAAAGCGCATTTTCGAGCTTCGCGCAGAAGGGAAATCCGCGCGGACGATTGCAAGAATTTTAACGGATGACAAAGTACCAAATCCGACGACCTATTTTACAAAGCTCGACGGCGGCAAATGGAACAGAGCCTGTAATCCGTATTGGTGCCCTTCAACGGTCATGAATATCCTTTCCAATCCCGTGTATATTGGGAGTACGGTGCAGCATAAGACGACGAGCGTATCTTATAAGAACCACAAAAAAATCAATATCCCCGCAAGTGAGCAGATCGTAAAAGAAAACGCGCATGAAGCAATTATCTGCCGCAAGCTGTGGGATAGGGTACAGGAAATGAATTTATCCGTTTCGAGAGGGAAAACGGATAAGCTGAATCAGGTGCACGCGCTTTCGGGACTTCTCGTTTGCGCCGACTGCGGGAAGAAGCTCAAACTGAAAACTTATAAAAAGTCTAATGTGTGCAAATGTAGTTTCTGTTGCCGTACTTATATAGATTTGGGAAAGAAATATTGCACCTCGCACAGTATCAGCGAACAAGAGATAGAGAATATCGTTTTGCAGGACATTCGGTCTATGACGGGCGGGCTTTCGATTGACGAGGCAAAGGCGCGGGAAAGCTTTATCAGAGAAAAGGCAAAGAGCAGCGAGCAAAGCAGGTATTCCGATGAAAGACAGCTCAAAGCCTATCAAAGCCGAATTGCTGAAATCGATAAACTGATACAGACTGCGTTTGAAGAGAAGGTACTCAAAAATATGCCCGAAAGCATCTGCGCCAATCTTTGCGGGAAATACCAACAGGAAAGAAGGACGATAGAGGAAGAAATTGCAAGGCTGCAAAAAAGACTTGCCGAAGATAACGACGGCGAAAAAGACGCCGACGAATACGTAAGAAGATTGAAGTCATACAGTAGCTGTGAAAGCCTTACAAGGGAAACGTGCTTACAACTTATTCATTTTATCACGGTAGGCGAAAGGGATGAACGGGGCGGACGGAATATCCACATCTACTATAAACTGATAGATGATGGCGATTAAAAGTATTCCCATATGACGCGGGCTCAACGGGTGCGACGGGCCCTGCGGGCGAAGCGGGTGAAGTCGGCGCAACAGGCCCTACTGGAGCAACCGGTGAAGCTGGTGCAACAGGCCCTACGGGCGCAACGGGTGAAGTCGGTCC
>JAIDCJ010000009.1:49153-93134 GCA_029055875.1 Clostridia bacterium
GGTGAAGTCGGTCCCACGGGCCCCACGGGCGCAACCGGTGCGACAGGTGCAACGGGTGCGGACGGAACGACTTTCACTCCCGGCGCGGCAGTTCCCGACGTAGAGAGCACTCCCACCCCCGAGGAAGTGGGCACAACGCTTAACGCATTGCTTGCATCGCTTCGTGCGGCAGGAATCATCGAAACCTAAACAAAAACGGCTCTACGGAAATTCCGTGGAGCCTGATTTTTTATTGAATGAAAACGATTGCAATTTTTTCGGAAATAGGCTATCATATAATCGTTACGTTTCCGTAGTTAAATGGATATAACAGCCCCCTCCTAAGGGGTGAGGCTTGCGTTATGCGCATCAGCACAGTGTGCTGTGCGCGCAAGCCGAACTGAGCTTTTGCCATTGCGGGCAAAAGCGTGCCCGAAACGGCACATTCCCTTGGTGCCGTTGAGAAAATTGTGAGTTCGCCCCGCCGTAGGCGGCACGAGCCGAAGGCGAAGTATTCCCGCCAAGGGAATCAAAATATAAAAATTGTTCTCATAGTTAAACGGATATAACAAGCCCCTCCTAAGGGCTAGTTCGGGGTTCGATTCCCTGTGGGAACACCAAAAAGCGGACAAATCTTATTCAAAGATTTGTCCGCTTTTATTTTATCCGCCCAAGGTGACGTCCTGCTTGTTATACCATTCGAGCGCGTCGTCAAAGTGTTTTTCCTTGTAGTCGGGCCATAAATCTTTTACAATATAGATATCCGAATAGACGGTCTGAACGGGCAGAAAGCCCGAAAGGCGGCACATTCCGCCCCAACGGATGACTAAATCGATTCTCGGAATCTCGCGGGAAGCCCAGCCGTTTTTCAAATCCCATTCCCAGCCGTAATTCACAAGCAGGTTTACGCGCATTTTATTTCCGCTTTCTGCGGGGCGGCTTAAGTAGGGGAGCAGCTCGTCGGGAAACATAGGGGACTTATCGTTTCCGACGACGCTCAAAGTTGCGCCTTCCCGCTTGATAATTTCGGCGGCCCGAATGCAAGCCTTTGAAAACGCCGCAACCTGCTCTTTGGGGCGTTTGCAGTTATCTACCGTGAACCCGTAATAGGTAAGCTCTTTTACGCCGCGCCGCTTTGCCGACTGCAATAATTTAAGCGCAGGTTCTAAACCGTAAGTATAACCTTCTTCTTTGCCCAGTCCGTTTCTCTTTGCCCACCGTCTGTTTCCGTCGGGAATAATTCCGATATGTGTTGGCACTCTCACCATATTGCACCTTCCTTATTTTTATTATCTGCAAATTATCTTAAAATAAAAAAAGTTCGCAACTGCGAACTTTTTTGGAAAAAATTGCGTTAAAACAGTTGACAAGGGAGAAGAGGAGTGATAAAATAAACCCGAAGTTCGCAATGGCGAACCAATTTTTTGAGAAACAAGTTCGCATAAGCGAACCAATAAAGGAGAAAGATATGCCGCTGGTCCTTGCGCCCTGTGGGCAGGAAATGAAAATCGTAAAAATTCTTGCGGACGAAAAGACGAAAAAACACCTTGCCAATCTCGGGGTGATTGTCGGTTCGCAAATTACCGTGCTTTCTTCAAGCGGCGGGAGTAGCGTGTGTATCGTAAAAGAGGGACGGCTTGCGTTTGACAGGCAGGTCGCGTCGCGCATCTTCGTTGCGTAAATTTTTGTTATAAAAACAATAGGAGATAGAAACATTATGGAAAAGTTGTTAAGCGAATTTTCCGTCGGCGAAAGGGGAGTTGTAAAAACCGTTTCGGGTGAAGGAAAAATTCGGCGCAGACTCTTCGACATGGGCGTCACGCCCGGTGCGGAAGTTCTGCTCCGCAAGAAGGCGCCGCTCGGCGATCCCATTGAAATTACCATTCGTGGGTACGAGCTTACGCTCCGTAAAACGGAAGCGGCGTGCGTGGGCATGGAGGTAACAAAATGAAGAAGTTCGCTTTGGCGGGCAACCCCAACTGCGGTAAAACTACGCTCTTTAACCTTTTAACGGGCTCTACCGCGTACGTGGGGAACTGGCCCGGCGTTACGGTGGATAAGCGCGAGGGTACCTATAAGCGCGGCGAGGAGCCCGTGCAGATCGTAGACCTTCCCGGTATCTATTCGCTTTCGCCCTATACGCCCGAAGAGGTCGTATCCCGTAATTTCATTCTTGACGAAAAGCCCGACTGCGTCATCAACATCGTAGACGCTACGAACTTAGAGCGTAACCTCTACCTTACCACGCAAATCATGGAAATCGACGTTCCTATGATTATCGCGCTCAACATGATGGACGCAGTAGAGAAAAACGGCGATAAGATAGACGCAAAGGCGTTGGAGAAAAAAATCGGACTTCCCGTCGTGGAGATTTCCGCGCTTAGGGGCCACGGCGTAAAGGAGCTGATGGACAGGGCTTTGAAAGCCGCCAAAGAGGGTAGAAAGGGAGAGACCGTTTTGAAGGACTCCTCGATTGCGCACCTCGTAAGGGACGTTTCCATTGCGCTCAAAGGGCAGAAGGTGGAAAACCCCTTGTTCCACGCGGTGAAGCTTTCCGAAATGGACGAACTCGAAGCGGAAGCCCACGCGGAGCTCATTCCCATGATAGACGCGTTCAAGGCGACCTTTGCGGACGATACCTTCGGCGCAGACCTCGAAGCGGTTGTTGCCGACGCACGCTATAAATATATCTCCGCAAACTACTCTTCGGTGTTCACCAAGCACAAGACGGAGGGCGACGTCCTCTCGAAGTCGGACAAAGCGGATAAGGTTCTGACGCACAAAATTTGGGGTATTCCCATTTTCCTCGTCATTCTGTTTGCGATTTTCCATTTAACGTTCTCGGAAGATTTCCTCTTCATCGGTGCGTGGGCTTCGCTCGGCGACGGACTTCCGACGCTCGAAGAGCTCGGTATGGATATGGATAACGCGGGGGTAACGCTGCTTGCCTGTTTCTACGACGGGGCGGTGTTCTCACCGGGCGTGATCATCACAAACCTATGGTGTTGGATTTTAGACTGGGTTGGCGTGCTTCTCGAGCTCATTACGGGCGGTGCGGCTCCCTGGGTAGGCAGTTTCATTGTAGACGGCGTATGGGGCGGTCTTTCCGCGGTACTCGGCTTCCTGCCTCAAATCCTCGTGCTGTTCCTGTTCTTCTCCATTTTGGAGGATACGGGCTACATGGCGCGTGTGGCGTTCATATTAGACAGAATTTTCAGAAAGTTCGGGCTTTCGGGCAGAGCGTTCATGCCCATGATCATGGGCTTCGGCTGCTCCCTTCCCGCAATGATTAATACGAGAACGCTTGCCGACGAAAACGAGAGAACGGCAACGGTGCGCGTGATTCCGTTCTTCTCCTGCGGTGCGAAGCTGCCCATTTTAACGGCGGTTGCGGGCGGTATCTGCGGCATTTGCGGGTTGAGTAATCCCGACGTGATTACTTACAGTATGTACGTTCTTGGCGTCGTAGTGGCGATTCTTGCAGTCATTCTCATGCGCTCGACGACCATGCGCGGCGAGGTTCCTCCCTTCATTATGGAGCTCCCCGCATACCATGCGCCGCTCTTCAAAGGGCTCATGATTCACCTTTGGGATAAGACGAAGCACTTCGTCAAGAAGGCGTTCACGATTATCTTTGTTTCCACAATCGTAATTTGGTTCCTTTCGTCCTTCTCTTGGGATTGGCGGTTCCTCCTCGAAGAGATCGAATACGAGGGCGAAATGATTATGGTAAACATGCACATGAACGAGAGTATTCTCGGCTCTCTCGGTATGCTTATTCAGCCGCTCTTCACGCCGCTCGGCTTCGGTTCGCAGCTCGGCACGACGGCAGGCTGGGTGTTTGCGGTGGCGGCGCTCACGGGACTCGTTGCAAAGGAAAACGTCATTGCAACGTTCGGAACCCTGGCGGCGGCGGTTGCGGGTTCGTATATCGCAACGGAAGAGGGCGTTTTGGAGGTTGCCGCTATGATCGAGGCAACGGGCATTACCATTCCTGCGCTCATCTCGTTCATTGCGTTCAACATGCTCACCATTCCCTGCTTCGCGGCCTGCGCAACGGCACGGGCGGAGCTCCCCAAAGGAAAGTTCAAATGGACGCTTCTTTTCTGGGTTTGCACGTCATATATTGTATCGGCAATGATATACGTTATCGGCAGCTGGTGGTGGACTTGCTTCATCTTCGCGGCAGCAATTGCGGCGGCGGTCACGGGAATCTTCTTCTGGAACAAGAAGCATCCGTTGAAGCCCGCAATCGTCGGCGCGGCGGAAGAGGCCGTGCAAACGGTGGAAGAGGAAGCCGCTATCTCCGACGACGAGCATAAGGAGTGATAGTTATGCAGTGGTATGAAATTGTTCTGATTGTTGCGGCGGCGTTGTTCGTCGTGGGGGTGATCGTGTGGCAGATTATCCGCAGGAAGCAGGGCAAGGGCGGCTGTGACTGCGGCTGCTCGAACTGCTCGGGAAGCTGCTCGGCATGTCAGTCCAAACAAAAGGAAGAAAAGAAATAGCTTGTACAAAAATCTCCATAAATCTTGAAAGAGGGGAGCGGTTACCGCTTCTCTTTTTCATTTTTTCTTGACAAGTACCTTGCGCAATGCTATAATAGAAAAGTAGGAAAAGTATAACTTTTCCAACTAAAAGGAGAACGGTATGGACGAAAAATTTCCCGAAGGGAAGTATATGACGACGGTGAAAATCGGTGAAAAGGGGCAAATCGTCATTCCGAAAGAAGTGCGCGATCTGTTCGGGCTCAAAGCGGGGGACAATCTGCTTCTCATGGCGGATAAGGGGCAGGGCATTGCCATTCAGCCCTTTGCGTACGCCGAAACCTTCTGGAACGCTGTGAGCGGGCTCAAGGGAGATAAGAAATGAACGCGCTTTGCGTAAAAAATCTGACGAAACGCTATCCAACCTTTACGCTCGAAAGCGTAAGCTTTTCGGTGGACGAGGGGCGCGTATGCGGGCTTGTGGGCGCGAACGGCGCGGGGAAGAGCACCACGCTCAAAGGTATTACGGGACTCATTCAAACGGAGGGCGAGGCGGAAATCTTTTCCCTTCCCGCAAATAGCCGAGAGGCGAAATCGCTCGTCGGCTACGCGGGCGGCGGGTTTCGGTTCTATCCGCAGAAAAAGGTGAAGACGCTCGGCGTCGTCGTTTCGGCGTTTTATCCCCATTGGGATAACGCGGTGTTTTTCCAAAAGCTGCGGGATTTCGGCATTGATCCCGAAAAGAAAATTTCCGCACTGTCGGAGGGCATGAAGGTGAAGCTGTCGCTTGCCCTGGCGCTCAGCCACGGCGCACGCCTTCTCATTCTCGACGAGCCCACGAGCGGACTCGATCCCTTATCCCGCGAAGGGCTGTGCGATGCGATTTATACGCTTGTCAAGAAGGAGGGGCTTTCCGTACTCTTTTCTACGCATATTACTTCCGACCTTACACACCTTGCCGACGACGTGGTGTTTCTTTCAAACGGAAAAGTGCTCTTGAACGAACCGCTTCAAACGCTCCTCGGAAAGTATTCTTTGGCGGTATTTCCTTCGCGCGCAGGGGCGCAGGGAATCGGCATGAAGGAGGGGAAGGAGGGCGTTACCGCGCTTGTTCCGCGCGGCTTTACGGCGGAAGGAGTACGCGTGAGCGAGCCTACCATCGACGATATTATCGTGCATTTCGAATACGAAAGGAGGGGGATGTGATGTTCAAATTACTCAAAAAAGAATTTGCACTCTGTATGCACCCGACGAGTATTCCGTTTTTGCTTTTCTCGCTCTTCGTGTTCATTCCCAATTATCCCTACGAGGTCATGTTCTTCTTTTCGGGACTTTCGGTATTTTTTGTGTGCCTCACGGGGCGCGAAAACGGCGATCTCGCTTTTTCGTGCGGGTTGCCCGTGCGAAAGCAGGAAATTGCGCTGGCGCGCATGTTGTTCTGTGGTATCTTGCAGGTTGCCCTGTTCGTTTTGGCGGGCGTGTTCACGGCGGTAAAGGAGGTATGCTTTCCGCCCGAAGCGCAAATCAATCTTGCGGGTTCTACTGCAAACCTTGCCTTTCTCGGATACGGCGCGCTACTACTTGGAATCTTTAACCTCGTTTTCTTTCCGTGGTATTTCAAAAATCCCGCCAAAGTGGGCGCGCCGTTCATCGTTGCCGCTGCGGTGCAGTTTTTTGTGATTGCTTTGCTCATCGTTCTGCGGTTCACTGCGCCGCTGTTTTCTCAAACGCTTGCGGCGGTCGATCCGCTCTCTATGGGGGCGAAGGTCGTGGTGTTTACAATCGGGGTTCTTGGCTTTGTCGGCGGAACAGCGCTTGCGGCGTATCTTTCCGCACGCATTTTTGCGAGAACCGATCTTTAACGCTTTGCGGCGTAGGTTTGCTTGACAGGATAACTGTATTTTGTTAAAATTTACAGGAAAATACACCCGAAGTGAGGACGAAACATGGTCATCTACAACGAGAAATCCAATCTCTTAGAGGACAGAGTTTATAAATACGAATTGCAGGACGTAGCCGAGCCGCACCTCTTCCGCGAGCTTTTCGACTACGAATCCATTCCCAAGGTTTCATTCAATCACCGTCACGTTCCCATCAATATGCCCGACGAAATCTGGCTGACGGATACGACCTTCCGCGACGGTCAGCAATCGACTTCGCCCTTCACCGTAAAGCAAATCGTCGATTTGTTCAAGCTCATGTCCCGCCTCGGCGGGCCCAAGGGCTTGGTGCGCCAATCGGAATTTTTCGTTTACTCGCAAAAGGATAAGGACGCCGTGCGCGCCTGTCAGGACCTCGGGCTGAAATTCCCCGAAATCACGACTTGGATCCGCGCCAACGAAAAAGACTTTGCGCTCGTAAAGGATATGGGCGTGAAAGAGACGGGAATTTTGGTGAGCTGTTCCGACTATCATATTTTCAAAAAGATGAACCTCACCCGCCGTCAGGCACTCGATAAATACCTCGGAATCGTGAAGAGCGCGCTGTCGCACGATATTATTCCCCGCTGTCACTTTGAGGATATCACCCGCGCCGACTTCTACGGCTTCGTGGTTCCGTTTGCGGTGGAGCTCATGAAGCTTGCCGAAGAGAGCGGAAAACCCATCAAAATCAGAATGTGCGATACGATGGGCTTCGGCGTATCCTTCCCCGGCGCAACCCTGCCCCGCAGCGTGCAGGGAATCGTCTACGGACTTCACCACTACGCAAACGTTCCGCACGCTCAGCTCGAATGGCACGGCCATAACGATTTTTATAAGGTCGTTACCAACGCGGCAACCGCATGGTTGTACGGCGCGTCTGCCGTCAACTGCTCGCTGCTCGGTATCGGCGAGCGCACGGGCAACTGCCCCTTGGAGGCAATGGCGGTCGAATACGCTTCCTTCCGCGGCACGCTGGACGGCATGGATTTAACAGCAATCACCGATATTGCGGAATACTTTGAAAAGGAAATCAACTATATCGTTCCGCCCAAAACGCCGTTCGTGGGGCGTGCGTTCAATTCCACCCGCGCGGGCATTCATGCGGACGGTATGCTCAAAAACGAGGAGATTTACAATATCTTCGATACGGCAACCATACTCGGCCGTCCCGCACGCGTTGCGGTGGATAAGACCAGCGGGCTTGCGGGAATTGCTTTCTGGCTCAACGACTATTATAAGCTCCCTGAGGAATACAAGGTTGACAAAAACGACCCGCTCGTGCTTAAAATGAAAGAGATGGTCGATAAGGAATATGAAGAGGGGCGCAACAGCTCCTTCGGCGACGAGGAACTCGTCAACCTCATTTATCTCATCGACTCCAAGCGCGTTCGCAAATTGGAACTTTATGGAATGCAGTAATTTGTAAAAAGTCTTGCATTTTCTGTCGTGATATGTTACAATCGGTTCGATAAAACGGAGAACACAAAAAGCGGATATGAAAGAAAAGACAAAACAAGGCTGGAAAAAATTCGGCGGAGTACTTCGGTATTCCGTTTTACCCGTTCTTCTTTCGGGAATCTTAAACACGTTCGCCATTTATATATTCGTTCAGCCCAACGGCTTCGCGCCCGGCGGAACGAACGGTATCGCCGTACTTTTGGAATACGGCACGCATCTCAATTCGGGTATCTTTTTGCTCGCGCTGAACGTCCCGCTGTTCTTCTTGGCGTTCTTTCTGTTCAGTAAGCGCGCGGCAATTATGTCCGTCTCATCTATGGCTTTAAGCTCCGGACTTTTGATTGCCTTCGAGTATATCCCCGGAATCGACGTGATTCAGTATCAACCTCAGAACGGTGATTTAGCATACAGTTTCCTTGCGGCGATTGCGAGCGGTATTTTGCTCGGTGCGTCGCTTGCGAATATGCTTCGCAGCTGCGGCACCTCGGGCGGCACCTCAATTATTGCGAGTATCGTGAATAAAAGATACCGCCATTTAAGTGTAAGTATGCTCACCGCTGCATTCGACGCGTGCGTCGTCATTGCTTCGTTCTTCGTCTATTACAGTCAAGGCAGTAATTTTACCGAACGGCTTTCCCCCGTACTTTTGGCGCTTGTATCGCTGTTTGTGACGAGCAAGATGAGCGAGATTATTTTGCAGGGCTTCAAGACGGCGTATAAGTTTGAAATCATAACGACGCATCCAGACGAAATAGCGGAAGAGATTATGACGAAGCTGCACCACGGCGTAACAAGGCTTTCGGGCGAGGGCATGTATTCGCACGAGGGCAAGAGCGTACTCATCTGCATTATCAGAAAGCGTCAGGTCGCAATGCTTCAAAAAATTCTCCGTCCCTATCCCGATACGTTCGCTTACTTCACGTCCGTTTCCGAGGTGTACGGTCAGTTCAGAAAATAAAGAATATTACTTCCAATTTTATGATGGGAGGACATACGCAATGCTTTATATTTTAGACTGCATGTTTACCATTATTTCTTATTGCGTAAGTGGAGGTAATACTGAATTAGCGTCGGGAAAAACAGTAACAGTTGCAGATATGGCTGTTGGGTTTGCGGGTTGGTATATTTTGATTGTCCTTTTTTTGGGCATTAGATTATTAATTCAATACGCTCGAAACAAAGAGCGTTTGAAGATAATTTGGCAAGAGCAGAAGGAAGGGAAACGAAGTAAGGAAAAGTATTTCTCAAAAAAGGACGCGCTTGTCGTGTTTATTGGTATTTCCATTTTAATTGTCATATTTTTTATTGGTTTGATTCTGTTTCTATGCGCAAAAAGCGACGGTGTAACGTTTGCGGGTGAATATTGTATGCTGTTCGGCGGCGCTGGTGCATTATCTTTCTTAACGGTTATTGGCTCAAACTTACTAAGTAAAAGATTAAAACAATGAAAATTTGTACGAAGAGGGAGTCATTAGACTTCCTTTTTTGATAAATTATCATTGCAAAAATATAACCGCATAATTCGGCATATTCCGACGGGATATGCCTTTTTTCGTGCTCTGACAGAATATATAATGGCTGTCACATATGGTCGTGTACGTGGAATACGCCTTGGCGGAAAACTTTCTGCTCGACGGGCTAATTTTATACCTCGCTCTAAAAATTGCGCGGGGGCGTGTGAGGGCGTGGCGGCTGATTCTGGCGGCGGCCGTGGGGGCGGCGGAGGCCGTCTGCTTTCCGCTTCTCTCCGTTCCCGTCTGGTGTGCCTATCTTTTGAAGATACTCGGCGGATTGCTCCTTTGCGTAATCGTCGTATCCAAGGGGCGAATGAAAACCTACGTCGTGGTGACGGCGGCTTTTTTTCTCATTACCTTTGCGCTCGGCGGACTGCTCACGGCGGCGTATTCCTTTTTCAACGTGGAGTACGAAGAGGGGAGCGGCTACCTCGTAGAACAGGCACCCGTCGCGCTTGTGATAGCCGCGTTCGGCATCTTTACCGTGTTCGCGGTGAAATTCACGAAATACTTTTACCGTTACGCAAAGCTGCAAAAGAAAATCGCGCCGTGCGTTTTAGAACACGGCGGGCGGAAAGTGAGCTGGAAAGGACTTGCCGACAGCGGCAACCTGCTTGAATTCGAGGGCGCGCCCGTATGCGTGTTTTCGGCAATGGCGGCGTTTGCGCTGTTTGGCAGAAATCTCAAAGAGGCGGGGCGGCTCACCATGCGAACGGTTGCCTCGGAAAAGGAAACGCCCGTGTTCGTCTGCGATAAAATGCGGGTGGGAAACCGCAATTTTGAAAACGTATATCTTACCGTAGGGGACGTGGAGAGCAAGGAATATCAGATAATATTACATACCGCATATATGGAGGGTTGCAATGAAACTGTTTCTGAGACTGAGAGCGTGGTTGAAAAAAGTAGGGGTAAGCGAAAACGTCGTACATTACCTCTGTGGAAGTGAGGCGTTGCCTCTTCCTCTTTCAAGCGAGGAAGAGGGGGAGATGTTGCAAAAGCTCACCGACGGGGAAAACGTTGAAGAGGTCAAGGCGAAGCTCATCGAGCACAACCTGCGCCTCGTCGTTTACATTACGCACAAGTTTGAAAACACGGGCGTAGATAACGACGATCTGATTTCCATAGGCACGATTGGTTTGATTAAGGCAATCAACTCGTTCCGCACGGATAAAAATATCAAGCTCGCAACGTACGCTTCGCGCTGTATTGAGAACGAAATTTTAATGCACCTTCGCCGCACGGTCAAGCTCAAGAGCGAGATTTCCTTCGACGAGCCGCTCAATACCGATTTCGAGGGCAACGAGCTGCTTCTTTCGGATGTGCTCGGCACGGACAGCGAAACGGTGTACGGCGGCGTGGAGAGCAGCGTAGAAAAGGAGCTCTTGAAGGACGCGCTCAAAAAACTGCCCGCAAGGGAGCAGAAAATTATGTATCTGCGGTTCGGGCTCGGCGGGCACGAGGAGATGACGCAGAAGGACGTTGCCGATAAGCTCGGCATTTCGCAGAGCTATATCTCCCGACTTGAAAAGAAAATTATCGAGCGGCTGAAAAAGGAAATTTCCAAGTTGGTGTAAATTCTTGTCATTTTTTGGCAGAAGTGCTATACTGCAAAGAGGAGGGCGTATGGAAGAGGAGAACAAGCCGCAGGAAGAAACTGCCTTGCCGCCGCAGGAAGACGGCGGAAAGAATAAGTTTATAGAATTTTTTGAAAACGTGTTAAAGGGCGCGGCAATCGGCATTGCGTTTATTATCCCCGGCTTTTCGGGCGGTTCGGTTGCGGCGATCCTCGGTATTTACGAAAAGCTCGTCGGCTCCGTTGCCGATATTTTCAAGCACTTCAAAAAAAGCATTCTCTTTTTACTGCCCATTCTCCTCGGCATGATTCTCGGCGTTGCCGCACTCATCTATCCCATTCAGCTCGGACTTGAGCATTATCCCATTCCCACGGTTTCGCTGTTCGTGGGACTTGCGCTCGGCGGACTTCCTTCCATTACCGAAAAGCTGAAACTCAGAGAAGAAAAATTCAAGTGGGAATATATTATCTCTCTCATTCTTCCGCTTGCCGCCGCTGCGGCTCTCTGCTTTATTCCCTCGGCAGAGAAAGAAGTAGATTTATTTCATTTGAATGCGGGCGGGTACTTTCTCTTAATTTTGATTGGCGTTGTCGGTTCGTGCGCGCTCGTTATCCCCGGTATTTCGGGCTCGATGCTTCTGCTTATTTTCGGCTACTATACGCCTATCGTAAATTTAGTCATGAAGGATTTGCTGCACGGCAATCAGGTGGGTATTTGCATCGGCGTGCTTGCCTGCCTTGCGGTAGGGCTTGTGGCGGGCTTCTTTGCTATCTCCGTGCTCATGAAATTCCTGTTGAAGAAATTCCCGCGCGGAACGTACTTTGCAATCGTCGGCTTTATCGTGGGTTCTATTCCCGCCGTGTACGTTACCACCGTGAACCGCTACAGCGAGCTTTCGGGGCTGTATTCTTCCCCTTGGTATTGGGTGGTTACGGTAGTGCTCTTTCTTCTGGGTGCGGCGCTCTCGTATCTTCTCGTATGGTACGCCCGCAAGAAACAAAAACAGGAAAAGAAATAAAATACGAAGCGGCAGGCGGTTGACTGCCGCTTTTTTATTTGTTATAATGGCGAAGAATACAAAACGGAGAAGATTATGTTACAAGTCAACAACGTCAGTCTGCAATACGGCAGTAAAAAGCTGTTCGAGGAAGTCAACCTCAAATTTACCAAGGGGAACTGCTACGGCATTATCGGCGCGAACGGCGCGGGGAAGTCTACCTTCCTCAAAGTCCTTTCGGGAGAAATCGAGCCCAACAAGGGGGACGTCAGCCTCGATAAAAACGAGCGTATGTCCGTGCTTGCGCAAAACCAGAACAAGTACGACTTCGAGCCGGTTCTGCGTACCGTCATGCTCGGGCACAAACGCCTGGTTGAAATCATGGACGAAAAGGACGCTTTGTACGCGCACGCCGATTTCACGGAAGAGGACGGAATCCGCGCTTCCGAGCTCGAGAGCGAGTTTGCGGAGCTCGGCGGTTGGGAAGCGGAGAGCGAAGCGGAAATGCTCTTAAACGAGCTCGACATTCCCAAAAATTTGCATAATTTGAAGATGGGCGATTTAGACGCAAAGCAAAAGGTGCGCGTGCTCCTCGCTCAGGCACTCTTCGGCAATCCCGACGTTTTGCTTTTGGACGAGCCTACCAACAACCTCGACTTAAAGACGGTGCGCTGGCTCGAAAACTATCTCTTGGATTTCGAGAATACGATCATTATCGTATCGCACAACCGTCACTTCCTCAATAAAGTCTGCACGCATATCTGCGACGTTGACTTCGGCAAAATCAATCTCTTTTTGGGCAACTACGATTTCTGGTATCAGACCTCGCAGCTCCTTGCTCGCCAACAGCGCGATGCGGATAAGAAGGCCGAACAGCGCGCCGCCGAACTCAAAGAATTTATTGCACGCTTTGCGGCAAACGCAAGTAAATCGCGCCAGGCAACCTCGCGCAAGAAAGAGCTCGAAAAGCTCACGCTTTCCGATTTCAAACCGTCGCTGAGAAAGTATCCGTTTATCGACTTCAAATTCGAGCGGGAAATCGGCAACGACATTCTCGCCGTAGAGGGGCTCACGAAAAAGGGCTACTTCGAGGATATTTCTTTCACGGTGCAGAAGGGGGATAAAATCGGCGTCATTTCCGATAAATCCACTTCGGTGACCATGCTCTACGACGTGCTCACGGGGAAAGAGCAGGCGGACGCGGGCACCGTTAAATGGGGCAAGACGATTTCTTCTTCCTACTTCCCGCAGAACAATAACGAATATTTCGAGGGCTGTGCGCTCAATCTCGTGCAGTGGCTCTCGCAGTTCTCCAAGGACCACTACGAGGAGTATCTCCGCGGCTGGTTGGGCAGAATGCTCTTCTCGGGCGAGGAAGCTTTGAAAGAGGCAAAGGTACTCTCGGGCGGCGAAAAGGTGCGCTGTATGCTCTCCAAAATGATGCTCGAGGGCGGGAACTTCCTCATCTTCGACGAACCCACTAACCACCTCGACTTAGAGAGCATTACCTCGCTCAACAACGGACTTTCCGTGTTCAAGGGCTGTATGCTTCTCACCTCACACGACCAAGAGCTCATGAACACGGTCTGCAACCGCATTATCGTAATTGATAATAAAAAGGTATTCGATAAGAATGTGACCTTCGACGAATACGTTGAAATGACGAACGCATAAATTTCATACTGCTTTGCACCGCCCGAAAGGGCGGTGTTTTTTTTGCCGTTATGATATGATTTTCGGCGGCAGGATATGACAAAAAAACTATGCAAATTATGGTGAATTTCGTCGAATCGACAATTTTGTAAAAAAATCGATTAATTTTGTAAAAAATTATTTGAATTTTGTACAAAAATGACTTTACAAATTTCAAAATGCGTTTTATAATGCAAATTACCAACATATGGAAATAAAAACGAGGTGATTTAATATGAAACGAGTTTTGATTCTTGAAAGCAACGAGTCGTTTGCAAACGAGCTTTCCGATTATTTCAAACAGAACGGATACGACGTATGCGGCGTTACGGACGACGGGCAAGAGGGCTTGAAGCTCCTTGATAAGTGTTCGCCCACGGTGGTGGTCATGAGCCTGCTGCTCAAAACCATAGACGGGTTCACGGTAATGGAAGAGGCGAAGAAGGCGGGCAAGAAACCCGATTTTATCGTGCTCGGGAATTTCTCTGACGATAAGATTATCAACCGCGTCATTCTACTGGGTGCGCGCTACTATCTCATGAAGCCCGTTTCGGCGCAGATCGTGGGCGAGCGCGCCATGGAAATTTCCGATCCCGAAACTCAGCCCGCCCGCGAAAAGTTCGAGCGCAAGCGTGCAGGCTCCTTGGACGAGCGCATCAGCAATATCTTCATTTCCATCGGCATTCCGCCGCACATCAAGGGCTACAACTATCTGCGCGAGGGAATTAAAATGGCGGTGAACGATCCGCACGTCATCAACAACGTAACGAAGGGTTTGTATCCCGTTATCGGCGAGAAATTCCAAACGACGGCGAGCAAGGTAGAAAGGGCAATCCGCCACGCAATAGAGGTCGCTTGGAACCGCGGCAGGATCGACGCGGTGAACGCCATCTTCGGCGCCCGCGTGTATATCGGCAGCGAGAAGCCCACGAACAGCGAGTTTATCGCGCTCGTTGCGGACAAGCTCATTCTCGAAAGTATGGTTTGATTTTCATAAATATCGTTTTGCTCCCCGTACGTTTTGCGTGCGGGGAGTTTTGTGTTGAAAGGGGGAAAATCAGGAAAATAATGGAAAAGAGCAAAAAACAAAAAAATGCGAAAATCTTCCATAATATCGTTGAAAATTCCGCGCAAAAATGTTATACTGTATCGTGAAATAATTTGCGGTACTCTACCATTAAGACAGTTTGGAGGAAATTACGGTGAACAGTTTTGGACGCGGAGGCGATAAAAAAGAGAAGAGCAAAGCATCTATCGTCACTCGGGAAACGCTCGGGATGACGCTGCTTTTGTTCGGCGTTATCGTTTTCTTTATTGCGGTTACAAGCCCTTATATTTTCGGCGATCCGGGAGCGGCGATTACGGCGTTCTTTGTGGGCGTGTTCGGGCTCTGCTTCTATCCGCTCGACCTGCTTCTCGTTTACTGGGGCGTTACCCTCGTAATCGGCAAAAAGCCCATTCCTACCAAATGGATTTTGCGTGGACTCTTTTTAGTGGTTTGCGTATTCTTCCTCGTACACGTTGCAACGGCGGAAAGGTTCGTCAGCGGCGGTTACGGTTCTTACCTTTCCGGCTGCTGGACTGCCGCAAGTGCGGGCGCGGGGAACGGCACGGGCGGCGGTGTCGTATTCGGCATTATCGCTTTCCCCGTACGCTACCTTCTTACCGAGGCGGGCGCTTACGTTGTTTTTGCGCTCCTTACCGCTCTTTCCGTATTCCTGATTTTAATGCTCACGCCGCTCAAAAACTACCTGAAGCCTTCGTTCGGTCTGAATAAGCGTGAGAAGAAAGTAAAAACCGAGGGCACGCGCGACTATCCCGCGGCAGTCGGCTTCGACGATTTGTCCGTACCCGAAACCCGCTCCATGGCGAGCGAAATCGAGGTTACGCCTGCGCCGAAGCCCGCGCCCCAGCCTGTGCCCGAGCCCGTGGCGCAGCAGCCCGCACCCGCACCGAAGAGCGCAAAAGAGGAGAGCAGGGACATTCTCTTTTCCAACGACCCTGCGAGCAGCTACCGCAACAATCTCATTTTCAGCCGCGATTCGCAGTTCAACACCAATCCGCGCCGCAGCAGCGTGAGCGTACAGCGCGCGGGCGAGCCTTCGGCGGAGCCTGCTTCCACTGCGCCGCGTATGTACACCTACGAACCGACGAAGCCGGATTACGTAAAGCCCAGCTATACGCCGCCGAGCTATTCCGAACGCTATTCTGCTCAGGCGCAGTCCGCCCGCCCCGCAATGCCGAGAAAGGTGACGCCCGCAGAAAAGACGACTTATACGGAAAACGATACGGGCTATACGCCCGCACCGTCCTACCGCGCACCGAGCGTGCCCGAGGAAAAATATGTCGAGGAGCGCGACGCAGACTATACGCCTACGCCGTCCTACCACGCGCCGAGCGCACCGCAGGAGAAGCACGATTATTATTCGCACGACGTTGAGCCCGTCTATTCCGAGCCCGAAGTGGAAGAGGACGAGGACTTGTCTACTTCCTATACGGAAGCCGCTCTCAATGCAGAGCAGGAGACGCCCGAAGAGGAAACCGAGCAGACGCGCGACGAAATGTTCCGCAGTATTTTCTCCCGTCCCGTGGAGCAAATGAGAACGGAAATTTCCGAATCCCGCCAAAGCTTTTCGCGCGGGAACGATTTCTGCGGAGCGGAGCCTGTGGAAGAGGAGCCCGCAACCGAGCGCGAGAGCACGTTCGACGAGCCGCTTGACTCGCCCCGCTTCGGCTTCGGTGACAAGGACGTAGAAAGAGAAGAGAGCATAGAGGAGCCGAGCCGTTCGTTTGATATGCCTTCGCGCGGCAGTGCTTCCGATTTATTCGATAACGACGAGCCCGAGTTCGACGACGCGGACTACCGCGAGGAGCCGCCCGTGCCGCCCACGCGCACCCGCTCGTTCAGAGAGGAAAGCCCGCGCGGCCGCGACAGCTTCCGCGGAGAGAGCCGCGGAGAGGGGCTTCGCGGCGGTTCTATGGGAAGTCCCGTTCCCGACGCGCCCGCACCCCAAATCAAGAAGCACGTCTATCGGCCGTACCGCCGTCCGAGCAACGATTTGCTCTTCACCTACGACGATACGGTTACCGTATCGCAGGACGAAATCGAGCATAACTCCTCGGTCATTGTGGAAACGCTTGCGGGCTTCCGTGTGGATGCGGAAGTCGTAAAGGTGCGTTCGGGTTCGGCAGTCACGCGTTACGATATCGATATTCCCAAGAACATTGCCGTGCGCACGGTTATCAAGCGCGATGCGGAAATCGCCATGCGCCTTCATGCGCGCGACGGCGTGAATATCTATTCCAACTCCGAGGTGGGTGCAATCTCCATTGAGGTGCCTAACTCCAAGCGCGCAACCGTAGGTCTCCGCTCCGTACTCATGGCGGACGAATACGTAAACGCAAAACCCAATTCGCTGATGTTCGCTATCGGCAAAGATATCGAGGGGCGCAACGTGTGCGGTAATATCGTGAAGATGAAGCACATTCTCGTTGCGGGCTCTACGGGTTCGGGTAAGAGCGTTTGCCTCAACGCCATGCTCATCAGCCTCATTTGCAGATATTCCCCCGCAGATTTGCGGCTTATTCTCATCGATCCCAAAAAGGTGGAGTTCGCTATCTTCGACGGACTTCCCCACCTCATGATCAACGAAATCATTGCAGACGCACAGAAAGCGGTATCCGCGCTCAACTGGGCAATCAAGGAAATGGAACGCCGCTATATCCTCTTCGAGCAGAAGACGCGCGCAGGTATCAACGTTCATAACGTGGACGAATACAACGCGAGCCTCACGGAGGACGAAGAAAAGCTTCCTAAAATCGTTATCGTAGTGGACGAGCTTGCAGACCTCATGTCGGTTGCCAAGAAGGATATCGAGGACAGAATCCAACGCCTAGCGCAAAAAGCGCGTGCGGCGGGTATGCACCTCGTCATTGCAACGCAGCGTCCTTCGGTAGACGTCATTACGGGCGTTATCAAGGGCAATTTGCCCACGCGTCTTGCGTTCCGCGTTATTCAGGAAGTGGACTCCCGTACCATTCTCGACGAGTCGGGTGCGGAAAAGCTCCTCGGCAACGGCGATATGCTCTTCCGTACGGAGGGTATGTTCAACTGCCTGCGTGTACAGGGCGCGTTCTTAAGCTCGCAGGAGGTGCAGGCTGTCATTGAAGATATCAAAACGAATAACGAAGCATATTTCGACGAATCGGTTGCAGACTATATCAATCGGGGCAACCAGGGCGAGGGCGCGTTCGGCGGCATGGACGTCGAGGACGACGGCGCGGTAGACCCGCAGTATATCAAAGCCCTCGGTATCGTCGTGAAGCTCGGCTCTGCGTCTATCTCCCTCATTCAGCGTAAGTGCTCGGTAGGGTATAACCACGCGGGTAAGATTATCGAATGGATGGAGCTCATGGGCTACATTTCGCCCTTCGACGGAAAAGCCAAGGCGAGAACGGTGCTTCTTAGCAAAGAAGAATTTGAAAGTAAATACGGGGATCTTGATTGATGCTGAAAAAGACCTTCGGCATGATTTCCCTCGGGTGCGATAAAAACCGCGTAGACGGCGAGCGCATTTTGGGCGAAATCAAACGCCGCGGCTGTGAAATTACGAACGACGTTTCCCGCGCTCAGGTGCTGATTATAAATACCTGCGCCTTTCTAAACGACGCACGAAAGGAATCCATTGAGGCGGTTTTGGAAAGCAACCGTTACCGCGAGGGCGTGCTCGAAAAAATCGTCGTAACGGGGTGTTTGCCCGAAAAGTTTATTGGCGAGCTCTTTCCCGCGCTCACCGAGGGCGACGTGTTCCTCGGCGTGAACGATATCTCCGAGCTCTTCCCTGCGCTTGAAAAATCGTACGCAGAGGGACGGGTGAACGCCGTCGGCAAGGGGAACGGCTGCTATGCGGGCGACCGCGTGATTACGACTTCCCCGCATATCAAATATCTCAAAATCGCGGACGGGTGCTTTAACCATTGCACCTATTGTTTGATCCCGAAGATCCGCGGCAAGTATCATTCCTATCCCGAAGAGGAGCTTGTAAAAGAGGCGGCTTCGCTCGGAGAGACGGAAGAGCTCATTCTCGTTGCGCAGGATACCACCCGCTACGGCGAGGATACGGGCAAAAATAAATTTGTAGATTTAATCAAAAAAATTTCCAAACTTGACAACGTTCGTCATATTCGTTTGCTATACTGTTATCCGGAAGTGGTTTCCGAGGAGCTCATTGAAGAGCTGAAAACCAACCCGAAGCTTTTGAAGTATCTCGATATTCCCTTGCAGCATTCGGAAAACCGAATCTTGAAGCTCATGGGGCGGCGGGGCGGTAAAGAGGAGTACAAAAAACTCTTTGCGCGGCTTCGCGCGGAAGTGCCCGAAATTGCAATCCGCACCACGTTTATTGCGGGCTTCCCTTCCGAAACGGAAGAAGAGCACGCGGCAATGCTGGAATTTCTAGAAGAGGTCAAATTCGAGAACTGCGGCTTCTTTGCCTACTCGCGCGAGCCCGATACGCCCGCCTATAGGCTTAAAGGGCAAATTCCCGCCCGCGAGAAGCAAAAGCGCGTGAGAGCGCTTTACCGTAGACAAGAAGAGATTTCGGCAAAAAAACTTGAAAAATACGTCGGCAAGACGCTTGAAGTTGTGTGCGACGAAATCGACTTTGAAAATTCCTGTTTCGTGGGAAGAGCGTATTTCCAAGCTCCCGAAATCGACGGCGTCGTCTATTTCACGGCACAAAGGGCCGAAACGGGAAAGACGTACATAGTCAAAATCGAGCGCACGAACGCGTACGATCTGTACGGCAGTGCGACGGAGGAATAACATGAATCTGCCCAATAAAATCACGCTTTCGAGAATTTGCATGATTCCCGTATTCGTAGCGGTATTCTACTGCGGGTATTTGTCCGAGTGGTGTTTCTTGGCGTCTGCGGGGGTGTTCCTGCTTGCCGCGCTTACGGACGCTTTGGACGGGCATATTGCGCGCTCGCGGAATCTCGTTACCAACTTAGGCAAGTTCTTGGATCCCATTGCGGATAAGGTTCTCGTATCCACGGCGTTTATCGTCATGCTTACCATTCCCACCGCGTTTTCGGTTTATCCCTTCGGGGAATACGGAGTGATGGCGGCGGGTATCTGCATTGCGCTTATCTTGGCGCGCGAGCTCATCGTAAGCGGATTCCGCATTATTGCGGCGGGCAGAAACTTGGTGCTTGCGGCGGATAAACTCGGCAAAATCAAAACCACCTTGCAGGACGTTGCAATCGCGTTTTTGCTCGTTTCCATGTCGTTCGTGACGAAGACGGGGGATATGAAAACGGCGGGCGAAATCATTGCCTATATCGGGCTCGTGTGCTTCGTGCTCTGCACCATTCTTACGGTCGTTTCGGGCGTGAACTATCTCATTAAGAATAAAGAGGTACTCAAAGGTTGAAATACGCGGGAATCGTACTTCGGAATACGAAAAATGCGCTCTCTTCGGTAGAGTACGAGGCGGTGCACGACGCGCTTCTTTCCGGCGGGGTATTTCTCGACGAGCTCACCTTTCTCGCCTACGACGTACCCAGCGAAATCTCCGCGGCGCTCTCCCGCTTTTCTCTCGAATGCGACGGAGTGTTCCTCGTCTGCGACGGAGTACTGCTCGATTTTGCAAGAAGCGCCGTTTGCGCCGTGACGGGCGGTTCGTTCGTAAACGAGTATATTTTGGAAACGAAACGCTGTCTTTACGCCGTGCTTCCGCACGGTAGAGAAGGGGCGGACATTGTAAAAAAGGATTTACTTGCGCGCATCAACCGCCGCAGAAACGATTCCTATTCCCGCATGGTGTACCGCTGTGTTTCCGCACCCGCGGAGCGGCTGGATAACGCGCTCGCACTTGCGCGGAAAGCGGCGCAGGATATGCTGTTTATTCACGCGGCCGAGAAATTCGGCGACGTGCGGATAGAAGTAATATACAATCAAAAGACGCCCAAAATGATTGCCGACGAAGTCGTGCGAATTTTGGCAAGCGAGCTGGAAGGCTATATCTATGCGCTCGAAGACGTATCCCTTGCGGAGCGGCTCGTTACCGCATTGAAGCTTCACAATTTGCACGTTGCTACGGCGGAGTCCTTTACGGGCGGCGGCGTAGGGCGGGCAATCGTGCAGGTTCCCGGCGCAAGCGCGGTGTTTTACGAGGGCGTTAACGCATACGACACAAAAGCCAAAAAGGAGCGGCTCGGCGTTTCGGATTTTACCTTAAAGAATAAGGGCGCGGTTTCGGAAGAGGCCGCCCGCGAAATGGCGTCGGGGCTCATCAAACAGGGCAACTGCGAGCTCGCAATCGCCACCACGGGCAATGCGGGCCCTACGGCGTCGGGCAAAGCCCCCGTAGGCACCTGCTTCATTGCAATCGGCACAAAGGAGCGCGTGCGCGTATTCCGCTTTCGGCTTTCGGGAGATCGGGAAACGGTCACCGAAACGGCGGTCAATCTTGCGCTTTTCCTTGCTTATAAGGAAATTAAATAGAAAAACATTGTAAGGAGATACATACATGAACGAAGAAAAACTCAAAGCGTTGGACGCAGTCCTCGCGCAAATCGAAAAGTCCTACGGCAAGGGCGCAATCATGAAGCTCGGACAAAGTGCGGGAAATCAGGATATCGAAGTCATTCCCACGGGCTGCTTGGCGCTTGACTTGGCGCTCGGCATCGGCGGACTTCCCCGCGGCAGAATTATGGAAATTTACGGCCCCGAATCTTCGGGTAAAACCACCGTTGCGCTCCACGCGGTTGCTCAGGCGCAGAAGCTCGGCGGCATTGCGGCGTTCGTAGACGCAGAGCATGCGCTCGATCCCGTGTATGCCAAGAACCTCGGCGTCAATCTGGACGAGCTCTACGTTTCCCAGCCCGATACGGGCGAACAGGCGCTCGACATCGTCGATTCGCTCGTTCGTTCCTCGGCAGTCGATATTATCGTAGTCGACTCCGTTGCGGCGCTCACGCCCAAGGCGGAAATCGAAGGGGATATGGGCGATTCGCACGTCGGTCTGCAAGCCCGCCTTATGAGCCAAGCACTCAGAAAGCTGACGGGTATCGTGAACAAGAGCAAGACCTGCGTCGTGTTCATTAACCAGCTCCGTGAAAAGGTGGGCGTCATGTTCGGCAGTCCCGAAGTCACCCCCGGCGGCAAGGCGCTTAAATTCTACGCGTCGGTCAGAATCGACGTCCGCAAGACGGATATTTTGAAGGATGCAGAGGGTGCGGCGGGTAACCGTACGCGTGCAAAGGTCGTCAAGAACAAGCTTGCGCCTCCCTTCCGTCAGGCAGAGTTCGATATCATGTACGGACAAGGCGTTTCGCAGGAGGGCTGTATTATCGACCTCGGCGTACAGTACGATATTTTGAAAAAGAGCGGTGCCTGGTACAGCTATAACGATAACAAGATTGCAAACGGCAAAGAAAAGATGCGGGACTTCTTAAAGGACAACCCCGAGCTTGCAAAGGAAATCGAAGATAAAATCCGTGCCGCCGCAAAGGGCGCTTCGGTAGAAGACGTTGCAGGCGCAGAGGAAACGCCCGCTACAGAGGAATAATGAAACATTCATTCGTTCGCGTTGCGGCAGTCAGCCCCGAGCTGAAGGTAGCCGACGTAAAATTCAATACGACGAAGATTATCGCGGTAATCGAGGCGCAGGCAAAAGCAGGCGTCGAGATTCTCGTATTCCCCGAGCTTTCTCTTAGCGGCTATACCTGCGGCGATTTGTTTCTCGACGACACCTTGTTGAAGGCTTGCCTCGTCGGGCTCAAACAAATTGCAGAGGCAACGAACGGAAAAAAGATGCTCGTATTCGTCGGCTTGCCGTTCGAGCTTCAGGGCGGAAAGGTATACAACTGCGCCGCGGCAATTTGTGACGGAAAAGTAAAGGGGCTCGTGCCCAAGTCGAGTTTGCCGAACTACGGCGAGTTCTACGAGCAGCGCTATTTCGTAGCTGCGCCCCCCGAAGGGGATTTCGTAACGCTTTGGGAGGACGAGCGCGTCTATCTCGGCGCGGACTGTATGTTTTTTGATCAAGAGCATAACGTCACCGTCGCGTGTGAGATATGCGAAGATTTGTGGGCACCCCGCTCGCCGTCTACCTCTCACGCCGTCACGAAGGCGGAAATCGTCGTCAATCTTTCGGCAAGCAACGAAACGGTGGGAAAGAGGGAATACCGCAAGACGCTTATTTCCGCACAGTCGGGCAAGAACGTGTGCGCGTATGTTTATGCCAACGCAGGCACGGGCGAGAGCACTTCCGACACGGTATTTTCGGGCAATCACCTCATTTATGAAAACGGCACTTGCCTTGCGGAAGCAAAACCCTTTTCGGGGGAAAGCTGTGTTGCGGAAATCGACGTCGGTTTCTTGAAGCACGAGCGCAGAAAGCTCAACACCTTCCACGATGAGGACGGCGTCGATCATTTCGCGGAGTACGTTTCCTTTGTGGGCGATAGCGATTTGAAATTACGCAAGATTTCGCGCACGCCGTTCGTGCCCGAAGGGGAAGAACTGAAAGCGCGTAGCGAGCTCATTCTATCCATACAGGCAAACGCGCTTGCGCAGAGATACCGCCATACGGGCTCTAAAACGGCAGTAATCGGCGTTTCAGGCGGGCTCGACAGCGCGCTCGCACTCCTCGTCACGGCGCGTGCGTTCGATATTTTGGGCAAATCCCGTAAAGATATCATTGCAGTTACCATGCCCGGCTTCGGCACCACCAAGGGCACGAAGAACAATTCCATTCTGCTTGCAAACGAGACGGGGGCGACCTTAAAAGAGATCGGAATCTCCAAGACGGTGCTTTCCCACTTCGAGGATATCGTGCACGATAGCAAGGTTTTAGACGCCACCTATGAGAACGCACAGGCGCGCTACCGCACCATGATTCTTATGGACTTAGCGAACGGTACGAACGGACTCGTGATCGGCACGGGGGATTTGAGCGAGCTTGCGCTCGGCTGGTGCACCTATAACGGCGACCACATGAGTATGTACGCGGTCAACTCTTCCGTTCCCAAAACGCTTGTCAAGCACCTCGTAGCCTACGAGGCGGCAAGGCTCGGCGGCAAGACGGAAACCGTGTTAAAGGATATTTTGGACACCGAAATTTCGCCCGAGCTGCTCCCGCCCGATAAAGCGGGAAACATCGCGCAAAAGACGGAGGACGTCGTAGGCCCATACGAGCTGCACGACTTTTTCCTTCACCGCACGGTGCGATGCGGGGATACTCCCGCAAAGGTGTACGACCTTGCCTGCTACGCGTTCAAAGGCGCGTACGATAAAAAGACGGTTAAAAAGTGGCTCGTGAATTTTTATAAGAGATTTTTCTCTCAGCAGTTCAAACGCAACTGCGTGCCCGACGGCGTGAAGGTGGGCTCGGTGAGTTTGTCGCCGCGTGCCGACTGGCGTATGCCGTCCGACGCCCAAGCGTCGCTTTGGCTGGAAGAAGCGGAAAATTTATAATCTCAATGCCCGACCGATTCGCGGTCGGGCATTTTTGTGAAACTGATTGACATTTTTTGCCGTGTATGCTATTATAAAACAAAAAACACAAAAGGAGACTGCTATGAAGACGAAACGCCAAAAAATCGCACTTGCCGTGTGCATTTTGTTGATAATCGGCACGATTGTCTTCTTGCTCTTGTTAGCGTTCCTGCCAGGCAAGACAAAAGAGAAAACGAAGTGGAGTGATTGGGTAACGGCGGTTGCTGCAACCTGCGAGGAAGAAGGCGTTCAAATGCGTATTTCGCTTTCCGATTCTTCCGTATATGAAACGCGTGCAATCCCTGCAAAGGGACACGCTTGGGGCGACTGGGAAACGGTAACGGAGCCTACCTGCCTGGTCGCAGGTCACCAAATTCGTACCTGCGCGAACGATCCCGAATCGCATATCGACCATCAGTCGATTGAGCCGCTCGGCCACGACTGGGGCGAATGGACAACAATCAAAGAACCCACTTGTACGGAAGCGGGCTATGAAGAGCGTGTTTGTTCGCACGACCCCGATAAGCATATCGACCGCCGTCCGCTTGACGCACTCGGCCACGACTGGGCGGAAGAATACGTCGTCACAACCGCGCCTACCTGCACGGAAGACGGCGTGGAGACGCTCTACTGCCGTTACGACAACGAACATACGAAAACGCGCACGATAGCGGCATACGGGCACGATTGGGGCGGTTGGATTGTAACGACTGCGCCCACCGAATCGGTAGGCGGCGAGGAAACGCATTACTGCCGTAACGACGTTTCGCATACCGAAACCAGAGATGTTCCCGCTGTGGGTAGCGAAGGTTGCGTTTACACCTTAAACGAGGACGAAACGGAATACAGCGTAAAAATAACCGATGCGAAAAGTACTACTGTGTACATTCTTGCCGAGTATAACGGATTGCCTGTTACAACGTTGGAAAGCAATGCTTTCGAGAACTTAGTGATAGAGAAAATCGTCTTTTTGGGAGATAATCTCCGCACGATTGAAACCCTTGCATTTGCTTCTTGTGAGAGTTTGCAAAGTGTTGAAATCCCCGCAAGCGTCACCGAGGTCAAAGAGCGCGCGTTCGACGGATTAACAGAGGAACAAAGAATTGTGATAAAGGGCTTTGCCTCCGAGGAAGAAGCCGACGCGGCTTGGGGCGCAGGCTGGCGGTCAAACTGTCAAGCAACCATTATTTATGAGAAAGACTGATAAATTTTCTAAGTCCGACCGCAATGCGGTCGGACTTAAATTTTTTTACAAGATTTCAAAGGGGTACTTGACAAGCCGTTCAAGATATTGTATAATAAATGCAATTATGTCGTAGTATGCCCTAAGGGCGAAAAATACGGCTCAAAAAAAATCAAGGAGGCTGGTATTATGTTACATTTAAGCAGCCTGCTCCTTGCGGATACCTGGATGGTTATCGTATTCCCCATTATTGCGCTTTTGATCGGCGCGGGGGTTGTTGCGGTAGTTTGGGTAGTACTTAATAAGAATTCCAAAAAGAAGTGTAAAAATCAGCTTGACGAAACGCAAAAGCGCGTTGAGGAAATGCTCGAAAGCGCAAAGGCAGAGAGCAGACAACTGAAAAAGGAAGCTATCTTAGAAGCAAAGGAACAGGAAATCAGACGTAGAAACGAGTTCGAGCAGGAGATGAAAGAGAAGCGCGCCGAACAGCAGCGCGCGGAATCCCGCATTACGCGTCAGGAGGACATGCTGGAGCGTAAGGAAGAGGAACTCACAAAGAAGAGCGAAGCGCTCGAACAGCAGAAAGAGACGCTCAACAAAAAGCTCGAAGAGGTTGCCGAAAAGCAGGAACAGGTTTCCCGCCAGCACGACCTCATGGTGCAGGAGCTTGAACGCGTTGCGCAGCTCACCAAGGACGAGGCAAAGAAGATTTTAACGGACGAAATTCTCGACGAAACCCGCCGCGAATGCGCCGTTCAGGTGCGCAACCTCGAGCAGCAGGCAAAGGACGAATGCGATATGAATGCGAAGAACATTATATCGCTCGCCATTCAGCGGTGCGCGGCCGACCACGCGTCGGAGACCACGGTTTCCGTCGTATCGCTCCCCAACGACGATATGAAGGCGCGTATCATCGGACGCGAGGGCCGCAATATCCGCGCCATCGAGAACGCTACGGGAATCGAGCTCGTCATTGACGATACGCCCGAAGTCGTTATTCTCTCGGGCTTCGACCCCGTAAGAAGAGAAATCGCACGCATCACTTTGGAACGCCTCATTCAGGACGGCAGAATTCACCCCGCCCGCATCGAAGAGACGGTAGAGAAAGTGACGAAGGAGCTCGATCAGCAAATCAAGGCTGCGGGCGAGAACGCAATGTTCGAGGTCGGTATCTTCGGACTTCACCCCGAAATCATCAAGCTTATCGGACGGCTCAAATACCGTACAAGCTACGGTCAGAACGTTTACCGCCATTCCATTGAGGTGGCGCAGCTTGCGGGCCTTATGGCGCAGGAGCTCGGGCTGGACGTGAACTTTGCAAAGCGTGCGGGACTTCTGCACGATATCGGCAAGGCGGTCGACCACGAGCAAGAGGGTACGCACATTCAACTCGGTGCCGACCTTGCGAAGAAGTATAAAGAGAACGCAATGATCGTGAACGCCATTATGGCGCACCACGGCGACGTAGAACCCAAAACAATCGAGGCGGTACTCATTCAGGCTGCCGACGCGATTTCGGGCGCACGCCCCGGCGCAAGAAGAGAAACGGGCTCCAACTACGTGAAGCGGCTTGAAAAGTTGGAGGCGATTGCGGCAGGCTTCCACGGCGTAGAAAAGAGCTACGCCATTCAGGCGGGCAGAGAGGTGCGCGTTATCGTCAAGCCCGATCAGGTGGACGATGCAAAAGCGCTCTTCCTTGCAAAGGACATTGCAAAGAAAATCGAAGCCGAGCTCGAATACCCCGGTCAAATCAAAGTCAACGTGATCCGCGAATTCAGAAGCGTGGAATACGCAAAATAAAAATATGCGAAAAGCCTTCCCTGTGCGGAAGGCTTTTTTCACGCGGAAAACACCGTTCACATATAATGGAATACGGTAGGTTGCTGTGCTACCACCGTACATTTCTACTACAGAGGTCATTATATGTGTCAATGTAATTCTTGTAACTCCTGCGGCAATAACCGTGGCCGCAGCGGCTGCGGCTGCAACTCCTGCAACAACAACCGCAACGGCCGTAACGGCTGCAACTGCAACTCCTGTACGTCCTGCCTTTGCAATGCCATTCAGAACGCAATCGAAAACCTGTTCGATACGAACGGAAACTGCGGTTGCAATTCCTGCGGTTGTAACCGTAACAACCGTAGCGGCCGTAACGGCTGCGGCTGCAATTCCTGCGGCTGCAACAACGACGGCGATTGGTACTACGAACAGCAGTACGCAATTTTCTCGAGCCGCAACACCTGCGGTTGCAACACCTGCAATTCCTGCGGTTGCAACACCTGCAATTCCTGCGGTTGCAACAACAACTAAGTTCTAAATTTACGGCGGCGCACCTCACGGTGCGCCGCTTTTCAGTTCAAGCATAAAGCGCGGCATTGCCGCGCTTTATATTATTCGGTAAGACGCTTGATTGCTTTTTCGTAAATATCCAAAAGAAGCTGAACGCGCTCTATGGTAATATATTCGTCCGCCTGATGCACCACGGGTTCGTCGCCCGGCATTTCGGGCCCGAACGCCACGCCGTTTTTGAGTGCCCGCGCATAGGTGCCTCCGCCAATGGAAACGGGGTATTCTTCTCTGCCCGTGCACTCTCTGTAAACGTCCAAAAGCGTGGTAACAAGCTCGCTGTTTTTGCCTACCCGAATGGGGGCTTGACTGCTCACCGTTTCGTATTTCACGCCGAACGAATCAATCATATCGTACACTCTGCGTTCGTTGAAGGAAGCGGGGTAGCGGATATCGCAAACCAACTGTATTTCGCCCTTGCGGTACTTAATGGTATCGGGCGAGACAGAGAGCTTATCCACGCTGTCATGCACGTCCTGAAGCTTATAAACGTCGTTAAAAAGGCAATCGATAATATGCTGAACGGTTTTGTCCTTTTTCTCGAAATATTTGAGGAGGGGAAGAATGGCGTTTTTGCCGTGCTCGGGCGTAGAGGCGTGCGCGCTCTTGCCGCGGGAAATAATTTTCTTTCCCTTCACCTCAAGCCCCAGCGCCTGAGCCCGTGAATGGCTGAGCGTTACGGGCGTTGCCTCGCAGTAGTCGCAAACCATGTTAATGCTCTTTCCGCCTTCGAGGAAGGTAAAGGGCGGGTGCTCTACGGGGAAGTGGAAGCGCACCTGCAAAATGCCTTTTTCCGAATAGATAACGGGGAATTCCGCGTCGGGCGAAAAACCCGTTTCGGGCAGCGTTGCTACCTTTTTATAGTGGTCGATACACGCCCAGCCGCTTTCCTCGTTACAGCCGACGATGAGCTTGATTTTCTTGCCCGGAACAAACCCTTGGTCTTTGAGCGACTTCAAGCAGTAAAGACAGCATATCGCGGGGCCCTTATCGTCCACCGTGCCGCGTCCCCAAATTCTGCCGTCCTCTACGACGCCGCCGAAGGGATCTTTCGTCCAACCGTTTCCTGCGGGCACGACGTCGAGGTGCGCAAGAATGGCAAACTCTTCTTCGCCGTCTCCGAAAATCACTTCGCCGACGTAGCCGTCGTAGTTATGCGTCTCAAAGCCCATGCGCGCGGCAAGCGCAAGGAAATGCTCCAAGCAATCGAGCGCGCCCTGTCCGAACGGCGCGTTCGGCTTTTTATCGCCGCGCGAAGAATCGAAACGCACGCTCTCGCAAATGCTTTCTACCACTTGTTCCAGATATTCGTTCATGCTTTTTTCTCCCAAAAATATCTTGAAAATTGTAGCATAAACGCACGGAGATGTCAACAACGTGCCGCGCGGAAAAAATTTGAAAAGAGCGTTCAAATAAGTGCAAAAAATCAAAAAGTATGTTACAATAAGGGAAAGGAGTTTGTAATGCACGAAGGACACAGAAAGCGGATGCTCGAACGCTTGCTTGGCGGCGGCGAGTCGTTGCAAGACCACGAGCTGTTTGAAATACTGCTTTATCTGGCAATTCCGCGGAAGAATACCAATCCGATTGCGCATAGGCTCCTTGCTGCGTTCGGCTCTGTCGACGGTGTGTTTCATGCTTCCTTTGAACAGCTTTTGGAAGTAGAGGGAATCGGCAAGGAAACCGCAGCGTATTTGAAGAGCATTGCAATCATTACCGAACGCATGCGCTTCAACGAGGATTTTTTTCCGAGGAAGTTCGATTTTGAAAATTACGCTCCCTTCTTAAAGAAGCGGTTCGACGGATTCACGCGCGAGGTTTTGGAAGTGTTCGCACTCGACTCTTCCGAGCACGTAATCGCTTGCAAACGCTTTACTTCGGGGAGTATCGATAAAGCGTCCGTTGACGTAAACGATTTAACGCAGTTTCTTTCAACGAGCCGCCCGCACGGAATCGTGCTTGCGCACAACCATCCGAACGCGCCCTCGAAGAGCTCTTCCGCAGACGACACTTTTACCGCAAAAATTGCAATGATGTGCTCTATGCAGAATATCAAGTTTTTCGACCACATGATCGTAGGCTCCGACGGCGTTTACAGCTATTTTCTCAGCAGAGATTTAGACGCAATCAAAAGCGCGTTTAATATAGAAACCATGATGAAAGAGAAAAGAAAATCTTGAAAAAAGTAAAGGACGATATCAATTTAGACAACGCCATTTTCGTGCGTAGCTGGAAAATCATCATTTTCTGCCTTCTTTTATTGGTGGAAATTCTGATCGGCGTCATCAACCGCAACGGCAATTATTTCAACGTTGATGCTTGGTACGTGCTGGCGCCCGTGTTCTTCGTGCTCACGGTAGAAAACGCGGTGAAAATTTGGGCGATCCGCGGTCAGAAGGCAAAGATTCCCTTCTACGTTATCGATACGCTCTCGCTCATCGTTTTAACGCTCTTTACCAACGGCGAGCTCGTTTCCACACTGTATATCGTCATTCTTTCCGAGTTCTATCTCACCGAAAAAAAGATGACGTCGAATATCGCCATGGGTGCGTCGAGCGTGGGGCTGTTCCTCATTGCGCGTGCAATATCGGGCGGTCTTCGCGAGGGCGGGGTGGACGTAGTGGAGCTTGTTTCCAGCGCGTTCAACGATTTGATTATTATCGTTTTCCATTTCCTTATTTTGAATTTAACGCTTCAAATCTACCGCAAGAACCGCGAAATCACCAAGGCCTACGAAGAGCTTCACGAGAGTAACGAAAAGCTGAGCGGGGCATACCGCGAATTGCAGGAAGTCACCGCGTTAGAAGAGCGTCAGCGCATTGCAAAGGACATTCACGATACCGCAGGACATTCCATCACGACCGTCATAATGCAGACGGAAGCGGCAAAGTTAGTCCTCGACACCCAGCCGCAGGAAGCAAAGCGGCGCATTGCGGCGGCGAATTTACAGGCAAAACACGCATTAGAAGAGCTTCGCGAAAGCGTGCATCTTCTATCGGGCTATTCCCAGCAGCTCACGCTGAAAGAGGAGTTAGAGAGCATCATTCACGATTCTTCCGACGGAACGGATATTTCCTTCCGCTACGAAATAGAAGAAATGACGGTGTGCGACGCCAAGCGGCGTTTCCTTTGCAACTCTTTGAAAGAGGGCATTTCCAACGGCTTGCGCCACGGCGACGCAACGGCGTTCTGGTTCGAGCTCAAAGCGGAGGAGAAGCATATCCGCTTCCTGCTTTCGGATAACGGAAAGGGAAGCGAGCTTTCAGAGCTAAGGGAAGGGTTCGGGCTTTCGGGTATGCACAGCCGTGCCGAATCACTCGGCGGCGAGGCATGGTTTCATGCGGAAAAGGACGAAGGGTTTGAAATTCATATTACGCTGCCGCAGGACGGCGATTAAGGAGATTCCATGAAAATAAAAGTATTGCTTGCAGACGATCAATCGATTCTTGCCGACGGCATTAAGAGCGTGCTTTCGTCATGCGACGAAATCGAGGTAGTGGGAATCGCGCAGGACGGCTTCGAGGCGCTTGAACTGCTTGAAAAGACCTCGCCCGACGTGGTGCTCATGGATATCCGTATGCCCAACATGAACGGCGTGATTGCCACGCAGGAAGTCAAACGCCGCCATCCCGACACCAAGGTGATTATCCTCACCACGTTCGACGACAGCGACTATATCTTAAACGCAATCAATAACGGCGCAAGCGGGTACCTGCTCAAAGATACCTCTTCCGCCGCACTTATCGACGCCATTAAGAACGCGTATGCGGGGGATACCATTCTGCCTGCAAAGATTGCAAAGCGCATTGCGGACGCGGCGCGGCTTGTAAGCAACGATCGGGAAATCAAGCTCAAGCGTGCGTTCGGACTTTCCGAACGTGAAACGGAAATCGCGCTCATGATTTACGAAGGCTTTACCAACAAGCAGGTTGCCTCTGCGCTCAAGCTCACGGACGGCACGGCACGCAATTATATTTCGACCATTTACGTAAAGCTCGAAGCGGAAAACCGCTTAGAGGCAGTCGAGAAAATGAGAAAGACGATTCAAGGTTAAAAAGAAGCACCGCCATAACGGTGCATCTCATAGGGCTATAAAGCAAGGATAAGACAATCCTTGCTTTTTTTATACCTTCAACGTTTTTCTGATTGCTTTTCCTTTTTCAAGTAGGGTACAAGAAATAATCAGATGCGGTGCTTTAACAATAAATTAACAAAACGCAAACGAATTATTAAAAAAGTTTTAACTTTTTTGAAACATGAACGGTATATATTGGAAGCTGTAAGGAGGGCGTAACGACATGAACGCAATCGAAATCAGAAATCTATCAAAGAGTTTCCGCGGTATGTATGCGGTTGACAATCTAAATATGACCGTTCCGCAAGGCGCGGTATACGGCTTTATCGGCGAAAACGGCAGCGGTAAATCTACAACGGAAAAACTTATCTGCGGGCACCTTGTTCCCGACAAGGGCGAAATTAAGCTGTTCGGCAAACCCTATACGGATGCGGGCGTTCGCGCAAGGGTGGGCGCGCTCATTGAAAGCGCGGGCTGTTTCCCCAATTCAAGCGTTTGGGCAAATCTTATGATGCAGGCCTTGAATCTCGGAATTAAAAACCGTGAGGCAGAAATCAACCGCGTACTTAAAATCGTGCGTATGGAAGATAACGCCAAAATCAAATTCAAGAGCTGTTCGCTCGGTATGAAACAGCGCATCGGCATTGCAATGGCGCTCCTCGGCAATCCTGCGCTTCTTATCTTAGACGAGCCCATCAACGGACTCGATACGGACGGCATGAGAATCATGCGCGAGATTATCGTAGACATTACGAAGAACCTCGGTTGTACCGTTCTTATCTCCTCACATATCTTGGGCGAGCTTGAAAAGATTGCAACGCACTACGGCATTATCCGTCAAGGCAAACTCATTCAAGAGCTTTCCGCAAGCGAAATGGAAAGCCGTTCGCGGGTGTTCGTATCGCTGAAAACAAGCGATATGCGGGGAGCGTATTACCTGCTTCTGAAAAAGTTCAGGAACGTGGTTTTGGAAGGGGAGTACCTCCGCGTGTACGACGCGGACGACACGGAAAGCATTGTTAAATGCCTCTTGGAGAGCGGGCACAGGTTAAGCGAAATCGAAAAGAATAAGGTAGGCTTGGAAGAATACTATATCGGGCTTATGTCAAAGAAGGAGGGAGCGTAACAATGGAAAAGACAGCGATATTGCGGTTTGAAAAACCGAGCTTTTTCAAGAGGCTCAAGGGTATGCTCGGCGTGGACTTTTACCGTCTGTTCCATACGCCGCTTCTCTATATCTTTCTTTTGATTGCCGCGCTCATACCCGCGCTCGTATCGATGGGCGCAATGGGCGAGACGACAAGCGAAACGGCGGGTATGTTCTCAAACGCGTGGCAGATTATTGCCGCAAATAAACCGCTGTACGTGATAAGCGATATCGGCGAATACGCCAACATGAACATGGTGTTCATCTTCGGCGGAATCATGATTTCAATCTTTATCGGACACGATTACAAGAGCGGCTACGTCAAACAACTCTTTACCACGCACGCCAAGAAAGAGGACTACGTGATTTCCAAAACGCTCCTCGGCGCATTCTCCATGGTTTGTATGTGCGGTACTTACCTTATAGGCGGTACGATTGCGGGCGCGGCTACGGGCTTACCGTTCACAATTAATGCAGGCTCTTTGATTTGCGCAATCCTCGGCAAGATGCTCATGAGCTTGGGCTGGGCAAGTCTGTACACCTTTATCAACGTTATCTTCCGTAGTAAATTCGGCATTTCCATTGCGCTGTGTTTCGTACTCGGCACGGGGATTCCCGTAATCGGAGCGGCGGCGGTTATCGGCAACACGCCCGCGCTGAATATCTTTCTTTACGGCTCGTCGGTGTACGCTTGTCTTTCCGCAAACTTTGTAAGCGTAATTATCTGTCTTGTCTGCTCCGTGATATGGGCGGTTATCTACAACGTACTCGGTACGCTTATTCTCAATAAGCGCGACTGTTATTAAGGGGGATACAATGAACGCAATCGAAATCAGAAATTTATCAAAAAACTTCGGAAACAAGCAGGCGTTGAACGGCCTCAATATGACCGTTCCGCAGGGCGCGATATACGGCTTTATCGGCGAGAACGGCTCGGGGAAATCCACAACGGAAAAGATCATCTGCGGACTGATCCTTCCGGGCGGCGGCGAGGTGAAGCTGTTCGGCAAAAACTATAGGGATGCAGAGGTTCGCTCGAAAATCGGCGTACTCATCGAAGCACCGGGGTGCTTCCCTAATTACAGCGTGTGGAACAATATGATGCTGCAAGCCGCAAACCTCGGTATTGCAAACCCCAAAGAGGAAGTGAGCAAGGTGCTTAAAACGGTGCGCATGGAGGGCTCGGCGGGGAATAAATTCAAGAACTGCTCGCTCGGCATGAAGCAGCGTATCGGCATTGCGTTTGCGCTCTTAGGCAGCCCGAAGCTGCTGATTCTCGACGAACCGATTAACGGCCTCGACGCCGACGGTATGCGTATTATGCGCGAAGTGCTCTTAGACGTTACGAAGAATTATAATTGCACGGTGGTTATTTCTTCGCATATTTTGGGCGAGCTTGAAAAGATTGCAACGCACTACGGAATCGTGCGCGGCGGCAAAATGATTGCCGAAATGACCGCCGAAGAACTCAACGCAAATTGCCGTACCTACGTTGCGCTGAAAACCAAAGATATGGCCACGGCAAGAGCCGCTCTCGAACGCAAATATTCCCGCGTCGAAACGGACGAAGAAGAATATATCCGCATTTACGACGCCGTGAAAGCCGAACAGGTTGTAGACTATCTATATAGAGAGCTGCATATCGCCGTCACGGAAATCAAGACGAACAAAATCGGCTTAGAAGAATACTATATCGATTTGAATAGGGAGGGACGCTGAAAATGCAAGGCTTTATAAAGAAATTGAAAACCATGCTGAAAGTGGACTTTACAAGAATGTTCACCATGCCGCTTATCTACGTTATGGCGGGCGTCAGTTTCGCAATGCCTATTCTGATTCTCGTAATGACGTCCATGATGGGAGGAGCGGAAGACGGCGGGGTAACTTTCACGAGCGTCTGGCAGGCGATAAGCTCCGTCGGCGTGGAGAGCGGCGCGGGTATGTCAATGGACTTGACGACTATGTGCAATATGAATTTGACGTACTTTCTAATTGCCGTACTCGTATGCGTATTCACAGCCCAAGATTTCAGAAGCGGCTATGCAAAGAACCTGTTTACCGTCCGCTCGAAAAAGGTTGACTACGTTTTCTCAAAAACGCTCGTCTGCTTTACGGGCGGTGCAATTATGATACTCGCGTATTTTATCGGGGCTATGCTCGGCGGTGCGGTTGCAGGGCTTCCGTTCACCATGGAAGGCTTCAACGCAGGCGGGGTGATTGCTTGTATGTTCGCTAAAATATTCCTCGTTGCGGTATTCGTTTCAATATTCCTAACGTTCGCAGTCATTGCCAAACAGCGCACCTGGCTTTCTATTTTGCTTGCAATAGGCGTAGGCGCATTCATGTTTATGATGATTCCCATGATGACGCCGCTCAACGCAAACTTCATTCACGTTATCATGACGCTTGCAGGCGGAGCGTTATTCGCTGTAGGGCTTGGTGCGGTATGCAACGTGATACTCAACAAAACGAGTTTGGTGTAACCTAACACAGACCTTTCCCTCACGGGAATATCTGCACCGACGGGCTTCACCCCCGCAAGGACTGGTAGCTGCATAAATTTTAATTTATTATAAAATATAGCCCGCCATACTTCGTTTACGAAGTATGGCGGGCTATAAACCGAATCACGCTACTACGAACAAATTTTACGGCGGGGCGTTTTCTATTCGATTGCTTTGAGCGATTCGTTCATATCCACTTTTACAATTTTGCGCCGAAGCAGCAGCGTGACGAACGCCGTAAACAGGAGCACCACGGCGGGCGCAATCAGCCACACGAACCAGGACATCGTGGCAATGGTGCCTACGGCCATAATATCGAACACGATTTTTAAGATGGAGAGCGAGAGGGGAAGCCCGAGGAGCACGCCGATTACCGTATCGATATACACCTCGCGGTAGATATAACCCGCCACTTCGCCGTCAAAGTATCCGAGCACCATGAGCGTTGCAAGCTCGCGGTTTCTCTCGCTGATATTGATATTCGTCAGCGTATATATCACGCTTGCGGTGAGAAGCCCCGCAAAGAACACCACGACAACCGAAACCGCCGTGAGCGTAGGGGAGTTCAGTCCCTGAAACAGACACAAATCAAGCAGAGCAAGCCCCGCCATAACGAGCGTCGTAGAGAATGCAACGGCAATCACCGTCATGAGGAAACGGCTCTTAAAGCGCAGGACGTTGCGCGTAGTGGACTTGTATTTGAACGGAAGCAGATTCCAAAGGAAGGGAATGCGTTCGAGAAATACCTTTTTGCCGCGCTTGGGCGCCTTGGGACGGAGCAGATTTGCGGGCGTTTCCCCCGTGAGTTTGATTCCCGAAAAAGCGGTTGCAAGCAGCGTGACCGCCACGATAACGGAGAACACGATAAAGAAGAACACGAGCGTAACGTGCGTGCTCATGGGCGGCATAGTAAACGAGTAATTGAACACGACGTAAAAGAGGCGAGCAATGCCGAGTCCTACGAAGTAACCGCCCGTCCCGCCGATTCCAAGCGCAACCCCCGCAAAGAGCAGATATTTCAAAAGAATGCGCCACGCGGGATAGCCGAGCGTTTTTAGACACGCCACCTGTGCGCGTTCCTCGTCTATAAGGCGCGTCATTGTGGAGAGTGCCACGAGCGCGGTCACCAAAAGAAACGCCGCCATAAGCACCCAGCAGATTCCCGAAACCTTGCTTGCATAGTTGTGCAATGCGCTGAAACTGTAATTATCGGATAGCGTAATGATATGAACGTCTTCCCCGAGAAGATCTAAAATTTTCGCCTGTTCTTTCTCAATAAAATCGTTGTATTTCGTGCTGAACGCGTGAAATAAATTTCGGTTGGAAATGGAAATATACATATCCCCTGCGGGCATATTGCCTAAGAGGCCGTAGGAAAGGTAGAGGATATTGTCTACCCCTTCAAGGGCATTCACGCCCTCAATGGTATCGGGGATTTCCACGTTTCCGTTTAAGTAGCTCGGCTCTTTATCTACACCGAACGTAAGAGGGGAACGCTCCGTGGAGGTGATTGTAACGGTAATCGGGGCCACGGGATAAGGCAGGGAAAAGATTTCCGCAAAGTCAAGCGTGACTTCCGTGCCGAGGGGAATGCCTTTTATAAAGTTATCGGCTTCTTCCGCGCCTGCCGTGAGGGGGGAATCGGAATCAACCGAATCAAGCACCTTGCGCTTGTTTACCGTGGTTTCCCCTTGAAAGAAATACAGCCGCACGAGCTGTTCTTCTCCGTTTACGGTAACGTTGGTATCGAGAGATAAACCGAAATTTACGGTTCCGTCGTAGCCCTGCATTGCGGCAATTTGTTCTTCTGAAAATCCCTGCTCGCTTGTACTTTTAATAATAAAGTCGCTCACGTTCTGGGTAACGTAGTAGTCGGTCAGGGAGTAATTGATTTTATCCACCGCCATACCGATTCCCGAAACGAAGCCCACGCTCACGAGCACGATGAAGATGATGGAAAGCAGGCGCGTGATATGTTTTTTGAACGTCCGCACGAGCGTTTTGAGATACGTTTTCACCACTCGATCTCCTCAATGGGTTTCGGATTTTCGTTCGTTTCAATGCGTTCGATTTTTCCGCTCTTGATATGCAGGACTTTATCCGCCATAGCGGCAAGCGCGGCGTTGTGCGTTACAATGATAACGGGCTTTTTCTGCTCGCGGGAAATATCGTGCAGGAGCTTTAAGATAAGCTTGCCCGTAACGTAGTCGAGCGCGCCCGTAGGCTCGTCGCAGAGGAGCAGCTTGGGGTTCTTGGCAACGGCGCGCGCAATGGAAACGCGCTGCTGTTCACCGCCAGAAAGCTGTGCGGGGAAGTTTGAAAGCCGCTCCCCGAGCCCGACTTCTTCGAGTACGGTTTTGGGATCGAGCGCGTTCTTGCAGATTTCCACGGCAATTTCCACGTTTTCAAGCGCAGTCAGGTTGGGCATGAGGTTATAAAACTGGAACACGAATCCCACGTCGCACCGCCTGTATTCGGTGAGCCCGCGGCGGCCAAGCTCCGTAATATTCTTTCCGTCAAGAATAATTTCCCCGCTCGTCGCGCTGTCCATTCCGCCGAGGAGATTCAAAAGGGTAGTCTTGCCCGCGCCCGAGGAGCCGAGCACCACGGCAAACTCGCCGTCCGAAAGCTCGAACGAAACGTCGCTTAAAGCGTCCACCGTAATTTCGCCCGTCTTGTATTGTTTGCATACGTTTGTTAAACTTAAATAGCTCATGATAGTTCCCGCACTCGAATTAGATTACTTCTATTGTAGCAGATTTTGCGGCGACTTACAAGGAAAAAAGTAACATATTTTATCATGCGTTCATTACTTGACAAATCGGGCGGGGCGTTGTATACTTCCGCATAGAAACTTCATACAATGGAGGAGGAATGAATATGAAAAAATTATCTTTGGCAGTTGCAGGCGTTTTACTTGCCGGCTCCATGTTCGCCCTTACGGCGTGCGACGACGGCGGCAGCGTGGGAAAAGTGAACGGTAACTTCAAAAAGGAAGCAACCGCTCTGGAAGTTGAAACGGCTCTTGAAAACGTTCAGCTTGAGAAGGCATTCGGCACGGGAGATACGATTGCCCTTCAAATGCTCGGCGACTTTGAAATCTCCGCAAAACAGCAGGATACCAGCAGTAAAATGAATCTTTCGTTCGACTACGCTTTGCAGGGCCCGAAAGCGGCTTTCGGCGGCATGATGATGCTTACGGAAGAAGAGGGTGACGAGGAAAGCGAAATTTCGTGGAAAGATTATGCTTTAGCGGCTGCGGGCCAATTTGTAAGCACGGGCAGCTTCAATTTCAAGACGAAGACGAGCGGTGAGGACGCAACTTCAATCGGCGCAAAAATTTATCAGGATGCGAATTATTTGTACCTCGACGTGAAAATGGACGCCATGTCCCCCAAGGTCAAAATCAGCATTTCGGAGCTGCTCGATTTGATTGGCGATTCCATGCAGCCCGATGAACCCGAGGACGATACTACCGTTCTTTCCGATATCGGTATGGAGATAACGGGGCCTTCCGAAAGCTCGAACTGGGCTTTGTTGGCTTCCGGATTCAAACCCTATATCGATAATTCCAAAGGGCTGAAAATTAAGTTCGAGGGCGACTCTCAAATGATTTTGGACGCGTTTACGGAAGCAGGCATGACCATTGACGCTTCTATGCTCAAATCGTCGGTACTTGATATTTACCTTGCATTCGACGAGAACGGCTTGTTCACGCAGTTGGGCGTTGACGTTAACGTTCAGGTGAAGGCTGAGGGCATGAATTTGACCGTAAAAGGCGGCATGGCGTTAAAGCCTTACAGCGGCACGGTAACTCTTCCTTTGGGCATTGCGCTTGATCCCACCTATATTTCAATTCCTTTAAGCGGAAGCGATTCCATCATATCGGGTATCTAACTTAAAATTTGCAAATAAAAAAGACGGGTGAAAGCCCGTCTTTTTTATGCTCAATAAATCGTTTCGCCGTAGGAGTCGATTGCAACCACAAGGGGGAAGTTTTCCACCTCCAAGCGGTAAACCGCCTCGCTGAGAAGCTCGGGGAAGGCAATGCATTCGCTCTTTTTCACGGCGTTCCCGTACAGCGCACCCGCGCCGCCGATTGCCGCAAAGTAAACGCATTTGTTGCGCACGATCGCCTGCCGCGTTTCTTCGCTCATGCCGCCTTTGCCTATCATACCGCCAAGCCCCAAATCCAATAGCCGCGGGGCAAAGGGGTTCATGCGTGCAGAGGTCGTCGGCCCGCAGCTTCCCGAGGCTTTTCCCTTGGGCGCAGGGCAGGGGCCCGCATAGTAGACGAACGCGTCCGTAAGCGGAAAGGGGAGCGGCTCGCCTTTATCTAAGAGCTCAAAAATGCGTTTATGCGCACAGTCCCGCGCGGTGTATATCGTGCCCGAAAGAAGCACGGAATCTCCCGCATGCAGTCCGCTGATTTGTTTTTTCGTGAGAGGGAGGGTAAGCTCCATTACAGCACCTCCGTTTCACAGCGCACACAATGGCACTGAATATTGACCGCTACGGGCAGTCCCGCAATGTGCGTAGACGCAACCTCGCAGGATACGCCGAGTGCAGTCACCCTCCCGCCGAAGCCCTGCGCCCCGATTCCGAGCGCGTTAATGCGGCCAAGCGCAACTTCTTCGATTGCTCTTACGTCCTCGCGCGGATGTTCGCTTCCTATCTCTCTCATAAGCGCCTTTTTGGCAAGCAGGGCGCATGAATCGAACGTACCGCCAATCCCCACACCAACGTACACGGGCGGACAGGGGCGTGAGCCCGCTTCCTTTACGGTATTTACGATTGCGTCTATAATGCCGCTCTGTCCATCGGCAGGGGTGAGCATATAGAGCCTTGACATATTCTCGCTTCCGAAGCCTTTGGGAAGAAACGTAATTTTAATTTTGTCGCCTTCAACGATTTCCGTATGTAAATGCGCGGGCGTGTTGTCGCCTGTGTTGATGCGGGTGAGCGGGTCGCAGATGCTCTTGCGGAAATTTCCGTCCGCATACGCATATCGAACGCCGTTATCAACGGCAACGGAGAGGGGCTTACCCGTGAGGCAGACCTCTTGACCGAGCTCGATAAAAACTACCGCCATGCCCGTGTCCTGACAGACGGGCATCTGTTCTTTTTGCGCACACCGTTCGTTTTCGAGTACGGTATGAAGGGCAAACTTTGCAGCGCCCTGTTCGAGCGCTTCGGCGTTTTCAAGCGCCCTGCGGCATGAATCCGTGAGCGTAAGCCCCGCTTTTCGGGCAAGGCGGTACACGCATTTTTCAATTTCCGTTGTCGATACCGTTCTCATCATAGGATAATTATAAAACAAATTCCCGAAAAAGCAAAGTTTTTCATTGAACTTTTTCTCTTTTTTCGTTATAATGTCGTTATGGAGCAAAATACGCCTACAACCGAAGAAGATTTCAAACGGCTTGCACTCCGAGAGGCGGGGGTGGTTTATTCCGCTACTGCGGTATTCCCCTTGGTTATTTCCACACTCATAGGCGTGGTTTTGTTACTGGCGGGAGCAAAGGATTACAGCGAAGCCGATTGGTTCAAATATCTCGGGTTCCTGATTCCGCAGCTGTGCTTTGCGGGGATTGCGGTTTTCTTTTTCAGAAAAACCCGCACGCCCGTGCAAAAGGTGTACGGCGGCTGTAAGTGGTATTACTTTATAATCGCGCTCGTATTGCAGTTCGGGCTTTTGTTTTCGCTGACCGAGCTCAACGGCTATTTCGTCAAACTGCTCACGCTCATGGGCTATAAGCCGTCCGAATCGACGCTGCCCTCGCTTGACGGTTGGAACCTGCTCCCCGCAATTCTCGTAATTGCCGTGCTTCCCGCACTTTTTGAGGAAACCATTTTCCGCGGCATTCTCTCTAAACAAATGCACGAAAACGGTTGGGGGCTCGTTCCCACCGTGCTCATATCGGGCGCAATGTTTTCGCTCTTTCACCACAACCCCGAACAGACGCTCTACCAGTTCGTCTGCGGGGTGTGCCTTACACTCGTTGCAATCCGCGCGGGCTCGGTGCTTCCCACTATTTGTGCGCACTTTGTCAATAACGCGCTCATTCTCATTTTGGAGGCCACGGGGCACGGCACGCTTTCCGACTTGCCGCTCGGCGGATATATTTCGCTTATCGTGGTTTCGGCGCTGTGTTTAATCGGAATGCTCGTCTATCTCGTTTTCTTCGATAAGCGGGGGAACCGGAAGGGCGGCGTTATTCGCGGCAAAACGTTCTTTCTCTTTTCGGGAATCGGAATCGGCGTCTGCGCGGTGTACTGGCTCGTCGTGCTCATAGAGGGGTGTCTATGATCAAGGTCAATCTCGTATGCGTGGGAAAGCTCAAAGAACGCTACTGGCGTGAGGCACAGGAGGAGTACGCAAAACGGCTTTCGCGGTTTTGTAAAATCGAAATCCGCGAGCTGCCCGAGAGGGCTACTCTCAAAGAGGAAGCGGAAGATATTTTAAGGGCAAGCCGCGGTTATACCTTTGCGCTTGCCATAGAGGGGAAGGGAACGGATTCGGAAAATTTTGCAAAAAAGATAGGCGCGCTGTGCGATAGGGGCGAGGAAATTACCTTTATTATCGGCTCGTCCTGCGGCCTACATGAGAGCGTGAAGAGCGCGGCAAAGGAGCTTTTATCTTTTTCGGAAATGACCTTTCCGCACCAGATGATGCGCGTCGTGCTGTTGGAGCAGGTTTACCGCGCGTTCATGATTTTGAGCGGATCGGAATATCACAAGTAGTTTTCGGCATACATAAACGGTATGAACGTTTATGAAACAGTAGCTCAGTTTTACAATAACTATGAGGGCGAAAAGTGCGTTATCGGCAAAAGCGTGCTGGGGCGTGAGCTCTTCGCGTTTTTCGTCGGAGATAGAAGCGGCAAAATCGGAATCTGCCAGTACGCCATACACGCGCGGGAATGGATTACCGCGCATTTGGCTTTAGAGCATATCCGCCGCGGCGTCAAGGGCGGCGTTTGGTTTATCCCGCTCATGAACCCCGACGGCGCACTGCTTGCGACCGAGGGCCTAGAGAGCGTAGAAAGCGAGGAGCGGCGGGCGTTTCTTGCGCGGTTCAAGTGCGACTTTTCGCTATGGAAGGCGAACGCGGAAGGCGTAGATTTGAACGTGAATTTTCCTGCGGAGTGGGGCACGGGCAGAAGCAACGTGCACGAGGCGGCGCCTGCAAACTATATCGGCGAATTACCGCTCTCAGCGCCCGAAAGCCGCGCTCTGGCGGAGTTCACGATTTCCGCTTGTCCCGACTATACAATCAGCTGGCACACCAAGGGCGAGGAGATTTACTGGCGGTTTCACCAACCTTTTCGCCGTGCCTGCCGCGATAAACGCCTCGCAAAACGGCTCTCGCGGCTTACGGGCTATCCCCTAAGGCAAGTGCCCTATTCCGCGGGCGGATATAAAGATTGGTGCGTTCAAAAATTAAAAATTCCCGCGTTCACGGTGGAAGCGGGCAGCGACTGCCTTTGTCACCCCATAGGGTTAGAGAGCTTGGAGCGGCTCGTCGCAATCCTCGGGAACACGGTGCGGGAATTTACGGAAGGTTTTTAATGGATGAAAGATTCATGCGCGAGGCGATAGCCTTAGCGCAAAAAGCGAAAAAGAAAGGGGAAGTTCCCATCGGCGCGGTGGTCGTCTACCGCGGCAAGATTATCGGGCGCGGGTATAACCTGCGCACCAAGCTGCAAATGGCAACGGCGCACGCGGAAGTTCGCGCCATTAATAAGGCTTGCAGGAAGTTAAAGTCTTGGAGATTGCCCGAAGCGGAAATTTACGTTACGTTAGAGCCCTGCCCCATGTGCATGGGCGCGATTCTGAACGCGCGGATCGATAAAGTATACTTCGGCGCGTACGAGCAAAAGGGCAGAAGTTTAACCAAGGAGCTTGCCGAGGCGAATCTCTTGAACCATACCGTAGAGGTCACGGGCGGCGTTCTCGAAAAGGAATGCGCCGAGGTTCTCACCTCGTTCTTCACCGAAATGCGTGAGAGAGAAAAGAAGAAAAAATAAGATTGTTGCGTTATAAGAAAAGGAGTGGTTTTATAGCCGCTCCTTTTTTCGTTATATTCTTTTTTCTATTTCCCGAATCACCGTTTCCATTTTAACGTCCAACGCACAGCAAATGCGGTAAAACGTTTCCAAAGTCGGTTTTCTGCCGCCGCGCTCAATTGCGCTCAAATGCGTTCTGCCAATATCCGCAAGCCCGCTTAACACCTCTTGCGAAATTCCTTTCTCTTTTCTGAACCGGGCAATCACTTCGCCCACTGTTACGCCGTCTAGCGTCGGTACATACATATATTCCAATTCTCCTTTTGCTTTGTCATAATTTTAGCGTATGCAAAAACAAATTATGAATACATATGTTGACAAATGAATACATATGTGTTATAATTCTCCAAAATATTTTTTAGGAGAAAAACCATGAAAAAGAAGAACTTTGTCACTTTTATGGCTGTTATTACAGCGGTCACTTGTGCATTCGCATTCGTCGGGTGCGGCCGAACGGAGCACGCGCACAAGTTTGCAAGCGGCTGGACGAACGACGAAACGTACCATTGGCACGCGGCAACCTGCGAACA
>JAIDCJ010000009.1:93234-159246 GCA_029055875.1 Clostridia bacterium
CATTGGCACGCGGCAACCTGCGAACATACGGGCGAGATAAGCGGAAAAGCAGAGCATAACTTTGCAGACGGCAAATGCTCGGATTGCGGATACCGGACCGCGCCGCCCGAAACGAAAGCAACGTGTTCGTTTGAATTGAACGGGGAGAAAGACGGATATATTGTAACCGGTTTTGAGAACGTGGGAACGGTTTTGGAAATTCCCGCAACGCACGCGGACTTGCCCGTTACCGAAATCGGCGAAAAGTCTCTCAGGCTTTCCGAGCTGGTGAAGGTAACCATTCCCGACAGCGTGAAGAAAATCGGCGAGCAGGCATTCTACGCGTGTTCATCGCTTACGAGCGTTGATTTGGGCAAGGGAGTAGAGATAATCGGGAAATATGCGTTTCGGCAAACTGCGGTAAATGAAATTTCGATACCCGAGAGTTTAACTCAAATTTGCTTTGGCGCCTTTGCTTATACAGACCAACTGAAAACGATAGAAATTCCCTCAAACGTAACTATAGTTGAAGATTACGCATTTTGGAACGGCGGCATTGAAACCATAAAAATAGATGCGAACACCGCGAAGTGGGGAACGGGGCAGTATATCTTTTCGGGCTGTGAAAATTTGAAGCAGGTAATCTTTGGCGGGAATGCCTCGACAAGCGCGTATTTGAAGTTCGATACCTGTTACACCGTTTTAAGCTATACCGCGGAAAACAACTCCAATTATAAGAGCGTAAACGGTATCCTTTGCAATACGGCAGGAACAAAGGTGTTGCGCGGCCCGCTGGGGGCTACGAATGCCGTAATTCCCGACGGCGTTACGGAAATAGGCGAATATGCGTTTATGAACTCGAAGCTGGAAACGGTAGCCTTCCCCAATACGTTAAAGACGATTGGGAAAAGAGCTTTCCAAGCTTCCAAATTAAAATCGGTGAGGATTCCCGACAGCGTTACTTATATCAACGATACGGCTTTCGGCAGCTGCAAGTCGCTTACCGAATTGAATATCGGCGCGGGGCTCAGCTCCCTTTACGGCAATCCGTTCAAGGGCTGCTCGTCCTTAAATAACGTAACCGTAAGCAAAGACAATCAAAAATATTATTCCGAGAACAACGCAATCATTCAAATAACAACGGCGACTGTATACGGCGGAAACGTTCTCGTAAGAGCAAATCTTGCGGGCGAAATTCCAAGCGGTGTGGTCTATCTCGATGCCGATACGTTTTACGATTGCACGGAAGTAGAGCATATCTATATTCCCACAAGCGTGAAGAGAACCTCGTTTGATATTTTTGCGAGATGTAAAAATCTGAAGTCCGTAACGTTTGAAGACGCGCAGGGATGGTCGGTTGTGGCAAACGGGGCTTCCTGGCCAAAGGATGCAATTTCGGTAACCGTAACGAACGCGGAAACAAATGTTGAATTGTTCCAGACGACGTACGCAGACTATTGGTGGACAAAGTCTTAAGCGGTAAATAATAGGGGCGGCGATTTTTAATCGCCGCCCCGTATCTTTATATCAACGTTTCATATTCCGCGTAGAGATTGTCCGATTCGGTTTGTAATTCTGTAAGCCTTGCGGTAATTTTTTGTACCTTCGTATAATCTGCGGCGTAGGTAACCAAATCGTTGTTTAAGGTTTCCTGCTCCGCTTCTATTTCTTCCAGCCGCGTTTCTATCTCTTTCGTGCGTGTCCGCTGCCTTGCCTCGCGGGCGCGTTCCTCTTTGGAGCGGTAGTTGCTCTCCGTCGGCTTTTGTTTCTTTTCTTTTTCGGCGGGCGGGGGAGCGGCCTTTTTGCTTTCAAGATACTCGGTGTAATTCCCTGCAAAGAGACCCAGCTTTCCGTTTTCGAGAACGACGATCCGCGTTGCAATTTGCTCCACAAAGCGGCGGTCGTGCGATACGAACAGCACCGTTCCGTCAAATGCCTTTAATGCCTCTTCCAAAGCCTCGCGTGCGGGAAGGTCGAGGTGGTTGGTCGGCTCGTCTAAAAGGAGCACGTTGCCGCGCCGCGCTTCTAAGAGGGAAAGCTCTAATTTCGCTTTCAGCCCGCCCGAAAGCTCTTTTACTTTTTTCTCCACGTCCTCGGCAGTCAGCCCCGCCTGTGCTAAGAGCTTTCTTGCATCCGTCTGCGAAAGGAGCGCGTGTTTGCCCCAAAACGCCTCTAAAACGCGCTCTTCGCCGTCTAAATCGGCGTTTTCCTGATCGTAATAGGCAATTTTTACAAATCTGCCGAACTGTACGGCGGGCGTTTTGGAAAGCAGGTATTTCAGGAACGTACTCTTTCCCGTGCCGTTATCGCCGAGGATCGCACACTTTTCCCCGCGCATGAGCGTAAATTCCACGTCACTTAAAAGAAGCTTTCCGTCCGCTTTGAGGTCGAATTTCTCGGCGTGGATCACGCGCTCATAGGGGCGTTCGTCGTACTTGAAGGAGAAGTGCGGACGGGGCGGCGGGGGAAGCGGCTTTTCGAGCAGCTCCATTCTATCAAGCTGTTTTACGCGGCTCTGTGCGCTCTTTGCGGTCGTCGCACGCACGATGTTTCTATCTACGTAATCCTGCAAGCGTGCAATCTCTTCCTGCTGTTTTTCGTATTCCTTTTCAAGCCGTGCGACGCGTTCTTCTTTTAAGATTTTATACTTCGAGTAGTTCCCGCTGTATGTTGCAACTTTGCCGCGCTCCAAATCGAGCGTGCGGGAAGTAATTTTATCGAGGAAGAACCGATCGTGCGAAACCACGAACAGCGCGCCGCGATAGGTAGCAAGATACTCTTCCAGCCAGAACAGCGTTTTGATATCGAGGTGGTTGGTCGGCTCGTCGAGTACGAGCAGGTCGGGCGCTTCGAGAAGCAGGCGGCAGAGCTTGAGCCGCGTCTTTTCTCCGCCGCTCATGGTGCTTACGATTTGATTGTAGACCGAGCCAAAGCCCATGCCGTTCAGCACCGTTTTAATGCGGACCTCAAAGTTATAGCTGTCGCGTGCGGCAATGCGTTTCGTGAGAGATTCGCACCGCGCCGAGAGAATGCGCAGCTCGTTTTCGTCCGCGTGCGCCATTGCCTGCTCGGTTTCGCGCAGGCGTGCAAGCAGTTGTTTGTCCTCGGCGAATACTTCTTCCATGGCTTCGTATACGGTGGAATTGCTTTCAAAGCCGCCGCTCTGCTCTAAATATCCTATTTTAATGCCGTTTTTGCGCGTCACGCTTCCGCTGTCGGGCGAGAGCAATCCGAGACATAAACCAATGAGGGTTGTCTTTCCCTCGCCGTTGCCGCCCACAAGTCCCACGCGCTCGTTTTCATTCAGCGTAAAACTGACTCCATCCACTACGGGGGAGCCGACGTAGCCGAACGTTACGTTGTCAAGACTTATCAGCATAAATATTTTACCTCGGCGCAAATTGTGGTTAATGAGCAAACAGTTAAAAACCATTCGCCTTTTGGAAGAGAAGCTGAAGGACGCTTCTCCCGAAGAGAGCGCACGGCTCACGCAAAAAATCGTGAAACTCAAAGAGGACTTTCTTGGCCGTTAAAAATCCCACTTGGGAATAAAGTCCTTTTCCGCGCTTTCCTTTTCCTGCGTAAAGAGCGAAGTGAACCCAAGCACAAGTGCGTAATCGAGTACGCGCTCGTATTCGCGTGCCGTCAGTTTTCGGCCCAGTTCGGGATAGCCCTCGATTTCTCCCATGGGCGTATATTGCCGCATGAGCGAAAGGGGCACGTTTTCGGGGAGAGCTGCTTTCAGAAAGTCAAGAATTTTCAGAGAATCGGAGGTGCAGGCGGGAAGAATGAGGTGCCGCACGATGATCCCCGAAAGCAGCTTATCCTTTTGCCATACGAGCGGCTTTCCTGCCATAAATTTGACGGCTTCGCTTGCATATTCAAAGTAGTCCGTTTTTCCCGTGTAACGCTCGGAGAGCGCGGGGGAGTAAAATTTCAAATCGGGAAGCCAGATATCGATATAGGGCGCAATCGCTTTGAGTGCGGAAATCTTTGCGTACCCGCTCGAATTGTAAACCACGGGAATTTCGGGTTTATAGATAGAGAGCGCTTCCCCAATCAAATGCGAAACGTGGTCGGGCGTGACGAGATTGATATTTTCTGCGCCCGTATCTTCTAATTCGCGAAAGATATCCGTCAGCTCTTTCGGCGTAACGGCTTTCCCGCGTTTGGCGCGGGAGACCTCGTAGTTTTGGCAGAACACACACGAAAGCGCACAGCCGCCGAAGAATACGGTGCCGCTACCGTTTTTATAGGAAATAGGCGGTTCTTCATAGGGGTGAAGATAGTATTTTGCGACGGTAAGTCCTTTTACGCCGCATTTGCCCGCCGTATTGGTTCTGTCCGCCCCGCACGCCGCGGGGCAAAGCCTGCATTGCATACGCAGATTATAACATTTTGCGCCTCAAAAAGCAACGGAACAGTTGACAATTCCCGCCTTTTTCATTATAATAATTGCGTTCAAAAGAGGAAGTGGAATATGAGCAGATTTTTTACAAGCGAGAGCGTAACCGAAGGACATCCCGATAAAGTTTGCGATATGATTGCAGACAGCATTTTAGACGAGCTTTTGTGTGCGGATAAAAACGCACGTTCCGCCGTGGAATGCTGTGCCGCGTACAACACGCTTTTTATGACGGGTGAGGTAACGGCAAACGCAAAAGTGAATTACGAAAAAACCGCAAGGGAAGTCATACATAAAATCGGGTACGATTTCGGCGGTTTTGCCTACGATAAATGCCGTATTATCGAGCTGATACACGGTCAGTCGGCGGATATCGCGCTCGGCGTAGATAATTCCAAAGAAAAGAAAGAGGGCGGCGGCGAGAACGATTTGCTCGGCGCAGGCGATCAGGGCATGATGTTCGGCTACGCCTGCCGTGAAACGCAGGAGCTTATGCCGCTTCCTATCATGCTGGCGCATAAGCTTGCCGAAAAACTCACCGAGGTAAGAAAGAAGGGTAAGCTGAAATATCTTCGTCCGGACGGAAAGACGCAGGTCACCGTAGAATACGACGGTAGAAAGCCCGTGCGCGTCGATACGATCGTCGTATCCACCCAGCACACGGAGGAAGTAGCGCAGGAGAAAATCGCAGAGGATATCAAGAAGTACGTCATTGGTGCAGTCGTGCCGAAAAATCTTCTTGACGATAATACCAAATATTATATCAATCCCACGGGCAAGTTTGTCATCGGCGGCCCGGAAGGGGATTCGGGCTTAACGGGCAGAAAAATCGTCGTAGATACCTATGGCGGCAGATGCCCGCACGGCGGCGGCTCGTTCTCGGGCAAGGATCCCACGAAGGTGGACCGCAGTGCAACCTATATGGCGCGCTATATTTGTAAAAACATGGTTGCCGCAGGGCTTGCGGAGGAAATGGAATTGCAGGTCGCTTACGCAATCGGCGTAGCGCACCCTGTTTCCGTGTTCGTAGATAGCTTCGGCACGGGTTTATTCTCCGACGAATTCCTTGCCGAAATCGTGAAGCACGAGTTCGATCTTCGTCCTTCGGCGATTATTTCCGAGCTTGGGCTTCGCCGTCCCATCTACGCGCAGACGGCGGCTTACGGGCATTTCGGCAGAAAGAATCTCCCTTGGGAGCAAACCGACCGCGTGAAAGCGCTTAAAAAATATCTCAAAGAGGTTTGAGTGTGAAAACAAAGCGGGCAGAAGGCCGCATATCGGGAAAACGCCGCGCAAGGAGTGCGGCAAAGGAAATCGCCTATATTGCGCTCGGCGTTGCGCTTATTACGATTTGCGCTTGGATTTCCATTCCCGTCTTTACCATTCCCTATACGCTCCAAACGCTTGCGGTGCCGCTTATCGGCGCGCTCTTGGGTTGGAAGCGCGGCGCAACTTCGGTTGTCGTTTATATTCTCATGGGGCTTGCGGGCATTCCCGTGTTCTCGAATTTCAATGCGGGCGCAGGCGTGCTCTTCGGCCCGACGGGCGGATATATCTTCGGATTCTTGTTTGCGGTAGTCATTTCAGGACTATTCAAGCTTATTCCCTTAAAAAATAAGTGGGGCAGAAGCGGAATGTTCTACGGCGCGAACGTTTTGGGTATGGCGGTTTGCTACGCGTTCGGTACGGCTTGGTTTGTATTTATGTACCGTTGCAGCGTGGCGTACGCACTCACCGTGTGCGTCGTGCCGTATCTTGCCGCCGATGCCGTGAAGCTTCTTGTAGCCGCACTTCTCACCGTCCGCTTGGAGCCCTATATCAAATAATACCTTACAAATAAAGATAACCGCCCCGACGCGTAAATGCGTCGGGGCGGTCTTTTTATGTCGGATAAATGCGTTAATTCATATTATGATAAAAAGATACAAATTATACCCGCCCAAAAAATCACCTAAATATATTCAATATACTGAAAAACGAGCATAGAAAGTGTATAAAAAGGGCGAAAATTTGTTTCATAATCTTTACACAGTACTAAAATATACTGTATAATCATAGTGTCTAATAGTCTAGAAAAGTGTGTCATTCTGCCCAAAAACAGGTAGGGCTTTTTGCGCACCCAAAAAATCGTGATATTTTGCGAAAAAAAGGGTAGCAATAAGGCGCAACCGGGTAAATGATTCTATACATGAAAATGTATAAAATTTATGTTACATGGAGGCATTCAGCCATATGAAACGTAAAGTGAATAACCAATTATTACATAACGAGGAGAAAACCGTGTCTCAGAGCGGCAAACCCACCGTGCAAACGTGTGGGCGCGAAGCTGTGAAAACCGTAAGCAGAAGCAAAAAAGTGCTTGCGGGAGTACTCACGCTTATTTTAAGCGTTCTGATGCTTGTTACGGGTCTCCTCGTTACATTATTATATAATAACAATAACGGCGGGCAGGAGCTCGGTGGAAATTCCCATGTAGCGGCGACAACGGCGAATTTAACGCCTTATTTGCATGAGGACGTAGCGGAAGCAAGCACGTGGGACGCGGCAGTTCAGAACAGCTCCGCAAGTTCTCCCCGCAAATATAAACTCACGGCGGATTGGACGGCTTACTTTGCTTGGCCGAGATATGTTTTCGGGACCAACGGCAACTGTTATTGGGATACGGCTCTTTACGTTCCCACAGGGAAATCGGTCATTCTCGACTTAAACGGCCATACCATTAACGGTAATAACTCAGATGCAAGTCAGACTGGGCGTGGCGACGTAATCGTCGTTGGCGGCACGCTTATCATTACTGATAGTTCGGAATCCGGCACCGGCAAAATAACGGGCGGCAAAATGGGCGGTAACAGTTGTAGCCAAGTCGGCGGCGGAGGACTTACAATCCTTTCGGGCGGCACCGTTACGTTGGAGCGCGGCGCGATTACGGGCAACGAAGGACACTTTAATAATTCAAATGCGGGCGGCGTAGGCGGCGTTTACGTGGCAGGAACGTTCAACATGACGGGCGGCTCCGTCAACGGAAACCGAATCGGAAACGACGTTTTCAATAACGAAGGAAGGCCGAATAGTACCGCAGGAATTTGGATTACCTCTACCGGTAAAATGAATATGTCCGGCGGTACGGTTTCCGGCAATGCTTTGGAATATTCTTCTGGTGCCATCAGAAGAGAGTATGCCACGCTCGGCATTCGTGTGGAGGGTACTCTGAACATGACGGGCGGTGTGATTGAGGCTCACACGATTCCTAATGATACGCACTACGCTTCTTCCTACGGCGTAGCGGGGGTTCTTGTACAGAATGGCGGCAGCTTCACGATGGAAGGGGGCACGATTCGGAATAACAAATCGCTTTATACCGGCGGGGATTCATATGGTGCGGGACTTTTCCTGAATACCAATGCCGTATTTAACATGAAAGGCGGTACGATTTCCGGCAACCAGCTTACGAAAAATGCAAACGCTACCAGAGCCGCGGGCATTTTCTGCGGCGCAGGTGTTACGCTCAATATAACAGGCGGTACCATTACCGGCAATACCGCAACCGGCACGAACAGTGTCGGCGGTGTGATTTGTGCTCCGACCACCAAAATTGAAAACGCTACGATTACGAACAACACGGGCGCATTGGTGGGCGGAATGTATCTCGGCACCACTACTTCGACAAGTTTTGCAGGTACTAATAATATTTCCGGCAACAAGGTAGGCAGTACGGCGTCTAACCTTTATCTTCCTGCCGACGCAAAGATTAACGTAACGGGCGGTTTAACCGGCTCAAATATCGGCGTTACGAGTGTGAAGGGTGGTCTTATCACAAATGGGTTTGAGGAACATAACCCCGGCGTAGATCCTGCGGATATCTTCATTCCCGATAACCCGAAGGTAGAAATTACTTTGGAAGACGGCGAGGCTTCCTATTTCCTGAGAACCAACGCCAATTTATGGACGAAAGCGATTCAGACTTCCGTTGCAAACGGCACGCAGGAAACCTTCCGGTTGATAGAGGACTGGACTGCTCAATCTTACACGGGACTTGCAACGAATGTACGTTCTTTCACCGAGCCGCTTTCAACGGCAAGCGCGGCATATTATCAGTCTTGCGGCTATGTGTGGTCGGCAACGAACAACTACGGCGCACTCTACGTTCCCGCAACGGCAAACATTATTCTCGACCTCAACGGCTACTCGATTGACCGTGGTTTAACTTCGGCGGCGACGTACGGTTTTGTAATTCTAATGGAAGGTAAGCTGACGATTATCGACAGCAAGGCGCCCGAAGGCGGCTATGCACCCGTTTTAGATGCGAACGGCAACCTCATGAAGAATGCAGACGGCACCGTGCAAATGAACGCCGAGGGCGGCAGAATTAAGGGCGGCTGGTCGAGTACGGGCGGCAACGGCGGCGGAATTCACGTAAACCCCGGCGCTACACTCAACCTCGTTCAGGGTGTCATTTCGGGCAACCGCGTTACGGCAGGAACGAACAGCACGTTCGCGGCAGGCGTTAAGTTGTACGGTAATACCACTACGGCAGCTAACTTCAATATGACGGGCGGCGTAATTGCCGATAACGTTGCAACCACTTCGAATGCAAGCGCTATTTTAGGCGGTGGTATTCAGGCAACGTATGCAAACTTAAATATTACGGGCGGCTACGTAGCGGGCAACACCGTTACGTCTTCCACGAGCGGATACTCTGCAAGTGGTATTTCCGTACATCTCTGCCCCTCCGTAAACGTCGAGAATGTGAAGGTGCTGGGCAACGAAGGTATCACTGGTATTACGGTATATCAGGCAACTGCTGCCACGCTCAAAAACGTAACCGTCAGCGGCAACCGTGCAACTACCTACAACCTTGCAGGCGGCGCTTACTTAGTGGGCAACGCAAACACGGTGAAATTCAAGGTTGAAGACTGCACGTTCACAAACAATGTAATTGCTACGTCAAGCTCGTATGCCGGCACGGGATATTGGAATCGTGCGGGCGGTTTATGGTGCAACACAGGTGATTTCACGATTACGGACACCATCATTGCAAATAACACCACGAACACCGGCTCGGGCGGGTTATCGTTTACAACGGCGAATGCAAAGCTCGATAACGTAATTATAGCGGGAAACACGACTACGTATGCCGCAGATACGAAGAACGGCACTTTCAATGCCGGCGGTCTTCTTGTTAACGCTTCTACCGTAACGGCAACCCATTGTCATATTGGTTCCGTTTCTGCGGAAGATAACGAACTTAACGGCAAAGAATACGGCGGCAACACGGCAACTGCCAATCTCATTGCGGGAATCATTTCCTTAATGAATTCCTCTGTATTCACTTTTGAAAACGGCACCATGAACGATAACAGTTCGCAAGGTCACTCGCTTTCGGTTCGTGGCGGTACAACGGGTGCGTGCACCCTCAACCTCAAAAACGTAGATCTCATTCACAACGAAGTTGGATACGGTCAGGCGTTTATGTTGGCGTACGGTTTTGCGCATACGCTGAATTTTGAGAACGTAACCGCTGAAAGAAATGTTTCTGGGAGTAGTGCTTTTGCTTTAGAACATAGCTCGACCTTAAACTGGAACGGGGGCAGAATTTCGAATAATACACTTTATTCTGTTATACTGGCCGGTACTTCCTCGGTTGCCGGAAGTGTGTACCTTTCGAACGTAGATATTACGGACAATGATTGTACTGGTAATCCTATTTCAGTAAACTACGTGGCGGGTAGCTCCTTCGTAATGGAAGGGGGCAGCATTTCGGGCAACGACTCTACGCTTGCAGGCGGTGCAGGCGCAATTTACGTAAGTGGTTCCTCCGCGGCGGCACACGGCGTTTGCCGCTTGACTGACGTAGATGTCGTTGGTAACACGGGTTATATGGCGGGCGGTGTATATGTGACCAATTATGCCGAATTCTCCATGGTGGGCGGTAAGCTCGAGGGCAATACGTCTCGCGGTAGCGTAGGCGGACTTCGGATAGATGCAAATGCTACCGCTTTGCTTGAAAACGTGGTGGTACGCAGCAATAAAGCGCTCGCTACGGTAAACACGACAGCGGGCGGAATTTACACTCTCGGTGCGCTCACGCTCAAAACCGTTACCATCGGCACGCCTTATGAGGCAGACGCGGAAAAATATGCCAACAAGGGCGCGTACGGCGGCTTGTGGGTTAACACTTCGGGTACGCTCACTTTAAGCGGCGCAGTTGTAATTGCAAACAACGACGGCGAGGCTGCCAATAACTTCTATTATAACCGTACGGATAAGAAAATTACCGTAGCGGGCGATTTGAGAAACTCGGAAATTTACATGGGCACGTCGTTTATCGGCACGTTCACCGAGGGCTACGGTTTATACAACACCGTTTTGCCTGAAACATACTTCCTCTCCGATGAATGGTTTAGTGCAACTGAGCCCAAGTATATCATCGGACATATCAACGAGGGCACTGCGTTAGAGGGCACCATTCGCCAAAACACCAACGAGGCGAACTGGACGTTTGCCGTTCAGACATCTTATAGCAACCCCTCGGCGGATGATCCTACGCTGGGTACTTTAACGACCTTCAAACTCATCAGCGACTGGAACGCCAATTCGAGCGGTGCATTCAATGGTAACATTGCGGCAGCGCATGCGAACGGATATCAGTCGAACGGCTCGATCATGGTGCCTAACGTCAATGGCGTTCAGGCGAATATTATTCTCGACCTCAACGGTTACACCATTAACCGCGGCGGTAATATTGCAACGGGCGCGGCAGGCCCTGCCAACGGCAACGGTTACGTAATCTACGTTCAAGGTCACTTAACGGTAATCGATAGCAAAATGAAAACGAAGGACGGAAGACCCTTCGAGCTCACCTACGATGAAGAGGGTATTCCTCACACCAACGCCGTTGCTCCTTATTACGATGAGGAAACGGGCGAAGTGGTCACGGGCGGTACGGGCACCATTACGGGTGCAAACAATACAACCGCAAACTACGGCGGTGCGTTCTTAGTAGGCGGCCTCACTGTTCCGGATCCTCTGAATTACTCGCTCAATCTCCTCGGCGGCAATATCGTAAACAACCGCTCCACGGGCAACTATACCGGCTCAGCGATTACCGCGCGCTATAAATCGCATATCTACGTAGAGAACACCTACTTTGGAAAAAACTACGCAAGCGGCTCTTATTCTTCCACCATAACGTCGTACTTGTCTACTACGGGCGATACGGTTACGGTTGATAACTGTTTGTTTGTAAATAATACGTCGGCAGCCTCCTACACGCTTACGATGCTGAATACTTCGTTCAATGTAACGAATTCCGAAGTAAGAAACGGCTCTTCGTACGGAATTTACTATGAATCGACTTTAGAAGATACCGAATGTAACATCGAGCACGTAAAGATAATCGGCAACAAGAGTGGCATTAATATTCCAAAGGGCGTCGGCACATTTACGGACGTAATCATTAACGGTGGTGACGTTGGTCTTTCTGTTGGAACGCTGGCGGCTACGAGCGTTAAGGCTTACGGCGTACAGATTTTGAACTCTTCCGTAAACAATGCATCGAATGCAGCCGTTGTAGTAGGCGCATACGGCTCGCTCGAAATGTACAACTATACCGACTCGAAAACGGGCGAGGAAATTCCTTGCAGAATTGACGGCAGTAAGAATGCACATGCAAGCGGTGCTGCTGCGCTCTACATAAACGGCGGTACGTTCAAAATGGAGGGTACAGAAGATACACCTGCTTCCATTTCAAACAACGTCAGCCCTAATTCCAGCAATCTTATTTATACTAAGAGCGGCGCAAACGTAGAGCTCACCAACGTTGATATCAAGGGCAACACGGCTAAGGCTAACCTTATTGGGTTGGAAACGACCGTTGCAAAATTAACCGACGTGAATATTACGGGCAATACCGCAACTGCTGCGAATGCCACAATTTTGGTAGCATATACTTCTTCCGAACTTACGATGACGGGCGGTTCTATTTCCGACAATACGATTTCGGCAACGAATTCAACCGGTTATGGTGTTTTAACAATCGGTTATAACACCGCGGCGGCTTCGCACGCAGAGCTCTACGGCGTTACCATCGACGGCAATCACGGCGGTTACGCTACGGTTTTTGTAAATTCCCGCGGCGACAGCCTCGTGATGACGGATTGCTCGGTTACGAACAATACGAGTAGCGTTACGAACGCCGCAACCGTTATTGTTAATGCTGGAAATGCTACGACTTACGGCTCGCTTTCGCTCAACAACACCGCAATTGACGGCAACACGGCGCCAAGAGCTGCTTTGCTTTTGGGAGGCAGTGCTGCGTTCTCCATGACGGGGGGCAGCGTTTCCAACAACACGACCACGCATTTGAATTCTATTGTGTTCGGCCTGGGGGGTTCCGTAAAAGACCTTAACGGCAACGTCGGTGTTACGCTCGACGGCGTTACGGTGAGCGGCAACAACTGCACGAGGGCAATCACCTTGGGCGGCGATACTTCTTTTGCAGGTCTTCGTACGTCCGGTATCGGCACTTGGACGGATCTCGTACTCAACAACTGCGAAATCAGCGAGAATCACGGTGCGTATTTCGGCGGTATCGTTGGAAATTCGGGTGTAAACCTTACGCTCAACAATACCACGGTTCAAAATAACACGGGTGTGAAGGCGGGCGGTATCTACTCGCAGGGTGAGCTCACACTCAACAATTCGCACGTAGATAACAATACGGCTGAGGGCTCGCTCAACTCGGGCGACAAGGGTGCCGCAGGCGGTATCTTCGTGAACAGCGGCGTGCTGAATCTCGGCGCAGGCTCTTCCGTTTCGGGCAACACCTGTTCCGTTCCCGAAAGTGCGGGCGGTATCTACGTAAAGGGTATCGTTGAAATGACGGGCGGCGATATTATCGGCAACACGGCTACGGGCAGCGCGTCCGCAGGCGGCGTGTATATCTTCGGCGCGGCTACCACCAAGCTCAATATGTCGGGCGGCAGCATCACGCTCAACTCCGCAAGCGACGCAGACGAGGCAAATAACGTTAAAATGGGCGCGGGCGGCGTTTACGTGGCCGGCTCGGGCGTTACGGCAGGTACGCTTGCTATCGAAGGCAACGTTACAATCGATACCAACCTGCTCAACGGCGCACAGCAATCTAATAGTAACGTTTACGTTGTCGATGCTGAAAACGTCATGATTTTGGTTACGGGCGAGCTGAGCACTTCTTCGTCCGTAGGCGTCTACCGTCGTCCTATCGGTGTGTTCACAAAAGATTTCGGTACGCACAATCCTACCGTTCTTGCAGAGGCAATCTTCCATTCGGATCTCCTTCTTTCCGAAGTCGCATCTTACGATACGGTAAGAGAAGAGGTTGTGAAAACGGCGGGTGCGGATATCGAAGGCTACACCATCAGCTACGATAACGAAATCAACTGGGCGTTCCTTGTAAATTACAGCCTTAACCATAACGGCGAAACACAGACCTTCGTCTTGTACGGCGACTGGGTTGCGCCTATGCTTAACACAAACACGACTTCGTTCGGTTCGGATCTCAGAGCGTTCTCCAACGGTGCGCTTCAGGTTCCTGCCGGTGCGAACATGATTATCGAGCTCAACGGTTCGTCTATCGACCGTAACCTCTATAGGGCAGACGGCAGCGGTACTTCCGCTGCGGGCCGTGACTCGGGTTACGTTATCACCGTTGCGGGCGGCGGTACGCTCATTATTCAAGATAATCACAGAAAAGACGACAGCCTCATTCGCGAGGGCATCAACGACCGCGAGCAGGGCGCCGTTTACAACGGCTCGATTACGGGCGGTAACAACGCTACAAGAAACCGCGCGGGCGGTATCTACGTTGCACAGAACGGTACGCTTACCTTAAAAGACGGTATGATTGCGGGCAACAGAGGCTCGGGTTCCGCGCCCGTTGCCGGCGGTGTGTACGTAGACGGTACGTTCGATATGTACGGCGGCGCAGTCAACGAGAACTTCGGCGACAGCGCGGGCGGTATCTACGTTTCCGCTACGGGTACGTTCACCTTATTCGCGGGTGAAATTAAAAACAATTCTTCCGTATCCTCTACGAATGCTTCGGGCGTAGGCGGCGTGCGCGTCGTCAATAACGGCGTTATGTACTTCGGCGACGGCGTTTCCGAGCTCGGCAAAATCGAGATTTCGGGCAACACGCTTTCCACCGGCGTCAACAGCAACCTCAAGAGCGACAACGAAAGCTATCAGTTCCAGGTAAACGGCAAGTTCGGCGACGGCACGCAGATCGGCGTAACCCGCGGCATGAACGCGAAGATTACCGAGGGCTACGGTCAGTACAATAACGTAGGCGGCACGGAAATCGATCCCAGACTTTACTTCTTCTCCGACGACGAAGATCATTTCGTCACCCAGGAGGGAAGCGGTACGGATACCGAAGCAATCATGTTCGGTTACAACAACCGTGACAACTGGACGTACGCAGTTGAAACGAGCCTTCGCTTTGAGGGCGCAACGCAGACGTTCATGCTGTATAGCGACTGGACTGCCAGCAGACCTGCCAGCACCAACTATACGAGTGAATTCGGTTCTAACACCAACGCTTACTACCGCGGTGCGCTTTACGTGCCCGCAGGCGCAAGCATTATCCTGAACCTCAGAGGTCACGTTCTTGACCGCGGCTTGTCGCAGAATGAAATCCGCGCCGACGGTTTCGTTATCTACGTTCTCGGTGAGCTCATCATTATCGACGAGCCCGATTCCCATGACGAAACGGCGGATATCGGTATTATCACGGGCGGTGCTTCCAGAAACTTGGCAGGCGGTGTCGTAGTCGGCAACGGCGGTGAATTAACCCTTAAGGGCGGCGTTATTTCGGGTAATATTGCAAGCTATGCATCCGGCTCCGCAGGCGGTGTGTACGTTTACGGCAGCGGAGATACGCACTTCACCATGACGGGCGGTGAAATTACCGAAAACCGCGGCTACGATGCGGGCGGCGTTTACGTCGATAACGGTCTCGGCGGCGATCGGAACGGCACCTTCACCATGACCGGCGGTTCCATTACGGAAAACAGAGCGGTCAGCTCGAATATCGGCGGCGTCCGTGTGAATACTACGGGCATCATCGAACTCGGCGGCGGCGCTATCATCAAAGATAACTCCAACGGCGAGCTTGAAAAGACGAGCAACCTCTATCTTATGTATGCGAATAACTCGGGCAGCCTTGCTACCGTTCCACCCAATATTCAGGTTGTTGAGGCGTTCACGAACGCTGCGGATATTCACATCACGAGAGAAACGATCGGACAATTTACCGAGGGCTTTGAAGAGAGCGGTACGGTTCGTTCTACCACGGACGTATTCACTTCCGATAACGACGACTACTTCGTAGATACGATTGAAGTGGAAATTACGCTCGAAGACGGCACGACCAAGACGACGCACGAAGCGTTCATGAAGTGCTATCTTGCATCCGTGAACTGGTCTTACACCGTTCAGATGAGCCTTACTACGGGCACTACGCAGACGTTCACGCTCGAATACGACGACTGGACGGCTGAATTAAGCGCTTCGGACGGCACTTCGTTCGGCAGAGGCGTCGGTTACGAGCAGGGCAGACTTTGGGTTCCCGTCGGCGCAAGCATTATCCTCGATTTGAACGGCCATACCATTGACCGTGCGCTCGATCATGCGGTTCAGAACGGCGAAGTCTTCTTCGTACAGGGCGAACTCACGATTATCGATAAATCCGATGCAAAGACCGGTACCATCATGGGCGGTTACAGCACCGGTACGGGCGGCATTTACAACAGCGGTAAGCTCACCATAGAGGCGGGCACCATTACGGGCAACCGTTCTACCGCAGTTGCGAACGGCGCAGGTATCTATAACAGCGGTACGCTCACCATGACGGGCGGCACCGTTACGGGCAACAGCGGTTACCGTGCGGGTATCTATCAGGATACGACGGGTATTATCAACCTCGGCGGAAGCGTCAAAATCGACGGAAACTTCTACGAAACCGAAGGCGAGGACGGCGATACCGTTCAAACGCCCAGCAACCTCTATATCAAATCGAATACCGGCGTTATTAACGTCATCAAGCCCTTCACAAGCGGCGCAAAGATTTCTCTCATCAGAGAGGGCATCGGCGTGCTCACGAACGGCTACGGTGTGTACAATACGGTAAATCCCGAAACGTACTTCGTTTCCGAGAGCCCGAACAACATCTATGAGGTTTCTCATATCGGCGAGGGTACGAGACTGGAAGCGGCAATCGTCAGCTTCGACAATGCGACCAACTGGACGCACGCAGTCAAAACGAGCCTTGCAAACCAAGGCGCGGTTCAGACGTTCACGCTTTACAGCAACTGGACGCCCGACGAAAATCATTCGTTCGGTAACGACGTCGGCTACCTCGGCGGTGCGCTTTACGTGCCGCAGGGTGCGAACATTATTCTCGACCTCAACGGCTACACGATTGACCGTGAGTTCGTAGAAGCGGTGACGAGGGGCTACGTCTTCGATATCGCGGGTTCGCTGACCATTATTGATAGCTCCGATGAAAAGACGGGCGTTATCACGGGCGGTTACAGCACGAACACAGCGGGCGGTATCCACGTTGAGAACAACGGCTGGGTTGATCTCCAAGAGGGAACGCTCAAAGGCAACGCTACCACCTCTTCGAGAGACGGCGGCGCGATTACCGTGAACGGTAAGCTCTCTATGACGGGCGGCGTCATCACCGAGAACGAGGGCGTTGTATGCGGCGGTGTGTATGTTTCTACCTCCGGCACGCTTGAACTCGGCGGCAAAGCAAAGATTTTCGACAACACGAAGGGTGAAGACGAGCAGGCGAATATCTATTTGGAATCGTCCAGAGGAATGGTTACCATCATTTCCAACTTCACCGAGGACGCTTATTTCACCATCACGAGAAAGGGCATCGGCCCCTTCACGACGGGCTACGGCGCATTTGCAACAAACGTTGAAGTAACGTTCGTTTCCGAAGACGAGTTGTATATCGTGGAACGCACTTCCAACGGTCAGGAATTGCAGATGATTACCAAAGATAACCGTCTTAACTGGGAATATGCGGTGCAAACGAGCCTTGATACGGGCACGACGCAGGAGTTCAAGCTTTGGGACGATTGGAACGCTACGAACGGCGTCTTCGGAACGACGGCTCCTTATTACCTCAACGGAGCGTTAAACGTTCCCGTTGGTGCAAGCATCTCGTTCAACCTCAACGGCAAAGCGTTGAACCGCGGACTTACTTCCGCACGTGCAAACGGCTACGTTATGTACGTTTCCGGCGAGCTGATTTTGAATGATCTTTCTTCCGAACAGACGGGCGTATTTAAGGGCGGCTACAACTCGTCCGGCAGCTCTACGGGCGGCGTGTACGTGAACAGAAATGCTACCTTCACGATGAACGGCGGCAGAATTTCCGAAAACAGCGTACAGGGCGCAGGCGGTGGCGGCGTTTACAACAACGGTAACTTCACGCTCAATGGCGGCGTGATCGGCGCGTTCGAGACGGACGAGGTAAGCTACGGTGGCAACAGCGGTCTTGCAGGCGGCGTGTTCAACGGCCCTTACGGTACGTTCGTTATGAATGGCGGTAGCATCAACGGCAACACGAGCGTTAACAACGCAGGCGGTGTGTATATTTACAACAGTGTAGACTCCATCTTCATCATGAATGGCGGTAGCATCACGAACAACACCGCAGAGGATGCAGGAGGCGTTTACGTTTCGGGCAAGTTCAATATGACCGGCGGTGAAATCTCCGGCAACACCGCTAAAGGTACAAACGTGACCAAAGGCGGCGGCAGCGGCGTTTACGTTTCGTCCTCGGGTGTCTTCACCATGACGGGCGGCGTCGTAAAAGAAAACGTCGGCTTGAACGGTGTCCGCGTGTACTCCTCCGGTACGCTCAACGTCGGCGGAACTGCGCAGGTTTACAACAATAAGAACGAAAGGGTATACGATTCCACCGATCCTCACGAATACAGAAACGTCTACCTCACGGTCGGCACGCAATTCGTTAACGTCGTTGAGAAGTTTGAAGAGGGTGCGTTCATTGGTGTAACGAGAGATGCTTCGGGTATCTTCACTGCGGAGTATGGTACCTATAATCCTAATTCGTCTCCCGCAAATTACTTCCAATCCGACGTAGAGGCTTACGCGGTATCGTCGGCACAGTCGAACGTAACGGGCACGATTGAAGGCGTTATCGGTACTCCCGTTCAGCAGCCCTCCAAGACGGAAAGCCCCGTTTACGACGGCGAGTGGCATGCAATCTTGGTTGACTACAATCCCAAGTATATGTCCTACGGCCCGCTTCCTCAGGGCGTCATTTACGACGAAGATGAGGGCGCGTTCAAGGCGGTCAATGCAGGTGAGTACACCATCAGCTTCACGCTGAAAGAAGGCTTCTGCTGGCCCGACGGTACGAGCGGTACGCTCAACCTTATTGTGAAGATCGAGCCCCGCGTTGCGGAACTCGAATGGAAACATCTTGACGACCTCGTATATAACACGAGAGAGCAAACGCCTACGGCAATCGTAACCAATTTGGTGCCCGGCGACGTCTGCGACGTATACGTGACGGGCGGACAAATTCATGCAGGCTCTTACGTCGCAACGGCCTCCTTCCTTTCCAACTCCAATTACACGTTGAAGAATGCCAAGGAAAGCGATATTGAAAGGGGCTTCACGATTTCAAAAGCAGAAATCTCCGTTGAAATTCTCAACGACAGCGCGGCTTACAATACCCCTCAGGTATTGAAGGTCAACGCGAACGTCGGAAAAGACGGGATTACCTTTATCGTAATCGATAACACTTGGATTACCTACGAGGTAGACGCTGCGGGTGCAAGCTTGATTGACCTCAACGAGCTTGCCGGCGGTATCATTCTTGCAAAGGAAGCCAACGGTACCATTTACGTTACGGCAGTCGTCGGCGAAACGCAAGATACGCTTCCCGCAACGTCTGATCCTAAGGAAATCAAACTCACCAAGGCAACGCCCAATCTTGGATTGGCCGAAACCACGGTAGAGTACGGCACCGATTTGGAACTCAAAGTTACGGGTAACGATGAGGCGTCCGCAACGCTTACGCTCGTAAACGGTACGGGTGAGGCAGTGCTCAACGGCACGACGCTCACTCCCGTAAAAGCGGGCAAGGTCAAAATCACCATTTCTACGGAAGAAACCGATCACTACTTCGCAAAAGAAGTAACGGTAACCGTAGATATCACGCCGAAGGTATTAGTCATTGAATGGGACGGTCCTTTCGAGTTCAAGTACGACGGTTTCGTACACGGACCCGAAGCGCACGCAACCAATCTGGTTGGGAACGACGAGTGCAAGATTATCGTCGGCGGTCAGCAAACGGATGCGGGCGAATACCTCGGTGAGAACGGTGCGCACGCGCTTCTCACCTCCAATCCCAACTATACGCTTGAAGGTGCGGAGAACCTCTACCACGACTTCGTAATTCTTCAGGTTCCGCTTCCCGTAGACGATAAAATCAGTCTTGTAAAGAATACGGTTCACTACGGCGATACGCTCACGCTCGAAATTACGGGCAATAGAGAGGACGCGGAAGTATTCTATGAAATTTCGGAGCCTCAGGCTTGGCCTGCCAACCGTCAACGCGGCGAAGCAGTCATCTATTACGATTACGGCGTAGATGAAGAGGGCAACAGATTGACAGAAGGTGACCGCTTAGATCCCTTCACGGCAATCTTAGAACCGACGGGCAGCATTGGTTTCGTGCTCGTGAAAGTAACGATCGGCGAATCCAAGAACTACACGGGTTGCGTTTACTACGAATACGTAGAGATTCTGAAAGCTAAGCTTGACGCTTCCTTCTATACGGATGCCGAAAGAGAGCTTCGTGAGGTCGTTTACGGCGACGAAAACTGCCTCCTTGAAGTTGTGGGTAACCCTGAAAACGGTAAAGTAGAGTTCACCGTTCTCGGCGGTACGGGCGAAGTTCAAATTGAAGGAAACGTTCTGAAAGCGCTCCGCGTGGGTCAGGTGAACATCCGTATGCATATCGCGGCAACCGACCACTACGACGAACAATACGTATCCGCGATTATCACGGTAAAACCCCGTCCCGTTATCTTGTCCTGGACTTTGAACACGTTGATTTATAACGGCGAGGAGCAAGCCCCCGTTGCAAGCGTGGCAAACCTTGCGTTCGGCGACCGGATTACCGTGCTCGTAGAGGGTGCGGTCAATGCCGGCATACATACGGCTAGAGCGATCGGTTTGACGGGCGAGCGCAGCGAAAATTACACGCTCGAAGTAGAAGAGGGCGCGCTTGCAGTTACCACCCCGTTTGAAATTCAACCCCGCAAGATCGAGAGCATCACTTGGGGCAATACGGAACTTCTTTTCAACGGTAAAACGCAGGTTCCTGCTTATACCCTCGTTGGTTTGGTGTACGGCGACACCTGCGAGCTCGTCATGGAGAACGCGGGCAGAGACGTAGGCAGATATACGGCAACCGCAGTCGGCGTTAAGAACACGAACTACTATATCGACGAGACTACGGCAAACCGCACCATTACCTACACGATTATTAAAGCACCGATTACGCTTCAAATTCTGAATGAATACGTGCTTTACTATAATGAAGTTCAGGTTGAATTGGAAGGTAATATCGGTGACGGCGAGATAACCTACACCATCACAACCAATCCTTCCGGAATTGCTACGATTTCCAAAGACGGCGTTATTTTCGCCTCGGATTACGGCTACGTCACCATCAGAGTGGAAGTTGCGGAAACGAACAACACTTACTCCGGTTGGGTAGAGAAGACCGTACCCGTCAAAAAAGGCGAGGCTTCTCTCGACTTCGTAAAAACGGACGTAATTTACGGCGATACGCTCGACCTTGAGTTTGCAAGCATCTATCATCCCGACCAAATCTCCATCACGTTACAAAACGGAACGGATGAAGCAGGAACGGGCATGGCGACGTTAGACGTCATAAACCGTGTTCTTACGGCAACCGGCGCGGGCGAGGTAACTTTGGTTATCTACACGAGGGAAACGGATAGATACCTTGAAACCGTGAAGGAAATTACCATCACCATTCATAAGCGTATTCTTACCGTAGAATGGAAGGATGAATTCACTTACGACGGCACGGAGAAATTACCCGTTGCGGAAGAGATCGGCAACCTTGCGTTCAACGATAGGGCACCCGAAATTACGTTGGAAGGCGCTCAGATCGACGCAGGCGAATATATCGCAACGGTTACGGGAATTTCCAACCCCAATTACGCACTGCTCGTAGACGAAGAGAATTCGATCAACGGCTACTTAGTACCTTTCAAAATTACAAAGGCAGGACTTGACATCGAAGTACGGCCCGAGGAAATCTTTATTGACCAAGAGAGAGTACCTGTTGAAATTCTGAACAATCCCGGCGGGAATAACTTTACGCTTGAATTGGTTAACGACACGGGTTCGGCAGATCTTATTATGGAACGCGATGAAGAAGGCAACGTCAGCTACTACATTACGCCTTCGGCGGTAGGTGAAGTCGTTCTCATCGTCCATATCCCCGCGTCGGATAACTATCTCGCATACGACGGTCAATTCACCATCACGATCTCGAGATTGGCACCCGAAATCGACTTGGAAACCGTTGAAGTGTTCTACGGTGACAACCTCACGCTCAGCGTAACGGGTGAAGGTACCGCGGACAGAGAAGTAACCTACTCGGTTGCAAACGGTACGGGCTCGGCAGAACTTGTTGATGCTACTACCCTGCTCGGCACGGGCGTTGGTACGGTAATCGTAACCGTAACGCTTGCGGAAACGGATATCTATGAGGAGCAAACTTTCGAGGTAATCGTAACCGTTAAGAAGCGCCCCGTAGTCCTTACGTGGGACGTTGGCGAATACGTGTACAACGGTGAAGAACAAGCGCCTGAAGCTACGATAGATAACACCGTGTTCGGCGATACCGTAAACGTAACCGTAAGGGGCAATATCAACGCGGGCTCTAACCTCATTGCCGAGGCAATCGAGCTCGATAACGAGAACTACACGATTGTCGGCGGAACGAATATTACGGTTACCTACACGATTGACCGCAAGATCGTTGAAATCGAATGGGATGAAGATACCAGATCGTTCATCTACGACTGTAATCAGCATCAACCCACGGCAGTCGTGAAGTCCGGTCTGATTGAAGGCGACGAGTGCGACGTCATTGTAAGCGGCGCACAAACCGATGCCTACGATGCTTGGGAAGCAGCCGTTTCGGGACTTTCCAATCCCAACTACGATTTCGATCACGACAGCGAAGCGAATACGACCACTTTTGAAATTAAAACGGCAGATCCCGAAGTGACGCTTAACGAGGTGGAAGTACGCTATCACGAGCTCAGCGAGCTTTCGGTTACGGTAACGCCCATCGGCGGCGACGTGACCTACACGATTATCGCGGGTAACGAGTTCGCAGAAATCCGTAACGGCAACAAGATTTACGGCTTAGAACTTGGAACGATCACGCTTCAGATTCACGTAGATTCGACCATGGGCAGCGCAGGCGTGCTCAACACCTACGAAAAGACCATCGAAGTAGAAATCACCATTCAAAAAGGCTGGCAGCCTTACGAGCTCGACGAGAATACCGTTGTTTACGGTTCCGACCTTGAGCTTGAGCTGAAAAACTACGTTGAAGCTGCGGACTATAAGTTCCTTGAAATCATCAGAATTGAGGGTGATGACGGCGACGCAACGCTGAGCGGAAACGTACTCACGCCCGTACACGTCGGCAAAGTTAAGGTGAAAGTAGAATATGCGGAAACCGACCACTACGAGAAGACGATAAGAGAACTCGAAGTTACGATTACTCCTTACGTATTAGAGTTCACTTGGGATAACGCCCCCGCAGATGAAAAGTTAATATTCACCTACAACGGTCAGGAGCAAGCTCCTAAGGCAATTCCCGAAAAACTCTTCGGCGACGATGAGTGCGAAATTCTCGTACAGGGTGCGCGGAACGCAGGTAACTGGACCGCGAGGGCAACCGGCACTTCTAACCCTAACTACACGATTGTCGGAAGCAATTCGATTGTTGACCATCCTACGCAGAACTTCACCATCAAACCGCTCACGGTCATCGTAGAGTGGAACGACACAACGCTCGAATACACCGCCACCGCTCAAACGCCTAAGGCAAATATTGCCAACAAGGTGGAAGGCGACGTCGTATCGTTCGTATACGAAGGCGCACAAACCGAGATGGGTACCTACACAGGTGACGAGAGGGCAAGAATCGTCGGACTCACGGGTAGAGACAGCGGCAACTACACGCTCGAAGGTGTTGATGCCGAAGACCTTGAAACCGATTTTGAAATCGTCAAGGGTCATATCAATCTCAGACTCAGCACTTCCAGCACGAATATCACTTACCTGCAGTCGGTTACCGTAACGCTTACGGGGAATATCGGCGGCGGAGAAGTAACCTATCAGGTTGTGTCCGGCTCCGGTAGGTTTAATACCGATGCGAACGGAAGGGTTACCTTCACGCCGGGCGGCGCAGGCAGGGTTGTCATCCGCGCATACGTTGCCGAAACCGAGAAGACCTACGAGGGATATTCCAACACTGTTACTATCGAAGTTGCAAAGGCAAATTGGTCTGTTGGCTTCTCGTACAGTACAAACGGTCAGAACGGCGTTGCATACTACGGTACAACGACAACCTTAAGGTGGGCGCCCGGTGTTAGTCCCGGTTTTTCGTATACGCCTATTGCTAACGATAAGGGCGGTTCGTGGATTAACGTCAACACTTTCAGAGGATACGGCGTTGGCACTTACAGCATCTTTGTTACCTGGGGGGGAAATGCGAACTTCAAGGCAGGAAGCACATGGGTGAGTATCAGAGTACAGAGGTTGCCTCTCACCATCGATTGGCAAACCCTGGAGTTCACCTACAACGGTACGCAACGGGAACCTGTTGTCGTTACGCATACGCAAGTAACTGAAAAGGGTGATCATTACGCCGTTCGGTTCTCCGGACTCGGTACGAACGCAGGATCCTACGTTGCGAATGCTGTCGGGTTAAAGGACGGCGGTGATACGTATTACGTGCTTACAGGCGATAACCTTTCCTCGAGCTATACCATCGGCCGTGCGGAAATCGATCCGAAGATCATCACTACGGATGCAGAGTACGGAGTTCCTCTCCAGCTTTTGGTGAGCGGTAACCTCGGAGACGGTAGGGTGACGTACGAAATCTTACCGGGCGGTACGGGCTCTGCGACGATTGACGGCGATATCCTCAATCCTACGGGACTCGGTACGGTTATCGTGAAAGCGTACGTAGAAGAAACCAGAAACTATCACGGCGGCGAGTGCACGGCAATCATTACCATCGGTAAGAGAATTCCGCAACTGGGTATTGATAGAAATACCGTGGTGTACGGTGATACGTTGCAGCTGAACGTTACGGGCAACGAAGAGAACGGACAGATTTTGTTCTCCGTGAGGGACGAAACGGGCTCGGCAACAATTACTCCTACGAGCGGCATTTTAACACCCGTAAGCGTCGGAACGGTAACCGTGATTATCTCCATTACGGAAACGGCAAGCTTCCGTGCGTTCACGATTGAAAGAGAAATAACAATCACTCCTCGCCCGATTCAAATCGAATGGGATGAAGATACGCTCGAATTTGAGTATGACGGCACGTTAAAGACGCCCGTAGCGAACGTAGTAAGCGGTCTTGTAGAAGGCGATAGCACCGGAATCAACGTACTCGGCGGCAAAATCAATGCAGGCGTTTATACGGCAACGGCATCTTCGTGCACGAACCCCAACTATATGATTGATCCCGAATCGGATAATATCAACGTTGAGTTCGTAATTACGCCTCAGATCATTGAAATTCGCATTGAGCAAACGGAAGCGTACCTTGGAGTACCCGTCACGCTCACGGTCAGCAGTAACTTGCCGATTGATCAGTCGAGGGTTATCTTCACCGTAACCGCTGCCGGCGGTAACGCAACCTTGGAAGGCAACGTTATCACGGGTACGCAATACGGTCAGGTCATCGTAAACGCAACGCTTCCCGCATCGACGAACTACCAGGGCGCTACGGATATGCGTGTCTTTGAAATCAAGAAGTTCGCACCGAACATCGGCTTGGAGAAAAACGAAGTCGTTTACGGATCCACGTTAGATCTCGTAATAACGGGTAACCTCGGTGAAGGCGCAGCAAGTATCGCGCTCGCGAACAAAGCGGGTGATAGCGGCATGGCATCACTTAACGGCATGAGACTGAGAGGTCTTGCCGTAGGTAAAGTAACGCTTATCGTAACGATTGCACCTACACCCAACTATGAGGGCGGCGACTTTGAAGTCGAAGTCAACGTCGTTCCCAGACCCGTGGTTCTCGTATGGGGCGGTGAGGATCAGGTATTTGAATTCCAGTATAACGGCAAAGAGCAATACCCCGAAGCGCGCGTCATTAACGCTTTGCCCGGAGATGAATGTAACGTAACGCTCATCCAAGGCGCAGTTAACGCGGGCAACCACGTTGCCAAAGCGCTCGAACTCGACAACGCAAATTATACGGTCGTAAACGCATTGAATATCGTAAACGACGAATACGTGAGAGACGTTTCGTTCACGATTACGAAGAGGGTTGCCGAGCTCGAATGGGAAGACGAAGAATTCATCTATAACGGCAGAATGCAGGCTCCTACTGCTAAGATTCGTAACCTGCTTCCCGAAGATGAGGGCAAGTCAATCCAGATTGTAGTAACGGGCGAAACGCACGCAACGAAGACTTGGGACGGCGAAGTTGCAATTGCAACTGCAACCATGATCAGCGACGCAAACTATACGCTCGTAGGCAGCAATAGCATCAGTACGGAATACGTCATCGAACAGCTCGAAGCAGAGCTTATATGGGACGATCCGGCAGTCGTAGATTACGGCAGTGAAGTAACGCTTCCCGGAGCCATCGTAGGCAACAAAGCATTGCAAACCGACGAATGCGACGTCTTGGTGAAAAAGTACGAGCCTACTCAGACGTTTGCGCTGTTCGCGGCAGGTGCGGGTTCGCGTGCCGGCACGGTATCCAATACGTGTATTGCGGAAGCCTACGGGTTTGAGGGTGCCAATAAGGACGACTACAAGCTTCCCGAAGATAACTTGAAAGAGTATATCGAGAATGCAAAAGAGATTACCGTCAACTTCGGTAGCTTGGAGCTCGTTTATAACGGTCAAGAGCAATATCCGACCTGGTCGCTCACGGGCGTTCAGGCAGGCGACGACGTCTCGGTCGAGTTCTCTTGCGATGAAGAGCCGATCAACGTGAAGTATGCATCCGATAACGTAACGATTGCGTCTTATACCGCGAAGCTCAAGCTCGTTGGTAAAGATGCCGAACACTACGCAATCGATATTCTTCAACAGGAGACCGATGAGCAGGGTAACATGCAAGCCTTGGTTGACTTCAAGATCGTGCCCCGTCCCGTAACGGTATACGCAACTTCAAAAGACGTTCAGTTGCTGCTTGAGCTCGACGAAAACGGCAAGTTCGTTCTTGATAAGTTCACGACCAAGGATTGGGAGGATTGGTTCTTCCTGACCTGCGACGAATTAGTCGGTAAAGATATCGGCGCAGACGTACACACCATCTTCGATGCAGAAAATCTCTTCCTTAGTCCGGCGTTCTACCGCATCACGAGAGACGAACAAGGCAATATCGTTTCTATTTCCGATGAGCGCGTAATCCCCGGACAGGAAGGACCCGACATCAGCATGGGTGAGTACAAGATCGGTATCATTATCGAAAACCTTACCAGACTCGACTGCTTAACGGGTAACTACATTGCAGAAGTCAAACTTTCCGATGATTATGGTATTCTTACCATTCTCCGCGACGACGCAGTACTCAAGCTCGACGTTTTGAGCGGCTACGAGTTCCTGTATCTCGAAGAAGACGGTTGGGATATCTACCGCAGAGCATATACGGAACTCGGCTGGAAGCACGGCGAAGACGACGCTTTGTTTGAACGTGTGGTGCTCGGTCAGGTAATGCCTGAAACCACGGTAGATATGTTCCTTGCCAATATTCATCAATCGCAAATGATGTCGATTAGAATTTACGATTCGTACGGCAACCTCATCTACGATTGCGGACAGATGATCGACTCGGAAGCATTCATTGGTACAGGTTCAAAGATACAACTCATGCTCGGCGGCGAAGCAATCGATACGGTTTACGTTTCCGTTCTCGGTGATACCGACGGTGACGGCGAGCTTAAAGCGAAAGATTCGTCTAATATTTCTCAGTACATTATGGGTAAGAATCAAAGTGAAAAGTTTGAGTTGGACGAATATATCTTGGCCGCATTGTTGCAAAACGAGGGAATCATGAGTGCGAAGGACGCTTCGACGGTAACATCCATTATTTATGGGAAAGAATCGGTAGAAGATTATTTCTACAAAAAGCAAGACTAAATCTTATTCGGCCCGAAGGGGGAGGAAACTCCCCCAAAGGGTTGATAGATTTCAAAAATTAAGGAGAAAATCATATGAAGAGCACAAAAAAGAAAGTAATTCTTTCGGTTTGCCTTGCAGCACTTTTTGCCTGCATTGCAGTAGTAAGTGGCGTAATGCTTGCATTGAACTTGAACAAGCATTCTAAACCGGATGCGGTATCCACTGCGGCTACTGGCCCCGAGACGCTCACTACGCCTGCTAAAATGAAATTGACAACTGACCGTACAAGTTTGACACCCGGTTGTAGTGTTACGATTCACGTTTCACTTTCAATTGTTGACACCGGTGTTTGGTATGCAGCGCAATCAGTTTTGGCGCCTATAAACGAAGACGGTACTATCAATTACGAGCTTGCGCAGTACTTTTCGATTGATCAGTCTTCGATTAAAAATCCTACGATAATTGCAGTTGAGAAGGGTGATTATGCGCTTATTTCTAAGCTTTCTTCTTATACCGCAGAGGTTTCGGATTGGTTTAATCGTTATAATAGTGAGGATATTGCCACAAAGCAGGGAACGGGAATATTCTTCTATATTTCAAAGTCCGGTAGTGCTTCTTTGGAAACGAATAATGATTTTGAATTTGAGTTTGTATTAAAGGTCTCCGACTCATTTCCTTTAGATCAATACGATTCAGTATCGTTCGGTCTTAGTCCTGCTTACACGCGGAACTTCTTTACTACAATTCCTGACGACGCACATTCCTCAAATCAGAAAGATTATACGGCGCAGGAGAATACCTATTCTTCCAACATTCTTTCCTATGCGGCAAAGAAAGCAAACACGGAAGCTGAAATTGATTCGATTAAGATTGTGGTTGACGTGAAGGGAGACCCTACCACCGAAGAATACGTAATTGAAGCGGACGATTTCGTGGGCGGCAATTACGATCTCGCGCTTCCCGAAACCTCCGATTTGGATTTGCTCGTATTCTATCCCAAAATGAAAGATGGCAGCGAGAACGCAACCGTGAAGGCGGGTGCAACCGCATCTCAAAACGGAACTCCCGCAACGCTTACGGAGCTCGCCCAAGACGGTACGGAAATTAAAGTTTCCGGTACGAACAGATATCTCTACATTCAGGCAACTCCCGAAGACGGCAATACGACCAACAGAAAGGTTTACACCGTTAAACTTACGTTTAAGTATGCAAGACTGATTAACTTAACGGCAACCTCAGAAGGTTTTGCAGATACTTCCATCACGAAGTACGATTTAGACTTAGAGCCTACGAACGGCGAATTTGATCCCGATACGTTCAGCTATACGGCGTACGTTCCCGAAGGAACGACCGATACGACGGTAACGCCCACGCTTGCGGTGGACTACGGTACGTCTACTTCGATTAGGGTCGTGAAAGACGGCGCTTATCAGATCGTTGGCAATAAAGTTAGCGTAAACAACGAGGCGGAGCTTTACCTCAGAGGCATTGAAAACGGTGATAAAATCAGCTTTGAACTTACCGCACAAGACGGCTCCACTCAAACCTACGATATCACGTTTGAAATCGTTACTACCGATACGAGCTTGAAAGAGGTTAAGGCAACGGGAAACACATCGGGAAAAGATATTCCCAACAACGAGGAGAAAGCGGAGGAAGAGGGTAAAGATTACTACTTCCGCGTGGCAGACACCCCCGCTGAGGCGAAGCTCACCATCACGCCTAACGATGAAAACGCGAAGGTGGAAATTAAAAAGGTCGGTTCCGATGAGTTTGAAGAGTTTGATCCCGATAAGGTTTACGACCTCGGCGAATATATCGTAAAAGTAACCGCTTCGGCGGGCAATTCTAAGGAATACACCTTGGTTTTGGAGAAGTTCGACGGCTTCGAGCTGAAAGCAGGTTCCGATTTTGCATTGATTGCTTTGGTGGAAGATACCAACACGTACGGTGAAACTGTTCACTATCGTAGAACGTATGAAGAACTCGATTGGACGCACGGTATCGACGACGTTAACTTAGAAAGATACGTTTTGGGTGAAATTGTTGCCGGAACCACTTTAACCGCATTGACGAATGATTTCCTCAAGGTTGATCAAATTTGCGTTTACACGGCAGACGGAACTTTGATTTTCGACGGCGCAAACGGCGGTATTGTTTCCGGTCATGCAGACGACCTCGTATGCACGAGCTGGAAGGTTGTTTACGGCAGCGGCGCTACGGCAGATATTATCTATGTTTCCGTCCTTGGTGACGTAAACGGCGACGGTGAGATTACCGCAAAAGACTCGTCGGATATTTCTACACACATAATTAAAGATACCATTAGAGCATTTGATTTCTTGGAAGTGCAGCTTGCCGCTTATTTGAGTAATGAGGGCGCAATTCTTGCAAAAGATGCTTCAAATGTAAGTGCTATCGTCATAAGAGAGGATAGAACTATCAATGAATATCTTCGTGTTAATCAATAAAATATAAGCGTAAAACAAATAATTTTATACTGGGCAAATGCCAATCATCTCTATAAGGGAAAACCAATATGAAAAATAACGCAAAACCGCTATCCAAAAGAGGTAAAATTATTGCAATAATCGTTGCAATAATTTTGGCGTGCTGTATTACTGTAAGCGGAGTAATGCTGTTCAAACCGCAGAAAAACGGTCCCGTGGCAACAAATGCGGCAAGTACGACCAATGCAACCGTCACCATAGAGGCAGATAAAACCGAGTGGGAGGCAGGTGATGAGGTTACACTTACGATAACTTTTTCTGAACAAAGAACGAATAGCATCTATTATGCCGCAGAGGCTACACTTGTTCCTCTTAAATCGGATGGCACTATTGATCTGGAGCTCTGCAAAGCGTTGAAGATTGTGGGGGAACCGGTAGGTCCGTTACAATATGACGTAACGCATGGAAACATGGGTAATATAGCGGCTTTTGGCGCTTATACGCTTGAAGCAACTGATAGGTTCGACTACGACAGTCTTAGAAATAAGAATCAGGTTGGCTTATATTTCTACTGTTCAAAAAGTGGTAGTGCTTCGTTAAGCACCACACAAACTTTTACTTTTGAGATAAAGATAAAAGTTGACGACAACTATTCGGGATCTTCCAATTTCAAGTTTGGTTTATCTCCCAATATGAACAGTTACATCTGCACGTTATATGGCCCTGAAGCGGATAACAACCAGATAGACGATAAATTGAGCGAAGGTAATTTCTCTGCCGTTTCTCCCGATTTCAAAATCGGTGATGATGATGGTAGCGGCGGGGAGACGCCAACCGTTCAGCCTACGCTTTCCAAGCTGGAGCTTTCCACAAGCATGGCGAGCGGCTACTCGGAGGTCACCTCGGGCGGAGGCGTTACTTGGAAGCTTGCAGATCACGCAGTAAACAGCTATGTTTACTTCCGTGCAACCGTGCCTACGGGTGCAACTGCGAGTGCAAGCACGGGACTTGATGCCACGTCTACTGCAAACGTATTCAGGGGCCGGCTTGCTTACGGTACGAACACGTTCAAGGTAAAAGTACAGGGCACTTCTGCAAGCCGGGAATATACCTATACCATTAAACTCTTAGAGCAGGTGAACACCATTTCAAGCATCACGGCTTCGCCTGCGCTTACGGGCTTCACGTTCAATCCCGCTACTACTTCTTATTCGTTAGAGGTTGAGAATTCGGTTTCGTCTCTTACACTTACCGTTACCATTGACGGTGATTACGAAACGCTTACCGCTTCCGGCTCGCCTACGAAATCGAATACGGGAAAGGTTTATACCTTAGTATATAATCTTAGTACCGGTACGAATACCATTACGCTCCGCGGTGTTAGCGACGAGTCCGTAAACGGTACGCAGTATACGTTTACCGTGAAGCGTAAGACTGACGACGGTAGTACCACTAATCCGGATCCGAGCACCGATAGCTCGCTCACCGGACTGGAAATCACTTCGGGCGGAAAGCCTGCCACGCTCAGTCCCACGTTCAGACCCGATAAAACGGACGGCTATACGGCTACGGTTGACGATATCGATGATATAAACGTCAATCCTACGCCCAATCCGGATGCAAAAAATACCGAAACCAAAATTACGGATAACGGCGACGGCACCAAAACGGTTACGGTAACGGTAACGGCAGAGGACGATACTACCACCGAATACGTCATTACGGTGAAAGAGAAGGATAAGCCTACTCCTCCCGTGAGTTTGGGCGACGCGATTCTCGACGCAATTTACGTCAATAAAAATATTGCCGACGACTTGTATGGACAGGGTGATTTGATTCCCGGATTTAAGTCCGCAGAAACCGACTACAAGATTTTCGTACCTTACACTTGCGAGTATGTTCGTCTTACTGCGATTGCAGAGTCGAATGCGGACGTTGTCATGTACACAAACGGCGAAGAGGCCGATCCGGCGAACTTGGGCAAGGTAACGGATATCGTCCATTTGGCGAATATCGGTGATCGTGCCGAGGTGCAATTCGTGGTTACCACGAGCGAGGACACGAGAACGTACACGGTGGTAATTACCCGCTCTACACAGGCTCCTTATCTGAATTATTTGACCGTCGGCAATTATCAGATTTATGACGCAAACGGAAAAGCGATTGACGGCAAGAAAGAGGACGCCGTTCGCGACGTAAAAGATTTCTACGTTACGATTGAGAATGCCGATACGATTGTCAACGTCGTTGCGAAAGCAAGTCCCGAAAATGCAACTGTTTTGATTCAGAATAAGGGGAACTTCATCGTAGAGGAGCTGTTCAACGGTAAAGCAACCGTCGATCTGCCGTTCTCGGTAGTTATCCTTGACGACGACAATACTCCGATCAGCGAAACGATTCACTATACGTTGCATCTCACGCGGAAACCCAAGCTTACCAGCGATATCAACGCGCGTATTATTATCGACGAAATCACGAAGGCGCACAACTCCGTCATCTTCAATGACGAGTATGCGCAGGATTGGAATACGGACAGAATCGTTTACGGTGCGAACGAGCCTTACTATCGCGTGCCTTACAACGTTTCCGCGCTCACCATTCACGTTTATCCCGATGCAATCGGCGAATTGATTGCTCCGCCTACGTATCAGATTTTCTACGGCGACGTATTAAAGAGCGATAACGGTGCGGAAAACACGAGCCTTCGTCTGAACTACACGTTCAACGTCGTTACCATCGTAATTACTTCAAGCGATTTATCGACGAGTAAAACGGTCGTAGTAATCGTTTACCGCGAGGAACCGTCTTTGAGTAATCCGGTAATCGTGGAAATTCCCGATTTCAAGAATGAGTATCAGCCCGAGGTCACCGATTACGCTTACACGGTAGGACACGACGTCACCAAGCTCACCGTTCAAGTGGGTTGGGACACGGCTATGTACACCTGCGTGATTGAGGGCGCAGACAGCTTGAAGATCGGACATAATATCGTAACGATTAGTCTTTACGAGAAGGCGTCCGGTATCAGCAATACGGCTGCATCCACCGATAAGCCCAATGCGGTAAGAACGATTACGCTCGACGTATTCCGTGAGAGCAACGGCCCGAGCACGATTTGGCTCATTCTCTTCATCGTATTCTTGGTGCTCGCAATCCTTGAGTTCCTTATCCTTCTTCTCCTCCTGTTGAGAAACAGAAGGGAAACGGAGAAAGTAACGGAAAGAGTAGTGGTTCAAGCCGCGCCTGCACCCGTGGTAAGACAGCAGCTTGCCGCTCCTCCCGTAGCACCGCAGGTGCAATATATTGCAATGCCTCAACCGCAGGTGCAATACGTTGCAATGCCTCAACCGCGGCCCCAGCCCGTGGAAGCGGAGAAACCGCAACAGCCCGTAAACGTTGAAGTAAAAATCACCGGTTGCGGCGATAGCGACGGCTACTACAAAACGAAGAAGTAATTCGTTATTTCACAAATAAAATACGGACGGATTTCCGCCCGTATTTTTCACGTAACCGAAAACCGTCTATTTTGTATTTAGGACGGTTTTTTCTTATATCGTAATTTTTTCACAAAAAACGCACATGATAATTGAAGAAATTTCACGAAAAATGAATAAAAATCAAATAAGGGTATTGACTTTTCCGGTTTTTATTATATAATAAAGAGAGGGTAAAGCGCGATTTTGCCCTGTTTGTCATGTGCGTTCATTGGTTTATTACATAAAAAGGTGATTGAATGACCAATCAAAATAAAAAATCGAAATTTCACGTTATTCTGAAAACGGCGTGTGTAATGATGGCGGCGTTAGTTGCCGTTCTTGCATGCGGGTGTGATTTATCGGATATCTTCGGCTCGGTGGAAGGCGAGGACGAGGTAACCATCAGCCAAACCACGGCGGAATTAAAAGTAGGGGAAACGCTTACGCTTACGGCAAGCTCTTCGGAAGGCCGCGTAATCAGTTGGTATTCCGATGACGAAGATATCGCCTGGGTAGAAGCGGGCGACGTGACGGCCGTTGCCGAGGGAACGACTACGATTACGGCAACCGACGGGAAAGAGTCTGCTTCCTGCGAAGTGACCGTGAAAAGTGCAGGGGCGGAAAAACCCGAACAGGGAGATATAACGCTTTCTTCCTCCACGTTAAGAGTAGTGGAAGGTCAGTGGGTAACGATTACCGCAAAAGTATCCGACGGTTCGGATATCGAGTGGTATACGAGCGACGCCTCGATTGCTACGGTTTCCGCAACCGTTTCCCAAAACGGCAGAGTCACCGGCGTTGCTGCCGGTACGGTAACGATTACCGCAATCAGTAAAACGGCAGGTTCGGCTACCTGCACGGTGACGGTTGTTCCCGTTGTTACGATTTCTTCCACGTCCAAGACCGTTAGAGAGCAGGAAGCGTTCAAATTGACGGCGACTGCTTCCGACCATTCGGCAATCACTTGGAGCACGAGCAATCAGGCGGTTGCTACGGTTACGCAGCAGGGCTTGGTTACGGGTGTCGGCGTCGGCACGGCTACCATTACCGCAACGAGCGCAACTTCGGGTACGGCGTCCTGCACGGTGAAGGTAATTACTCAGACGCAAACGGAAGACGGATACGAGCTTGTTTGGAGCGACGAATTTAACGGTACTTCCCTCGATATGACCAAGTGGGGCTATCAGACGGGAACGCAAGATAATTATTACGGCAACTACGGTCCTAGCTATTGGGGCAACGGTGAGTTGCAGTATTATACCGACGGCGCGAACGTAGTAGTGGCGGACGGCAGCTTACAGATTACCGCAAGGCGTCAACAAATGGGTGATAGACCCTTTACTTCCGCCCGCATTACAACGCGTGATAAATACAGCGTCACGTTCGGCAGAATCGAAGCGAAAATGAAAACACCTGCCGTTCAAGGCATGTGGCCTGCATTCTGGATGCTTCCTCAGCCGCCCAACCATTCGTCTTCTAACAACGAATACGGCGGTTGGCCTGCAAACGGCGAGTTGGATATTATGGAGGCAAAGGGCAGACTTCAAAACGTAGTGGATACCACCTTGCACTTCGGCGGCCCCGATTGGAATATTCACGATATGGCGGGAGGCAGTACTACGCTTTCTTCCAGCACGGAAGAATGGCATACCTATGCAGTAGAGTGGACGAGTACGTATATCGCATGGATCATCGACGGAAAGGAAGCTACCAGAGTGCAGAGCAGCCGTTGGTGGACGTCTGCGGCGAGCAATAGCGGCGCAACGCAGTCCGCGCCCTTCGATAAACCGTACTACATTCTTCTGAACCTTGCAGTAGGCGGAATGTACGATAGTTATACGGAGCCTACGCCGGACTTCCAGCAGGCAACGATGTACGTTGACTACGTTCGCGTATATCAGAAGAGCAATTGAAGAAACTAAATTGAGAATATCCCGTACGGTTAAATGCAGATAAGGGGGTACCCCCTTATGCGTTACTGCGTAACGCATAAAATCTTTCATGGCGGTGCGGCAGTCAATTACGGAACGAATGGGGAATCCCCGTTGTTTATAAAAAAATTGGAGGAAAAAAATGAGAAAGAAAGTTTTCTTACTGTTGTCTTTCGTTCTCGCGCTTGCTATGTCTATCGGCATATTGACGGCTTGCGGCGGCGGCAAGAAAGTAACGGTAGATAACATGCCCGAGACGTTGACGCTCGTTGTTGGCGGCTCAGGCAAAACACTTCCGACAACCGCATCGGACGGTAAAGGCTTGACCTGGTCTTCGGACAACGAGGGCGTTGCAACCGTATCCAATGCCGGCAGAGTTACGCCGGTTGCTTCCGGCACTGCGACGATTACGGCAACCGCCGTGTCTAACAGCAAAGTGTCCGCCACCTGCGTGGTTACGGTAAAAACCAAACCCACGTTCACGTTCCGGGATGCGAGCGGAAACACGATCACCTCGGTTGAGGTTGATAGAAACGGCGAGCCCGTGAAGATTACCGCAATCGCTTCGGACGGCGATACGATTACGAGTTGGGAGTCTGATGACCCTACCATTGCAACCGTAACGAACAGCGGCGTTGTTACGGGTAAAAGAGAGGGCGATACGGCCTTAACGGTAAAAACCGCATACGGCTCGGGCACTATTGACGTTCACGTTATCGATACTGCCGAGCACGAAGCAATCGTAGAAGGTGCAGGCGCGGCAAAGGCAGGCGAGTGGTGGTATTATTTGAGCGATAAAGATAACAGATCTCCTGAAATTATCACCAGCGAAGTGCGTGAAGGAATCGTTACGTTCGAGTTCGGCGGCAACGTAAACTGGAACAAAGGCGACGTTCAACTCGGTCAGAAGAAAGATTCCACAGCAAAAACCGGCTGGACGGCGTTCAGCGGTAAAATTACTTCCTCCGTGGATGGCACGGTATCCATTTTCGATACGACGGTTACCCTCGTAGCAGGCGAAGAAACTGCATTTGAAGTTTACTATGACCAATTAATCAACGAGAATATGGTATATATCACGCCCGATAACAACATTGCGGCGGCAGAATTTATCATTAAGATTGAAGATTTGGATTGGCAGGATTATACCCCGCCTACATTGGACGCTCCTACCGGAATTTCGATTAACGAGAAAACGGTTACGATTACGGATGATTCCAACACGGCGGGCGTAAAAGAATATCTGATAGGCTTCTTTAACAATGCGGAAGACGCAGAGCCTGCTTACGTTCAGAGCTTCACGGCGAAAACCGGAGAAATTGACCCTATGGTGATTGAAACCGTCGGTACCTATGTCGTAAAGGTGAAAACGGCAGGTATCCCCGGCTATCTCGATTCCGCTTGGTCTGAGGCCACGGCACAATATACGGTAAGCAGCGTTAACATTGAATACGACCTTGAAATGACGACGACTTACAGCAGTACCCGTTGGACGTACTTTGCCGTAGCGGCTGACGGTTCGTATGCGTCGGAAGCTTCTTATGCAAACGGCGTTGTGACCTATAAGTCCGCCGGTCTTGGTTGGAAATTCGATAGTACGCAGATTTACCGTCATTATGCAACCTATGAGGCCGGTCAATCTTTGAAGCTGGTAATGAAAGTTACCACTATCAAAGAAGGAACGATTCTTGTCTGCGGCGAGCCTTACGCTCTTACCGTTGGCGAAAATACGCTTAAAGTTTTCTTTGAACAGCCTGCAAGCGGTGCTACGATTACAATTATGTTCGGCGATCCTACTGCTACGTTTGATTGGAGCGGCGAAGTAGACTTCCAATTTGAAGTCGTAAGCATTGAGAAATATACGCCCCCGGCTTTGGACGCACCTTCTGCTACGTTGGAGGGTACCGGCGAAGATAAGGTCATTACCATTGCCGAATATGCCGATGAAGACAAGGTTTCCAAATACGAAGTCGGCTTCTTCGATGAAAACGGCGAGTGCAAGGGCTATACCGCGATTTTGAAGGACGGTTCGTTCAGCGACATGGCAATCGAGAACGGCTTCTATACGTTGAAGATCCGTGCGGTTCCTAAGACCGGTGAATATGCTTCTTCCGAATGGAATGCAATCACGGGCGGCGAAAACTACGAGGTTAAGAATTCTGTTAAAATTACGCCTCTTCCCAACGGCGGTGAGCACGACAGTTACGTTGATCCCGACGTTTGGTATGAGTGGCATGACCAGAGTTGGAACGGCTCGACCGTAAGAGTTGACGAGGGTTACACGACCTCTACCGGTGAAATTCATTTCAGTTTCACGATTACGGCCGGCTCCAATAAGTATGACCAAGCGGCGCACCTGTATTATCATTATAGCACCTTAACGCCCGGAAATCCTTACACCCTTACGCTCAAAATCAATTCGACAGTTGCGTGTGTTGTTGATATCAACGGCGAAAAGGTATCCCTGAAAGTAGGCAATAACGACGTAACCGTGAATTTCATTCACATTGAAGAAAATGCCGATTGGCAGGGCAATCCTCAGGGTGCAACCATCAGAATTTACTTCAACAACAGCGGCAGCTATATTCTTTCCGACGTAAAAGTAGAAACGTTGACGCAGACGAAGCTCCAAGCGCCTTCTATCGCAATCGACGCGAACGGAATCGTTACCGTTACCGATCCCAACACCGTAGGCGTTGGTAGCTACGTTGCCGGCTTCTATCAAGGTAATAAGCTTGCAGGTTCTACTACGGTTGTAAGCGGCGAAGCAATTGACGTTTCAATGGTAGAAAGCGGTAACTACACCGTTAAGATTATGGCAAAATCAGCAGACGTAGCTTATCTCGATTCCGATTGGTCGGCGGGCATCACTTATAACGTGGTCAACGATAAAGGCGTAAAATATGAATTGGGAACGGATACTCCTGATGCCGGTAAATGGTCTTACTGGGCTGCAACTAACGGTGAGTGGACGGGATGGACGGCTTGGGTTACAGAATTAAAGAAAGCAGAATACGATAACGGCAATGTAACGATTGCGTTTACTGCTACCGACAATGACCAAAATCCCGGAAAAACCTGTGCGCACGGCGTTCAATTCAAATATACCAACCCCAATGAAGGCACTAATTGCACGTTTACAATTACTGCAACGCAGAATTGCGGCATTGATGTAGGCGAAGTTCATTATAATCTTGTTGCAGGGGAAGCAAAGCAAATCAGTTTCAGCGGAACGAAGGAGTTCTATCTCCAAGTCAATCTTGCGGGTAAAATGGACATCTCTGTTACCATTTCCAACGTACAGTGGAACTAATTTCCGAAACGTTTTGAAACGAAAGGAACAAAAAGGCAACGCGGTCAAATATGACCGCGTTGTTCTTTTTTTGGTTAAAAAATACCCGCGTTTTACGGCGGTATAACACAAAGTAATAAAGTTTAGATTTTTTATTTGCAAAAATGGAAAAAATATGTTACAATAAGACAGTATGCAGGAAATATTAAAATCAATCAATGAGGCCGAGCAAAAGGCGGCTGAAATAAAAACGGCGGCACAGCAAAAGGCGGCGGAAATTGCGGATAACGCGGAGCAACGCTCTCAGGAAATCGCAAAGCTTTCGGAAACGGATTGCAAAGCGTACCGCGAAAAGGCTTTGAAGGAAGCCGAAGAGGCTGCGCAGAAGCATTACGACGACGAAATTACCGCAAAGCGGGCGGAAGCGGCAAAGTACGCCGCAAAGTGCCTTGCGTCTACGGACGATATTGTAAACGAGATAGTTCGGAGGATCGTGCGTGGCAGTTGTTGAAATGGGCAAGCTTAATTTAGTCGCCATGTCCTACGAGAAGGACAAGGTATTAAACGCCCTTTCTCGCTCGGGCGCGACGGAAATTAAGCTGCACACTCAAACCGAATACGCCGCACCAATAACTGCGGATTGTGAAAGCCTGAGAGAATATCTTTCGGGCCTTGAAGACGTGCTTTCCAAAATTACGGAAGGCGCAAAGAAATATATCTCGCAGAATAAATTAAAGATCGATTTGGAAAAGGAAGGCTTTGACGTCACCTATTCCGAATTTATGGGCGCAAGAGATTTCAAGGCGGAAGCGGACGAAACGGTAGAAGTGGTCAACCGTCTTTTAGCGGAGCAGAAGAAGTGCTCCGCAGAGCTTGCCAAGGTGAAACGCACGCTTGGCGAAGCGGAAATCTATGCGTCCGTCAAACAGCCGTTAAAAATAGAAAACACTTCGCACGCACGGTTCCGCTTGGGCACTATTCCCGCGGCGGCAAAAAAGAATTTCGCGCAGGCGATGGAGGAGCTGCCTCTTGCATCGTATTCGTTTTTATCGGGCAGTGCAGAAAGCGAGCTTATCATGGTTGCCGCGCATAAAGCGGAAACGGAAAAAACGGACGCGCTTTTGCAGAGCATCGGTTTTACGAAATGTCCGTTTGACGACGGGCGCACGGGCGAGGAGATTTACAATTCCTTAAAGAGCAGGGAAGAGGAGCTCGAAAAAGAGCTGCGTGAAAAATACAATCTTTATGCGTTCAAGGACCGTATCCGCAATTTGAGAATTTACTGCGACTACGTTGCATTCGAGCTGGAAAAGGCCGAGCTCTCCGAAATGATGCTTGCAACCGAAACCACCTTCTTGCTGGAGGCGTACGTTCCCGTAGAGGCTCAGGAGCGCGTTCGGCAGGAATTAACGGAAGTTTCGCCTGCAATCTATTTTGAATTTTCAAAGCCATCCGAGGACGAGATGCCTCCGACGCTTTTGAAGAATAACGTTATCGTTAAGAATTTTGAAGCCGTTACCAATATGTATTCCCCCCCGAACTCGCGCGAGTTCGACCCGAACGCGGTAATGGGATTCTTTTACAGCATTTTCTTAGGGTTCATTATGGGGGATATGGGCTACGGGCTCCTAATGTTTCTCGGCGGCGGCTTTCTTTGGCTGAAAAACAAACGCCGCGATACCACGCTGGGCCGTTTGGGCGGTGTGTTTGCAATCGGCGGTATCCTTGCGATTATCTGGGGCTTCTTGTTCAATTCGCTGTTCGGGTACGGCCCGCTTCCGTTCAAGGTAATGCCCGATTTGCGCGGCCCGAATATGAGCTGGTCGCTTTCGGGAATCAACGTTCCCGCACTCCTCATCATCAGTATGATTATCGGCGTTACGCAGCTGTTTGCGGGTTACGTTTGCAAAGCGGTTCAGTGCTGGCGCAGAGGCAAAATCTTAGACGGCATTTTCGACGGTATCGTCTGGGCGGTGTTCTCCCTCGGTGCGCTCCTCGCCATTATCGGCTTTGTAGAGGACTTCCACGTTTCCGTTCTCGCCATGGTCGGCGGAATTATTGCGGGCGCAAGTCTTGTGGTTGCAATGCTCACTGCGGGCAGGCACGAAAAGTTTTTCGGGAAATTCACCAAGGGCTTCGGCGCGGCGTACGGCGTTATCAACTACGCTTCCGACGTTTTGAGCTATGCCCGTCTTTACGGCTTAATGCTCGCGGGCGCGGTGATTGCGGAAATTATAACCGATAACTGCATCTTGCTTATAGGCGGCGGAAACGTCGGGTTCATCATTTTGGGCGTTATTATAATGGTGATAGGGCATTTGTTCAACCTTGCTATCGGGCTTCTAGGTGCGTATATCCACGATGCAAGATTACAATACGTCGAGTTCTACGGCAGATTCTATGAGGGCGAGGGTTCGCTCTTCACTCCCTTGGGCTCTCAGCACAAACACGTTTACGTGTTAAACAATTAAAAAAATTTTGGAGGTATATATGATTTCATCACTTTTAGCGGAAGGTGAGCAGGCTGCTTCGGGAGCCGGTGCCGGTTTTGCAATTGCTATGGTCGGCGTTGCACTCTGCGTAATCCTTTGCGGAATCGGTTCGGCGCTCGGGCTTTACAAGACGGGCACGGCGGCGGCAGGCGTATTGAGCGAGGCACCCAAAAAGTTCGGTAAGGTGTTCATGCTCGTGCTTCTTCCCGCAACGCAAGGTTTGTACGGCTTCGTTATCGGCATCATTGCATCCGGTTCGATTGCTCCGGAATTATCCATGGCGCAGGGCTGGGCAATGTTCGGTGCAGTTATGCCTATGGCAATTTCCGGTCTTATTACGGGCATTTTCCAAGGTAAATCCTCAGCCAACTGTATCTATGCGGCAGGCAAGCAGGATTCGCTTAGCTTCAAGCTCGTTATCTATCCCGCAATGATCGAGTTCTATGCAATTCTCGGACTCGTCATTTCCATTATGTTACTTCCCCTTGTATAAAAGATTATGAGCGAACAGGCAATCGTTGAAAGAATTATTTCCGACGCCGAGGAAGAGGCGCGGCAAATTATTTCGGATGCGGAGGAGAAAGCTAAGGCAACCCTTGCCGAGGCAAACGTCCGCGCCGAAAGAAACAAGCAGGGAACGGAAGCGGAAGTAAAAGCCAAGGCGCAGAGCATTTTCGACGGAAAGGCGGCTACCGCACGGCTTGACGGCGCAAAAATTCTGCTTGGTGAAAAGCGTGGCGTAATAGACGCGCTCTATTCCCGCGCACTTGAAAAGCTGCTTACTTTAAGCGAAAAGGAAACGCTCTCGCTCTGCACGCGGCTTCTTGCCGAATACGCCGAAGAGGGCGACGAATTGGTGTTTGCGGAAAATTTCCGCTATGCAAAGTCGGTTGCGGCTCTTCCGATCGTGAAAGAAAAAAAGTTAAAGATTTCAAAGGGGAACGCTGCGGTTGACGGCGGGTTCATACTCTCGGGAAAAAATTCCGATAAAAACCTTTCCTACGGCGCTTTGCTTGCTATGGACAGGGAAGAACAACAAGCTCAAATCGCATCCGTTATATTTGATTCCGGTACATTGAATGGCTAAGGACGTATTGTTTACGAACGGCGTGATTGCCGTAAAAGAGACGCATCTCTTAAAAGACAAGATTTTCAAACTCTGCTCTGCGAGCGCAGAGGAGGCTTTGCGCGTCGCGCAGGAGAGCGGCTTCGGGAAAGGCGCGGAAGCGGCGTCCGTTTACGAGTACGAAAAGCTTGTTTCCGCAGACGAGGCGGATATCGACGCGTTTATCCGCGATTACGCACCTTCGCGTGCGGAAGCGGCATATCTATTGTCCCCGCGTGATTTCCATAACGCCAAAGCGGCGGTAAAGGCGCGCTTCGGGGGGCTCAGCACGGAAAATATGCTCGCGCCCGCGGGGCTCATTCCCGCAGAGGAAATCGTTGACTGCGTGAATTCGGAAAATTACGCACGCTTAGGCGAGGTTTTAGGCGAAGCCGTGAAGGAAGCGGTTTCCTTGTTTTCGGACGAAACGCAAGCGGAGGCTTCGGGTGCGGAAATCGGAATGATATTTGAAAAGGCACTTTATCGCCATCTGCACGAGACTTCGGCAAAGATCGGACTTTTGAAAAAGCTGTTAACCACGAAAGCGGATATGACGAATATTTTAACCGCGCTTCGCTCAAAGGAAGCGGAATACGCCGCAAAGTGTTACGTTACGGGCGGAAAGCTTTCCGAAAAACAGCTCGCCTCGCTTTTTGAGGAAGATACCGAAAACGCGGTAAAGGCTTTCGAGCGTACGCCGTATTACGACTTCGTTAAAAAGTGTGTTACGGATAAGGCGGCGGGGCTTCCCTTAACGACTGCGGAACGCCTCTTGGAGAGCTACGAAACGGAGTATTTTTCCCAAAGAAAGTACGAGCTGCAAAAGAGCCAGCCGTTTCTCTATTATGTTTTCCGCCGTCGTGCGGAAAACGCCAACGTCAGAATTCTTTTCGTGTGTCTTCTGGCAGGCATGCAGGAAAGCGAGATAAAACGCCGTTTGCGCGCAATCGATTAAGGTATAGGTGTGGTATGACGGGTAAAATAGCAATTATAGGCGACGGCGACAGCATCATGGTTTTTCGGGCGGCGGGCGTTGCAACCTTCCCTGCGGAAAACGAGGGAAAGGCGCGTGAGGTGTTAAGAAAGGTCGCCAAGGATTATCAGATTATTTTTCTCACCGAGGAGCTTGCAAAGCCTTTGGGTGAATTCTTAAAAAGGTTTGACGAAGAGCCTTATCCCGTGATTTTGAGCATTCCGTCCCAAAACGGCAGTACGGGCCACGGCACGGAGCTTTTGAAGGATGCAATGGATCGCGCCCTCGGCGTAGATATTCTATTTAATAACTGAGTAGTAGGAGTTTTTTATGGGCAAAACAGTAAAGATTTCCGGCCCTTTAATTATTGCGGAGGGCATGGCGGACTGCAAGATGTACGACGTCGTGCACGTTTCCGAAAAGGAGCTAATCGGCGAAGTTATCGAACTGCGCGGCGATAAGGCCTCCATACAGGTATACGAGGAAACGTCGGGGTTAGGCCCCGGCGAAGAAGTCGTTTCCACGGGCGAGCCTCTTTCGGTAGAGCTTGCTCCGGGGCTTATTTCGGGCATCTTCGACGGAATTCAGCGTCCGCTTACCGCGCTTTATCAGAAATACGGTGCGCGTATTTCAAGGGGCGTTTCGGTAAACAATCTCGACCGCCAAAAGAAGTGGCGTTTCTCGCCCCGCGTCAAGGCGGGCGACGAGGTCTCCGAGGGCGACGTTTTGGGCGTCGTTCAGGAAACGGAAATCGTAGAACACAGAATATTAGTCCCCAACGGCATGAAAGGAAAAGTCGTTTCCGTGGAAGAAGGGGATTTCAGAATAGAAGATACGGTTGCAGTCATTAAAACTGCTTCGGGCAACAAAAAGGTGAGCATGCTCAGAAAGTGGCCCGTAAGAAAGGGCAGACCGTATAAAGAAAAGCTTTCGCCCGATAAGCCCATGGTTACGGGGCAAAGAGTTATAGATACTTTGTTCCCCATTTCCCGCGGCGGCGTTGCCGCCGTTCCCGGGCCTTTCGGAAGCGGAAAGACCGTCGTTCAGCACCAGCTTGCAAAGTGGGCGGACGCGGATATTATCGTGTACGTCGGCTGCGGCGAACGCGGAAACGAAATGACGGACGTACTCAACGAATTCCCCGAACTCATTGACCCCAAGACGGGCGAATCGCTCATGAAGAGAACCATTCTCATTGCAAACACTTCGGATATGCCCGTTGCCGCGCGCGAAGCCTCTATCTATACGGGTATCACCATTGCGGAATATTTCCGTGATATGGGCTATAACGTGGCAATCATGGCGGACTCGACCTCGCGTTGGGCGGAAGCGCTGCGTGAAATGAGCGGACGCCTCGAAGAGATGCCCGGCGACGAAGGGTATCCCGCATACCTTGCAAGCCGTCTTGCGGAATTCTACGAGCGCGCGGGTATCGTAAAGCTTTTGGGCTCGACCCAGCGGACGGGCTCGGTTACCGCAATCGGCGCGGTTTCGCCTCCCGGCGGCGATTTGTCCGAACCCGTTTCGCAGGCAACGCTCAGAATCGTAAAAGTGTTCTGGGGACTTTCGGCTTCGCTTGCTTATAAGCGCCATTTCCCCGCGATCGACTGGCTCATCAGCTATTCGCTCTATGCGGATAAAATGCGTGACTGGTACGACGAGAACGTCAGCGTCGAATACGCGAAGTACCGTCAATTTATCATGACGGTTTTGCAGGAGGAAGCGGCACTCAACGAAATCGTAAGGCTCGTCGGTATGGACGCGCTTACCTCAAAGGACAGGCTTACCATGGAAACCGCGAAGATTATCCGCGAGGACTATCTGCACCAGAACGCGTTCGACGAAGTGGATACCTATACTTCCATGAAAAAGCAATTCTTCATGTTGAAGCTCATTTACGAATTCGATACGTGCGCACGCGAAGCGGTAGCTTCATTCGCTTCACTCGACGATATTCTTGCAAGTAAGAGCAAGGAGAAGATAGGACGCGCCAAATATATCAGGGAAGAAAATCTTTCCGAATTCGACGCAATATTAAAACTCATGAGCACGGAATTCAAAGAAATCTGTCAGGGAGGGGAGGACGATGTTTAAGGAATACAAAACCATCCGCGAAGTCGTCGGGCCTCTTATGGTGGTAGACGGCGTCGAGGGCGTAACCTATAACGAGCTCGTCGATATTATCTGTCACGACGGCAGTATCCGCCGCGGCAAGGTGCTTGAAATCAACCGCGATAAAGCGGTCGTACAGCTCTTTGAAAACTCGCAGGGCTTGCAGATTTCGGGCGCAAAGGCCCGCTTCACGGGGCACAGCCAGCAGCTCGCGTGCTCGCGCGATATGCTTGGGCGTGTGTTCGACGGTATGGGCAACCCCCGCGACGGCGGCGCACCCGTAATTCCCGAAAAGGTTTTGGATATCAACGGCGAACCGATCAACCCCGCGGCGCGCGACTATCCCGACGAGTTTATTCAGACGGGTATTTCCGCAATAGACGGACTTAACACCTTAGTTAGAGGGCAGAAGCTGCCCGTGTTCTCCATGAGCGGACTTCCCCACGCGGAGCTTGCGGCGCAGATTGCTCGGCAGGCAAAAGTACGCGGGAGCGAGAGTAAGTTCGCAGTCGTATTTGCGGCAATCGGCATCACGTTCGAGGAAGCGCAGTATTTCGTAGACGACTTCAAAAAGACGGGCGCAATCGAAAGAACGGTGCTGTTCACCAACCTTGCAAACGATCCCGCGGTAGAGCGTATTTCCACGCCGCGTATGGCGTTGACCTGCGCGGAATACCTCGCGTTCACCTGCGGTATGCACGTCCTCGTTATCATGACCGATATTACCAACTATGCAGAAGCCTTGCGTGAGGTCTCCGCCGCACGGCGCGAAATCCCCGGCAGACGCGGTTATCCCGGTTATCTTTATACCGACCTTGCAACCATGTACGAACGCGCGGGCAGAATCCGCGGGTGCGAAGGCTCCATTACGCAGATTCCCATTTTAACCATGCCCGAGGACGATAAAACGCACCCCATTCCGGACTTGACGGGCTACATTACCGAGGGGCAAATCATACTTTCGAGAGATTTGTATAAAAAGGGCATCAATCCGCCTATCGACGTATTGCCTTCTCTTTCCCGTCTGAAAGATAAGGGCATCGGCAAGGGCAAGACCAGAGAAGACCACGCCGATACCATGAACCAGCTTTTCTCTGCGTACGCAAGCGGAAAGGAAAACAAGGAGCTTGCCGCCATTTTGGGCGAGGCGGCGCTGTCCGATACCGATAAGCTGTACGCGAAATTTGCGGAAAATTTTGAAAAGGTGTATATCAATCAGGGCTTTGATGCAAACAGATCGGTAGAGGAAACGCTCGATACCGGCTGGGAGCTTTTGAAGATTCTTCCCGTAACGGAACTCAAACGTATCCGTCAGGCATATATCGATAAGTATCTGAAATAATTCGAGGTAGACATTTGGCACGGCTTAACGTAAACCCCACGCGTATGGAGCTGAAAAAGCTGCAAGCGCGGCTTACAACGGCGGTTCGCGGTCATAAACTGTTGAAGGATAAATCCGATGAAATGGTGCGCCGCTTTACGCTTATCATCAAAGAAAACAAACGCCTTAGAGACGCAGTGGAAGCAGAGCTTTCCGAAACCTTAAGGCAGTTTTCCGTTGCGCGTTCGGTTACGCCCGCATACCGCGCCGAAACGGCTTTCGCTATGCCGTCGGTCGCAGTCAAGGCCGACTGCGGCGTAAAGAGCGTTATGGGTGTGGAAGTGCCTCAAATCGAGCTTGCGGGGGAAGAGGACGAGGGCGGACTTCCGTACGCCTATCCCGAAATCACCAGCGAAGCGGACTATTCCGTAACGCGTGCCGCCGCGCTGCTTCCTAAAATGATTGCCTTGGCTGAGACCGAAAAAACGGTGCGAATGCTTGCGGAGGAAATCGAACGCAACAAACGCCGCGTCAACGCGCTTGAATACGTTATGATTCCTCAACTTGAGGAAACAATCAAGTATATCAAGAGCAAGCTCGACGAAAACGAGCGTGCCGCAGTCATCAGATTAATGAAAGTAAAAAACAAAGCCGACGTTTGACAACCGCACGCGGCAAACGGAGCGCTGCTTCGCTTGCATTGTGAATAGGAAATGATTTGGACGAAAGATGAAATTAATACGCAGAAATTTTATAGACTGGAAAAAGACGGGCAGAAATTTGCAGCTGCTTCGGGAAGACAATATCGAGCTTAGACGCGCGGTGTGCAATGCGCTCAAACACGATAAAGGCGATTGCAGCGGCGAATGCGGCGCGTGCAGATTTGAAATGGATAACCATATCAGCCGCAAAGAGCTTGCCGACGTGTTCGGCGTGTCGGAAAGCGTTATCTTTAACTGGGAAAACGGAAGAACGGCGGTGGCGTTAGAAGACGTGCTTTTTTATGCCGAGATATCCAAGAAAGAGCTATCGGATATCATCGTCTATATGTAAAAGGGCGCCAAGTAGCGAATAAACCGAAAAACTCAGATTTCAAAAGGAACTTGTAAAATTTACAAGTTCCTTTTTTCTTGTACAAGTTTTCGGTACGGGCGAATAGAGTGCTGTCTTGTCGAGGCGTGTCGGGTATTGTATAATGAAGTAAAGAAAAAAAGGAGATAACGCATATGTTAAATGCAACGTTTGAATTATTTATGTCGGAATACTTTTTGACGAAAGCAGTTCTCGGCAAGTATCTGGAAAACAGCGGGGAGCTTTTTCGGGCATTGGGGAAAATCTTTTTGATCCCGAACGGAGAGATCGAGAGATTATACCGTTTGTCCGAAAATGAAACGGCAAAGGCGATTACCACCGAAAAAGAGTTTATGCAACATCAGAGGCTGCAAAAATACTCTATGCTCATAGGCTCGGCGAAGTCGTCCAATGCCGAATGGGAAGAGGTCGCCCGTATCAAAGGCAATGCAATTTTAACCGCGCAAAGCCGCAATTTGATTTTGGATGCGGACGCATCGAGGAACGTGGTTTATACCTGTCTTTCTTCGGCGGCAACCTGCGGCGTAATAAGTGCCATAAGGATTATGGGTATTTTACAATGCGAAGGGATTTTCCTGAGTAAGAACGAAACCGTTGGCATGAAAACCCTGTCCAAGGCGGCGGACTGGAACGATAGCGTCAGTACGCTTGCTCTGTTGCATTATTGTAAAGCTACGCGTGAGTTTAATATGGCGCGTCTTCGTCAACAGGTTGCAAATACTCCGTTTGATGAGCTGTATCAAACTGCCGCCGCGGAATACGGCGAGGCGGATGCGGAGGAAATAGACGAGGTCAAGCTCTTGGATAAATCGTTTCATGCAGGCGTCCTGAAACGTGAAACTTACGATCCTAAGTACGCCAGAATCCTGTACAGTTTTGCGCTTTATTTCAAAGATAAAGAGAAAGCAGTATTTACGTTGAACAAGGAGCAGCTCTGTGCCATAAGCGATTTGCCTTTGAAGCTATCGCATGAAAGAATGTCGGCGGTAGATGCAAGCGGCGTGCAGAAGGTAACGGTGAAAAGAGAAGCGGAAATTTCTACGGTAACCCGTGCGCTGAAAAACTGTGATTTAAGAGGGCTTTCCTCTTACCGCCCGATGTGCCTTTGCTGCGAGTCGAAATACGTGTTGAATATGTATGCCAAGGCAATCGGAGCGAAAAATCCCGATACGCATATCGAAAGAATATACGTTGCGGAATTAGAGGATTACGATCTTGAACCGACGCAGAACAACGTTTTCGTGCGCAGTATCGACGAAGACAGAGACAACCGTTTTCTGTTATTCTTCTACGGTGAAATTTCGGAAAGAAAAAAGGATGCGGTAAAGAGCATTTTACAAAGTTTTCGCCGTGCGAAGTTCCACTTAAACAGCCCCAGCGTAACCCTCAATTTAAGCGCGGTATTGCCCGTATGTTTCTGCGACGAGCAAAATGCAAAATGGCTGAAACCCTACTGCGATGAAATACAGCTGAGCGGGGTTTCGCCCGACGAGATGCCCTTCGTCATTAAGAACATTCTTGCGGGCAAGCAAAAGCTTTACGGGGTGGGGGCAATCGATTTGATTGGCGATACAAAGGATGTGTTCAGCGGCTATGACGTTGACACGGCGGAACTGCTCATTGACGCGGCGGTACGCGCACGCAGAGAAAAGGGCGCAGTGATTACCTTATCGAGGGAAATGCTGCAGGAATATGCAGGTGATAGCGACAAACTGACGATAGGTTTCGGAGGTAGTACGTATGCAAGATACTAACAAGATTCTAACCGGATATGAAAACACGAGGTACGTTCACTATGCGGATTTATCGGAACTTCCGAATACGGTGGCATATGCCGAACTCGGGAAGAGGGCACCGTCGGGCGTTTTGAAGGCTTGCCGGCAGGTAGACGGAAAACTCGTACAAACCTATACGGGGCAGGAGAACCACGTAGGGGTTATTGCGGCAACGAGGCTCGGGAAAACGACCTCGTACGTTGTACCTACCATTCTCTCGTTCGCCCAACAGCCGATGAAGAGGAGCATGATTATTTCCGATCCGAAGGGCGAGATTTATCGCCTCACGTCCGAAACGCTCCGAGGGGCGGGGTATCGGGTGGTACTGCTGAATTTCCGTGATTACGTTCACTCGGAGTGTTGGAATCCGCTTACCCCGATTTTCCGCAAATACCGTAAGGCGGCTCAGATATACGACGAAGTCGGCGTTGTTGATACCGATAACGGGCCGCGCAACGTCTTCCGTGAAATCGTCTACGACGACGAGAAAGAACTGGAACAGGCAATCGCACTCGCCAAGGCAATGCTGACGGACGAGGTCGGAAACGATATCGATACGTTGGCGGCAATGCTTATGCCCACCCAAAATACGAAAGACCCTTATTGGGAAGACAGCGCGCGTGAGCTTCTGAAAGCCTTTCTGTGGGCAATGCTCGAAGATTCGGATAAGGAGGATAACCCCATAACGGAGGATACCTTCTCGTTCAGTACGATTCTCAGATTGCAGACGACAATTCACTCGGGCAAAAACATGAGCTTTGAAGACGGCGGATATTTTACGGAGCGGGGTGCGGATTCCCGCGCGTATCAGCTGGCTAAGAATACGGTCATTGAAAACGGCGACGTAACGAGCGCCTGCATTCTGGCGGTTTTCAATACGGGGATATCGGTTTTCCGTGATTGCGCAATGCGCCTTGTAACAAGCTGTAATTCGTTTGATTTTTCGGCGTTTGACGAGGGCCCTGTGGCAATTTATATTGACTACCGCGACGAGGTAAAGGTGCATTACCAAATTATTTCGCTGTTTATTCAGGACGCATACCGCTATCTGATTGAGCAAGCGACCAAGAAGGCGAACGGAAAACTTGAAGTGCCGTTCTACTTCATTCTCGATGAGTTCGGGAATTTCCCCGCCATTAAGGATTTTGAAACGACGATCTCGGCCTGTGCAGGGAGAAATATTTGGTTCATATTAATTATTCAGTCCTACGCACAGCTTAACAGCGTTTACGGAGAGAACGTCGCCGAAATCATCAGGGATAATCTCAATATGCATATTTTCTTCGGCTCGAATAATCCCGATACGCTGGAATCCTTCTCGCGCGAGTGCGGTCAGCAAACGCGTATTTCTCCGCTCAGCGCATTGAACGGGCAAGGGGCGGATATCGATACGTACCAAATTGAAACGATCCCGCTCGTGCCCAAGAGCATGCTGTCGCATTTTCAGCCCGGTGAATGCATTATTACCGAGGCGAACAGCGGATACGTTATGTTTTCCAAACTTGAAAGGTATTATCTTTGCGACGAGTTCAAAAACTTAAAGCTCGCTTCCGAGAAGGAATACAAGTGCAGCGTAAATCCCTTTGAAAAACGTTATACCTACACGGTGTCGGCCAAGAAAAAACACAGTCTGTTTGACTTTTAAGCGCATAGGAGGAGCAACGTGAATAAGACGGAAATCATTGAATATATCAAGAAAAAACAGTTTGCGGAAACCGCCGACCTGCAAAAGAAATTCGGCATTTCGTACAAAGAAGCCAAATCCATCATTGCGGAGTTAGTCTCCAACGAGGACTTGGTGTTTTCCGGCGGGGTAAGATACGACTTTGTCGGCAGGAATAAATTTCTGCGGGAAGAACGCAGAGCAGAGCTCGAACGCCGCAGGGAAGAGCTTATAAGGCGTATTCAAGCCGAAACGGAAGAAGACGAGGAAGACGACGACTTGGACGTAGAAACTGAGCACAAAATCGAGGATTACCTAAAATATTTGGAGCATCAGTCCGAGGAGGACGACGGAAGCGAAGATACGGAATATGATAATATCATAAATCTTATGCTTCACTCGGATGAGGACGGAGATAAAATCACCCGCAGAGGGCAACCGCCGATTGCCGTTGATGCAATCCCCGTGCATTCGTTCTGGGACGATGAAGAGGAGTTCGCCCAAGCCGTAATAGAGCGTATCGAATGCCTTGTGAAATCCGATATGAAGATGGGAAGGCAGGGGGCAGTCAAGAAAGCGGAAGCGTATCTCGAAGCCGTAAGGGACACCAACGACAGAAAGAAGATACAAGTGTACGAACGGCTTGTTTACGAGCTGAAAAACACGAGCTCGTATCTTTACGGGAGACTGAAAAAGCAGTTCTGTGAGGCATGGTGAAATCCGGACGGTTTTATGATATAATGTTTATGGAGGCTTAAGATGAAGACGGAAAAGATATTTTCATCGGAAATGAATCGGGTATTAGAAAAGGCAGAAGAATTAGCGCGGATGTTCAAAACTCATTATATCGCTTCGGAACATATCGTGTATGCGATGCTGAGTACGAACTGTCTGGCAGGAAAAGTCCTGAAATCCTGCGGGTTGACTTCGCACGCCTACTCTCAATATTTCATGCGGACGTTAGATAGAAACGCCGAGATCAACGGCCTCACGCCAAAGACGAAACTTTTGATTGAAGAAGCAAAGCAAATTGCGTCAGACTTTGACGGCGGGGATGCGGACACGGGGAGCGAACATCTGCTCTTGGCAATCGTTTCTTCTAAAGATTGTTTGGCAACGCAAATTTTGGAGTCCATGGGCGTTGATATTTCAAGGTTAGAGACCGCGTTGGAACTGGTCTTAGGGATTCAATGACAAGGAGGGAAATATGATTTACGTAACGGGCGATACGCACGGTTTGGAAGACGCGTATAAATTGCATATTTTTGCGGGAGAGCACCCAAAGCTCACCCGAAACGACTACGTTATTATTGCGGGGGATTTCGGTGCGATATGGAGCGAGCGAACCTTAGCCGAGAATTTAAGGTATTATACCGAACTCCCTTTTACCGTATTATTCGTGGACGGGAATCATGAAAATTTCGACCTAATCAATTCATATCCCGTAGAAATTTGGAACGGCGGCAAGGTACATAGAATCAGACCCAACGTGCTCCATTTAATGCGCGGACAGATTTTTGAAATCGAAGGTAAAACGATATTCACGTTCGGCGGTGCAACCAGTATCGATCGGCACTATCGTGTAGAGGGCAGGAGCTGGTGGCCGCAGGAGCTACCTTCGTTTGAAGAATTGGACGAGGGGCTTGCGAATCTGAAAAAGTATGGGAATAAGGTAGACTATATTATTACGCACGCCTGTGGACAGCGTGCGTTGGCGTATCCGAAATTGAGGGCGCAAGCGGGCATAAAAATCGAATGCCCCGAATGCCAGCTTTTATCGAACTTTGAAGACGTCGTAGAGTTCAAGCACTGGTATTTCGGTCATTTCCATATTGATTTGCGGTTGAGCGACAAATACACGGTATTGATGCACAAAATAGTCAAATTGGGTGAACACGGTGAATAAGGAAAAACTGAAACAAATCAAAGAAATTCTGAAAGAAGAATATCAAGACAAAATGTCCGATGCAGCAATCGATTCCTTTGCCAAACAGCTGTATCATTCTCTTTTCGTGGGGCAATACGAGCTTGAAGATATTCCCGCAACTATATTCGATTGCGAGTCCGAAGAGGGGGTTGAAGGCGGCGACTGGTGTTATCTGTTCAGTCAGTTGATTGACCTTTTGGATAATAACGAAACAACCGCAAAACGGCTTTACAGAAGCTTTATGGAAGAGTTCGATTTGCCCGATACGTTCTTAAAGCTCGTCAACGAGAACGGGGAATATTTAAGCGCGGAAGAGTTAGCCGAAGTAAAAGAAAAAGCGGTTAGACTGTTTGGCCGCCAAATATTAGAAAACTGTTGGATCGACGAAGATTAATTTTGCGAAAAGGGGAAAGGAATGAAAATCATATTTCTCGATATCGACGGAGTGTTAAATTCCAAGGCATACGATAGAAAACGGAATTGGAACGAGCAAACGGATATAGACGAAACGAGGCTACCGTACGTAAAGGAAATCGTCGATGCCACAAATGCGAAAATCGTGTTGAGCTCCACTTGGCGGCGGCACTGGAATGCGGATTCAAAGCTCTGCGATGCGGACGGCAGGTATATCAACGAAACCTTTGCAAAGTTCGGACTATCCGTTTACGGTAAAACGCCTGAGCTCGGCATTCACGCGTTAAGAAGAGATGAAATCGTCAAGTGGCTGCAGGAAGCTGAAGAGGGGGTTGAATCGTTTGTGATAATCGACGACTACCGCTACGGATGGGGCGAGCTGTCGCAGTACTTTGTAAAGACTGATCCCGTCTTCCGTCTGGGGATTGAAAAAGAGGGAGTACAGCAAGCAATCGATATTTTGAATAAAACCAAGTAATAAAACAGCCTCAGATAAAAGCACAGCCTTATTCGGTAACCGAATAGGGCTGTGAGCGTTTTGTTACGAAATCGAAGTTGATCTTATGTGGATAAAGGTTTATTTTATGCATATAGAAAAGGTATAAAACGTGGTATTTTTACGGAAATATTGTCGATAATTGGATATTCTGCCTAAAAACCACCAAAAAAATGTGTAAAACCGTGTTGACAAAGCTGAAATTTTCGATTATAATGAGTAAACCTAAAACTATCTAAAAAATCGGGGTTCTATACTTAACCGCTCGATTGGCGGGGGAATTGCCCCGAAAGGACGGAAACGAAACTTTTAGAAATATAAAGGGGGTACCCCCTTTATGCGTTACTGCGTAACGCATAAAGACTTCTCATAGGAGGAAAGGAAAATGAGACACAATCAGGACAAGATTCAAAAGACTGAAAGCGGTTGTCTAAGGTCTATGAAGTTGGTACGAATCATACTGGCTGTTTTCTTCATGCTCTTTATAGGCGCGGCAATATTCTGCGGTGCATTTTTATTCAAGTCGGATAAGGGGAACGAGCCGGTGCACGCACTCACGGGCGATGGTTCGCAAGGCAATCCGTATAAAATTTCCACGCCGGAAGACTTAACGTCTTTAGCGAGCAACGTAAATGCGGGAACTACGTATAAGGATAAATACTTTGAGATGGAGAACGATATTGACCTGAAGGGCAAAATATGGGTTCCCATCGGCAGTACTGCACCCAGTGGCTATGGCAAAAACTTCCAGGGACATTTTGACGGGAAGAATCACACCATTTATAATATGAACGTCACCCAAACGGCTAGCTACAAGGGCTTGTTTGGCTGCGCCTATAACGCCACGTTTGAAAACGTGACGATTGAAAATCCCGTATTTGCTACTACGGCAGGTGCGCTGGCGGGCGGCGAATATACCGGCGCAATCGTCGGACGCCTCGTGCTGGCAAGCGTAAGCAAGGTTGATTACAATTCCTACGTAAAAAATTGCCACTTAAAAAACGGTCAATTGTTATCATCGGGCAGCTACGTGGGCGGTTTGGTCGGCCGCGTGACCGCTCCCAGCGGCAACACTTTCAAAATGGAAAACTGCACCGTAACGGGCGGTGTGATAAAAGGCAACAACTACGTGGGCGGTTTGATTGGCTATCTCGACGGCGCGAAGGCGGGGGATCTCGGCAAGAAAGACGCCCAAGCTACAATCATTGAAAACTGCACCGTAAAAGGCTCGGGAACGAACAAAGTGCCCACCTACATATTTGGGGCTTCAAGCAACGTCGGCGGAATTATCGGTTACGCTACGAGTACGGCATATACGATAGACGCAGGCGGTACCGAGAGGGCAGGCGTATACGTTTCAAAATGCGCGTCCACGGCTACGGTTGTGGCAAAGTCGGATTCTGCCGGCGGAATTTGCGGATATGCAGCCGGTGTGAAAATAGACCAGTGCTATAACACGGGCGCTGTAAGCAATATATTAGGAAACTATACCGGCGGAATTTGCGGTATCATTATGACTGCGGCAGTCAGAGTAGAGAACTGCCTCTCCATGGGAGATGTTTCTGCTAGTAACCACTCTACCGCTGGTGCGCAAGCGGGCGGTATCGCCGGCGACGTAAAAATTGCCGGTAGCAGCATTGAAAAATGCGTGGTCACGGGAAATATTTTGGCAAGCCCTTCCAGTAGCGGTAACGGCTGGGCGGGCGGTATCGTCGGACTGGGTGAAACATCCGTCGCGGTTGGCGGATGCGTCGTTGCCTCCGAGCATATTTCGGGGCAAACCAGTAGCTCGGGGGCTTCACTCTCTTCGCCTTTCGTATGCGCTAACAACGTTACCGCTACAGTTCTTCCTACAACGATTAAGGATTTGGACGTAAATCTGAATAATAACCGTTCACCCATAGATGCACCCTATAACTATTATAATGCAGATATGATTTTGGGCGCACGCAAAGCAAACTCGGCAACGGGAAATTACCCCGCATGGGCAAGTAACGTTTCGGGCGTGCCGGTCAGTCTGAGCGAGATGACGACTACTCGTTCCATCTACGACCATCTGAAATGGGATTTTACCAGCGGTGTCCGCGTCTGGAATCATTCGTCAAGCCAGAACGAAGGTATTCCTTATCTGGATTCTTTAGGAGAGCCCGAGAAGCCTTACGGACATAAGACCAACCCCATTGAAATTCAAACGGCAGCGGACTTTTATGATCTCCGCACGAAAGTAAACGCAAGCGCGGCAGCCGATAGATATCTCTACGCGGCTCAATACTTAAAACAGACTGCCGATTTAGATTTGTCTGCCATGACGGAGGCGAATATCATCGGAAGTACCAATGAATACTCGTTCAGAGGGAATTACGACGGCGGCAACCACAGATTGCTCAACGTGGATTTCACAACCAAGAAGGGGAATACCGCTATCTTCGGCGTTGTTCTAAATGCGTCTTTCAGAAACGTCGTTGTGGAAAGCCCTAAGGTTTTCGTTACGGGAAAAGTAAGCAACGTCGGCATTCTGGTTGCTCTGGCATATAACAATCTCTATATGGAAAACTGCGCCATCATCGGCGGTCAGTTAATTGCACAGCAGGCTACGAACGTCGGTGCGCTCTGCGCAAACGATACAGCGGGCGGCAACCACTTTATCAGGTGCTTCTCGTCCGCCTCGGTCGACGGCGGAACAAACGTGGGCGGCCTCGTCGGCAATGCGTTCGGCACGCGTATTGAGCGGTGCTATACCTCGGGCAACGTAAAATCTACCACGCTTACCGGTGTTAACTTATACGTGGGCGGCTTGGTCGGGCAAATGTCGCATGCTACAAATACTGCCTATCTCCTCTACGAATACGATTACACGAAAAGCGAAAACGATCCTAAGGGTTCCACTATTAAGGATAATAGCGGATGCACGGTTGTCGGCTCCACCATTAAGGATAGTTATGCGAAATGTGACGTTACGGTAAGTCTTTCAGGTAACTACAACATTACCGCGGGCGGTATCCTCGGTTATGCGTACGGAAAAACCACAGTTTCAAACTGTTATTTCAACGGCAACCTCTCGGCAACTGCAACCGGAGGAAGTGCAGCCAATACCAGCGGTGCGTTTGCGGGCGGCATTATCGGTATGTCCTTCTACGGGGACGTCGCTATCGATCATTGCTTAAGCGCCATTCAAAAAGTAACCGCTTCCTCAACCCGCGGTTACCTCGGCGTCGGCTATTTCAATACGTATTATATTCCGTTCGTCAGTAGCGGCACCGCTGCGGCGCCCGTGAAACCGCACGAAAGCGAGGACAGTTACTATATTGAGGTGTCTATGCCTTCCGTATCCAATGCGGCGGGAATCAACACCGGAACTAAGATAACGCTCAACAAAGCGGACGACGGCAACGGACTGTTAGCCGTAACGGACGGTTCCGTGTTTAAGGCGGATGCACTCGGCTGGAATATGTCAACCGTTTGGGAGCGCAGTAATGCGGTAAACGACGGCTTCCCGATGTTAAAGGGACTTATTATCGACTCTATCGAGCTCGTGCAGGTACTCAACAGAGCGCAGGAGTATCAGGCATCCGATTGGAGCGAAGAAACCTTCGGCCATCTTCAGGACCTCATTACGGCTGCAAGAGAGGAGATGGTCAAGAACACCCTTACGAATGCAAGTCAAGAGGAATACATCACCGATATCAACAACGCCATCGATAGCCTCCGTGCAGATAAGAAAGATCTGAAAAACTATTACGATATCGTGATTCGGGAAATCGCGCCGAATGCGGACTTCTACACGAATTACAGCATGGTCGACAGCGTTATGAAAAGCGCGCAGACCATCGTAGAGGATAACACCAGCAGATACCGCAACGGCGACGTGAAAACCATTTACGATGCGTTGGTGCTGGCTGTCAACAGTCTGCGGGTAGATAAAACCGAACTCAATAAAGCAGTCGAGCAGGCGAACGCAATCATGCTCAAGCCCGATTCTTATCTTGCGGCGGACGTGCTTGCGCTGAAAAACGTGCTCGACAAAGCCGTTGAGGTAAACAATAACCCGTCCGCTTCCGTCGACGACGTAATCGCCGCAACGAAAGCCATGCAGGCGGCTCTCGAAAAAATGAAGCTCGATAAATCGAAGCTGATCGATGCAATTATCGGTGCGTACAATAGCATCGGCGTGAAAGCAGAATATATCGAACTTTCCTCGACCTTTAAGCTCAACGAAGAGGACAGGCTTGATTCTAAGAAGCTTGAAAACTACGATGCGTTTGAAAAGGCGTTAAATGCGGCGGTAGCCGTTACCAAAAAAGCGGACGCCACCTCGAAGGAAATTTCAACCGCCGTGTTCAATCTGAACGTCGCGCTCAACGATTTGGCACTCAATAAAAAAACTTTGCAAAATCTTTGCTCAGAAGCGGCGTCGTCCTTGCTCAACGAATCGTACTACACGAAATCTAGCGTAGAGGCGTTGAAAACTGCGTATGCTGCGGCACAAACGGAACTCAAACTCTCCGTCACGAAGGACAATTTGATCGAGCGTTCCGAAGCGCTTGATAAAGCAACGCAGGATTTGGATAGTGCCATCAGCGCGCTCGGGCTCGATAAATCCGAATTGGAGCAGTTGCTCAAATGGACAGAGGATGAACTCAAAGAGGATATCTACACGGGTGATTCGTTAAAAGCACTTCAGAATGCGTACGATAACGGTAAAAAGGTATTTGACAGCACGTCCGCTACACAGGAAGACATCCGCAACGCCGTTACCGCTCTGGACGACGCCATTCAAAACCTCACAATCAACCTCGCACACTTGAAGAGTTTAATTGACGAGGCTACGGCTATTCTGGATAACGATAATTCCAAGCTGTATTCAAACTTAGACGCTTTGCAAGACGCAAGAGACAAGGCACAACCCGTTTACAACGACTATAATGGTGGACAAAGTAGCGAAGAGAACACCGTAAAAATCCAGAAGGTTAAAAATGCAACCAAAGCATTGCAGACGGCGCTCGATAATCTTTCGGTTAGCACCAAGGAATTGAACGACTACGTCACTTGGGGTACGTCTCAAACCAATCAGAATTACGTAAACGATATCGTTTATACGCCGGAGAGCGCAAAGGCATTCAGAGATGCGGCGCAGGAGGTAAAGGATAAGGGCGTCCTCATGCTCACGAAGGAGGAGGTAATTACCTATACCCTCAAACTCAGAGCGCTGTACAATGCATTAAAACCCAATAAAGATGCGCTTACCAAGCTCGTTGCCGAAGTCAACGTCATGACGAATACGAAGTATCGTCAGGATAACGACGGCAAGTGGATTTTAGACGACGACGGCAACATGAAGGTGTTCGTCATTTACAGTCAGGATACGTGGGACAAGCTTCAAGACGAATTGAAGAAGGCGAACGACGTTATTCTTGATAATGACGCAACGGTGGACGAAGTTACCGAGGCACGCACGAACCTGATTGCCGCCCGCGATAAACTCGTCGTAGATACCTCCGAGCTTGAGGAGAGAATGAAGAAAGCCGAAGGGCTTCTTGCTCAGACGGATATTTATACTGCAACGTCGTTAACTGCGCTTCAAACCGCTTACGACGAGGCGGACAAACTTCTTAAGGGCTCAGGACTTACGTTAGAGTCCGTACAGGAGAAGCTGGACGCTCTCCTTGCGGCAATCAACGGCTTGAAAGCGGATCTTACTGCCTTGCAAAACCGTATCAATGAAGGCAATAATTTGTTGAAACAATACGGGGCTTATTATAGCACGGCTTCCGCCAACAAGCTTCAAAGCGTCATCGATCAGGCTACCGAGCTTATCAAGACGGATCTTGATACGGGCAGCGTTACGCTTCTCGTCAATTTAATCAACTCGGCAATCGACGGTCTCGTAATCGTTACGGACGGGCTGAAAGATCTCATTAAAGACTTTAACGCCTTGGAAAAAGATTTTATTACCGACGCAACCTATAACGCGGCAAAAACGGCAGCAGATGCCGCAAGAAATCTTTTGAAGGGCACAATCAAAGTTGACGAGTATGCAAGTGCGTTTACGGCTTTGAAATCTGCGCTGAACGGTATTAAGCCGGATATGGCGAAGTACAAAGCGTTTATTGCAGAATGCGAAAAGGAAACCAAGCGTTCTTGCACGGATGAGAGCAAAGCGGCGCTTCAAGCAGTCATTGATAGCGCGAAAGAGATTTCTACCGATACCGATAGCACTTACGACGACGTCATTGCATCCGTTCACGCGCTGCAAGCTGCGGTAGACGCGCTTGTACCGACAAAAGACGGCTTGGCAGACCTTATTAAAGCGACGCAGGAATATTTGTCAACCGCCGTTCCCGAACTCGGTGATAACGTAACGTACGCCGACTGCTTCACGGAAGACAGCTACGCAGTGCTGAATGCCGCGCTTCAAAAGGGTATCAAAATCAACGATGCGGGCGACGCGTCGTTAGACGAAGTGGAAGATGCGATGGCAGCCATCACCAATGCAAAGGATGCGCTCGTTCTGGATAGGTCTTTGTTGCAGTATTTAATTAAAGAGTGCGATGAAAACTACGGCGCGGATTATGCGGATTATTTTGAAGTATCGAGCTACATGGCGTTCACAACGCAGCTTACTGCCAGCAAAACGGTAGTAGCCAAAGCGAATCTTACCATTGATGAATACGCTAAATCCTATGAGGCATTGCTTAACGCAAGAAACGCGCTTGAATTCGATACTAGCGCGCTCGATAAGATTATCGCGCGTGCAGAGGAAAAGGTAACGGAACAGCAGACGTCGCTGAAATATTCCGCTGCATCCTTCAAAACGCTTACCGATAATTTGCAAACTGCAAAAACCTATCGTGATAACACGAATAGGGATCCTTCCCAATCTAATGGAGTATGCAGTAACCTGTTAGCGGCAATCAGCGGTCTCGTTGATATCAGCAAGCTTGATCCTGCTATTTCAACGGTTCAGGCGTTTGTAAACAAGGGCAACAATATTTCAAACGGTCATTATTATTCAAGCGGCTCGTTCAAAGCGCTTCAGGATTTGTTGGCTCGTGCAATCGCGCTTAAAACCGGTAATCCCACACAAAGCGAAGTCGATTACGTAGTTGACAAGTTAACCAACTATGAAGACGTATTGTTGGACGTCACCGACGACAAACAATACAGTATCGAACAGCATACCTTCATGGGTAGAGAAAAATATAAGTATACCGAGGCAAGCTGGGCGCCCTACGCCGAAGCCGTTGAAAAGTTTGACGAGCTGATTGAGCTTGCAAAACATGAGGTAACGCGTGAAGAGATTGCCGCGGCGAGAGCAGCCGTTAAAGCGGCCTATGATAATTTGAAGGAAGATCCCGATGCGACTTTGGGATTGTTCCAAGTGATTGAGAAAAACAAGACCTTCCAGTTTATCGATGGCGAGGGTAATGCGGTTAACTTCGGCGAACACGTATACGATGCGAACAAACCTACTTATCTTACGAACATAGCCTTGGGTGACAGTATTTCGGACATCCTAGCGCAGTTCGTAAATGAGGGTATTAAGGTCTACGATTCAAAGGGCGTGGAAATTACCAACTTATCGCAGGTGATTGCTACCGGTATGGTGTTAGAGATTCTTGACGGTAACACCGTAATTGACGCCATCACGCTTGTAATACGCGGAGATGTGGATGGCAACGGAGAAATCGACGTTTTCGATAAGGCACAGTTAAACGCTTATACGAACGGTACGGTGTTAACTGGGGCATTCTTGATGGCGGCGGACGTAGACGGAAATGGTGAAATCGACGTTTTCGATAAGGCACAGTTAAACGCTTATACGAACGGTAACGCGCCGATTTTTGCAGGATTAAGCGTAAAAGGAGCGGCAAACTAATGAAAACAACGAATATGTTTAGAAAAATTAAATATCTCTTTTTAGCTGTTGCATTCTGCCTGATTGCTGCAATCGCTTTCATCGTGCCTTCGTCTTTGAAAGTGGAAAAAGACGCTAAGGCAGCCGACGGACTTACCTTTACATCGTACAGTAGTCTTTCTCAAATTAAAACGAATGCGGCGAATAAAGAATTTATTGTGTACGGTGTGATATCAAATAACAGCGAATCTCTGTTCGGAGTAGATTTTCAGATAAATATTGATTCAAATGTTTTTGAATTTAAGGAATATATGACTCCGGCAAAGATAGCAGCCGCGCTAAGTGATTCTTCGCTATCGAATGCACTCAATGCAACAGAGAACGTAACGAGGCACACCGATACAAGTGTGGTATGTTCAGTTGATAATAACTTTCAACCTATTACGGCAAGCACGTTTGTTATAGGCGGATACAAAATCGCCGTGAAATCCGGCGCAACGTTATCAGGCAGTTCAACTGTCACCGTAACCGGAGTTAAAATTCCGAATATGCTTGGTCAAGCCGTAACATTCACTTCGGCGGGCACAAGTATGTCGATAAGTTTCGTTCCGCCCTCAACCGCTTGTGATATCACGAATCTTACCAGCACGCAAAGCGGCGTAACCATCACAAAAGACGGAAGTAATTTTAAGGCTGAGGTGCCGTATTCCGTAAGCACCTTAAACACTTCCAACTCCATCCTGAAGGCAACCGTAAGCGCAGGGGCTACTGCTACGTATTCGCCGAGCAACCCGGCGTTAACGGTAGGTCAAACCCAAACGATTACGATTACCGTAACGGCGGAAGACGGCGTAACCAAGAAAACGGCTACATTAAGCGTTACGCGTAAGGCGGACGAGGAAGCAAAAACGCTTTCCGCACTGACCTTTAAAAACGGAAGTACGGAATTGCTTTCAAAATCGGCAAGCGATTTGGCTTCGGGCGGCGATTTCAACATAGAGGATGAAATTGCCTATGCGGATAAGGACAATCTGTCCGTCACCACTTCAAAAAACGGAACGTATTCCACGGTTCAAATCAGTGTAGACGGAACGTCCAAATATAGCGGTGCGGCTACGGAGGCGAATAAAACGCAATCGCTTTCCGGCTTGGCGGCAGGCGATCACACGCTTACCGTAACCGTAAAATCGGAAACGGGTGAAAGCACGCAATATACGGTAAAATTTAAGATTGCTGAGGATTCTTCTGGCACTGGTCCTATCAATCCTACCAATCCTACAAATCCTTCTAATCCTACCGAACCGGGTTTGCCGGATGAGAACGGCGCTGTCTTTAAGCCTACGTTAAAGTCAAATCCAACGTTCACGGGTAAGCCGATTGACATTAAAAGTTTGCTCGACGGCTTCAACAGCACGACGATGGAGATTTCGGGCGATGCTACGGTTACGAAGGCAGGCTCGTACAGCGTTACCATTACGTTGAAAGACGCTGCGCACACTTGGAAAGATAAACCTGTAAACGCTGCAAAGAATATCGGACTTGTTGTTCCGCTTGCAGACGGTGCTTCTTTCTCGATTCCTTTTGAAATTCAGCCTTACAAAATCCCTGCTACGGCATGGAAAAACGTTAACGGCGGCGTACCGAAGCTCGACGGCGTACCTGCGGATATTCTTGGTTATATCAGTTTTGAATATACCAACAAAGACGGTGAAACGGTCGCTCTTGAAGACATGGTAGTTGGCGAAGAATATACCGCAACTCCGGTCCTTGAAGGCGATGGTGCGGGTAGCATAACCTTTGAAGAAGCCACTCACGCGTTTTCGTTTACCGAAGCAAGCTTCTTTATGCGTACGTTCTTTGGCCTTAAGGTTTGGCTTTGGTTCGTAATTGGCGGCGCGGTGTTAATTGCCCTCATTATTCTGATTGCGGTTATTTGCAGCGTTGCGAAAAAGAGAGCAAGGAACGCAGAAAAGCGTGCAGAGCAGGAAGAGCTGAAAGAGGAGCGCAAAGCACAAAGACGGCGCAAAGAGGAAGAACACGAAGCTCGTATTGCGGCCATGGCAAACAGCGGCAACAACGCCGTTTCTATGCCCATGATGGGCGGTGTGTTGCCCGTTGGTATTCAGCAACAGCCCGCATCTTCGCAGCCGATTGTTGTAAATTCCTCGACTTCTTCCGAGCAGTTGAGCGATATCAAGCAAGAGCTCCGCGAAATGCGCGAGGCTATGAGAACGCAATCCGCTCAGCCCGTTCAGTCCGTTCAACCCGTTCAAGCGGTTGCGGCGCAACCCTCGACTTCTTCCGAGCAGCTGAGCGATATCAAGCAAGAACTCCGCGAAATGCGCGAGGCTATGAGAGTGCAATCCGCTCAACCCGTGCAACCCGTTCAAGCGGTTGCGGCGCAACCCTCGGCTTCTTCCGAGCAGTTGAGCGATATCAAGCAAGAGCTTCGCGATTTGAGACGCGATTTAAGATCTCAACCCGTCCAGCCGGTGGCTGCTCAACCTATCATGGCACAGCCCATGGTCGCGCAACAGCCCGTGGCGGCACAACCCGTAGCGGCACAACCCGAGAAAACGATTGTTGTTACCGCTCCTGCACCCGCGAACGAAAGCGTTTCCGCCGCGCAAATTAAAGATGAAGTTAAGGGCGATTTGAAAGAAGAATTCGGGCATCAGGCACGCGTCGAACAGCTTCTTGCAACTATCGCAACTATGCGCGAGCAAGACAGGCAGAAATTAGGCATCGAAGAGCAGGAACGCAACGAACGTTTGCAGAGCCTCGAAATGCGCCGCAGAGAGCAGCTCGAAGCCTCCGAATATCATCATACGCCGTATGAAGTTGCGCCCCGTGATTTCAGCGGAGAAAGAATCCGCGAATTGGAAGGAAAGCTCCGCAACATGGAAGAGCTCATGTGGATGATGCGGTTTGGCGGTATGCAGCAGCTGCAACAACCTCAGCAGGCTCAACAGCCTCAGCAACCTCTGGCTGATTCGGCAAAAGATTCGCGTGTTCAAGAGCTTGAATCGAAGATTCGTGAATTAGAAGCTCAGCGCAATTTAGACGCGCGTCTGAAAGAAATCGAATTGAAGCAAGAAATTCAGCGCGAGAACGAAAAACGTGCGCGTGAGGAAGAGCAGAGACTCCACGACATGGAAATGAAGCAGATGGAGTTAATGCGTATGCTCGAAGACGAGCGTCGCCGTAACGAGGAAGAGCGTCGTCGCAATGACGAAGAACGTAGACTTCGTGAAATGGAAGAACGCTTGAACGCTCGTTTTGCAAACCCACCTCAACCCACGGTTGTAACCGTGCAACAACCCCAGCAGCAAAAGGTAATTAAATCGGTACAGCGGGATAAATCGTCGGCAGGAAAGCCGAAGAACGCCGTACAGCAACCTGCGCACCCTGCTTCGGTTCAGCCCGGTTCGGTTATGACGACGACCACTACAACAACCATTGATGCAACCAAGGACGCGAAAGCAAGTGATTTGCCGGATTACACTCCGAGATTCACAGCCCGCAGAAGACCTTGAAACGCGTAACGTAATACGTGTTGAACCTGTATTGTAATTAAAAACCCCCCGCGGCGAATACTCGTCGCGGGGGTTTTAATAAACTCATAACTAATAAGTTATAGAGCGCCATTTTTGCCGAGGCGGGGGATTGATTGGAAAATCAATCCCCCGCCTTTTTGCTGTTTTGGGTGGAAAAAGAGGGCGGAAATTCCAATAAATACCATATAAACCAAAGAAAAAAATAAAAAAAGTCCAAAAAAGTAC